>CAYVBR010000001.1:0-2047 GCA_964449865.1 uncultured Candidatus Nitrosotenuis sp.
CAGCACAGGCCCATCGACGTGAGTCACCGCCTGGTGCTGTTCACTATTCAGTCCTGCGAGGATTTTGTCTTGACCAGTCATGGGTTGCCCAATATACTGGTGGCCGTTGTCTTAACAAGAGAATCTTTGATACGCATCACTGCAGATCCTCATGAAATCAAGCTCAAACAGCAATCGCTTCTATGAGAAGCTCGCGCCGGTCTACGATCTCAAGGTCGATTGGGAAAGCCGCCACGATAAGGAACAGAAGTTGTTCAGGTATCTATTGGATACGCTCAAGCCGACGCGCGTGCTCGACATCGGCTGCGGTGACGGCGGCCACGCACCGCTTTATGCGGCTGCCGGAATTGACTATCTGGGAATCGACCTCTCGCAGGAGATGATCGCAAAGGCGCGCTCGAAGTACGCGCAGTTGCCGGGAGTCCGTTTCGAGACTGGCGACATGGCGCGGCTCCCGGCCAAGTTCAAAGAGTCCTTTGACCAGATCATTGTGCTGGGGAACACGCTTCCGCACCTGCTGACTCAACAAGCGCTCGACAGGGCGATCACACAGATGAGCCGTTCTCTTGTGGGCAGCGGTAATCTTATCCTTCAGACTGTCAATCCCGCGCCCCTGAAAAAGAAGCAATTGCACTTCCTGCCGGCGAAGCTCTCCGGCGAGACAATCTTCGCCCCATTCTATCTCCAGGCAGTAAATCATTGGGATTTCCACATGCCGATCTATCAGGTAGGTGACCGCGGGTGCGTTCTGAGATCTGCTGAAGTGACGCGCCTGCGATTCTGGAGCAAGGCGCAGATCGCGGCCTCGGCGAAAGATGCGAATCTTAAGCTCAGGGCGGCTTTCGGTAACGCCGGACTGGACCCGTACAATCCCACCGTCAGCGAAAACATGATCCTTATATTCGGGAAGAACTGACGTGCCGGAACTACCGGAAGTTGAAACTGTCGTGCGCGGACTGAACGCCGGAGTTCGAGGCCTGACGATCAAGGCGATTCCGCACATTGCACCCCACCTAAAAAAACGCGACCGCAATCTCGGATCGTTGGTTGGAGACAGGTTCGCGACATTTTCGCGGCGGGGGAAATACATCATTGCGGAGTTGAAATCGGGGCGGAAATTGCTTATCCATCTGCGCATGAGCGGCAGAGTACTTATCGTTGACCGACAGGAACGACGCCAGAAGCACGACCATTTCGTTGCCACCTTCACCACAGGATCTCAGAAACTAATGTTCCGGGATGTCCGCAAATTCGGAGTGATTGAGTTCCTGCGCGAGGACAGGGACGATGGCTATAGTTCACTGGGAATCGAGGCTACCGAAATAACCGCTGCCGCGCTCAAATCGCTGGCCGCCGGATCGGGGCGATCGATCAAGGCGCTTCTGCTCGACCAATCCGCCCTTGCCGGCGTGGGCAATATTTATGCAGACGAGAGCCTCTACCTCAGCGGTATTCATCCTTTGAGGGCGGCAAAGGGCCTGGATGATGTCGAATTAGGCGCTTTGGCGTCCAATGTCCGCAAGGTGCTCAAGGCGGCGGTAAAGAAAATGGGGACCACGTTCGACAGTTATAGAGGAGTTAACGGAAATCCCGGTGAATATTCGCGGTTCCTTCGTGTGTATAACCGGCATGGCGGTCCCTGCCGTCGCTGCGGCGAGACGATTGTAAAGATCAGGGCTGCCGGACGCGGCACGCATCTGTGCCCGACCTGTCAACCATTGGAACCATTAGGATCACGAAAGAGACGCACATGAGATTGACCGTAATTTTGGCACTACTTGTCCCCTCGCTGTTGCTTGGACAGTCCAGCATCCCCAAGGCTGTTACCGAGACCGTCAACCTTGCGCCTCGCTTCAAAAAAGGCAATGTACAGGCCTATGAGTTTTCCATCGAGACGCGGATGATGAACGATGACGGAACGCCCAAGTCCCAGAGAAAGGACGTCGTTGCCTACAGTCAATACTGCGCCGCCAACACGCCTGAGCGCGGACTCGAGTATAAGCTGACCATCGATTCATTTGCCGTCGGGACGTTCGAAGCGATGACG
>CAYVBR010000002.1:0-255928 GCA_964449865.1 uncultured Candidatus Nitrosotenuis sp.
ATGCTATCTTGGATCAAGGTGAGCATGCAGTACTAGCAATTGGTTTCTCTGCAGCAGACAGACCATCGGCTCTAGACAAACTACACGCAGAAATCATCGTTCCAACCGGTGCAGCATTGACTGTTGAAAGACAAGTGCCAAGTATCACAACAAGCTACGTAGATCTTGGATAAATGGAGTGCTTTTTATGATCGCTCCAAGCAATCTTTTTTCTTTTTTAATAAAAACACTGTCAAGTTTACCAGAAAAATTCCGCATGTTTGTTGCTGGTAGTACGATCGGAATCTATAGCTTAATTTTATACAAAATGTTTCCAGAACTTTTGTTTGATATCAATAGTTCGGTGTTCTACTTTGTAATTCCAGTAAGCATCATAGCCTCTGTAATGATCGTGTTGCCAAAATTAACGATCAAAAATAAATCCGGTGTGCAAAATGCAGCACCTGCTGCAACTGACGCTGATTCTCTATTAAATGAGTTAATCACAGAGCCATCACAACCCTCTCCACAAGATACGATTACATCGTCTCAAGAAGAAAAAATAGATGTTTCTGCAATAGGTGGTAACAATTCTGAGCTTGACGCATTACTTGCAGGTACTAACTTGGCTACTGATGATACCGTAACCACTGATCAAGTCAGTGTAACTCCTATGATGGCGGGATTTGATGAGAATAAAATTCGTGATCTCATTGACCAAAAATTTGAACCGGTAGAAAAAGATCTTACCACCTTCAAAAAGGATCTAAACAAAATCAAAGAAGACATGAAAATAACAAAGGAAAGTGTTGATACTCTAACTGAGTCATTTGAAGGGACGTTAACTGACATGAAGGCATTCCAGGCTGAAATTTCAAACCCACTTAATTTCATGAGAAAATACTTTGAAGCACTAGATCTCTCAAACTTGTCTGATCCATCATTGCCACTGCGTCAGGGAGTGTTACAAGCAAATCTAAATGCGCAAAATAATCAAGTAGCTATCAACCAAGCCCAAAATGTAGCGGCACCCATTCCACAAGTTCAAAACAACCCAATACCAGTAATGGTACAAAACTCTGGTGCAAACACACAAACAGCTCCTCCACCACCAAGCCCACCAGCAGCAATAGTTCGGGGTAGTGAGATGGATAACCTTGTACATGGAACAGATCTTGGTCCAATGGATTCTGTAATGAAGCCTCTGTTCAGTGGCAATCTCTCTGTTGCAAACATGATGGCGATAATTGAACTTGTAGGAGAGATGTTTGAAGAAAAAGGAGATGACTGCATAGATCTACTGGTAGAACAGTGCAAGCTAATGGGATTAAAACAAGAAGATGAGCATACGATCTACAACATTATTGACATGCTCAAAAATTCTGGCATGTCGACTGAAGAATCAATATCACAATTGTATCGATTTGCAAAAATTGTTGGACTAAATGACCGAGAGGCAGACGCTTATTATGCAAGGCTGACTGCGCACAAAAAAACTGGCACAAGACGTGACCATTCAAGGAGCGAATAAGCAATGGCATCAGGTGTGATGACAGAAGCAATTTTGATTATTGCCTCTATTGTAGTTGCCACATCTGTTGCGGGAATAGTAATGTCAAAAGTTGGCTCTTTTGAATCTACATTTACAGCTACTTCAGAAAGTCAAAAAAACATAATGCTAACAAAACTTACAATCCCATATGCTATTCAGAATGCTACATCGACAAACATTGTGGAAGTTTGGGTAAAAAATGTCGGCATTGATCCTGTAACTAATCCTACAGCTATGGATGTTTATTTTGGCCCAGTTGGTTCCGTAAAGAGATACCAGTATGACGTGTCTGCTACAGATGACACGTGGAAATTCAAAACATTGCCTACAATAATTCAGAAATCAGACGCAATCCAAATTAGAATAACTGAATCTAGCCCTGGCCTATCTGCTGGCACCTATATGGTTAGGATAACTGCTCCAAACGGTGTTTACTCTGATTACATATTTTCAATTTCTTAGTATGGAGAGAACATAAAATTGGGACTAAGTATTGCTATATCTGGAGGCATAGTTATGTTTACACTGGTTTCCATATTGTTTTTGTTGCCTAGTCTGACTGACAAAACCGCTTCAATAACAGAAGCATCGTCAAAAATGTCGCAAATAGATAATTCAATATTAAAAACAAACATCAGTGTAAGTGGTTTAACTAGAGTGGATAATGATAACTTTGATTTTACTTTAACAAATTTAGGATTAGAAAAATTATGGAACTATGAAAAATTCACAGTCATTATATCATACAATGATGGTTCTAGTGTGGTAACTCGTATCCTCACATATGGCGGCGTCTGTTCGGGATATCCGTCTGACAATCACTGGTGTCGTCAATCCATTGTATCTGATAATATAGATACTGGCATACTTAATACAAATGAAATAATGTCAGCTAGAATCACAGTTAATCCAACTTCAACTGCCGCTACAACGACCATTGTCGTATCTACAGATAACGGAGTGATTGCAACTCAGACTATCTAGTTTCTAGTTTCGTTCGAAAAGACCAAACACCATCTTATATCAAATTTTTCTTAAAAGCTGTCGTGAGTACTGTATCTGGATTATCGTATATTGTGGATTATGATCGCCTGAGGTGTTTAATTGACTGATATTATTCCGTGTGGGAACGAAGAAGTAGACAGACAATTTGGAGGAGGCATTCCATTCCCAACCCTGATGCTGATTGAAGGCGATCATGGAACTGGAAAAAGTGCACTATGTGCACAATTCATGAAAGGACTTCTCGCATCAGACAAAAGAGTTCTCTGTGTTACAGAAAATACAGTAAAAGAATACATTGAAAATATGAAATCAATTACATTCAACTTCTCAACTGCATTCTTGCGTAATAGACTGACAATAATGCCGCTACACATGTATGGGGTGCAATGGAATAAAGAACAATCCTCGTTTCTCTTACCTGTTATTGGTAGATACATCGGCAACAGCTTCAAAGAGCACAACTGTGTTGTAATTGACTCTCTTTCACTTTTGACAGTTTTTTCAGATGCAAGTAAAATTCTAGAGTTTTTCACGCAATGCAAGTATCTTGTGGCGCGAGGAATGAGTATCATACTAACAATTCACCCAGAAGACATACCTCCGGACCTGAGAATGAGAGTGAAAGGAGGAGTCGACGTGTATCTAAAGCTTGGATCAACTAACATTGGTGGTAGAGACGTTAAAACGCTAAAAATTGTAAAACTAATTGGATCAAAAGAAAACACTGACTCTGGTTTTGCGTTTGACATAGACATGACATTTGGAATAAAAATCGTGCCAATATCCATGGCAAATGCGTAGGGTGGGTTCAATGGGGGATTCAGAATTTGCCATTTGACTTTACACAAGTGAGGGATCAAAGGTTTGTTGACGAACTAAAGAAATCTCCTCATCTCCTAAATCACATTGACAACTATACTGCAAGGGGCAACCCTCTGCCACTTTTTACCGAGCAGCTACAAGCTGAACACAAAAAACTCAAAGAGCCAAACCTGTTGTATCCGATAGCAGAGCAGGTCTACATCCACATCAACCCGCATACTTCGTCTGATGATGGCTACATGGAATATGTGATAGTAGAGCCTGATTCACCAGATAGAAAAATTATGGAATGTGCTGACAAGATGTTCGCAGTCCAATCTGCAGACCTGATTCCACCAGTTGAAATCACGGAGCGATTTAACATGGTTGAAACTTATCTTAAGGAACACGTAGATCTAACTGATGCAGTAGTAAACTATGATACTATAGGCGACATATACAAGCTAAAGACGCTACCTGTTAACAAGAAAGATTGGGTTGGACTAAGGCATCATTTTTTGCAGAGAAGAGCGGGAGTTGGCATACTGGATCCGTTTCTCGCTGATCCCAATCTAGAAGACATATCAATTATCGGAGCAGGAAATGTATACGTAATCCACAAATCATTTGGTGCGCTAAAGTCTCCGCTATTTCTTGGTGTGGAAGAAATTGATGAGTTAATAATTAGCATGTCAGAACAGTTTGGAAAAACAGTATCTCATGCAAAACCCGTAGTTGACGCAGTGCTTCCTGATGGGTCTAGAATTAACATTGTATTTGGAAAAGACATCAGCAGGAGGGGAACAAATGCAACAATAAGAAAATTTGCAAGTACTCCACTTTCAATCACACAAGTTTTGTCATCAAAGGCACTTGACTTTAGGGAAGCAGCATACATGTGGATGATGCTGGCAGAAGGAATGAGTGTCTTCATTAATGGAGAGACTGCGTCTGGAAAGACCACAACACTGATGGCACTTACCGCGTTTATTCCGTCTAACTGGAAGATAGTTACAATTGAGGATACGCCAGAACTTACACTGCCTCACTCCAACTGGATTACAGAAGCAACAAGGGACACTGGGCATGAAAGTTCCAGTGTAACGATGTTTGATTTGTTAAAGGCTGCGTTAAGACAGAGACCTAACTATATCTTTGTAGGAGAAATCAGAGGAGCAGAGGCAAACATTGCGTTTCAAGCAATGCAGACTGGTCACCCAGTAGTAAGCACATTCCACGCAGCAAACATGACTGCGCTGATTCAGAGAATTACAAACCCCCCAATGCTCATACCAAAAACAAACGTGGAAAACCTAAACATCGGATTGTTTCAAGGAGCAGTCCAAGGACCAGGAGGAAAAAGAGTAAGAAGAGTTCTCTCAATTAATGAGATCTTAGGCTATAATCCTGAGGGTGGAAACATAATGTTCATCCCCGTCTTTAACTGGGATCCAGGAACTGATGAGGTCAAGTTCAGGGGCAAAGGAAGCAGTGCGTTATTTGTTCAAAAAGTGCTTGAAAAACGGGGAATGCATAAAAAAGACGAGGGCTTGCTATATGAAGAACTAGAATTACGGGCAAAAATCTTGCAGCGAATGATGGAAAAAAGAATCTTCAACTTTTATGACGTCTTTGATTCCATATCTCACTGCAGGGAGATAGGCCTTGACGCATTTTACAAGGAACTTGAATCGCTATGATCCAGATCCCTCTTCTCAAAAATCTTACACTTGCAAATCTGCAAAAAACTGATGAAAAATTTGTCTATTTTATGGCGTTTTTGTTTAGCATATCGACTGGTGAAATAGGTGGCATAGATCTAATCAAGACAACACGTGACACAAACTATGGACGATATACCAAAGCGTTCAAGGAAGTATATCAGCTGGGAATCGGGTGGAGCTTTGGAGTTTCAGCATCACTTGAGATGATTTCAGCAAAGGTTTCAAATGATAAACACGATGCACTAAAACAGCTCCTAATCAAGCTAGCCCAAGTCATCCGATTGGGGGATACACTAAAAACATTTCTTGCAGATGAATTGAAATCAACTCTGATGACTTTTAGCATCGTTTACGAAAGAAAGCTTGAAAACCAAAAATTATTCCTCGAAATGTTTTACACCCTGATGTCAACTGCCGCCTTTATGATTTCTGCAAACTCGATCATGAGCATGCTCATGGGACAATCAAACTCTGAAGAGATTCTATTGTTTTCATTTATTGGAGTTACGGTAAGCATGAGCGCATTTGTTTTTATGATGTATATCATGTTCCCGCGTGATATACTGGGATACCAATCAGGAGATGAGGATCTGAAGTTTAGGATCAAGGTCTACATATCATTAGGCGCTGGAATTGGAATAGGTATGGTCCTTTTGATGACTAATATGGTTCCAACCAGTCTGATTGTTGGTATTGCCGCTGCACCCCTGTTATACCCAGGAATGGTTGCAAGAAAAATTGAAAAAAGAATCAAAGAGCTTAATGACTGGTATCCTGAATTCATTCATCACTTTGGAGAAATTTATGCTACGATTGGCTCAATTGGCAGCACGCTTGAAGCCGTATTAAGAAGTGATTTTGGACCTCTTCAGAAACACGTGGAGCGATTTAAAAACAGAATTAAGCATAGAGTTGATCAGAAAATCAGCTTTGAGTTGTTCTCTCGTGATACTGGAAGCCAGATAATTGCAAATGGGAACGAGGTTATATCACATGCAATGGATAAAGGAGGAAACATGGGTCTTGCAGGAAATAACGTATCTGAAATTACAGTAAAAATTAACGAGCTTAGGGCAAAAAGGGCACAAACATCTAAAACATTTGAAACTATCATACTGGTGCTTCACGCGTTAACTATGGCAGTGTTCGGCTTGATGAACAAATTGACCGGAATCTTTTATGAAATGATAAAGACCGTAGATGTTTCAAACGACGCTTTAACACTAACTCCGATAGATCCTGCATTCATGGCAATGATGATGCCTGCAATGATTCTAATGATATCAGTTATCAGCGCAATGGCACTCAAGGTCGCACAGGGCGGATTGTACAAGACAGTGTTCTATCACATTGGATTGTTGATGATAATAGGCTCAGTTGTCATGTTTGTAATGGATGCATTGTTGTCCGACTACTTGGCAACTCATGTACTGGACTTTGTAAAGCCTCCAGTTTAACTGAAAACTGTATGATTAGATCAAACATACATCACTCTATATTTTTAATTAAAAAATAACTTGTATGAATAAACTTGATAGTGATGTAGCATGATGGTACAAACTATTTCGGATTCCATGCAGGTTGTATCATTTAACATAATCAACTCTTCTGGTAAGAAAGAAGATTATGCTGTTCCAATCGAACAGGTGCGAGAAATACGAGCAGTTGAAAAAATTACCAAGGTTCCCCACTCTGAACCTCATGTCAAGGGAATAATGAATCTGCGAGGACTGATAATTCCAGTAATTGACGTAAAAGAAAAACTTGGACTTGACTCTGTAAGCACTAATTCCTCAAAACAACGAATTTTGGTTGCAGAGGTGAATAACTCGCTTACAGGTCTTCTTGTAGATGAGGTAGATCAAGTAATGCGGATCCAAACAAAGGATATCGAACCTGCACCTCAGGGGGCATTAGAATCACGTAATTACGTGAAGGGAGTTGCAAAGATCAATGAGAAGCTAATGATTCTTTTAGATGTAGGTCTCTTACTTCCATCAAACAAAACAGAAGGTACTCAAAAATTAAGCACTTTCCACAGGGAATCAAAACCAATGGAAAAACCGCAATCAGTTGGGGACGCTAGCCCTAAAAACACTGAAAGTTCAAGTGAAATTCCACCGGAATTGGCCGCAGTGTTTAAAGAAGATGAGGATGGAATTCCTCCAACCCAAATAATCAGGGAAGAAACAACTCCATAATTATTGGACTGGTTCCAAAAATGCGCAATAATTAGATGATTTAGTGCCGTTTTGGAGTCGATCTTTTCTAAAAAATTCCTTTCTGCTTAATATTGTCCGAGGCATGGCTTGTACATGTCGTTTAAGATGCCAAAACTTGAGGATATCTATGACAAAATTGAATCTGAAGAAAACAAACCCATGAGTCAGGCAGACGGATATCAATGGGGACTTGATTACCTAAATGACACGATCAGACAGCTTGAGAAGCTAGAACAAAGGGCTCTATCAAAAAATGATCCCACATTCTACAATAATGTCAAGATATCAATGCAAAGGGCGCTACACGCACAAAGAGAACTTCAAGACAAGCTGGCAAAAACAAAATAGGCCACAAATCCTCCTTAATAGTAGATAAATTAAATTTCATTAGTTTTGTATGATCATATCAAACATACTTTATCATATATCGTGAATTGATTTAACGGAATTTAATGCAACTTTGTGTATTTTACTCTGATATTGTTACATTATTGGAGTGTTTTTGATTTGTATCTGTATCATTCTCACCAAAAAGGAAATAATGCCTAATGTTAGCCAAACCTGTCTCAGCACAAATCAGTGTCCTGATAATCAACGACTCAAATTACATGAGCACACTGTTGAAAGATCTTATCTCAAGTCAAACTGTACGAGTATGTGATATTGCAAGGGACGGCATAGACGCATTAAGGAAAATTACTCTGCAGAAACCTGATGTAATATTACTTGATTTAGAAATGCCACGCATGGATGGATTGACATTCATTGAAGAAATGGTCAAACGAGGCACACTGATACCAACAATTTTAGTTAGCAGCTTTAGCCAAGACGGGGCAAAGATAGTATTAGATGCATTAGAAAACGGAGCAATCGATTTTGTCCCAATTTCCCAATTAAATCCAGAAAACATGACTATTCTAAAAGAGATGTTAATTACTAAAATAAATGCCGCAGCGCAGTCTGATCCTCAAAAAGCAGTTTTAGAAAAAATCAAAAATCTAAAACCGAAAAGAAAAGCAATTATCTCTCCTCAGGCCGCATCTGTTGTTGTTGCAATAGCCTCATCAACTGGTGGACCGGGAGTAGTACAATCAATACTGTCTGCATTTCCAGCAGACATCCACGCAGGAATTTTAGTTGTACAACATATGCCAAAAGGTTTTACAAAAAAGTTTGCTGAAAGACTTGATGAAAATTGTGAAATAAATGTAAAGGAGGCCCAAGATGGAGATCTGATAACAGAAGGAACCGCTCTTGTAGCTCCAGGTGATCTGCACATGGAGGTGGATTCTCAACTAAAAATAAAACTTGTTGATGGGCCAAAGAGGTTTGGCGTCAGGCCTGCCGCAAATGTAACCATGATATCATCTGCTGAACACTTTGGAGTGAATACAATTGGAGTGACCCTAACTGGAATGGGTCATGATGGCGCATTTGGCATGAAGACCATCAAAAGAAGAGGAGGAAAAACTATTGCTCAGGACGAACAATCTTCTGTAGTATTTGGTATGGCAAGAGCTGCCTGTGAACTAAATGCAGTAGATCAGTTGTTGTCATCAGATAAAATTTCAGAAGCTGTTTTGGAAGAGGTAAACAAACTTGTCGCAGAATAATTACAGAGAGATGTATGTTTCTGAGGCATTAGAGCACGTTGAAACAATCAATGATACGCTTTTAAAATTAGAAGAAGAACCAAATAAGAAAGAACACCTAGATCTAATATTTCGCTCCGCTCATACGATCAAAGGAATGTCGGCAACAATGGGTTATGACGATACAAGAGAATTATGTAAAAACATTGAAAATATTTTTGATAACATTAGGAAAGGACAAGAAAAACTTGTTCCAAACTTGGCAAGTGCATTATTCAAATGTATAGATCTTTTACGCGAAATGATTGCTGACGAGAAAAAGAAAATTGATCTAAAGCCATACCTTCAGATGCTTGAGCATCCAGATGACGCTCAAGTTGATGTGATCGAATCAACAAACAGCGCTAAATCTCCAACAATACGAGTAAAAATGTTAGATCTTGACTCGCTGGTTAATCTTGTCGGAGAACTTGTTATATCTAAAATGCGACTAGGGCAAACACTGAGTCATAATGGCTCTGATGATGCTCGTCAAGTGATGACGGAGCTTGATAGACTTGTCACTGATCTACAATATCAATCCATGAAGCTCAGACTTGTACCAATAGATCAGATCTTTAGCCGATTTACAAGACTTGTACGGGATACATCAACTGGACTTGGCAAACAAGTTAACCTGATCATGGACGGTTCAGGAATAGAACTTGATCGAACTGTTTTGGATGCAATAACTGATCCTCTCTTACACATTCTGCGAAACTGTGTAGATCATGGAATTGAAACGCCACAAGAAAGAGAATCAAATGAAAAATCTCCAACTGGTACAATCAAACTTACCGCATATGGTGTAGGAGATCAGGTTGCAATCAAAATTGAAGATGATGGCAGAGGAATTAACACTGATAGGCTCAAAGAAAAAGCAGTCGAAAAGAGGCTCATCACACAGGATGAAGCAGACAAGATGTCAATTGACGAGGCAATCAATCTTTTGGGTACCCCAGGACTCTCAACAGCTAAAGAAGTCACAGACGTTTCTGGAAGAGGAGTAGGAATGGACGTGGTAATAACCCAAGTTGAAGCAGTGGGGGGTAATGTCAAAATTACAACCGAATATGGAAAGGGGACTACAATTGTTTTGACAATTCCACTTAGCGTATCAATCATTGGAGGATTACTGATTAACGTATCTGGAGACAAGTATGTTTTACCGCTTTCAAGTATTTCAACTACAGTGGTGGTTGAAGCAAATCAAATCAGAAGCATACATGGCCAAGAGGCGATTGTGTTACGTGAACAAGTTGTCCCACTTGTCAGGGTGTCAAAACTACTTGGTATGAAAGAAACTGAGCCAAACGATGCTGACAAGATAACAATAGTAATTGTCAACAAGGGAGGAAAACCCTACGGACTCGTTGTAGATTCATACGATAGAAAGCAAGAAATTGTAATTAAACGACTAAACAATGAGACACATTCATCGGATCTATTCACTAACGCAACAATTCTTGGTGATGGAAGCGTTGCGTTGATCCTTGATCCGGCGTTGTTGGTATAGTGATTCACATGGCTGCATTAGTAGGCATCAATTCAGAAGAGGCTCAAAATCTTATCAAAGTATTTGATCAATACATTACATCGAAAACATCTGTGGCACTATCAACACTCCTTAGTGAATCCATAGTTCATAGCGTAAAGATTTTGGAATGCGGGATTTCTGATATTAAAGACATCAAGCTAGATCCTGATGAAATAAAGATGTGTGCAGTACGACTGAACGGAAAGGGAGATACACACATTGAGATTCTTTACACCATACAACAAAGACACGCAAAGAAAATAGCAGCAAAATTACTTTGCCAAAATGAAGTTTGCGAAATTGATGAAATGGGAGCATCAGCAATACAAGAGGTTGCCAATATTATGACTGGGTCTTTCTTCAATGCCTTGTCTAATGGCACTGGATTTCGAGTTGATCTGTCGACCCCAAATTATACAAACGACGAACTACATTCGCTAATAGACACATCTGTTAAAGACATTGCAAAACCAGTTGAGCATGTAGTAATAACAGACGTGGAATTGGTTGGAAAACCAAGTGAAACAAAACTGCACATGATAATAATGCAAAATATAATGGATGCTAGAAAATTACTTGCCAACCATTCTGATCAAATTAAAGAGCAACAATCCAATAGCTTTGGTAAACAAAACTCTGAGCTTGATGCGTTACTGGATGGCACTGATCTGCAATCCTATCCAGTCGGTGGGCAAAATTCTGAACTTGACGCTCTAATCAATGATGCGATAAAGGAGAAATAGAATGAGTTTTACCAAACAAACTCATACAAATCACAACACTGTTGAAATTCCAATGGGTGGGTTAGGTTTTACAACCCCTGAAAAAACACTCTTGCAAACATTTGTGGGCTCATGCATTGCAATATGTCTCTATGATCCAAGTACAAAAATTGCCGCAATGGCCCATATCATGCTTCCAAAAAATAATACAAACGACCCAAATCCAAAACCTGAAGCAAAATTTGCTGATGTTGCAATTAGAGTCATGTTAGATAAGATGCAAGCTAGTGGTGCAAAACTAAACCAGTTGAAAGCAAAGATGGCAGGAGGCGCCAATATCTTTCAAAACGAAGGAAAAACGAATGTCTTTAACATAGGAGCCAGAAATGCAGACGCGATCAAATCTCTTCTCGAAGAAAAAAAAATCCCACTAGTTGCACAAGATATAGGATCGACTTCAGGTAGGTGGATTATTTTTGATATGAATTCTCTAGAGATGAAGATCAAAGACAGAACAAAGGGTGTGACAATAATTTGAGCATCAATGAAACAGTTTCAGATCAGCAGTTATTACTTATTGAAAAAATAATGCAGGTAAAAACTGGAAAAGACTTACATCAATTCAAAAGACCATTTTTAAACCGACGTATTAATGCAAGAATAAAGGCAGTTGGAGCAAAAGATGGCTCCGAATATGCAAAATTACTTGAATCCGATTCAGCCGAACCGTCAATTTTATTCAAAAGCTTCTCAATCAATGTAACTGAATTCTATCGTGATTCCTTTGTTTGGGAATGCATGTCATCAAAGATAATTCCACAAATCCTTAAAAATAATAATACACTCCAAATCTGGAGTGCAGGATGTGCGTCAGGAGAAGAACCGTATAGTCTTGCAATTCTCTTAAAAGAGGCAGTAGGGACAAAAAATATCAAATTCAATATTGTTGCAACCGATATTAGTGCAGATGCGATAAATCGTGCAAAGAAAGCCCAGTACCTCTCTCAAAGTCTCAAGAATCTGACTCCTGATATTATTGCAAAATACTTTACACAAATAAACAATGACACATATCAAATAAACGAATCAATAAAACAACTTGTAACGTTTCAACAGGGGGATATCATATCATTCCCAGTCGAACGCATCAATTTGATCACCTGCAGAAATGTTTTGATATACTATGACAAGCCTGCACAAGAATTAGTTTTTAAAAAATTTCACAAGACGCTAAATGATGATGGCTATCTTGTCATAGGACAAGATGAAACAATGATGGGAGTGGCATCAGGCAAATCTTTCTCATGCATTCTGCCAAGAGAGAGAATATACAGCAAACTAGTATCGGGAGGAAATTCAATTGTTTAATATCGTAAACACCATTTGTGTTTTGACATATAGTCTAACGATCTTGTCTGATCATCACAAACACACTCTAGATTATTATTTAATCAGAAAACTAAACAGTATGAGTTCATACTACGCCAAATTGAGTTTTAAACAAAAAGTGGGAGTAACTTCATGACCAGACAACTTGTATCCCTAGATACATTCCAAATTGTTACTTTTGGTCTCATGAATAACCAAAAAACGAATGATTGCGCAAAATTCTTTGAGGATTCTGCTATTGTAGAAGCGACAAAAGGAGGAAATCAAAAATGAGTTACGGTGCCAAAAAAATTCTCGTAGTTGACGATGCTTCATTTATGAGAACAGTCTTAAAAGACATTGTTAAGGGAAATGGCCTTGCTACCGAGGTCATTGAGGCAGCAGATGGTGTTGAAGGAGTAAAGGCATATCAGGCACAAAAACCGGATCTTGTAACAATGGATGTGAACATGCCAAGGGCTGATGGAATTCAAGCATTACGTGCTATTATGAAAATTGATCCTGCCGCAAAAGTAGTGATGGTTACATCTGTAGAACAAAAACAAATTGTTCAAGATGCAATGAAGATTGGGGCAAGAGATTACATCGTAAAACCGTTTGACAGGAGCAACGTGGGTCTTGTTCTAAACAAGGTTATGAGGCAAAAATAAGGACATTACAATGCAAACCTATGCTATAACTGAATCTGACCTTGAACAACTTTCTGAAGTTTTTAACAAATGTGTCTCAACAAGGACAGTTGAATCACTTTCAACAATGCTTGGTGAACCATTTGATTATAAAATTGGCAAAACAAAATTGCTTGACATATCTGAGCTTGATGAACTGACTCCAGCATTTTCCGATTCGGTAGATATGTCTGCAGTTTACCTAAAGCAGACAGGTGATGTAGATGTTGGAATATTATACTATATGCCAGAAAAGGATGGAAAAAGATTTGCAGCAAAATTACTTGGATTAAAAAAAATGGGAGTGTTCTCTAAATTAAGCAAATCTTCGCTTTCAGAAACGGGAAATATTCTATCAGGCTCATTTTTTAATGCACTAGCAATTGAAAAACACTGTAAGACTACATCTGATATACCTGGCTTTGCTATTGATACATTTAGGTCATTACTTGAGATTCCAGCAACTGACATCGGAATAGAGACTCAATCGTTAATTGCATGTGATGCTGAATTTAACTCACAAAGTGATCTGAGACTGAGAATGCTCATAATACTAGATCCAATCAATGCAAAAAAGCTCTTAGATATGCACAACTAGATTCTTACAATAGAGAAATTCCTTCTAATAATTAGGATGGACGACATTGCAATGACAAGTATTAGAAATACAAGTGGACCAAACTCTGGTACAACAACCAATCCAAATTCTGTGCTCATACCTGTTCCTCTTATATTTTCAAATCGTATCTTCGTGTGGCCTGATTGACCCTCAGAAAACCTGTAATCTGCATAGTCTCCACCAACTTCCGCATTACCTGATTTCTTATAGATCTGTTTGTCATTTTGAATTATAATAAAGTCGTATGATGTGTTGCGAAGAGTTTCCCCTGTCTTTGCGTTACGAAAAGTGAAAATGAATTTTGTATCCTTATCTGGCTCAACTGTGGTTGGATCCCATGACAAATCCACCTGAATTTCCTCATTTTTTGTCATGGCTACCATTGGGAAGACGACATTGTCGCTTGCCTCAAGTGTAAACCTTATGTTTTCTGGCTTGTCAATGCCTGCTTTTTGCTGTGTCTGTTTGAGGAATCTTAGATTGTCTTGTGACAAAATAACATGAATTATTCTTTCGTTTTCGTCTGAATAGTCATCAATGACAATTGATGATTTGAATAGATCAATCCCATTTGCCTTTCCAGTATAGCTAGGGACAAAAAAATCACCAAATTTCTTCGGAAAATGGAATTCCTCATGAACAACAGACACATGCGATATGTTCTGCTCACTCCAGTCAAAGGGCATATCAAAATTTGCAATATTTGTGCTTGAATTATAATCAAAACTTGATATCATGTCATAATATGATTTTATACCAAATATCACATTATTCCCGTCTTTGTCATTTTCCTCAAATTTCTGTTTTGTTGGTATGGTAATATCAGTAACATACATTCCCAGATTTTCCACTACGTTGGTCGGCTTGTCAATTGTTCTTATTTCAATTTCAAAGTGATATAACCCACCGGAGCTAAAAACTGGACTTGAAATTTCTATCGGTTTGGAACTAGTCTCGTACCATGCACCAAAAAGATCATCCTTCTCGCCAGTAATTGTAGTATTGCCACTTATTGTTGGATTGACCTTAATGTTGACTATCCCGTTTGCCGCAAAAAAATAATTTCTAAAAATCATTTGATCCTCGTGATACAGTCCAATTAAAAACGTTGTATTGTTTGTATTTTGATCTGTCTGTAAATCAGTGGCTCTGATTATGATTTTCTTTTCTTTATTTTCTGTAAAATCCATTGGTACAATCTCTGTAGTTATGGTGATCTTTTTGCCGTTCACATCTACTGATTTTATTGTATCAAGACCTAGTCCATGACCGTATACGTTTGAAACTGATCCAATCATTAGTACCGATAAAATACAAACCGTCGTTATTGACAGTGATCTAGTTCTAATCATAACGTAACTAGCTTTACAGTATCCATTTTTTTATTTGTCTGAAAGTTTTTTGTAATTAAGTTGATCTGCTCTGCTTCACCGTCTAACATGAACAGTTCAACGCATTTGTTGCCGTGAATTTTACTATGCAGCTGTGTAGTGATCAAGTCCTCAAAACTATGTTTCATTCCAGCAATTATGTGATCAAATTCGTCATTATGTACTACAAGCAAGATCGCATGTAGGTTACCTGAAAGCTCGTTTTTTTGCCTCTCTTCTGAAACAAAATTCCTTATCCCTGCTCTAATTGCCTCTGATCTGCCAGTAAAACCCATTGACTTTTGCAGTTTGTCAAGTTCAGTTAGCATTTCATCGTTTAATGAAATTGACACAATTGGCATGATCAAATTATTATTAAACTTGTTATAAAGATAGCCATTAAAATTATTAATTTTTTATAGATTTATTAATAATCTGACGCATAAAATGCTGTGAAAAAACAACTGTTAATCGGTATGAGTGTTGTCATTGCAGTAATCCTTTCCATCGTAATAATTGTTGGAGACAGTGAATCTAAGCAAGGCGTTTCATTACAAGAAAAAAAATCATCAAAACTAAGAGTAATTGCTTCTTTCTATCCACTTTACGAATTTTCAAAGAATATTGTAGGAGATAAAGCTGAAATTTCTACTCTTATTCCAAATGGAGTCGAACCACATGACTGGGAACCAAGTGCAAACGATGTACTTAATCTCAAAGAATCTGATGTCTTTATCTACAATGGTGCTGGTATGGAATCTTTTGTTGACAAATTAATTGATTCTGGTGAATACGACAATGTGAACTTTGTTGAAACAACAAAAGGAATAGATCTCATACAAACAAATGATGGACAGCAAAAAGAGTCAGGCAGTCATATCGTCTATAATCCACATGTTTGGTTAGATCCTATTCTTGTAAAACATCAAGTAATGATGATCAAAGATGCTGTCATCAAGGCTGATCCAAATAATAAAAAATATTATCAAGATAACGCAGACGTTTACAGCACTAAACTAGATGAATTAAATTCCAAAATTAAAACAGAGTTATCGCATTGTAACAAGGATACTTTCATGCCCTTTCATGATGCATATTCTTATTTTGCCAAAAGATATGAATTAAAAGTTTTTCCATTATCTGGGGTGTCGCCAGAGTCAGAAGTAACCGCTGCTGATCTTAGAGAATTTGTAGATTTCATTCAAGAGAACAAAATTAAAACAATATATTCGGAAGATCTGGTAGATCCAAAACTTGCTGATACTCTTGCCGAAGAAGCAAATGCACAAGTTTTAATCTTTAGTCCATTAGAAGGATTAACAGACAGAGAAATGATGAATGGTCTTACATATGTGGACAAAATGAATGAAAACGTACAAAATCTAAAGATTGGACTTGAGTGCCAATGAACGTATTAGAAGTATCTGACGTTTCCATAAAATACAACGGTCATTTAGCCGTGGATAAGATCAATTTTGACGTAAAGGAAGGCGATTTACTTGGAATAGTTGGCCCAAACGGTGCAGGCAAGACTACTCTGTTCAAGGCAATAATAGGAATGCAAAGTCATAGCGGAAAAATCAAATTATTTGGGTATGACGAAGAAGACTATCAACCACTTCTTCCACTAATAGGCTATGTCTCTCAAAAGGTTGTCTTTGAGCCAAACTTTCCTGCAACGGTATCTGAAGTGGTATCAATGGGACTAATACCAGAAAGAAAACTGCGTAAAGGCGCCATGTTGTTAAAAAATTGTGGCTATTCTTGGAATCTTTTATACCAAAAGGTAGGAAAAGACAGTGACAAGGTTTTAGAATGTTTGAAAATAGCTGGATTGGAATCATTAAAGGACAGAAGAATCGGTGAGCTCTCAGGCGGAGAACTACAACGCGTCTTTATTGCCAAAGCTTTGGTAAAAGATCCGGTACTTCTGATCTTGGATGAACCTGTGACAGGTGTTGATGTAGATGCACAAAACAAGTTTTACAATGTGCTAAAAAAAATAAACACAGAAAACAAGATCACGATTGTCTGGTCTTCTCACGATTTAGATGCAATATCAAAACTTGCAAACCGAGTTGCATGCATGAACAGAAAACTATTCTTCCATGGTGAAAAGAAAGAATTTTTCTCAAACAAGGAACTACTAAAAACATATGCCGAATCTGCAATGCAAATGCATATGCATGATCATAATTAGAAATGACTCTTGAAATTCTCGGTTACATCTTCATACAAAAAGGATTGGTAGCAGGAATTGCAATCGCAATAATCTGCTCTCTGATGGGAATGTTTCTTGTCTTGAAACGTTATTCTCTTTTTGGTGACGCACTATCCCATATGGCATTTGGTGGAATTTCGCTTGGTTTGTTTACTGGAATCTATCCACTCTGGACTGCATTTGTTGTATCTGTTTTAGGTGCATTGGGCATAACTAGGCTTAGAAAAAGCACCAAGATTTCTGGCGATGCCGCAATTGCTGTGCTTTTGGTGTCTGGCCTTGGGATTGGAGTATTGCTAATTAGTGCAACTGGCGGATTCAAGGTTGATCTGTTTAGTTTTCTTTTTGGCAGCATTTTATTGATTAGCACTGAAGACATGTTGCTCATACTTGGAATAAGCAGTGGTGTAGTTGCTACACTTGCCGTCTTACGAAAACAATTACTGCATATGACATTTGATGAGGAGCAGGCTCAAGTAAGCGGTGTCAACACAGACAAGTTAAATTATGTTTTTGTGGTGTTGGCAAGTGTCACTGTAATCACATCGATGCGTTTGGTTGGAATATTGCTTATTTCTGCATTAATTGTACTGCCAAACATCACAGCAATTATGTTTGGAAAGGGATTCAAAAAAACAATTACGATTTCAGTATCAATGTCAGTTATCTCTGTTGTATGTGGGATAATTTTATCATACTATCTTGATTTAGCTCCCTCAGGAACAATTGTTATGATATCGGTAGCTATGTTGGTTGGTACACTGTTACTCAAATATGCTAACGTTCTAGGAAAATCCCAAGTTATGCAAAAATTACCTAATGAAACCTGAGTGAATTTTTTTTATCCTCGTATTCTGACTCTAATTTTTTAAATCTGTATTTTAAATCGTCATATTCTGTCTGAATTTCTCTCTTTCTAGAGTTTATCTCATCATAACTATCTTCAAGTTTTTCTATTTTATTTCGTAAGTGATTCAATTCTGCCTTGAGTGAATCTCTTTCTGGTTTCAGATATGCAAGAACTTCTCTTACTTCCGATAAGCTTTCATTTGCAGCCCTCTTATCCTCGTATTCTGACTCTGCCTTTTTGATCCTTATTTTCAAATCGCCTAATTCAGTCACAAGCAATTCTTTTTCTAATTTTAGATGAGTTAGTGTGGCGTTAAATTCACCAAGTTCTTCCTTGGCAGCCCTCTTATCCTCGTATTCTGACTCTGCCTTTTTGATTTTTGAACGTATTTCTTCAAGATTTGTTCCCAATGTCTCCTTTTCTGCCTTTAACATAGAAACTGAAAGCCTTACGTCCTCAAGTTCTTCCTTGGCAGCCCTCTTATCCTCGTATTCTGACTCTGCCTTTTTGATCTTGACTCTTAGTTCCTCCAAATCCAATTTAAAGGCGTCTCTGTCTAATTTTAGATAATCAAGAATTGCTCTTACGTCCTCAAGTTCTTCCTTGGCAGCCCTCTTATCCTCGTATTCTTTTTTTGCCTGTTCTATCTTCTGTTCCAATTCTTTTAGTTCTTGTCTTGGCTCTTTGTTGTGACTTTCTAATTTTTTTACTTCCTCTCTTAGGAGATCTCTCTTGCCTTCCAGTTCGCTTACTTCATCTCTTACGTCCTCAAGTTCTTCCTTGGCAGCCCTCTTATCCTCGTATTCTGACTCTGCTTTTTTGGTTTTCCATCTTATTTCAAAGAGTTTTTTTTCCTCTTCTTTGATCTCTTGTTGTATATTTGATAAATTATTGAAATCGTGATCATCTTGTATTGAATTTATATTCATTATCTGATTGGAATTTATGATATCAAATTCAGTATTTGGCGTCTGATGATCTAGGTCTTGAATTGTTTCATTGTTGTATTCGCTAGTTGAAAAATCCACATTTGCGAATTCTTTTGCGTGTAATCTGGCCTGATTCAGTTTTGTTCTAAACTCAACAAGCTCTGATTCTTTTTGTTTTATGCTGTCTTTGAATTCTTGCAATTCATCTTTTATAGAATCAGCATCAAACTTTAGATTTGATAATGTGTCAGTTGTATATTCTGATACCTCGTTCTCAATCTCTTTATCGTCTGTCTGCTTATCATTATTTCTTGATTCTAGCATTGAAGTACTTAGTTCATCCAAGGTCATACCTTGTTCAGAATTAGTTGAGGGTTTAGGCGCAAAATCTACTCCATTATAACTGCAGGATCCAAACGGATCACACAACGGATTACCAACATCTGCTAAATTGGCAACCTTCTTGACTCTTTCAAGCCCCTCTTTCATGGATGAGACAAGTTTTGCAGTTTCATTCATGTCTCCTGCCATCGCAGCAATCGACTTGCTACTCTCCTCAAATATCTGACCGTATTTTGGATTTTGGGAATTTTCATCAGCCTGTATTGTTGGATCCTTTGGAACATCTTGCTGATCTATGCCCTTTTCTTTTAGCCGACTTGCAAAGTAACCTGCCCCTTTTTTTGGTTCACTAGGACTATGCATACAAGTATACTAATGAAAAAAGTGGAATAATACCGCAATGTCGTTCGAAAAGAACAAACTAATTTCTAATATCTATTCAACTAACGCATCTAGTCTTCTTCTATCACGAACGCTTTTTACAAAAAATAGCGATGTCGCAATTATTCCGGCAGTCATAAGCGGCGCCACAAGTTCGGAATACCTGATGTTTATTGTAGACTGTTCCTGAGTGGTTCTTTGGCTAGGAACCTCAGAAATCACTACGTTTCCTAATTTGTTTCCACGTTGCTCGACAAACCATATGTCTCCGTACTTGTCCGAAGTTACAAACTGTGTAAACGATGTTTTTGTGGGAATGTTTACTTCGACAAATTCGTTCCTGGTAGGATCATACACGCCTAGCTTGTCAACTGTGTGTTGTGCAAGCCAAATGTTGCCAAATTTGTCTGATGCCATGCCAAACGGTGCAGCCAGTGGATCAGTTACTGGGATTTTTTCGAATGTTTCAAGAAATGGGTTGAATTTGACTATGTTCAAACCTACATGATCCGATACCCAGACATTCTGCTCTGAATCAATGAACAACGCAAAGGGTTCGCCTAAAAGTCCGTCTGGGGCAAACTCCCTAATCTTTCCGCTTTGGGGATCGATTACACCGATTTTTCCGCCTTGTGCTTCAGCAAACCAGATGTTTCCATTTGCATCTCGTGCAAGTGCTGCAGGTCCTGACTGATCTGTTGGAATCTTATGTTCTTCAAACTGTCCAGTCTCAGGATCATACTTTAGAAGTATATTCTGGTCTACAAGTGCAACCCATACGTTTCCATCAAGATCTGTCTCCAAGGCGATTGGAATCGCTTTTGTTGGAAGCGAAATCGTTTGGAATTCTTCTGTGGTAGGATCAAAGTATCCTATTTTGGAATCAGGAGTGTCGGTAAACCACACCAATCCGTCAGATGCCAATTTGAGAAATACTGTAGTCTTGCCCCCTTCAAATGTATATGATTTGAATTGTTTGTTTTCTATGGAAAATTTCCACAAACGTGGTTGTGATGCATCGCTAATCCAAACGGTGTCATTTCCATCATAAGTGGGATAGAGCACTGCTCCAGTCTCTGGTATATCGTATTCGGTTATCTGTGTTTTTAGCTCCGATATATGAGGCTTAATCACTACTGAAAATCTTGTGCTTTCATTTGCATGCTCTTTTCTTTTTACCTCTACGTCAATATTCCAATTTCCTGAAAAACCAAATGTCGGTTTGCCTTGGTATTCGTTCTTGTTCTCTGAGGCCTTATTTTCCGGAATATCAATCGGGGCAATATTCTTTTGTGGATTTGAAACTCTTACGTTCCAGCCGTCAACATCTGTTAGCGGTTTTCCATCAGAATCGAAAACAGTGATACCAATTGTATTGGAGCCGCTCGCGAATGGTTCAATACTGATATCAAATCTTGCATTTTCAGAAAATCCCGATGTCTGCAAGCCGTTTGTGATTTGTTGCGCTTGCTGAGCTTGACTGGTGGGTAGCGAAGAATTAGCTAACAGTGCAACTAGGCCAAGTAGAATCACTCCAAGCACCGCCTCTGTTTTTAATGACCTGCCGAGTTTTCTGTGAACATTAATTGCATTTGATTTGATGTCTCTTTCCGCAGACTTTTGTATTTTGAATTGATTATAACCGCCAAGTGCTGCCATGACGGAAGCCACTCCAATTTTTGCCATTATGAAAAACCCGTAAGTAGACTGACTGAGTAGTGCAACGTCGTCTTCTAGCAACCACAAAAGAGTCGGCCCTGTAATTACCAGGACTCCAAGTGAGATGACTATCAATGATGAAAATCTTGGAATTGTCAATAACGTGATGATCTCTTTCTTACTACTGTCCAATTTTGATAATGCGGGAAGCAAAATAAACCCAAAAAAGATTACGCCCCCAATCCAAACCGATGCAATCAGACTGTGCGCATAATCAATTATGATTGCAGATAGTTGTTCGCTCGCTGCCCCGTGACCAATTATCGTTGTCGTACTGATCAATATCAGCGACAGCACTAGTAACAAAATCTGTTTTTTGTTTGATACATTTGACTTGTTTTCTATCAAAAACCAAACTGCAAGTAAAATCACGGTTATTACCATTCTGATTATCCATACTGAGCCAAACGATGTCTGTAATACAGTAGAGGCAGATGTTTGAAGGCGTAACGTTTGTACAACAAGCATCAAAATGTTTGACGCAAAAACCAAAAACAAACCAATCCCGATAACGGAAGAAAATTTGGCCTGATAGAATTTCTGTAATTCGGAAAGATTTTCCTTTACGATGTTCTTTTTCCGCATTGCGCCCCATATTACAATAGAAGATATCACTGAACCAAGCACTATGACCTGCCCCACAATACCTGGTAGCCTTGCACCAGCTTCTGGGAAATACGTTGATTCTGTTACGTCTCGCGGCTTTGGGGGAGGAACAGATACGTTGCCAACACCAAAGACAAATGCCTCATCTACTAGATGTCCATCAACTTTGGAGAGAACCTTACTTGTAACAGTATAGATCCCATCTTTTAGTGGAGGTGTGGTGACTGCAAGTGTAGATTCATTACCAATGTATTTTGTATCCTCGTTGTCTATCTGATTTCCACTACTATCCAACACTTTGATGGCGCTAAATTCGATTTCCACTGTTTCTGAATAATGGATTACAATTTGATTAATTCCGGCCGAAGCGCTTGACGATTGGGAAGGATCTGAATTGACAATAAATGGATGTGCATATGCAAGAGGCACACTGGAAACTATAATTAAAAATGGAATAATGAGAAACTTTTTCAATTTACTTTTGATAGTGCTTTTGCTAATTTAAACAAATTACCACTTTGGTAGTTCTACCACTCTTGCATAAAGATAATAACATGATTTGAGATATTGATCATATGAAAAATCATATCGCAATACTCATTGTATTTATTTTAGGATTTGGCTTTTACTCTGCATATGCGCACACGACAATTACTGCAGAACAATATGAGATTGAAATAGGATGGCAAGAAGAACCACCATTGGTTGGAATTCAAAACGCGATAACCTTTGAATTCAACCAAGATGATGGAAATGGAGTAAAAACCCCAGTAACAAATTCGTTCAAGGACTTGGAAGCTACTGTAAAATCAGGAAGCGTCACAAAAACACTAGAAATCCTCTCCGATGCAAAACCTGGGCATTATTATGCAAAGATTATTCCAACCAAGACTGGCTCACTCATAATCGAACTTAAAGGAACACTAAATGGGGTGCCCATAAACCAAGAAATCAAAATTGAAGACGTGGAAAGCACAGATATTCTTGCATTTCCTCCCTCTGGTTCATCATCCGGTCAGGATGTGGGTGCATTAAAAAGCGCCACCGCATCACTGCAAAAGGATGTTACAGAAATCAAATCACAACTAGGCAACGTCGTGGGTGGGAACGGCGTAGATCTTTCCAAGGCGTATGACTTTGGAATTTTTGGCCTTGCACTTGGAGCAGCTGGTGTAATACTTGCTATAGTTGCAATGATAAAAAGAAAATAAGAATTCTAAAGTCTTAGAATTACTTTAGATCTTGCAGTGACAGCAACAATGCTTACTATGGCAACTGCCAGAATCATCATGGCAATTTGACCGAACTCAGGTACAACCTTAACTGATATGGTTTCTCCAATTGGGCCAGTCCAGCTTGCTTCTTCGCCTGGAAGTCCAAGTCCAAGTAATTTGATTTCTACATCTACTGGACTATCAGCTCTTAATGCACTTGTTGTAAAGTCAGCTAATCCATTATGTGTGTGTTGGCCTGATTCAGAAAGAACCTGATTCCCATCTTGGCTTGCAATGATGTCGTAATTGACATGTTCTATTGCATTACCGTCAGCATCGGTAAATTCTATCTCAAGAGATAGTTCTTCACCCTCTGTTGGTACATCAGAATGAATTCCTACTGTAACTGAACCGTCAGCTGACATTGCCATCGCATGATCCGCGTTATCTTCATGCCCATCTTCAGCACTAGCCTCTTGCACAATAACTACGCCTTTCATCCAAGGATGTACTTGGCAAAAGTATGGAAATTCTCCAGCTTCTTCAAATTTATATGAGAAACTTTTTCCTGCCATGAAAAGGCTACTGTCAAAGTGTCCGTCTGGTCCATCTTTCTCGATGTCACCACTTGTGACAGTATGTGCAGCAGTATCATCATTTGACCATGTGACTTCACTACCTACATCAACGGTTACTTCGCTTGGATCGTAACAGCTGTTGGTAGCCTCGCATCCTGGAGATGATGATCCCGGAGTGATGCTTACAGTCTCTTTAACGTGGTCAGCAAAAACTGCTGGTGCTACTGTCATTAGGGCAACTAGAACAAAGATAGCGCCTATGACTGTTGTCTTCATTGGCTTAATTTCATCAGAGACCCATAAAAATCCTTATCCAAATTACCGTCTAAATGCGAATTTATTTTCTAAAATTTCGTATTTTTGATATTATTATGGCTGGTATGACAAAATACATTCCAACATTTAGTAGTATTATTCCAATTCCATATCCTAACATATCTCCGTCAGAATTTATGTTGACATAATTTAGTATTGATAATGTGGATAGCATCGGCGTTATTGCCAACTTTACAGTTTCCTTGAAAACGGGACTTTGCCGTTCTACATCTGCAATTGAAGGGCTAAATGAATAATAGAATGCGTTAAACACATTCATGAAACTTGTTCCAGTGCTAGTACTGAACAACACATTATCTCTTACTTCTCTGAGCAGTTGAACCTGTGGTGCAAGCTCAGACCCGTATGTAGCAGTTGCAATTATACATGATCCGCCATTGTCTGGGACATCATCAACTATTTCAGTAAATGTTACTGTCTCTGATGGTATTGGTTGAAACAATATTCCTTCTATGTCGACGATTATTCTGTGTTCTCCACTCTCTTTGAATTCCACTGGGATTGTTACTGCGCCCTCCGAAGTATGAGTTAGTGGTATTGGTCCAAAAACTGGAGTCCCGTCCTTCGTGACTGTTACCTTATAGTCGACATGTTCCTGAATATTATTTGTTTTTGGATTTATGAAATCGATTTTTAATTTTGTCAGATCCCCAAGTACTGGTTTTGCAGGTTCTGTAGATATTGATACAAGTAATGTTCCTTTGTCAGTGAGTGACTGAAACTGATCAGCGAACGCAGGCAATACAAAAACAGGCAATAAAAATAACAAAAAGAAATACTTCATCAACCAAGATCATTTGTGATTGTATTAATAACTTACTCAAATCATCACATATACAATCCTAACATTATAATGATTGATTGCGCACAACAGAACAAAATGAGTCTGAATAAACTTTATCTATTTTTTGGAATACTTTCATTTTTCTTAATCTTGCAAACAACAAATTATGCATATGCACAAAACATGACTAATGCAACATCTAGCGTACAAGACATAACATATACTGCAAAATTTGTTTGTGGCTCAATTCCAGATGACAGCGGCCCCCTACGACCAGGTCATTATGATACCGCAATTAGCATACTTAACAAGAAAAACTATGAAATCAACATTCTGTGGAATGCCGTGATAAATGATGGCCCTGCATCAAACGCGATTCTGAAGACCCTTGACTCTGAGAAATCAACTGGTATAACATGCATGAACATCAAGGACGTGTTTGGAATTACGGCAAAGGAGATTGTTGAGGGGTTTGTAATAATAAGAGTACCAGTTGACTCATTGCGAGGATTTGATAATGAACAGATCATATCCGATTACTCACAAGATGCGTTGAATCTACTTGATGTGCAAGTGTTCTACACTGCAAATGCCTTGTCTACCCTACCGCATGAAGTGGCACAAGAAAAAATCTCATTTTATATAATCCAAGATTTTACAAACAAAATTCCAAAAGAATCATTTCGAAAATCGCTTGACGTAACATTGCCTTCTACACTAAATGAACTCTCTGACACCGAGCAGAAAGTAAAATTTGTATTGGCTAAAAAATATGATCTTGACAACAAAGATCTTGAAAAAATTATAGTTCGCATAAAGAGCATATCTGTGGGCGTGGGAGCGTTATTGGATGATCATGCCATATCACTACATATTGTAAAGCCGCAAATCAACTCATAATTTTCAACAGCTCAAATCTGCTTAAAAGTTAAATATCTACAAAATCGCTTCAGTGCATTGAATTCTAAAAGAATACTTGCGTTAATTTCTACTACGTTGTTGTTATCTCAGATGTTTTCAATTGCACAATTCAATGCATACGGCGATGGACTTACACAGGAGAACCTTCCCCCTGCAAGCTTTGGAAACAGGCAAGCCGCACTCTTCATCAAAATCAGCCCGCCAATTCTAACCAAGGATACGGTTGGCGATACCTATGTGCAACTTAGGTTGTTTGATGCAAAAACAAACGAATCCGTTCCGCATACGTCGTATTTCCTTTCTGTCTGGAAAGATGACAAGCTTTTGCTGCGAAATCTATTTCATGCACATACTGGAGAACTAACACTCAAGATAGTACCAACCAAAGTGGATGTGAATGATGTTGTGATATATGGAGATGAGGTCCCTCAAATTCCAGGTGCATGGACTGGATTCAATGACCGCGTTGACGTGCACGCACCGGTATTGCTTGACTCTGGACTATATCATTTTGAAATCAAGATTTTTGGAATTGATTACGACCAAAACATATTTGCAGAAAGTAATGTAAAGACGTTTAATTCGTGGCTTAGCGTTGGCGATATTTCCAACCAAAAAATTACATACAACGGAAAGTCATATGATACATCCATCATTTCATATTATGACAGAATAAATAATTTCAAATTTGACGAAACAAAAAAATCCATTTCGTTTTCAATGCCATTTAACTGGGACACAAAAAGAATCGGGGACCAGCAAATATTCGTACACCAAGAAGTAAGAATGCCAAAGGCCTTCAAGGAATTTACTGATACAACTGCATATGATGGCAAAGTAAATGGCATGCCAACGGTAGGGCGCATGCTGATCTTAGATCCTTATTCTATTGAAGGAACGTCAATTCTGCACTTTTTGATAAACAAAGAAGATATTCTCAAAATAGCAAAAACAATTCCTACTGGTGCAAAAACCATGGACTTTACAGTAGCACCCATGTCAACAGTAGCAAAAAACACTTTTGATGTAAAATTTGATTCTGGAGCAACTGCCAAGGTATCATACGATGCTAACCTTGGCGTTGGGGATACAATTCCTTTGCAGATCTCTTTCTTTGATCCAAACGGTGAACTCTTGAAGTTCGTTAGACACGGATTTAGGATAGAGGATAGCTCAGGCAAAGTTCTAATAGAAAATTATGGGAGTGATCCTCAAAAACCAGGAATACTTTCTTCAGAAGGGATAGATGTTCAAGAATTCAAGTTTGCCTCTCAAGGTAACTACAGACTCACACTTGGCATATTTGATCATGGCTTAGATGAACTTACAACATACCAAGGAATCGGGAGTGCTACTTTCACCATCGGCAAGTCCGTACAGACAAATCAACCAACCACAGATTATCAAATCCCGTCCTGGATCAAAAACAATGCAAAGTGGTGGGCAGAGGGCACGATTGGAGACTCTGACTTTGTGCAGGGAATACAGTATTTGATAAAGCAGGGAATTATGAAAATACCAAATGCTCAGTCTGGATCTGGTACATCACAAACTATCCCGTCTTGGATCAAAAACAACGCAAAGTGGTGGGCAGAGGGCACGATTGGAGACTCTGACTTTGTGCAGGGAATACAGTATTTGATCACACAAGGAATAATCAAAGTATAGTATTGAGAAAACGCAAACTGGATTTACATTATTATACAAACTCTTCTCTCCATTAGTTATTCATGCTTCCAATACGGGACGAAAATCCAAAGCCACCTGGCTTCAAACCAAAAATGACGTATGCCCTTATCGCAGTAAACGTGATAGTATTCTTCTTTGAGGTAGCCTATACTGGTCAATTCTTTGAGTTTAGCAATCAACGTGCAGCAACACTGTTTTACAACTGGGGTGCGGTTCCTGCTTGCATCGCAGGGGGAAGTGACATTTCGCTAGAATCCATGCGAGTATCTTGTCCTGATATGTCGATGTTTGGATTGTTGAGCTCTACATTCCTACACGGTGGAATAATGCACCTTGGCGGTAACATGTTGTTTTTGTGGATATTTGGAGACAATATTGAACTAAAATTTGGCAGGCTAAAGTATCTTGGAATCTATCTTATGTGGGGAGTAGTTGCAGGACTTGTCCACATTATAGGGGATCTAAACAGTCCAATTCCTGCAGTTGGCGCCTCTGGCGCGATTTCTGGCGTGCTTGGAGCGTATCTTGTAATGTTTCCACGTGCAAAAATAATGACCCTTGTTATAATGGGATTCTTTACACGAATGTCGCACATTCCTGCAAAGTGGTTTTTACCGTTCTGGCTTGTCTTTCAAAATCTCCTTCCGCTTTTTGTTGGGGGATTTGGATTTGGTGCCGGTGGTGTAGCATATCTTGCACACATAGGTGGCTTCGTAATAGGACTTGCAACTGGATTTTTGTACAAAAAGACACACGGATCAGAATTTCTATATGGTTCAAGAAATCCCTCAAGATATGGCTGGAAGAGAGATGATTACTAGTAAGAATAAATCAAACATCGGAAAAACCAACTCATGCCAATAATTACAGTATCAATGTATCCTGGCAGAACACAGCAACAAAAGGAAGAATACGCAAAGGCAATTACAAAGTCGGCAGTAGAAATTCTAAAAACAAAGGAAAGCCATGTGATTGTAGTCTTTGAAGATAATCCTAAAGAAAACTGGTATATGGCAGGAAGCCAACTCTAGATACCATTCTTTTTATTTTCATCAGTTGTGGTAAATCTATGACAAAAATAGCAGTTATACAGTTCAAAGCATCGACAGACAAAAATCAAAACCTCAAGCGCATTGTTAATTTTATCAATGATGCTGCAAGTCGTGGAGCAGATCTTTGTGCATTTCCGGAATTTATGATGTTCTATACAACTTCACAACAATCTCCAAGAGATCTAGCACTGCAGGCAGAAACAATTCATGGAAATTTTGTTAGGACTGTTGCAGCAGCTGCAAAGAAAAACTCAATTGAAGTCATAGGTACGATATACGAAAGAAGCAAAAAGAAGGACAGAGTGTACGATACGTCGTTTCTGGTTGATAAGTCTGGCATAGTAAAATCAACATACAGAAAAATTCATCTTTACGATGCACTCGGATTCAAAGAATCAACCAAATTAGAACCAGGCTCCAAAATCTCAGTCCCAACAAAGACTTCAGTTGGTAAACTAGGCATGCTAATATGTTATGATTTGCGATTTCCAGAAATGTCACGTACTTTGGCCTCTTCTGGCTCTGAAATCTTGGTTGTTCCATCCGCATGGGTTAAGGGAAAAATGAAAGAGGAACATTGGATTACAATTAACAGAACCCGGGCAATAGAAAATGGATGCTACATTATTGCGCCAGATCAAGTTGGAAACATCTACTGTGGAAGAAGTCTAGTTGTAGATCCATACGGAACAATTTTACTTGATATGAAAAAGAGACAAGGAATAGGAATTGTTGAGATCTCTATTTCAAAAGTAAGAGAGACAAGAAAAATACTTCCACTTTTGAAAAACAGACGAACTGATATCTATTCTGATCTTAAGCTTTAGGTTTTCTACTGGGGCATCTGATGTTGGAACACTGCTTTGCCCATTTTTGCTTTCTCGAATATCGAAAAACCACTAATGGCCATGAACATGATTCGCACGGAATTTTTGTTGCACGCAACATTGCCTTTTGTAATAATGGCGATGACGCTTTGCAGCCGTTATGATAATTAGAACAGCCAATGAAGCGCTTTCTTGTTTTTCTTGATCTTATAACAATTAGTTTTCCAATATGACATGACGGACATTTTACAAGACCGTCTTTTGGTTGGTTTGAGCCCAAAATGATGTACTTTTTTTTGCTTGTAGACCATGATAGGTAGCTATTGCTATCAAAATACTGCATGATCTCGGTTTTTAATGATGCAATTCGGCGTTTTGTGGGATTGGTTATGTTTCGCCGATTTTTTCTTTTTTGAATAGACTTTTCTGTCAAAATCACATTATTCAACATGTCCGCATTAAAAATTGTTGAAGAATTTTTATATGGACTTGGTCAGGGAGTCTTGTGGAAAAGGTTTGTGTTCTTGGTGCTGGAAGCACAAAGTATGGAAAATTAGACGATAGCATTACAGATATTACTATTCAGGCGTCTGTTGCCGCAATTGAAAGTGCAGGAATTGAACCAAAAGAGATTGATGCCGGCTACATATCGAATGTTTTTGGCGTAGCAGACAAACAAGTTCACCTAGGACCTGTAATCATGAGCAACTTGGGAATTTCTGAAAAACCGTCTCTTTCTATAGAATCGGCATGTGGAAGCGGCTCCGTATCATTCCGAGAAGCGTTTGCAAACGTTGCAGCAGGATTTTACGATGCAGTCCTAGTTACGGGAGTAGAAAAAGTAACCCACACTGGTACTGAATGGACTACTACTTACTTTTCATATTGCTCTGATTTTTTTTATGAGGGTGGTGCAGGTGCATCATTCCCAGGATTATTTGCATCAATGGCTCGTGCATATCTTACAGAATTCAAGGCAACAGAAGAAGACTTTGCAATGGTTGCAGTAAAGAACCACGCTAACGGTTTTCTAAACCCGAAGGCTCATCTTCGAAAGAAAATCACAATCGATGATGTAATGAAGTCAGCAGTGGTGGCAAGTCCACTCAAGCTGTACGATTGCTGCCCGTTTTCCGATGGCGCAAGTTCAGTAATAATCTGCAATGAAAAATTTGCAAAATCTCACTCAAAAAATTATGTAGAGGTGATAGGATCAGGAAGGGGTGGTTCACCTGCAACCTTGCAGGGTCGTGATCATATGACTACTATTCCAAGTACGAAAATAGCCGCACAGGCAGCATACAAGATGGCAGGAATAACTCCAAAAGATGTTGACTTTGCTGAGGTACATGATTGCTTTACCATTGCTGAAATTGTAGATACTGAGGATCTTGGATTCTTTGAGAAAGGCCAAGGAGTGCAGGCAGTTAGAGACGGAAGAACATCGCTTAATAGCGAGATTTCAATTAATCCATCTGGAGGACTAAAGTCAAAGGGTCATCCAATCGGTGCAACCGGAGTGGGGCAAGTAGTTGAGGCTTTTGAACAATTAACCGGAAAGGCAGGGGAGCGTACCGTCAAAGACGCACATATCGGATTGACCCATAATTTCGGTGCCACTGGAGCAAGCTGCGCGGTTCACTTGTTCAAAAGCGTGTAAGGCCTTGTCAAATAAGCAAGAATTCGTAGACGCAGTAAAATCGGGCAAAGTACTTACAAGAAAATGCACAAAATGCGGTAATCTACATTTAGCAACCGTTTATTTCTGCCAACAATGTGGGCACAAGGAATTTGAAAACAAGCTACTTGATGGAACAGGCACGGTTGCGACGTATACTATAATCACGGTTCCACCAGATGGCTTTGAAAAATACACGCCATACGCATGGGTTGTAATGAACATAGACGATTATGATCTTAGAATTTCAGGGTTTTTGGGTGGAATTGCCTCGCCATCCCAGCTCCCAATTGGATCAAAAGTAAAGATTGTTGGATACGACGATCGTGGGATTCTTCTAGAAAAGCAGTAAATCAAATTTACCGAGTAATTAACAAATTTCAAAAAGGATTCTTAATAGTTTCAAAAAAGGATGTCTCTCATTGTCAGTTGATGTAATATGTGGTAAATGTGGAAACAAAATCTCTAATATGAAAATGCTCAAATCGATCAAAGATGTCATGAAACACTACAACAACAAATGTCCTTCATGTGGCCAAACACTTTCAACATCAGAATTTTCCATGGATGTCCAGAAAAACTGATCAAAAAGTTTAGTGAGGATCCAGTCATAAATCTTATTTAGTCCCGATCTCTAGTCATAATCATGAGCATAGAGCTGACCACTGGCATAATGGATCCAAAGAAGGGCGGCGGAATCTTACAATCTACATCAAAGCGTGTAAGAATGATTTTCTCTGTTATGGCAAGTCCCAACAGAATTGACATTTTACGAATCTTAAACTCAAAGGGCCCACTCACATACTCTGAATTAAAATCGCTTGCAGGGTTCAAATCAAAAAAAGAAAGTGGCAAATTTGCTTACCATCTAAGAAAATTACTAAGACAATCACTTGTCGCACTCAATAAATCTGAAAGACGATACACCATAACAAATCTTGGAAAACTTGTCCTAAGTCTTGCAAGACAGATCGAGGAACGCTCCATCATAGAAAGTGGCAAGATGTATGTCCGAACCTCACACGACTCAATTGAGGAATTTAATTCGCATAAAATCATTCAATCGCTAGTTCGAGAAGGAAGTCTTCCACTAGAGCTGGCACAAAAAATCACCGAAGAGGTAGAAAATCGAATTTACAAGTACCAAACCACCTATCTTACAGGCTCACTCATTCGTGAAATGGTAAACTCTGTGCTACTTGAGCACGGCCACGAGGAATACCGAAACAAGCTTGCAAGGCTAGGAATGCCAGTTTTTGACGCACAAGAAATGATAACCAATGTGGACAACGTTGACAACGGCGCACAGGGACTATTCTTTAAAGCTGGGCAGACGGTATTTGCAGAAAACCTAATTCTTAATACTCTACCAAAGGATGTTGCGGATTCTCACCTTTCTGGCGACATACACATATCAAATCCTGGAATCTGGTCGTTACTCCCAGATACGATATTTTTTAACTTAAAAGAGCTAATTGAGGATGGAATCGACCTCAAAGGAAAATTCCTAGGCGTGACAAGAATTGCCACAATCAAGACATTGGACAACCTCATGTCATCTTTATCCATGATGCTGTCTCTTGCATCAAAGGAGGCCTCACGGGAGGTAATCATGGATGGCTTGGTGCAAATTTGCCTAAAACATGCAAAAAACATAACTGAACTTGAAGAAAAACTGGTTGGCGCGTTTGCTACATCATCTGTCTCTTCCAAATATACAAAAGAACCAACTCTTGTATCATTTAGGATTCAGCTTGGCTTGGAACCAAAAATCGTGCAAGCGATTCTTTCAGCATACAAAAGTTACATCAGGATGACACCAGTCCCGCAACTCGGTCTCATAATTGACTATACAAACAACAAAGTTGCAGACGTTTCGGATGTCGTTGCCGAAATAATATCTCTTGGAGGCAAAGTGCAGTTCTCTAAAGACGAAACCTCATACAGTGGAATAATACGGGTCAAAGCAAAAAACAGCACATCCTCGATCAACTTACAATCTCTTACGATCAACCTGCCAAGACTTGCGTTTGAATCAAACAAAGACGAGACTTACTTTAGAGCACGTCTTGCACTTATGATGAAGCCTGCACTTTCCGCAATGTCGCTTCGTAAAAAAGACATTTCTGATCTTACCAGACGAGGACTAAACCCGGTACTTGCAGCAAATACACAATATATGCAGAGAAGCTCTGTATGCCTAGTTGTGAATCTGGTGGGATTACATGAAGCAGTATTCAACATACTTGGGTACAACGATCAAAAAGAAGGCCAAGAAATAATCTACAAAGTCATCCAAACTGCAGTAGATGTGGCAGAAAAGAAGGGCAAAGAAATGGGAGATCTAGTCGTAGTCACAATGACTGAAAGTGATGGAACTCCAAGATTTGGATCACTTGACGGCGAAAAATATGGCAAGATGTCAGTTAACAGATCCCTTGACGGGGAGAATTACTCGGAAGGAGTGGTTCTTAACGCCTCTGAACTTGGCACTATGAGCGCAAAAACAGACAAAATTGTCGAGGCTAACAAGATAGCAAAAATCCTAAATGGTGGCCTGCTTATACAGCTCAAATTTGAAAAGGATGCCAAAATAGAGGAGATCAAAAAGTCGATAGAAAAAGCAAGCGATCTAGTAGGTTCGTTTAGACCACTCAAAGAGGTTCCAATCTGCGGAAACTGTGGATTCAAAGACGAAAAACTCTTTGACAAGTGTCCTTTGTGCAAGTCTCCGTACATCGTAAGCTGAATCTGAAATTCGCAAGACCGGCCTTTGTGGGATAAAAGCTAGTAATAGACACTAAAACGATCTTTTATGAAATTAACTGATTTCGTTTTTAGATCCACGACTGACTATTGTGAAATTTCTCGTAATGGTGTAAACATTGTTGAGCTAAAATCTGAAATTTTTGGTAATCACAGTTATATTCAAACTGATATTACCTACTGAGGGGAAGCATATGACAACAGATTTTTCACAAATAGAGAGTTCGATCATTGACGTTAAGAAAAGAGATGGCCGAATAACCAACTTTAACAAAGAAAAAATTACAAATGCGATCTATAAAGCACTAGTCGCAACAGGTAAGGCAGACCGCAAAATTGCGGAGGATCTTACAAATGGTGTATTAAACAAGCTAATACAGCAAGGATTCTCAGCATCACATCCGCCGTCAGTAGAGGACGTGCAGGACATGGTAGAGTCTACCTTGATTGAAAAGGGCTATGGCGAAATTGCCAAGTCCTATATCTTGTACCGACATGAACGAAGAAAGGTAAGAGAGGACAAAATGAAAGTCCTAAACACCAAGTCCCTTGACAATGTTTCAAAGGCATTCGATCTTAACTGCCTTCGGGTTTTGGCATCGAGATATTTGATGAGAAACAACAAAAGTGAAATCACCGAGAGCCCAGGACAAATGTTTGAGAGGGTGGCAGTACTTGTCGCCCTTGGGGACATCATGTATGATAACGAAGTATTCTCAAGAGAAGGAGGAATAACCCAAGACGCAGAAGAAGCTAAAAAATATCTTACAAAGCTTGATGACTTTGATTACAAGTTCAAGATTGGAAACTATTATCTGAACAAGTGGCACTTTAGAGGTCTCATCAACCACTATGTCTATCTTGCAAACAGAGGACAAATGAAGAAGAGCTTCAAAGAGGTACTGACACTACTTGCAGCCAAAAAGTTTGACAACTATGCAGACAGAGTACAAGAATACTATTCTCTGATGACAGAGCAAGAATTTTTGCCAAACTCACCAACCATGATGAATGCGGGAGGGCGTTTAGGCCAGCTATCTGCATGCTTTGTGCTCGGAATGCCTGACGACATGGGCGATATAATGAAGTCAACATCTGATGCTGCCCTCATATTCAAGTCTGGAGGGGGCGTTGGAATCAACTATTCAGACCTAAGGCATGAGGGAGACATCGTTGCATCCACATCAGGTGTGGCATCAGGTCCAGTTTCCTTCATGAACATAATCAACACCGTAACTGAAGTAGTCAAACAAGGTGGAAAAAGAAGAGGTGCAAACATGGGAATCCTCGAAGTGTGGCACCCAGATATTGAAAAATTCATCACAAACAAAACAGAAGCGGGAATCCTTGAGAACTTTAATGTCAGTGTTGGAATCTGGGAAGACTTTTGGTCTGCAGTGGTGGATAACACAGATGGCAAGTACACCCTGAGAAGCTCAAAGGACAGAGCACCAATCCGTGAGATAAATGCGCATCAGCTAATTGACTTGATTGCACTATCTGCATGGAAGAGCGCAGAACCAGGACTGATCTTCTTTGACAACATCAACAAGTACAATGTATTTGCAAAAGCAAGAGGAATGCCACTTAGAGCAACAAACCCATGTGGAGAACAAAGCCTATATCCATACGAATCATGCAACCTAGGATCAATTAACCTTGCAAGTCTTGTAAAAAGAAAGGCAGACGGTCAATTTGAATTTGATTGGCAAAGATATGAAGAAACAATACGCAAGACAACAAGATTCCTTGACAATGTGATAGACATGAATCACTACCCAGTACCAGAAATTGATACTGCATCTAAAGAATCAAGAAGAATAGGGCTTGGCGTAATGGGTGTAGCAGATCTTCTGTACAAGCTAAGAATTCCATACAACTCAAAAGAAGGATACGAATTCCAGTCAAAGCTAGCTGAAGCACTGACATATTATTCCATGGAAGAAAGTGTTGCCCTTGCGAGATCAAGAGGCGAATTTGACCTGTGCTCAAAAACAGAATATCCAGAGGGCAAGATTCCTGTTGCAGGCTACTACGAAAAGCCAAAAGGAGATCATTATTACGATTGGGACGCACTAATAACCAACATCCAGAAGCATGGAATACGAAATGTACTTACCACAACAGTCGCGCCAACGGGAACACTTTCCATGATTGCCGACTGTACAAACGGAATGGAACCAACATTTGCACTTGTATTTGAAAAACGAGTAACAGTTGGCAGATTCTTCTATACCAACAAGATCTTCGAGCAGATATTGCGAGAAAACGGACTGTACAGTGATGAACTCTTGGCAAAAATTGCAGATAACTATGGTTCCGTTCGTGGACTGCCAGAAGTTCCAGAATGGATCCAAAACATCTTTGTTACTGCAATGGACATACACTGGTCTGATCATCTGATGGCTCAAGCAACCTGGCAAGAGTGGATTGGAAACGCAATTTCAAAGACAATCAACATGCCAAGTGACGTTTCAGCAGAAGATGTCAAAGCGGCATATCTTCTTGCACACGAGCTTGGACTAAAGGGAATTACAGTATACCGTGATGGCTCAAGACACACTCAGGTGCTACACATGACTAGCGAAAATGCAGAAAAAACATTTGACGTGTCCCCAAGTACCCATCTACGAGAGTACATCACAAAGAGCATCAAGAACCAATACGTCAGAAGCCAGGTCAATAAAGCACTGGAACTGAAAATCCCTGACGAGCAAATGATGGAAAGCCCAATCAAAGAAGAAGTAAGAGAAGAAAGGCTATGTCCTACATGCAAGAACAATTTGGTGTTCGTTGAGGGATGTAGCATCTGCATTGAATGCGGCTATAGTGGCTGCACGTCAGGCTAACCATAACATCGCAACTCTTTTTATTGTCATTTTTTACTGCGAAATCAGTGGACAAAAAGATTCTTGGAGCAATTGGTGTAGCTGTTACAATAGCAATGGCAGTTTTGGTCTTACTGCCAAACACTCCTCCCGCTCCGATTAGCCACAACGAAAAACTTGGAATTGTAATTAACCCGCCATCAAAAGAGGTGACTTTGGATCAGCTAAAGAAAGTATACTCTGAAGCATCACTCACAGGAATAGGAAGAAACAATCTGTATCTTTTTTGGAATCACATAGAACCGCAAGAGGACCAATACAATTGGAAAGATACTGATATCATAATGAGTCTTAATAAGAAAAATGATCTTGCGGTAACACTTTACTTTTCTGTAATAAACGGACGAATAACAGGACCATACCCTGATTGGATGGGAGAACCAAAACTTGGCCCAGTACTTGAAAAGAATCTAGTAAAAACACTTGATGTGATTCTGAGTCGATATGACATAATTGATCACGTGATAATTGGAGGAGAACTAGATTCTTACTTTAATGATGCTAATGGAGATGTGGAGCAATACCGAGAATTCTTTAACAACGTATACGCTGAACTAAAACAAAAACACCCAAACGTCCAGATTGGAAATGCTTTTTCCCTACATAATATTGTAAACAAAAACCTAGATCATTACGTATCCGATGTCAATGTGGGCGACTTTGTGGCATTTACGTACCTCCCGGTGGATAGGCTAAACGATATTACAAGAACGCCAGAAGACGCTCAAAAGGACCTGCAGAAAATGCTGGATTTGGTACCTGATAAAAAAATTGGCGTCTTTGAAATAAGTTGGAGCACATCTGACTTTGTAAATGGAAGTGAACAAAATCAAACCAAATTCATAACGGAATCATATGACTTTTACAGACAGAATGCATCAAAGTTTGAGTTCTTTACATGGTACAGACAATATGATAGACCGGATGGTACATGTGGAATAGAACAAAACTTCCCGTCACCAACAATTACGATCGCGCCCGGTTCTGGACTTGGCGGTAATGAGTACGTAAAGGAAAGACTCTCAAAATATACCTGCAATGCGGGACTGATCAAAACCGATAACACACAAAAGTCAGGTTGGGCAGAAATTAAAAAACAAATACAATTAAGTGAGAATTCCTAATCTTAGCAATGTTATCGCTAGTTATTGCAGAAGCATCACTTGAACTGGTTCCAAAGGAACTGCAGCATCATAATTCCGTTGTATCTCATGCAAGAAAAGTTGGTAAAAGACCATCAGAGATCCTACTTGACAATTCTTGGCATTTTGGAGCAATGAAGGGAATAAAAAACGAAATCAAAAGGGGAAGGCCAGATCTGGTTCACTTCTGCCTGCTTGAGGCATGTACAATTCCACTTTACTTTGAGGATGAAATTTCAGTTTATGTTCATACCCTAGATGATAAAGTGATAATTGTGGAACCTGGGGTACACCTCCCAAAATCGTATCATAGATTTGCTGGCTTGATGGAGAAACTTTTTGCAGAAAAAGTCATCAAATCAGATGGGCAAAAATTACTTGAAATCAAAAACATGACATTTTCTGATCTGATTGACAAAATAAAACCAGAAAATGTGATTGGTCTAAGCTCAGACGGAACTAAAAGCTCATACTATAACGCTGCGGCAACTTGCACATCAGAATCCTGTCTTGTCGTGGGTGCATTTCCAAAGGGAGATTTTTCCGATTCTGTAAAGAAAAGAATTGACAGCTTACTCTCAGTCGATGTTAGTTCTCTTGAGGCACATGTTGTTATTGCACGTGTTCTCTATGAGTACGAAAAAACCGTTTTTATGTAGGCAGCAGGGGTTTCATTCTTGTGCGGCCGTAGTATAGTCTGGTAGTACGCTGGCCTTCCAAGCCCGTTACCCGGGTTCAAATCCCGGCGGCCGCATCTATTTTGTTTCAGAAAGTCAATGTTTGTTAAATCTAGTAATACAAATTCAACACATTTCAGACTTTGATTTTCATATGTGCAGCCTTGTCCAACCTATTCATGACTCCTAAACCAAGTCCCTTCTTATCGATCCCACGAGCAAGAATGATGTCGATTTTTTTATTGTCAAATTCTCTGAATACTTTGAACAAGTTTGCCGCGATTTTGTCTGGATTATTTCCAACAAATCTTGTCATGTCTGCCTTGTAAATGTGATCTCTTTGTACACTCATTATGCCTATTCGTTTTTGCTGTTTTTTGAATTTGCTGATAAGCTGCAAGATTTTTTTGTCCGCATTTTTGGCAGAGCCTTCGATTAGGATTATTTTGGCATTTGGGGAATAATGCTTGTATTTCATACCCGGTGAGCGATGCATCATTTTTGATTTTTTTCCTCTAACGACTGGGTGGATTTTGATTGCACCGACAAGCTCCTCTATCTGTTCAAGTGTTACAGCACCTGGGCGCAACAACATAGGTGTCTTACCTGTCAGATCAATTACCGTGGACTCGATACCGATCCTTGTTTTACCACCGTCGAGGATCATGCCTATCTTCCCAGACAAATCTTCTGATACGTGCTTTGCCAAAGTCGGGCTTGGCTTGCCAAAAAAATTGGCAGATGGTGCAGCCAGTGGAGTGCCAGATTTTTTTATCAATAGGGCGGCAATTTTGTTTTTTGGCATTCTGATTGCTATCGTATCAAGACCGCCAGTGGTTATTTTTGGAACAATTTTTGATTTTTTCAAAACAACGGTTAGTGGACCTGGCCAAAATTTTTCAATTATTTTTTCTGTTATTTCAGGTATGTTGATTGCGAGTTTTTTGAGATCTTTTTTATCGTGTATGTGTACTATTAGTGGGTTATCTGCAGGTCTTCCCTTTGCCTCAAAAATCTTTTTTACTGCTGAAGGATTTAGGGCGTCTGCTCCAAGACCATAAACAGTCTCTGTGGGAAATGCAACCACCTCTCCTTTTTGTATAAGTAGCGCAGCTTGCACTATCCTTGTAATTTGGGGTTTTGTTTGATCAACCCTGAGAATTTTTGTTTGCATTTTACCTGATTTTAAAAGAGAATCACTTTGCATATTAACGAAACTTGTCCTTAAACCCGATTGAATTTTTAAGGGAAATGTGTTTTCTTACTTTGTGAAGCTAGATCTTAGAGAAATAGCAAAAGAAAGAATGCAAATTCTGATTAAAGAGGCAATTTCAAATGCCCGAAAAAACCCAACGCTATCTCAAAGGCAAGCCTTGCTTGCAAGAAAAATCAGCACAAAACACAGAATCCGCATGCCGTATGAAATTAAGATGAATTTCTGCAAAAAATGCAAAAGCTTTATCGCGCCTGGTATAAATTCAAGAATACGACTGGGCAGATCGCCAGTCAAATCAATACGAATAACCTGTGGCTTTTGCAACCATACGTACCGCAAGATTATTTCTAAATGATTTATAAGACCACTCACGAGTTTTTCTTTTTATGGCAAAGGCCTATGACGTACCGGCAGACATTCTGTTATCTAGACTAGCTGACATACTCAAAAGTGAGAATATTGGCAAGCCTGAATGGACGATGTTTGTAAAGACTGGATCTCACGCAGACAGACCCCCACAAAATAAAGAGTGGTGGTACACCCGTTGTGCGTCAATTCTAAGAAAACTGTACCTTCATGGACCCGTTGGAATCAACGATCTACGTATCATGTATGGTGGTGCAAAATCCGTAGGATACGGCGGTGCTCATCACAGAGATGCAGGAGGTTCAATCATACGACACGCTATACAAGAACTTGAAAAACTAGGTTATGTTGAAAAGGTTGCAGGAAAAGGAAGAGTAGTATCCCACCAAGGAATGAAAAAGCTTGACAGACTTGCAAGTGACATACTAGATGAACTTGCAGTGAAAAACCCAATGTTGAAAATTTATTCATAGTGATTCACTATGAGCTACCCGCAAGATGAAAACACTCCAAATGAGGCGGAAATCACAGCACAAAAAGAAATGATTCTAAAACAGATTCTATCCCCTGACGCAAGACTCCGATTAAATAATGTGAGGATGGTAAAACCCGATCTTGCATCGCTTGTTGAAAATTATTTGATCGGTATGATGTCTCAAGGGAAGATACACGCTCAGATAACCGACGATCAACTTAAACAAATACTCTTATCGACCCAACAACCAAAACGTGACTTTAAGTTCAACCGACGATAATATGCTCAAACAAAATATAATTAGGGGTTATGAAAGATCCAAATCATGAAGGCAGTAGTTTATGAAGAATATGCGCCGGATGATAATTTCAAGAAGATTCTCAAAGTTAAGGAAATAGCCGATCCAAAGCCAAAACCAAACGAGGTAGTCTTTAAGGTAAAGGCGGCAGCTCTGAATTATAATGATATCTGGGGAATGCGAGGACAACCAGTTGCAGTTCCCTTACCGCACGTATCTGGTTCAGATGCAGCTGGAGACGTTATCGCAGTTGGCGAAGAAGTAACAAACATCAAGGTTGGCGATAGAGTAGTTTCTCACTCCAACATGTCTTGCAGAGTCTGTAAGGCTTGTACTGATGGCCGTGAATTTGACTGTACTAAAAGAACCATCTGGGGATTTCAGACCGGCCCTACATGGGGAGCCTTTTCAGAAATTACACATCTTCCCGAAGTTAACGTCGCAAAAATTCCAGACGGAGTAAGTTATGATGATGCGGCAGCTGCCTCAATGACACTTTTAACATCATGGCACATGCTAGTTGGAAGAGCCAAGATAAAACCGGGACAAACCGTTCTAATCATGGGTGGTGGTTCTGGAGTAGGTTCATTTGGGATACAGATTGCCAAACTTTACGGTTGTACCGTAATTGCCACTGCAAGTGGTGATAAGCTTGACAAGTGTCTGCAGCTTGGCGCAGATTTTGCAGTAGATCACAGAAAAGAAGATTGGAGTAAAGACGTATTCAAAATCTCGAAAGAAATTTCAAAATCAACAGGTGGCATGCCTGGCATCGATGTATCGTTTGATCATATTGGCCAGACACACTGGAACCAACAACTAACTTTGTTGAAATACGGTGCAACTTTGGTGTCATGTGGTGCAACAACCGGTTATGATGCAAAAACCGATCTAAGACATATCTTCTTCAAAGGAACAAACATCTTGGGATCGACTCAAGGTACAAAGGCAGAGCTTGAAGATGGATTATACTGGATGGGAAAAGGAAAGATAAAGGCAGTAGTTGATTCAGTATATTCATTTGAAAATGCTGCAGATGCTCACACAAAGATGCTTACAGGTAAAGGCCTCTTTGGCAAAATCCTGATGAAACCAGAAGCATAGATTTTATGACAAGGCTTTTTCGCAGCCTTCTGTTTGTGCCTGGAAACAACTCTCGTTTTTTAGAAAAGGCGAAAACCATTCCCGCAGATGTTGTGTGCTTTGATCTTGAGGATTCTATTCCGGATTCTGAAAAAGTAAATGCCCGTAATCTAATAAAAGGCACACTCAAGTCCCGTTCACAGTATGTGCCAGATGTCTATGTAAGAACAAACTCGCCTATCTCTGGGAAAATTCCAGATGATCTTGAACAAGTAATACAAAAAGGCATTGACGGAGTAGTTATACCAAAGGTAAACAATTCGAAAGAACTACTAAGGGTTGAAAAAATAATTACAAGTCTTGAAAAAAAGCGAAAGATAGGCCACATTTCTATTATACCGTCGATAGAATCTGCGCAGGGAGTTGTAAATACATACGATATTGCGTCTTGCAGTAAAAGAATTCCCGCAGTAGTCTTTGGTGTATTTGATCTACTAAATGACATGGGAATAGAATACACAAAACAGCCTGAGGGTGCAAAATATGCAAGAGCCAAAGTCCCGCTTGATGCAAAGGCGGCAGGAATACATGCGATTGATGCAATATGGCAGGACCTGAAGGATGAGAATGGGCTCAAAGAAGATTGTGCAATTGGAAAAAGTCTTGGTTATGTTGGAAAAAGCATCATACATCCTGATCAAATACCAATCACCCATGAGGCATTCCTGCCAAACAAATCCGAAATTGAATGGGCTCGCAAAGTTTGTGATACCTATCTAGAATCAACAAAAAAAGGAAAAGGCGCTACCGTAGTTGATGGGAAAATGATTGATGAGGTTCACTACAAACGCGCAAAGGCCTTGATTGATCTGACAACAAACTAACTCTATACAACACATTTGCAGTCTTTTGATCTTAGTATGGTAATTTGCTGCTCAATTGAATGCACAAATTTTGTCTGTTTTCTGCTTCCTATTGCATGCTTTTTGTCAAGTGGGCTATTATGATTATAGCCGCGGTTTTTCATTTCCCTGACTAATTCCTCATGACGTATGTACAAAGCGGGCAACTTGCCTGCCCAGCGTAATGTCTCAGGATGAAATGAATAACCTGTTTTGCCTTTAGTCAGGATTGTCCATATTGCGTGCAGCTCTCTATGTTCTCCTAGCAAATGATTTCTACAGAGAATTTGCGGAGATATGTCCCAAATCCGCACGATTATCTCACCCTTGCAATGTTTTTCATTATTCTGAAAAATCACACACATGATATTTAATGAAAATTCCAAAATGACGGGTGTTGGCACTAGAATAACACCAGTCAATTAATCTTGATATTCTAAAACGAGAATCATAGTTTGGTATGATGATATGAGATGATCAAGTCAAACAAACATCGACCTAAATCCTCCAATTAAATCTGATACTTATTGAAGAACATACTTGCTAGATCGCTTAATTCAAAATTAATCTGCTTATTCCTTGTTGTTGCGATGGTTCCAATGGCGGCAATATCGTTGATAAGCTTCAATGCCTCACAAAATTCGTTACAGGAAAGAGCGTACAGCCAGCTACTAACATTAGCTAACGACAGGGCAACATCAATTGAATTATTAAATAATTTTAGAATTCAGCAATTAGAGCAAACAGCACAGGCACCAGAAATAATCAATTATCTAAAACAGGTCGTTGAGAAAAATGGGAGTCCAAGTAAACAGGTTTCGAATGAACCCCATTTAGAACAAATTTTCGACAGCATACAAGAATCAACTGGTGGTGAAGATGGATATCATGATTTTAAGATTGTATCTATCGATGGCAATGTTTTCTACGCACAAGATAACTCTCTAGTAGGTACAGATTACTCGAATGAAAAAGTCTTTCAAAAGGGCTTGGAAAAATCATACCGTGAATACATACTAGATGGAGGAAAAAGAGTAGCCATAGCGGCGGTTCCAATTTACGATGCTCAAACCAAAGCAAAGCTTGGAGTCTTGATCGCACAAACTGGGGTTCCTGCACTCGACAAAGTCTTGTTGGATAGAGATGGTTTGGGAGAAACAGGAGAAACATATCTTGTTAGTTTTGATAGGGTAATGATCAGTCCATCTAGGTTTAATCAGGGATACGAATTTAATCAAAAAGCAGATACTCTTCCAGTAAAGGAATGCATTGAAAACGGAAAAGACATTTCCGCATCAATCTATCCTGACTATAGAGGAGTTCCAATTTTTGGTGCGTCAAGATGCGAATCGGATCTCGGATTTGTTGTCATTGCAGAATTTGATGTTGCAGAAATTGTCGCACCGATAGTTGCTTTACAAAATATGTACATCATTACTGGTGCAATCATTGCTGGTGTGGTTGGAACATTTGCATTCTTTATATCAAGATCAATTTCTAGACCAATAAAATCTGCAGCAAGTATTGCTAAAAAAATAAGCGAAGGCAATCTGTCTGTAATGGTACCTGAGTCGAAATCAAAAGATGAAATAGGTATTCTAGTAAATTCGGAAAAACAGATGGTTGACAATCTGAGAAGTGTCATAAGCAAGGTACATGGTGCATCCGAGTCGGTATACTCAAACGCCCAACAAATGTCAGCATCTGGTGCTGAATTAAATTCAGCAGTACAACAAATTGCGACTACTGTAGATCAGATATCGAGGGGTTCCCAAGCACAAGCACAACGCATTGAAAAATCAAAACAATCAGTTGATCAGCTGGCAGATACCATTAATGGCCTATCACAAAGTGCACAAGAGTCAGTAGAAATTACTAACGATGTGGGAATCGTATCCGAAAAGGGCGCGATATCTGCAAAAGAAGCAGGAGAGCACATGAATAAAATAATTCAGGTGACAAACAAATCTGCGCAAAAAGTTAGAGAATTAGCCGAAAAAACAAACGAAATCACTGCAGTTCTTGATGTAATTAGACAAATCGCTGACCAGACAAATCTTTTGGCGCTAAATGCCGCAATAGAGGCAGCACGCGCAGGAGAGGCAGGCCGAGGATTTGCAGTTGTTGCAGATGAGGTGAGGCGTCTTGCAGAGAACTCTGCCAAGTCATCAGAAGAAATAGACAAAAAACTAAAGGAAATCCAGGAAAACGCCCAAATCGTAGTGGGTGATATCGAAGCAAGCTCAAACGAAGTTAATCAAGGAAAATTAGTAATTGATTCTTCATTAAAATCCCTAGATGAAATTGCAGCCAACATCAAGAATGTATCAAAGAGTGTAACGCTGCTGTCAGAATCTGCACAAGCCCAGCTTCTAAAAGTAAAGGCAGTGTCAGAAGATGCAAACGAGATTTCTGCAGTCTCAGAAGAAAATGCGGCTGCAACAGAAGAAGCCTCTGCTGCAGTGGAAGAGCAAACTGCTCAAACACAAGAAATTTCAACGGCAGCAACCAAAATGGCAGAACTTGCAGAGCAGCTCACACAAACAATTTCACAATTCAAGCTAGATGACGACGTAACCCAGGTGCAAACATCTAACGCAAAGGAGCCTGCCAAAATTAATCTGATTGCAAAATTACTGAAAAGATAGTTTCAGACCTCACACACGGTTATGTGACTGTATAAACGAGCTTCCAAGAAGCAGTATGTTTCTTTTTCTTTCCTTTAGCCTGCGTATGGAATATGGCAGCCAGTTTGTTCCATAGGGGATGTATTCGGAAACACTAAACCCGCTTTTCACAAGCTTCGGCTTTAGTTCGTCCCTTATTCCGCGCAACATCTGAAACTCGAATTTCCGCTCGTATTTTTTTGATAATCTTGTGGCGCCTTCAATCATTGTAGAATCATGCGTGGCTATGCCAAACTCATTTGATTTTCTAAAAAGCAATCCCATTAATTTTAGATATCTCTGATTGACTTCGTTTCTTGATTTGTATGCAATCTTTAAGTTTTCTCGGTATGCTCCTTTTACTAGGCGTATTTTTGCCCCCATTGTCATCAAATCAACAAGGTCGTTTTCGGTTCGCATGAGATTTGCCTGAAGTGCTATCCCGAGTCTTTCATATCTTGAGAACAAGTTTTGGTAGATCTCTATTGTCTCATCTGTATGATCTGATGATTCCATGTCGATCCAGACAAATGTCTGTGAAGATACTGCGTTTTTAATCAGGATTTCAAAGTTTTGAAGACATTCTTTCATACTTCGGGAAAGACCAATCTGTGTTGGTTTGACAGAAATTCCTCCATTTACATTCCATTTCTTAAATGAGGACATGATGATCTTGTACTCGTCAATGGTTTTTTCAATAATTTGCTTTGATGTGTGATATTCACCTAGTCTGTTAATTATTACTCCCATGCCATTTTTGTATGATGTTTGCGCGGCAGATAGAGCGTCATCAATTGCATTTCCGGCAATCCATTGTTTTGCAAAACCAAAGAGGACTTTTTCCATTATCTGTGTGCTTGATACCACGATCATGAAGTGTCTCTCATATGTAAAAATTTTAAGAAAAAATTAAGATGCTAAATGGCGTTCAATAATTGTGCCTATTTAGACAAGCTTTTTTCTGTTTTTCTGAATCTTGCTATCGTAGCTAGCATGTATGCAGAAACTGCAACTATTGCAACCTGCAATGTTTTTGCTGTAAGGTCTGGCATGCCTACATCGTCTTGGATACCTACCATTGGTATGTTGACTGTTCGGGTTGCGACATAGAACGCAATTAATGCAGCGGATCCAATCAAAGCAACTACGTACGGTTTTTTGCTAATCTCTTTCTTCTTTAGCATCCACAAGCCGATTGGAACGTATAGGATGCCTATTATTGAAAAAAAGACAACCTCTCCCATGTCGCCAAAGCCCTGAGATTCAGACGTATTTTGCATCTTTTCCCCCGCTTCGTTAGATTCCCTCTCGCCTACCTCATCAGCTTCTACCTCGCTAGTATTTGCACTAGGTTGCACCTCTTCTTGGTAGTCCTTGTTTTCATCATATGCTAATGTCAGGTATAGTATGCCTGTGGATAGCATGAGTGCAGCAAGGACATAGGCAGCTATGTGTGCTGATTTTTTTTCCATGGGCTTGTATGCGGTTTGATATTTAATTTGGTACCTACCGTTCCCATCGATGAGAATAGATCAGTCTTTGAATTTTTGCCACAATCTGACTATCTTATCATCCATTTTTATTCGCTCAATCGAATATGTCATCTTTCCACCTTTGAAATTCACGTTTATTTCAGAGATCATACTTTTGTAATAGCTCTCGCTAAGACCCTCAATCGTCCTCACCACTTTTGTTTTTTTGATAAGATTCAGTTCTTCCAAATTTTTTATTTTTCTATATGCTGTAGATGTAGGCATGTCAAGTTTTGACGCAATTTGTTGCGAGGACAATTCTTCATTTGTAAGGACCGTCAGAATTTCTCGTGTGTATTTGTCTGCAAGTACTGAGGTAATATTGTCATCAGTTTCCATTTCAACTTTTTTTAACTGCTAAAATCAATATGATAAAGCCAACAATCTCAAAAGCTTCCGCAATTGCCTCTTGAATAAATTTACTATCAATAAAATAAAGGGCATCTTCAACTACTGTTTCGCCTAAAACAAGAACAGTAAAACCAGCTACCAATAGGAGCATCGGAGGATATTTTGTTTTTTTGTAAGCCTTAGCCGCATAAAACACCAGAATAAAACCGACAACTAGATGAATGATTGTAATTGCAACGTCCGACACATCCATAACAAATTACTCTTAATTCTATTATTAAACGTCAAGTAACCTTGTTATGTTTTACAATCAGAAACGATCCGTAATTACGACGTCTCTTAGGGGCAGTTGTCCTCCACGCGGTTGGGCCTCTTTTACCGCCTTGCCGATTGCTATCATCATGCAAACGATGTGATCTTTTGGCAAGTTGATTAGACTTTCGACCTCCTTTTGGTCAAAGCCAATCATTGGGCACGAGTCATATCCCATGGATTTTGTAGCAAGCATTATGGTTTGAGCGGCAATTCCACACGAGCGTATTGCCTCGTCACGCATAAACTGGTCTTGGCCACTGTAAGATTTGAGAATTGCCGGGACAATGTAATCCTGAACCTCTTTTGGGGCATTTTTCCAGTATCTGGAAGGGCTTTTTCCCCATGCTTTTAGGTCTGCGCATAAAATGAGAAGCATTGAGGAATCAGTAACTTGAGCTTGATTCCATGATGCTATGCGAATCTTTTTCCGTAATTCTTTGTCAACTACGTGAACAAACCTCCAATTTTGAATATTATATGATGTTGGGGACAATATTGCAAGTGAGAGAATCTTATTGATTTCTTCAGGTGTCAGTTGATACTGAGGATCAAAATGTTTTATGGCACGTCGTTTTTCAATTGCATCAAAGGTATCCATGGAGTTCAGATTTCGATCTATCTTTTAAGTATTGGTTAGATTGAAAAAATCAATTTATAGCCACATTACATTATAACAATATTGTTTACGGGAATTATTGAAGGCATTGGAAAAGTAATCAAAATAGAAAAAAAGACAAGCAACAGAAGCGCTGTAAAAATGACCGTTGATCTAGGTAGACATGCTAAGGGACTCAAAGTTGGCCAAAGTGTTGCACTAAACGGAGTCTGCCTTACGGTCACTGGGATTTCAAGCTCAAAATGTAATTTTGAGATGATAGAAGAGACTACGAAAAAAACTGATCTTGGAAATCTAAAGGAGGGGGGAATAATCAACATTGAGCGAAGCTTAAAGGTTGGAGATAGAATGGAGGGGCATTTCGTTCTTGGTCATGTAGACGGTGTGGGAATAATAAAGAAAATTGAAAGAAAACCCAAGGAAATCAAAATATGGCTTGAGATACCAAAGAATCTTGCAAAGTTTGTTGTGCAAAAGGGATCAATTGCAATTGATGGAATAAGTCTGACTGTAGTTGATGTACAAAAGAATCTTGCATCTGTTTGTCTGATACCGCATACAGTTGATGTAACGAATTTTCACACAAGAAAGATTGGCGATAAGGTTAATATTGAAACTGACATTCTTGGCAAATATATTCTAAAGTAGGAATAAATTACTACCAATTTAGTGGTAATTACCAAAATCTTAGTAAACTTTATAATTATACCGCAGGCGAGTTTTAGTTATGACACTAGATGAGGCAATAGCCTCACTTAAGCGAGGCGAATTTGTATTACTTTATGATTCTGGTAAGCGGGAAAACGAAGTCGATATGGTTGTCGCAGCCCAATTTGTCACACCAGAGCACATATCAAGAATGCGTCAGTATGGGGGAGGCCTCATCTGTATTGCTCTGAAGGACTCTTTTGCCAAATCCCTTAATTTACAATATATGCACAACATATTATCGCATTCAACTGATGTGGACTCTGACTCAAAACAGATGATAATGGGGACTGCACCGTATGGCGATCATCCAACATTCTCAATATCTGTTAACCATAAACAGACATACACCGGAATCACAGATAGAGACAGAGCACTTACGATAAAAGAAATGGCAAATCTTTACAACTCGACTAATGCAAAAAGCGAATTCATATCGTCCTTTGCAACACCTGGCCATGTACCGTTATTGCTTGCATCAGGGGGATTGCTTGCAACCAGACAAGGGCACACTGAAATGTCAGTTTATCTAGCAGAGCTTGCAAAACTAACTCCAGTTACTGCGATATGTGAAATGATGGACTCACAAACATATTCGGCATTATCAGTTGAAAAAGCAATGAAGTTTGCCAAAGAAAATACCGTTCCATTTATAGATGGAAAAGAGTTACTAGAATTCTCAAGGGTGCATTAGTTGAACATTGCAATAGTTACTGCAGAATTTAATGAAGAGATAACATCAAGAATGCTTGACGTGGCTCTCGAAAAGGCAAAATCCTTAAAATTGCGCGTAACATATTCTTGCAAGGTTCCGGGCGCATATGATATGCCAATAATTGTAAATTCTCTGCTCCAGAAAAAAGACGTTGACGGCGTAGTTACCTTGGGTGCCATAATAAAGGGTCAAACAAAACACGATGAAGTGATAGCGACCGCAACTGCAAAATCGTTAACAGAACTCTCACTGAAATACCAAAAACCAGTATCCCTTGGAATCTCTGGCCCAGGAATGCAGGAACGACACGCTCACGCACGAATAAGACCCGTGGCAGAGCGTGCAGTAGAGGCTGTTCTAAAAGTATCAAAAGAGCTGGAAAAAATACAATGATTCAGCTTACCATAATCAAAATAACAGAATATGGGCCATGGACGCTAACTCTTGGAAGCGATAGGGAGCATGAATTGCAAATGCTTCAGGCCAATCTTTACGGGCAAGTACAAAAGATGTTTTCCGAAAAAAACTCACTTGTATTTTCAAATAGATTTGACGAGTTCTTTGCCGTTACAAATGGGCTTACGCTTGAAGATCACATAGAATTTCAGAAAAAGCTGGAAAAACTATCATCCCTAAAATTATCAATGTCGATTGGGTATGCAGATACTCCATTTGATGCAAACATCAGGGCATATGAGGGCAAGAAAGCACACGTTGTCTTGAGCAAAGAGCATAATATCTATGGGTTTATTGACGGAAAATCTGATCAAAAAGTCACAATAATGCACTTTGACGTTGAAGATCTAACATCAAGACGCAAGATAAAGTCGCCGTATGAGATCTCATCAATTATTTTTAATTTGTATGCAAAAATGTCTGAGTTCTTTTTAGAAAGAAAATCCATGACTTTTTTCATGGGTGGAGACAATTTTATGGTGGTGTCTTCTGATAATTCTAAAGAAAATGCAAAAAAATTTTTAGATTTAACGAAAAAAGAATTCGATATAACGCTTAACTGCGGAATTGGAACTGCAAGAACCGTAAGAGAGGCAATAAACCTTGCAACAAAATCCCTTGACACTATACGGGAGATCAGAAAATCTGGAAAAGAAAAACCGGAAATCTACGAACTGTCATGCATTTAAAAAATCTCAGCATTCTGCATGGTAAAGATCTAAAATACATCCACTCTACAAATCTACAAATCAAAGATCAGTTTTTTGGGAAAATCAATGATGTGCCACAAAAAGAAAAACCAGTGGACTGCGAGGGATTGTTGCTTATCCCAGGCTTTGTTAATTCTCATACTCACATTGGGGATTCGATAGCAAAAGATGTCGTTGCAAGAGGCACGGTAGACGATAAAATTCACCCAATTTTAGGCATAAAACCACGAATCCTAAAAGAATCAGAGCCTGAGCATCTTGTTAGCTTTATGAGAAACTCCTGCCTCTCAATGGTAAGAAAAGGAATAACCACGTTTGTCGACTTTAGGGAAAGCGAGCTTGCCGGAATACTCTTGCTAAAAAAGGCAATTTCGCAAGTTCCAATCAGAGCTATCATCTTGGGCAGAATTGAACACTATCAAGATCAAAGACAAATCCAAAAAAATACGCCACTACCAATTCTGCAAAGAAAAAAACTTGTATCAATTCTTCGATCATGTGATGGACTTGGCATCAGCGGACCAAACGAAAATAGCAATTCTGCTTTACAATACATGTCCAAATCCAAAAAAATAAGGGCGATTCACTCATCTGAAACAATAGAAAGCTCAAAAAAGTCCCAAAAAATCACCGGAAAGTCTGAAACCTCTCGTGCATTGTTACTAAAACCTCACTTTCTTGTTCACATGACGTATGCCAAACAAAATGATCTGCACAATGCAGCAAAAAAGACAAGGGGGATTGTCATATGCCCACGGGCAAACGCATCGCTTGCAGAAGGGATTCCAGATTTTCCCTTGATGGAAAAAAATGGATGCAAAATTGCAATTGGAACTGATAATGTAATGATAAACTCGCCTGACATGTTCCGAGAAATGGACTATCTTTGGAAGGTAACGATGGGACTGCACAAAAAGAGAATTGAACCAAAAGAAATACTCAAAATGGCAACCGTAAACGGGGGGATTTTACTTGGAAGAAAAATTGGCTCAATTGAGCCAAAATATCTGGCAGATGGAATATTCATAGACAAGCACGCGATTGATTTAGAGCCGATGCACAATCCATACGCTTCAATAGTTCATCGGGCATCAGAATCTACAATCAGAGCAGTAATGATTGGGGGGAGAATTATTCATGGCAAGCTCTAGGCCACGCGTGATTCTGAGCGCTGCAGCATCACTTGATGGTAAAATAGCCACAAAAAACAAGGATTCTGCCCTTTCTTCAGGGCGAGACAAAATACGATTTCACAAACTGCGTGCAAAAGTTGACGCCATATTAGTTGGAATCAATACTGTAAAAATCGACGATCCTCTTCTGACTGTACGACATGTAAAAGGGAAAAATCCCATACGAGTAATTTTGGATTCATCCGGCAAAATATCTGCAAAATCAAAAATCATCAAGACCTGTCATACTATACCAACAATAATTGTAGTATCAAAAAAAGCGCCAAAGAGAAATCTTGCAAGACTTGGTAAATACCCATTACAAGTAATTGTATCAGGTTCAAGCAAAATTAATACCAAAAAGCTATTACAAATACTCCAAAAACAAAACATCAAAAGCATATTACTTGAGGGTGGAGGCACATTAAACTGGGAATTTATCCATAAAGGACTAGTTGACGAACTAATCGTCACAATTACTCCTTATGTTATAGGTGGAAAAGATGCAACAACGCTAGTTGAAGGATATGGTTTTTCTAAAATATCAAAATCTACAAAACTAAAACTACATGGCATAATTAGACAAAAAAACGAAGTTGTACTGCACTACTATATCTGACGTCTCATATCGTTCCTAATGTCGGTGATCTTTGACTCTAGACCTTTCTTCAACTTGTCGTTTTTTCTCAGGTTGACAACGCTGCCGCATCTTGGGCATTTGAAAAACATTTCAAGCGCTGTTTCAAATGTGATTCTTTGGCAATCTTCGTTTCCGCAGTGATAAAACTGTGAAGAATTCTCATAATCTAGTCTTTGCTGTAATCGTTCTGAAATCTTTTTTTTCTGATTTTCAATAAAGTTTTCAACTTCGTCTTTTCTTGAGCGCCATCTGTAGACAAACCATCCCTTTCTTTCGTCCTTGACCCTGATCCCAGTAATGAGCGCCTTGCCGAAAAGATCGTAAAGCACCTTTCTTACCATGTTTATTCTAAGTCCAGTTGAGCTTGCAATTTCCTCGTCAGTTGCATCCTCTGCCTTCAAAAGTGCACGCGCAACCTTGAGATATTCATCTCCTCCTATCATCGCAGAAATTCTTACAAATGGGTCTTCGTAGGATTCAACCAATAAGTACAATTCCCATCAGTCTATAATTAATCAATCGTTTTTGGTAATCACTGTTTTGCCCTTTTCGGTTGGCACTATTTCCAATCTCGCATCATCATATTTTATATCAAATTGTTTTCCGCCTTGGATTCTATCTAAAACTATGGCGAGTGCACTGATCTCAGAATGCGGTTGATTACCTGCTGCTACATTATAATCTGCCAGTTCGTAAACCTCACGTGGAACTTTTTCTGCCCCGACAACTATCAGTACACTGTCTTCTTTTTTGATCTTGTCCTGAATCTGGTTTATGTTTTCCCCGTACATTGTAAGATGTATGATCTTAGTAGAGCTTTTTTTCTTTGATTTGAGCAACTTTCTCCAATCTTCAATGAATTCTATCTGAAAATCGCTGCCCCATGATTTGTTTACCTTATCTAAGGTGTCCTTGATTTCAGGGTTTACCTCATTCATGAATATTTTTGAAGCACCAAAACCCCTTGCTACTAGTGCTACATGGGTAGTAACTCTGTCATCTCGCACTAGTCTTTGACCTATTCTTAACACTTCAATCTTCATGGAATTTAGCATAATCTGGTTTTTTTGGAATTTCCTTTACATATGGTTTTGTTTCGGTTAACATCTTGTTTATCAGCTCTAATATTTTTGGGATATTTTCCTTTGTTACGGACGAAATTGGAATCCATTTCTTGTTTTCTCCAAGACCCAAATATTCTGCCCTTTCTACAATCTCTTCTGGGCTGATGAGATCAGACTTGTTTAGCGCATAAATTATTTTGTCTTGATCTACGTCTAATTCTGCCAGAGTTTTAAGGGAACTGCGGAATTTTTTACTTAATTCTAGCAACGTATTGCTCACATCTATTACCACAATTACTACTTCGGCATATTTGAGCTCCTCAAGCGTTGATTTGAAGGCCTCAACCATGTATGCTGGTAATTTGCTGATGAATCCTACCGTATCTGAAATAAGAATCGGGTTTTTATTAATTAGTATTTTTCTTGTAGTAGTTGAAAGTGTGGTAAATAGTTCGGGGCTCTCTTCCTTGGTTTCGCCGGTCAACAAGTTAAACAAGGTAGTCTTTCCAGCAGACGTGTATCCAGCAAGCGAGATTGTTCTCAGACCGACTCTTCTTCTTGCCTCTCTGTGCAATGCCCGCTGTTTTCCTGATTTTGCAAGCTTTGTTCTAACATTTTTCATTCTATTTTGGATGTCGTTTTGGTATGCGTCTGCTTCAAACATTCCAATTCCCATAAATCCTGGCTGTTCGCCCATTTTGGCAAGTCTGATTTTTTCTTTAGCTCGTGACATTTCATATCTGAGCTGTGCCAATTTTATCTGAAGGTGAGATTCATGGCTAGCCGATCTCCTCTCAAAAATTTCTAAAATTAGCGATTCCCTATCTACGATGTTCATTTTTAGAGTTGAAGCAAGATTGTAGTTCTGACTGGGTTTTAGAATTTCGTCATAAATTATCACGTCTGGTTTTATTTTATTGGCAATCTCTTTGATTTCGGCAACCTTTCCTTCACCAATACCAAATTTGTTCCTGTTAAGAAATTTTTGCCTGATTATTTTTTCTACCTTGTACTCTGCTGCCTCACAAAGTCCCAGTGCCTCTCTTACCGAGTTTTCATTATCGTATGTGATTAAAATTGCAGTTAGTGTCATGATGGCAAAAATTTTACAGCTTGGGTTTTTTTAGCAATTTTTCTATATTCATGTTAAGTACGATTTCCGCAATATCGCTTGCGTATTCTGCAATTCTGATGATGTTTTCCGACATTCTTCTTATCCGATATGCTTCTTCTTCATCCTTTATTGACTTTATTGATTCTAGCATCTTTTTTTCATATTTTGATGCGTCAGACGCTCTTTTGATTGCAAGCTCTGCTAAGTTAAAGTCCTCCTTGAATAGTGCAAGACATGCTTGGTCTAACACCGATACTGCAAAGTCATTTAGGTCTTCAATTTTTTCCATTATGTTATTTTTGATCGGTTTTTTGAATTCTAAAAGATCCTTCGTTATCAAAACTGCATGATCTCCGGTTCTTTCAATATTTTTTACAATTAATCTATATCCAAGACACTGCCTTGCATTGGTAAATCCCATGTCTTTTAACATGTATTCATTTTGAATTGCAATCTTTAACTGGCGTATAATGTAAAAGCCGAACCGATCTACTTCGTCATCACTATCAATCACTTCTTTTGCAAGCTCAACATTTCCTTCCTTCACTGCAAGTAATGCATCTTTAAGCATTGATTTCGCAAGATGAAGCATTCTTTTGAATGCTCCATCTACTGATAGCTCTAAAAGATTTACTAGAACTTGAATTGTTATCCCGTCAACAGAGTCTGAAATGATTTCAGCGCCCATTAACATTCCTTTGACGGCTGATTTGATTGCGTTTCTTTGTCCCGGTTGTAGTCTATCTGTTTTTGGCTTTATCTGGATTGTCTTGTATCCAAGAAAGTACAGTGATACAAGCTTGCGTATTATGGCTGAATTCTCGTCGTCCCTCGCAATTTCTAAAACAGCTTCTTCTGTTTGTATGGTCTTAGTTTGATCTTTGGCAGGAAGTATCTTGAGGCCCGATTTCCCTTGCCGTGTAATTGTGATTTGGTCTCCCTGCTTTAGACCTAATTCAGTAATCCATTGCTTTGGCAAAGATACAATGTATGATGACTTTCCGGTAAACTGTAAGCGTCTTGTCTCCTCGCGTTCTTGCATGAGTAAATATCTGACTTGATCTATATAGATTTATAATAATTATATATGATTTTTAAAAAATTAATAGAACCAAACCTGATTGTCTTGCGTTAGATAATAAGCGCGTTCCATACAACTCTGTATTGTGCTAAAATCAATTAGGATTCCTGACATACTCATAATTATTGCAGTAGTTGTATCCTTTTCCATAATACTGTATTCTTATGAAGAAGCTGAAAAAAACCTAAAAGAAATTCTTTTGCAAAATCAAATAGAGCTTCAATATGGTGCAAACAAAGCAATAAAGATGAGTATAGAGTCTGATCTTAACTCATTGGTTCATGAGTTGCATGACATTACGCAATATTATCAAACTAATGACTATCTCATAAATGATCAATCTAAGGCAATTATACAACAACAGCTTGGGGAGATCAACAAAATTACTCCCATTAAAACATTCTTTGAAACTGATAAAGAATTTAAAATAATTTACAATATGGGTGGAGATAAAAATTCTCCAATTGGCCTAGATCTTTCTAATCAATCCTATGTCCAAAAAATCAAACAAACGCTGAAACCAACCTTTTCATCAGGTCTTATCGATTTAGATGGAAGTCTTCAAATAACTTTGGCACATCCGATTGTTGATAAAAATAATGTTCTACAGGGAATAACAGGAATTACATTTGATCCATCTCAATTTTTCAGCAAACACGGAAACATATTTGATATTAATTCTGAATACTTGGTGGTCATAGATAACGATGGGCAATTTATTATCGCTCCGAAAAATCCCATAATTGATCTAGTGGGTAAAAAATTCTACGATTCAGACGTACAGCAGTTCTTACGCAATGACCCAAACACGATTAAACTTTTTGAAGATATGATGAATGGAAACTCTGCTAAATATTCAATCACTGAAACAGAATTGGGAGAAACACTATCTACAGGAATTCCTATCGTGGTTGATGAAAAAACTGAATATTTTGCCTTAATCGTAGTCCATACCGAATCACTGTACTCTAATGCGGAATCAACACTCCAAACAAATAGGCTGGTATTGATCAGTCTTGCGACTGCCTTGGTAGTAGGCATAATTCTGTTTGCCTTTAGTAGAGACAGGCTTTTCAAAAAGGAGGCAGAAATTATTCAAATTAAAAAAGATCTGGAAATTGCAGAATACAAATCAAAATCTGACAAACTTGCAGCAGTAGGAGAGCTTGCAGCAAGAATAGCACACGATCTGAGGAATCCACTTTCTGTGATCAGGGTAACATCGGAAGTATTGCAAATGCAAAACAAGGATTTGTCTGAAAAGGAAAAAGAAACGTTTGAGAGACAAAAAAATGCCGTTGATAGAATGTCTCACCAAATTGCTGAAGTATTAGATTTTGTAAGAAGTAAGCCAGTAACAAAACAGTCAGTAGAATTCTCAAAAATGATTAATAATGTTCTAAACAGTATGCTAGTTCCAAAACGTGTTAAGATTATCAAACCTGACAAAGATGTTGTCTTAAAATGTGATCCTGCGCAAATAGAAGTAGTCCTTGTAAATCTATTAAGAAATGCAATCGATGCAGTTGAGAATGACGGAATCATATCAATAAAATTATCTGAAGATCAAAATTATCATATAATTTCCATTGAAGATACTGGTTGTGGAATACCGGAAGAAAATATGCCAAAAATTTTTGAACCGCTATTTACTACAAAACAAAAAGGAACTGGTCTTGGACTTGCAAGCTGTAAAAATATTATAGAACAACACGGTGGCACAATAATTGCAGAAAACAATCCTACAGCTTTTACTATAAAAATTCCAAAAAATAACTAGTTACACGTATTAATATTGCAAATTATCTGTAATTAGAGATGGATCAAGTTTTGAAGCTAAGGCATACCATTGATGCGTTATTCGGGACTGGTGTTTCAAAATATCTGCCGAAAGAAATTGAAATCACATTCTCTAAAAAAACTGGAAGAATTAGAGAAGTTTATCATAATAAAAGATTGTTGTGTACACTAAGAATTGATGGCGGTTTGGCGATAACTCCGTATTTTGCCCAACTATTGATGAAAAGCAAAAAATTTCATCAAAACTGCATCGAAATAGATGAAGACTCCAAGCCGTTTGTGCAAGACGGAAAATCTGTCTTCTGCAAACACGTTGTTTTGGCTGGTAAAAATATTATGATAGGTGCAGATGTCCCAATACTTTACAAAGACAAAGTAATTGCAGTTGGACGAGCAATTGTAAATTCGGAAATGATGATGACTCTGAAAAGAGGAGTTGCGATCAAAGTCCGCGATAGTTTAAAATCTGGTTTGGAGGAAAAGACATCATGATGCGAGGGGGAGGTAACCGTGAAATGCGAAGGATGATGGATAAAATGGGCCTAGACATGAAAGAGCTCTCAAATGTCCAAGAAGTAATTATAAAAACAGACAAAAAAGAGATCATAATTTCCAAGCCATCCGTTACTGAAATGAAGGCAAAGGATAATTCAATTTTTCAAGTGATAGCAACAAGTTATGAGGAAAAAGAGCTCGAAGTTCCAATATTCTCAGAAGAAGATATTATGCTTGTGTGCCAACAAGCAAACGTTTCGCCAGAGGCCGCAACAAATGCGTTAATTGAGACAAAAGGCGATCTTGCAAGAGCAATTCTGCTCTTGAGCACGAAATGAATAATTTAATTAACGGGTTTAGAGGGTTTTTAGCTATATGAAGGAAGCGGCACAAACCACGGTTGCGGACTCCAAAGTAAGCAAGATAATCAAGTCTTTATCTGAGCTTGAGAACAGTATTGATTCCCTAAACGAAAAGGTATCTGACATCAAAAAAACACTAACTTCAAAGACTCAGGCTGAACTCGAATCGCTAAAAACCCATGTAACTCAAATGGCAATCAAAGAGGCTGAATCCATAATCTCAGAAACTAAGGCAAAGGCAGAACAACAATCAAAAAAAATCGCTGCAGAGGGGGAAGCAAAACTAGCCAAGCTCAAAAGCACAGTTGAATCCAAGTCTAACGAAGCAGTAGATAGTGTGGTTTCGACGATTCTAAAGCCATAAAACCTTAAATCTAAAAGATCACCTTGTATAGCATCAGCGCATTAGAACACTGTCGTATCGGCGTTGCTACCACCTATGGCAAATCTTATTTTCAATTTGTCAAAACACTCAAAACTTTAAACGTAAAGTATGATTCTCTACTTCCAGACGAGATTGAAAATTATTCGGGAAATCTCATACTTACTACAACAGAAGAATCGCCAAAATCTGCAAATCAACCAATACTGTACGAAGAAATTCTACAAGAAGATCCTACTGTAATCCAAGGAATAATAATCGAAATGCTAGATTCCGGGTTAAATGATAATGAGCTTTTAATCGGTATTGATCCTGGACAACGAATAGGTCTTTCAGTCATGTACTTTGGCAAAGAAATTGAAAGAGGATTATATAATTCGCCAGAGGATCTTGCAAATCATGTTGCCAAGATTCTTGGAGGATTAAAGGCCGAGCGAAAAATAATCAAAATAGGAAACGGTAACATGCAGGTCACAAAACAAATTACAACCCTTCTTAACCTTAGATTTTGCTCTCATTTTGAACTGGAGTTAGTAGATGAGCGTAAAACCACTAAAAAAATCAAGAATTACAACAAGCGTGGAGAACGCGACATGATGTCTGCAAAATTCATTACCCAAAGGGAGGGTTACAGGCGTTTTGTATTGCCGCTTTCAAGAACTGGCTGATTTTTGATAAAATTAATTTTAGAAACGAAAAAATTCACGCCTAAATTGCTAAAATATCATGCGTAGAAAAAACGTTAGATATTTATAATACTTGACGATTTTTTGTCAAATTGATCAAGCTAATTGCCAAGATCAACTATAATTTTTATGCAATTTATGCAAAAATTATGTAAAAAATATGGATCCATCCTTAAATATTTACGATTCCTATAACATATTACAAGTGAATAAAATATGACATGTAAAGGAATCTGCTCTAGATACAAGGCACAAAAGCCAGTAGGAACTGGACGTTATGCTTCCGGACAGAGACGATGTCAAATTTGTGAAATCTTCATCAAATGGGAAGGCCTTTGGTGCCCATGCTGCGGTTATAGACTGAGAACAAAACCACGAAATCTCAAGTACAAAGCCAAGCTACGTGCCAGAGTAGAAGCCGAAGCCCAAGAGGCAATAGCAGTACAACCAAACGTTGAGGTGGCAGAAGAAGTAACGACAACCAAAGTGAAAAGAACAAGAAAAGCTAAAACTGCAACCAAAGTTAAGGCTGATACCAAACAAGCAGTACAGCCAAGCACTGAGATAGCAGAAACAAAAGTGAAAAGAACAAGAAAATCCAAAGCCGCAATCGAAGTTGAAACTGGTGCTCAAGAAGCGATATCAATAAAGGCATAGATCTCTATTCAAGAAAGCAATGTCAAGTTCTGACTACAGTAAGATAACTGTGGAAACAGAAAATCGGAAATTCGATGTCAAAATTGAAAAGTACGACAACGGTTTTTTTATTTCTATAACTGAAGGCATCAATAAGCTTGGCGCAATGATGATATCAGTGGGGACTGGTCCATCACCTAGCACATCAACAATAATTCCTGCAAAAACAGACGCACTCTTCCTAAAACTGATCTCTCAAAAGCTAGCATCATACGCAAAAGGAGTATGCATTGTTTCATTGTATACACAAAAGGATCTTGGAGCGAGCGCGGGTAAAGTTCTAATTGAGAAAATTACTGAGGCAATTCGAGAATGACTGATATTCGTAATTTCATTGAGAAAATAAAAAAAACAGGACAATTATCTGTCATAAAGAAAAATGTTTCTACAAAATATGAAATTGCCGCAATTACTGCGAAAGTAGATGGAGCAAACGCAGTTCTCTTTGAAAACATCAAGGAGAGCAAACTGCGCCTTGTCGCAAACCTGGTTGGTACAAGGGCAAGATTTGCAAGTGCTGTATCTGCAACGGAATCGACAATTCACAATAAAGTGATATCTGCAATAGAACATGCGAAAAAACCAAAAATTATCTCAGATGGCAAATTTCTAGAAAATTCTTCAAAGGATCTGTCCATTCTTCCAATAGTGACCCATTTTGAAAAGGAATCAGGACCATTTATCACATCATCAATAATTTACACATTAAATCAGGAAAAAAAGGCACAAAATTCGTCATTTCACAGACTGATGCCATTAGATAAGACTCATTTTTCCATACGAATGGTGGAAGGAAGGCACCTTCACAGAACATTTGTGCGTGCAAAAGAACACGGTGAAGACCTTAAAGTGGCAATAACCGTTGGAGTTCATCCTGCAGTATCAATTGCTGGTGCATATCAGGCAGAATGGGGCGAAGACGAATTGGAAATAGCGAATTCTCTTTTGGCAGGAAAACTCACACTCACAAAACTGCCCTACTCTGACATGAAGGTACCATCCGGATCTGAAATTGTATTGGAAGGAAAAATACTGCAAGACAAGACACACAAAGAATGGATGGTTGAGATGCTTCGAACCTATGACTTTGCAAGAGAGCAACCTGTTTTTGAGCTTGAGAAGCTGTACTATAGAAATAATGCCATTTTCCATGATGTTTTAGCAGGATATTCTGAGCATCGATTGTTAATGGGAATGCCAATTGAAGCAAAGCTTAACCGCGATGTCAAAAAAGCAATTCCACAAACAAAACAGGTGGTAATGACAAATGGTGGATGTAATTGGTTGCATGCAGTGGTACAAATTTCAAAAAAGACAGATGCTGATGCAAAAAAAGCAATTGAACAGACATTTGCAGCTCATCGCTCACTTAAGATGGTAACAGTAGTAGACGAGGATATTGATCCATCTGATCCAGTTCAGGTCGAATATGCAATGGCAACAAGATTTCAGGCTGATAAGGATCTTACAATTATTGAAAAGGTGAGAGGCTCAAGTCTTGATCCATCTAGTGATCAAAAGAACTTGCTAACCGCAAAGCTTGGAATTGATGCAACAAGATCTATGTCAAAACGACCAGAGGGATTTGAGATAGCACAGATTCCGAAAGAAAATAAAATTTCACTTAAAGACTATTTGTGATGTTTTTAGGAAAATTTTACAGTTTAATGTTCAAGCCTTGAATTTTTTTAATAATTTCGTCGTGGTTTGCTTCGACATCTAATGAAAAAATAAGAAGTCCATCATCTAGGAACAGTGTTACCAGTTTTACATATTCTTTGGCAGTTATCATCCAATTTGTCTTGCCTAATGGCCCATCAAACATTTCCTCCATACTTGCTTTGACTGATGCGTAATAATGCGCCAAATTTCCTAGCTCCGCATCAAGTAATGGTTTCTTACCTTGGTGTCTTGCAAACGCGATCAGCTTTCTATTTTTAATTCTACCAACAAATCGTATTGAATCGTCTATTGCCATAACCTCATTGCATGCATCAAGGGGAGTAATCTGTTTACTCATGGGATTGCTCCAGAAAATATTCTAATTTAATATTATCGCACGTATATCCAAATGGACTCTTTTCTCTGTTGGAGATCCTTTAAGAGTTAAAAAACAGTCAATTCCTAGGCTGAGAATCTACTTATGTGATTAATAGATAAATCAAATGTCCTGATCTGTTTGGTGTCAATAAAAAACTTCTTTAGAAATTTAGGACCTGGAGTTGTAACTGGCGCATCAGATGATGATCCATCAGGTATTGCGACATATTCTCAAGCAGGTGCTCAGTTTGGATTTGGCTTTCTTTGGCTTGCATTATTCCAGTATCCAATGATGACTGCAATTCAGGAAATGTGTGCACGAATTGGGCTTGTTACTGGAGCGGGTCTTGGTAATGCAGTAAGAAAACAATTCTCAAGAAAAGTGGTTTTTCCAATAACTGCACTTCTTTTAATTGCAAACACAATTAACATTGGTGTGGACATAGGCGCAATGGCATTATCCACAAATTTGATTTTTCCGCAAGTCCCAGCATTTGCGATCGCATTGTGTTTTACTGGATTGATTATTGGAGCTGAAATCTTTATTCCCTACAAAAAATATGTCAAAATACTCAAGTATCTTGCGTTTTCTTTGTTTGCATATGTTCTAACTGCAATAATTGTTGGTGGTAGCATTGATGAAATAATCCTGGCTAGTGTGACTCCACATATTGAATTCAACTCTGCATTTGCAATGATGTTTGTTGCAATATTCGGCACGACGATTTCTCCTTATCTTTTCTTCTGGCAGACGTCAGAAGAAGCAGAAGAAGATGTGGCTAAAAACAAAATTTCCAATGTAGGAGCTGGTACACCAGAAATATCCAAGAAAGAGATCAAAACAATGAGACTTGATGTCCTGATTGGCATGGGATTTTCTCAGATGATAATGTGGTTTATTATTTTGACTGCATCAGGAACGCTTCATGCTGGTGGAATAACGAATATTACAACTGCAGAAGATGCAGCAAAAGCAATTGAACCTCTGGTGCAAACATTCCCACATTCTGGGCAGATCTCAAAAATTATCTTTGCGTTAGGTATAGTAGGTGTGGGATTACTTGCAATACCAGTACTTGCAGGTTCTTCTGCATATGCGCTATCTGATGGATTTGGTTGGAAGCAGGGTCTAAGTAAAAAATTCCGTCAGGCAAAGGCGTTCTATCTTACAATTATAGTCTCTACCGCAATTGGACTGTGGGTTGATTTTATTAATATAAATCCAATTACTGCGTTGATCTATACTGCTGTTATCAACGGTGTTGTGGCAGTTCCAATGCTTTTTGTAATAATGAAGATAGCAAACAACAAAAAAATTCTCCACGAAAAAACAAATGGAAAACTTTCCAATATCTTGGGGTGGTTCACATTTGTGTTGATGAGCGTATCAGTGGTTGTAATGTTTGCAATGTTTATTTTTTTCAAATAATTGTTCTGTTTGTTTCCGATAAACTCATCCTGGTTTGTCAATTATTGCAGATTACTTCCAACTACTGTAACTATGATTTCATAAAGTGCTGTTACCTTGAGTTTACATTTTCTGATATGTGACAAATCACTGATAATTGCTACGCGTCTTTTATTAGCAGATTTACAAAAACTGATTTAATGAAAGCAAAATACGCACTAGAACAATCTGCCCTTGAGCAAAAATGTGATATTTTACTCAAAGAAAACGAAATTCGTTTTGTGGGACTAATTAACTCCATGGGACGGCTTGTTGCGGGTGGCTTCAAGTCATGTGTAGATTCTCCAGAGGATGAGGCCGAGCGACAAAAAATGTACATGGAGCTAGTTTTGAGGGTTTCAATGAGAAAAGATTTTGACTATTGCCTTGGTCAAGTAAAATATTCTGCATCCCGAAGGGAAAAAGCCGTCATGATGAGCTTTCCAATTGATACATTCGTGCTGTTGATCTCAGCAGAACCAAATGTCGATATTGATAAGACCGCAAGCAAAATAATCAATACGATTGAACTGAATTAGTCTTTCATGTAGGTTTTTTTCGATAACGGCCATACAAAAAGTAAAACAGTGCCCCTGATGCAATAACGCCAATTCCCATGGAAATGACGTATGGGTTTAGCTGAATTATTCCTAAAATTGGTGTAACGACTCCAAGTGCTGCAAGAATTGGAAATTTTTTTACGTTTAATGGTGATTTGAATGGTCTTTCATAATCTGGCTCCTTGTAACGCAACCAAATCAATGACAAATTCACCAAAATGAAAACCATGATTATTGTAAATACTGAGATATTTGCAATTGTTGTAATGTCTCCTGCGAATACAAACGCTATTGATAAAAACCCGATTACAATTACTGCAAGCCACGGCGTATTTCGCTGTCTATGCACAATGCCAAAAATTGCAGGAACTGCATTGTCTTTTGATATGCCGTAAAGAATCCTTGATCCTGATACTAGCATGATGAGGACTGTGTTTGTAGTTGCAAATAATGCAATAAATGAAAGAATGATTTGTGCTTGTGGACCTAGTGCTTTTTTTACAACATCTGCAAGCGGGGCAATCGAAGAATCTAATTCTTGCCAAGTAAGAACACGAATTGTAGATATTGAAACTAAAATGTAGATTATTGCAGTAATTGATATTGAAAGAATGATTGCCCTTGGAAGTACTTTTTTTGGATTCCGTATCTCCTCTGCAATATTTGCGATATTCTCAAATCCGATATATGCAAAAAATACTAACGTGAATGCAGAAAATATACCTCCTAGACCATGCGGTGTATCAAAATAATTAATCTGGGCATTTCCAAATAACGTAAAGCCAATCCAAATAACAAGTGTAAGTCCTGCCGCTTCTATTACAGTAAAAATTACATTCATTGAAGACGATTCCCGTATTCCAAAAAAATTTACAAACGACAATACCGCAATTATGGATATTGCTGAAATCAACACTGGTGTGCCAAACAAGCCTGCCAAATATCCGCCAAAACCTAAAGCTATAGTTGAAGCCGAAATTATTGCAACAAATAATGTTAGCCAGCCAACGATAAAGGCCACGAAATTATTTTTGAATGCCTTTTTGACAAAAGAATACTCTGCTGCAGCCTTTGGGTACATTGAGGAAAGCTCTGCATAGCTTAATCCTGTAAATATAGCTGCCACTGCAGCCAAAATAAACGAAATCCACAATGAATTTCCTGCCGTTCCAGCCGCATCTCCTATGAGCGCATAAATCCCAGCACCGAGTATGAGTCCTACTCCGTACATGGTGGTCTGAAAAAGACCAAGGTGTCGCTTGAGCTCTGCCATGGTTTTTTACTGTTTGATAATTATTTTATCCCTTTAATGAGATTCAGAGATGATAACCAAATTCGCGCCTAATTTTCAGGATTGATAATCGTAATTTTTGTTAAATATTGACAACGTGATAGTATGTCTAAATCGGGAGGAGTGACTGATTCTGTTTCCCCGACTAATCTTTGACACTCCTCCAGTTTTAATAACATGATCTCAATTATGAAAATTGTATTCTCTATACATATAGAATAAATCAAAACTTTATCTGTGAACGGTGATAAGAAATTTCTAATTTTTGGACTTGTTGGTGGTTTTGTTGCACTTGCGGCAATTTTTGGTTATGCAAGTATGGGATATGTAAGACCGTTTAACATTTTTTGGCCAGAGGAAGTAAGACAGACATTAGAATTTCGAAATGTAGGTGGCGAAACAGTGGTGGTAGGAACGGTTGGAAATGCTGGCACAAATCCAAACCTGATCATGAGGACTGGAGATTTTTCTTATATTATCACAGTAAAAAACAAAGATACAATTCCTCATCAGCTGTATGTAGATGTCATTGATATCAAAACAAAACTATTGCAACCGGAAGAAGATGACAAAATAATCATCCGCAGTAAAAATGATGCTATGTTTAACTATTATGACGTGGCCGACGGAAAAAAACTTCTTGGAACAATTCAAGTAGTCCATGTAATTCCAATTGACAGGCTAGAAGCAAATAAGAAGTAGCTAACACATTCATTAATATATGATTTCAATAATAGGTGCTGGAAAAGTGGGTTCGGCAATTGGATTTCTTTGCGGATCCCTCTCACTAGATGACATTGTTTTGATCAATCGAGATGAAAAAAAGGCGATTGGCGAAGCATTGGATATTACAAATGCAATTTCCATATCTTCGTCAATATCAATTACTGGAACAAGCGATTATTCACAAATAAAAAATTCCAAAGTAGTTGTAATAACTGCAAGTAGCGGTGTACATTTGCAAAGCAGAAGTGAGATAATGTTTGATCAGGCAAAAATGATTCAAAAAATGGCCTCAAATATTGCAAAATATGCGCCAAATTCCAAAATTCTAATGATTACAAACCCTGTGGACGTTCTTACTTATCTAATACAAAAAGAGGCCTCATTTTCACCAAAAAATGTAATCGGTATTGCCTCAAGTCTTGACTCTAGTAGATTTAGGTATCTCTTAGCACAAGAGTTTGGAACAACTCAATCTCAAATTAAAGATGCGTTAGTAATGGGTGAACATGATGATACGATGGTTCCGATATTTTCTCGAGCAAAATACCATGAAAAACCAGTAACTGATTTTTTAGATGCTGCACAAATACTGAAAGTTACTTTGGCTGTTAGAAACTATTGGAAATATCTGAGAGATTATAAGGGACATTCGGTTTTTGGAATTGCAAAGAATGCGTTTGACATAATCAAAAGTATAGTCAAAGATGAAACATTAGATGTTCCTGCATCGGTTCTACTTGATGGGCAATATGGGTTGGATGATGTCTGTATTGGAGTTCCAATCACAATCAACAAAAATGGTATAACAGAAATTCATCAAGTTGAAATTACACAAAATGAAAAAGAATCTTTGTTCAAGTCTGCTAATACTGTAAAAAATAATATTAACAAAGTATTAGACACTTTGAAACACTAGATTATGATCTGATTTACTAGTTTTTGTAAAGACAAAATCCTCCTAATTGGAATTTTTGTTTCATGTGAGAATTCCTCAACATCGATATCTAGTAAATCCTTTGCAATCATAATCTTATTTTGAAATAACGATTCCAATTCCTTTCTAGTTGGGCTCAGTATCGTAACGGGATACAATTTTTTGTCTTCAATCATCCTTTCTAGTCCTGCATCTTGCGGATATCTCCATGACAATACTTTTTGGGATATGCAATTTGCATATCTTATCACATCAGATGACACTTTGGTGTTGCAAACAAGCATTTCATTGTCAAATTTGCCAGCAAGGTCCAAAAATCGTGCATGCGTGTATAATGATTCTTTGAGTCCAGTGTATTTTCCAGGCAAATTATGGTACTTGCATTCGACAAGCCATTTTCTTTTGTCTTGATCTGCCTCTACTACAAGATCCACCTCATGCATGACGCATCTTCCAGAAACTTCTGAATCTATTGATCTTGTTTTATACCCATACTGCTCCAGAATCTGTCCAACAAAAGTCTCAAATGAAAACCCTGCAGGACCCATCATCATTATTGATTCTTTTAGGCGGTATCTTTGCCTGATGGCCGGACTCTCAATCTGTAAAAGAAGCCTAAGTACCATACCGTAGATTTGCTTTGTAGTCATTTCGTGGCGTATTTGATGATAGATCTGCCTAGCTATTTTTTTAGCCGATCTTGGACTTGCACCTGCCCTAATGCACGTGGATTCTACTTTTCTAATATCGAATTTGGCTTTTTCACCATTTGCTTTTATTATAATAATTTTTTTCAAAGCCTTAATCATCCCAGAAATCTAATCGTATATTTGACATGAGATGAAATACGCTGAAATGTATTTATTAAATTTAGGTAAATCTCATCATTGATAATCTCGTTTTATTTTCAATTTTGAAAATCATCCAAGTTCTGTATATACTAGAAATTATGACCACATACAATGACAAATCAATACGTTTGGGTTGGTATTACAATCGGTGTATTCATAGCGGGCATAGGTATGGGTTATACGATAAATCAGTATGCGTCTACTAGTATGATGGCACAAAACATGCAACTAATGATGCATGACTCATCACAAAGACAACAACTGATTAATCAGTGGATGCAAAATCCTCAGGTCATGAATGATTGGATGAATACAATGATGTCAAACCCTCAAACAATGACACAGATGCACCAAATGATGATGGACGATCCAGAACACATGAAAGTGATGCACCAAATGATGATGGACGATCCAGAACACATGAAAGTGATGCACCAAATGATGATGGACGATCCAGAACACATGAAAGTGATGCTAAAAATGATGCAAAACATGACTGGAGTGATTGATCATGGTGAAATGGATCAGATGATGCACAATAATGAATAATAACAAAATCTAGATTTTATTTTCAACCTTGATTTTTTCCAACCCTTTTAATCCTCTAATTTCAATTTCAAAATGATGAAGTGGCATCTTGAAGACTTTGTTTATGGTTCCATAGATGGCTCTGTAACGACTTTTGCCGTAGTTGCAGGAGCAATAGGTGCATCGCTATCGCCAATGGTTATACTTATTCTTGGTTTTGCTAATCTGTTTGCAGACGGGTTTTCGATGGCGATTGGAAATTATCAGGCATCAAAAGCTAGACTGGAATTCATTCAGAAGGAAAGAAAAAGAGAAGAATGGGAAATTGATAACATGGCTGAATCTGAGAAACAAGAAATACGCGATATTTATGCAAAAAAAGGATTCACAAGTGATATTTTAGATGAAATTGTCAGAGTGATAACTGCAAGAAAAAAAGTTTGGATAGATACAATGATGAAAGAAGAGCTTGGTTTAATAGAAGATAATAGAAAACCAACTGACACTGCACTAAGTACCTTTTTTGGATTTAACATAATTGGACTTATTCCGCTGATCCCATTTGTCTTTCTTTACATTACAGGTTTGTCTGTCTCCATTTCTGACAGCTTTTTGTACTCTGCTGTTTTTACAGGCGGTGCGTTTTTCCTAATCGGAATAATCAAAGGGCAAATTGTTAGAAGATCACTTCTTCGTTCTGGTCTAACTACGTTGGCAGTTGGTGGGATTGCTGCAACTGTAGCTTATGTAGTTGGTTACCTGTTAAGTTATTTTATCAAATAATCAATAATCTACAACCGCTTCTTCATTATCGTTATCAAATATTTTAGAAAGCGATCTATAGTACATCTTTCTCATATCTTCTTTATTACAAACAGTAAACAGTTTAACAATATCTGACGCGGTAACAATTCCAAGTAGTTGATCCCCATCTATTACTGGAAGCTTGTGTACTTTTCTGGAATACATCAAATCTGCAGCAACCCAAGCTTCATCATCTGGTCCAACATGAATGAGGGGGGATGACATTACTTGCCTTACCTTTGTCTGTATTGGGTATGCATGTGCAACGATTTTTATTGCAAAATCTCTATCTGTCATAATTCCCAATGGGGTGTTTTTTTCCATTATTAGAATAGCGTCAACTCCTGTTTTCTCCATAGTCTTTGCGGCTTCATTTACCGTAACTGATGAATCCACAGAAACTATGGCCGTTGTCATTATGTCTTTTACAAGAACAATCTGAGGAGTTTGTGCCATTGATTGAACACTCAATATTTGATATATGAGATCGTATGCGAATTATCAACGCTGAAAATCAATTTAGATAATCAATGTGCATTTTTAATCCTAGTTAAAATAACTATTTTTAATCTTGGTCAGTTCTAAAATCAAAAGAATTCTAGTCGCGCTTGATGGTTCAAAAGGATCCTCTCAAGCATTGAACGAAGCAATTTATCTTGCTAGGGAATGTCAGGCAGTGCTTTTTGGTGTTTATGTGATTCCGCTATTTTCAATAAATTACAGAAAGCCTTCATCTAGTTTAGCAAAGATGTTTTTGGAAAATGGGCATAAAATTCTTGAAGAAGCAAAAACAAGATCTGCACAAAATGGAGTTTTATTTTATGAAAAAATGGTAAATGGAAACGAAGGATACAAAATTCTATCATATGCAAAAGGAAACAAAATAGATATGATAATACTCGGATCGCGGGGAAATAGTGATGTAAAGGAGCTTTTTCTTGGAAGCGTCTCACATTACGTGGTTCATAAATCGTCTATTCCGATTCTTGTTGTAAAATAACAGAAATACTGATTTTCAAGATATATATTTCTGTCCGCCGTACTTGATCATCAAGATCAGCGCCAAACATGTTCGAGTTCCGTAATAATGAGATTTCTGACGACGTTTCCATGAGCACTTGTCATGTATGAGATAGAGTAAGCGAAATTCATAATGAATCAATCCAAATCTGTGGGAATCATCATAAAATGTGATATTGTATTTACACTAACAGAAGAAGCTTAACATTTCAGGGTATCATTTCATAATTGACCTTCTAAAATGATACACGATAGATTGCATGCGGGAAAGCTTCTTGCAGAAAAACTAGTCTCCATTGTTAGGGACAAAAACTGCCTTATTCTTACCGTTCCACGAGGCGGTATAATAGTTGGCGATGAAATTGCTAGAAGATTAAATCTTCCTTTAGATATCATAATTTCTAAAAAAATTACTCCTCCTGACTATCCAGAATATGCAATAGGAGCAATAACCTATGACGGTGTTCTGTATTATGGACATGAATGGGAAAGATATGCAAATGATCCCAGATTTGAAGCTGAAATTAATAAAAAGAAAACAGAGGTCACAAGACAGATTGAAGCATATCGTGGAAACACCAATTACAACTTTGATGATAAAACAATAATTTTAGTAGATGATGGGATAGCAACAGGAGCTACTGTTTGCGCCATACTGCAATGGTTGTTGCAGAAACAAGTAAAGGAGATAATTCTAGCCACTCCCGTAATTCCGTTTGTTACTCGGGAAATTATTAAACAATTTGGAATTCAAATAATTGCATTGGAAACACCAATGGAGTTTTCTTCAGTTGGTCAATTTTATAGAAAATTTGATCAAATACCTGATAAAATAGTTATTAGCATATTGAAAAAATACAAATAAATCTGATATTATCTTACAATCAAAACAGCGCAGTCTGCTAGTTCTGAAACCTTTCTGCTGACACTGCCCAAGGTCTTGATCTTGTTTATTCCATGTAGTCCTTGACTTCCAATTACTATCAGATCCACCAATTTTTGTTTAGCTATCTTGAGTATTTCTTCGGATACATTTCCGTTACCAATTATTTTGTAGTCAGCTTTCACTCCTTTTGATTTACATATTGATGATTGGTAACTCAACGTTTGTTCTGCTTCTGTTTTTGCAGATTTAATCAATTTAGAATGTAATTCTTTTGCGGTCGTATTCTTGACAAGCCCCATCAACGAACCTGGAGGAATAACATTACTGGCAGTTACTACCGTACACAGGTACAGTGTACTTTCTGTATTTTGAGCTATTTTTATTGCCTCATCTAATGCTTTTTTTGCAAATTTTGAGCCGTCAAATGGAACAAGTATTCTTTCATATAGCATGATTGTCGCCTATTTTACTATCAATACAGGTACACGCGATTTGTGAAGAATTGCATTTGACACGCTTCCTAGAAATAATTCCTTTACTCGACCCTTTCCATGAGCACCAATTACTATCAAATCAAATTTTTTAGATTTTGAAATGTTTATGATATGTTCAACAGGACTTCCAAAAGTTATCGTATACCTGAATATGATTCCTCTCTTTGCAGCACGAATTTTTGCATTTTCCATGAATTTTCCAGCTTCTTTTTTCTGGTAGATCTCATATGGCACAACAGATGGCATAAAGCCGGTAGGAAGAAATGAGATCGTATGTACTCCTAAAATTGTAGCATGACACGCCCGAGCTATCTCAATTGCGCTGTCTAAGGCAGCAAATGATGTTTTGGATCCGTCCATTGGAACAAGAATTTTTTTAATTTTATTTTGAATCATAACATGGAGTTTTCCTTATTTTAATTTAAACCTCTTGCTAAGATTATCATATTTAATAATTAAAAATTCTCATACTTGAGAATCATATTACATCCTTAACTACGATCAACACGTACATTGTTACGAACAAGAACAATTTTGTACGTGTTGACGGAAATGCATGGTACGAAATCTAATACCGAGCATGATGTGTCAACAATTTCATCTTTTTCATTTTTCGAAATCTTCACCACTGTTAAATGTTCGATTTTGATATTCAAACCAAAATGAAGGGTGACTTTTCAAAAATTCTTGTTTGCTGTGACGGATCAAAATATTCTGAAAATGCGATTAAAAAGGCATGTAGCTTGGCAACAAAATATCAATCTGAACTGACGTTAATTCATGTAATTGATAGGACACGAAAATCCGATGTCTTTGCAGGAAGCGAATACACGCAAATTCTAAGGAGATATGCAAAATCTACACTTGAAAAAGCTAAAAAAATAGCAAATGAGGAAGGTTTTGAGCCAAAAATAATCACAAAGGAAGGAAATGTGGCAAATGAAATAATCATGTTCTCAAAAGAGGCAAAAACCGATCTTCTAGTTGTTGGAAGTAAGGGATTAGGAGCAATATTGCAGTTTTTTCTTGGTAGTGTTTCATCAAAAATTGCAAATCATGCTTTATGCTCTGTCTTGATCGTGAAATGATGTCTCAATCTTGGAATTTAATGTAAACCATAAATCGACAAAATACGTGGATGTATAGTGGTAAAAAATCAACATGAGCATGCATAATCGAGCACTGTGTATGTTCTGCGAGAATCCAAAATCAATTTATGCCGATAAAAAGCAATGGCTCATCCATATCTCTACACATAGGGAAGCAATTATTCAATATATTGTAGATCATTTTGAGAAATGCCCATTGGGGGCATATCCAAAGTTAATCAAAGATAAAACTGAATATGCGTCACATATACGATGGGTTCATACAAAAAGGGAGTTGTATCTTTGGGCTTATCACAATCTTGTAGAATCTCAGATTGCGATTTATCCGTGATTAGTGCAATCGCTTGTAGACTGTCTTAAATTCCTCTGCTATTGTGTATGCCAAATTTTGCAAATGTGTTATTTCAATCATGCTTGTTTTTCCCCTTGCAATCTGTCTCAGTAATGTCATACATTGATGTATCTTATTGTGACTATCGTCAGTTGTATCATTTGGTCCATCTACTATGGTCAGCATATGAAAGCATACGTTAAACTCTAAACAAAATTGCAAAATTATATGCTCCCAGTCTTTTGCAGTAGTGGGAATACCCATTCCATTAGCCAATGTCTTGAATTCATTTTGTCTTGTTTCAAGCAATAGTTCAAGTGATTCTTTTGCCTTTTTCGCCTCAAATCCTTCAAGTTTTTCTAGTATTACCATATAGATGCAAAAAATAATTATGATATTTAATATTTAATGCAAAATTCAGCCTTGGTTTTCAATAAATGAGTATACTATCTTTGATAATCATGTTTTAACCTTTTAAACAACAATACGGTTTGTTCTGTTATGTGTGCATCATTAGTTCGTGATATCATGAAAAAAAATGTCATATCTATTGACTCATCTATGACAGTTAATGACGCTGCAAAAATGATGGATGATGCTTCGATCGGCGCAATAGTTGTACTCGAAAATGGTATTGCTGTAGGTATAATTACTGAACGCGATCTAGTGCGAAGAATAATTGCCAAAGAAAAACCTCTATCCACGAATGTTAAGGTGGCGATGTCGTCTCCACTCATTGTGATCAATCCGGATGATACTGTTTGGGATCTTGCACAATTAATGAAGACACGTAGAATTCACAGAGTTCCCGCTGTCAAAGATAACCGACTTGTTGGAATGGTGACTACATCTGATGTTGTTAGATTGTGTAGTATTGGCTCGGATGACGAGATGAGCAAAATTACGGAACAAATCCTCTTGCGAATGAAACCAAAAGAATAATTATTTTTCCTACAATGCCTGAAAGAAAGCAATTATTCGAATCTTTTATGTTTTAGTGAGATTCATACGGTATACCATGTTCAAATCGATCCCACGGATACACTATGTATTCACTATTTTTTGTAAGTTTTGCATAAATTAGCTGCTTTGGATAGATTTTTTTTCTTCTGGCAAAAATAGTTGCGTAAATTATGCTGTCTGGTTCTTCTGCATTTTGGATTATTTTTCTAAATGTCTCTCCGGTATCGTAAATGTCGTCAACAAACAGGGAACCTGCCGGTATCGTTTCTTCATCGACCAAAATCTGTTTTATGTTCAATCTGTCAGCAACAAGACGTGATGGAACAAGACCTCCCCTACTGATGGTGTATATTCTATCGAAGTTGATCTTTTTCTCTAAAATTTTTTTTACTAATATGGCAGTAAACGCTTCAATCTCATCCCAGTCCTTGTAATCGTAAACTACTCCTTTCTTCATATTTTATTCATGTATAACATCATTACATTATGACTCTTCTGGTCAATTTTCATAGTTGAAGTTCAGATATGAGAATCCCATCTGTATTTATCTAGATTGACTACTTGACATTCGTATTGTACAAGATAAGCAAGATTCTTGTGCCATTGGATGGCTCAGATAATTCTTTTAGGGCGCTAGATAACGCAATTTATCTTGCAAAAAAATGTAATGCCAAAATAGTCTGTCTTTACTCCATTATGATTATTCCTGTAACCGAGGTTCAAATGGTAACCCCGATTGAATCCCAAATTGAGGATGAGAAATATGCAAAACAGGTCCTTGAAAAGGCAAGATGTATTGCAAAACAAAATAGTGTTGGTTTTTCCCAAATAATCAGTTTTGGAAACGCAGGATACAACATAGTTCGATATGTAAAGAACAAATCCAATGGAATAGATCTAGTTGTCATAGGTTCTCGTGGTAGAGGTCAGATTAAGGAAATCTTTCTTGGTAGCACATCAAACTACGTTTTACACAAACTGCCAATTCCAGTCATGGTAGTCAAATAATTAAGATAAGAAAACCAAAGATGACTAAAAACACAATTGATTTAAGACATTTCATAGTAGATAAAACATGAGATTACAACATAAAGTTGCAATAATAACTGGAGCGTCAAGCGATATCGGAATAGATCTATCCAAAAGGTTCGTAGATGAAGGGGCCACAGTAATAATGCTTGGGAGGAACATCAAATCTCTTGAAAAAGCACATTCAACAATAAAAAACAATGATTCAGCAGTTTCAATGTCATGTGATATTACTGATGAATCTCAAGTGTTGAGTGTAGTAGAACAAGTTGTAGACAAGTACGGTAAAATTGACATTCTTGTAAATAACGCTGCAAAAATTAATGATGCTATTCATTTTCACGAAATGAAAGACTCGGATATCATTGATTTGGTTAACACTAACATTTTGGGCACATTCAAAATAACAAAAGCGGTAATCACAAAAATGCTTGATAACAAAGAAGGTTGTATCATAAACATTGGGTCAATATCTAGTGAACGTGCAATACCAAAAGTACACTTGGCAGTTTATTCTGCAACAAAAGCAGCTCTTAGCATGTTTACAAAATCAATTGCAGTTGAATATGCTAGAAAAAATATCCGATGTAACTGCCTAAACCTTGGGATAATCAACGCTGGAATGATAAAACCCTATCTTGAAGATCCTCAGGCAAGAAAAGTTTTGGAAGAAAGACAACCACTCAATAGAATTGGTGAGCCAGGTGATGTATCTAGTGCAACAGTATTTCTGGCGTCCGATGAGGCCAGATGGATCACCGGAACCATTCTAAACATAGATGGTGGCAAGTCTGCAGCAGAAGGATAGAATAGACAATCACAATTTTTACAAAACAAATCTACTTTGATGCTATGATCTATCCATAAGCTGAAAACAAAGGAAGTTTTGAAGATTTACTTGGTTTTATTGAATAAATCTCTTTTACTATTAACGCCCACACTGAAACTGATTCAGAATCAAACTTAAGCTCTTTTAGCTTATTCGTACATTCCGAAATTAATTCTATATCTGTTACTTCTTCCGCATCTCCCTTCAATTGGAAACCGCTTCTGTTCACTTTGTCAATAATTGCCGCTGTAACTTTTGGCCATCGCTTAATATTCGTAAATGTTTTGTTTCTATATGCATCTGCAAACACAATCCTGTCACCAAGTATTGCCATAACATATCTTGGTGAAATATTTGGTATCCCTAAGGCGTCCACGGTTGCTACTGTTACTATGTTACCTTCCTTTGCAATGAGGTGGACTATTTCGTCGTCAATTTGGTTCAAAAACACCACATCAATGAAATTTTCATTTTATTCACTTTACTAACAACACTGGACATTGAGCCAACTCAGAAACTTTTCTACTAACACTTCCAAGTGCCATTATCTTACGAACTCCTGAAAGTCCCTGACTGCCCATTACTATCAAATCTATATCCATTTTTTTCGCAAACTTGAGTATCCCATCTGCTACTGATCCTGTGATTATTTTATAATCCGCATTAATTTCTTTTTCTTTGCATCGTAATATTTCATTACGTAACATCAAATCGTTTTTAGAAACCGTATTTTTTAAAACTCGCTCCAATTTTTTCATGTTTATGATGAAATCTGGATTGTCATTAATTGGAGATACTGTCGTTAAGGCATCTATTACGTGGAGTAAGTGTATGTTGGAGTTAAACTTCTTTGCAATTTCAATTGATTCCTCAAGAGATTTTTTGTAATATTTTGAACCATCATAAGGTACGAGAATTTGTTCATATTTGCCCATAATGTGGATTAACTGTTTTTGTATAATACCTTATAGAGAAATATCATGTCTGATAATATCACATCGTTTCAGATTTAATGATAAAAGGCAAACCTAAATGATGTTTCTCCCGCTCTCTTTTGTCGCAATGTCAAACGCTTCTTCTACATTGGTTATGAAGATCTTTCCATCTCCACTGTTGCCAGTGTGTGCAGCATCAATAATTGCCGAAACGACAGTTCCAACCTTCGAATCGTCTACTATCGTTATTACGGTGTTTAGTGCATTGAATTCTGCTTCGTACTTGGCAGTTCCTCTGGAACCTTGTATTACCGGCCTTTGACCAGATCCAACGCCGCGTGACTGTGTGATCGTGGTTCCACCAACACCAACTACCTTTAACGAATCTATGACATTGGTAAGCTTGTCTGCACGTATGATTGCCTCTATTCTCTTCATGTCTAAAGATGTCTGATTCTACCTTAAACATTAACCGACGATTATCAGATAAGGTTTTGATGTTTTGAATAACTATCTGTTTTTTGCAAATGCTCCTTGGTGATCGGTAAGGCAACATTCGCATTCTTTTTTATAACATTCCTGCACTGATTCGTGGCCACATGATCCGCAATCGCAAGTTTTACTTTCTCTCATCGTTCTACATTTAATCATCTTTCTATTAAAATGAATCATGATTACTAGTATTGATTATGATCCATTTTGCATCTTGCGCAAACAAGTTTCTCTTATAATTTTTTTAACTCAAAATTATTCTTCTGCAATGGCCTTAACAATGTCAGATTTTGTAATAATTCCAACCAACACGGACTTTCTCACAACAGGTAACCCGCTTATTCCGTTTCTAATCATGAGAAGAACCGCTGTAGATACATCCTCGTTTGCGCCAACCGTAATTGGATTTGGCGTCATGACATCTTCTGCCCTAAATGATAAAATGTATGAAAGCTGATTCATCTTAAATTCGTCTGGATGTGGGCTTAACCTAAAATCTTCAACCTCTTTTGGATCTGCAAACTGTCTTATCCATCTTGGCATTTTTGCTGGAATGAAATCCCGATTCGTGATAATTCCAACCGGTTTTCTGTTTCTCTCAACCACTATTCTTGATATTCTGTATTTTACAAGACGGTTCTCCACCAAGAGTAGAGAGTCAGCAGGCATGACTGTTACTACCTTTGGAGTCATTATCTGGGAAACCTTAAGCGATCCAATGGACTGAGTTAGAAATACGGTTGCAATGTCCGTTTTTGTAACTATCCCTGCCAAGATGCCATTATCTTCAAGCACCAAAATTGAGCTAATCTTGTTGTCTTGCATCAGTTTCGCGCAACGATAAATCGTGTCATTCCTTGTTACAGTAATCAGATTTTTTGACATAAAGTCACTTACTTTGATCTTCTCAATCGATTTTCCTCCAAGCTTGTAGATTACTCTAACAAAATCCTTTTCTGTAATGATGCCTACTGGCTTTTCGTTACTGCCCAAAACTGGGAGCCTTCCAACTTTATGTCTTAATAGAAAATCCCTTGCCTCAAGCAAGCTTGTGTTATGTGCTATTGTAACAGAATTTCTGATCACCTGATCAAGATTTGAATTTTTTAACTTCATGACTATCACTTATCACAGATTGTTAAATATATCAACAAGAATATCATATTTGAATATCATATTTGAATATCGACCTTAAGTTATATTACTGATTTAATTTGGTTTAGTTTAGATATACAACATGAGTCTAGATGTAATCCATGAACACATGAGTGATGTTAGCAATACAAAAATTCGCTCAATAATCAGTAAAGCCACGCTAATCGAATCGTCCTTTACCCTGTCTCAAGTGATGAACAAGATCATAAATGGTGATACTTTTGATGTTTTCTGTCAAGAAAAAAATCATACTCTTATGATAAATGTTAGAGATCTAATTCAGCACAAGTATTCCGTGCCAATGAATGTGGCGCCGCTATTGCACTCCGTTCCCAGCCTTTCAGAAAACGACACCGTGGGAAAAGCGGCCGACATAATAACTCATAATAGAATTCGAGCCGTGCCTGTAGTCAAAGACAACGAAATAATCGGCGTGGTAGAAGCAAAAAACATACTCAAACTAATTTCAAATCAAGACAACAAATGGATAAAGGCAAATCAAATCTTTACTCCTGAACCAATGGTGATAGATACGAACACCTCACTAAGTACCGCAAGGAGAATGATGGTTGATAAAAAATTTGATCACTTGCCAGTCATAAAGAAAGATAAAGTGTCACAAGTCCTTACATCCAATCATCTTCTGAGCATAACAATACCTCCTGAACGTGTTGGCAAAAAGGACATTGGTTCAAAAATGACAAGAACTTTGGAATCTAACGTAGGTAATCTTGGCACTAATCGTATGGCTACGTGTGCCCCACTAGATAACCTAAATGTCGTGGTGGACTCGATGCTTCACGCAGATACAACATTCTGCCTTGTGTCTCTATGGGATCAGCTTCAGGGAATTATCACATATCGCGATATTCTTAATCTGCTTACTACAAAACTAAAAAGTACAGTTCCGCTTTTCATTGTCGGCATGCCGCTGGACGATAATGCTGATATCATAAAACAAAAATTCACAAAAGCACTTGATCGACTACAAAAAGTATACCCTGACATACAGGAAGCCAGAATTTACATAAAAAAACTTCATGGCGTAAACAATCGATTCAACTATGAGGTATCTACAACAATATTGACGCCACACAAAAGACACATCTTTACGAGAACTGGATTTGAGCTGAGCAAGGTAACTGATGAAGTGGCGCACCTAGTACTCAAAAGCCTTGCAAAACATACAAAAACCCGTTACAAATTCAGCATTAGAAAAATGGAAAGATAGTTCTAATTATCACCATTGAAAAAAGTAAACTTGCTTTTATGTAGTTGAAAGCACTTCATATTACTTGGGAACAAAAACAATAGCAAAAAAATCGCCTAATGACAGAATCCTCATACTTGGTTTTCCTGGAAACGGGTTGATTGGAACTTTTACCCTGTCATACATGATACAGCGTCTAAAAATGGAAATTGTTGGGGAGATCAATCATCCTGATTTACAACCTACAGTGTTTGTAGAGAATGGCGAAGTAATTGGACCAATTAGGATACACAAAAAGGATGACCTCTATGCTATAATTTCAGAGATCCCAATTTATCCGGAGATTTCTTATGATTTTACGGAGGCAGTGCTTGCCTACTGCATCAAGAACAAAATAAACAAAATCATAGTTCCAAGTGGAGTAGATGCCCAATATACAGATAAAAAAGACATCAAAACCTATGGTCTCGCAACTGATCCATCGCTTGAGAAATTAATGTATGAGAATGATATTCCAAAATTCATTACGGGAACAATAATTGGAACAGACGCAGCTATTATTACCTCATTTAGAAATAAACACATACCGCTTCTTGTCCTGTATACCTCATGTCACCCATTCTTTCCTGATCCACAGGCATCGATTCATGCCGTAACCACGCTGGCAAAAATATTGAAAATATCTGTGGATACAAGTGAAATTCAAAAGCGAGTTGACTATCTCAGAATACAGCATAGAAACCTGATGCAAGAAACACTTGATACCTTATACCAACAGGAGCCACAATTACCATCAAAGGCTCCTCCAATCTACCGGTGATAAAATGATAAGAGACTGGTTTAATGTTGATAATTTTGACCTTCCAATATTACAGATTGGTGATGACTTGGAACAAAAAATACTACGTCCGTTATCTTGTATGAAGGAACACGAATCCAAATGGGTTTTGGAATTCGATCTTCCACTTGTTGAAAAAAAGGATATTAACATCTATGTAACTGATGATGAAATGATTGTAGTTGAAGCAAAACTACGTGAAGTATATCATGATTCCAAGTTTACAATGCATCAGTATGAACATTTTAAAAAGAGTGTATCAATTCCAAAAAATACTAATGTTAAAAAAATCTCAACACAATTTACGAACGGAAGACTTGTAATCACAATTCCCAAAGTATTTCAAGGGACAAAAATAAACGTCGGTGATTAATCTTCTCGGTCCAGCAGTACAAATCTAAATTTTTTAATAATCATGTTCGTTAAAATCGGAGCCAAGCTCAATTGTCGCAATGACTGTCTTTTCACTTGTCTGGCATTTTAGATTCTTATTTGGTAAGAATTCATGAAATATTTCTTTGAGTAACTGTTCTGCAAACAGTGACCACTTAATCCCAAGCTCATGCTGTATGATAAAGTGATGGAGCGATCCTTCAATCCTATGATCCGAATTCATTCCAGAGGCACGCATATAGTCTTCAAGTGTCTCGATACATCGCTTTAAGTCATATTTTCCCTTCATAAACAGGACAGATTCTTTTATGAGTGGCGCCATGACATGAATGACTCCATCAATGTCCTCACCAGTCATTTCTTCCCCAAGTGCTTCTAAAATGCCTCTTGGTATTGGAATCATTCCTATTTTATCTGCAAATCTATCCCATTTGACATATTTTTCCAAAATTTGTCTCACCAAAACATTTTGTGAGATGTTTTTTTGCATTGCCTCTGTCTCTAATTCATCTACGAGCTTTGCAGGAAGCCTATATGTTATGCTTCTAGTAGCTTCCTTCTTTGGCGGATGAGGCTTTCTTTGTGGTATTGTCGTATCCAACGCATTCTATGACATGAACTATTTAATGAAACATTCTGTATCTGTCTAACAGCTTTTTATGTGGTAAAACCTCTGCAAATGCTCTTACTATGTCAAATTTTGTAACAATGCCAATCAGTTTGTTTTTTTGCATTACGATCACTGGAACTCCGCCAATGTTATTCCTTACCATAAGATGTGCAGCAGTTGCCAAGTCATCATCTGGTTCGATCATTAATACCTCGTTTTTAATAAGATCACTAACTGTCAAATTATTGGCCGATTCGCTTGGAAGCAAATATTCTCTTACCTTGGTTGGGTTTTTGAAATAGGAGCTGTGCTTTAGAAAAGTGTTTGTAGTGATAACACCCTTTACATTTCCTAAATTATCGGTAATTACCAATCGTGAAGTATTGTTTTTGTTGATCGTTTCCAAAGCAAATTTTAATGAATCAGAATGGCGACAAGTAAAGACCTTTTCAGTCATGTAATCTTTTACTTTGTATTTCCCAGGGTACATCTTTGCGTAAAACCCAGCGATATCTGTTTGTGTCGTTATTCCTACAAGATTTCCGTCGTCGTCTGTTACTATGATTGATCCTATCTTGAATGTCTCCATTCTGGTGGCGCACTGTTCTAAATGATCCTGCTGGTTTGCTATTACTGTGATCAGATTTTTTTTCATTATTTCTTTTAGTGAAACCTCATCTAGTGCCCGTTCTGTATTGTCATTTTCAAGAAATTTGTTAATGTCCCGTTCAGTTGCTATCCCTATCGGCTTTTTCCCATTTACGATCACTATCCTTTTAACAAAATTAGTCTGCATCAGTACAAGCGCGTCATGAATGGAATTATGTTCATTTAATGTAATGACTGGTGATGAATACGGCTTGTCATTCATGGTACTTTGATCCTGTATTGTTGATTTAAGTAGAGTTTTGATTCTCAAGGTTGGTTTTAAAAATCAAAATGTCCCTAATCTGCCGTATTAGGAACTATTTCTACTTCTACATTACCTCCATTAAATACCGAAGTCATGGCCTTTACCTTGCTTTTGTATAGAAAGTGCTTCTTTCCTTCTGAGGTAATCGAACCTGAGATTCCAAGGAGTTTTGAATCGTGAAGATTCTGCAATCTCCTATAAACTGTGCTGATCGGAATCCCACACTCTGCACTGATCTCTATTGCTGCCTTTGGAACATTCATGGTGGACTCTATTATTGCCCGACAATACTTGTCCGACATTATTTCAAGGATTGCGTCCTTTTTCTCATCATCAACTTTTTTTCCTATAAATTGTATTTGCATGCTATCAGTTGATCATTTTTTGATATAATCAGTAGGACTGCTTTGCATTGCAATGCACTCTAACTCCTTATCTTCAAATTATTGTACCTATCAGCATGATCGACACAGTTTCCTAAATTTAAGTGGGGAATGACTTCCGAACGAAATTCTGGACATACCAAAGACGAATGGGGAATAAAAAAACAGACCGAAAAATAACTGATTATACTACAGATCGTTCCAGCAGGATAATACCTTACTTGATAATTAGAACTGGTACGCCTGACTTGTGCACCACGTAATTTGATACGCTGCCAAAAAAGACCTCTTTTATTGAGCCTCTGCCTCTTGCCCCAATTACTATAATGTCAAATTTTTTGTCCTTTGCGTACTTGATAATTGTGTATCCTGGATCACCAAATGATACCTTTTTCTCAAATACGATTCCATTTTGTGCGCAATGTCTTTTTGCATATTCCATATTGCTTGCCGCGTCCTTTAGCATCTCTTTTTCTGGATATTGGATTGACCGATATGTGCTCACTGGCACTCTTGGCAAGACATAGATCCCAGTAATTGTCGCCTGACACTGTCTTGCAAGATAAATTGCGTTATCTAGACCCCTAATCGAGTTCTTTGATCCATCCAAAGGAACTAGGATTCTCTTGATTCCAGACCTTGACATACGTAAATACTCTCTAAATTGTAATTAAACCAAGTACCACATTATCATAATTGATATCCATGTGAGTAATTTCATCCATACTGTTTACTTTTAGCACGAAATCTAGAAAATAATTTTTAATATGGCTCAGGACTGGACAAAACAATGTTTCACAAACTCTTGGTATTTTCAATATTGCTGGTATTTGCATTTTCATTTCAATTTGCTCATGCACAGCACCATGGTGGTCAACAAGCCCCGCCAGTAAGCTTTGGTGATAAACAAGTTACAGTAAGTGCTGCACTTGAACCTGCTGATTATACTCCAGGAAAAGGCACCGCAAATCTGAAAATTAAATTTTTTGACAGTAGTACTAACGTAAATATCGAGAGAGTAACATACCGAGTTGGAATCTATTACGATAGTCAACTAGTTGCAAATCAAATGTTCTTTGACAAAGATGGTGAGCTAGACCTGACTATCAAACCTGTATCCGAATGTGGAGAAAAAGAACTTTGGCGATGTACAAAATATGAGGGAGAAAAAGATCTGATTGTCCCAAATGCATTGACCTCATCTGGAAACAATCCTCCAATAATCACAGGACCTGTCTTTGACAAAAGTGGAACATATACTCTCAAAGTTGCCATTATTGGTGCCACAAACCCAAAAACACAAACTGCCCAAGACATTAACTTTGAAACAAACATCAACATAGCTCAAGAACAAAAATTCTCACTCAAAACCACAAAGGGTGAGACTCCTATAGTGATAAAGGCATTTCAAGATCCATTATCTAGTTTACAATTTAACGAAGCAACAAATTCAATATCATTTGCAATGCCATTTCACTGGGATCACGCAGAGCACACGCAACTTGTAAGAACTCAAATTGAAATTCCAAAAGGTTTCACTCCGTATCAAAATGTGAATGGCTTTAAAGGAACTGTAAATGGAATTCCTATATTTCCAAAAGATATACAACTTGATCCATACTCAAGCAAGAATACAAACATAATTCATTTCCTAGTGACAGGAGAGGAGCTAAAAATAATCAACGACAAGCAAAATGTTGACTCGCATTCAATGCTTGTTGAAATTACTCCGGAATCTCCAAATACAATAAAATCGTCCGATTTAAAATTCGTAAATGGATACAAGACAACCGTATCTTATGATGCCCGGTATGGTGCAAGCAAAGACATTTCACTTACATTTGCATTTTTTGATCCTTCAGGAAATCTGGCAAAAGACATCCGATATGCATACAGTGTAAAGGATTCCTCAGGAAAAGATTTTGTAGTTAATGCTGGTGGTAATCCAAACTTACTTGGGATAAACGTACCAAGCGGTGTTGATTCAAGACTAATCACTATTCCATCAAAGGGATCGTACACTCTACAGCTAGTCCTGATAGGTAGTGGATTTCTTGACTTTGACCCATTTGTATCCGCAAGTATGCAATTTGACATAAGTGAAACAAAGGCAGAAACCACATCTGTCCCAACTCCGTCTTCACAAACTGCGATTCCTAACTGGATTCGAAACAACGCAAAATGGTGGGCAGACGGAACAATCGGCGACTCCGACTTTGTCTCAGGAATTCAGTATCTGATAAAGCAGGGGATCCTAAAGATTCCTCAAACCTCATCTGGCCCTGCTTCTGACACAAATCAAATCCCCTCTTGGATAAAAAACAACGCAAAATGGTGGGCAGACGGAACAATCGGCGACTCCGACTTTGTCTCAGGAATTCAATATCTGATAAAGCAGGGAATAATCCGAGTTTAATTCTATAATGTAAAACAAGAAATCACTAATGGTCTAGATTGCTTTTTCCCCTTCTGCACCTGTCTTGATATCGACTGTGCGAAGAACAGGATGGATGAAAATCTTGCCCTGAGTGGCACTTTCTCTAATTATTTTGATTGCCTGCTCTTCCATGCTTTCTGGAATTAGTACTTCTAGTACGTATTTGTCGCCAAACTGGGGCACAAATACCTCGGTTCCTTTGGATGCGTGAATTTCTGGCGGTGGATTTTTGCCACGCCCTCTTTTTTTCGAAACTGTCAGTCCTCCAACATTGATTTGTTTTAGCGCCTCGCTAATCGACATTACCTCATTTTTTGGAAGAATTATTTCTAATCTTAACAATCACTTCTTTGGTGTCGTTCACAGTAAAATATCTTTTTTTGAATCTTACCTTTGATAATAAATGATAATCAATTGATCATTGAATGCTGTGAAAATTTACGCTCTAACCAGATCAAGTAATTTGGATCACAATTATATATTAAAAGTAATTCGAAACGAATGTGCCAATCGATAGTGGTGACACAGCATGGATACTCATAGCTGGAAGTTTAGTACTGTTGATGATTCCGGCACTTGGGCTTTTTGAAGCTGGGTTGCTGAGAAAGAAAAACACCGTTTCAATTTTTATGCAGATATTCACGGGATTGGCGCTTTTGAGCGTGATGTGGTTTATCTTCGGATTTAGTCTAGTGTTTGGTCCTGACACTGGGGGCATTACTGGTAATCTTGACTATGTTTTTCTAAAGAACGTCCCTTTTAACGACTCGTTACATTTTGCCCCGACTATTCCCGGCGTACTTTTTGCAAAATTCCAGCTCATGTTTGCAGCAATTACTCCACTGTTGCTGACTGGTGTAATTGCTGAGCGAATGAAGTTTAGCTCATTTCTATTGTTTATCACAGCTTGGTCTATTTTGATTTACTATCCATTGACACACTGGATCTGGGGCGGGGGATGGCTTGGCGCATTAGGAGTTTATGACTTTGCGGGAGGCATAGTCATCCACACCAGTGTGGGAATGGGTGCACTTGCAGCGGCACTAGTTCTTGGAAAAAGAAAACACTATGGTCCTGCAATAATGGTCCCGCATAGTATTCCAATTGCAGTCTTGGGTTCTTCATTATTATGGCTTGGCTGGTTTGGATTCAACGCGGGAAGTGCTCTTGCCTCTGGTGGAGTTGCAGGAAATACTGTGATTGTGACTCATATGGCATCATCAATTTCTGCACTGATCTGGGTAGGCCTTTCATGGATGAGGACTGGAAAGCCAAGTGTAGTTGCTGCAATAAATGGAGCGATAGCAGGTCTTGCAGGAATCACGCCAGCGTCTGGCTATGTAAGTGTAGAGCATTCGTTTGTAATTGGAATTGCAATAGGACTTGCATCGTACTGCGGCGTATTGCTAATCAAAGACAGGCTAAAAATCGACGATGCGCTAGATGTAAGTTCTGTACATGGAATTGCTGGCATTATAGGATCTCTTGCAATAGGAATCTTTGCATCTTCTGCAATAAATCCAAACGGACCAGATGGTCTTTTGTTTGGCAATCCAATGCAGCTTCTGACCCAAGCAATGGGCGTTGGAGTAGCGGCGGCATTAGGTTTTGGTGGAACGTACGTTATACTGAAGGTGCTCAAGTTTTTGGTTGGAATACGAGTATCAAAGGAAGTGGAGGAGCTAGGACTTGACATGGGAGAACACGCAGAGCAGGCGTATGCCGAAGAGGAAGAATTCAAGCTAGATGAAGAAGAATCGAAAAAACTGCCCAAGTAATAAAACAATTCGTCTTTTTGCAAGTGTGATGCATGTTAAAATAATTATTCGGCATATGACATATTGGTAATATTAGGAAATTCTAGTTTGCAACATTAAACACAAGTATCATCTAGGCATATTCCTGCATCTTCTCTGACAACAAAGTCAGACAAATATCCCAGGGGCTGATTGTTTGATCCTTGTACACCACGTAGGGATGCATCATGCCAAACATGATGCTAGAAATCTCGTTCACATTCAAATCTTTTGTAATTATTTTGGCGTACTCCAAGCCAAAATCCATTACTGGCAAATCAAGAAAGTTATTGATGTTTTTTAGATAATTAAAATCAGTTGCAATCTTTTCAATAATTATACGATCACTTATGAATTGGTTTGAATTTTCCAAAAGCAGTTTTCGGGTTTTGTGTTTTAACATCATGTTTATGATACTGTTTACCGTAGCATCGACTTTGAATGTGATGGCCTTCTTTTTCGGCATTTCTGATATTGTCATTTCTGTCATGGAGCCCTTTCCAACCTCGAGTAATTTGCGAGCAGATATCGCAGAGTAGCCACCAATGAAATTTGGTATTATGGAAAAGGCTCTACCTGTCTGCTTCCATTCCTCAATGACATCTTTGAGCTTCGTTGTACCTGAAACCTTGGTTATTTGGGATGACATTACGTTTTCTACCTTACTTTCAAAAAGATTGTACGACGGATTTGATAATATGCATTCGATAATTTCTCTGCCCCCTATGATTCCAACTGGCTTGTTATCTCCATCTGTAACAATAAGGGAGTCTGTCATGGATTCCAAATATGGTATGAGTAATCCGATGGCTTCCTGAACCTTGTTTTGTTTTTGCACGCTTACACAAGGCGTATTCGTTAAAGATAGAGGCAAAAGATCTCTTAGCGCAAATTCGGAAATTTTCAATCAAGTTACTGCTGGAATTATGTGTTTTAATTCATTTTTTGATTATCAAGTATGATAAACAGTGAATTAATGATGAAAGCATTCCTGTACAATGTGGTAATTTCAGATTTTTAGAACACGAACCTAAAATCTACATCGTTCTTAATAGATCCAAGTCTGAATTCTAGGTAATGTGAGACAAAACAGAATTTGTTTTACAGAGGACTAGTCACTGGCACGCGTGATTAAGTATTGATCAGTAAGCATTGGTCTACCAGCCTTGTTGCTATTGGCATATCATGATTTCTGTGCCAGTGACGTTTCTGAATAGACTGACCTAATTCATCTGATTTAATCCCAATTCTTAAGTATCATATACGAAATCGTTTGTTAAATTGAAGAAAATTTGCATTACTGTAATATTTTTACTAACGGGGAGTATCTATCCTGCATTTGCTGATTACGTGGAACCTAGTTTACAAGAACAACAGTTGTACAACAGATTGCTTGCAGATTTCACAAAACTAGGTGTACAGAAAATGGATGTGAGCAAAGTACTAGAGTCATTTTCAGCGCCAATTACAATATCGTTTCCATGCGATACTGATGACCTTAACAGCTATGTTACTGCTGCAGTCAAAACAAGGCTTGCAAAATTTGACAACAGTCTAAGTCATGAGGGAACCACGACAGGCGGGATCTATTCCTGGAAGTGCAGCATTACATCATCTGGTGGAAAAATAACAATTAACTGTGAAAACGAACTTATGCTAAACTCTGATGCCGTCCTGGCCAGTACTGAGCGTAATCCGAAAATAAAACAGGTTGAGGATCTGGTAATTTTGTACCACGAACTACTTCACGGTCAGCTCATGATTGATGCAATGAGCTCATCAAATGCATGGCGTGATAATGCCTGCAATAAAATACCGCAAGGCGACCTTGATTACTCGTATACTGATTCAAACCACAAGGTGATTACACCGCTTCAGACAGAATTTGCTACCCATCTCATTGAAAACGCGGGTGGAAAAATGAAAATTGAAGAGGTTGCTCCTGATGAGACAAATCTGGGCACATTTACAAAAAAGATTGGCAGCCTATACGACTATCCTGGCTATACAAAAAGTGGAGTTGATGTTTCTGCAAGAGCATACAATATCATGAATATGAAAATCACTTCACAAAAAACCGACATTATGCTTTCTGGCACCTTGACAAACACGACCCAGTCTGGGCTTGTCTGGGTCTATGTCTTTGGAAATTCTGATGAAGAAACGCAAACGAAAATACTGACTGTAGATGAAACTCCAAAAACAGAGTCTCGGGAAATACCGTCTTGGATAAAAAACAACGCAAAATGGTGGTCAGATGGAACGATTGGCGACTCGGACTTTATTTCAGGTATCAAGTTCCTAATAGATCACGATGTAATTGTAATTCCTCACGCCGCACACGAACAAACAGAGTCTCGGGAAATACCGTCTTGGATAAAAAACAACGCAAAGTGGTGGGCACAAGGAGAGATCACTGACTATGATTTTGTTTCTGGTATCCAATATTTGATAAGAAATGGAATAATGCAAATTGGATCTACTGAAGATACAGAGCCGTTTCTAGTGCAATCAAATTCTACAAATAGTATAGTCCAAGTAAGTAGTGGAGCCATACAACTAAACAACTATAGGTTTGAACAATCTCCATACAAGCCAATCCGTGTAGAGGTTTCAGGGATGGTGGATGACTCCAAGACAGGTACATCAGTGATTCTAACGATAATCAGACCTGATCAGACTTCCTTTGATCTGAAGGGAATACTCACAAAACGGGGCGAATTTACCGTCCCATTCATGCTTGACGCAAACTCGTTGATTGGGCAATATGTCGTTGTGGCCAAATATGACGATGTGGAAATTGGCGTAGCTGCTTTTACTGTAGAATGAGCTAAAATATCAAATTCCAATCCTATGACTAAATTCAAGGTTGGTTTGACCGTAGATGTAATTCTGAATTATTGAACTCGTGGTATTCTATTCGTATACTTCGACTATCTTTGTTCCCCGTTTGACAAGTATGACGCCTAGGAACGTGGTTATCACTACAACCATGCCAACTATGGGGAACAGCATGTCGCTAATCACATTAAGATCCTTTCCTGTCTTTAGCACAATAAACGAAAATTCTCCCAACTGTGCCATACTGAGTCCTATTCCAAACGCATACTGTCTTGATGTGGTAAATAATCTCATTCCAGTGTACACTGAAAGTATTTTTCCAATTATCACTGCTGCCGTAATTATGATCACTGGAATCCAAAACGTACCAATCTGAGTAAGATCCATCAGAGCGCCAATCGTGACAAAAAATATTGCAGTAAAGATCTCTTTTGTCGGCGTGATCAGGAGGGAAATGTCCTCTGAGAACTTTGATCCTGCTATTATTACACCTGCCAAAAATGCGCCAGTAGCTGCAGAAAATCCAAGACTGTATGTCAGAAATGACAGTCCAAAGGCAAGGCCCAGTGCAAAGGTAATTGTTATTTCATATCGCTCCAGTCTTGCAATTAAATCAAATATTTTTGGAACTATGAATATGCCGAGAGTAAGGGTTGCGCCAAAGAACATGCCGATTTTTGCCAATGTCCACATTATCACGGAAAATTCGACTGAACCTGTAACTACGGTAGAGTGTATCGTACTTAGCATGACAATTGCAATTATGTCCTCGATCACCAGTATCCCTGTAAGCAAGAGTGCAGATGTAGTTTCCATCTTGCCCGAGTCCTCCAGTACTTTGATGATTATTGCAGTGGAGCTAATTGATAGTGCTGCTGCCAAAAACATTGAGTCGTAAAAATTCCATCCAAATGCAGTGCCTATCGCAAACCCAATTCCAAGCATTGCTAAAACTTCAATTACTGCTATTGTGATTCCAATTTTTCCGACTCCTTTGAGATGAGAAAGAGGAAACGCAAGCCCAACACCAAACAACAGCAGGACAATTGCAATGTCTGAAAAGTTGTTCAGCATGTCCGTATTTTTGATAAGGCCAAGTGGTCCAAAGGGGCCAATTAGCATGCCTGCCACCAAAAACCCCAAAATCAGGGGCTGTCTGAGGATAAAGGCAAGTGCCCCCACTGCCGCACACGTAATCAAAAGATAAGCCAAATCCCCTAAAAGTTCAATTCCTATATTCAAGTCTGATGTCAAAAAATGAGTTTGATGATTAGGTTATCATGCTTATTGTCAAGATTACTTTGCTGTTTGATATCAATATTCTAAGGCACTACTGGGTTTATCTAAAACCAGAATCGACCATTAGTGCAATAAACAGCACAGACAAGTATGGGCTGGAAAACTTGAAGAGCATCCACGAGGCTTTTTCAGTTGGTTTTACAATGACCCAAAATGACAATAACAACATAAGTGCGCCTGATGCGATTGCCGTGTATAGGTAGATTTCTTTCATTACTGGTTGTCCTGACTGTGTGGTCAAAAAGAACGGGACAACGCTAAACAACACCATCACTAACGTGCTAACTGCAATCACTCTGGCAGATGTCTTTTCAGATTGTACGGCAGTTAGCATTGGGACATTTACCTTGTTGTAGTCGTCCTTAAAATGCAAAGTCAGGGCCCAAATGTGCATTGGAATCCAAATGAATACTAGTCCTGCCATGACTAGTCCCAAGTCCCAAATCCCAGTAAGTGTAACAGCTGCATATCCGATCATTGCTGGAGCGCCTCCGCAAAATCCGCCAAGTATGATGTTAGTTCTACTTCTCCGCTTTAGGGCGTGAGAGTACACCAGAACATTGTTTGCCAAACCAAACGCCATGAAAATTCCGGCCCAGATGCCGTTCCAAAATCCCACTGTATATGATAGTGCAAATGCGCATGCCAAGGAAATGCCAGCTAGAACAAGCCCAAAGTCGCGCGCCTTTTCGGGCGGGGAAATTCTTCCGCTCGGAATGGGACGGTTTTTTGTCCTCTCCATTATCGCGTCTATGTCTCTATCATGGTAATTGGTCAAAGTATTGGCAGCGGCAGAACCTGCAGCCACTCCAAATATCATCAAACCCCAAGTGGCAGGCGATATTGGAATGTGGTACAAGTTTGATGCGGTAAGCGCTGCCCCAAAGGCGGTAAACACTAGCAAATACCAGATCTTTGGCTTTGTAAGTTCGTAATACGTCTTGATTCTTGAGCTAGTTTGAGCTTTTTGCATATTGTTTCCTCATCGAATCAAAATCACATCGAAAATTAAATGTAACATACCTATGCTTCGTGGTTATAAGGCATATTCTTCGTTCTACGCTTCATCTCGATAAAGCTCTCAGAGGCCAAAACCCCCTGTATGCTACCAAGTCCTTCCGATATCAGTTTGTGCATTTCGGCCAGATTCATTGCATACATTGTTACGATTATGTCGAACCTGCCTGTGACCTCGGAAATCTCCCTCACTCCCTTGATTTTGAACAATTCATCAATTATGGTGTCTCTATACTTTGAATCCATGTTGATCCCAGTCATGGCCTTTACCGCATAGCCTAATTCTTTATCGTTTACAACAATCGTGAATCGCTCAATTAGGTTTCTTTTTGTAAGGCGCTTTATTCTGCTGTATACGACAGATGGGTTTACCTTGATTTTTTCTGACAGTCTTGGAATTGAAATCGATGCATCCTCGCTTAGCTCTGATAAAATGGTAAGATCCAATTCATCAACTTTTGCCGTTTAAAACACCAGTTTTGGTGAAATCTTTTCTGTTTAATAACGTTATGATCAAAAAATTTGAAAAAATTCCGATTAAAGCTTGCCTTTTTTGTACAGCATCTCTGCAAGCAGTACTGCACCTTTGGCAGAGCCCATCTTTTTGTTGTGTGAAAACAACACGTACTTGACACCGTTTTCAAATATCTGATCCTCCTCCAATCTTCCCATCGATGTTGTCATGCCGCCGTCAATCTCCCTGTCGATCCTAGGCTGGGGTCGTGTTGGGTCTTGGTGTACTACGAGATAGTCCTTTGGTGCAGATGGAAGTCCTATGACACTGATGTGATCAGAGAATTCATGAATCTTGTTTGTGACATCAGCTAGCTTTGTTGGCACTGATGTTTCCACGAACACTGATTCTGTGTGACCGTCAATTACTGGCACTCTGGTACATGTGCAGCTTACCTTGATGTCTGCAGGTATTATTTTTCCGTCCTTGAGCTTGCCTAAAATCTTGGCAGTCTCGATTCTTACCTTTCCTTCCTCCTTTGGAATGTATGGGATTAGATTATCGGTAACATCCAAGGCCGAAACGCCAGGTGATCTTCCTGCGCCAGATATTGCCTGCATTGATGTCATGAAGACACGCTTTGCCCCATAATTGTCGTATAGCGGCTTCATGGTTATGGCAAGACCGGTAGTGGTACAGTTTGGAAGTGGCAAAACATAGCCTTTCCAGTTACGGTTCTTTCTTTGAGTCTCAATCAGCTCTACTTGATCGTCGTTAATACCTGGAATCAATATTGGAACATCATCGTCATACCTGTACGCTGAAGACGTGCTAACCACTGGAAGTTCCTTTGCAAATTTTGTCTCAATTTCTCTTGCCGCGTCGCTTTCTACTGCAGAAAATACCAAGTCAAGCTCGTCTGTTTTTATCTGATCGATTGACACTACCGTCATTTCTCGGACGTACTGCGGAACCTCGCCGCCCACTTGCCATTTTACTATGCCAGAATTTGGATCCCTTATTGCCTCGGTATACTTTTTACCGGCAGATCTCTCGGATGCCGCAAGCTGTGTTACCTCAAACCACGGATGATCCTTTAAAGAAACTATGAATTCTTGGCCAACTGCGCCAGTTGCACCTAAAATTGCTACTCTCTTCTTCACAAGGAAAATTTTCATGCGATCAATTAATAATTCTTGTGAGAAAAACCGTAACAACTAAACCTGCGAATACGTGTTTCTGTGTGTGAAGTTTGCCAAAAACATAGCATATCATGTCCCAGTCCCGCATGGAGGGCTGTATTCGATCGAGAATCCAAACCGTGCACTTGTGGATTTTAGCTCAAACGTAAACCCGTTGGGATTCCCGTCCTCTGTCAAAAAATTACTAAAAACCGGCCTGCAAAAGGTCCCCATGTATCCTGACCCGAATTCAACAAAGCTTAGAGAACGCCTCTCAAAACACGCCAAAATGCCAATCAATAATCTGATAATAGGAAACGGTGCAACTGAGATAATCTATAATTTCTGCCAGGCCGTAATAACGAAAAACACGCCAGTTCTGATTCCGATTCCAACTTTTGGCGAATACGAGTCTGCGGTGAATCTATGTGGTGGAAAAATCGAGTTTTTCAAAACAATGGACTTGACTCGCGATGTTTCTGATTTTATTAGGAAAATTCCAAAAAATGGCTGCATCTTCATTTGCAATCCGAACAACCCAACTGGCACTCTCGTGCCAAAGAATGTAATGTTGCAGATTTTACGTGCGGCAAAAAGTCGTTCTACAACGGTGTTTGTCGATGAGTGCTTTATGGAACTAACCCAGAATCCAAAAGAATCCATAGTTAATCATCTGCACTTTGGCAATCTCTTTATCTTGCAATCGCTTACAAAATCATTTGGTCTTGCAGGACTGCGAGTGGGATATGGACTTGGAGACAAAAAAATAATATCGATTTTACACAACATCAAGATCCCCTGGAACGTCAGTGGCCTATCGCAGGAGGCGGCAGTTCTTGCATTGTCTGATAGAAATTTTCTCTCAAAGACAAGAAATTTGATAAAAAAAGAACACGATTTTCTGAAAAATTCAATTTCAAAGATAAGTGGTTTTTACTGCTTTGATAGCACGACTAACTTCATTTTGATCAGGACAAAAACAAAATCAAAAACGCTACAGAAGAGACTCTTGAAAAAAAATATTCTGATTCGTGACTGTAGTACATTTCGTGGATTGGATGAAAACTATATCCGCATAGCAGTTAAAACACGCAAAGAAAATACAAAGCTGGTTCTGGCACTGGAGGAATCAGCATGAGCCACACTCTGATGGTTCAGGGAACGTCATCCGGTGCTGGAAAAACAACTCTTGTTACAGCCTTGTGTAGAATATTTGCAAATTCTGGATACTCTGTAGCGCCATTCAAATCGCAAAACATGTCAAATTATTCGTACCTCGAAGATAATTTTGAGATTTCCCAGGCTCAGGCGATACAGGCAATTGCGTCGCGGGCTGACATTTCCCCTCACATGAACCCGATTCTTCTAAAGCCGCTTGGCAACTATCGTAGCTCAGTCTTACTCCAAGGGAAATTCTACAAAAAAATGACTGCAGATACCTACTACAAGAAATTCGTCCTAACTAAGGGATTTCAAACAGCACTTGAATCACTTGCCATACTGCAAAAAAAATATGACCTGATCATAATGGAAGGTGCGGGCTCTCCTGCTGAAATTAATCTGCAAAATTATGATATTGCAAATATGCTGCTAGCAGAAAAGACAAAATCGCCAGTTATTTTGGTAACCGATATAGAAAGGGGCGGCTCCTTTGCAAGTCTTGTTGGAACGATGTCTCTTTTGCCAAGACATCACCAAAAACTGGTAAAGGGATTTGTAATAAACAAATTCAGGGGAAACGTAAACATACTTACACCTGGGTTTAAAAGACTAAAACAGATAACCTCTAAATCCGTTCTGGGCGTAATACCTCTAATTGAGATGGACCTGCCGAATGAGGATTCACTTGACAACAAGATCAAGCTCTTCAAAAAACAAAACAGGAAAAGACTCGACAACGAAATCGAAAGACTGGCAAAAACAGTAAAGAAAAGTCTTGATATCAAATCACTGGAGAAACTGATCCGATGATGCTTGCTTCAATTTTGGTTGTGTTTTCAGCATTTGCGCTCGATCTTGCATTTGGTGATCCAAAAAACAAGTTTCATCCAACCGCCTGGGTTGGTACCCTAGTTGCAAGACTTGTTCCGTTTGCAAAAAACCAAAATCAAACAAGAGAAAAAATTGGTGGTATTCTGATCACGGTTTCTGTAGCCTCCCTTGTGGCAGGACTATTGGTTTCATACGAATACGTAATGAAAAATATGTCTGGGATTGCTCTGGCAGTACTTGTTATTTTGTCTGGCTCGTTATTGCTCAAAACTACAATTGCCATAAGGGGGCTGGAAAAGCATGGCAATCTAGTCATGGAATCGATATCTAGGAACAACCTAGATGAGGCGCGCTCAAGGCTCTCGATGCTAGTAAAGCGAAACACGAAGGATTTGGACAGGAACCATGTAATCTCGGCCACACTTGAAAGCGTTAGTGAGAACATTGTAGATGGCATAACTGGGCCTCTGTTCTACTTTGGACTGTTCGGCCTTCCAGGCGCGTTTGTGTATCGGACAATCAATACGATAGATTCGATGATTGGATACAAGACTGCCCTGTTTAGAAACGTGGGCTGGTTTGGCGCAAACTGCGACAAGGTGCTAAACTATCTGCCTGCGAGAATCACTGGATTAGTCATTATACTTGCGGCTGTTTTTGTAAGGGCAGACTGGAAAAATTCTTTGACTATAATGAGGAGTGATGGCAAAAAAACGGAAAGCCCTAATGCCGGATACCCGATGGCGGCGATGGCAGGAGCACTTGGAACTAAATTTGAAAAAATTGATCATTACACTTTGGGTAATGGTACAGTAGAACTAGACGAACGCCATTTCAGATCAGCCGTCCTGCTGATGAAAGTGACAGGAATTTTGTTCTGTGTTCTGGTTACCGTTCCACTGATTGTCTTCTTATCATATCTGGGCTGGTGGATTCATGTTTAGGCAAGTAGGTTCCGTATTTTCATTTTTGACGATAATTCCCATTGGAAACTCAAACCTACAGACAATTGCAAGATACATGTACCTGTTTCCAATAGTTGGAATCGTAATTGGACTGATGGTTGGATCGGTGGCATACGGCCTGTCATTTTTTTTGGAACCTCTAATTGTAGGCCTTTTGATCACTGGAATGCTTGCACTAATCACTGGAATTCATCACACTGACGGCCTTTCCGATTTTGCAGACGGCTTAATGGTGCGCGGCACAAAGGAAAGAAAACTGCAAGTGATGCGCGACCCATCGGTTGGCACTGCAGGAATATTTGCAATTATCCTATATGTGGCAGGAATGGTAATCACACTTTCCTCAATGAAGGGGTTTGAGTTATTCCAGGCAATACTGATTGGAGAAATAGTAGCAAAATTCTCAATGGTCCTTCTTTCTAGCCTCGGTCCGTCTGCGTGGGAGGGCTCAAACTCCGCCTTTATCCAAAGCATGAAAGATAGAAAGAAACTGGCAGTTGCAGCCGCAATTACTGTTGCATCTATCTATATTCTGGGGAACAATGCTGGATTTCTGGCCCTCGGTGTGGGAATAGCACTCACGCTGATAATTCTTGCAGTGTCAAGACGGAGCTTTGGGGGAATATCAGGCGATATCATGGGTGCGACAAACGAAATCACAAGACTTTCATCTCTTCTTGTCTTTGTATCGGCATGATTGGACTTGTCATGGCGGGAGGCAGGGGAACTCGTATGGATGCAAAAGAGGAAAAACTCTTACTCCAATACAAAAAGCCAGTCGTCATCCACGTAATTGACGCATTAAAAGATTCTAACTGTTTTTCAAAAATTATAGCCGCAACAAGTGGCAATTCTCCAAACACGCAAAACCTGCTTCAAGATAACGGAATTGAAATTATCAAAACAAAAGGCGATGGATATGTCTCTGACCTAAACATGGCATTGTCGTATCTGCAAGAGCCAACCCTTGTAGTGTCAGGCGACATGCCGCTACTTGATGGGGAAATAATCAGGGATTTGGTTGCAAATTATGACCATGGCGTGTGGCAGAGCTTTCTTGTCACAAAAAAATTCCTAGATCATGCGAACATAATATCTGAATTTTCAGTGAACCATGACAACAATGAGTGCTACTATACGGGGATATCAATAGTTGATCCAAAAAAAATCTCTTTCATGAATGCCGTCAAAGAGACCTATAGAATAATTGATGACAAAAGGCTGGCGTTAAATCTTAACACAAAACACGACTATGATTTACTCAAGGGAGCCTAAGACAGTACCGAAAATCTTTGCTACAGATCCAGTTGGCTCTGCAATTGTATTGCCACATGACTTGCACGTTACAATTGTCGTAACATGCGAGTACAAAACATTTTCAGCACTACATTCCTTACACTGTACCTTCTGGAACTTGCTCTTTGGCTTTGGAATAGCAATGTGACCTCGTTTCATCGTGCAACCAACTCGAGCTTTCTTAATCTAATGCCCTTTTTATTAGATTTCTTTTTGCATTGCGGGCATGTGAAAATCAACGTCTGTTTCTTTGTAGTCTTGGCAGGCTTGGCCAACTTTGGGAATTTCTGACCGCCGTACCCCATTTTGTCCTCATTGTGTCTTCTTTCGCCTATTGCAGAGCCTCTTCTCTTTCCCGCCTTGTATAGGGCAACCTTCTGCAATGTGTGCGTTTTGCACTTTGGACAATACCTGTTCATTTCCTTGGGTACGTTCATAGAAAACACCAACTTGGATGGTAATTTAAACATCGCTTTGAATCTATAATAAAGTCTAAAGCCAGACTGATTCCGTGACCAATCTTTCCTCAATGATTACGACTCTTAATGCTGTTGCCATGGGAGACAAAAAAGCAGACATAGTTTTCAAAAACTGCTCACTCGTAAATGTCTACACGCGCGAAATCATTCCTCATATTCAAGTTGCAGTTACACATGACAGAATTGCATATGTTGGCCCTGATGCATCTCATACTGCAGGACAAAACACCGCAATAATTGATCTTGAGGGAAAATACCTCACACCGGGATTTGCCGATCCTCACATTCACATTGATCAGTTCGTGATGCCGTCTGAGCTTGCAAAGCAGTTGCTTCTTTGTGGAACAACGAGCTTGTTTTCTGATCCAATCGATATTGTAAGTGTGTGTGGCACAAAGGGGTTTTATGAGTTTGTCAAAGCATCTTCTAACTTGCCGATTCGTATATTCCATGTGGTGCCTGGTGGATTACCTGTTGACAGAAAGTTCAGCCACGGGAAAACAATTGATCTATCTGAAGAAAAATCTGCAATCAAACTTGATTCTGTGGTGGGGCTAGGAGAGGTGTTCTCTTGGACAAAGGTGACGTCTAGGGATCCTGTAACCATGAAAAAGCTATCAAGCATGCTTGAAAATGACTGCATAATTAACGGTCACACAGCTGGAGCGTCTGATAAAAAGCTCAACGCGTACATCTCATCTGGAATTCTCTCATGCCATGAGCCAATTGACTATGATCAGGTGATGGAAAGGCTGCGGCTTGGAATGTGGATAATGATGAGGGAGGGCTCAATTAGACGTGATCTAAAAAACATAATCCCGAAAATCCTTGCAAACAAACCATATCTTAACAGATTGATGTTCTGCTCAGACGGATTGGATCCTGTAGACATGACCAAATTTGGTCACATTGATCACTGTATACGGGAATCAGTGCGGCTCGGCATAGATGTAATCGATGCAATTACTATGGCATCAAAAAACTGCTTTGATTATTACAACATGGGAAAAGACTTGGGAGGAATTGCACCAGGCAAGCTTGCAGACATGCTAGTCTTTGATGACCTTGAGAAAATAAAGCCAAAGCGGGTATTTGTTGGAGGGCGACTTGTTGCATCAAATGGAAATATTGTCACAAAAACACGAAAGCCAAATCTTCCAAAATGGATGACAAAGACAGTAAAAATTACAAAAAAGTTTGCCGAGAATGACTTTGCGATAAAGAGCAAAAAGCCAACCGTTTCTGTAAATGTGATTGAAATGGAGACTGAAATAATAACAAAGCTAAACACCGCAGAACTTTGCACAAATAATGGAAATGTGACCCCATCAAAGGAGAAGGATGTCTGGAAGGTTGCCGCCTTTGATAGGACATTTGGCTCAGCAAAACATGCGCTAGGATTTTTGAAAAACTTTGGTGCAGATGTTGGCGCGTTTGCATCTACGTGGAGCTTTCATGAAAATGACATGATAGTAATCGGCTCAAGTGAAAAAGACATGGCATATGCTGCAAACCACCTGGTAAAGTCACAAGGAGGAATGGTCGTTGTAAAAGAGGGAAAAATCACGTCATTTCTACCGTTGCAAGTCGGCGGGATAATATCTTCAAATCCGTTTGACGATGTCCTAGAAAGATTTGTCAAGCTAAACTCTACTCTGATTGAGAGCGGATGTGTATTCCAGCGACCTCACCTCATACCGCTGTTTCTGCCGTTTCTTGCACTCCCGTCAATTAGAATTCTGTATAGTGGGATGATCGATGTCAAGAAAAGATCGTTTATTGACGTCTTTACCTAGAAAACTATTAAAAAAGGGTCAAACGAACTTTGTTCGTATATGGCTTCAATTCAACAAACTCCAAACGGTCCCGTTTTAGTATTAAAAGAAAGTGCACTTCAACAGAAAGGCAAGGATGCGCAGAAAAATAATATCACTGCTGCAAAACTTGTAGCAGATCTAGTACGTACAAGCCTTGGTCCAAGGGGACTGGACAAGATGCTAGTTGACTCTATTGGCGATGTTACTATAACAAACGACGGCGCTACCATTCTAAAGGAAATCGACGTTCAGCATCCGGCTGCAAAAATGATGGTAGAAATTGCAAAAACCGTCGACAATGAAGTAGGCGACGGCACCACCTCGTCAGTTGTATTTGCAGGAGCCTTGCTAGAAAAGGCAGAAGAGCTTTTGGCAAAGGACGTGCATGCCTCTGTAATAATTGACGGATATCAAGCTGCTCATGAAAAAGTACTGGAACTCTTGTCACAATTGGCAAAGAAAATCGATCCGACTGACGAAGAATCATTATTAAAAATAGCGACAACCAGCATGCAGTCAAAACTAATCTCAGAAGACAGCGGCGTGCTCTCAAAATTAGTAGTTGACGCGGTCCTGAGGGTTGCGGAGAAAAAAGGAGACAAGTATGTTGTTGACCTTGACAATATCAAAGTTGAAAAGAAGACAGGCGGCTCAATCCAAAATACCGAACTGGTAAAAGGAATAGTCCTTGACAAAGAAGTGGTTCACAGCGGCATGCCGACCAAAATCGAGGGTGCCAAAATTGCACTACTCAATGCAGCACTGGAAGTCGAAAAAACAGAAATGAGTGCTGAAATTAGAATTACCGACCCAACCCAAATGCAAATGTTTCTAGAAGAAGAAAATAGGATGCTAAAGTCCATGGTTGACAAGTTGCAAAAGATTGGCGTAAATGTTTTGATCTGTCAAAAAGGAATTGACGATATCGCGCAACACTATTTGGCAAAATACGGAATTTTGTCTGTAAGAAGAGTAAAAGAAAGTGACATGACAAAGCTTGGAAAAGCAACAGGCGGTAGAATCACAACAAACCTTGACGATATCACCGACAAGGACTTGGGTCATGCAGACCTGGTACACCAAAAGAAAGTAGAGTCAGACAAGTGGGTATTTGTTGAAGGATGTAAAAATCCAAAATCCGTCACGGTTCTCGTAAGGGGCGGCTCACAAAGAGTAGTTGACGAGGCAGACAGATCACTTCATGATGCACTTATGGTAGTAAAGGACGTAATTGAAAAACCGGCAATTGTCGCGGGTGGGGGCTCGCCAGAAGCATATTTGGCTTCCCAGCTAAAGGAATGGTCAGATAATTTTGAGGGACGAGAGCAGCTTGCCATTAGAAAATATGCCGAGGCACTAGAAGTAATTCCACTTACAATTGCAGAAAATGCAGGAATGGATCCGATTGATACCATGACCAGCCTCAGGGCAAAGCAAAACAGCGGACGAAAATGGGCAGGAATAAACGCAAAGGAAGGCAAAATCGATGACATGTTTGCACTAAATATTGTAGAGCCGGTTGCCGTAAAGGAGCACATATCCAAATCTGCAACCGAGGCAGCATGCATGATTCTAAGAATCGATGACGTCATTGCCGTTTCAGGCAAAAGATAACTAAAAAACTTCAAAACATATCTCTGATACAACTCTGTGTGTACAAAGTTGGAATTGATCTAGGTGGGACCAAGATTGAGGGGATCTGCCTTGATGAAGAATCTCAGGTAGTTAAGCGAAAGCGAGTTCCAACAAACCAGCAGGAGGGCTACGACTCAATTCTAAATTCAATATCTGCCTTGGTGTCTGATATTACAAAAAACATTTCAGACTATACCATTGGAATATGCACACCTGGCGCGATCTCCAAAAAAACCGGCATGATCAAAAACAGTAATACTCAATGTCTTATCGGGATGCCGCTGAAAAATGATCTGGAAGAAATACTTGGAAAAAAAATAGCGATGGAAAACGATGCAAACTGCTTTGCGATGGCAGAGGCAACCATGGGTGCAGCAACTGGATATGATGTGGTATTTGGGGTAATAATGGGAACAGGTGTTGGCGGCGGAATCATAATTGATGGAAAAATACACCGGGGAAGAACAAACATTGCTGGAGAATGGGGCCATCACACATTACATCAAAATGGAAACAAGTGTTACTGTGGTAGATCAGGCTGCGTTGAGACATATATCAGCGGTCCGGCATTAGAGAAAAAATGGTTTACAATAACTGGAAAAAAGGAACCGCTTGCAACTATAGTTCAAAACCTTGATGGTAATGATGGCCAGATGTGGAAGAAAGAGTTTCTTGATAACTTTGGAATCGGACTTGCAAATGTAATTGACATTTTGGATCCTGACGCTATAGTGATTGGCGGGGGCATATCAAACATTGATTTTCTGTACACTGACGGGCGTGACTCTGTATATGATAAGGTATTTAGTGATTTGGTAGATACTCCAATTCTCAAAAACAAGCTCGGTGACTCTGCTGGGGTATTTGGCGCAGCGTTACTCTAGGGCGGGCAGCCTTCCATCTTTTGGATGTAAAAACCGTTTGTCATAATATCGATTTCAATTTCGTCTGGAACGCTTTCAGAATGACAAAAATGACACTCCTCTGCTGTGATTTTGGCACCTTGTTCACCTATAGAAGATAGCCATTTTTTTGCATATTCGATTGCCTTTTGATTGTCTTTAGAATCTGTGATTACATCAAAGTGGATTGTATGTCCGTCTTTTGCCTTTACATACGTGTCAAAAACATGAACTTTCATACGATGTTTGAATTTTGTCTATTTTTATTTTTTATTGAATATTGATATGAGAAACCCTTAACATAGTCTCATTTCACTTGGACAAAATTGTTCATGACCAGCAATGATTTTCAAACTATTAATTTTTCTTATTGCAAGTCGATCATGGCTTGTTTAACAATACTATCTTTAGATCAATTTCTGCTTTTTCCAAGGCTGTTTCAGCAGCATCTACCGCCTGTTGTTTTGTACTGTTTGAGCTGTCTCTAAGTAACGCCCTGTTTGCAAGATTGAGATCTTGTTTTGCTTGTTTTAAATTCGCCTTTGCTGTACTCAATGCACTTGCATAAGCTGCATTTATTGCGTCAACTTCTGACTGTGTTTTTGCAGATGACTTTGTTTTACTGACCGTATTATCTGTGGCCGAAGAATCCAGTTTCTTCTTCTCTTCCTCATAATTGTCGTCTTGTATGGTTTTTTCTTTTTCCAATAACTCCGCTTCTCTCTCTGCTGCCTTTTTTCTTGCCTCACTGTATTTTCCCTCTGCCGATGAAGCAACTTGAGATAACAATATCGCACTTGCAAAAATCACAAATGCAGTAAGAAATAATCTATTCATCTATTGCACCTGAATTCATTATGAATAATACTGACATACATTATTTTATTGAGAAATTTCATTTATGCATCTGCTATTTCGTTTTAAACGATCATTTGGCTCTGTTTTTGTGCGTAAGGGAACTGTTTCTATTGTGGCTCAATGGTAGCAGGGGGCTTGCTTGATATCACATATGAGACCCATGTTACTTCGTCGATTTCATTTGTGATTCGATTGCTAATTTTTGCCAGTAAATCATGTGGAAGTCTTGTCCAGTCTGCAGTCATCGCATCAATTGATTCCACCACTCTGATCATTACGATATTTCCGTATTTCCTTTCATCTCCTACGACTCCTACTGCTTTATCGTCTCCAACTGCGGCATATGCTTGCCAGATCTTGTCGTACCAGCCTGCTGCCTCTAATTCATCTTCTACAATTTTGCTTGCAACCTTGGAGATCTCTAATTTCTTTTCCGTGACCTCGCCGATTATTCGTACTGCAAGGCCAGGTCCTGGGAATGGGTGACGCGAGAGTAATTTCTTTGACACACCTAATATTGCGGCAACTTTCCTTACCTCGTCTTTATACAAATCGCGTAGCGGCTCAAGGATTTGAAGGTCAAGCCAGTCGGGCAAGCCTCCAACATTGTGATGTGTTTTGATTATGGCAGCAGGGCCTTTTGAGACTCCACTTTCTATGACGTCTGGATATAACGTTCCTTGGGCAAGCCACTTGAAAGGGCCGTTTTTCTCTGCAAACTCTGTAAATATTTTTACAAATTCTTCACCTACAATTTTTCTTTTTCTCTCAGGATCTGTCACTCCTTTTAGTTTGTCTAAAAATTGCCTCTTTGCATTAATTGCGGTAAAGTTGACGGAAAAATTATCCTTGAACATTTTCTCTATTTCATATTCCTCGTTTAGTCTGAGAAGGCCGTTATCTACAAAGACGCATTTTAGCCTGTCTCCTATTGCTCTATGAATTAAAAGTGCAGCTACGGTTGAGTCGATTCCACCACTGACTCCACACAGGACGTTACCGTCAATTTTTGCAATATCGCTTACCGTTTTCTCGACAAAGCTTTCCATCGTCCAGTCCTGCTTTGCATGACAAATGTTTAGAACAAAATTTTTGAGAATCTGAACTCCTCTTTCAGTATGGACCACTTCTGGATGAAATTGGATACCGTACACTGACTCCTGTTTATTTGCGATGGCAGCCGCCTGCGAACGCTCTGTGTGACCTATTACCTGAAAATTGTCTGGAATTTTTTCTGCTTCATCTCCGTGACTCATCCATGCCCTGAGAGAATCTCCAACTCCGCCAAGTAAGTCTGAATTGTTATCTATTGTAAGTACCGAGTGCCCATATTCCTTGTTTGCACGCTTTACCTTTCCACCAAAATTGTCAACTATCAGCTGATGGCCATAACAAATTCCGAGAAGCGGCAGTTTCATTTGAAAAACTGCAGAATCGGGTTTTGGGGCATCGTTATTGTATACGCTTGATGGTCCGCCAGAAAATATCACCCCTTTTGGATTTAGCTCCTTTAGCTTGTCAATTGAAATGTCATATGGAACAAGCTCCGCATATACTGAAAATTCTCTAATTCGTCTGCATATCAAGTGGCTGTACTGAGAACCAAAATCCAGTACTACTATTCTGTCCATCGTATCACTTTGTATTTTCTATCATTTTTGAAAATGACCATGCCGCAGTATTTACTATCTCGTTAACTCTTTCCTTTTGACGATAATTTTTAATTATTATTTCGCGCAGTAACGTGCCGTCTTTGTTAACCATGCAGTCGATTATGGAATTCTCCCCAATGTCGCCTTTTTCAAATTCTGCCATGTCTTTTCTCTTCATCTCACCAATTATTCTCTCTAGGAAAAACGATTTGAATGGATGTGAATCCTCATTGAGCTCAATCCCGTCTTCTACTATAATTGACACTTGTTCTGGCGTGACGTATGCGTTTGCTATCAGGGATCCGTCGGTATTTTTCTTCAGTGGAATCGTATAGTCTATGGGTTTGGGTTTTGGTTCCATAGTGTCCCTTAACGAGGATGCTTTTGTGAAACTTTGCTGTTTTAGTACGGAGTTTATCAAAACTAGGTTTCTCTCAAGTATTTCAATTTCCTCTCTGTGTTTTTCTATTTGAGCCGAAATGCGATCTCTGAGTTCAAGTGCGTCTTTTACTTGTTCTTCTGAGAACTCCATAATTGACCTGACGTGTTAACGGTATTAAAATGCATTCCAGCATCAAAAATTGATCTCAAGATTCCTGTACGTTATTTTCTTGAATCCCTTGATTGGTTTTGATAGTGTGAAGAATTCTGATTTGCTTTTTGTGGCTAACCACTCTAGGAGTGCTTTGCCGTACCTGAGCTTTTTTCTTTTTGTTTTTTTATCACTGCTGTTTGTTTTCGAATATTTTCCGATTCTTGTCCCAAAATCCATTCCAAACAAAACTATTTTCTTTGCCCCAAAATGACTTGCTAAAAACACGCATCTGTCCCCATCCGTAAAACCGCCGAAATTACAAATTTTTCCAACTTCTTTTGTCTGGGTTGTGCCAATACAGTTTTTGAAATCTTGTACAAAACCTAGCCTGCCCACGTTGTCTCCATGCGCATGAACCACAAATACCGTGTTTGTTTTCTTTATTTTCTTTAGTAATTCCAAGTCTCCATCTAGATCAGTTACAACTATTTTCGGTCTGATTCCATTTTTAATCAGAGGGGTCAATGCCCCGTCTGCACATATCGTAACCGTATTTTTGTGCTTTTTTAGCACGTTAATTGATGATTGCAGAGACGGGCCTGCACCAATAACTAGAACCGTTTTACCACAAATCATTTTCTTCAGTTTGCTTAGAGGAAATCTCTTTTTTATGACGGAATCAAGTAAAGCTGCAGAGTCACGGTCATCTTTTTTGCTGTAGCCGAACTCTTGTGCTATTTGCTTGTATCTGGAATTCCAGCCTGAAATGGTCAACTAACTCTAAAATTAGCACACTTTATCATAAATCATATGAATAAACTGGGTCCTGTAAGTGTCGGTGGTACAAACCCTGTAAGAATAATGGGTATACTAAACACCAGTCCAGAATCATTCTATAAAAAATCCATCAAAAGAGGCAAAGAAATTGCAAATACCGTACAGCAAATGGAACAAGATGGTGCAGACTTTGTTGACGTCGGCGCCATGTCGACTGCCCCGTACCTTACAACCATAATATCAGAAAAACAAGAAATCAAAAGAATAACTGATGCAATAAGACAAATTCAAAACACATCAAATTTGCCAATTTCAGTTGATACTTGCAGATCAAACGTGGCAAAGGCAGCACTTGATCTAGGTGTGGATATAATCAACGATGTCACTGGTCTAAAATATGATAAAGAAATGATACACGTCGTTGCAAAGAGCCTGCCCTCGCTTGTCTTATGTGCGTATGGAAAAAATCCACTCAGAGGCAATCTCATTACACACACAAAATCACTTCTTAAAGAAAGCATCCTTCTTGCAAAGTCTGCAGGCATTCCGGCAAAAAAAATCACACTCGATCCCGCAATTGGATTTTTTAGAAAAACTGGAAAAAATCCGTTTTATACCAAGATAAATTCAGACTGGCACAAAAGAGATCTGGAAATTTTACAAAACCTCCAATCTATAAAATCAAATTTTCCGATTCTTGTTTCAGTCTCGAACAAGTCATTTATTGGGAAAATTCTCAACAGGCAGGATCCGTCTGATCGTATATTTGGATCTGTTGCGGCCGAAGTAATTTCTGTCCTAAATGGAGCAGACATAATACGAACGCACAACGTAAGACAAACAAAAGACGCAATAACAATCGCAGAAAAATTTTCTAGGAAATCCAAGAAAGGCTTATAACGCATTTCACTTCTCTTTCCTAAGGGTTTACTTGGAAATAAGAGAAGGATTAACTTTTGACGACGTTCTTCTTGTGCCAAAATATTCTAACATTACCACAAGATCGCAGACTGATCTTAAAACAAAACTCTCAAAAAATATCTCACTTAACATTCCGCTGATTTCGGCAAACATGGACACTGTCACAGAATCCGCAATGGCGTCTGCCATGGCAAGGGAGGGCGGTATTGGAATAATTCACAGGTTTTTGACAGTTGAAGAAGAAGTAGAGGAAGTTCTCAAGGTCAAGAGATCAGCCAGCATTATAATAGAAAACCCATATGTTGTAAGCCCAGATCAGTCGATTCGGGACTCAATTGCATACATGACTGAAAAGGGCGTTTCAGGTCTTTTGGTTGTAAGTGATTCAAAACTTGTCGGCATACTGACAGGACGCGATGTCATGTTTGAATCCGAGTCAAACCGCCTGGTAAAGGACGTGATGACAAGGGATGTCATTACCGCAAAGCCTGGTATATCTCTGGTTGAAGCAAAAGAGGCACTCAGAAAACACAGAATAGAAAAACTCCCACTGATAGATGATACAGGGTCAGTCAGGGGGCTCATAACCAGCAAAGACATCACTCACAATGAGAACTACCCAAACGCGTCAAAAGACAAGAAGGGAAGACCGCTGGTAGGAGCAGCAGTTGGCGTCAAAGGTGACTTTATGGAAAGAACCGAGGCGTTACTTGAAGCTGATGCCGATGTCATTGTGGTGGACATAGCACACGGTCATAGTGAAAATGCAATTAATACTGTAAGATTGATAAAAAAAGCATTTCCAAACTGTGAGCTAATTGCAGGAAATGTCGCGACTGCGAGAGGCACTGAGGATCTGATAAAGGCAGGAGTTGATGCAGTCAAAGTCGGCGTCGGTTCTGGATCCATTTGCATTACTCGAGTAATCACTGGCTCTGGCGTACCGCAACTCAGTGCCGTATATGACTGCGCAGAGATGGGAAAAAAATATGGCATACCAGTAATCTCAGACGGTGGCACAAGAACCTCCGGCGATGTAACAAAGGCATTAGCAGCTGGCGCATCAACTGTCATGATAGGAAGCCTCTTTGGTGGAACTGATGAAAGTCCTGGCTCATATGTGATGAAAAATGGTAAACGATACAAAATTTACAGGGGTATGGCCTCGTTTATGGCAGCACTTGGAAGAAAAACAAAGGAAGTAGGAAATGCAGCAAATGATGACCTGAATGACTACGTGGCAGAGGGGGTAGAAGCAATGGTACCCTACAAAGGAAGCGTCGCTGATATCATAACGCAACTTACAGGAGGAGTGCGTTCAGGTCTGAGTTATTGCGGTGCAAACACAATTCCACAAATGCAAGAAAATGCTGAATTTATCAAAATGTCCCGTGCAGGCTTTGCAGAAAGCCAGCCACACGACGTTGATTTAATGTAAGTTTTTAATATCATAAAGAATCTATTTTTTTTGTGCTCACAAGAACTACTATCATAGGAATAGGAATCGGTTCAGTCATTGCGGCAATTGGAATCTATGCACTAATCACGTCATTTGGACTCCAAACCGTAACTGAAACAGACACCGTTTCGGTTGGGAAATCAACTTCATACCAGTTTGATGCACCAAAGAGCTCACATCAGCATTTCAAAGTGACGGGAGAAAAATTTCACGTAAAGCTGCAGACTCCGTCTAATGGAATTCAAAAGGATGAGGATTTTAAAAAAGAAATCACCTTTGATTGGTTTGTTTTAGCGGATGGAAAAAACAAAATAGATATCCAAAACCTGGGATCGACTGATCTGACTGTCAATGTGACCTTTTCAACATACACTGATCCAATTCTAATCACCTATCACATAATGGTGCTTACTGCAGGCGTTGTGATAATAGGGTTCAGTGCAGCGTTTTCTGTAAGAAAGCCAAAAGGATTCTAAACCATTTTCGCTTTTCTGTATGAGCCAAGCACTTTCATAAACACTGTTCTCTGCCTTATTTTTTCCAAAATTTCCTGTATCGTGGAATCCTCTTTGGTACCATCAAAATCCATGTAAAAGTTGTACTCCCACGGGGTGCTCTTGTTTGGCCTTGATTCTATTTTTGTGAGATTTACCTTGAAATCATTAAACTCTTTTAGTATGTTAAACAATGCTCCTGCCTCATGTTTGACTGAAAATATGATTGACGTTTTGTTTCCGTTATTCGTGGGTTTTTTTGCCAATACCAAAAATCGTGTATAATTATTGGTATTGTCCTCAATCCCTTCTCTGATTATTGGAACTTGGTATATTTCAGATGCCCGTTTGCTTGCAATGCAGCTGATATTTTTCTTGTTCAAGTCCTTTATTATTTTGACACTTCCAGCGGTATCGTATGTCGGAATTGTCTTTAGCTTGTTATTCTGAATGAACTTCCTGCACTGACCGAGTGCCTGTGGATGCGAATACACCGTATCAATACTGTCTATCCCGTCAAACCCAATTAGACAGTGCCTAACTCTGTAGTATATTTCTCCAACTATTGTCAAGCTGGTTGATACCAGTAAATCATAACTTTCGCCTACACTACCCTCGAGAGAATTCTCTACTGGCAGCACTGAATAGTCAGTATCCCCGCTCTGAGTTGATTCTACTACTTCAGCAAATGTTGCAAGGGGGACAGTATCTATTGATTCGCTGAAAAATGAAATTGCTGCATCCTCACTATACGCACCTCGTTCTCCTTGGAACGATACTTTGTACATTTTAATCTCTTAGTTTCAGAAAATCGCTCTTTTCAAAATTGGTTGATATCTTGCGGTCCTCAACAAATCCGCAATTCGGGCACTTGACTCTGTCTCTTAGCGGAACTACGCTTCCAGCACAAATGTTACATTTTGTAAATAATACCCCAAGTTCAGGCTCGTCAATTGTTGCATGAATTGTACCGTTTAGGTGATTCTCAATTTTTAGTGTAATTACATCGTTTACTCTTGCAATGATTCTTCTTCTGTCCATGTTCTGGCAAATACATTCTACTCCTGACGAATTTGGCTTGCCATTTATGTAATGTATGGCAACTGCAATCATGGATGATAATACTGCTGCCACCGTGCCTATGACGATGTCGCCTTTTTTTGGTATTCCAATTTGCTTTCCGTTTTCTACTTGAGCAATCTTATTTTTTTTATCAATATTCGCAATTCCAATTGTTGATGCCCTAATCTTGCTGCCGTCATCAAAGGTGTTGTTTCCTGCCTCCATTTCTTCAATAGAACCAAGTGTATCGCCAGGTATGACAAAATCTTCCATGTTATTTCCTGATTTGGTTAATTATTAATTGGTTTTGCATCCAAATCTGGCGAATCTAAATTTCAGACTCGCAAACAGGCATATCCTTCAGGATATCCTTTCCATCCTCGTCTATAATTGATGGTGCAACAAGACAAATTTTGCCGTTTTTTCTCTTACAGTAAACCTCTGACTCGTTATTTTCCTTGTCTCTTGCCCAAAAGGAATGCGTCTGTGAAAAATTGGGACTCTGGCCGCTTTTTTCATAAATTTCTTCTGCAGTCCATATCTGATCCTTTGCAACTGAGGTACTGCCAAGCTTCATTCCCTTGATTCCTACGATGTCGCCTTCCTCGTCTTTGACTATGCAGCTAACGTGAATCCTAGCTTTTGGATATCTGATAAAATTCTTTTTTGTATGTGAAAAATTAGTCTTGCGCGCCATTTACATCATTATGAAAAACGAGAATCTGTCTTTGTACTCAAATTACTTTCCTTTTCATAAAAACTCTTCAATTCATCAATATTAACATTATTGTTGAGCACAAATTTTACAACCAGTGTGGAACTTGCAAGTATCCGTCAATGCTTTCATTTCTTAATATCTTTAGCAATGCGCCTGCTTGGGGTGTGGACAAGACGGGCTTGTCAAATTGATTGTCAGTTGAAATCCTTGGGCACGCAACTTGGATAAACGCATCAATTCCTTTCAAATTGCGCAGTCTGTCATTTGTGATGTCCGTGAGTGCAAACAGCTGAACTATTTTTCCTTCTTTTTCAAGCTCTCGCTTGAATTTGAGTGCGGTAGTTTTTGAAAGCTGACCTTCTTTGAGACCTACTATGACTCCAAATGTCTTTGCATCTACTGCCTTGTATATGGCAAGAGTTGCCTTTGTCTGTAATTTCTGCGCAAACTCTGTTACCTCTCTAACCTCATTAAAGTAAGGATCTAAGACATAGGTTGGCTTGTTTGTTGAAAGTGCAAGACCTGCTGCATGGAAATTACTCTGCCCCATGAAGACGTTCGCATCGACTTGGTTTTGCACCTCTTGTGCCGGATAAAACTCACACCCAAATACCTGCCCGTCGTTTAACTGGCCCTTACCCTTTCCCACTTTTACTTGGACCCCGTTTTCTTCTAGAGCCCTACGGACTGCATCAATTTGATTGAGGTGTTGGCTATCAGTGACAAGCGATATCGTCTTGCCCTTTAGAATATCTGCACATTTTACCGTGACACTCTCAAAGGAGATGTCATCAAAAGCGTCAATCATCACCACGTTATCCTGAAAAGTTGACATGTTTATCGTGTGACCGATATTGAACAAAATATCTGCAGCTAGAGTTTTTGCGCCGTTTGAATTCAGATCACACGTTCCCCACGTGGTATCTGCAATCACATATGCTGGAATGCCAAACCTGTTCATTATGTTAACTGCAGCATCTTGGACTTTTGGAATAATTCCCTCTGGGCCATTAAGTGCAACAGATACAGGCTTGCGATCTTGAATCGTCTTGAAGATTTTGTCTTCGTCTATTACTATCATTTGAACAGATAATCGCCTGTCAATTTTAATTTAAACCAAGCTGAATGACAAATCACAAATGTCCGATTATTCTGTGTCAATTAGTGCAAAAAGAGACAGTTCTGAACATAGGCTTTGACGATACCGACTCCCCAAAGGGAATGTGCACCACATATCTTGCGTACAAGCTGGTTGATTCGCTGAAAAAAGAAAAAGTAGAGTTTATCGACTATCCTAGATTAATACGATTCAATCCCAATATCCCATGGAAGACGCGAGGAAATGGGGCAGTTGCATTAAAAATCAAAACAAGCAAACCCGATCTGGTAAAAAACAAAGTAATTAGATTCGTAAAGAAATTTTCCGACCTAAAAAACGGGGCAAATCCGGGAGTAGTGTTTTTTGAAAGCACGAATATTCCGGAAGACTTTACACAATTTAGCAAGCATGCATTGTGGCAGCTAATAAGTAGAAACCACGCAAAAAAGTTTGTCGCGGACCATAACCTGGAGTCATTTTACATTGGAAATGGCCAAGGGTTGATTGGCGCAATAGGTGCAATCGGGTACCAATTTTCTGACCATACGTTTGAGCTTCTAAGCTACAGAAAAAAATCACGGTTTGGAAAAAAACGAAAACTTGTTGCAGATAGCGTTAGACTGATGCAGGAAAAGACATACCCCAGAACCTTTAACAGCTACGACACAAAAAAACAGAAAATCCTGTTTGCACCGCATGGACCAGATCCTGTATTTTTTGGTATTAGGGGGGAGGACGTAAACTCGTTACTTGATGCATCGCAACTAATCAAAACTCAAGAGAAACCAGCAGGTCATATGATCTTTAAGTCTAATCAGGGAACAGGAGATCATCTCCAAAACGAAATCGATGTTCATTCCCTGAGGCCATACTGTTCCGGAATGATAACAGGTATAGTTTCACTGGCACCGAAAATAGAAAAAGGCGGACATGTGATGCTTGCGATAAAAAAAGACGACATTGAAATAAAATGTGCAGTCTACAAAGAAACCGGAATAACAAAGCAGGCCATAAATCTGATTGTGGGCGATAAAATCTGCGTGGGTGGAGGAATAAGAAAGGCATCAAGCAAACATGATCGTGTACTAAACGTGGAGTTTTTCCAGGTTTTAAGTTTGGAAAAAAAACTAGTCCTAGTTAATCCAACATGCACAAAATGCAAAAAGCACATGAAGTCAAAGGGCAAAGATCAGGGCTTTGAATGTGTACGATGCGGAAGAAAGTCTGCTAGGAAAGAAATCAAACAAATATCAAGACAAATAAAAAAGCAAATCTACATTCCACAAGTATCATCTCATCGACATCTTACCAGACCGCAACAAAGACTTGGAACTACAAACCGGGAAGCAAGATTTAACAGTTCTATTCCATGGTTTTACACTAATCAAAACTGAACTGATAGTTTCTACCAAACGGTTTTGTTATCCCGTGGTATCGTCTCCAATTTACAATCTGTAAGCTTTCCTTTTCTACACGGTTGACATCCATCTGAGCATATGTGTGCAGATATTCTGACCACTTTGGCTCCATCCTGTTAGATCCAACGAGAAAATAAAATTAGCGGGGAGTAGACTTTCAGGAGTTTTCACTCCATTTGAACTACTGATCTGCGGGTATCACATCGATTATGATTATGAGCCCGCCGGGATGACTTAGTCCTATAAAGACTGACTTCCCCACCCCGCTGACTAAAAATTAGGTCTCAGGGGATATATACTCTCATTTTCCAAATAATTAATACTGTTTCAAATCTCGTCTTTGTTGTGAATAAAAAAATTCGAATAGCTGGAATTATTGCCGCACTTGCAGTATCTGCAATCATTCTTTCGTCTCCGTCTAGCGCACCTCCTTTGCCGCAACCAAACGTGGAATCAAAAAACGAGTCGGTTCAAATTCTTGCAACAAATCTCAAAAAGCCTTGGGCCATTGCGTTTGCCCAAGACAGGATCTTTGTGACAGAAAAGGAGGGTGCAATCAGAGTAATTCAGTCTGACACTTTACTTGATGAACCTCTGACGGTTTTGAGAGCCGCAAATGTCTATGGAGGAGGATTGCTTGGAATTGCAACACATCCAGACTTTGAAAACAACCATTTCCTTTATGCATATTATACTTATTCTGAAAATAATGCCCTTCTCAACAAGATTCTTCGTATAACTGAATCAGATAACAAGCTCAAAGACGCGGTAATCATTATTGATAAAATCCCAGGCTCGCAGTTCTATAATGGAGGCGTGATAAAGTTCGGACCAGATGGTAAGTTATACATTGCCACGGGTCTGCCGTCTGAAAACTCTCATGATTCTCAGGACTTGTCTTCGCTTGCAGGAAAAATCCTTCGGCTAAACGATGATGGCACAGTACCTGATGATAATCCGTTTCCAAATTCGCCTGTGTTTTCTCTAGGACACAGGGACCCACAGGGTATGGCATGGGACAAGCAAGGTAACCTCTATGTTACTGAAACGGGTCCGACAAAAAACGATGAAATCAACCTTGTCAAACCAGGGCAGAATTATGGTTGGCCAGAACAGGAGTGCTCTGGGAAAGAAAACTATGTTGATTCCGTAAAATGCTATGACCCAAGCATAGAGCCTGGAGGAATCGTGTTTTATAGTGGGGACAAGCTTGGATACAATGACAGCTTGATTATGGCAACACTGCGTGGATCAAACTTATACAAACTAGACATATCTGACAACAAAATATTATCACAAAAAAGCATATTGGGCGGAACTGGAAGAATCAGAGACGTGGGACTCGGACCTGATGGCTACCTTTACGTTATCACATCAAATACGGACGGCAAGGCATTTCCTGACAAATTAGACGACAAGCTTCTGAGAATACTGAAATAAATTGAAAAGTTTTGATGTTTCCCGGTTTTTTGAAAAAGATAGGAAGGAGCGAATTGACATTGTTGCCAAATTTGCCAATCTGACAGAGCAGGAAATACGGGTCCTTGAGGGTTCTGGAGGAATTTCATTTGAGCAAGCAGACAAGATGGTTGAAAATGCTATAGGCACATTTTCATTCCCACTTGGAATTGCAACTAATTTTACGATAAATAAAAAAGAATACCTAATTCCAATGGTAATAGAAGAGCCATCTGTGATTGCGGCAGCATCAAAGGCTGCCAAAATAGCAAAGATATGTGGCGGTTTTGCAATGCAAAATGACGAATCTTACAGCATAGGGCAAATACAAGTAGTAAATGTCGATGTGAAATCTGCCACACAAAAAATTCTCAAATCCTCAAAGGAGATACTGGACTTGGCAAACTCCAAAAGCAATACTCTTTCAAAAATAGGCAAGGGTGCAAAGGAGATCTCTTGCAAGGAAATCAAAACGGATGCAGGACCGATGCTGATTGTCGAATTGTTAATTGATGTTGGTGACGCAATGGGGGCAAATGTGACAAACACGATGTGTGAGGGAGTAGCACCGCTCATAGAACAAATCACAAATGGAAAGGTAATCCTCCGAATTCTCTCAAATTATTCCACAAGGAGAATGGTCGTAGGCACTGCAACATTTGAAAAAGAGGCAGTTGGCGGGCAAGAGACAGTTGACAACATTGTTCTAGCATACCAGTTTGCAGCATATGATGAATATCGAGCGGTAACCCACAACAAAGGGGTGATGAACGGAATCATTGCGGTCGCAAATGCCACAGGACAAGATACTCGCGCAATCGAGGCAGCTGCACACGCTTATGCGTCAAAAAATGGAAGATATACGTCACTTACACGGTGGTACAAGGACAGTGACGGAAACTTGGTTGGAAAAATCGAAATCCCAATGTCGGTTGGAATTGTGGGTGGAATAATCAACGTACACCCGACTGCAAAAATATGTACAAAAATACTTGGAGTGCAATCTGCAAGCGAGCTTGCATGTGTAATTGGGGCTGCAGGACTAGCACAAAACTTTAGCGCTTTGCGCGCACTTGCATCGGAGGGGATTCAAAAAGGCCACATGCGACTACACGCAAGAAACATTGCCGCAGCCGCAGGTGCAACAAATGATCAAATCGACACACTTGTCAAGAAAATGACCTCAGAGGGCAATATTTCGATTAATCGGGCACGTGAGATTTTAGGGGAACTTTGAACAACAAAATATAGAGGTTCTTTTCTCAAGAATTAAAGATGACCAAAGTAAAATTTGCCATTCCAAAGGGAAGCCTTGAGGACGCGACCTTTGCCATTTTGGAGAGATCCTGGACTAAGGTCCAGCGCAAGAGCCGCACGTATAGGGTAACTCTGGATGATCCTGACATTGCCGTAAAAATGCTAAGGCCGCAGGAAATTCCGACGTTTGTCTCTGATGGACTGTATGATGTCGGCATTACTGGGAAGGACTGGATTGGCGAAACCAAGTCTGACGTGGAACCTCTCTTGGATCTGGAATATGGGAAAATAAAACTTGTAATAGCAATTCCTGACACTTATCGATTCAAGTCTCTAGATGAAATGATTGCAGCATATGCAAAGCAAAAAAGAATACTGCGAATATCCTCAGAATATCTTACAACTGCTTCAAAATTCATAAAACAACTAAAATCATACAAAAAATACTACGGAAACAAAGACCCGCAAATTGTCACGCCTTGGCTCCGAATTGGAACAAACAAAAGCGTGCAAATTCACCTATCGTTTGGTGCGACAGAAGCAAAGCCCCCAGATGACGTAGACGCGATAATGGATGTAACTGAGACTGGAACCACGCTTGAACAAAATCAGCTAAAAATAGTTGATACTGTCTTGCAATCAAGCGCTCACCTAATCGCAAACAAGAACTCGTTGCGTGATAAAACAAAGAGGGAAAAAATATTTGACATCATTACGGTTATGCGGGGCGCAGTTGAGGGAAGAAAGTATCTACACATTTACCTAAATGTGGAAGAAAAAAACATGCCAAAACTGTTAAGCAGCTTACCGTCACTCAAGCGCCCAACAATTAGTCCACTTAGCGAAAAAGGATGGTATGGCGTGAATACGATAGTTCCAAAATCTGAATTTCACAAAATGATCCCAAAGCTTAGAAAGATTGCACAGGGCCTAGTAGTGCACGAGCCAAGGCAGATCCTAGAACTTGAGGAGATAAAACGTCACGAAGAAAATTGATGAAGATAATCACAGTCAAAAACGTACATTCCTTTGCCAAGTCCCAGTCGCGCAAGTTTGACAATAAGGTAGTTGAATCTATAATCAGCCTAGTCCAAAAAGACGGCGATTCCGCACTAAGAAAGTTTGAAAAAAAATTCAACGGGATAAATACAAAGGCGTTTCAGGTATCACAAAAAGAAATCAAGGATGCATACAAAAGCGTCACTCCCGAACAGATACAGGCAATCAAACTGGCAAAAACGAGGCTGGAAAAAACTGAATCTGCGCTCAAAACTAGGCTTGGAAAAATCGAGATAAACACAGATGGAATTAAGATCACAAAAATGTTCACGCCCATAGACAGCGTGGGATGCTATGTGCCAGGCGGTCTTGCAAGATACCCAAGCTCAGTGATAATGTCTGTTATTCCGGCGAAAATAGCTGGCGTACAAAAAATAATAGTCGTAACACCGCCAAACAAGCAAGGAAAAGTAGATCCACTTGTGCTGGTCGCAGCAGACATCTGTAAAGCTAACCAAGTCTTCAAAGTGGGTGGTGCTCACGCGATAGCAGCACTTGCATTTGGGACAAAGTCAATCCCACAAGTGGATAAAATAGTGGGACCTGGAGGCTCATTTGTCACTGCGGCAAAGCATCTTGTTTCCAATGTAACATCAATTGACATGCTTGCGGGGCCAACTGAATTAGCGATAATTGCAGATGATTCGGCAGATCCTAAACTGGTCGCATTGGATCTGATCTCGCAGGCAGAGCACAGCTCAGACACTTCGTGCTGTCTTATTACAACATCAAAGGATTTGGCACACAAGGTAGTAGATTTTATTGACAAAATAACTGCCACACTAGAAAGAAAAGATATCATTACAGAAAGCTTGAACAAAAATGGCTTTGTGGCAATATGCAAGATGTCAGACGCAATACTGCTTGCAAACAGCCTCGCGCCAGAGCACTTGGAGATAATGACAAAACAGCCAAAAGCATTATCTGGCAAAATCAAAACGGCTGGCCTTGTACTGTTGGGGCAAAACACGCCGTCTGCTGCAAGCGATTACCTCCTAGGGACAAATCACATCTTGCCAACAAACCGGTTTGGGAGATCAAGGGGGTCACTTTCGGTACTTGACTTTCTAAAAATACAGACAAGCGTCGAGTCGTCAAAACAAGCCCTGCAAAAGATCGACAAATATCTGTCTGCACTTGCGAAGGCAGAAAGCCTGCCGAATCATTATGAGGCGGTGAAAAAAAGACTATGAGCATAAAGTGGTTTTATCAAAAGCTGGACGAATATTCAGCATTATCGGGATACCAAAAGCCGGCATACCATGCAGGAACAATAAAGCTTGATTCAAATGAAAATTTTGTGATAAATAAGCAGTTCCAGCAGGAAATAATCGAAGGTGCAAAAAAGAACTCTGATATCCGTGAATACCCGCTTGGAAAATCAGACAATCTGATATCTGCATTATCAGAATACCTGCACGTTCAACCGTCCATGATTGGGATTGGAAACGGCTCTGATCAAATACTTGATCTCATACTTGCAAACTTTGCGTCAAAAAAGACTCGAATACTGACATCTGATCCTACATTTGGATTCTTTGAGGAGCGCTGCAAGCTGTATTCAATTCCTACAACAAAAATCCCGTTTTCAAAAAACATGACGCTAAACACTGGTGATTTTATCTCAAAATTCAAAAAATCCGACATACTGTATCTTGATTCGCCAAACAATCCAACTGGATTCCAGTTCACAAAAGACGAAATTTCAGAACTGATCAGGAAATTTGACGGGCTTGTTATAGTAGATGAGGCATACGGGGAATTTTCAGATTACTCTGTCGTGGGAACGACAAAAAAATCCGATAACCTGATTGTTGTAAAGACATTCTCAAAGGCATTTGGGCTTGCAGGGCTCAGGCTTGGGTATGTGGTTGCAAACAAGCGATTCATTGACGTATTCTCGCGTGTACTGCAGTACCCGTACCCGCTAAACACGATAGCAATCGAGGCAGGGATACTTGCCATGCAAAAAGCAAAGCAAATCTCACAAACCATTGAGGAGATAAAGCAGGAGCGAACAAGAATCATAAAAAAACTGCGAGAGACTGGCGCATTTGACGTCTTTGACTCAAAGGCAAACTTTGTACTCTTTGATGCCAGAGGTGCTGACAAGAGAATCTACACTGCACTGCTTGAACAAGGAATCTCGATTCGAAAACTGGGAAAAATTGGAAAGCATGACGGGTGCCTGAGGGTCACGGTTGGAACAAGGGACATGAACTCCAAGTTTTTGTTGGCAATACGTGATTTTCTGCAATGAATTACCAAAAAATATCTAATAATATCATCATAAAGGATACGAACCGAATTGGTGACATTGACGGCATAATCTTTGACTGTGACGGCGTTTTAGTGGATGTCTCCAAATCATATGATCTGGCTATTCGGAAAACCACTCAGTACGTACTTGAAAAATTTGCAAACATAAAATCCATACTGATAACTGCCAAAATAATAAGCGGTTTCAAGTCGACTGGAGGCTTTAACGACGAAGTAGATGTTACATATGCATCAATTCTTTCTCTGGTCGCAGCAAAAAAGCTAGGGGTCAATGATACAAAATTCATCTTTCGCGTAATTAAAAATGCAAACAGTACTGGAATAGTCTCGGTTGAAAAATTTCTTGATACACTTGAAGTTGATCTTTCGGACATGAGAAAAAAACTGGATTATCCGGGAACACGTACAACCAATCCACTGTATGAGATTTTTGATCAGATTTTCTATGGGCCTGCATTGTACCAAAAAATATTCAAGAAAAAATCACAATTCACGGAAAAAGGACTAATAGATAATGACAAGGTAATACTTACAGAAAAATTACTTGCCATACTTGAGACAAAATTTGGCGGCAATCTTGCCATAGTAACTGGACGTGGAAAGGAATCTGTACGTTATTCACTCAAAGATCTACTGAATCGGTTTAATTTGAAAAGCTCATTATTCCTAGAAGATGAACCAAGGGAAATGGCAAAACCAAATCCCAAATCCCTACTGTTTTCTGTCAACAAATTACGTGCCCGACACTGTCTCTATGTTGGAGATTCGATGGAGGATCTGATCATGGCTAAAAAAATAGCAAGGATGGGCAAAAAAATAACGTTTTGCGGCATTTATGGAACAAGCAAAGACTATGATTCAAAAATACGACTCTTCAAAAATGCCAGCGCCCCAGTCATAATAAAATCAATTAATTTGATCCCAAAGGCATTAAATTTGGCAAAGTAAGTCTTTGAGTAACTTATGGCGGCAAGAAAAAGCAGCATTAAGCGTGAAACAAAGGAGACCTCTGTAAGCGTACAAACCAACCTTGACGGCAGCGGCAAGATATCTGTCAAAACTGGCATTGATTTCTTTGATCATCTGATTACCTCGTTTGCAAAGCATTCTATGCTTGATCTTACCGTGAAGGCAAAGTCAAATGATAACATTTTACACCATTTAATCGAGGATGTGGGGATTGCAATTGGCGCTACAATGGACAAGGCACTTGGAACCAGAACCGGAATCACTAGATTCAGCTATGCCTCAGTACCACTTGACGAATCTCTTGCGGAAGCAACCATAGACCTGGTACGACGTCCGTATCACAAAATCAACCTGTCAATAAAACGGACACAAATCGAAGGAATGTCAAAAGAGGATATCGAGCATTTTTTTACATCTCTTGCACAGAACCTAAACAGCTGCATACACCTAAATGTAAAATACGGAGAAAACGATCACCACAAGGTAGAAGCAGCGATAAAGTCGCTTGCAGTGGCATTTAGAATTGCAGCCAGCATTGACAAGAAGCAAAAAGGAATACCAAGTACCAAGGGTTCAATGTAATGAAGGTAGCAATTTTTGATTATGGTGCAGGGAACATATTCAGCCTAAAGATAGCTCTAGAAAAACAAGGAGCAACAGTTGATGTGATAAAAAGCTTTGATCAGGCAGACAATTATTCTGGTTTGTTGCTGCCGGGAGTTGGTAACTTTGATCCGGCAGTACAAAACATGCGCAAAAACTCAAAGACCACATTTCAGGAATATGTTCAAGACAAAATTCCTGTATTGGGAATATGCCTTGGCATGGAAATGTTTTTTGAAAAAAGCGAGGAAGGAAAAGAACGAGGCCTTTCAGTTATGGAAGGCGAAGTGGTTATACTCCCAAACAAATTCAAAATACCGCACATGGGATGGAACAACCTAAAACTCAGAAAGTCAAATCCACTGATGGATGGAATCCCAGACTCTTCATGGGTCTATTTTGTTCACTCGTATAGGGTAAAGCCAAAAAACGATGACATCATAGTTGCCGATTCTGATTACGGGATTACAGTTCCAGCTATAGTCAACAGGGGTACGCTTTATGGAACCCAATTTCATCCAGAAAAGTCAGGCAAAATTGGCTCCTTGATGATCCAGAACTTTTTACGAGAGTGTAAAAAGTGAAGATAATTCCGGCAATTGACCTCATGGAGGGTCAGGTAGTGAGACTGTATCAAGGAAAGCCAGAAAACAAGACTGTGTATAGCAGTGATCCTGAGTATGTGGCAAAAAAGTGGGAAAAAGCAGGCGCCGACATGTTGCATTTGGTTGACCTTGATGCCACGCTGCAAAGGGGCTCTAATCTCAAATTGATCGAAAAAATTGCCAAAGGTATGTCCATTCCAGTACAAGTGGCAGGCGGCCTGAGGGAGGAATCCATAATTTCAGAATCTCTGGGCTTTGCACAAAGGGTTGTTTTAGGAACAATCGCATTCAAGAATATGGAACTTGTTTCAAACTTGGCAAAAAAATTTGGCACAAACAGAATAGTAGTATCAGCAGATCACTATGATGGCACAATCGTGGTAAATGGGTGGCAACAATCAACTAGCACAAGTCTGGTTGATGCAATGCAAAGTTTTGTTGGAGAAAATTTCTCAGAATTTCTTATAACGAATGTGTCACGAGATGGTACCATGAAAGGACCGGATCTAGATTATCTAAAAAAAGCATGTGCGTTTGAAAATACACATGTAATTGCAAGCGGAGGAATATCAAATCTTGGTGATATAACTTCAGTAAAACAATGCAATGCGTATGGCGTTATTCTAGGTAAGGCACTTTATGAGGGCAAAGTATCAATTGAGGAGGCAAAAAAACTGGCATGACTCTAACTAAACGAATCATACCATGTCTTGATGTAGCTAACGGAAGAGTGGTCAAGGGATTAAATTTTGAGTCAATCAAAGATGCAGGCGATCCTGTGCTACTTGCGGAAAAATACAGCAAAGAAGGAGCAGACGAGCTTATCTTTCTCGATATCACCGCATCACAAGAGCAAAGAGAAACAATCCGCTCGCTCGTCTCAAAGGTCGCCCAAGTGATTGATATTCCATTTACAGTTGGCGGCGGAGTGAAAACCCTTCAACATGCACGTGACATTTTACTCTGTGGTGCCGACAAGGTTGCAATCAATACTGGAGCAGTAAAGAACCCAGAAATCATAACAGAGCTGATGGGTCTTTTTGGAAAACAATGTGTAGTGGTGGCAATAGATGCAAAACGCAATTATGATTATGCCAAAGGAACAAATGTTTTTTCAGAAGGTTCAAAAAAATTCTGGTTTGAGGTATTCATCTATGGTGGAAAAAAGGAAACTGGCATAGATGCAATAGAGTGGGCAAAAAAAGTGCAGCAGTTAGGTGCAGGCGAGATTCTGCTTACCAGTATAGACAAAGATGGAACAAAGGACGGCTATGATATAATTCTGACAAAAGCAATAGTCGAAACAGTGTCAACACCAGTAATTGCCTCTGGCGGATGTGGCGAACCCTTTCATATGCTAGATGTGTTTAAAAAAACTGATGTTGACGCAGCACTTGCAGCATCGATATTTCACTATGAGACTCATTCAGTTGATAGGGTAAAAGAGTACCTTAAGGAAAACAACGTAGACGTAAGATTATAAGCCAAAAACAGGAAATCTTACTAATGAAAAAAACTATCTCTGACTTGGATTTTTCAAAAGGGGATGGACTAGTTCCTGTCATAGTTCAAGATTACAACACAAAGGAAGTCTTGACACTTGCATACTCCAACAAGGAATCGCTTGAACTGACACAAAAAACTAGAAACTCTTGGTTCTGGAGCAGGTCAAGAAACAAGCTATGGATGAAAGGAGAGGAATCAGGCAACACGCAAAAGGTAAAAGAAATTCTAGTTGACTGTGATTCTGATGCTGTGATTTATCTAGTAGAGCCTGCAGGCCCTGCATGTCACACTGGAGAACGCGTTTGCTTTCACAATAAACTGGATTAACAAACTTTCTCAAAACTAGTTGCTGAGCCAACCATAGTTTCATTTATGATTCTGAATGTTATTGGCTTGTACTTTGAATCTTTAAAGACAACAAACCATTCTCCTACTATGTCATTAACACTACAGATTTTCCTTGCTTTTGAAAGGGACGGTGTAAAATATGTGTTGAATTCGGATTTTACTGCACCGTCAAATGGTACTGTAGAGTATACTGTAGTCCCATTTGGCAATCCAAAAATTATCTTACCTACGTCATCTGGAGCCAAACCGTTTACTGTGACAAAAATATTCTCTCCTAGCTTGTACTGGAATGCGTTTATCGCAAAAGGACCTGATCTATTCCAATTTTCAAGCGGGTCTTTTGGTTCAGTTTTTCCCACTTTGGGACTTACTGAAACAACTGCCCCTACTATTATTGTAATTATTATTGCAATTACTGTGCAAATAATTATGCCTGCAACTAATTTTGGATTCACTTTTTTCTAGGTAATCAGAAAATATGTAAATACTTTGCGTAGCATGTATTGAAAAACTCATATTATATGAGTTAATTGTCATTAAACAAGTTGTACTTAAAATTAAGTATCGCTAAACTTGATATTAGGACATTTTAACTATAAACCAAACACCGATCCAAATATGACAAAAACATCATTACAATGCAGAGAATGCAAGAAGGAATACGAGTCCACATTCAAGTATATCTGCGACGAATGCTTTGGACCGCTTGATGTAAAATACGAATTTCCACCAATCACAAAAAACACATTTACAAATCGTGAGCACACGTACTGGCGATATTTCGAATTATTACCTATTCAGAACAAATCCAACATAATAAGTATCAACGCTGGAATGACTCCACTGGTCAAGGCTGAAAAGCTAGGAGAAAAACTAGGACTGAACAATCTTTACATAAAAAATGACTCTGTTAATCCAACGTTTTCATTTAAAGACAGACCTGCAGGGGTAGCCGTATCAAAAGCAAAGGAGTTTGGCCTATCTGCAGTTGGATGTGCGTCTACCGGTAATCTGGCATCTGCAACTGCCGCACATGCGGCCAAGGGTGGATTTCCATGCTACGTGTTTGCACCAAGTGACATTGAACATGCAAAAATTGCCCAAGCCCTTGCGTATGGCTCAAAATTCATTGCCGTGGATGGAACATACGATGATGCAAATAGAATTGCAGCCCAAATTGGCGACAGCAAAGGAATAGGAATTGTAAACATCAACCTGCGTTCATACTATGTGGAAGGATCAAAGACACTTGCATATGAGGTGGCAGAACAGCTTGACTGGAAGGTACCTGATCACCTTGTGGTCCCTGTAGGTAGCGGAGCAATGCTTAATGCAATTTGCAAGGGATTCGAAGAGCTGCAAAGCGTGTCTCTGCTTAGCGATGTTTCTAAAATGCACATGATTGCTGCACAGCCACATGGTTGCGCACCAATTGTTGATGCATTTAAGCTAGGATCAAGCGATGTCATTCCAGTTGAAAATCCAGATACCATAGCAAAAAGCCTCGCAATAGGAGATCCTGGGGACGGACGCTATGTTCTAAAAAGACTAAAGCAATACAATGGATATGCTGAAGAGTCAAACAACCGCGAGATACTTGATGCCATTCTACTGCTTGCCAGAACTGAGGGAATATTTACAGAGCCCGCAGGCGGAGTTTCAGTGGCAGTTCTAAAAAAGATGATAGATAATGGTAAAATTGACAAAAACGACACAACCATATGCTATGTGACAGGAAACGGACTAAAGGCAACAGAAGCATTAATGGAAGTCTTGCCAAAGCCAGAAGTGATGCAGGCAGATGTTGCAAAGATTTCAGCAGTGGTGAAATAATTTGGCAAACATAACATTCACAATTCCATCGGTACTAAACAAAGGAGGAGGAGAAAAAAAACTCCAAATTAATGCAGACTCTCTTTTGGAATCATTTACCAAGATATCGCAAGATATGGGTGATGATTTTAAGCGCAGGGTACTAAACGATGATGGAACCCCACGCTCACTCATCAACATCTACATCAACGGAAAGAACTCTAGGTTCTCTGGAGGAATGGATACTTCACTAAAAGATGGGGACGAAATTTACATCCTACCTGCAGTGGCTGGTGGCTCTGAACTATCCAGCAAGGATCTTGACAGATATTCAAGACAAATAATGCTCGAAGAAATTGGATATCAGGGACAACTAAAGCTCAGGGCTGCAAAAGTATGTGTTGTAGGAGTAGGAGGTCTTGGAAACCCAATAACTACAAGACTTGTAGCAATGGGAATCGGAAAAATCAGGATCATAGACCGAGATGTAATCGAACTATCAAACCTTCACAGGCAAACAATGTTTGACGAATCCGACGTTGGACAAATCAAAGTCGAGGTTGCCGCAAAGAAACTGAAAAAACTAAATCCAGATGTTGAGATTGAATCGCTTCCAATATCAATTAACGACTATACTGCGCTTGATGCTGTAGAGGGATGTGATGTCGTAGTGGATGCACTGGATAGTGTAAACGCACGATATGCACTAAACAAAGCATGCGTAGAAAAAAACATTCCATTTGTGACTGGTGCAGCAGTTGGTGTATCTGGACAGGCCTTTACAATTCTTCCACACAAAAGCGCTTGTTATTCCTGCATGTTTCCAGCACTGGATGAGGATTCCATGCCGACTTGCAGCATTGAGGGAGTACATCCATCAATACTATCTATAATCGGGGGGATCGAAGTTGCCGAGGCTGTGAAAATAATACTTGGAAAAAATCCTAGTCTCTCCGACAAGATATTACACGTGGATTTGGAAAACCTGGACTTTGTAATGACCAAAACGTTTAGGGCTGACGAATGCAATATTTGTGGAAATGGTAAAACCGATTCAGTACCAAAGTCCGAGTTCATAATTGAAGAGCTCTGCGGAAGAAACAGGGGCAAGCGCACATTCTCAATTACCCCAACACAAAAATTTGAAATCGATGTTGGAAAAATTACTTATCTGGCAAAAAACCTTCAATTCAACGTTGAAAACCAGGGCGATCTTGGCATATCGATGAGGACAAACGACCTTTCTGTCAGCTTTATGAAAAGAGGTTCGGCAGTCATAGTAGGACCAAAAGACGAAGAAGATGCAGTCTCACTGTACAAAAAACTTGTTTCAAAAAAGGAAACAGTCACAAACTAAAATCATTTTGGTTTTGAATAAATCCATATATTGTAACACATTCTTGAAATTCTGACTTGCTTAACATTTCAAGGATGGACAAGATTGACGCACAAGGAATGTACAAAATATACGATCTCTGGCCCCAGATAGCAAAAAACTCGTATGGTGATAACAATCCAGTAGATTACAAAAACATAGATCATATTGTTTTTGCGGGTATGGGTGGATCTGGAGCAATAGGCGACATATTTTCTGCAATTCTGTCAAAAAGTAACATTCATGTAAGCTTGGTGAAAGGATATCATCTACCAAAAACAGTTGACAATCGTACCCTTGTTGTAACTACTAGTGTTTCCGGCAATACGATTGAGACTCTTACTGTATTGGATTCTGCAAAAAAGACTGGCTGCAAATTGATTGGATTCTCATCTGGTGGAAAAATGGAAAAATACTGTAAAAAAAATAAAATTGAATTCAGAACCATCCCGAAAATACATTCTCCAAGAGCATCCTTTGTTAATTATGTCTATTCTACTCTTGGAACGCTTAACTCGATAATCCCAATTAAAAAACATGATATTATAGAATCAATTTCCAAAATTTCCAAAACCTCAAAACAAATAAACTCTAATAATCTGTCCAAATCAAATCCGTCACTTGATCTTGCAAAATGGATATCTGGCATACCTCTAATTTATTATCCGTGGGGTTTACAGGCAGCGGCAATACGATTCAAGAGTTCATTGCAAGAAAATACCAAGTCACATGCCATGATAGAAGACGTGATTGAAGCTTCACACAATGGTATAGTGTCATGGGAAAGACCATCTACTGTTAAACCTATTTTGTTGCGAGGAAAAAATGATTATGTCAAGACAAAGGAAAGATGGAAAATACTGGAAGAATACTTTGAAAAAAACGGTGTTGCATATAGAGAAGTAATATCGGTAAACGGAAGCATTCTATCAAAATTGATATGTCTTATCTACGTACTAGATTATACATCGATTTACTGCGCAGTTCTAAATAATGTGGATCCGTCACCTGTGGCATCAATTGACTTTGTTAAAGCACGACTATAGTGTATTTATTAACTCGTGAATCGACCCAAGATTGTAAAAATTACAATTAGCGATCAAAAAATTGGTTCAGGCGATGACCATGCCTGAAATTAATGCAAAAAACTAGCAAATTGTGGATAAATTGTCCATTAATGTTATATACTAAATTTTAGACCCAAAAGACAATAACATGAACAACGAGATAGGACGTAAAATAACTAGTCTTACATTAATGACAATTATGCTAGCTTCTGCCTTCTCAGCATTTGCACCAAGCACAATGCCGCAGGCAGCAGCAGCAAACGCAAACTTGTATGTTTCCGCTGAAAACTCTCAATTCCAAAACTACTTTGCAGGACCTCAAGTCATCGAAGTAGTCGTAATTGATAGTGACATAAAGGACACTGACAAGGGTAAGGGTGAACCGGACGTAACCATCAACGGCAACAAACTAAGAATGGTTCAAGCCACTGATGGTAACTGGTATGGTTACTTTGCAGACAGAGCACAAGCTCAGAAAGCAGATGCCACCGCTAAAGGCGGTGTAAATACCAGTAACGCAACCGGTCTTGACTTTGGTAGATTCTGTAAAAGCGACACTACTGCTTTAGGCCCAAGCTTCACACAAACTGTTGGTATTGCAGTTGCTACAAACGCAACCGGTAGTACTGACGGAGAGGCGAGCTTCAATACTTGTACTTCTATACAGAGTGCAAGTGGAACCTCAACCGACTTAAACAATGTCGTAAGAGAAAATAAAACAGTAAACCGTGGCTTTGCAGCTTCAATCGGTCAGATTGGCTTAACTTCTATTGCAGCAAATAAAGCATGGCCATTCATTCAACTTTACGACTTCAGTGCAGGTGGAAGTGTAGTAGTCCAATACAACAAGGGTGGTGGAATCCAAAAGACAACACTCACCTTCGATACAATCCCATCAAACATGATTGGAGTATCATTGGACAGATCTAGCTATCCACAAAGCTCACAAGTTCACGCTACCATGACAGACCCACAGTTGAACATCGATCCAACTGATGAAGACTCTTGGACATTTGGAACAATATCCTCCAACGCAACTGTTTTCTATCAATTATTTGATGAAAACGGTATACGATCTGGTGATGGTCTTGCTTCCGGTGCTTTAACGGGCAACCTTACAGCACTCATGTTCGAGTCAAACGGTCTAGTCAAAGTAAACAAGGATGTACAGTCTTCAGGAACTAGTGTTCTACTGATTCAAGATAATGCCGATTCAGTAATTGGCGGATCAGGTGACATTACTACTGCAACAACATCCACTGTTGGTAACGGTGATCAACCTGTGACATTCACTGAACAGAGTCCAAACAGCGGCATATTCGGAACATATGATGAATCTGATGTCTCAGTGCTGAAGGTAACTTCAAACGCACTTAGAGGCACAGCTGCATCAATTGAATACAATTCACAATCAGATAGCATTGTTGTAGCACAATTCTTCGGAACACTCAACTTTGATGAAACAGCACTTGGCGGCGAATGGAATTCTGGAGAAGAGATCGCAATCAGTCTAGTAGATGGGGATCAAAACCTAAACTCTAGAAGTGATGAAGATCTTGACCTCTTTAATGCCAACGTCACAATGCCAGCAATCAAAATTGGATCCCCATTAACACTAGCTAGCGCAACAACTCCAGTGATTAGCGCCGATGGCACTAACACCGGTGGTGTGTCAATATCCATAGATACTTATTCAGAAAGAGCAAAACTGATAACAGCACAGAAAACTGCTGCTCCCGGTCAATCTTTCTACATTAACGTAACTACTGCATATTCACACGATACACTTTCTAACTTTGTTAGAAATGCATCTGCGGTAAACGGTGGAAATGGAAATGGAATGTTCAACTACTTCCAATATGATCTAAGATCGATCAATACTGGATTAGGTGGATCAGCAGCAATTCAAAACATCGCAATAGGTAACTCAACAAGTCCTAAGGTCTGGAACATCAACGCAACATCGTCAGCTGACTTTGTTGCTGGTGACTTCCAAAATCTTATTGATTTAGGTAAAGCACAAAGCCAAGGACTCGCTAATTTTGACGATAGTCATATTGGTGGAACTGGTTCTGTAACTTTATCATTTAAGGTTACCAGAGGTGATGGAATTCTTGAGGCTGGTACATATCCAATCACAGCTGATTTCTTCAGATTTGGAATCAGCGATGATGGTGTTGAAGCAAGCGAAAGATTCAACGACGCTATATACAGATTAGAGTTAGAAGAGACAGGAGACAACACTGCAACATTTGCTGGTACAGTTGAGTATATCATGCTGAACCAGATAAACGTAAACCAAACAAGCACCTACAAAGGAATAGCATCAATAGATGATCAAATCGTAATGATTGTTGGCGAAGACCTGACCGATGAGGATTCAGTTCGAGCTAACTTCTTAGATGTAGGCGCAGATGGTGTTGCGACACAAATTGCAGATCAAGTCGAAGCTCCAACTCACTCTGGTGTTGTATCATTCGATATGTCAAACTACAAAGTAGGCGATACAGTAACAATCACACTTCAAGATCAAGACCTTAACACTGATACCGATCTCATTGATATCTACACCGTCGTAACAGCAGGCAACGATAAAGCCTATGATACAGTCGGTAAGGCCGGTTACGGAGTTGACTCACAAGGTGACCTCCGTGGCAGACTATTAGATGTCACATTTGATGATGAAAGGTGGTTAAGAAGCAGCCAAACTGGTGCAGGTTCATCAACATGTACCAATACACCGGTTGGTTCTAACGGATTAGGTGCATCTGGATTTACACTAGTTGAACAAGGTTCAGCTACTGGAATATTCCAAGGTACATTCCAAATTCCAAATTCGTACTGTGCAAGAGGCTCTAATACGGGCGCTGGTACAGGAACAATTGCAACCACCCAAGGTACAGACATCGAGGTTAACTATCTTGACTTTAGAGACGCATCAGGAGAAGTTGTAGAAACTGGCGACGGCGCAGGTATAAGATCAAACACCGGCTCAGTCAGCTTAGACAGAACTGTTTACCCATTACCATGGGGACAACTAGCTGATCTAACTGACTCAACAACAGGCTCAGCATCAACAAACGGCAAATCCGTATTCCCAGTACATGCTACTGGACTTACAGGAAATGTTAACACTGCAGCTGAAACCCTTGGTAACGGTGACATAACACTTCATATCCAAGTCAACGACCCAGACTTCAACACATCCGCATCTGGTGAAGACAAAATCCAGGAAACTGGTGACGTCACAGCCCACGGTCCAGTCAAAGTGGTAGTTTCAAGAGGATCATCTAGCATGGTTCTCGCATCAGCAGGTGCATCCGCAGCTACTGGTAACAACGGTAAAATCACCGTTGGAACTGACACCGTAGACAACTCAGGCTATGTGACAAGAGAGCTCGGTCCAATCACCGAAACATCTCCGGACTCTGGCATCTTTGAATTTGACCTAGTAGTCAGATACACAGACGGCCCATCAAGTTCGACTTGTCCAACCACGAATAACTTCGTCTCAGCAAACAATAGCACAAGATTCGCTAACGAGCTAGCAAGATTTGATACATCTTCTGGCACATCAGCAGAATACTGTCTATTACAAGGTGATATTGTTACAGTAACATACAGAGATCCAGCTGATTCATCAGGCCAACCAAATACAATCACTGACTCTGCAACATTTGACCTAAGAAACGGTGCTATTCAATCTGACAAGTCTGTCTATATCATTGGCAGCGATATGATCTTAACGGTCATAGAGCCAGACTTTGATAGAGATAATGACTCTGCAGAAACTTACGACCTTGACTTACTAGAATGGGATTCCGATGCAGCAACTGTTACCATGGGTGACCTTGGTGGCGAAGCAGCAGCGTTTGATCCAGAGCCCTCTTCATTGAGAGAAACTGGTGATAGCACAGGAATATTCCAGACTGTAGTCGAGATTCCATCAACCCTTGACGGCGACAAGCTAGAGAGAGGCGAGGAAATCGTATTAGAATACACTGACTGGGGTCCATCTGGTGCAGATTACGTTGGACAAGAAAGTGAAGATGTCAACTTGACAATATTCACATCCAACTTTGGTGCAACTGTAGAGTTAGACCAAAAGGTCTACACTTGGACTGATAAGGTATACATCACAATCATTGCACCTGACCACAACTTTGATAGTAACTTGATCGACACAATTGGTGACACCACAGACGACCCAGTAAAGGTCGCCACAAGGGGTCACAAACTCGACAATTACCATCTAACAGAGTCAGGCGTTGACACCGGTATCTTCACGGGCGAAGTAATCCTTACAGGATTCTCCCATGATGCCGATGGTGATGCATCAACCGGAACAAATGGAAATGACGCACCAAACTTCACAGGTAGCTCTTCATCTGGCACAACAACCAGCAACTTAGGTCCAACAAATGGATACTTGCAGGCTGATGACGATGACGGTCTTACAGTCTCCTTTGAATTCTCAGAGGATGAAACAATCGTAGGATCTGCATTAGTTAGATGGAATATCGGTGAGGTCGCATGGCTCGAAGCAAGCTATCCAGCCAGCGGAACCGGCGTAGTAAGAATTATTGATCCAGACATGAATCTGAACCCAGAAGCCATAAACAACTTTGCGGCTGATGTGTGGTCAGATTCAGATGCAGGAGGTATTGATCTAACTGTTACTGAGACTAATGAGGCATCCGGAATATTCGAGGGTACTGTATACTTTACAACTACCGACGAATCTTCAGGCCACCGACTCAGAGTCGCAGAAGGTGACACAGTCACAGCAGAATATCAAGACAACACACTACCATCCCCATACACAAGATCAGATGAACTCGATATCACAGGCACAGCGTTTATCGGTACTGTAGTACCACCACTCGAAAGAGCTCCAGCATCTAATGCTAGAGTAGTTGACGCTTTTGGTAACTCACTAGATGAGGTATCAGTAGATCAACAGGTGCAAATTACAGCAGACCTGGTAAACGGCCAAGATAGAGAGCAACCATTTGCATACTTGGTACAAATTCAGGATGAGAATGGTGTCACTGTATCACTTGCATGGATCACTGGTTCACTATCAGCAGGTCAGTCATTTAGCCCAGCATTGTCTTGGATTCCAACTACATCCGGAACATACACTGCAACAGTGTTTGTTTGGGAAAGTGTTGACAATCCAACAGCGTTGAGCCCACCTGTATCTGTAGACATAACCGTCAGTTAAGACTAACATAAAACTATCCCTTTTTTTCTTTTTTTGAATACTCTCTAGTGGATACTATCATAACCAATATCTAGCAGATATTTTCCATATTAGTGAATGAAAATCCTGATTCTGCTTTGCCTTGGTATGGTGTTTGGTACTAGTCCTGTCTTTGCAGAACAACTGGACCTATTTACAGATAATCAGGTGTATTCACCAAACAGGCCGCTCTTTGTATATGGGCAGGCGCTCCCAAACGAGGATATAGTCCTTAGAATCTTTTCACCAGATGACACTATAGTGACGTTCACACAGGTGACATCTGATGACAAGGGAAAGTTTGAAATGGAACTATTTGTCTGGCCTGACGCTTCCACCGCATTCCCATACGGGACATATACTGTGGAGGCAATTAGCACGCAGCAAAACGGTGCATCAAAAAAAATTGATGTCAAGTTTTCATCGTCTTCTGAAACTGAGAAAATCCCAATATCAAGAAACATCAACACCTTGGTGTTTGCCCCGGAAACTGCCGCGATAAACGTGCCACTGAAAATCTTTGTCCAGACAACAAGCGACGGACTGTTAATTGGCGGAAGCCCAGAAAAACTCCTTGGCACATCGCACGTGCACCTGCCTGACGGGCAGGTGGTGAACCTGTCGTCCTCATTTAAGATCCTGCACCAGGGGCTTTACTTTGCAGAATACACCCCAACCATCGAGGGCACTCACGTGTTTCACGTGGTGACGTTCTCCCAGGGTGCGATATCCCACGGTTCGGCAGCAACACTAGTCCAAAAGCAGGACATCGGGGGAATATCAAAACAGATCCTTGAACTAAATTCTGTTCTAAGTGACACGTCAAAGGAATTAGGAAACCTCAAAACCGAGATAACCGGGTTTGGCTCATCGCTTGACTCTGCAAGCCAGAACCTAGACAAGAGCGTAAGCGCCATATCTACATCGGTTGACAACATGGAGGCAGCATCCATCCAGCTAAACTCGCTACTGTTCCCAATAGTCGCATCGATTGCGATTATAGTAGCGTTGCAGATAGCGATTCTTGCGCGCAGACGATGACATTATCATGTCTAAGATAATTCCAGTAATTCTAATCATACTGCTGGTCTCAACTGTAAAGACGTCAAACGGATTCTTGGAAACTGACAAGGTAACCATTCCATCTGAAATAAAGCAAACTACGGAACTGGCACAAATCCCAAAGGAAACCACACAAAACTACCAGATATCTCGGTATCTGGTATTTGGACATGGAAACGTAAACGACCTGAGAGATTCTATTCCAAACATATCTGGGATAAGCTCCGACTATGGGTTCTTTTCTATAGTTACAATCCCAGAGCAAACCGCACTCGTGCTTGATTCCAGGGGATATCACGTGATGAGGGACTTTCCGTTACAGTATGACTCGCAAGAATATGGGGAGATAAACCAAATCAGAAAAGCAACCGGCTCTGAACAGGCGTTTGTAAAATACAACTACACGGGCGCTGGAATAAAAATTGCAATAGTTGACACTGGTGTTGACTTTTCAAATCCAGACATGAAGGACTCACTTGCACGAGACAAAGACAACAAACCAATGATGCTTGACCCAGACGGCCAGGGAATCATAATCACAAATGCCACGTTTTTAGCCAAAATAGACAAGCACGGAACAGTTGAGAATGTCACCAAGTCCTACACAGCACAAAAATCAAAAGAGCTAAACCAAAACACGACATCAAGTGTCTATGTGACTAGCAAGGGAGTGTTTTTGAACCTAAAGCAAAGTGGAAAGGGAACCCAGGTATCAATGTATAACTCGTTTTTCCCCACAAACGGGATCGCACCTGTATTCAATGGGACCATTCTGGATGATTACAAGATTGGCAAGAGCACTCACGACTACATCAAGTCTTCCAGCGGCGTGTATCATTTTGGGATAATATACCAGGGAACGTCACAGGGTCCGTTTGCAAGTGTTCAGGCAGTGCCAGTACTGGTGGTTGACTCTCAAGTGTCTGGCGTATATGACACGATAATTCCTGACATGTCCACTTCGTGGAAGGACTATACCAGATTTGAGCTAAAGGGGAAAAAACCAAACTATGACTTTGACTTTACCGACGAATCGCCAATCAAGATTGGAGGCGGAAACGAATTCCTGGTTTATGATTTTGACAAGGACGGAAAGCTGGATTATTCTGCGGGAACAGTCGGCGCCCAAGTAGTCGATTTGTACGGTGTAATATCGCATAACAAGTCGTCAATTGACAATGTTCTCAAGGCTACAAACGGGACGCTCTTGCCAGGACTAGATGTGGGCGGGAATTTCTTTGGGGTGATGAATGACTTTGTGGGGCATGGAACCTCAAGTGCCGCATCGATTGCATCAAAGGGAAAACAGCAGTATGACATTTACAACAACACCAAAAAGTACACACTTCCAGGTGTAGCGCCTGGCGCAAAAATAATCCCAATCAAGGCCCTGTGGTTTGGAGATACAGTATACGGGTGGCTGTGGGCTGCGGGGTTTGACAACAAGAACAACACGTGGCAGTTTTCAGGAAAACCCAGAGCAGACATAATATCGAACAGCTGGGGCGTCTCTAATTTCCCAACCATAAAAGAATCGCCAGGTGTTGACATTTTATCATTAATAGTTAGCGTCCTGTCTGTTCCGGGTTCAATTGACGAGCGGTATCCTGGGGTGACTGTCATATCAAGCGCTGGAAATGCGGGACACGGGTATGGTACCATAGGACTGCCAAATGCCGCACCGTTTGGAATTACAGTCGGTGCAACTACCAATAACGTCTATGTCGGGTATGGCGCATTTAAGGGTCAGCCAAGATTTGGAAACACAACCGCTCACGCAAACGATGTGGTTGATTTCTCAAGCCGGGGCCCCAGCATAATCGGGGATCCAAAGCCTGACCTGATGAACACCGGGGCGTACGGCTTTACTCCAAGCAACGTTCTAAAAAAGACCACAACCTCAAAACTTGAACCGTTCTCACTATTTGGGGGAACCAGCATGGCAGCTCCACTGGTGTCTGGCGCTGCCGCAATTCTGATGGAAAGCATGCAAAAAAAACTAGAGGACTATGATCCCTTTAAGATAAAAAACATACTAATGTCTACTGCGACTGACTTACAGAACGATCCGTTCACGCAGGGCTCAGGACTGGTAAATGTGTACAAGGCAGTAAGTTTTGTCAACGGAAACGACGGAGTGTTTCTGGTCCACAACAATTCAACGTACAAAAACATAAAAGAAATTCTCGACATACCAATAGCAAATCTAAACTCCACGTCACTTGGAATCCCGCAGTTTAAGATTCCTGAAAAGACATACGGCCAGACAAGCTGGTTTGCAGGTAGACTTGACAGGGGAGAGAAAAGCTCAACTACATTTACGATCGAAAACCCGACTGATCACTCAATATCGGTCAAAATAATCCCGCAAAAAGTCCAGCTAATTGAAAACTCGCATCTCAACTTGACAACCAAAGTGCGTCTATCTGACAGCATGCTCAACAAGTCCGGAGTGTACAGACCTGACTATATCCAGCTGTCTGACATAAAGCCGCACGACACACTGTCGTCATACTATGACAATAATACAATTCCAAATGACGCGTCGCTTTTGATCCTGAATCTGAATTTTCCCTTTGGTGACTTTATGAACAAGACTGAGAAAATGTATGCAGGCGACATCAAGATCGCCTCACTGTACGTTTATGATTGGTCTGACAAGGACAATGACAAGAAAATAGAAAGTAACGAGCTATCCATGGTGAACAGGGCAGGCACTTGGGGAACGGAAACAGAAACTCGAATATCTGACCCACAGTCCAAGTTTGAGGGAACGCCGCTAGTCGGGGTGTATCCGGTACCTGCCAGGTACTCATACTGGCTTGGCGAGACGAAGAAAAACTCAACCTCTATGGACTATACACTGTCTGCCAGCTACTACAAAAAGGCAGACTGGAGCGACATCTGGCTTGACACCGGGATGGTGTCAATTCCTCCAAGGGGTATGGCGCAGGTGACTGCCACAATAAACGTTCCAAATGACAAAAAGCCTGGACTCTACCAGGGGTTCATCTCATTTGTGGGAAACAACCACACTGCAAACATTCCCGTGTCATACGGCGTGGTATCAAAAATAACGCAAGAGCAGCTTGCAGTGGTTTCCGGCGTATCAAGTGACGATGTCATGTATGGGAACGGTTACGTCAAGGGCGCATTTGACATGATTAATCGGTATAATGCGGGAGACTGGAGGCAATACTACTTTGATGTACAAAATCCCAAGATAACCTCTGCCTCTATAGAAATGTCCTGGAAGGATCCTGACACGAACTTTTCCGTGTTTGTAGTTGATCCGCAGGGAAACATAATCCAGTCAAACGTTCCGCCTGGAGTGTTTGGGCAGCTAATCAACTGGCCGACATCTGACTGGCTTGGAACATCTCTGTTTAGCGAGGGAGGGGGGTTCTACCCTGTCAAAAACAAGGACAACACGTCAACTGTGCTGTTTGCGCCAATAAACCAGACCGGCGTATACACGATGCTGGTCCACTCTACTTTGTTTGGCGGAAAATCCACAACAGAGCCGATACATGTTATCGCGCAGTTTTCCTCAATGTTTGCAGATTCTACTCCGCCGCAAATAATCTTCCCAGTTGCCAAGTTTGCAAACACATTGCCTCGCCCAATCATAACTGACGAAAGCCCATATTCCGTACAGTATGTTCTAGATGGAAACAAGACTGCACTTGATGACGTGATACAGGAAGGGGCACACCAACTGCAAATCATAGCAACCGACGAATCAGAAAACACATCCACCGGGCTGTTCGAGTTTACAATTGACAGGACAGCGCCAGAGATCATCATAAAATCGCCAACCAACAACACGAAAATCTCAAAACTAGTCCTTGACTACTCCATACACGATGAAAACCTGGATGAGTTTTCCGCTGTTTTGCCAAATGGAACCGTTCTGCAAAATGCGGACTTTCTGGAGATTCCGGGAGATGTAGTTGGCCTTGGATCCCACAAATTCGTAGTATCTGCAAAGGACTTGGCAGGAAACACTGCAGAGAAAACAATATTCTTTGATGTTTTGCCAAATGCGCAGATCAGTGCGTCTGACAACGCACCTGCCGGCACTGGCAGTATGCCGCTTGGTACCGATAATCCGCTTTTGTGGATTTCACTGGGGATTGCGATCGTAATAACTGGGTTTATCGTTTTTAGCGAAAAATCAAGAAAATCATCAAAACGTTGAAACAAGATTTATAAGCAAATTTCCGAGTACGGAGCTTGGATGGCTAGCGGGGATACTACTCAAGCAGGTACGTTATCCAGACGAGATTTTCTCAAATTGATGGGCGCCGCAGGCACCGCACTTACATTTGCACCGTTTGTACCATGGGGAAAATTCATGCCAAACCCAGATACTGCAAAATTAGAAAAAGTCAAGGTAATTCTTCCTGACGGCAACCAGGCAAACGTTAACACTTTTCCAGTCAATCACGCAGAAGTAGTCACTTATCCTTCCTCTGGAGACCGAGTCCTAGACGAAGAGGCGTTTCGCAAATGGCAGTTTATTCGATTACCTGACGAGCTGGGAGGAAACGTAAACGACATTTCAGCATTTAGGGTATACAGCATGGTCTGTTTACATTTATGGTGTTTGTGGAAGTACTGGCCGCAGGAGGGACGTAAAAGAGGCGAGTGCCCCTGTCACGGAAGCCAGTACAACCCTCTGACTGGAACTGCGTTTGCAGGACCAGCGTCATTGCAGGCAGAGCCGTCAAACACGCTGGCAAAACTTGATTTGGAAGCAGATGGTGACGGAAACTTGTGGATTCTTCCAGCGAAATTTACACCAAACGACAATGGAGTAGTGGGATATGGCCGTTTCATTAAATAGACGCACGGGAGCCGTGAGCTTCTTCTACTGGCTATGGGACGGACTGGACAGAACCATATTTACCGGAATCAAGTTTTCATTCCCATCTAGATTCGTAAGCCCGTTTGGATTTCTGGGAATGCTCACCTTTATCGTATTTGTAATTTTGGGAGTGTCTGGCGCACTGCTGATGTTCTACTACATGCCGATACTTGACAGGGCATGGGACAGCGTTGCAAAAATCAACGACGTGGTTCCGTTTGGGTTCCACATAAGAAACATCCACTATCACGGATCAAACGCAATGGTGCTCTTGGCAATACTCCACATGTACTACCAGTATTTCAGCGGAAGATACAAAATTAGAAACGAGGTCCTCTGGGTCACAGGTGTAATACTGGGTACCGTTACAATTCTTGAGGCATTTACCGGTTACGATATCATATTTAGCGAGCGGGCAGAACTTGCAATTTCAATCGCTGCGTCTCTGACTAACTCTATTCCGATTGCAGGACCCGTAATACGGGATACGATGTTTGGCTCGGGATTCTCCGACTTTGTACTTCGATTCTATGCGCAGCACGTCTTTGTCTTGCCGCTGGTAATGCTTGGACTGATGGCGGTGCACTTTCCAAGATTCATGGTATTTGACGTGCCGATGGTAATGGCAATAGCAGGCGCAATCCTGCTGACAGGAGGCGTGTTCCCAATAGACATGGGATTCAAGTTTGAGCCTACCGTGCCGCCTGGCATCACGGTTCCCGAGTGGTACCTCACCGGCCTGTATGCCTTCCTGAGGACGCAGTACGACAAGTTCGTAACGGGTGTGCTGTGGCCAGGACTGTTCATCGGAGCTTTGGCATTGGTGCCGTTTTTGGACAGGTACAAGAAATTCTCCTGGAAGGACAGGCCTCTTGTTACCGCATTTGGAATAACAGGAATCGCGCAAATCATGGTAACAACATACTGGGGATTCTACATACCGTCTGACACTACAATTCCTCTGGTACAGAGATTGGTAATCGATCCAATCTTCTTCTACCTGGTAATGATACTGCTAGTCCCAATCGGATTTGGTTTCAGCTACATGATGATCAAGCTGGCACAAGAGTCAGAGCGCAAGGCAAAGATGAACAAGGAAAAGGGACCAAAGAAAGTAGCAGAGATAAAACTTTCACAAAAATGGCTCAACTGGGTACTGGTAGGGCTGATTGCATTCCAAGTCTACCTGAACATAGCAGCGTACAACGCAGCCCTGTCTGGACTCAATAACTTGTCGTTGTTCTTTACCGGCATAATACTGATGGTCTTTGCCGGATTGTTCCATATCTACAGATATGCGCTATCTGAGGCAAAGAAACCTCCGCCCCCACCACCGGCTCCGGAGCCACACAAAGTACCAGAGGTAGCAAAGGAGACACCTAAGGAACTTCCAAAAGAAGTACCAAAGGAAGCACCAAAAGTCGAGACCTCATAATTTTCTTAAGAAACTTTATAAGACTTTTAAAAATCACAAAAGCCGATGAGTGCTCCTACATCAAGCCATGCATACGGAATCGGAATCATGGCAATAATCATAGGGGCTGCAATCGGGGTTGGCTACTACCAAATGTATTACCTTCCCGAACTGACTGCAAAACCAAAGGTATCTGAAGAAATTTTAGAGCCTGTCGGAGTAACTCACATTCAAATGATCAAAGGCGCCGCGAATCCTGAACAAAAGGACAACTTTATTCCAAAACTAGTTCCAGTCCAGCTTGGTGTGGACAACAAGGTAGTGTGGGAAAACGTAGATGACACTGCGCATACCGTGACCCCTGATACACCATATGACGATCCATACAGCGGCAAGTTTGGCTCATCTGGAGTAGTAAAGCCTGGAACCACGTACGAGTTTCTATTTACAGCAGACCAGAAAATATCATACCACTGCGAGCCGCACCCATGGATGAAGGGCTCACTAGAGATAACAAAGCAGAGATTCTAGGAATACCTGGCAAACAAAACATCACTTTCAATCTCCTTGTGCTGCTCTATTATGGATGCGCGAAACTTTACGTCGTGGGATTCTGTGGTGTCAAACGATATTGCGGCGGTAAACTCTGCCTTGTTCTGGGGCATCGAGTCCTTGCTGATAAACAGCCGTGATGCCTTTTGAGAGATTTTCTTTCCATTGTACGACGTAAATGTCATCAGTTCGTTAGAGTTTAGGATTTGCGTGTTTATCACAATGCTGTCGTATTTTCCGGAATAATTCACGCTGACTGTCCCCCTTATTTCCGAATCCTTTCTTATGTCAAGTGACTCAAGTGCAATCTCGATGTCTTTCACGATTCTGACCATCGTTCTAAAGATAAATAATTTTTGAAAAGTAAAGCGGGCCAGAAGGGCTTCGATCCCTTGACCACTGGATTAGAAGTCCAGCACTCTATCCAAGCTGAGCTACCGGCCCAAGGATTCCAAAAATTTTTGCCATATTAAGGGTTTTTACAGCCACTTTTTCTGATTCTCGTCCCGTATCATCTTGAAGAGAAACTGCTGGGAATATCCTGCGTATTTGCCAAAGTACTCCACCAGTTCATCGTGGAGTGTCTGGTATTTTTTGTCAGTAAGTGTTTTTCCGCCAAATGAAAATTTCTCCGGATAATAATTTTGCAAGCTTCGCAGTATCCATCTGTCAAGCGGAAATGACTCCAGCTTGTCAAGTGAAAAAAGCAAGATACAGTCTGCAACCTTGTTCCCGATTCCGAACACCCCGAGCAGTGCCTCCTTTGCGGCATGGTAGTCTGCCTTTTTTAAAAAATCAAAATCAATCACATCTTCTGTAACTGACATGGCCGCCTTTTTTACAAATGGAACCCTGTACCCCAGTCCGCACGATGCCAGTTCTGCATTGCTTGCCTTTGCAAGTGTCTTTGGCTCTGGGAACAGGTGAAACTTCACTCCACGAAACGTCGTCTTCTTGCCGAACTTTTCGCAGATGTGATGCAGTGACGATCGGATGTTTTGTATGCTAGAGTTTGACGACACAATAAACGATATGTAGCACTGGAACGGGTCCTGCCTTAGCAGCCTGAGCCCTGAGAATCTCTTTACCGCATATCTGATGGTCTTGTCCTTTGACATGTCCTTGAAAATTTTTCCCAAGTCGTCGCTTTTCCTGAAAAAATCATGCTCGTCTTTTTTTAGCGATGATATGCCGTCCTTGCTTGCAGAAAAGACGTTTTGCCCGTCAACCCCATACCAAATATCGTCTATTTTCTTCCACAAAAACACCTGGCCGCTGTTAATTGTCTGATCTAAGTTGATTTCCAATTTAGATGGTTACGGTGTCGCCCATCTTTGGGGCGTGTGCGTCAAAGCCGAATCTCTCGTGTATCTCCTCTGCAAACTTGGTGCATGACTGGCCGTCGCCGTGGACTGTTAGAACTTTGGGGTTTCCCTTTATTCTTTTTACCAGATCAAAGAGCGCATCCCTGTCAGAGTGCCCGGAAAACTCGTACTGGCGCACCTGCGCGTCTGCCTTTTTCTCCCTTCCTTGCACCATCACCTTTCCAGTGTCAAGCAGCTTTCTTCCAGGCGTTCCCTCTCCCTGGTATGAAACTAGGGCGATTCCGTTTTTCTTGTTAAATGCCAATTCCTGCAGATAAAACACCGCGTTTCCGCCAACTAGCATCCCTGCAGGCGATATCACGACACACGGCTCTTTGAGCTCCCTGACTCTTTCCTCGTGGCTGCTAATCCACACCGCGTTGTGTATGGCGTCTGAAAACACGTTATAGTCTCTCAAGTATTCCGGATATCTCAAAATTATCTCGTTTACCTTTAGCGCCATTCCGTCCATTATGATTTTGTGTTTGAACTTGGCGTTTTTCAAAACACATGCAATTTCCTGCGAACGCTCAACTGAAAATGACGGAACAAACAGCGTTCCCCTTTGGTCTAGGATTTCATTTGCAAATTCGATGAACTTTTCCTCAGACTCTTTTCTTGGCATCTGGTTTGTCTGGGAGTACGTGCTCTCTGTTATGAGCAGGTCTATCTCGCCAAAGTCCAAGTCCGCCTCGCGGAGCATCCTTGACCCTCTCACGTTGATGTCGCCCGTATAGAATAATCGCTTGTTCTCCGACTCTAGTAGCACGGTTCCGCCGCCGACCACGTGGCCCGAGTCCCGCAGTTCAAACGACGAGTTGCCGCGCTGCACCTTCTGCTTGTACGATACCTCGGTTGCGTGGCTCATCATCTTGTTTACCTCCGGCAGCCCAAACGGGTGGACGTCTTTTTCCAGCTTTAGCATGTCCTCGATTAGTAATCTGCTCAAATCAAAAGTGGGTGCGCTTGCAAACACGTCGCATCCACCGCTTACGTACATCAACGGGACGTATCCTGAATGGTCCAAATGCGCATGGCTGATTATAATGGAATCAACCTCCTTTGGCATCACGTGCATTGGAGCAAGCGGAGTCTTGGACAGCTGTACGCCGTAATCCAGCAGATAGTTTGCGCCGTCGCAATTTACCAAAAAGCCAGATCGTCCTACTTCCTGCCCGGCACCTAATACTTTTACCTTCAAGAATTAAACTGCCGATCCGTCTATGTTAAAAGGTTGTCACCGAAACTGCGATCATTCCGATTACGATATAATCTTCAAAAGCTTTAATTAGTCATACCTAAGATCCCATCTTTATGGGTAGAACTTTTGACCAATGGTGGAATACAATTCCCGCAGATGTACGCAGTAAAGTTCGTGCAGGCGACGAGGGAAACAAACCACTACTAAACCAGATTAACTGGGTTTGGGTAAAAAATCTGATGGATAAAAGGGCCGACTTAAATCCAACAGCAGCAGAATTGCTGGATTGGGTAACAAGTGGTCAAATAGATGCAATGCGAAAGTAACGCACCATCTGGTTATCTTTTTTATATTTTGTTTTTCTTAGTTTTGTCTGATCGTTTGTCCGATCAAATTGTATAACGCTGTTAACTATTTTGATTATGGTTTAAATAGTTACCACGGACTCTTTTAGTTAAGTGAAATAAATGCCAATAGCAATACTTCCAGACGTCGATGAACAAAGATGTATCGGCTGCGCATTGTGCGTAGAAATCTGTACATCTCTTGGCCCAGACGTACTCCGTGTAAAGCCTGTAGAAGGTTGGAAGAGAGGTAAAGCATTTGTCTTTTATCCCGAAAGATGCATCTCCGACGGAGCATGCATTGGAGTTTGTCCAACAAAATCCATCTTTTGGATGAGACCAATGAACTACACAGCTGGTCAACCAGTACCTCTTCACAAGAACGGAGTATTCGTAAAAGGCTGGGCAGAAGACGCAGGCCTATAAAACCTGTAGCTCTTTAGTCTTTTTTTCTTTTTTATTTTTTGAGAAACTTGGTTTTGCACTTTTTTGGTATCATCTTGGAATAATGCTTTAGGAACTCATCGTTTTCAAGATAGACGGTTTTGAATTTATTTTTTGCAAAAAATATCTTCCACGTCTTTTCAAACTCAGAGTAATCAGTTGGCGTGAATTTCTGCCTTGACATCACGTACTGGGCAGCAGGATACAAGTCGGAAATCTCAAGCGGGATTAGCCCCAAAAACGGATTGTACTGGCAGTACTGCACTGACTCGTCGTTCTTTAGTTTTCTTTTGATCTTGGTGTATTCTTTTGAGAGGTAAAACGGCTTTGTCTGCGAGTCCCTGATTATGACAAGCTTGTCCTTGTCTGATTTGAAGTTTCTAACCGTATTGTGATATGACGCTATCTCCGGCCTGAACTGGTCTTTCTGGGAATACAAAAAGACTGCCTTTTCCTTGAACTTGGGGGTGCCGCGCATTAGAAAGTCAGTGTTTTCCGTGAACACCTCAAGTGACTCAAAGAGCTTCGGGTGCGCCATGACTTTCTTTACTATGTACTCCCACAGCCTGCCTTCGTGGATTGCCTCCTTTGACCTGTCAACTTCGGCCTTTATGGAATACAGGTTGTGCAGCGCTATGTGCGTGGTTCTCTCCTCCTGGGGCAGTGCGAGCATCTCCTTTGGTGTGTACTTTGTGCAGATTTCGCAGTTGCACGAAAAATACTGGATTTCAGACAGGTGGCTTGTCCTGTCCTCGGAAATGTACCTGTCGTGCTTTGCGTACAGCATGTATGATGCAGAGTCAAACGTGTCGCAGCCAAGGGCTATTGCAATTGGTATGGTAAGCGGGTGGCCTGCGCCAAAGAGGTGCAGCGGAATGGAATCTGGGACAAGTCGCTTTGCCGCTACAATCATTTTTGCAAGTATCTTGTATTCGTATGACTCCATGACCTCGACCGGGCTTCCTAATGCCAGCATAGGGAACCCATAGTCAACTAAGGCCTTGGTTGATTTTTTCACCAGGTCATAGTGCTCCGCTCCCTGGATTGGGCCGACCCAGATCTGCCCGTTGTCTGCTTTGCCGTCTATGGTTTCCTTTGAAATTTTTAAAGTATAGTCGACGTATTCTTTTGCCTTTTTCTTTGCAAGGCCGTATCCTGTGGGCTTGTCAAGCGGGATGGCAATATCTGTCATTATCTTTTGTTCAAACGACGCCATGTCTGCAGATGAGACGTCTACTGCGCCATACTCTAGCACCTGGTATCCGCCCGAGTCTGTCATCACTGCGCCGTCGAAATTTATGATGTCGTGGATTCCCCGCCTTGCCGCCTCTTCCCCGTAACGCTTCATTGTGATGTATGCGTTTGTTATGACAAGATCAAATCCCATCTGTTTTAGTTTTTGCGCGGGGATCTTTTGGGTCACCGGGTGGATGACTGGTACAAATGCGGGCGTCTCCACCCTTCCGTGGTTAGTGTGCAGGATTCCGATTCTTGCGGCAAGGTCAGTCTTTAGTATCTCAAACATGGAATTCACCGGTTGGGGAAAAACTTGGCAAAGTCGTTTTTCTTTGCGACCATTCCAAGCCAGTCCACGTTATCGCCCTTTGACTTCTTTTTTAGAATCAGTTTTACCTTGCTTACCGTTTGGGCTATGGTGATGCCGGTAGTGTCGATTTGGCGCGATTTTGCCAATCCAAATTTTTTAATCGAGTCGTGCGCTATTATTCCGAGTATTTCGCTTGCGGCGTTCTCCGCCTGCTTTTTTTTGGAATAGTTTCGCTTTTTGTATATTGGAATCAATTTGTAGGGATTTTTCCGTAAAATCACTGCCAATTTAATTTGTGATCTTTCTACCACATATGGCGCCAGGTGGCCAACTACAATGGAGTCCTTGGCGATGATTTTTTTTATTATCTTGGCAAGCTTTTTTGTGTCCACGTCTCGGGTGGAATCTTTTTTTTCAAATATGCCGCGTTTTATCGCTATCTGGTTCAAGTCCAGTATGGTGTAGCCCAGATCGTCGGCAAGTCTTGATGATACGGTGTGCTTTCCGGTTCCGGGGTTTCCCGTAATTACAATTGACAACGAGTTTTACTCAAATCGTGCCCTTATAATTTTGTCAATACTAATATGAAGTAAAAATTTCCCAAACTGTATAATGCTAATTGGGCTTTTGGGAAAGGCAAACGTGGGCAAGTCAACCTTCTTTTCTGCGGCAACTGAGACTGCAGTCCCGATTGGAAATTACCCGTTTACCACAATTGAGCCAAACGTCGGCGTCACATATGTCAGAACCAAGTGCGCGTGCAAGCACTTTGGCATTACACATCAAAACGAACTGTGCATTGACGGAATAAGGCTGGTTCCAGTCAAGCTAATCGACGTTGCAGGCCTTGTCCCCGGCGCACACGAGGGAAAGGGACTTGGCAACAAGTTTCTAGATGATGCAAGGCAGGCAGAGGTGCTAATCCATGTTGTAGATGTTGCAGGGACAACTGACATCCAGGGACAGCCAGTTCCTGTCGGCACTCATGACCCGCTAGAGGATGTTGCGTTTGTTGAAAACGAGTTTGACCAGTGGTTCAAGCAGATCCTGGACAGGGAATGGCAAAAGCTGCTCAGGGAGATAACCCAAAAGACAACCAACCTAGTTGACGGGATAACAAAGAGATTCAGCGGACTGGGCGTCAAGGAATTCCAGGTCTCTGAAATTTTAAAGGAGCTAAACCTGCACACAAAAAAGCCCGCAGAATGGACAGACTCTGACATTTTTGATTTTGTAAAAAAGCTAAGAAAGAAGACAAAGCCCGTGCTTGTTGCGGCAAACAAGGCCGACCTCTGCAAGGACCTGTCTGTTGTAGATAAAATAAAGCAAAACAACCACGTTGTCATATGTAGCGCAGAATCCGAATTGTTACTGAGAAAGGCGTCAAAGGCAGGGCTGATCAAATACGTTCCAGGCGACTCTACATTTGAGATACAAAGCCAGTCGCTAAACGCTCAGCAAAAACAGGCACTGGACCTGGTAAAGACGGTGCTTGCAAAGACACGCACCACCGGAATTCAGGAGGCAATCAATTATGCGGTGTTTGATTTGCTGAAATTCATCACGGTATACCCTGTAGAGGATGAGACAAAGCTCTCAAACAAGGACGGAGTTATCCTGCCTGATGCGCGACTCTTGCTTGCAGGCTCTAACGCAAAGGACCTGGCCGGGACAATTCATGCTGATCTGGCAAAAGGATTCCTCTTTGCAATGGATGCAAAGACAAAGCTACGAATCAGCGCAGACCACATACTGCAGGACGGAGACGTGGTAAAAATCATCTCAAGCATGAGCCGTGGATAAAATGATCTGCCTGGGAATTGAAAGCACAGCACACACATTTTCCTGCGCAATCGTGCAGAAAAACAAAGCGGGCGGAAAAATCCTCTCCGATGTCAGAAAAATATATCGACCTCCTGAGGGACAGGGAATTCACCCGCGTGAGGCGTCGCGCCACCACATAGAGAACAGCTCTGACGTTCTCTTGGAGTGCCTAAAAAAAGCCGATCTGAAAATAAGCGACATTGATATCATATCGTATGCGGCAGGGCCTGGACTTGGTCCATGTCTGCGAGTTGCAGGAGTAATTGCCAGAACCGTCTCATCATATTATAAAATTCCAATCTATCCTGTGAACCATGCAATTGGACACATCGAGCTTGGAAAGTTACTGACTGGGGCAAAGGATCCGCTGGTACTCTTGGTGTCTGGCGGCCACACTATGCTTGCAGCGCTAAAGCAAAAAAAGTGGCGCATATTTGGCGAAACACTTGACACTACGCTGGGTCAGCTGCTTGATCAGTTTGGACGGTCGCTTGGATTTGCCTCCCCATGTGGGAAGAAAATCGAGGAGCTGGCTATGGAATCAGGAAACTACGTCTCCCTACCATACGTGGTAAAGGGAAACGACGTGTCGTTTTCAGGGCTGCTTTCTGCTGCAAAAAAAATCTCCTCAAACCAAAAGGACGCGTGCTATTCCCTCCAGGAGACTGCGTTTGCGATGATTGGCGAGGCAACGGAAAGGGCGCTCTCGTTTACAGAAAAAAAGGAGCTGCTAATAGTTGGGGGAGTGTCTGCAAACAAGAGACTGTCAGAAATACTAAAAAAAATCTGCCAGAGGCAAAAATGCAAGTTCTTTGTATCTCCAATAGAATATGCGGGGGACTGCGGCTCTCAAATTGCCTGGACTGGATTGCTTGAAGCCACTGCAAAAAAGGGCGCAAAACTTGACAAAACATTTGTGCGACAGTCCTGGAGACTTGACACTGTAGAAATTGATTACTGAGTTTTACTGTCTAGCGCCTTTTGTATGTCCTTTAGCCATCCGCCGTTGCTAAAGACGCCGAACTTGTAGTCTTTTTCGCCCTGCTCTGTTTTTACTTTGATGCAGACCTTTTTCATGAGCAGTCCCTCCTTCCACGCTTTTATCACATTTTCAAGCGGGGCGTCAAGTATCGTCTCGTCGATTCTTTTTGTAAAATCCGCAATTCTTCCCCGGGTCTTGTCAAAGGCGATTCTCTTTGTGGTAAGCGTGAGTATTCCTGCACCCAGCGAGTCCTCGTTGCAGTCTTCCTGCTTTAGTTTCTTTTCTGATTCGTCCATGACTAGCTTAATCTTGCATGGTCTGGTTATAATTTTACCTAGTTATTGTTATGACTCATAATCTAACTGCTCTTTCCCAGCTGTTCTTTGCCTTTGAACTAGCATAAATCCAGACCAATGATCCATCGTTTCCAATCAAAACCTTGTTTGATCTCTCTAAATATTTCAAAATAACATTAAGGACCGGTGGCCTCATAGTGACATCTAATTTCTTTGCTAGTTGTACCTTGGAATCAAACTCTTTGTGTTTGGTGAAAACCTGTTCAACCTTTAGAATGTTCTTCAATGTAGGATTGTACTTTTGTATATTCTGGAATATGTCCTCATGAGATCGTAAACGATTGCCTTTTTCTACAGAAACCGTCTTTGATTTCATGATGTATTACAAATGGTAACGTGTTGTATATATACATATATGTACATACATAAATGTACTAGTAGCCAAATCGTTTATTGTATTTATCATGATCAAACAATTCCATCAAGAGCGCCTTTCTTTCACCGTGAATTACTAGTATACCATAGATTAGACGCCAATAACCCGGCAAATCTACTTTGTAAACTGCGTTGATGTCGTGTCTCTTTACATAATACTGTGGGATTTGTTTCTGCTTCAGTCTTAGCCCTACGATTCTATCCTTCTTTAAATCGTTAATAGTTTCTCTGACTTTTTTATACAACACGTTATTTTTTTTGAGGTTAGTATAAGATGGCATAAAGTCGCGAGGATCTCCCGATACATCCAATTCTTGTCTAATAACATAACCCTTGATGAATTATAGACTTGACTATACACACGATATGATGCTGAACTCAGCTCTCAACTTCATTTTACTGTGTTAAGCTAATATTTTACGATTAAGTCACAAGTGCAATGAGATTGCTAAAAAAAGGCGCAGAAGGCGACATCTTTCTTGCTAGGTATGAAAATACGCAGGCAATCCTAAAGACTAGGAAGAAAAAACAGTACCGAAACCAAATCCTGGACGACAGGATAAGAAAAAGCAGGACAACTAGGGAATCGACAATTCTGTCCGAGGTAAAGGAGTTTGGAATCAGGGCCCCACTGGTGTACCTGGTGAATCACAACGACTGCGCCATACTGATGCAGCACATCAAGGGAAATGTGGTGCGCGATCTTGCCGGAAGCAAGCTCATCTCTGCATGCAGGGAAATTGGAAAAATAACTGGAACTCTACACAAAAACGGAATAATGCACGGGGATCTCACAACGTCGAATTTCATCTTGAGCAATGGCAAAGTTTACACAATTGATTTTGGGCTGTCGCAGAGAACCGTACGAATAGAGGACCACGCCGTGGATCTAAGACTGTTCAAGGAAATACTAAACAGCGCGCACGTGAACGTGATGAAAATCCTCTGGTCAAGCTTTTTGAAAGGATACAGATCCGCAGTGGGATGTGGCAGGTATGACCAAATACTGAACCATGTCTCAGTGATTGAGGGACGTGGAAGATATGCGCAAGTCGTTTGATCTGTATTTTGCCTCATCTAACAAACACAAGTATTCTGAGGCAAGGGAAATCCTGTCAAAATTCCAAATTAATTTGGGCTTTTTTGAATTTGCGCCAGTTGAGATCCAGTCTGATTCCATTTTGGAGATTGCCGCGCAAAAGTCGCTTGACGCATATGCGTCGTGCAAAAGGCCAGTAATAGTGGAAGATGACGGGCTATTCATACCGTCTCTGGGCGGGTTTCCAGGACCGTATTCGTCATACGTTTTCAAAACAATTGGAAATTCGGGAGTCTTGAACCTGGTAAGGTCAAAAAGGGAAGCCGAGTTTCATGCCGTTATATCATACTGCGATGGAAAAAAGCCAGCCCTGTTCCGGGGAATCACGAAGGGTACGATATCAAAAAAGCGAAAGGGTCAGGGCTGGGGATACGACCCAATTTTCATTCCAAGGGGAAAGACGAAAACCTACGCGCAACTAGACGACAAAAACGCCATATCGCACAGGTACCGGGCACTAGCCAAGTTTGCTAGTTGGCTTGATACGCAGAAATCCAGCGGTCGATAAACCTATGATTGTTCTGCAGAACGACAATTCTTGATACCTGACTGTCGTCCATTATGGAGTAGATTCGGCTTTTCTTTGCCAGCTCTGATGAAAAATGCATTACCTCTTCATATTCTAACATGTCTGATCTGTCAAGCCGGTTAGTTGACCTGCCTATGTGCATGTATGATTTTATTTCGATAAAGTGAGCGTCTGATCTTTTTACCATTTCGGCAAACGCCGGAATCATCTCGTCTGAATTGTTATAGTTTCTAATCAGCGTAACCCTGAGAACTGTTCTGGTGTCTAGCTTTGAAAGCATCTCCAGTGAGCGGTTCCATCTCTCCCAGGAATCCTTGTACCTCGGCTTGTTTATCTCGATAAACGAATTGTAGTCTGCCGCATTTGTTGACAGATACAGCTGGGTCGGGAGGGCATCCTCGTCTGATAGTCTTTGCAGCATGTCTGGCTCCTGCCCGTTTGTTACAAGAAATACTGATTTTGTCGCCTTGAGGCTTTTTAGATATTTTATCATGTCTGGCAGTTTGGGATACATTGTAGGTTCGCCAGATAATGAAATTGCGTAATGGCTTGGGAGCAGTGACTCGTCAAGCTTTTTTGTATCCGACTTTGGATCACCATAATGGCCCATGATCAGCTTTTCTCTTTCCTTCATCAGCTTTGCCAGTATTTCCTCTGGCGATGCGACTTTGGATGTGTCCATTTCTAGTGAATCGTAAAACTCCATTGGCCTCCAGCAGTAGACGCACCTGTTTTCACAGTGCATTCCGGCAGGTGAAAACTCCATGCACTGATGTGTCGATATACCGTAGAACTTGTGCTTGTAGCAGCTGCCCTCGTTTTTGAACGACTTTTTTGTCCAGTGGCACAATTCGACTGTGGAGTGATCAGACACTCCGTACTTTGCCTTTTTCAGCTGCTCTTGTATTGATGATTTTATTTGGATGATGTCGTTTTCCGGCTCTACAATTTCGCCTGAGCAGCTCATTAATGACTCATAATTATCATAGAATATGAAATGTTTGCTGGGATACGCACGGTGAAAAATTACATATTATCCTGTGTTTATTCAAAAAATTTGAATTAAATTTTAAATATGATGATTTCCTATACGAAACGATGCGTAAGGATGCAAATCCTAACAAATAAGACGCGCGTGACCCAGTAGAACGAATTTGTGACCATGAACGCATTTCTGCGTTATGGACGTGAGAGGGAATCTCTCGAGTTCTGCGCTTGGGGTCACGCCATTTTCAATTTCCTGCAAATCGTGTTTTGCGGTATTGATATTCAAAAATTTAAATTTATAGCAAAAGGCTAGTAGCTGATTTGAAAAAGGACCTATTCACAGGCAAGCTTCCTCATCTCCGAAAGCAGCCTCAGCCAGATGCAGTGATTCAGAGCCACGTTGAGACCATTCAAGGAAATGGATTTTCCTGGATTGACATTCAAAATCCGGACAGATCAGAAATCGAGAAACTTGGACAAACGTACAACTTTAACGAACTAAACTTGGATGACTCCATTTCAAAGATTCAGCTTCCAAAAATAGACAACTATGACGATCACTCGTTTGTAATTTTACACTTTCCTCCAATGGTTCTAAAAAGAGGACTTCCGCGATTCAACCAACTGGCAATATTTATCGGAAAAGATTTTCTAGTTACCATCCACTATGGAGAGCTAAAACCTCTAGTTGAAATGTTTACCATGTGTCAGGAGAACATGCAGCACAGAAACGAACTGCTCGGCAAATCGCCTGGATTTCTCTTGTACAAAATTGTGGACGTTCTGGTAGATGACCTGTTGCATACGCTGCGAAGAATTGTCGCAAACCTGGACGAAATAGAGGACGACGTATTTGATGAAAACAAATCTACCCCTAAAAAAATCTCAATGCTCAGGCGGGAAATTACAATTCTGAGACGGGTGGTTCATCCGTTGAGAAAAATCGTGCTGGAAACATCAAAGAACACGCAGCGATTCTCAAACCCAGAAGACGACTTGGTCATCCACTTTGATGACGTAATTGACCATATAGACAAGGTTGCCGAAACGCTAGACGAGGCAAAGGAAACAATGGAAATCTACAAAGATACCGACTTTATGCTCAGTACGGAAAAGGCAAACAAAATCTTGGGCGTGCTCACTATCATATTTACGCTAACCATTCCGCCCTCTGTCATTTCCGCAATATATGGAATGAACGTAAACATACCTGGTGGAATACAGACAGGCTCGTGGACGTTTTTGGGCCCGTACACCACGCTCATTTTTGTCTTGATAATATCAGGCATACCTGCGCTCTTGATGCTACTGCACTTTTACAAGCGCGGATGGCTAATAGACTAAAGCCACGGGAATAGGTAGTTTACCCCAGCCCAAACTAATGCTACTGTTATTGCCATTGCAATAAACCAGCCTTTTCCTTGCATAAATTTACCATTTTCCCAGATGATATTAAACTTTCAAAAATTAGAGTTAGGTTAATACTTGATGTGAAATGACCTTTTTTAGGTGGCCTTCGTAGTACAGTGGCTAGTATAGGGGACTGTGGATCCCCGGACAGGGGTTCGATTCCCCTCGAGGGCCTACACCTTTTAGTTTAATTCCCCCGGTGTTGTAATATTACTCCGTGAAGCAAAATCTAGACCAGCAGATACGAGACATCTACAAACTAGATGACAGAATGGCCAGAGTTTGGAGGCAGATCAAAGCAGATCTTTCTGCTGAAACGGTGGAATTATTTGAAAAATACGACACAGAAATGGTGAATCTAGGCATTGGCAAATCAACTAGGATCAAGCAATTCCAGATCCTACTTGTACTGTCAAGGAAGATAAACAAGAATTGGACAGAGGTCGTAAAGACAGACATCGACAGACTGGTCAGGGAAATCATGAGTGAGTATGGCGACGTCAACGGAGATGAAACGGAGACATCACGGGACTTCAAAAAGATCCTAAAACTGTTCTTCAGGTGGCTCAAACTAGGATCAAGGGGTTTCAAAGAAGTCGGAGACCCAATTGAGACAAAAGGAATACGATTGAAAAAACCAAAGGACAAGATAACCAGAGAAAACCTGCTCAAAGAAGACGACAGAACAAAACTGCTACATGCTTGCGGAGAAAATCTGCGTGACAGGGCTTTCATTGATGTACATCTGGAAGCAGGCACAAGACCAGGAGAGATACTCTCATTACAACTCAAGCATGTCGAGTTTGACAATATTGGAGCAAGAATACATGTTGATGGAAAGACAGGCGCAAGACCGATCCGACTGATCAGATCAACGCCCAATCTGGCGGCATGGATAAAAGCACATCCACATGGAAACAACCCAGACGCACCATTGTGGATTCTGCTTGACACTGTGAACTATGGAAAGCCGATGACGTATCCTGCGGCAAAGACAATGGTTGAGAGGAGATGCCGGATGGCAAATCTCTCTAAAAGAGTCAACCTCAAACTGTTCAGGCACTCTGCCGCTACCACCATGGCGAAGATACTGACCGATGCCGAAATGAAAAAGCGACACGGCTGGACCCGAACATCGAACATGCCTGCTAGGTATGTCCACATGGTGGACGCCGACGTAGAGGAAAAAATTCTTGCACACTATGGGCTGAGCAAGGAGGAAGATCAAGCACAAGTGAACAGACCCAAAACGTGTATTTTCTGCGAGGTGGCTAACTCCCCAGAGTCTAAAATCTGTTCAAGTTGCGGTAGATCCTTGGATATGGAAACTGCTTTGAAAATGGATGCTCAAAAAGAGATTGCAGGAAACTATCTAACACAAAACGATCTTCTGCAGGTTGAAAAGAACATCAATAGCATATCTGCAAACCATGCTAGATTAGAAAAGAAATTTGACGATCTGATGCAGTATCTGCAGACAAACAGTATTCCCACCTAATGTCAATTTAGTAATTTATTTTTAATTTTTGCAGAATACCGATACCTGAATACTCATGAATTAACAATTTCGTAACCGCAAAAGTTACATGGACAAGACTGTGAATTAGACTGGATATTGACAAAAGTACCTTATGGCGGAAGAGGTCGTGCTACTCATGCTGAATTCATTGCGTATATGAGAAAGATTGTAAAACATCCTAACTACAAAGAAATGCCTTGGGCTATAGATGATGAGAAAAAAATTAGATGGAATGCACCATCACACCGACCACCTGGAGGGCCTTGGTCGAATCTACACGATGAAAGATTGGAATGGTGGAAAACGAAAGCAAAAGAACTAGATATTCCAATGACTGGAAATTGGATTTCAAAAGTAGCCAAGCGAATTCATCCCTTTGGAAGTAAACCCTGTCAAATTTGCGGGATAGTGAGGCGTCTTAATTATGAGTATCCAACCATTAGAACTTTAAACAAAATTAACCAAATTGATGGAATTGGAATTCCATTCGAATATCGTGATTTTTTAACGATCGAACAAATCGCAATTGAAATAGATAAACAAACTGGAATAGAAGGGCTCACAAAATTATGTGCTATTCTTGGAATACCGGATAAATACTCTAAATCAATTCAAATTTTTCTAGATTATGTTTATGGCAATTATGTTCCTTCTGAACCAAAAGGGATATTGAGTCCAGGCGCAATGTCCAACGCTCCGGATAGGTTGGATGGTTTTCATACTTTCAACATTTGTTGCAGAGACACACAAGATACTGGTAGAAATAAAAAAAATCTACAAGCATATGGTCAGGATCGACGAGCGTTCGAATATTGGTGTGAAGGGGATTGGTCAGCCGCAAATCGATTGATGAACGAGAAAGTTATTGGAAAATGTAATATTTGCGGTTCTGAACAACAGCTAACTGCCGATCACGCGGGTCCAATATCATTAGGCTTCTACCATCGGCCAAAATTCATTGCGCTGTGTAAGGGATGTAATTCTGGAAAAAATAACCGCATGTCAAAGTCAGACATTCAGAGTCTAATATGTGATGAAAAACAAGGTGAAACCGTAGTTTCATGGCACGCCAAGACAGTATGGGATCTTTTAAAATATTCCGCAAAGGATGATTACATATCTTTACAAATTTCCAAAATTATGCGTGCGAACCAGCACCATTATCTAATGATGCTCTCAAAAATTAAAGACGCTGGTCATGTTGAATTCTTGAAGAGTCTTTTGCACCCAGAATATGCGAAAAACAGATACAAAATTATTGGATTCAAAGGAACTGATTTCAGTTATACAAAATTGGAGGTAGAGACGCGGCAGGATACTTACTCAGCAAGCTTGGAGAAAAGAATGATGAGAATTTCCTTGAAGGCATTGGATGAATACGGTTCAAAATCAAACAGGAACCCATTGTTGATAGAAGATAAGGAGTTAGAAGAATCAGAAAAAAAACTCTTTGAATTATTAGCAAAAAAAAGGTATAAGGATGCAAAAATAAAATTAAATGAATACATGAATCTAGTAGGTCAAAAATTAGTAAAGTATGGAGTACCTAGAGCGCATATGAAAAAGAACAAGAAAAATTAATGTTAATTTGAATTCTGTAATTCTATAAACTGCTCAAAATCAATAATACCTCTGATCCATTTTTGATAAGGTGATAACGCTTTCACATTAGAATATTTTAACGATGTAATCTCTTTTGTAGGTAATATTGAAGAAAGATCATTGATGGCCTCTTTTACATTAACTAATTTTTTTAATCCTTGAATGTTTTCACCAAAAATGGGTTTTGGTTTATTACTTTTTTTGCCTGACCGACTTCCAAAAATAAACAATCGTCTTCTTTTTTGAGGAACGCCATAATCCTCTGCATGTAGCGTAAACTTGGTACATGTATACCCTATTTTAGATGCTTTTTCAAGGATTTGCTCCAAGACAAGTCCTTTCTCCATGTTAAGTAAACCTGTAACTTCTTCCATCACAAAGTTTTTGGGTTTTATTTTTGAAATAACTTCTAGAAAAGTCATAGGTAATGCATTGCGCGGATCTTTTAGACTACGACGATTACCTGCAGTGGAAAATCCCTGACAAGGGGGGCCACCTATCACCAATCCCAATTCTTTTTTGCCGATGATTTCTTTAATTCCGTTTACGATTTTTTTTTGTATTTCTGGATTTGTAATATCATCACAAAGAATTAGGCTTTTAGAGTTACTGTGATTATGTTTGAAAGTTTCAATAGATTTTGAATCAATATCGATACCTCCCAAAGATCTGTGCCCAGCCAGAATAAATCCTTGAGACAAACCACCCGCACCGCAAAATAGATCATAGAATGTTGTCTTTGAAAATTGGGATGCCACCGCTCTTGCTAATAGAACTGGAACCGAATTTCCGATTTGTTTGTAGATTGAAGTTTTACTACCTAAAAATTGGAAATGATCCGGGAACGATTGTAATCTGGCTGCCTCTCTGTGACTAATCAATCTGTTGTGTTTTGGATGAATGTAACAGCCGTTTCCGGGCCTATTGAAAAGCGTGGATATGGTATATGCTATCTTTTCAGAATTTAATCTTCCATAATACGTACTTCTAGAACCCTTGCCCTCTTTGAAACTGATTCTGATTTGTTTTAGTCGGTTAGATGGGACGTGTTCTGGTATGTTTTTCCAATTTCCACCAGGTGGGATATATTGGATTATCTCTTTGTCTAGATCGCTAAGGGATGAAGTAGTATGATTATAGAGAACATCCTTTTTCAGTAATTCATAGGACAATAGTGTGTTCTGAATAATAATTCAATTAAAGATTATCGTGCAAAACTGTTCCATATGTGGGTAATTTCTTCTGAATTCAAATCATATATCTGTGAAATCAATTCATCAATTTTTTTAATCGTTATTGAAGATTCACTTTCATCCAAATCTGTGTCATAAAGAATCATCGAAAGTTTCGATATTTTTTTAAGAATAGGATCATCAAGGCGTAATCTGGGAACCGGTAATTGTTTAATGACAAATTGATTGATGTGACTATTAGAAGTCATTTGTTTTATTCTGTATTCTACAATAGAACTGTTCAAAAACCCTAATAAAAAATACTTTAGAATTTCTGGGATGTTTGGCCTAATGTAATTCAATGAATTTCCCAAAGCACATCCTGATGGAATTAAAGCCGCAACTAATCTTTTTTTCAGATTAGGTCTGGCAACATCTCTCCATGCAATTCTACTTGATTTATAATCTTTAGAGATTTTTTTGAATTCTGTTTCATCTACCCAAATGAATGGTGATTTCTTAATTTTAAAAGGTCCAACATTTGCTCCTTTGACTAGAGGAATTGCAGTTTTTTTAGTTCTAAATAAATGACGATCATTGGTTTCATCAAGTTCCCTCGCGAATTCTATATTCCATGTGTTATCAACTATTGTTCCTAATGTTGGAAACGAATACATTTTCTCAAGAATAGAAATGTCGAATTTTGATCTGATGGATGGAATGGACATGCTACTGGGGGCTGTTTTCCGTATAAACTCTACAGACATTTCTGGTATTTTCTCTAATTCTACATCATTTGGAGAGACAAAACCATTTGCAAAGATGAGATTTTTTGTAGACCCACCCTTTCTATAAAGAGATATTGATGGCGATACATCTGCATTTTCAAAAAATTTAGATTTTGGTTCAAATCCTATGATGAAAAAGAGTGTACAATTTTCCAACATTATTTTTCTTAGTTGTCTTGTACCTAGATCTGTTGCTATTCCTAATGGTGTTATGGATCCTATTATTCCATCGGTTCTGGCTAATTGATAAAATCGTTCGAGAGAGAGTTTGTAGAAATCATGATTGTGATTGCCTTGATATTTGTAAATGCCGGACTCAGAAAAATATTTACTGTATTGTTTAATAGAATCTAAATACAATTTATAATTAGAACTAATTTCAGATTTTTCCATTAATTTTTTCTTTTCTGCATCTCGCTGAATTCTTTTTAATGAAGAAAATCTAGGAAAATAGTTTTCAAAAAACTCCCTATCATCTGGTTTCAGATTTTTCCACGGTGGATTTCCAACTATTAAATCAAATCCGGGATTCGTTTTCAATTTTCCGCTTTCATCAAAAAAAATCTCAGGGAATTCTACATACCATGCAAGAAAATCTTTCATAATTTTTTTTGGAATTAGATTAAATATGGTTGAATTTTTTATTTTTGATATTAATTCAAGTTTAGTTTTTTTCAATGACTCAGTTTCAAATGGAGTTATTTCTCCATTTTGAAGTTTTTTTCTCCAAGATACTAAATTAGAAATATCTTTTTGATTTTCTCCAATTAAATCGTTGTAAGAAGTGAATTCAAGTGAATCTATTAATGAATTGCCCTGTTTAAAATTAAAATCTACTATCTGGCTATTGTTTGGAAATAATTCTTGTAAAAATGATTTCCAACTGTCGAGATTCTCTTTATTTAACTCCACCCCATATAATGAATGAGTTACAAGGTATTCTGAGAAGTTCTTTTCTGAATAGATAGCAAAAATAGCATATTTTTTAAGAATTCTTGAATCTGTTAAGATGCCATTTGATTTTAAGATAAACCAGTTTCTTAATTCTAACATGTATCTGATTAGTTCTTTGATGAATATTCCGGATCCCATCATAGGATCACATGCCTTGAAATTAAGAAACATGCGAATAATCTCTGCTATTTTCTCATCGTTCGATTCTTTCATTGCCTTTAAAAACATGGATCTTGCCTTGTTGAAGTGTCTATCAAGTGCATTTTTTACCAAAAAACTTGCAAGATCTGAAGGGGTTTCAAAAATGCCTAAATGCTCTATTGTTTTGAACGGGAAAACAAGTTTTTGCATAAAACATTATCTTTTTAATGATTAATAAAACAATTTAAAACAAAACATTTGACTGTGACTCCAACTAGTTCTGACGAAATGTAAGGTTAATAATTTTATAATGCATGTGTCTTTTATGCAAAGTAATTTTTCTACATCAAATAACTGAAAGTATAGAAACAAAATGAAATATTGATCTGATCCATCCTTAGATTCTGGGAACATGACATTGAAAAAGGAATGTATGTATGAGTTACTAGAATAAAGAGAAAAATCTTACTCAAAAATAAAAAAAAATAATGCATAGGGGGGCAAATTTTTAGATTATTTTTTGAGATAATCTAAAGAAATACCCCCCTATGTGAAAGAGCTTATTCTTTCTTATCCGCCAAAATCCACCTGAATTGCTCTTTCAAACGGATTGCTTTACAGTGCTTTGTTGTTGCCGGCACAGTAATCTCGTCAACGAGCCCCAAGATTTCCAATTGTTTCATGGTCTTAAGCGCTGTACTCCTTGTACCTCTTCTCTTCTCAAGGAACTGGTCTGTGGTAATCTGACCGTTGTTTGCGATCAGTAACTTGAGCAGATCAATTCGCTCTTTTGAAGCGCTTGACAGCACTATGTCCATTACCACGGATAGATCATCCATTGTGATGTAATTGCGTCCGTGGCAAACTGCACTGCCTCTTGCCAGATTGTACAGATAGCGTGCAGCCCTCTCTGGGTCTTCGATGATTGGATCTGTGTACCCATAGTTTGAACCGCCAGTGCCTTCTGTCCTGTCTGTTGGAATATGACCTCTCAGCCTTGCTAAGATCTGTGCACATTCGACAATTCTCAGCACTACCAGTGGATCATCTCTTGCAGCATCCCAGACGATTTTGCCGCCGTTGGGTGCCAAAAAAGTTCTGAGAGCATCCCAGTACTCTTTTAGGATGTTGCTGATCTCCTGTATCTTCTGCTCGTAGACTTCTTTGTCTTTATCTAGACTGTCTCGGATCTTTTTCTGTTCTTCTTCGTATGACAATTGTATGTCCATTCGATAGAAGAACATTTTTGGGCCCAGCTGTGCAATCATAGCCCAAATGCTCTTTGATACATCGACTGCAGCTCCAATCAAAACAAAGAAAGTTGGACCGTGACCCCGTACTCCATACACACCTGAACTCTTTTTGTAACCGCGGCCATCAAGTATGCTAGTTAGTATTCCTATGATCTGGCCGAGATTCTCTTCTTTGACTGTGAACAACGGCGCAAGATCAAAGACCAAAAAGATCTTGTCTTTGATCTGAGTAAGAAGGTCATCTCTGTCCAAATCCTCCTTTCTTTTGCCTGCATAGTGCGAGACAAAGGCGTTTGGAGTAAAGGAATCTAACGTGTACGAGTCTGGCAGCGATTCAATGATCCTTAGTATGGTGGTTTTGCCTGCGCCTGGCGGACCCAAGATAACTAGCATAAACGGCAACGTTATGCCTTCTATCTCGAGTATCGCTCTTACCGCCAAGCCTATTTTGGCTATGTTGGCTCTGCCTGGAAAGTCTTTTTCGATCTTTTCCATGCACGTTTGATACAATGTTCGGATCGATTCTCTACGTTCTTCGAAGTTATCGTTTGCGTTTGTATCCATTCTTTATCACCTCCTTACTCTGGATCCTCAGAAACCCGTCAACAATGTCAACATCAAACTCGATATCATCGAACAGCTCTGACCAAGCTGCATCTAATCCTAAGATAAGAAACCTATCGTCAAATCGCATCGGCTTTACCGATTTGATGTGAATCTTCATTGAAGGGTATGACTATCACAATCGAAGGCACACTGACGAACTATGGTGTTCGGGCTACTCTGTCCGTCCGCATGCTTCCCTAGTATTCTCACTAAGGCTGCATTTCTGCTAAATTTTCTTCTGTTCATCTGCGTGCACCCCCTTTGTGCTGACCAAACATTTTGGTCCAAACTATTTCCTATACAACAAGTTTAGACTTATTGAAAGCCTAAACATAATAACTGTGCCCAGAGTGCGACTCTGGGTATCACATCATTCATCACAAGTCCATAACTTATAACATCTGTTGTTTTAGCAATTCACACACTATTGAGATTATTTTTTGACACTTAAATAACAATCCAAAATTTCTAACAATTCTGCTTATTTTATGCATATTTCTCATCGTAATTCTTACCATCGAAATAATTTTCAGAAATGTGAATTCTCTGATATTATCGCACTTTGGATATGTGACAACTTTTTCATTTTGGAAAAAGTCATCGAGTTTCATGTACAACATTAGACCACCATGATGACGTTGACCAGTTATGATACATGTGGACATTAAAAATCATGAAAGAATATGGACTTATTTATAGACTAAAAAATTGCCCTGCGGTGTATGTCGATGATTTTTTTCCAAGTAAAACTAATCGTAGGTATCCAACGCGTCTAAAACTGACTTGCCGAGTTCATTTTTGGCATATATTGATTTTGTCTCCATATCTACCGACCATTCAAAACGGGTATTCTCTCTGTATGTTTTCAAATAAAATTCGGCATCCCAACGCCTGTCTATGTCAGGATCGCCTGACATTGGCATTGCAGAAAAGCCCCAGTCTGTAGATGGATTTTCAAGAATATCTTCTCCGGGATATGCTGTGATCACTAACATGGTAATTATTTCAGATAATGTCTGGCCTGAGTTGTCTTTTCCCTTGTAATCTTTGACCAAGTTCTCAACTTCCTGAGGAGTATGCAAACTCGTGCTTTTCTCCTGGTCTTCTGAATCGTATACCGCGCTCATGATTCCTAATATTGCTGCAATGATTACTACGAGGACCCCAAAACCAATTATTGCATTTTTCGTATTTCCCATTTTCTCAATATCCTTACTCGTTGTATTAGTTATTGTATATAAGTCGTACATAATCGGTAATAATGCCAAAAACAATCGACCTACAAAATAGATACTAGATAGCTACTTGACCGATAATTCATACACACTTGGGTTTGTTTTGGCCTCAGAATACCGCAAAAAAGTGATACTGGCCTTGCAAGACAAACAAAGTACACCAGCTATGATCGCTAAGAAAACCAACGTTTACCCTAGTCATGTCTCCCATACTCTGTCAGAACTAGTCGAAAAGAAACTCATTGTATGTACAACGCCAAAATTGCGAAAGGGCCGACTCTATGATCTTACAAATGAGGGTCGTAGCGTTTTGAAGTATTTGACATAGTCATAATTTGCCCATAATCCAATAATACATTTAAGGTAAATTGTACACTGATACTAGTATGGTATCAAAATCTCGCCCAAAGAAAGCAAAGCTAGATGAGAGGCAATTCGTACTCAGATTGCCCGAACATCAGGCTGTCTTCTTAGATCATCTTGTAGAAAGAGGAGCATACAAATCCCTTAACGATTCAATAGTAAAGATCGTGGATGCATTTGTAAGCGATCTTAAAAGAGCGGCTGAGGACGCAAAAAAATGAGTGACTCTGCAGTTAAAGGACTGATCGCATTCATCATAGGCGTGGTAGGAGCAACCATTGTTCTAAAAGTCATAGATGATGCCACTAAGCAAAAAAAGTATGTCTGCCCACAGTGCGACCACGTGTTGAGAAAAGGCGTTGCACGATGTCCAAACTGTAAAATTTCTTTACGTTGGGCTTAACCTTATTTTAGTACTATAGTAGTATCACTAACTTTATTAATCTGTAAGTGCATTACTTGGCATTGACGACACACTTGCCAAATAACAACTGGTATCGTTACACTATATCTGATTTTGATAGAGACTCAGCTTGGACTAGATCTCTAGGGGAAAAAATAGGAATGATCCACTTTAGAAATGGTCATTGGCATGCAGAGTGTGACCCAAAAACAGGACGTTGCTCAATACATTATGATCGAATCGATCCTCACGAATCGCTGACTTCCCTTGTTGGACATATGTCTGAAAGTAAGATTGGCGCTACCGTATTAGCTGTCATTGTGGTCGGTGTGTTGGATCAGATCTTCACAGGTGGCCAAATAAGAAAAGCACTTTTGAAATCCCTCTCTAACTAAACTGCTATGCCTGACCGCATATATTCTAGGCATATTTTTTCTAATTATTTGATATTTTACTATGAATTAACAAATTACCCATAATTTGAGTTAGAAGATAATCGAAGCTTTAATATAATATAATTATGTTATAAAAGTATGAGTGAAACACATGAAATCGTTAAAACTCACAATGCGATCTGGATTGGAACAGCCCTGCTTCATAGGACGAATCCAACAAAAGGTGCTTTCACAGTAAAGGAAATTTTTTCGAAAGTGAAAGAACTAAACCTTCTCTCGGTTGCCGATGAAACAATTTACATGCACATTTCTTCCCACTGTGTAGCTAACGGTGTGGCAAGTCCTGACAATCATAGAAAATTATATCGCCTTGAACGCGGTCTTTATCGTCTTTATAGACTGGGCGATCCATATCATCCTTCAAGAGAAAATGGAAGAACCGCACCAGTTCCTGAATCAATTCCAGAAAAATTTAGAGAACTAGTTGATTGGTATCATAAGGACTACTGTGACAAAACAAATGGTGAATTTCAAGAAGCCAAAAATCAAGAAGTGGATACTCCTCATGCAAGAATAAAGAATGGATCAATAACGCTGCCTCCAGCAGTCATTGAACAGCTTAATCTGACAAATGGGGATTATTTGGTTTTCTTAGAAAATACCGATAATACAATGACCATAAAAAAAGGTAGAATCAGCATTAGCTTCTAAAAAATCAATGAACATACGTGTTAGAGAACATGCTATAAAATGGCACTAGATAACATAAATAAATTTGCAATTCTTTTCACCGTTGCTTTTGTTGGCATGGTGTATGTCGTGATTACTGTACAATTGACCAGCTTTTCAACTACTGAAAAGTTTCTTATTGCATTGGTATCTGGCATAATTATTTCCATCAGGGGATTTCTCTCCTATCGAAAAAATCCGATTAACCGACCTTTTATTATGACTGATCGTTCATACTTGTTATTTTTTATTATTGGAATTTTTTTTGGTGTGACTATACATACAGGTATAGGAACTGCATATGGGATAGATTATCAAAATACCGAGCCTACTTCATTTTTTTATGGAATCTTACTCGCTTTTGGAGGTTATGCAGGGTTTTACTTTTTCACTGCAATGTCTATGGTAGTATCAATAATCCACATTCCTATTATTAATAGAAGGCTCCGTGAAAACACACGATGGTTTCCTTGTATTGATGGTGTCGGACTTGGTTTTGGAATAATGGCTTTTTCTCAATTACTTTGGAAAGGAATTCCAAAATTATGGTTTATTTTATCATAAAAATGCATTTTTATGTTTATTGTGCTTGGAATCTCATGTTTTAGATTGCTCAACTGCGTATGTGACAAAATCTGAGGGAGTCAAACTAATCTGACAAAACCCCTCGAGGGCCTACATAGTTTTCTTGGAAAAGTTTCGTCAAATTCATGCCTGAATTTTTGCAAAACCGATTCACAAGCTAAATTTTAATAGTTTTAGGACTAATGAGATCTGAAATGACTTTAGAATCAAGATTGCAAAAACATTATCAGGAGCATGGATTATCTAAAGAAGAATATCTGAATAGTATCGATTCTATCATTAATGAAGCACCCGATCTGTTTACGGCACTGCAAAATGATCATTTTGACTAAGTTCTAATGATTCTTTTACGTAGAAAATTTTCAATTTCAGTATAAACATCATCACCTTCAAATTTGAACATAGAATTTTCAAGAGTCTCAAAAATTGCCTTTTTGTTTTCTTTGTTTCCGTAGGGGAGATCAAATCCATTTACTCGCAAGAACAGAATGCTGATGGATAATGCTGTTCTTTTGCTTCCACTCTTTTACTTCCATTCTTGAATGGCTGCAAATATCCAAGCCCTCCAAGTATCGTTGCAATTTTTTTTCACAATTTTTTCTTTTTCGTCTGAAATATTATCGAAGATTTGAATTCTAGTGATGATTTTATTTAGATTCTCTTCTCCATCCAGTCCAATGGTCTCGTTTGTCAGTCTGCAAATTTACTTGTTTGCTTCGATGAAATGTTCCCTGTTTAATCTTCCAGCAAAATCACTGCCTCATCTCCTGAAAATATTATTCATCGACTTCTTTCTGATCACAAATGCTCCAAAAGTCGCACATCCTGCAAGTCTGATAGCTGGGCGTGGCTACAAACTCTTCATTTAGGATCGATTTGACCTTTTCATCAATGGACAGTCTTACTTTCTCGACTTGCTGTTTTTCAATCAGGTTTTCTACAATTTTATCGTGCTTTAGATAAAACAGCGAAGTCTTTTGGGGCTGCTTGCCGTATAATTTTTCTACCCCCAAGGCATAGATGTTCATCTGTGGATCTTCTCTGATCGAATTACTGTTTTCATAGGCCCCGCCTGTCTTAAAATCCACGACCTCGAACTTGCCGTCTGGAGTCCTCTCCACTCTGTCAATAAAACCGTTAAACGGAACGCCGCCTATTTCTACGGTAAATCTCTGCTCTACCGCAACTGGGGAATTTGGATTTTGTTTTACCCATTTGAGATATGTCTTGATCATCTCTTTTGCTTTCTCTTTTGATTGCTTCTCCTGAGTTTCGTTCTGAAACCCACTCGAATTCCACTCCCTTGCTAGTATCTCAAATGCGAGTTCCTCTGTTGGCTCTGTGCCGTCAAGCTGGAGCTTTGTCAGATGTTCTGCCACTGCATGCACTGCGCTTCCTAGATCAAAGTATGGTTTGGGAGGAGTAGGCACCTGCAATATGTGAGCAAATTTGAATTTCAGCGGACAGTCAAGATACGTCTTGATTTTTGATGCGCTTAGCCTCAACTCCTCTTTGCTAATTACCGGGACTATCTTTCCCTGAATCTCGTCATCAAGGCTTGTGTCACTGTTATCTATTTTCAGAATGTCCTCCGGTTTGAAATTCTGAGTTGTCCCATTTTCTTCAAAGTACTTTACCTTGGCAAGCTCGATTATTCTCTGAATGGCGCTTTTGAGATGCATCTGGTTGAGCGACCTTACTGCTTTTACCTGAAGATCCTGCTTTATCCTCTCGATTTTCTTTTCCTCCTCAAGCAAAGCTTCACCATCCTGACCTTGGTATTCTATTACATCGATGAGTGGGTTTTTGTCAAATTTTATGTCTTCTAGGAACTTTGAAGGCTTTGTCTCCCTGACATTCTGGCCGTATCGTTTTGCATATGTCATGTAAAGCAGGTTTTGTGCCCTCGTCATTGCGACATAGAGCAATCTTCTCTCTTCTTGCACGTAGAGCTCCTTTTCGTCTTCTGTCCTGATGACTCCTTTTGATAGATCGTTTGGAACGTAGAATTTTTTTGCCTGATATCTTAATGGAAGTTTGTTAGTCGCAACATCTACGATGAAAACCACCGTAAACTCTTGGCCTTTGCTCTGATGTATGGTGGTTACAGGTATGGAGTCATCCCCGCCGGCACCCTCTTTTAACTCGATGTCGAACTGGCCCATGAGGGAAAGATACTTTATGAAATCATCAAGCTCCCCTTGGGGATTTAGAGACTCGTATTCTATTGATATGTTGTAAAACTCTTTCAATATCTGCTGATTTCTCCTGTTTTCCGGAGTGTCTGACTGTATGAGCCGCTTGTAAAGATCGGACACTGACACCATTATCTGGTAGACCATTTCGCTGATTGTGGACCTGCTCTCAAGCTCGATTATCTTCTGAATTTGCTGTGCAATCTCAAGTGTCTCATCCTTTTGCGTTACATCAAGGCTGTTACAGTTTTTCAATGTTTCAAAAACAAAGTCAATGTCTGTATGATCATCTCTTGCCCTCTTCATTGCGGCATGGTTGATCCTAGCTATGTTCATCTCAGAAATTCCGTGGTTTTTCATCAGGCGGACGATCTCGATTCCTGCCGAAGTTGGCTTGTTTGCAATTCGCAAAAATGCCATCATGTCTCTTATGACTGGGGACGAAAAGATGTTGGACTCGCCAATGAAATTGGTTGGAAGGCCGTGCGCCTTTAGCGACTTGGCAAACTTTTTCCCTTCTGACTTTCTTCGCGACAGTATGACAAAGTCTTTGTAGGTAAGCGGGCTGTCTGTTCCGTCCCTTCGCTTGATTTTTTTCCCAAGAATCTCCTTTATCGTCTTGACGACAAACTCAACCTCGGCTGACTCGTTTGCACACCTGGCCACGATAACTTTGTCGCCTTCCTCGTACTCTGACTTGAGTTTTTTTTGCTGTCTTTCGGGAAGGCCATCCAATAACTGGCTTGCAAGACTTACTATGTTCTGCGGGCTGCGGTAGTTGCGATTCAAAATAACAACCGTGGTTTTTGGAAAAAAAGACTGAAAGTCCTTAAAGTTTGTCAGGTATGCTCCCTGAAACCTGTATATGCTCTGGTCGTCGTCTCCTACCACCGTGATGTTGCCGTCCTTTGCAATTAATTTGACAAGTTCGAGCTGTGCAAAGTTGTTGTCCTGAAACTCGTCCACCAGAACGTGCTTGAATTTTTTTTGGTACTTTGAAAGAACGCTTGGTTTCCTTTTGTAAAGTTCAATTGTCTGTATTACCATATCGTCAAAATCGATCACTGCCTTGCTTCGCTGAAATTCTTGGTATTTGAAATAAACCTTGCACAGGTCGGATAATTTGAGAAGAAAGCCTCTCTCCTCGTCTGAGATGTTTTTTTCCAGCTTAGTCCTGATGTATTTCTGTAGCTCTTCAGGAGATATCAGCTCGTCTTTGAACGTGCTAATTCCGTCTATTATGGATTCTATGATTTCTACTGAATTATTTCCGATTTCCAGATATTCTAACTTGAAGTCATCAATGTGCTTGAGTCCCCAGACTAGCTGAGATGATCTTTTGATTACACCAGACGACATCCCTATGCCTGAATCAAGCACATTGTCTTCGAGAACCTCTTTTGCAAAAGAATGAAACGTGCTGATTTCCATCTCGGTGATGTCTGTAAGTTTTTCCAGCCTCTGCTTCATCTCCTCTGCAGCTTTTTCAGAAAATGTGAGGCATAGTATTTCAGAGGGTTTTATTCCGGATCTGACAAGATGCATTACCCGCTCGATAATTACTCTAGTTTTTCCGCTTCCTGGGCCGGCAATCACAAGCAGCGGGCTTCCTGAATGAGTAACAGCTTGTCGCTGTTCGGGATTCAACGTTATGCTCATTTCTCACGCTTGATGAGTCAGGCAAATAAAAATAGTTGTTGTTAAATTTTCAGGTATTATATCAGGAACTCTGCCGCATGATTTCCCTCCGGCGTCATCTCTATCCATCTGTTTCTTCCAATTTTCTCAACTTTGATAAATCGCCACTGTTCCTCTAGGGGCTGTATGATGTTTTTATCGAGACTTGCAAATCTTGCCTGCTCAAAATTCTCCTCCCTGGCGTTTACTGTGATCAGCTTGTTTTCTTCAGAAATTTTTGCCATTTCCTTTTTAGTTATTCTGCCGTTGTGACTCTTTACTATCTTTAGTGCCTCAACAAGCTCGTGCTTTGGTTTATGAATTTCATATTTTGGCAATTCAACTAAATCCTTTAACCCAGTTGATTGCTGCTTTCCCTGAGTCGCAGGATAACTCTCAGGCTCTGCATAATATGGAGTGGTATTGCTTTCTTGAAAAATCATGCATGCCATCATGCATGCAATGGCTTGGATCTTTGAGCCCGAAGACACATTTACGTAAATGTCATTGTTTGATTCCTTCTCAAATATTTCCTTCACAGCTTTTAGAATCTGAAAAACATCACTCCTGTCAGATTCTGCGAATTCGACTTTGATCTTTTGCTTCTTGAACTCATTTACAATTTTCTCAATGTATGGCCTTGCTTTGTCTTGCGTAGGATTGCCGTCACGGATTAGCCAGACCTTATCTGCCTTCATCCTTATGGCTGGAAGCACAATTCTATCGATTTCAAAGCCGACAGGCGCTACATGTATGCGTAATTTTGACAGTTTACTCATATTAGTATGTACAGTATGCATACTATTGTGATGTTATATAATAATTTCTAAACTCTACGTGATTCATGAGTCAAATCACAACACAAAACACACAGCAAACCTCAACTTTTTTTCCAAGAATAATTCGAGAGTTTGATGATAGGGACGAGCCAATGGTTTATGGAGGAAAATAATTTGCATCAAGACACCCAAAGCCAGTCCATAATCCAAATCTTGGAGGAGTCGCTCCAGAAACACCAACAAAAATATGACTATCACAAAAAAATCACACAAGGATATTACGAAATAATCAAGCAGACGGAGCTAAAACTACAAGAAATCAAAAACGTGGGATAGAAAATGCTAGATGAGACTAAGATACGAAAACTACTTGACGACATCCGGACTGCTTACGAGGTTGGATATCAAAACGACGATCTTGACACAGAGGCAGAAAAATGGGGACAAATCCAAATTCTGGAATGGATCCTGTCAAAATGAATGTTCAACGCGGTTTTATTTGCTGTAAATTGGCGTCACGGCTCTGGATCATACTTATTTAATTCCAAACGCATTTGATGTTGTGCCGGATGCAAAAAAGAAAATAACGACAACAAAAGATGATTATGACAAGGCCTTGGCTTCTGATGATCCTACAAAAATCAGCACCTCTGACTTGGAAAACCTGGCTAAGGAAGCCATGAAAAAATTCAAGTCATTATGAATCCCGAATGGGTTGTTACTGGAGTCATACTTTTCGGAGGAATGACTGCCGCAGGAATCAGCTTGTATCTTAAAAGAAGAAAAGAGTCTCTGACTTCTGATTCGTTTTATGACAAGCCTGATTTAGAGTCTGAAAAAGACAAAAAATAGTTCCCACTAAAAGGCCAAACTAATTAGGCAGGATCAAGTCCAGTCTGTGATTGAATGATTACATCGCCCAATGCAGAGCATGCAAGACTAGAATAATGATTCCTGATCAGGGACCCTGCACCGATCTAGAGTACATGCAGTATATCCAGGCATACAACATTCAATGTAAATGTGGTAAAAACGACTGGGATCTTTTGCAAAATTAATCATTTCTTTAGGATTTTCTTGAATTTATCAAACAGTCCACTTGATCTATACGTTTCATCGAACCCGTTGAGGCATAACTGGCTGCAAAAGTTCTTTGTAACAAGGGCGTATTTTTTTGATATTGTGTGAGACATGCACACATAATGATTGCAACGGGCGCATTTGACTCTGTGATTGGAGCATATCGTGGTCTTACATTCGGTGCATGGCACAGAGCTGCAATCTTGACACAAGGTTGTCCTGCATATGCCGCAAACGGTCTGAGGCCTGTGTTCGTTGCAAAAGTTTTTCCTACAGTCGATACATGCATGTGCGCACAATTCGCACAAAATATCTGAGCATGTCACACAGGGGCGACTGTGTATGTCACATGTGGTGGAATTGCACGCTAAACAAATGTAACTAGTATCATACTTGCATGACTTGATTTGGCATTTTGACATCTCGTCTAAAATGAAATCGTCATCATCGTATCCAAAATAGATTCTCTGGTATGTTTTGTCGCCAAGGCTGAACCTGACATCCCAAATGGGTACGTAAATTAGGTATGAGGAAATTATGCGAACGTCATCTGGTCTGGGTCTTACAATTTTTTGCCTTCGCTCGTTTTTTGCAATCGTGTAAGTCCTGACTTCGTTTTGAGCAGCAACCTGCTCGCGTATCATCTGCACTGTTTCTCTCTGATTTACAAACGACTCTGTTTTTTTGATTGTAAACCCTCTTTCCTGAACTGATACGTGCATTTCAGCATCTGTATAGTATTTTATCAAATGCTTGAAAATCGGATTATCCTCGGAGATAATCGTGCCTTGAGATGCGTCAACTATGATGTGTCTGTTGTCATTACTTTCTAGTTTGTCAGCACCTGGATTCTGTGCTTGAACGTTTAGTCTGTAACTTGTCACTAGGTACGGCTCTAGCCTTAGTGTAGAGCGTGACGGCACAAGCTCGTGGCCATTTATGATGTATCGCGGCGGCTCGTTCCAAAAGTTGATGGGGAGCAGTCTTTCGCATCCTACTGTGCGGCCTACTGTCACATCGTTTTGTGCGCGTATCTCGCCTGCTATGGTTCTCTTTTTACTTGTACTCAGGCCCAGTTTTGTCTTAAAATAATCTTCAATGTCCGATGCCTGTTTGGAATACGTGAGTTTTTTCAATCTCGTAATTTCGTTATGGTCAAGCAAGACAATGTTGATTCCTTTTGTGTCCCTCACATGTTCTGCTCTTAGGGGCAAAGTGTTTGCGATATCTCCAGAAGAAGCAAAGATCCCGTACTTTAGATTTTCAAATTCAAGCATTTCGACAAGATGGGAAAACTGTTCAGAGCCTGGCACCTGGCCGTGCCAGTCCTTGCACGAAACTCCTATGATTTCGCCGCTGGACGGTTCTTGCGCTAAAACATCCAAGTCTCCAATCTGCTTTCCTTTGTGCATTATTCTGTGCGGTTGCTCTTTTATCACAAAGTCGGCACTGTGTAACATCAACGCAATTTGGGTCTCAAACGATTCCCCAGGTTTTGACAATCATATCATAACGTTGCAGTATCCAATAAAATTTTCTTTCACATTGAAAAATTGTGCCAACTATCTTAATTTTACATGAATAAAATTCATCATCAAAAAAGTTTGTACAAAAATCTATTGAACTAAAATCTTATTGGATATTGCTGAGGGACGTTCCTTTTTCTTTAGCTTCTTTTTTTAGCTCCACTATCTGCTGGTTTACATCTTCGATTTCCGCAATCAATTCGTCTCTTTGTCTTACCAAAGTCTCATAATGTGACTGGTAAAGCATATTGAGTGATGCAGGTTCTGCTGACTTTTTCATTTCGTATTGGATAGTGGTTCTTCCTTATCTTAACCTTGGTAATGGAGCAAAATTGACGTATTGGTAGCAAACTGTGCCATTTTTTTTAAAAACCCAAAAATACCAAATCAAAAAACCTAATGTCATGAAGGCGCTTTATTTTGACGGCAAAAATCTTACACTAAATTCTAACTATCCAAAGCCCGCACCTGGCGAAACCCTAGTCAGAGTCACCATGGCGGGAATTTGCGGAACCGACCTTGAAATCCTAAAGGGATACATGTCGTATTCTGGGGTACTGGGCCACGAATTTGTAGGAGTGGTAGAGGATTCGCCAAACAAAGAACTAGTTGGCAAAAGAATTGTGGGCGAAATCAATGCAGGATGCAGAAACTGCGAGTCCTGCTTTTCAGGACTGGAGAGACATTGCCAGAATAGGACAGTTCTTGGGATATACAAAAGAGACGGGGCATTTGCACAATACGTTTCCCTTCCCGAGCAAAACATTCACGTGATCCCAGATTCGATATCTGACAAGCAAGCAGTATTTGTAGAGCCGCTTGCGGCGGCGTTTGAAATACTAGAGCAATTGCATTTAGAGTCAAGCTGGAAAATTGCAATTTTAGGAGATGGGAGGCTTGCACAGCTTGTAGCTCGAGTCTTGAAGCTTTCATGCCGTAACATTACGTGCTTTGGGCACCATGAGAGAAAAACAAATCTTTTGCAAAAAATTGGGATCAGGACAAAAACTGCAATAGAGATCTCCGACGAACACTCGTATGACGTTGTGGTAGAGGCCACCGGGAGGGAGTCCGGATTTTTGGATACCATAAGACTGGTAAAACCCAGGGGAATCGTGATCCTAAAATCAACCATAGCGTCGCAAAACAAGATTGACCTGTCGCCTGCCATAATAAACGAGATAACGTTTGTAGGCTCCAGGTGCGGACCGTTTAGGCCTGCAATAACTGCGCTGGCAACTGGTCTGGTGTCTGTCGATGATCTGATTGACGCAGTGTATCCAATTGACAGCTATGCCAAGGCCTTTGAGCATGCCGGAAAGTCTGGCACCCTTAAAGTCATGCTGGAAACATGATCAGAAAAGACCGTACTTGGTTGATTCCATTTCTTCCTTTATGGCAAATTTTGCTTTGAGGTTTTTCTGCTCCATTTTCTGTGACAGCCATGACAGGAATTTTTTCTCCAATCCCTTGCCCTTTAGGCGTGTAAACTCTTCTCCCTTCTGGTCTGCAAGTTTCTGCACCAGGCCTGATTTCACAGAAATCACGTAAAAGTGCCATCCAAAGGCAAACTCTGAATCAGTCACAACAAAAGAGTCTTCTTCATGGACCATCTCTTCGGCCAGGGTGAGAATCGACGTGATTTCCCTGCTCGTCTTGTCATAATCCGTAGCCGAGACGTTGATGTGTATTCTTTCCATGGCTTGGGTATGGTGTTTCAAAAATAAAAGCCTCACTACTTGATTAGATGTTTTACCTCTATGTTGAAGTAGCTCTTCATTATCTCCATGTAGTTTTTGATGGGGGCAGGTATCTCGTCTGTGCATGAGAGTCCTAGGTTTTTTGCGTTTATCCAAATTAGCAGCGTCTGGAGTATGGTGAGGAATCTGTCGTTTCCAGCATCTGGGGAGCCAACTGCCTTCGTGTATCTTTCAGCGTGTTCCCACGCCGTGGAAAAATCAATGCACTCTGTTTCAAATATGGCAATTAGCTGTTCTCTGAGATCTTTTGCCTCCTTAAATGGAGTCTGAAACATCAGATACGGAAAGTCTATCTTGGCTGGCAAAAGTCCTGGCAGCGGATCAAATATTGTAATTATTTTGCAGTTTTTTAGATTCATGAATTTCTCAAGCATCATTTCAACTATTGCGGTATCTGAAAACCAGAAAAGGATCACACTTGCATCTGACAGGTCTGAATCCAAAATGTCTTGGCATCTAAATTCCGAATTTGCAAGTTTTGCAACTTGCTCTGTCTGCAGAATCTTGTCAACATCAGAGTCGATGCCGACTGCCTTTTTGACGTGAAACTCTTCTAGTGCAATAGCTATGCTGTTTCCAGTGCCGCACCCAAGGTGATAAAATATATCGTCCTTTCCAAGATCAGCTAGTTTGAAGATGTCTCTTATTGAGTCGTCTAATAGCTGAATTTCCTCGCCCGTGATGATGGAATCTGGAAGAGTTGAAATGTATTCCTCGATTTTCACAATATGCCTATCTGGCTCAGAAATTTATTCTCTTATACCCTCGAGTGCAGATACTGCCTGCCATAGGGTGACTCGCACGTATGAAGGCATGTTTGGGTCCTGCGATACGTCGTCAAGCTGGCTAATTGCGTTTGCGGCTCTGACCGATATCGGATCTTGGCTTGCTCTGAGGCTTGAAATCAGATCTGTGAGATTTTTTTTAATGTTCTTTGGCGTTGTCGGATTTGATACGACCTGCACCAGTGTCTGTATTGCCTGATCAAATGACGTCTGATTCTGTGCCTTTTTGTCTGCCATGCCGATCAAGTATTGATATTGACTGGTTTAAAAAGTGTGCACTCAGACCTCTACAAAAACGCTGTCTGATTCTACAACTATCTGGTATGATTTTAGATCCCTTATCTTAGCTGGAAATTTTTCAAGCTTGCCTGTCGTGCAATTGAACTTGGCTCCGTGCCAACCGCATGTTATGACTCCGCCCTCAAGTGCTCCTTCTGCAAGACTTGCTCCTGCATGCGTGCATGTGTCATCACACGCATAATAGTTGCCGTCAATGTTTGCAACAAGAATGTCACGCCCGTCCACCGCTACTTTCTGCATTGAGCCTGGAGGCATGTCTGATTTTTTCCCGACAATTATCTTTCCCATGTCTTGGAGTGATTCTGGTTCATTAATTAATTTACTGCACGAATCGAACTGTGTTTTCTATTTTTCCAAGACTCTGGATTTCCATCTCTATTTTATCGCCGTCTTGAAGGAATACGGCATTTGGCTTGTTTAGCATCACGCCGGCCGGTGTTCCAGTGGATATGATGTCGCCTTTTTCAAGTGTCATCACTCTGCTCAGCTTTGCAATTATGGATGGAATCTTGATGAACATGTTTGATGTGGACGAGTCCTGCCTCGTCTGGCCGTTTATCTTGGTTGTGAGTTTTAGGTTCTGGGGGTCTGCAATTTCATCAGATGTCGTGATCCAAGGACCGCATGGGGCAAACGTGTCAAATCCCTTTGCGCGCCCAAACTGCTTGTCCTGTGCCTGAACATCGCGTGCAGAAACGTCGTTTAGGATCATGTACCCAAATATCGTCTTCATGGCATCCTTTTCGTCTACGTTTTTGCAGTTTTCGCCAATTATCAGTGCGAGTTCTACTTCGTAGTCAAGCTGTTTTACAAAATTTGGGCAAACTATCTCGGAGTTTGTCCCGTTTAGCGTGGTTCTTGGAATTAGTACAATTGCAGGATCCACCGGCGGTTCCAAGTTTTGCTCCTTGGCGTGATCGATATAGTTGAATGCAAGGCATATTGTCTTTGGAGGGTTTGGGATTGGCGCTAGAATTTTTACATCAGACAACTTTACCGCATACTCCAGGTCTGGCTTTTGAGATATTACCTCGTCGTACCATCCGTCAAACAAAAATTCTCTGATCCCAATTGGTATTGGAATTCCCGTCTTTGTGATTATTTCTTCTTTTGTAGCGATTTTATCGCCCTTGACAAATCCGTACGTCTCCTTACTGTTTATCAAAAATCTGCCTATCTTCATCGTGTATCACTTGTGTGTGTAGATTGCCTGCAGAACTGAGTCCTTTCTGCAGTACCCAAATCTTACAAATTGAATTTCTTTTCCCTCTCTTAGTTGTGAATAGTATGGTTCAACAAACACGTCGACTTCTTCTAGGCTTTTTTCGTTGAATTTTTCCCCGATGAACAGCTGGCTTGGAATTAGGATTTTTATTTTCTGCGCATCCTTTTGGACTACCCACTGGACCTTTGGAATGTTCTGTTTTAGTTCCTCTCCGGCGTACTTGCCTTCAAGCGGCTCTGTCTTTGTTATCTGAACGTTTCCCAATCCCATGAGTCTCAACTCGTCTCCCTCTTTGAGATTTTTTATGTCTTCAGATTCTACGTACATGTTCTCATCTAGAATAATTTCCCTTGTGCCGATGTCCTTTGTTGGGTGATTTGGCAAAGTAATGGCACTTGGCATGCCTGAAATTTTGATTTTTAGCGGATTTCTGACCATGTGTAGTCTAATGCTGTCGGCATCTACGATTTTTCGATTGAGCGACTCTAGTGTGTCAAACGGGGCAAGTGTGTCTGCCTTTGTAAATCCCAAGGACAGGACAAATTTCCTAATTGCCTCAGGCGTGATGCCGCGTCGTTTTAGTGCCTCCAGTGTTGGGAGTCTTGGGTCGTCATATCCTGATACTTTGCATTCTTCAATTAGCGGGCGCAGAATTCTTTTTGATACTGGCATTCCCTCAAAGCCAAGCCTTGAAAATTCTATTACCTTTGGCTTTCGCATCTTTAGTGCGTCCAAAATTGCATAGTATAATTCGTTTCTCAACTCGTATTCTTTTGTCCTAAATGCATGTGTAACGCCGTCAATGCTGTCCTCAATTGCAACTGAAAAGTCATAGCTTGGCCAGACTCTGTACTTGTTTGCATGTATTGGGTGGTTTGCCTCTATTATTCTGCACATGACAGGATCTCGCATCACGGTGTTTTCGGATTTCATGTCTCCTCGGAATCTGACTATCACCTCGCCTTGCTTGTATTTTGAAAACATTTTTTCCCATCTTTCCAAATTCTGTTTTAAATCGCCAAGGCTGCACTTGCATGCCTTCATCTCTCTTCTGTTTGCGCTGACTGTTTCTTGTTTGCATGTGCACAGATATGCAAATCCGCCGTTGATCAGTTCAAGACATTTTTCGTATAGCAGCTCTATGTCGTCTGATGTGTTTTTGACCATGTCGTATTTTACGCCAAGCCAATCAAGTCCCACCTTTATTGCAGCCCAGTATTCCAGCCTTTCTGCCTCTGGGTTTGTGTCGTCAAATCGCAAGATGAGCTTTCCTCCGTACATCCTGGCGTATTCCTCGTCAATTATTGCGGCCTTTGCGTGCCCAATGTGCGGGTATCCGTTTGGCTCCGGGGGAAATCTGGTTATGACCTTTCCTTGCTCTGCGCCCTCAAGTGGGGGAAGCCCGTCGCGCTCCTCTTTTTTTGGCTTTTCAACTAAAAGATCAGGAAACTCTTTTTCAATTTCAGATTTCTGCTGCTCAAATGGTATCTGGTTTATGGAATTTACTATGTCTGAAATTATTGGGGCGATTTCTTTTATCTGGCTTCGCAGTTCCGGAATGGTGCCTAGTGCTTTTGATAAAATGATCTTGTCCTGCGTCTTTCCTTCATGCTCGACTGCATTTTGCAGCGCTAGTTTTCTTATCTTTCCTTTTATGGAGTCATCCAATTCTACAGGCTCCTTTTTACAACAAAATCAAGCAGCGAGACAAGTTCCTTTTTTGCAGGACCTGAATATGGGGCAAGCGACTTGATTGCCTTTTCTGCATACTGCATTGCCTCGTTTCTTACGTCTTTTTCGATTTCCAAAGAGCGCATCGCGTCCACCGCATCGTTTATCTGCTTTTTAGTGGCCTTGGGATTTCCAAAGACGTTTAGGATTAGTTTTTTCGATTTTTTATCTGCCTTTTGTATTGCAAGTAGTATGGGCAGGGATTTTTTCCCCTCGCGCAAGTCGTTGCCGACTGGTTTTTTTGTAATCTTTGGATCGCCTAGAACCCCGATGTAATCGTCAGTTATTTGAAACGCGACGCCGAGATTTTTTCCAAATGTCGCCAAATTTGAAATGTCTTTTTTGTCCCCCCTTGCACAAATCGCGCCCATTGCGCATGACACCTCAAATAACGCGGACGTCTTTTTTTCAACCATTTTGATGTATTCTGATTTTGTTGGGATCTTTTTTCCTTCTGCCATTTTTATGTCAAGTACTTGGCCCTCGCACACATCCACGCACGCTTTTGCCAGCCTTGCCACCAAAAGGCTTGACGTTGTTTTGTCCCTTACGTTGTCTATCGATATTATTTCAAATGCCTTTGAAAACAAAACATCGCCAGCTAAAATGGCAAGCGGCATGCCAAACTTCGTGTGAACCGTTGGAACCCCGTGGCGCATCTCGTCATTATCCATGATATCGTCATGGACTAGGGTGAAATTGTGTATCATCTCTATTGCAGCGCCTGCAGGTAGCGTGTCTCTGATGGAGCCCCCGAGCATCTGGCAGCCTTTTATCACTAGATATGGTCGCAGGCGCTTTCCTCCGTTTACTATGAGGTGCGCGGCAGCAGAATACAATTCGTCTGGCCTTCCGTCAATTTTTGCATTTAGGTACTTGTTTACGACCTTTGCGTTTTTTGGCAGGGTGGACGTCATTTGGAAAGCCTCCAGTTTTTCGTTGGAAAGTGATAGTTTAGTGATTTCTCAAGTGCCGGCTTGAACTTGGGGCCAATCCATTTTTCTAGAACATGGCCGTGCTTTTCCATCATTTCTTTTTCGGACTCTGGAAGCAAATACAACGCAGCTACCATCCACGGACAATATATCTGTGGATTTTTTTCCATGTCCAAATACAGCTCGTCGCTGCTTAGCCACTTTACTTCGCTTATCTCGTCTTCCACCAGCTTGGTCTGAAATGATTCTGGCACGTGCCCAATGAGCGTTCCGCAAATTTCGTTTTCCGATCCCACGTCCTTGTATGGTACGTGGTACTCGAATTTGAACAAATAATCAAGCTTGCACGAAGCGCCAATCTCTTCTGGAAGTCTCCTTTCCGCTGATGAGACGTATGTCTCTGTTTTTCTCGGATGGCTTGCGACAGTCCCGTCCCAGTCGCCTGGCCAAAGCATCTTGGACTGGCTTCTGCGCGTGAGCAATAATCTGCCGTCCCTGTCAAATAACAATACTGTAAATGCCCTGTGCAGTTTGCCTTTTGGCAGATGACACTTTACCTTTTCTTCAAATCCAATCGGATTGTCGTTTTCATCAACTAGGATCAAAAACTCTTCTGCCATCATGCTCCCCTGAATCTGGTTCCCTCAAACTTGCCTTTTATGGCATTGGTAATTCTCTCCGGCCTGTTTCCGTTTACAAAAAAGACATCCAGCCCCATCTTTGAAATTCTTGTTGCCTCCTCCACCTTTCGTTTCATGCCGCCTGTAACATCCATTGGTATGTCTTCTATTGAAACTTGATCTCCGTTCATCTCGCGGACTAATTTTTTCGTCTTAAAATCAGAGTACAGTCCGTCCACATTGAGAACAAAGATGGATAGCCTTGGACGCAAGGCCTTTGCCAGAATACTCATTATTTTATCGCCAGACAAAATGTATGACTTTTTTGCACCATACCAGAGCGCGTCGCCATATGACACCGGAATCAGTCCTGACTGGGCAATTTTTGAAATCTCTTTGACCTTTTTTGCAATTGGTCTGTTTCCATCCATGAAATCAGTCGGAGGCAAGCAGTATGGGCTTAGCTTGTTTTTGATTAGCGAGTCTAAAATGATTTTGTCAAGCTGGATCATTGAGTTTTTCACTACTGATACCCCGTGAAGGGAATACTTGTCAGGCTTGGTGTGCATGTCGTATTTCACGGACCAGTAGTGGCCATACGAGCCTCCCCCATGAACAAGTATTGTGGGCTCGCGGATTTTTTTTAGCTGCTTTGATATTTTGTCTATCGTTGAAATCCTTGGGGACAGCGGCTTTTCCTTGTTTGTTATGATGGAGCCCCCAAGCTTGATGAGAATCATATTTTTCATCGAAATTTAGTCAGTTAAAAAGTATCTGTGGTATGGGGATGAATTTTTTGCAACTGTGCCGGTCTAACCTGTTTTTACTTTGATGATGCCTTTATCAATCAAGTATGTTATCGCGTTAATCACTTCGTCGTCTGAAACTTTTCCCTCTCCATACCAGACGAAAATATTCTTTACCCAGCTGGGAATTTTTCTCTCGCTGTTTACTGGGGATGTATCTATTTTGCCTTCGATGGATTCTTTTTGACTTTCGGCAATTTCCAGTTCTGCATAGTATGCGCTGCGCTGGATTAGTTTCTGAACTCTGTCTGCTCCCTCATACTGCCAGAGGGTATCGGAGTACAAATTTACGCAAATTCTCGACTCGATGCTGTGCTTTTGTTGCTCGAGCCACTTTTCCTCCCCGTACAAGTGATATCGTGCATTTTCCTCCTCGCACCACTGTATCCCGTTTTCAGTAAACTTGTTTCCTGCAAAAAACGAGGTGGCGCCAAAAGCCGCAGAAACAGTCGGAGCTAGCACGATGATGCATAGAATTGTCGCAGCATACTTCATTTCTTCAATCTTGGCCTGTCTTGTCACAATTATCTCTTGCCAGTCATTGTTAATTAGCCTGGTAAAAAATTTGGCTTTTTACAAAAGTGTTTTTTGCTAATTCGATTATTCTGTAATCAAGCCAATCTCTGATCCAGTCCAACCATGTCTATTTTTGCAGAAAAGCACTCGTATTTTTCTGCTAGTGCACTTTGTGTCTTGTCGAGGTTTGTCTTGTCAGCTAGTGCAATTATGCAGCCTCCGCCTCCGGCGCCAGTTATCTTTGCGCCATATGATGCGTCCTTTGCCAGACTGATCATTGATCTTAGCGTTTCATTTGATACCCCGATTTTTTCTAAAAATCCCTGATTCTGCGTCATCAGTTTTCCAATCTTTGCAGAGTCGTTTTTTTGTAAAGCACTCAGCGCTTCCTCAATCAGACTTGATTCCTGCGCGCGCAAGGATGCAAAAACGTCCTGCCTTTCGTCCTTGAACCGTCTTACCATGGATACTACATTGCTTGTAGAGTGCACGATTCCGGAATTTGCCACCACTAGATCAAACTTTGGCATAAACTCTAGTCTTCTTATGTGCCCATCCTTGCTGTATTCCAGAATTCCGCCATACACACACGCGGTGCAGTCTGCGCCCGACGTGTTTTCAAAAATTGTCTTTTCTGCATCTATTGACATCTTTAGAATTTCTTCTTTTGTGTGATTTCCAAAAAGTCCGGAAATTGATCCTGCAGCTGCAACGCAGCAGGCAGATGAGGATCCCAGTCCTACGCCTGATGGGAATTCTGATCTGACAACTATCTTGATCCCTGACTCTGAATGAAATTCTTCGAGCATTCTCTGCGCAATGTAGACTATTGGGCGGAACACAGAATCTGCATTCTTGTACGAGTCTGACTTGGAAGTTTTTAATTTGCCGAGGCTTGACTCTATCTCTATCTGCCCCGTCTTTGTCAGCTCCGACTCGACTGTGATCCTTTTGTTAATTGAGCATAAGATTGCCTTTCCACCATACACGATAAAGTGCTCGCCGAACAGAATTATTTTTGCGGGGGCAGAAGCGATTGACTTCAAGTGAAAACTATGGATGCATACCCGACAACTGAGCCCGTGTCGCCTGTCATGTCGCCGCTAGTTGCATATTTTAGCAACTGGCCTTTTGTTGCCCCCAATTTTTCACATGCAACCATGGTTGCGGCGATGGCCCCGTATCCGCATGCACTAATCCTCCTTTCATGTAGTGTTTTATAGAATTTTTCAACATCCAAATCAAGTATTGGCTCGATGAGCGCCTTGTCCTGGCTGTGGGCAAACTCGTTTGGTTCGTAGTGGGTAAAATCAGAAGAGCCGATGATTATTGTCTTTTTATTTTCCGCAAGTTTTGACACTGCGTCTCCTATTTGTATGGCAGAATCGTATTCCTGATCAATTAGGGATATTGGCAGTATCTTGAATTTGTTCTTGCAAAATTCCTGAAGCATTGGCACTTGGACTTCGATGCTGTGCTCTTTTGTGTGTGAGAAAAAATCCACCTCGACTAGGCTTGTCATCTGGGTAATCTCGCTTGCCGCCTCCGAATCAACTTCAACTTCTCCAAGCGGCGTCTCCCATACGCAGTCCTTCATTGTCGCAATGTTGCATCCGATCCCCCAGTGGTTTGGCCCAATTATTATGGCAAGATCAAAGTCCTGGTTTGAAATTAGATTGTACGAGTGAGTGGCGATAGGGCCAGAGTACATGTAGCCTGCATGGGGGCATATGACTCCGTAAATTTTTTCAGTTTGCACTTTTGAGTTTGCAGCGCCAAACTCGTGCAAGAAAGAATCGCTAATTGATTTTTGCAGTTCGCTTTTTCCTTTTGGATAGAACATCCCGGCTACAGCCGGCGTTCTAATGCGCATTACTCGATTTCCTCGTCCGCTATCTTTGTTTCAAAGTCATCTATCTCGTATTTCATCTGGTCAGACTCGCTGAGCTTGCCCTGTTGGATTAGGATTTCGCGAGCTAGCAGCCAAAATACGGTTGCAAGTGACTTTCTGCCCCTGTTGTTTGCCGGAATTACAATGTCAATCATTGATGTTACGTTGTCTGTGTTGGAAATTCCGATTACTGGAATTCCTGCGTTTGTTGCCTCTATGATTGCCTGTGAGTCCACTTGAGGGTCTGATATTATGACGAGTCTTGGTTCTGTGTAGAACGGTAAAGACGGATTTGTAAGTGAGCCTGGCATGAATCTGCTGAGCATTTTTCTTGCCCCGGTTATTTCACAAAATCTCTCAATTGGCGTAGTTGCATATTCTCGTCCAGAGCATACTAGGACCTTGTCAAAATCCATTCTGTTGATGAATTTAGCAGCGGTCTTGATTCTGTCGAGTGTCTTGTCCAAATCTATCATGTAGAGGCCTTCTGGGCTTGCCTTTGTGATAAATGGCTGCATGAAAGTTGTCTTGACAGTAGTTCCTACTCTTATGCCTGTAGATAGGATCTTCTTTTTGATGTCTTGAGGTTCTGTTTGCTGGCTCATCTTGCGATTTTAAATCTCTGCCATGCCGCGTAATAAATCATGCTCTGATAATCTGATTAACTCGTTTAGTTTTGCTACTCGCTCGCCCCCAACCACGCCGACTTTGAGCATTTTTGAGCCAGTCGCAATTCCGATGTGAGAAATCTGGTGATCCGTGGACTCTCCAGATCGGTGAGACGTAATGAGTCTGACTTTGTTTTTCGTAGCTACCTCGGCAAATTCTAGCGCATCGTAAAGGCTTCCCGCCTGATTTACCTTGAGTATTGCAGCGTTGCAAGATTTTTTCTTTATCGCCCTTTGCAAGATTTTTGCATTTGTAACTGTGAGGTCGTCACCTGTGATCAACACTTTTGGGAATTTTGCCGTAATCTCTGCCATGTCTTCAAAGGCCTCCTCATGTACTGCGTCCTCCGCGTAGATGAGCTTGTATTTTTTAATTATGTTTGATGCAAAGTCGATTTGCTCTTCTGGAGTGTTCTCAAATCCTGCCCTGGAATAGACGTATTTTTTCTTCTTTGAATCCCACTGGGTGGAGGATGCAAAGTCTACTCCTAATGCGACCTCTTTTCCAAGCGTGAATCCTAGATTTTCACATGCCTCGGCAGACACGTCTAGCGCCTTTTCATTGTCCATTTGCGGGGCCCATCCACCCTCGTCTCCCCTGCCGTTTGTAAACATTGGATCCTTTTTACGCAAAACACTTCCAAGCTCCTTGTGGACTGCCAGATTCACCTCAATTGACTCTCTTACTGTCTTTGCGCCAACTGCGCAAACTAGGATTTCCTGAATGTCTGGCGTTCCAGGACCTGCATGAGCGCCCCCTCCGAGAATGTTTCCTATGGGGAATGGGAAGCGCCATTTTTTTGTCTGAGATATTACCTTAAACATGGGCTCGTCTTTTGCCTTTGCAGCTGAATCAACTGACGCTATGGTTACGGCGTATGCCACTGCCCCGCCTATCTTGGAATAGTTTGACGTATTGTCTATTTTGCGCAGTACCTGCTGGATTGACTTTAGGTCGTCTGACTCTAAGCCGATGAATTTTTTTGCGTTTGCGTTTAGTACCTGGAGGCTTTTTTCTGGCTTGTTATCTGTAAAGCTTTGCGCCTCATACTTGCCTACACTTGCACCTGATGGGGCGCACGCACGTCCCAAGTGCTTGTTATCTGTTATAATGTCGACTTCTATGGTCTTGCTTCCCCTGCTATTGTAAACTAGTCTACCTCTGATCGATGAGATCTCTGGCAATCTACTCTAACTCAGATTGGACTTCTAAGTAGCGTCTTTGTATTGCCTCGTAGAATGGAATTATCTGTTGTATTGTTTCGACAGACGTCATGAGCATTCTTCTGCAGCAGTATCTTTTGAAACCAAGAGAATCTAAAACTTTGGCTGGTTCCTCACCAGATTTGATTCTATTTTGATAATCTTCATGTTTGTCTGCAATTAGATTTCCGCAAGTAAAGCATCTAACTGGAATTAACACGAAATCAAAAAGTAATCAAGGATTATAAAAACCCTGCACGGTATTTCGCTGCGGGAGTTGCCAAGCCCGGCCAACGGCGCTAGCTTGAGGGGCTAGTATCTTAGGATTTCGTGGGTTCAAATCCCACTTCCCGCATCCTCTTTAATTATTTTTTAATTTTCTTAATCGTGTCAATTAGCTCTTGGCGTCTTATTTCTTCGGTAAGCGCAGTTCTTGTCTCTTCGACTAGAATTCTGTCTACGTCGAGCTTTCGTCTTGCCTCTTTTACTACTTTATCAAATGACGCAAACGGGTACAATTCCAAGTAGAGATCCTCCATCAGATCAAATGTTTTTTTTGCCTCTTCAAGTTTCCCTGTCCTGATTCTGTCGTAGATGTTCCGTCTCAGTTCTCCGACGCAGTCAAGCAGTCCTAAAACGTACGACTCTTCTTTTACTTTTAATGACTCAAAGGTGGGAACTGGCTTGTTTTGTATGATTGCTAAAAATGACGACGCTTCCACAAACTCTTGCTCTGACGGTATCAGGTATCTGTAAAGGCTTTGATCAATTTCTCTTCGGAAATTTTCCAAGAGTTTTTTTGCGCTTTGAATTTTTGCAGCGGCACTTTTCGTGTCGTTTCTGTGAATGCTAATGATTGATTCGCTGCACAACGTGATGATCTGGCGAGTATTTTTTATGAGATCTTCCCTGCTATCTTGGGTCTTTTCTAGGGACTTTGAAATCTTTGACAGTGAAGTTTTTGCATCTTTTAGCGACATGCAATGATCAAACCAAGACCTGCATAAAGTCGTTTTCCAAATAGCTTATTTTACCTATACAAAATTAATCCATTATGGAAATCACTGTAAAGCAGATGTACCAGATTGAGGAAAATGGCCACCAGATGGGATTTCCACGTCAGCTCATGATGGAAAATGCCGGCGCATCGATGGTAAAAGAACTAGTAAACAAATTTGGAAACCTTTCTTCAAAAAAGGTGCTCATCTTTGCAGGGCTTGGAAATAACGGCGGAGACACGCTAGTTGTTGCAAGACACCTGGCAGGGCATGATAGCAAGGTGACAGTAGTTCTGCTTGGCGACCCAAAAGACATCAAAACAATAGAGTGCAAAACAAACTGGCAAATCTTGCAAAAAATGAAATCAGTAAAACTAACGCATGCACTCAACGACGTCTATGATCTAAAGCCTGACATCATAATTGATGGGATTTTAGGAACAGGGATATCTGGCACCATACGGGAGCCGCAAGCATCGGCAATTGATCTGATAAACAAAACCAAGGCATTCAAGGTAGCAGTGGACGTTCCAACTGGACTGGATCCTGACACCGGCTTGACCTCTGACAAATACGTAACAGCTGACATGACAGTTACCTTTCATAAAATGAAAAGGGGGATGCCAAAAAGCGCAGACATCTGCGGGACTATATTTGTTGAAAAAATTGGCATTCCGCCAGAAGCGGAAATTGGGGTCCTATGATAGTACACCAACTTCAAGTGGGGAACATGCAGAATTTCACATACGTATTGGAAGACGAGGAAACAAGCGAGGCAATAGTAGTTGATCCCTCATGGGACCTTGACGAGGTAAATAGGATCATAGAAAAAAACAATCTCACAGTAAAATACATTGTAAACACGCATCATCACTTTGATCACACCTTGGGCAACGAATCGATGGTAAAAGAGACGGGTGCAAAAATCATTCAGTATGCCTCATCTACACTAAAGCACGACATCTCTGTATCTGACGGTGACAAGATAAAATTTGGAAACTCGGAGCTGGGAGTTATTTACACGCCGGGACACTCTAAAGACAGCATGTGCCTTGTGGGCGACGGGAAAATCTTTTCAGGCGATACGCTGTTTGTTGGAACTTGTGGGCGGGTGGACTTGCCAGGTGGGGATGCGCGTGAGCTGTACCACAGCCTGGTGGATACGATGAGAAAATTAGACGATCACCTGATAATGTATCCTGGCCATAATTACGGAACCACCCCGACATCGACAATTGGCGAGCAAAAAAGAATGAACCTTGTAATGCAGCCAAGAACAGAGCAAGAGTTTTTGGAAATGATGGGAATCAACTAGTTGTCTAAAGACATTGAAATTTTTGGCAATCAATCTCTGGGGCAGGAATTCCTGTCTGGCACTGAAAAAAAACAATTCATGTTTTCACTGGTAATATCATATACAGACACATGCACCATTCCAGGAATAACAATAGCTGGAAAAAACCCAGAACTCTTGGCATATACGCCTCCTGCAGATGCGGAGTTTCTCAACTTTGGGTACTGCAGATGCATAGATGCCATCCCGATGAGTCCTGACGGCAAGCCTACGCCGGGACTTCTTACAAAAGCGGCACTAGAGGCTGCAAGCATCTCAAATGTGGTGATAAATGCAGGAAGCAAGATTGCGCCAAAACTTCCTTACTTTGAAACGGGGCTGGATTACGGAAAAAACATCTCAGTGGAACCTGCGATGCAAATTGACTCTGTCACACAGGCAGTGGAATACGGAAGAATGATCGGGCGGACGCTTGGCTCGTTTACAGACTGCTTGGTGATTGGTGAGACAATTCCTGGCGGGACGACAACTGCCCAGGCAGTACTGACAGGCCTTGGAGTAAAAGCCAAGGTAAGCTCATCAATGCCTGAAAACCCGACATCGCTGAAAAATAAAATTGCAAACGATGCTCTGACAAAACTCACATCTACAAACCCGTTTGATGTAGTGGCAGCTGTTGGCGATCCGATGATTCCAACCGTTGCAGGGATGCTCAGCACCGCGTCTTCGCTGACCAAAGTAATTCTGGCGGGCGGAACCCAGATGGCAGCAGTACTTGCGTTTTCAAGGATAACTGGATACGAGAAAAAAAATGTTGCAATAGGTACCACCTCTTACGTAGTCAATGATAATACTGCAAATCTCGTTGACACCATAAAGCAAATTGACGACGTTCCTGTCCTGTCTGCAAGACTCGCACTGAAGGACTCCAAGATAGACGGGTTGCGGGCATTTGCAGACGGCTTTGTAAAGGAGGGGGTGGGCGCTGGCGGTGCATCGATTGCCGCAATGCTAAAGGTTGGAATTGACGCAAAACACTTGCTGGAATTATCCGAAGCAGAATATCAAAAAACTATTTCACAGTCACGGATTTAGCCAAATTCCTTGGATAGTCAGGATCTGTATTTTTTTCGACTGCTGCATAATATGCTAGCAGTTGTATTGGAATGATTTCAATTAGCGGGTACAGTGCCTCGTCTATTGCCGGGATCTCAATCCAGTGATCATACACGTCACTTGGCTTGTCAGATATTCCAATTATCTTTGCGCCGCGCGCCTTGATTTCACGCGCACTGGTAAGCGTATCGTTGTAGGTAAAGTCATTTGGATTTATTATTATGACATAGACACTAGAGTCCATCAGTGCCAGCGGCCCGTGCTTTAGCTCCCCCCCAGGTATGCCCTCTGCGTGAATGTATGTCAATTCTTTTAGCTTTAGTGCAGATTCTGCGGCAATTGGATAATGCACGCCCCTTCCCAGAATGTAAATGTCTGAGACCTCCCTTAGCTCCTTTGCTATCTCTTTGATTTTAGAGTGGTCCTCCAGCGTCTTTGCAATGGACTCTGAAATCTTTCGACTATCCAATTTGATGCAGCCGTCGCAGAGCTTTTCAGTTATCTTGTAGATTATGCTCAATTGGGCAGTAAAGCTCTTTGTTGCGGCAACTCCGATTTCTGGCCCGCAGTTCATGCCTATGACTAACGATGATTCCTGCGCCAAAGACGAAGTCAGCGTGTTAACTATGGAAAGTATCTTTGAATTTGACTTCTTTGCAATGTTCACTGCCTCTAAGACGTCTGCACTTTCCCCGCTCTGTGAGATGGCAACAAGTATGGAGTTTGGCTCTATTGCGTCTGGTGAGAAAAATACCTCGCTTGATATTATTGGCTCTGCCTTTATCTTTGCGTATTTTTGCCAAAGGTATTTTGCGACAAGCGCGGCATTGTAACTGGTGCCGCTTCCTGTAATGTAGATGTTTTTCGCGTGCTTTAGAACGTCTGTCACGGAGTCAATCGCGGCCTTTGACTTTTCGCCTGCCTGTACTATTGTCTCTGGCTGCTCTGAAATTTCTTTCAGTGTAAAATGCGCATAGTCTCCTTTGTACACGTCTGCAAATTCCTTTGATACCTTGGTTACCTGGTGCTTTACTGGAATTCCCTCAAAATTAAAAATTTGAATTCCCATGCGATCAAGAACTACTAGCTCACCGTTGTCAAGGTATATTGCGTCATCAGTTTTTTCTATGAATCCCAAAACATCGCTTGACATGAAGTAGCCGTTTTTTCCAATTCCAACTATGAGTGGCTCGTGGTATCTGGCAGCTGCAAGTGTTCCGTTTTGAAACATTGCGACAAACGCATAATGCCCTTTTAGTTTTGACACTGTGCGCATCATGGCACTTTTGATGTCGTATACTTCGTCAAAGTTAAACTGTAGTAGATTTGCGATTACCTCGCTGTCTGTCTGGCTTTTGAAAGCGTATCCTCGCTTTTCAAGATCCGACTTTAGCTCGCCGTAGTTGTCGATTATCCCGTTGTGAACTATGGCAATTTTGCCTGAACTGCTCGGGTGCGGGTGCGCGTTGGTATCTGTTACGTTTCCATGTGTTGCCCATCTTGTGTGGCCAATTCCTACGTTTCCAAGCATTGTATCTAGGTGCAGCGCGTTGTTGACCTCAGAAACCTTTCCTACTCCTTTTTTTACGCTAATCTCATTGCCTGTCTCGGTTGCAACGCCTACGCTGTCGTATCCGCGATATTCCATCCTTTTTAGGCCTCTTACAAGAATTGGTGCTGCCGAGCCGTCGCCATAGTAGCCGATTATAGAACACATTTTCTTATCTCAATTAACTGCGCAGGTATTTAGAGATAAGCTTAACTTACGATTCAGACTCTTGTGCCACTGGCTCTGGTTCTACATCTGCCGGTTTGGCCTGGAGTAGATTTTTCAGTGTTGATTTTGGAGCCAAGTGAATCTCTTGCTCTTCTTTGATGCTGACGATGTATGATGGAATGTCAATTATTCGGTCCTCAATCATGATGTGACCGTGTGTTATTGCTTGTCTTGCTTGGTATGGTGTCTTGAATGAAAATTTCTTTTGGACAAGTGTTTGCAATCTGCGTGCAAGCAAATCGTTGACGTTCAAGTTCAATACATCGTCCAATGTTGCGTTTTCTTTAACCAATCCTATTCTGACTAGTGACTTCATCAGGATTGGTTCTTTTTGTTCTCTGACTTCTTGTCTTAATGCTAATAGTGATCTTGCTTGGTGTCTAACCCTGGATAGTTCTGTTCTTGACTTCCATAACTCTCGCTTGTTTTTCAAGCCGTAGGTTCCCAAAGTATTGAGATCCTCCATCATGAAATCATAATTCAATGGACGTTTTGGTTTTCGCCAGATTCTACTTGGATACCGAGGATCTCCCATTCAGTCCACCTATTTCTTTGCCTTCGCATCGGCTGGTGCCTTTGCTGGGGCTGCTCCTTTTGCTGGTGCCGCTGCCTTTGCTGGAGCTGCTGCTGCGGCTGCTGGTGCTGCACCTGCTGCAGGGGCTGCTGCGGCTGCTGGTGCACCAGCTGCTGGCGCTGCGCCGGCTGGCAGTACTTTGCCACCCTTCTTTACACCAACTGAAGCGCCCTTACGTCCTGTAGTTCTGGTTCTTTGACCTCGGACCTTTAGTCCGTACATGTGACGAAATCCTCTCCAGCTGTTTGCGCCTTTCTCTCGCTCAATGTCGTTTCTTATTGTAAAATCGATATCTGATGTAAGTAAATGAAATGTCTTTCCTGTCTCGACGTCCTTTCTTCTGTTAAGTAGCCAGCTTGGGAAACTCAATGTGCTTGGATCTTTTAGTGCCTTTTCGATGGTTTCTACTTGAGACTCGGTAAGAAAGCCAATGTTGCTATTTGGATTCAAATTCAAAGAACCGATCAGAGCGTGCGCAAATGTCTGGCCTACGCCCTTTATTTGACCCAATCCCACTGAGATCTTTTTATCCCCTGGGATGTCTTTTCCGACAATTCTAACAATGTGCCTATAGTCTTGTGCTGACAAGTATTGAAAAATCAAATCTACCCCGATAAAAACCCTGCTCAAATGATTTGCAAGAAAACTGGCTTTGAACGATTCAGTAATAATATAAGCTCAAAGCATACTAAAACTAGCAATTTGTCTGACATAAAACAACTAGTTCAGAAAAGCTACGCCTCAAATCCCACGTATTCCCAAGTCAAAGCGGGATTACCAGAAAACCACGCCGAAATCAAAACTATAGGCGATCTACTGGAAATCAATTACAAGCTAGTTGAGGCAAAAGAGCAACTCAGACAAAACCTGATATCATTAATGAAATCCGGCACTCAGAAATATCCAAAAATACTTGGATACGATGACGATGTCATCCCGTCACTTGATAGGGCAATACTTGCGTGCCATGATATTTTTCTAATTGGGCAAATAGGGCAGGCAAAAACAAAGCTAGTTGAGACAATAGCAACGCACCTGCTCTCCCCTATTCCTGTAATCGAGGGCAGCATAACAAACGACTGCCCGATGGACCTGCCTCAAAACGAGCTTGCGTCTCTTCTGGAGGGGCAGGAAATCGACAAGACGCTTCCGAAATTCTACGTCAGTCCAGAAAGCGCTGCGCAAATACTTGACAACAAACTGGATACTAAAATCAGATGGGTTGACGGATACCAAAGGTACAAGTATATCTTGGCAACGCCTGACATTTCCGTCAAAGATCTAGTTGGCTATATTGACGCGGTAAAGGTTGCAAAAAAGGGAGTTGAAATGTTCAGAATAGAGTCGTATTCCCCAGGGCAGCTATTGCAGGCAAAGCACGGAATATTTTGCATTGACGAGCTTCCGGTGCTGGATCCTAGAAAACAGGTGACACTGCTCTCTGTTTTGCAGGAGGGACGATACACCACGGGATCATACCCTGTAATGTTTGAGCCAAAGACTGTCTTCTTTGCAACCGCAAACCCGATTGACTATACCCATTCTGGCAAAGTAATCGAGCCACTGTACGACAGACTAAAGAGTCACATCCACACGCATTATCCGCGAACCATTGATGATGAAATGTCAATCATCTTGCAGGAGGCTAAGACCTCAAAATGTGTAATTCCAGTTTTTGTGCTAAAGACACTTGCAAGACTTGTTCAAAAGGCGCGTAACCATCCTGAGATAAACCAGGCAAAGGGGGTCAGTGTGAGATTTGGAATACATGGACTTGAGCTGCTAGTCGGCGAATCTGAGCGGGTGCGCGCAATACCAAATCAAACCGTTGCCGTTCCAAGGCACTCTGACATGTACTGCCTGAGCCAAATCGCAAAGTTTGAGCTATCCGAAATGGACGACACAGTTGAGAACCGCTCCCGAATATTTGAGGATCTGCTAATTGACTCCATCAAAGAGACCTCGCTTGAGTATGTCCAGGGAGTTGACCCAAGTACCCTGGAGTTAATCAAACAGGAATTTGCTCAAAGAACCCTTCAGGTATCGCAAAAAATCAACTGGAATGACGGGCAGGTATCGTACAAAAACCAGCTGCAGTACTTTGCCACCCTGAGCAATTTGGTGGATTCAAAGCTTGGCCAAGTCCGGGAGGAGCAAAAGAACCTGGAGCAAAAACTATCCTCAGCACACATAACAAACAGGAACATCGCTCTAGATGACACAGACGAGATCAAGTCTGCAATTCTTGAAGTAATCCTTGACGGGCTGTGTTTTATCACGCCAAAAATAATAGACAAAAAAGAATCCGGATATGCAGTTGCATAACATAGTCAATTTTGTGTATTATTCCACAACTGAGGAAAAAAAAGAAAAACCAGCCCAAAAACAAAGCGATACTGACCAAAAGACGTTTGAGAAAATCTTGCAGACACTTGCAAATCAATCGATGCGCGAAAAAAACATCAGCCTGGAAGAACTGGACAGCGTTCTTCAGAACGCGATAAACGAGCCGGGAAACGATCCTGCACAATCCATGTCAATAGATGAGCCAAAAAGCGACGACACAAAATCCATAACAAAATACCTGATTGAAAAGGGTTACCTGCGCAACGAAAAAAACTGGCTTACAAAGAAGGGCTTTCTTGCAGTCGGAAACCAGATACTCCGCAGTTTGATGAATGATCTTAAAACGGACGAGTTTGGCCTGCATGAAACAAAAAAAATTGGCACGGGCACAACAGTTCTTGACACTAGCAAAAAGTTTGAGATCGGAAATGATCTGAAATTTCTCAACGTTCAAAACACAATTCTAAACACCATACGGCGAGTCTCAAAAAATAATCCGTCTCTAAAGTTCCCGCTAGACATTGACATCGATGACTTTGAGGAATTTGAGACAGTCAACGACGTCAGGGCATCAGTCGTGTACTGTATCGATCTTAGCTCCACGATGAAGTCATCTCTTGCAAATTCTGGAATGAGTAGAATAGAAGCTGCAAAAAGGGCACTGTGGAGCCTTTACATCCTAAACAACAAGTTCTTTCCAAACGACTCCGTATCGGTAATTGGGTTTGCGTCAATGGCCTCCGTGGTGGACCCGTACGATATCCCGTTTCTAAAAACATATGACGCAAATGACGACTTTTTGCACTATACGAACTATCAGGCGGCATTTAGGCTGGCAAAGAAAATTCTGCAAAAAAACGCGGCGCAAAACAAGCGAATAGTGCTGATAACAGACGGCCAGCCAAGTGCCTGCTTTGTGGATACGGAACACCAAAAGAACAAAATTCTTTCCGAAAAACCCTACTCTAATTTTTATGCCCCAAACGAATCACTGCTGTCAAAAATAAAGCAGGAGCGCAACATCAAAATTCACAACGACAAAAACAGCCTAGTCTATCTCTGCTACAAGTACAAAAAGGTCGACCCGAAGGTACACGAGCAGACGCTTGCAGAGGCAAAAAAATGCTTACGTGAGAACATTGACATTGATACAATTGTGATAAGCGAGGAAACAGAATTGCTGGAGTATGTGCAGGAGATGGAAAAAGAGTTTTCGGGCCGCACGTACCACATAAACCAAAACAACATGGACAGAGTTCTGGTAATTGATTACCTGTTTAATACCAAGAAGATATTAAGTTCTAAAAACAACTGGAATTGAAATGGCTGAATTTGACAAAGAAAAGATAGTCGAGTGCATATTTGATCCGGACGTCTCTGTAGTTTTGGCTGAGCTTGAGAACGGCGGAAAGGAATTATCGTATCTGGCAGGAAAAGTCGGCGTCCCTGAGAATGAAATCAATAGCCGACTTGCATATCTGATAGACTGTCATCTTGTCAAAGTAGATTCTTCGATTTATTCAGTCGACACGGAAAAGCTTGCCAAAATAATGGAAGGCGACGAAAACTATGAAAACGTAATGGACGGACTGACAAAACTGGACAGCTATCTTAACTGAGCCTTTTTCCTATTTCTCAATGCAAAGATGCCTGAAACCACGACGCCTACAAAACCTGAAAGTATGAACATCTGTCCTAGATAGTTTATCGAAATTATTATCTTGTCTGGCATATGGGTGAGCCCTATGATTACGTGGACCTCTGTCTGCTTTTCATTTTCCAATTCCAACCTGTAGGTTCCTTCTTTTGTGATGGTAAACTCCTCCTCAGTGCTTTTCTGCTCAATCTTCTTTGTAGATATGACTTGATTACCTGGATCAAATAATTTTGCAACCATGTCTGCATCGGCAAACCCCTCTGACTGGACGACAAACACTGCGGTATTACTAACTGAAGGATCTAGATACTTTGTTACCTGAATTGGCACAGTGCTGTTTAGTATTCCCTCGTTATGCGTTACGCCACTGGCCACGAGGCTTGCACCGTAGTATGACATTACCATGCCTGCAGCTACTAGAAAGCCCGCGATTAGAATGACAATGTGCGCTTTTTGCATTATTTACCGCTCATACATGCTCTATATTGGATTAACGTTCTGACTTGGCCTGATCGTGTATTTTTGGGCCTTTCCGAGAAATTTAGCCTAGGCTAAATTTATTAGCCTAGGCTAACTTTTAAATAGAGAAAAACACTATTTTGCTTAGTATCTTGAAGCGTTTCTCAAAGATGTTATTTGTCCTAGTAGTAACTGCGGTTTTGACTACGTTTTATTTTGCATATCCAAATTCAAGCAACGCAAACACTGGGGAGAAAACATTCCTTTCCCATAATGGCGCGGTGATTAAGACAACTGGGGATATTTTGGATCCTGTCTATTCAGCTCAGACTTTGAAATTTGATCCGGACAAATACCTGAGGGAATTCAACTACGGGCGAGTATCAAAGATGGCAGACGGTACAACATTGCGCGAATTTACAATAATTGCAGAAGATGACAAGCTGATGGAAATCTCACCAGGCGTGTTCTATAACGTATGGACGTTTAACGGAACTGTCCCAGGTCCTACCATCAGGGCAACAGAGGGAGACCTTGTGAGAATACATTTCATAAATAACGGCGATCGCTCTCACACGATGCACTTCCACGGAATCCATGCTGCTGAAATGGACGGGGTCTTTGAACCTGTGGGTGCAAACGGCGGCCAATTCACATACGAGTGGATTGCAGGGCCAGTAGGAGTTCATCCGTATCACTGCCACGTGATGCCTCTTGAGGAACATATCGCACATGGTTTGTACGGCGTTTACATTGTAGATCCAAAAGAGGGGAGACCTCTTGCAGACGAAATGGTCATGGTGCTAAACGGATTTGACACTGACTTTGACACTGAAAACAACTTTTATGCGGCAAACACAATTCCATTTTACTATCAGCACCACCCAATCCAAATCAGCACAAATGAGCTAATACGAATCTACGTGGTAAACATGGTGGAATTTGATCCAATAAACAACTTTCACTTGCATGGGAATCTGTACAATTACTACCCTACTGGAACATCAACGGTTCCTTCCACATACACTGACATGATTACACTTTCGCAAACGGAGCGCGGAATAATGGAGTTTAGCTATTCATATCCTGGGAAATACCTGTTTCATGCGCACAAGGTAGAGTTTTCGGAAAAGGGTTGGACTGGATTGTTCCTGGCAAAGGATGCGGAGAAATAACTGAAAGGGCCATGGAAGAACAAAAAAGATCAAGGGCAAAGCTAGTTGCAAGCGGACTGATTCCGTTTAGCTTTCTAATTGTCATGCTTGCGTACATTGTCGGCCCGGGATCTTCTATGATTAATCTTGGCGTGGCGCTTCCGGAACTAACTATAGAGAAAATAGACTTTGTCGAATCCGAAATACTGGTAACTGTACGAAACACCGGGCCAATCCCTGCTGACGTGACAGTTGCAGATGTAAATGACAGAATTCAGCCAGCCGCAATAGAGCCTGACAAACATCTGGAAAGATTCGAAACAGCGCTAGTGAAAATTCCGTTTAACTGGAACAAAGGCGAGCCATATACAATAGGACTCACTACCTCTGATGGAACTAGATTTGAAAAAGGCGTGGATGCCGCATCTCTTGCACTAAAACCAAATTCGGAGACTGTGGGATTCTTGCTGTTAATTGGAACATATGTTGGAGTGATACCGATTTTGATTGGCCTGATGTGGCTCCCATTCATTAGAAAAATCAGTAATCAAAAATACATCTTTTTCTTGGCGCTGACTGTCGGATTGCTGCTGTTTCTTGGAATAGATGCAATCGTGGAGGCACTTGAGGTTTCCTCAGAAAACCTTGCAGGTGTGTTTAACGGGCCGCTACTGATTGCCATAACTGTCCTGATCTCATTATTTGGCCTGTATTATGCGGGAGAGCGACTGACAAAAAAGTCAAGCCTTACAAAACTTGCAAATCCGTACTCTGTAGCATTGATGGTCTCAATTGGAATCGGCCTTCACAACCTTGGAGAGGGGCTTGCAATTGGGGCGGCAATAGGACTGGGCCAAGTAGCGCTGAGCACGTTTTTGATAATCGGGTTTGCGCTGCACAATGCCACTGAGGGAATTGCGATTGCGGCGCCGATTGCAAAGGAAAAGACATTTCTTCGAAAAATAATCGGGCTTGGCCTGATTGCGGGGGTTCCTGCAATTTTTGGCACCTGGGTTGGAAGCTTTGTCTACTCGCCTTTTACATCAGTCATCTTCCTGTCAATTGGCGCAGGTGCAATTTTTCAAGTGGTGATAGTGCTATCAAAGTGGCTCAGAGAATACGACAAAGGATTCTCAAGCACTCCAGTGGTCGCGGGAATTGCCATTGGCATGCTGATAATGTATCTTACCGGAATCCTAGTCTAAAACGGCTCTGGATGTATGGTTATGACTGAATTCTTAAAGTGACTTCGTATTTTTTGCTCTATCTGAGATGTCAGGTCGTGGACGCTCTCAATTGAGAGATCCTTCTCAAAAGAGCAGTCAATGTCAATTTTTAACAAATCATCAAAATACAGGGTCACTATGTTGCCGATTTTCTTTATTTCGCCGTATTCCTTTAGGATCCCAATTATCTTTTGGTCGGTTTTTTTGTAGTCTGACTTGAGGGTAGTTGGTATTGCGATGTGGGGTTCTAGATGAATCGTGACATGGTTGATGTCAGGAACGGTCTCGAAAATTTTCTGCTCTATTGCCTCCGATATTTTGTGGGCCTGCTCGAGGTTCATTTCCCTGCTTACCATCACGTGCAGGCTCACGTATCGCATCTGGTCTGAGGTGTAATAGCTCACATTGTGCACGCCCATGACCCCTGGGACGTCTGACGCAATCTCGTAAATCTTTGAGTCCTTTGGAACGTCCTTCCAGCTTGGCTCAAAATGAATTGTAATCTCCGAGTTTGTGATCTCTTTTTTGATGTTTCTCTCAACTGTATCGCTTATCTCATGTGCTCTCTCAAAGCTCGCGTTTCCGCGAAGCGACATCGTGATGTCTACAAAGAACATGTCCCCTGATCTTCGCATCAAAACCGAGCCGACGTCAAGCACCCCCTGGGTTGCAAGCGTAATTTCTTTTACTTTGCTTACTAATTCAGGCGAAATTATGTCAGTCAGGTCAAGTGCAGTTCTGTGGATTAGCTTTAGGCTCAAAAATACGAGGAACAAACCAAGGAGTAATGCCGCAACAAAGTCTCCATCGTGAAAGCCAAATGACACCAGGACAATTCCGGCAATGACAACCAGTGTGGAGCCAAGATCCATTGCTGCATGGTAAAAGTCAGCCTTGAGTGTGGCGCCGCCGACCTTCTTTATCGATCTTTCCAAAAGTACTATCCTAAAGATGTCTGTACAGATGGTGTAAAGTGCCGCAATCAAAACAAGTGTAGTGGGAAACACTGACGGAGGAGGGCTCTGAATTCTGATTATGGCCTCGACAATAAAAAAACACGCAATTAGAAATATTGCTATTCCGCCGATCAGTCCGCCAAGCGATTCGATTTTTCCATGACCGTACGTGTGCTCTGCATCTGGCGGCTTTATCGCAAACCTTGCTGCCAATAGCAACACCACCGTAACTATGCTGTCAAGCAGTGCATGAATGCTATCTGTGAGCAGTGCAAGGCTGTTTGAAAAAATACCGAAAACAAGTTCCACTACAAACGCCGAAAGTATTGCAAACAGCGAGAGCTTTAGGGTTCTGGTTCTTTGAACAAACATCTGGCAATTAGAATTGAAATTGCTGATATTAGTAATGTTCTGATCTAAGAAGAAGTCCTACGATAGCGTTATGTTCTATGGCGACACAAGAAGAATACTTTGAACAGACTGGCCTTGCTATTTGGTATGCTCTTACTAATCCCGTTATTTGCATCTGCAAATGCATCCTCTAACCAAAACCTTATCGTATCTGCCGAAAATCCTGCGTTTGGGAACCATTTCTCAGGCTCGATGGTAGTGGAGGTAATAGTTAGCGATACTAACATTTCCGATACGTCTGTTGGAAAAGGAGAACCCGACGTCACAATAAACGGCAACAACCTGCGAATGGTTCAGGCAACCGACGGGCGATGGTATGGATACTTTGCAAATGTGGACAAGGCAAAGGCAGCCGACCAGATTTCTTTTGACGGCGGCGTTTCTGGCGTGGGATTTGATTTTGGAGTGTTTTGTAGCAGAGACACGACGTCCCTTGGACCGGCATTTACGGAAACTGCCGGCATCGCGGTCCCACGATCAATCACTGGTGCGACAAACGGCAACTCTGATTTTGCAACATGTAGCGGCACTCCGTCTGGGACAAACATCAACAATGTGGCGCGCAATCCAAAATCCATCAACACAAATTCTGGCATACTGCCTGGCCAAATTGGTCTTGACGCAAACGCCTGGCCGCTTGTACAGTTATTTTCATTTAGCAACAATGTCGTCGTCCAATACAACAGCGTTGGAACCCAATCAGTCACGCTGGTATATGACGACATGACAAATATTTCGCTAAGCCTTGATAGGCAACAAAGCTATCCGCCGGGGTCGCACGTGTTTGCAACAATTCACGACATGCAGCTAAACCAAGACCCGACATCAAGGGATTCTTGGACGTTTAACATTAATCCGCAAACCGTATTCTATGGGGCGTTTACCACGTTTGGCACAAACTCTGCAAATGGAGGAACCGGCCTTGTCAATCTTGTTTCAAAGCTTTCAAGTCTGGGCTTTGAGAAAAACGGCAAACTGGCAATGACTGCTGGGCAGATAGTGGATCTTGTACAAAATAACTTCCAGCAAGCTACGGCGTCTGATGGCACTACAACATATTCAGAAATAGTGACCTTTGTTGAAACCGAGCCGAACACCGGAATATTTGAAAACGCAGATGACAATTCTCAATCAAACATAAGGATACTGTCTAATGCGCCAAGGGGCCAATCTGCTGTAATCGAATACAATTCCAAGTCCTACTCTATAGTTTCAGGAACAAATGATGCCGGAATGTCCTTTGGAGCAAGCAACGCAGCTATATCCTTAGGAACGTCTCAGCTCCTCCCAGGACAAAGAATCCCACTTACCGTAGTCGACTCTGACCAAAACATAAACCCCTCATCGCGAGACAAACTCGACGTTTTTAGGAGCTCTGCATTAATTCCAAGCCTGACAATAGGCAGCCCTATGACTTTGGAAGATGTGGGAAGTGTCAAATTTTACGCCCTATCAACTGACAGCCTATCTGGAGGAACATCCATTCCGTTCTCAGTCCCAGACACAAACTCTGACAGGCTTGTATTGGATACAAGGTCAATTACCATGCCGTCCTTTGAAAAAATATCGATAAACCTTGGCGTGTCAGGAGACGAACTAAAGTCACTGCTAATCGATACTAGCGATGCGGATAATTCTGGAACAAACTGGATCAACTATGATTTGAGATCCGTTCAAAACCAGCTTGGGATAACGGACTTTTCAGATACTAGGGTATCGCTGTTCTTCGGACTGTCCGATTCAAGCCCTGTTACTTTGTTGAGTCCTGGCAGACTGACAGGTGCGCAGGGATTCATACAAAATGACACTGCGGCAACTCAGATTCACTCAAAGTCCGGGCAAGCGTTCCTAGTAATCGACTTTGACGCATCAAACAACTCTTCCCCATCGGGTGCAGTATCGTCTGAAACAGACACTCAGCCAATAGTGTTTGACTTATTTTCATTTGGAGAAGAAAATGACGACTCGGTAAACAATGCGATATACCGATTCGAACTAAAAGAAAACGGTCTTAGCACTGGAACCTTTACAGGTACATTTGAATACGTTATGGCAAACCAGCTAAACCAGTTTGACGCTAGCACCATTTCGTCCCTTAGCACAATTAGCGATAATGTGAAATTCTTTGTGAATCAGAGAATGGTTGATGAAAAGGGAATCAACATTGCGTATTCCGATGTTGCAAAAGTGGGACTGACAATTAACGTATCTGCCAAGTCGGACATTAACACACACTCTGGCACCGTATCGCTAAACTCAAAGACATTTAGATTTGGCCAGCCGGTCACTGTGAGACTGGTTGATTCAGATCTCAACATTAAACACGATACGATTGACATTTATCTGACAAACAACAATCCGTCTTCTTCAGATGTGGATACTGTAGCTGGTCCAAGCGGCGGCGCAATGCTTGAAGTTCTCATGAAGGACATTAGATACAAGCGTTGCACAATAGACGGCGTGGCATATGGCGGCTTGGCGTCAACAGGGTTTAGTCTTGTGGAGACTGGGCCAAACACCGGAGTTTTTGAAGGAGTGTTCAAGATACCGTCTAAAATATGCAACAAGAGTGGAACTGAGCTAATCTCTTCAGCAGGCGGAATAGTGGACGTAAAATACACTGACTTTAGAGATGCGTTTGGACAGCAAAACATCTTTACTCTTTCAAAACAACCAACCAAACAAGTGCCAACACCGGCCACACCGCAAAATCCAAAACCAGTACCAACACCGCCCACAAATCCCGTAATTGTAAAAACCCCACCTGGAATACTTGCACCGCTACAACAAGTCAAGGCGGGATCTGCACCGGCAAATGTTGAATGCAGAGAGGGATTTGAGCTAATCATACGCTCGGCAACTGGCGCGCCAGCTTGCGTGTATCCGCACACCGCAGAAAAACTGCGAAGCTTGGGAATGGCTAATTAAAAAACACTAATTTTAAAAAATTATAATCGCAAATCAGCAAAGTTCCCGTCTTGATCAAAGTGCCACCACATTATGGGCTCAAACAAAAACTATCAAAAAATGCTGAAAACAAAACTGTGATCATCTGGGTCAAAAAAGACACAAGAAGCCTATAATCAAGTCAACTTTTGTTTTATAGAATACATAAATACCCTGAATTGTTGTACAAGCCTAGAAATGAGAGTATCTGGAATACTTAGCACTATAGTATTATCATTAATTGTCGTTTCATCCGGTTTTTCAACTAACGTATTTGCCCAACTGACTGACGGTACAATGCCGCCACTCTCGGTAAAGACCGAACTACCGTTATACGACGAAGGCGACTCTGTTGTTTTTAGCGGTCTAATAAAAACCCCCGACGTCAATAACTCAATTGATATTACAATTCGAGTTTTAGGTCCTCTGATAAACGGAACATCAAACAAAATTGTCACAGTCAACCAAATTCACCCAGTTAACGGTGCCTTTGAGGGCACCTTCGTGGTTTCAGGCCCATTATGGAAGCCTGCAGGAGATTACAAAATTTTAGTAAATTATGGCCCACAAAAGGCAGAAACAATATTCCACTATAACGGCGGTAGCGGTTCAAGCATAATAGATGTACCACCACCAAAGCAAACAGAATGTCCAGAAGGACAAGCTGCAGTTAACGGACAATGTGTCAAGATAGAGTCACCACCAGAGGAAAAACCAACCTGTGGCACTGGAACCGTCTATGACGATGTGTCTGGCACTTGCATAGTTGCACCACCAGTAACATGCCCACCAGGACAAATCTTGTCTGGCGGACAATGCATTGACCAACCACCAGTAGAAACACCACCAACATGCGGTACTGGAACACACGCTGAAAACGGCATCTGTGTACCAGACAAGACGACAGCCCCCTCAGGCGGCTCTTGCATAATTGCAACGGCAGCATTTGGATCAGAGCTTGCACCCCAAGTACAGCTATTGAGAGAAATTAGGGACAACGTATTGTTTAGCACTAGCTCTGGAACAAGTTTCATGAGTGCATTCAACTCATTCTACTACTCATTCAGTCCAACAGTAGCTGACTGGGAAAGAGAAAACCCTGTATTCAAGGAGGCAGTAAAGGTAACAATCACCCCAATGCTATCTACCCTGTCAATACTAAACCACGTCAACATTGACTCCGAGTCAGAAATGCTAGGATATGGAATTGGAATCATACTGCTAAACATCGGCATGTACTTTGTCGCACCAGCAGTAGTGATAGTAAAGCTTAATGGCCTAAGAAAGAAAAAGAGCCTTTAAGATTCTTATATCCATACCCTAATACCTAATTTGTGCACGTAGAATACGAAGAATTTGATTCTATGGAAGACATCTTTTCCTACATGGCATCCGTAATGCCGCCAATGAAAAACACAATGCCAATCAACTCATACAAGGGATACGTCTTTGCGTTTATCCCGCTTGGCCACAGTAACGGCGATGTGTATCTTATGATATATGCAAAGGGAACACTTGACGGAAGAATACTGGAGTTTGACATAAACACTAAAGCCTACAAAAAGGTAAACGCGATAGAGCGCGCAGACAAAACCTACTTTATTGTCATGACGCCAAAAAGAAACACGATTGCAGACCAAGCAATCAAAAACTTGAGCTAAGTTATTTTTAGAAAATCTTATCTGGTGTATGTCGGGGCCGCAACTGATCTGCTTCTAGAATATCTGTCGACAATGTCTTCTGGAAGTTTTCCGTTGAACAAATCCTTGCACAGTCCACGCAAATAACGCATGATTGCCCAGGTTCCTGCCTTTATCATGCCGTACATGAGCACTTTCATTGGAGGGCCGTACGTCTTGTTTCTGAGAATTATTGGAATGATGTCGTTAATGACACGCATGTTGTTCTCCCAGCATCTCCAAAATAGGGTAAACTGTGCCTCGTTTAGGTTTCCAAAGTGCATCGAGTTCTTTTCGCTAAAGTCCTGATACAACAATGGTGCAACCAGTCCCCTAAAGTTGGTTTTTCTGAAATCCTCAATCAAATCTATGGTGTACTGGGTTTCGTCTGGCGTTTCATCAGGCCATCCTATGATGAGCGTAGCTGCTGGGAACCACTGGTTTTCGTTCATTACTCGCGCTCCCTCTCTTACGACCCATCCCCACTCGTCAGTTGAAAACGGCTTTGTCTTTACGCCCAGGTGCTTTTTGACCATCCTTGGAGCAACTGTCTCGATTCCAAGGTTTGTTGCAAGCCATCTTCCGCTTGTCTGCATGTTGTTGATTTCTGACATTTTGCGCAAAAGTTCAGGATCCGCTGCAACTGCAGAAAACGTCATGTGTGTAGTTCCAACAAAGTTTGCGCCAAGTGACTTTAGGCCGCTCCACAGTTCGGTGATTGCGTCGCGGTTTGGCTGAAAGTCTTTGCTGTCGCATCCGTATAGCAGCATTTCGTCAGAGTGCAGCCATATGGAGTCAAATCCGTATTTGAGATTAATTTTTGCCTCGTGCTGCAGTCTTTCAAGTGGAAGATCTTTTTTGGAACGCTTGTTTACGTCACAAAAGTCGCAGCCTCTTCCACATCCCCTCATTGCCTCAATCAAAGAGTTGACTGTAGGTCCCTCAATAATTGGAATATTTTGTATGTTTTTTACAAAGCAGTGCATGAGTTCTGGTGCATCGCCGCTTTCCAAGTCCTTAAACAAGTCAAGTGCAAGCTCGTCTGCCTCCCCGACTACGACAGTGTCAATCCCGTGAATCTTCATCCTGTCTGTTTTTGCTAACTCCCACGCGCCGTTTCCTCCGACTACTACCTTGAAATCATATTTCTTTTTGAGCTGAATTATGTCTGCGCACATTCGTTTGAATTTCATCGCAACATAGGATAGCTTTTCAGGCGACATTGTCGTGGTGACAGGTGCCATTCCGAGTGGATCCATTACGTTAATTCCTACAACCTTGGTGTCTGGCCCTATTGATTTTGCAAGGTGATCTGGATTTGCAATGAATACTTCGTCTCTTTTGTATCCCTGCAACAGTGCACTTTCTACTCTTCGAAGTCCGACCTGCGCTACTTTTGCCTCGCCTGTAACTGGGTCAGTTTCAACTGCAGGGCAAAACACCTTGTCAAAGACCCATTCTGGAAGAAGCTCATACGGTCCACATGCAATAAAGCCATAAAGGAAATTACCACGATAATTAGTCATCAAACTACGATCTGCAGTGAGAACTATTCTTTTGCCGGCCAACTAGTTATCAGCTTTCTATTTGGTATAAATTATTTGCCCTGATTTTTCAAGCTTAAATTATGCTGATATCCAGTAATCTTGCAAATGGAGGACATATCGGAGCCGCGACACAGCGAGCCGCACCTATCAGAGTCTAGTGGAGTGAGGGATTTTGTTTTTGGTTTTGGAGACGGGATAAACACCTCTCTTGGCATAGCTGCAGGAGTTGGCGGCGCCGAAATCTCATCAAATCTAATAATACTTGCAGCGCTTGTTGGCATGTTTACCGGTGCAAAGGCAATGGCAGTGCAGAACTACCTTGCAGTAAAGACACACCGAGAACTGTTAAAATCTGAAATTGCGCGCGAAGAATGGGAAATTGAAAACAAGCCTGACGTTGAGCGAAAGGAAATTGAAGACATCTACCGGGCAAAGGGATTCACTGGACAAGAACTGGAGGCAATTGTAAACAAGATAACGTCTGACAAAAAAGTCTGGCTTGATACTATGCTTACTGAGGAATTAAAGCTAAACATTGAGATTTTGGGAAACCCGCTAAAGAGCGCGTTTAGGATGTTCGGGGCGTTTTTGCTTGGAGGAATTTTACCAATAATTCCATTTTTCTTCGGGCACGGATACACTCCTCTGATAGTGGCAGTAGGAATGAGTCTGACTGCGTCGTTTTTGGTCGGCGCACTAAAGTCTAGACTTGCCAAAACCGGCATTCTAAAGGGCGGACTGGAAATGGCAGGACTTGGTACTGGTATTGCGTTATTGGGATTTGGTATTGGAACAGAACTTGCAAATCTTGGGATTATTAACGTCTAGAGTTTCTCACCTTGTTTGCAATGTTTGATGCAACTGCCCCGGCACCAATTCCATTGTCGATGTTCACAACTGATAATCCAAGTGAACAGCTCTGAAGCATAGATGCGAGGGCCGCAACTCCTTTTTCTCCATATCCGTATCCGACAGACGTTGGCAGTCCAATTACTGGCACCTCGACTAACGATGACACGACAGACGCAAGCGCCCCCTCCATTCCTGCCGCGACAATGATCACATCAACGTCTTGCTCGATGAATTTTTTTATGATTGGAAACGTCCTGTGAAGTCCAGCAATTCCTGCATCGTAGCTGCAAATGCATGAGCAATTCATCGCCTCACATGTGAGCCTTGCCTCTTCGGCCACTCCGATGTCTGACGTTCCTGCAGTGATGATCCCGACTTTGCCGCCAGTTGGCCTGAGTGCGTTTTTGTAAAAAAGCAAAGCAGTCGTGTTCTTTCCCTGTTTTATTTTGAGCCTATTTTTTTTTGCAAAGCTGATTATTTTGGGATAGTCCTGCTTTGTGATTCTTGAAACTAGGACAGAGTTTGATTTTGCAAGTACTCTCTTGACTATTTTTTTGATTTCGTCAGTCTGCTTTCTTTCGGCAAAAACTACCTCTGGTATGCCTTTGCGGTACCTTCGACCCATATCGATCTGGGCAAAATCCTCAATTTTCTCAATAGAGTATAATGATAGGAGTTTTTTTGCTTTTGAAACACTGATCTTTCCGTCCTTTAGTGATTCTAAAACATCAATTATTTCCAACATTGACTGTTGCAATATTTCATTAAAAAACTGATCAGGTCAGATGCCTGCAAGTGCGTTCTTGACGCCGTCGATCCCTTTGTTGAACCATTCCTTTTCTTGCTGGTTCAAGTCAAGCTCTATTATTTTTTCAACTCCCTTTCTTCCAATTACTGCCGGGACTCCGATTGAAACGTTGGAATGTCCATATTCGCCGTCAAGTGGAGTTGCAACCGGGATTACTCTTTTTCTGTCTTTGAGTATTGCTTCAACTATTGCAGATATGGCATTTCCTGGAGCGTGAACCGTCGCGCCTTTTAGCTCAATTACCTTTGCTGCAACCTGTCTTGTGTCTTGGACTAGCTGGTCTAGTTTCTCATTTGGCAATATGCTTGATAATGGAATTCCTGAAACAGTTGAAAATCTCGGAAGCGGTAGCATGCTTTCGCCATGCTCGCCTATTACCAGTGCGCGTATCGAGTCCCTGGAATGACCGGTTGCCTCGTGGATGAACTGGATGAACCTGGACAGGTCCAACATGTTTCCCATGCCAACGATTCTACTTCTGTCAAATCCCGATGTCTTGTATGTGATGTGAACTATTGGGTCAAGCGGATTTGTGACTGGAACGATGATTGAATCACTTGCATATTTTTTGATATTTTCAACAACGTCTTTTACTATTCCTGCGTTAATTTTCAAAAGATCCATTCTTGTCATGCCTGGCTTTCTTCCAGAGCCTGCTACTACAACGACTACCTTGGAGCCTTTCATGTCAGAGTAATCATTGGAGCCGCGGATGTTTACGTCAATTCCCTGCTCTGATAGCATGTGGTTTAGGTCCATTGCCTCGCCCTGTGGCAAGCCCTTTACAACATCAAGGAGCAAAATTTCATCGTCCAGCTTTTTGAGAGCAGAAAACAATGCCGCATCTCCGCCAACTTTGCCAGAACCGATAATTGTAATCATATTGTGCGACTTTTACGCTCAATAATTAAATCTATTGCAAAAATTTTTCCATTAGTTTTACATGAAATTGTTTTGCAAACTTCGTGATCTGAGAATTTATATGCATTTTTGAAGCTTGGTTTCTCATGGTTTTGGTAATCGATCCGCAAGTAGCTGGGATCTCAGGTGACATGATGCTGTCTTCTCTTGTGCACTTGGGTGCAAATAAATCAAAAATCATCAACGGCGTGAACGCATCACAAAACTTTCTGCACGGCTCTAAAATCAAAAAAATTGACTTTAAAAAAGTAAACAAGCATGGAATTTGGGCAACGTCTTTAGTTTTACAAATAGATGAACACCACCACGAAAGAAAAGGAATTGAAATTCAAAACTGCATCAAAAAAACTATTGACAAAATAGGGCTGTCGGAATCTGCAAAGACGTTTGCGGTAAACAGCATTGCCACCCTGATAAAGGCAGAGTCAAAAATTCACGGAGTGCCAATGGACTCTGTCCACTTTCACGAGGCGTCAAGCATTGATACTGTAATTGATATTGTCGGAACCGCGATAGCGCTAGACGACTTGAAATATTTTGATGAAGAGATAATTGCCGCACCTGTGTCTGTGGGTAGTGGAACCATTACTTTTTCGCATGGAACAGTGTCAAATCCCGCAGGCGCGATTTTAGAAATATTTGAGAAATCACAAATACTGATATCTGGAAGTAACGTAAAAGACGAACTAACCACGCCGACTGGGGCAAGCATTCTTGTGAACTTGGCAGACAGATGCTCTGAATTCTATCCGATGATGAATGTCAAGTCAATCGGATATGGTGCAGGACAAAAAAACTTTGAGGGATTCTCCAACGTACTAAAAGTAATTCATGGCGAGTCTTCCAAAAACACCACCGTAGACTCTGTCACAATCCTAGAAACAAACGTAGATGACATCTCAGGCGAAGTCTTGGCTCACGTGATAGACAAGATAATGGCAAATGGCGCAAAAGACGTCTCTGTCATACAAACCATCACAAAGAAGGGAAGGCCAAGCCACATGATATCCGTAATATGTGATTCTGACTCTGTTAGCCAGTTGTTAAATCTGCTCGTATCTGAAACTGGAACGCTTGGAGTGAGAATACGAACGTCAGACAGGTTCCTAGTACCAAGGCAAATAGTAACAATGAAGGTGAAAATTAACAATAAAATTTTTACACTGAGGTGCAAGGTGGCAAATACCTCGTCTCACAAGCAATTCAAAGTGGAATATGACGATATCAAGTCCATATCTGAAAAACTTGCACTCCCATTCAAGCAAACCGAAGAATTAATCAAAGCAGAAGTGAAAAAACAACTAAAATGACAAAGCTCGAACAATTACTTGATTGGTTTTCTGATAAAAAAAGCGTCATGGTAGCGCTGTCTGGCGGAGTGGATAGTGCGCTTGTTGCATATGCTGCACACAAAGCCTTGGGCGATTCGGCACTTGCAGTTACAGCCGACTACAAAACTCTGGCGCAAGAAGAACTAGATTCTGCAAAAAAAATCTGCCAAGAAATAGGAATAAGGCATCTTGTCATATCGTACAATGAATTACAAAACGAGGATTTTGCTAGAAACGACAAAAACAGGTGCTTTTACTGCAGGTCTGAGCTCTCAGACCATCTCATAGATGTGGCAAAAAAAGAAAACATCGTCTGTATCGTTGACGGAACAAACACTGATGATTTGGGAGACTATAGGCCGGGAATCACAGCCTTGCGAAATAACGGGGTCAAGAGCCCCCTGGTGGAGACTCTGTTCTCAAAACAAGATATACGCCAAACTGCAAAAGCGCTTGGACTGTCAGTATATGAGAGGCCGTCAAACTCCTGCCTTGCATCCCGTATCCCGTGGGGCCAGCGGGTTACTGCAGAAAGACTAGCTAGAATAGAGGTTGGCGAAATATTTGTCAAGCAAATGCTTGGGGCAAAACAAGTACGCGTTCGCGATATCGACGGCGTGGCAAAAATTGAAGTCGGCTCAGATGAACTACATCTCTTTGAAAAACCAAACATGGACGATCTTTTTGCCAAGCTAAAGTCAATTGGATTTGCCTCAGTAATACTTGACTCCGAAGGATACAAGCCGGGAAAGATTAACGTGATTGCAGATTGATATATCTGGATAACGCCGCATCGACTCAGGTTCACGAAGAAGTGTTCCAAGAAATGCTGCCGTACTTTAAAGAGCAATATGGCAACCCATCCTCGATTCACCGATACGGAAGACTTGCGTCAAAGGCAATCGAAACTGCAAGAAAAAGAATCGCAGATCTGATAAACGCAAAACAAAATGAAATACTTTTGACATCTGGCGGAACCGAGTCAAATAACACTGCATTATTTGGAGTGATGCGACAAGGCAAGGCAAGGCAGATCATAACGTCTCATATCGAGCACGATGCAATACTTGAGCCCTGCAGGAGACTTGAAAAAGAAGGATTTGACGTGATTTACATTCCGGTAAACAATTACGGAATGATTGACATTGAAAAACTAGAACATTCTATCACAAAGGAAACCGCACTTGTCAGCGTGATGTTTGCAAACAATGAGGTTGGCACAATCCAGCCGATAAAAAAAATCGCTCAAATCTGCAAGCAGCATAACGTCTTGTTTCACACTGATGCAGTTCAGGCAGTTGGAAAAATCCCAATCGATGTAAAGGAGATTGGTGTTGATCTGCTCTCAATATCATCTCACAAAATAAACGGCCCAAAGGGAATCGGGGCACTTTACATCCGAGACGGAACCGTACTTGACCCGTTCATCCTTGGCGGGGGGCAGGAGAGCGGAATGCGTTCGGGAACTGAAAACGTTGCAAACATTGTGGGCTTTGGCAGGGCGTGCAGTCTTGCCAGAGAGCATTTGGACAAAAATGCCGCACACATGAAAGGCTTGAGGGATTACCTGACCTCTAGAGTAGTGAGCGAAATATCGCACGTCTCAGTAAACGGCAATGTGGAAAACAAGACTCCAAACAATGCGCACTTTACTTTTCTTGGCGTAAATGGGGAAGACCTGATAATCAAACTCGACGAGCATGGTATTGCCGCATCTACTGGCTCCGCATGTTCTGTCAGAACCCAAAAGGCGTCACATGTTTTGATGGCAATGGGGTTCTCACATGAGCAAATCACCGGCTCCCTTAGGATCACCGTCGGCATGTACAACACCATATCTGAAATGGATCAAACTGTTGACATACTAAAAAAAGTGGTTCAGGAACTGCGAAGCGTATCTCCGTTTAAAGCAAAATACGGCTTTTAGCTAATCCGAAGCAACGACATCTTCTTTGTAGACATCATTATTGTCATGGTGATGGCAATTACCAAAACTATGGCTGCAATTGAACCAAATTCCGGAAGCACCTGCGTTCCGATTATTTCTATATCAGAGTCTCCTTCCTGAAACTGTATTGTGAGCGTTCTAGAGTCTGCGTCTGCTGATTCTTGGTATTGTACCTCTGACCCGTCAATGTAAATTATGTACGAATCGTCATCGCCAGTTGTTGTCTTGGCGTCAATCCATTTTCTTCCCAAATCCAAAGTCAAAAATCCGTCGTTATCTGACTGTATTGTCACGACAAATCCAAGTATCTGCGGATCAACAATGATGTTCTTTACTATTCCTCCACGTATCGTGTATGGGACATCAAATGTTCCCGAGTCTCCCGCCTTTACCTCAAAAATTTGTGTAGTGTCGTTTACCTTTGCGTTGGTCTGAAAATCAAAACCTGTCTCATAGACATTTCCGCTTACCCCGTACGTTGCCTTTACTGTGTATTTGCCGCTGTTCTTCCAGTATATCCCGTCTGCGATTACCGTATTTGTGTAGCTTCCGTCCTGGGATACCTCGACTTGGGCAATGTTGACGATGTTCGTGCCGTAGAATATCTGTATGATTATGGGCGTCTTGTCCAAGACTGCGTCGACTTTGCCAGATATTACTATTGCATCTCCCTGCGTGTAGAACTCTTTTGCTATGCACAACTTGCATTCCTGAGCATGCGCAGGTACTGTATTGACTGCTAATGCTAAAACTGAAAATAACAACAAGCCGTAAAAACCGTTCATTATCAAAGTTGTAACATATTCGTATATTTCCTTTTCTAGATAATTGTACTAAAAAATGAAAAAAGTTGATTGATCTTAGTATCTTGGTAAGATGCTAAGTCGTGTTCTTGCAGATAATGCAATTATTGATACAATTGCCACTGCGAGAATTATTGCTGCTGTAGTGCCAAATTCTGGAACTGCCCAGGTACCAATGACTTCGATTTGAGTAGCACCTTCTGGGAAGGTTATATCTAATGTTCTGTCGTCTGAAGTGGTGTCTATCTCTTCAAAGTCTGCTTCTTCACCATCGACTAGTACGATGAAATCGGCGTCATCTCCTTCCATTCCGTGCTGTCTTGCGTCAAGTACATTTCTTGGAATTTGCAAAGATACTGAACCGTCACTTTCTGTTGTGATCATCAAGGTAAGCGAAGATGTCTTGGAGCTGATGGAGTTCTTTGATACTGCTCCCCCTGTTATGTCAAAAGGAACACAATATACTTGACCTCCACCTTTTACTACTAGCTCATCTGAAGTACATGCTGATGCTTCTTCGGATACTTCACCGGTAAGCTCTACCATCACTTTGTCATTGATCTGTTGTGGACCATACTGAGCTCTGATGGTGTACATACCGTTTTGCTTCCAAAGACTGCCTGCTGTGCTTATCATTGCTTCAAAGCTTTTGTCTTCAGATACTTCTGCTTGGTAGACTGTCACAATGTTGTTTTGTGGGCCAGTCACTGTGATCGTAACTGGAGCATCGCCTCTAAGATTTGCAACATATCCGTGTATGTGGATTTCGGAATTGTGATCATATACCTTATTTTCGGTCATAATCCTAACTGGTACGTCATTTTGACTAGCTAGGTTGGCCTTTTCGTATATGTCCATGCTGCCACAATCTGGGCATGCTTCTTCGTCGAAGGAAGATGCATAAGTTGGTACTATTGCTAAAGTGCCTGCTGCAGCCATTATGGCAATTAGCACGTATAGTGCATAACTATTCATCTTGATTGGCGATTAGAGTATTGACTATTTATGTATATTTAAAAAATGAAAAAAGTTGATTGATCTTAGTATCTTGGCATTATGCTAAGTCGTGTTCTTGCAGATAATGCAATTATTGATACAATTGCCACTGCGAGAATTATTGCTGCCATTGCTCCGAATTCCGGAATTACCCAGGTGCCGATAATCTCTATCTGAGAGCTATCTCCCTCGAACGGAATTGTCAGTGTGCGTTCAGACGCTGTTGTGGTTTCGTCAAAGTCTACTTCTGATCCGTCTACTAGTACGAAGAAGTCTACATCCTCTCCAGATTGGCCGTCAGGTCCATTTCTAGCGTCAATTACCTCTCTTGGTATCATTAGCTTGACTTGGCCGCCATCATCACTGGTAGGTTCAATTGTTACTATCAATGATTTTGCGTCTATATCTGGCGCGATGCTGACTAGTTTGCCTCCTGTTATGGAGTAGCCCACCAATAGTTCAGGATTGCCCTCTACTGGGACGTGTTTGCCTGAAGGTACGGTTCCTGTGCTACCGCTAAACTCGAAGGTAGTTTCTGCCGTTCTTGTATCGGTTCCATAGAGTACTTTGATCGTGTATGTCCCTTGGGATCTCCACAGAGCTCCACCAGCTGCTATTTCGGTTCCATAGGTACTATCCTCTGAAACGTCTAGTTGCTCAACAGTGACCAAGTTTCCATTAGCTGCTACGACTTGGAGTGTTACAGGATAACCGGACAGTCTTTCTCGGACTTGGCCTGTTATCGATATTACGTCTCCGTCGTTATACGACTCTTGGTCTGTGGTTACTGTTATTGGATCTACAATTTGAGCGAAAGCTGGTGCTACGTTCACACCTGTAGCCAGAATTGCAAACAATGCTATTACTGTGTACAGAGTACTCATCTTGTTTATTCGTGCTAACGAATACTATTTAAGCTTAAGAAAAAAATCATTGACTAAAGACAAAAAATATTGATTTCTTGTTGGGATCTTGATTAAATATATATAAACCACTTGAGGCAGTTTTTACAGTTTGTTTGGTAATTTTGTATATTTAGCTAATGCTATCCAAGGTGGTCTAAGTGGCAACTAAAAAAAGTCACATTCTAGTACCGGATCACGTCTATGTTCCAAAACATGAAATTATGTCAAAAAAAGAGGCAGAGGAAATACTAAAGAAATTCAACTGCAAACCGACCGAAATGCCGTTTATCTTTGCAAATGATCCAGCAATTATCGGACTTGGAGTAAAACCAGGAGACATGATAAAAATCACAAGAAAAAGTCCAACTGCCGGAGAGAGTATCTATTACCGATACGTGGTGGAGGTTTAGAAAATGTCTGACACTTCAAACAAACGCTGGCCAATCATTCAGGATCTTCTAAAGCGGGAGGGAATCGCAAGACAGCACCTCAACTCCTTTGACGAGTTCCTTGAGCGTGGACTGCAAAGCATAATTGACGAGGTGGCACAAATTGAAATCGAAAACGCAGAATATCCGTATAAAATCCAACTTGGCAAAGTGAAACTACAACAGCCTAGAATGATGGAGCTTGACGGATCAATCACTCACATCACTCCTGCAGAAGCGCGACTAAGAAACGTTTCATATTCTGCGCCAATAATGATGGAGGCAAGTGTAGTTGAGGACGGAAAAATTCTCGAATCAAGATTTGTGCACATCGGCGACATACCAGTGATGGTAAGATCAAACGCATGCATACTGCACAACTTTTCAACTCAAAAGTTAATCGAACACGGCGAGGATCCAAACGACCCTGGCGGATATTTCATAATTAACGGATCAGAGCGAGTAATTGTAGGACTAGAGGATCTGTCTTACAACAAAATTATTGTCGACAAGGAAAAGGTTGGCGGCAACGATGTGTTCAAAGCTAAGGTATACTCGTCAATTGTAGGATATCGTGCAAAACTAGAACTCGTTATGAAAAACGATGGACTAATCGTCGCAAGAATTCCTGGCTCTCCTGTTGATATTCCAGTTGTTACATTAATGAGAGCACTTGGCCTTGAAGCAGACAGGGAAGTTGCAGCAGCCGTATCACTTGTAGATAGCCTTCAGAACGAACTAGAGGCATCATTCGAAAAGGCAGCAGACGTGCAAACAACAAAAGACGCAATTGTCTACATCAGTAAAAGAATCGCACCCGGAATGCTAGAAGAATTCCAGATAAAGCGAGCAGAGACATTACTTGACTGGGGCCTCTTACCGCACCTAGGAAAGCACCAAGAAAACAGGCGTGAAAAGGCACAATTCCTCGGAGAGGCAGCATGCAAATTAATTGAATTAAAACTTGACTGGATATCTCCTGATGACAAGGATCACTATGGAAACAAAGTGATCAAGTTTGCAGGCCAGATGTTAGCTGATCTGTTTAGAACCGCATTTAGAAATCTGGTTAGAGACATGAAATACCAGCTGGAACGATCAGGACAAAAGCGAGGCATCAACGCAGTGGCAGCTGCCATCCGCCCTGGAATCGTATCTGACAAACTAAACAATGCAATCGCAACCGGAAACTGGGGAAGAGGCAGAGTTGGCGTAACACAGCTTCTGGACAGAACAAACTATCTCTCTACTATTTCTCACCTAAGAAGAATTCAATCTCCGCTATCTCGAACTCAACCAAACTTCGAGGCAAGAGACTTGCACCCAACTCACTTTGGCAGAATCTGTCCAAGTGAAACACCTGAAGGCTCTAACTGTGGTCTTGTAAAGAACTTGGCACTATCTGCAATTATTTCAGTAAACGTATCGCCAGAAGAAATCATAGAAAAACTCTATGACTTGGGCTCAGTTCATTTCACTGATGCAAAAGAGGACCTGAAACGAGACGGAACTAGAGTATTCGTAGATGGAAGACTAGTTGGCTATTACAAGGACGGCGAAAAACTAGTGGAATCACTCCGTGAGCTAAGACGAAGCTCAAAGATACATCCACACGTTGGAATCTCATTCCACAAATCAAACGTGGAGGGTGCAACAAAGAGACTCTATGTTAATTGCAACGCAGGCCGCGTACTGCGTCCTCTAATTGTGATTAAAGACGGAAAATCCCTTCTTACACCAGATCTAATTGACAAAGTATCAAAGAAACTCATGTCTTGGAACGACCTTCTTAGAATGGGTGTAATCGAGCTAAATGACGCAAACGAGGAGGAAAACTGCTTCCTTACCCTTGATGACAAGGACACCAAAAAATACACTCACCTTGAGATATTCCCATCTGCAATCTTAGGAGCAGGCGCATCAATCATCCCATATCCAGAACACAACCAGTCACCAAGAAACACATACGAATCTGCAATGGCAAAACAAAGTCTTGGATTCTCAACTCCGATGATGAACACGAGCACCTATGTAAGACAGCACTTCATGTGGTACCCACAGACCCCGATTGTCACCACAAAAGCAATGAACCTACTTGGACTAGAAGACCGACCGGCAGGACAGAACTGCGTTGTAGCAGTGTTACCGTTTGACGGTTACAACATTGAGGATGCAATTGTAATTAGCAAAGCAGCAGTGGACAGGGGCCTTGGAAGAACATTCTTCTTTAGAATCTATGAGGCAGAAGCAAAGCAGTATCCTGGCGGAATGCGAGATAACTTTGAAATTCCAAATGCCGAAGATAACATCCGTGGCTACAAGGGAGAAAAAGCATACCGATTACTAGAGGAAGACGGAGTCATTGCAACAGAATCTCCAGCAACTGGTGGGGACATATTGATTGGAAAAACAAGCCCGCCAAGATTCATGGAAGAATACCGCGAGTTTGAATCAAAGGGACCGTACAGACGTGACACCTCAATAGGTGTCAGACCGTCAGAGACTGGCGTAGTAGACACTGTTGTCATGACACAATCCAACGAGGGTGGAAAAATGTACAAGATTAGAGTAAGAGACATGAGGATTCCAGAAATTGGAGATAAATTTGCATCACGACACGGACAGAAAGGTGTCATTGGAATCTTGGCAAGATATGAGGACTTGCCGTACACTGCAGAAGGTGTAATCCCAGACGTTTTGATTAATCCGCACGCATTCCCGTCACGTATGACAGTCGGAATGTTCATGGAGTCAATTTCAGGCAAGGCAGCAGCACAACGAGGAACCAAATTCGATGGCTCTGCATTTGTCGGAGAAAAAATGGACGAGATCAAAACAGCACTGGAAGGAAGCGGCCTGAAATATTCTGGTAAGGAAGTAATGTATGACGGAAGAACAGGAAAAGCGTTCCCAGTTGAGGTCTTCATGGGAGTTGTATACTATCAAAAACTTCACCACATGGTTGCAGACAAAATTCACGCAAGAGCAAGAGGCCAAGTCCAAATGCTAACAAAACAGCCAACTGAAGGAAGAGCAAGAGGTGGAGGTCTGAGATTTGGTGAAATGGAACGAGACTGCCTTATCGCATATGGAGCATCAATGATTCTAAAAGACAGATTACTTGATGAATCCGACAAAGCGGAAATCTATGTCTGCGAAAGATGTGGACTGGTAGCATATCATGATGTTAAACAAAGAAAATACGTCTGCCGAGTCTGTGGAGACAAGGCAAAGGTTTCTTCAGTCTCAGTGGCATATGCGTTTAAGCTACTGCTACAAGAAATGCAGAGCCTCAACGTGGCACCAAGACTAATGATCAAGGAGAGGGTGTAATTGTCAGTTCAAACAGTAAAAGCAATTGATGGAATCAGATTCTCAGTCTGGTCTCCAACTGAAATTAGAAAATATTCCGTTGCTGAAATAACTGCACCTGAAACATACGATGAGGATGGAATGGCAGTGCAAGGTGGACTGATGGACGGAAGACTAGGAACACTAGAGCCTGGACAAAAATGCCTTACATGTGGAAACACCGCAGCACGATGTCCTGGACACTTTGGCCACATCGAATTGGCAGAGCCAGTATTACACATTGCATTTATTGACAATATTCACAAGTTGCTTTTGGCAACATGCCGCTCTTGCTCAAGACTAAAGCTTCCTCAAGAAGACCTTGACAATTACACCCAAGTTCAAAAACAAAAGGCAGCATATACCATTTTGTCACAGAAAAGAATTCCAGATGAAATTCTAGACAAGGCAAAAAAAGCAAAAGAATGCCCGCACTGTGGCAAGCCCCAATACGATATGATTTTCACAAAGCCGACAATATTCATAGAAAAAACAGAAATCGGAGAACACAGATTGCTTCCAATCACCATAAGAGAAAGATTCACGCAAATCCGAGATGAGGATCTCAGGCTGCTTGGATATGACCCAAACACTGCAAGACCAGAATGGTTCATCTTGCAAGTCCTGCCAGTTCCTCCAGTAACCGTAAGGCCATCAATTATTCTTGAGACTGGAATCAGATCAGAAGACGACCTAACTCACAAAATGGTCGACATCATACGAGTTAACCAAAGACTAAAGGAAAGCAAAGATGCCGGAACTCCACCACTCATTGTTCAGGACTTAGTTGACTTGCTCCAGTATCACACCACCACGTACTTTGACAACGAAGTATCTGGCATTCCACAGGCACATCACCGTTCAGGTAGACCGCTAAAGACACTAACACAAAGACTCAAAGGAAAAGAGGGAAGATTCAGAGGATCACTATCTGGAAAAAGAGTCGACTTTTCAAGTAGAACCGTAATCTCGCCAGACCCGAGCTTGGACCTGTCCGAGGTAGGAGTCCCAGAGGCCGTTGCGAAAAAACTGACGATTCCAGAAATTATCACTGAATGGAACATTGAGAGAATGCGAGAACTTGTGATTAACGGACCTGACACATTCCCAGGAGTAAACTACATTGTTAGACCAGACGGAGTAAAAATCAGACTTGATTTCGTAGAGGATCGTTCTATCATAGCTCAAAATCTTGAGGTAGGTTATCTTGTTGAAAGACACCTCTCAAATGGAGACATTGTCATGTTTAACAGACAGCCGTCCCTTCACCAAATGTCGATCATGGCGCACTATGTGCGTGTATTGCCAGGAAAAACATTCAGACTTCACCCATCAGTATGTCCGCCATACAACGCAGACTTTGATGGGGACGAAATGAACCTGCACGTACCACAAAGCGAGGAAGCAAGAGCAGAAGCAATCCTGCTCATGAGAGTGCAAGACCAAATCATATCTCCAAGATACGGAGGACCAATTATCGGTGCACTAAGAGACTTTATCACAGGATCATACTTGATGACAAAGGACGACACTGTCATCCCACCACAGGAATTTGCAAACTATGCAATGCTTGGAGGATTCGAAGGAGCACTGCCAGAACCTGCTGTCAAAGGAAAGGATGGCCCGATGTATTCTGGAAAACAACTCTTCTCGCTATTTCTGCCAAAGGACTTTAACTACATTCTAACGTCCAAGTGGTCCAAGGGAACAAAGGGACAGGCAAAAGATGTTGTCATTAAAAACGGAGAACTGATCAGCGGAGTAATTGACAAGGCATCAATTGGTGCTGAAGAGCCAGAAAGTGTACTGCACAGAATAGTAAAGGACTATGGTAACGCTATCGGAAAACAATTCCTAAACTCTGTTCTAATTATTGCAAAGCAATTCATCACTCATTATGGATTCAGCTATGGTTATGCAGATCTAGAACTATCTGAGAAAGTAAAGGGCGACATACACGCAGGAATTCAGGAAACATATGATACCGTATATGATTTGATTTCACAGGCAAAGAAAGGAACACTGAAACTCACTAGAGGTCTATCTGCAGACGAAGCGCTAGAGGCATACATTGTAAACGAATTGTCAAAAGCAAGAGACAAGGCAGGTAACACAGCAGACCAACAACTTGACCAAAAGAACGCCGCAAGAATCATGGCAACAACTGGTGCAAGAGGTTCCTCGCTAAACATCGGTCAGATGGCAGGCGCATTGGGCCAGCAATCAATTCGTGGTAACAGACTAAACAAGGGATACAGCAACCGTGCACTGCCGCACTTTAAGGAAAACGAGGATAATCCAGACGCACACGGATTTGTAAAATCAAACTATAGGGACGGACTATCAACAATAGAATTCTTCTTCCACGCAATGGGTGGACGAGAGGGACTCGTAGACACTGCAGTCAGAACACAACAAAGCGGTTACATGCAGCGAAGACTCATCAACGCACTAGAGCACATCAAACTAGAATACGATGGAACAGTACGAGACCCACACGGACACATCATCCAGTTCTTGTATGGTGAGGACGGAGTTGACGTACAAAAAAGCGACCACGGTGAGGCATTTAACATTACTAGACTTATCGAATCAGAAACAATCGTTGACACTGGCAAAAAGGCGGTAAAAGACGAACAAGAAGACCTACTAAAAAAATACACCAAGACATTCAACCCAAGACTGACAAGACTGGTAGAAGAAGGAATCACCCAATCAAAATTATCACGAGATGGAATAGAAAAGGTCCTCAAAAAATCACTGGACTTGTACAACAAGGCAAAAGCAGAACCGGGACAAGCAGTCGGCATAGTCACTGCGCAGTCAATCGGTGAGCCTGGAACTCAGATGACACTTAGAACATTCCACTTTGCAGGAATCAGAGAAAGAAACGTAACTTTGGGTCTTCCAAGATTAATTGAGCTAGTGGATGCAAGAAAGAAACCGGTAACACCGACCATGGACATCTACCTTGAGGAAAAATACAAAAAATCAAGAGAGAAAGCAATCGAAGTTGCACGAAACACACTACAAACCAAGGTTTCTGCATTGTTATCCAGCGTAGATACCAACTATACCAATGAAATTACACTTGAACTAAGTCCTGGTGCACTAAACCAAAGAGGCTGCACTGTGGAAGAAGTAGAGACAGCGCTTGCGTCAAACAAGAAATTCAAAATTGAAACAAGTGGAAACACACTCACACTAAATCTTGCAGAAGAAGGCGATGCACCAACTGTGATTGCAATTAGAAACAAGGTCTTGAACACAATAGTAAAAGGAGTTCCGGACATCACTAGAGTTACAGTTGCACAAAAAGATGACGAGTGGGTCATCCAGACAACTGGATCTAACCTGCCAAAGGTGCTTGAAATTGATGGAATCGATAAAAGAAATGTCAGGACAAATAACGTGTTTGAAATCGCAGCAACACTCGGAATTGAGGCTGCAAGAAATGCAATGATTAACGAATTGTCATCAACTCTAGAAGATCAGGGACTGGAAGTAGATGCAAGATACATCATGTTGGTATCTGACATGATGTGTTCACGTGGATACTTGCAACAAATAGGAAGACACGGAATCGCAGGAACCAAAGACAGCGTCTTGGCAAGAGCCGCATTCGAAATCACTGTCCCAACCATCGCAGATGCGGCATTAACTGGCGAAGTTGAGAACCTCAAAGGAGTAACAGAGAACGTAATTGTTGGAAGCAACATCCCAGTCGGCTCTGGTACAGTAGACCTCTTCATGCAGGTTTCCAAAAGTTAGTCTTTCAAGATCCAATCTCTAAATTTTACGTCTTTCACTGTCTGATGTTTGGAACCGGACGAATCCTTCTAAACTGATAAATCCGATACTGGTAAAAATTCTAATGTGCTAAGTCAACTGGTGCTTTTAGTTACATGCGTTAGCCTGTTCACTGGAATGTCTTTTGCAGAAAGCGCTCCGGACTATTACAAGCCGTATGCACCAATATACACTGACAAGCAGGTGTACTCGTGGACTGATAAAGTTCACATAACAATTGTCTCCCCAGCCTGGAATGAAAACACAAACGCCATTGACTCGATTGGAGACGACAGAGATTATCAGGTCAAAATATCAACTGCGAGCAATTCTCTTGGCCCGTACCGACTCACAGAAACCTCGCCAAACAGTGGAACTTTTGCAGGTGAGGTAACACTAACTGGGTTCTCACACGACGTAGATGGTGACGGTGTGTCTGATACCACTCCACGAACTTCTGGTAACGGACCTACAAGCGGGTTGCTTGAAGCAAAGCGAGACGACGGCATTACGATATCGTTTGAATTTGCAGACGGCGTAGTGCTCACAAAATCTGTAAAGATCAGTTGGAATGTCGGAGAAATTTCCTTTTTTAATCCCAGCTATCTTCCAAATGAACAAATCAAAATTCAAGTAAATGATCCAGACATGAATCTCAATCCTGAAAATTTAGATCAAGTCAAAATCACAGTCTCTACAGAATCTGATTCTGCTGGAATTTCTGTCGTTGCAGTTGAAACGGAGGACGACTCTGGAATTTTCGAATCAACAATTTCTTTGACGCAAACAAGTGGATCAAGTGGTAATAGGATACGTGCATTTCCAGGAGACATTATCACTGCAAAATATGATGACCGAACACTGCCTCTACCGTATGGCGTATCTGACGAACTTGCGATAACTGCCACGTCCTCTATAGGAACTGACATTCCAAGTACACAACGTGTATCAATTGAGGATCTTTATGTTGCAGATTCTGCTGGAAAACAAATAAGCGAATTGACAAAGAATAACCAAATCCAAATCATAAGCCACATACGCAATAACCAGGACTACTCACAACCGTTTACATCAATTGTACAAATTACAGACGAGCAAAACAGAATAGTTTCGCTTTCTTGGATAGTGGGCAAGTTGTCTGAGCTTCAGAATTTTGAGTTATCGCAATCTTGGATTCCAACTGAAAGTGGCAATTACAAAATAGAGACATTTGTCTGGAAGTCGTTAAATGATCCATCTCCTTTAGTGTCAAGCCATACAGAGTCGTTTTTTGTAAAATAAACAATCAACACGGATTCACGCACGTTTGCAACTAGCATATTTTTTATAATGATGCCTGACTGTTCGTTTAATGACTAAAGCAATATTTTCAGCCCTGTTTGCCGTCACAATTCTTTTGTCAGCAGCACTTGTGGCCTCATTTGGTATGGTAGAACAAGCGTATGCCCTCAAGTCAAAAAATACCATGCCTCAGAAATTATTTGGGCCAAAAACAACAAGCAAAGTCTGTGGCGCACAGATGTGTTATGATGCAGACCATTCCGTAAAAATAGAGCGAACCAAAACCATGATGGAAATAAAACCAAAATCAATCCAGGTAAAGGAACCCAAATCCCAATGATGGATTCTGGTAAAATGACAGGTTTTGCAAAATCTATCGGTCTGTAATCGTCACAAAGACAACAAAATCAATTCCGAATTCGACTGCGGGTCACCAAGTTCTCTTTATTTTTATATTATTTTTTTCATTTTGAAATTAATCGGTCATTTGTTCGATTTTTCAAGTGATAAATCTATAAAGGAGCAATTTTGGATCGACATTACGCAGTGAGATATGAGCAAATTACTTGAGAAAGCACTAAAGGACGCACTATCCGAGAACAAATGTGTATTGGGTACAAAGCAAGTAGTACAGACAATAAAAAACGCAAAACTTGTGATAGTGTCTAGGTCTGTTTCGGAAGGTTCATTAGAAAAAATCCAAGACTCTGCCAAAAGTCAAAAAGTTGCTACGTTACCATTTGATGGTTCATCTGTTGCACTTGGCAGATTATGCGGATTACAATTTAGAGTTTCAGCAGCATCACTGACTTCAATTCCAGAAGCAAACATCAAAGCAATAATCAAAGAATCAGAAAAACAATGATCAACAAAATTTTTTCAAACAACACTCAAAGTTTAAATGAGACTCTCAGAGCTTCGAGATAATTAGCAAACATGCCACAAACAATCAAACTTACAACCGATCAAATGCGTTTAATTTCGCTTTTTCAAAATGTTACCGGCGCATCAGCACGTGATTGCGTAGAAGATGAAAAACAAAATCGAGTTATCTTTGTAGTAAGCGAGGGAAAGATGGGACTTGCAATAGGCAAGGGTGGCTCGCACATTAGAAATCTTCAAAACATTGTCAAAAAAAGCGTTGAGCTTGTTGAATATTCTGATGATCCGGTCGAATTTCTGAAAAATATGCTAAATCCAAAACTTGTTACCGAGGTAAAACTAAACAAAAGACTTGACGGAACAACCCAGGCAATAGTCCTAGTTGATCCTAAGAAGAAGGGAATCGTGGTGGGACGAGAAGGACGCAATGCCGAAAAGGCCCGCTTGCTTGCAAAAAGATATTTCGAAATTACAAGCGTTTTAATTAACAGTCCCGATAAAATAATGGAGTGATAGTATGGCAAAGTCTCCACTCGGTTTATTTGCAGGTCGCGTACTAAAAGCGAAAAGAAAAAGACAACGTTGGTCTATCGGCGTATATAAAAGACGAACTCTTGGACTGGACAGAAAATCAAACCCACTTGGAGGCTCACCACAGGCAAGAGGTATAGTTTTAGAGAAAGTTGGAGTTGAGGCAAAACAGCCAAACTCTGCTGTAAGAAAATGTGTTCGAGTACAATTAATCAAAAACGGAAAAACAGTTACCGCATTTTTGCCCCGAGACGGAGCAATGAACTTTATTGACGAACACGACGAGGTTCACCTGGAAGGAATGGGTGCAACTCAAGGTGGTGCAATGGGAGACATTCCTGGAGTTAGATTCAAGGTATTCAAGGTAAACGGAACTTCCCTAAGAGAACTAGTCAGAGGAAGAAAAGAAAAGCCTAGGAGATAGACATGACAGACGCACCAAATCTTTTGTTGTTTAGAAAATGGGATCTTACTGGAATAGAGATAAAAGATCCTGGACTCAAAACCACAATTTCACTTAAAAAATCAGTAATGCCATTGACATTTGGCCGATCCTCGCTTAAGCGATTTAACAAACTCGAGGTAAACATTGTAGAACGACTTGCAAACAAGCTTATGCACTTTGGAAAGAAATATGCAAAGAACACCGGAAGAATGGGCGGCAAAAAGGCACGTACTATTAACACAGTTAAGGCAGCATTTGATATCATTTACCTAAAGACTGGCAAGAACCCAGTCGAGGTACTAGTAAGGGCAATCGAATACTCCTCACCAAACGAGGACACTACAAGAATTGTCTATGGTGGAACTGCATACCATGTATCAGTTGATGTTTCTCCTCTAAGACGAGTTGACCTGGCATTGAGATTTATCGCAGACGGAGTAAAAGAAGCAACGTTTTCCAATCCAAGATCAATGGAAGAATACTTGGCAGACCATCTGATTGCTGCGTCAACAAACGATGGAAACGCGCCGTCTGTTAAGAAAAAGAACGAGCTAGAAAGAATAGCACAAGCATCCAGATAATCATAATAGAGTAGCCCGAGGCAGATTCGAACTGCCGTCTCTGCCTATCCACTCATAAGATCCAGAGGGCAGAATCCTTAGTCTGAAATTCATTTGACCGCTAGACTATCGGGCTACTGAAAAAACTGCAATATGTGTTGGATATAAAATTACTACTTGGTGCGCACTTCTTTAATTGCAGTCGCATAGTCACATTCTGCCTTTAGTCTCATGTATGGGATCAGTCTGTAGTGTATGGAATAAAGATCCTTTTCTTTAAACAGGAGGTTTTTCTGTAAGAGTGACACCAACCCCCTTGATGTGACTGTGAGTGAAATTCCAAACTTTGCGCAAATCTCGTCGCGCTTTTTTTGATACTCTGATAAAGTAAACGCCACGTTGTTTAGTTCTAGTATGAGGGGCCAGACAATCTCCTTCCACACGAGCCGCCTGTTTTCGGTTCCAGATGCGTACTTGCCCTTTTCGCTCAACGTTAATAACATCTGGACAATTTAGTTATAATTGCATAGTTGTTTCAAAAAGAAATTGAGGAATCTCTGCAGCTTTTAGAAAAGAATTGGCAAATTGATCCTATACTCAAGGACTTTGTGCTTGGAAAGCGCACGAATGTTTCTGATTATCCAGTCAAAGTAAAAGACGTGATATTTCACATTCCGTATCTGGCAGATGAGCAAAAATTCATCCTGTGGAAATGTTTTTGGCCTGACTGCCACAATTGCTGCGATAGACAGGGAAGGCTGCCGCTTACGTCAGATGACTTGGTTACTATTGGCAAGGGACTGAAATACCAAAAGACATCTGACTTTATCAAAAAAGAAACGCTAATTGCAACATGGCAGGAAAGCGGACCTGCATCGACTAGTACTATAATGACATCAATTAACCTAAAGCGAAAATCCGATGAAACCGAGGCAGACGATGGAACTCACATTTCGTGCAGATTCCTAGATGAAAAAGGTGGATGTTCAATGCACCCTGATAGGCCGGGTGTGTGCTACCTGTACCCGTTTTCAACGTGGCTTGAAAATGACAACGGTAGGGCGCGTGTACACTCGACGTTTCAGTTTACTGGGGACTGCCCTGGGTTTTATCTTTCTGAGACACTTGATCCGATGAAAGAAGTATTGAGAGAATACTCAGTAACAATATATGATTACAACATGAAATACACTAGAACTACAAGGGAAGGATTCAGTCTGGCTAATTTCGTTTAGGCCTTTGCAACTTTCATCAAATCTCGCATGTGAATCTCCATTCCAAAACGAGCTTCGTTCTTTTTCATGTATCTGAAAATAGATAGCATGTCTCCTATCTGTTTTAACAAACTAAAGTTCTTGCTTAGCTTGCTTCGTACAAAATTAAACACCTTTCCATAAATCTTGAAATGCTCCATTACCTCTTTTTCGTATTTTTCATTGTTACCGAGATTTCTGACAAAAATGTCTGCGCATTCCATGCTTGGGATGATTCCCTCGCCTAAGAGAGGATATACAGTTCCGATTGATTCGCCGACCCCAACTACTTTGCCCTTGTAAAACGGCTTGCAGAGATTCGGGGTGGCAAGTCTGATTGGTCTTCCAACAGTCTTGATGACCTTGCCTCCGTACTCTTTGAGAAATTTGTCAGTTTCCTCAATGTGGTTTTTCATGTAATCGCCCGCACCGATGTGGGCAAGCTTGTCGCCAAGTGGAAAATACCAGAAATAACCAGTCATGTTTGCAAACGGCTTTATGAAAAAGTCGTCATATGGAACCTTGTCCTCATACTGGACTTTGTATTCGTACGTTGGCAAGAAAAAGTCCTTTTCGAGTTTTGGCAGATACACCCTATGAAATCCCGTGCAATCAACTATGATGTCAAACTCAGCTTCCAAGTCCTCAAGCTTTGGGCTTACGCCATAATGGACAGTGCATCCTTTGGTAAAGTCCTTGATCAATCTAATTTTGTCATAAGTGCAAAGGCCGTGCAAACCAATGTTGAATTTTTCTTGGTTGTTCATCTCAACATACATGTTTTTTCCGTCATGAATCACATACTTGTTAAAATCGACTCCTGATTTTTTGCACAGCTCTTCCATCCTTGGCTTGCATGTGCCCCAAGCGCAAATGGAGTCGTGCCTTTCCTCCGGCATTCTCTCAAATCCGACTACCTCGTGATCATGCTTTAGTCTTGAAAGTAGGTAGCTTCCAGCAACGCCAATCCCGCACACTGCAATTTTCAATTCAGCTGATGTCCATTCTAACCTAATAAATACAATATCCATTTTTCTTGCCTACACCTCTTGGATCTTACGTGGGTTTTTCAAATACTCAGATACGTTAAAACACGCAAAATTATCAAAAAAATTATTGAGTAGTAAAAAACCAATCAGCCTTAACCAGCAAATGATTTTGGCTGTCATGCCGTCCGTAATATCTCAACTCATTGCGTTCTACAGAATAAAAAAACTCACAATGGGCGTGATGATAGAGACTGGAGTAATAGGACTAATCGTTGGAATTAGCAACGTGATGCCATTCCCGTACTGGCTCATACTTGCATTGGCTGTAGAATGCGTCGTTCCTTTGATGTATGTAAGAAAGTGGACAATCCAGTACAATCACACCGTTAAATCAAAGGGCGAATAATCCCAAACCTGAACTGAACAAAATTAATGATGGTAAATTAGATCGTAGGTCAAATTTATCACTCATTTGGCAAGTTATTGAAAAAATTACAAACACACTATTGATCAAGGCAGTCAACATTCTAAAATCAAGCAAACGCGAGGGACGACACGAATCTGTAATAATAAAAAAACTAGTTGTCTTTTTTGAGAATCTGGGATATCATGCGGTGCCTCATGCCAGATTCAATATTGCCTGGGGAAACATCCTGTCTGATGTTGATTTACTACTTTTAAAAAATGACGAAATTGTTGCAGTCGAAGTAAAGTCTTCAAAGGACAATCTCAAGCGTGCGAGAAAGCAAATTGAAAACATAAAAGATTATGTCGATTACGTTTATGTGGCAACTAATTACATACCACGAAAGTTCTCACTACGAAATGCCGGCCTGATATACGTAAATGGAAGCGTGGTAATTCTGAAAAGCTCAAAACTACTGGGCGATAGCCCACGACTTTACAGTCTTGACTCTCTGCCAAAAAAATGCCTGTGCAGGTGGGCAAAAATGCAAAACCAAAACTATTCTCAGAAATCAAAACTAGATCTTGCCAGTCAAATCATAAAAGACTCTGACGAGATAAAATCCAAAGTAAAGGAAATTGTCACATGTGGACTTGATTGTGATCACGGGTGTCCAATCTGGAGTTTTGAAAAAATATCTGCCATACACTGCAATTAAGGAATATCATGGTTTCACAAAAAAAACGATAACATAGCTAAACAACCCTTAAGAGCAATGATGCTGTATTGTATCGGAATGGATTTTTTTCATAGAAAGAAAAAATGCGAGCAATGCGATAAGAAATTCGCAACAGACGCTGATCTGATACATCATGCAAGGCACGTTCATCATCAAACGATTGTAAATTGCACTCATTGTGGAAAAGAGTTCATTCACGAAAAAGATCGATTGCATCATGCAAGAAAGGAACACGACGAAAGAATGAAAAAAAGGTCAAACAACGAGTCGTTTCCTGGCAAGAAAGACTCACTCCAAGATAGAGTAGACGAGTCAACTAAACACTTTAGCGACAAACTCTGAATATTTTTTAGGCCATTAAACAATAATTCTGAATAACCTCGAAAATCACACGTCTATTCATATTAGTACTATCTCCAGATACTGGTTATGAAATTATCCCAAAACTGTATCGGGTTTCAGAGGATTCTGGACTTTGCATAGTTCGTATTGAGTGGTTATTCTTCTATAATTTCAAGAATCTTCTCAGAGGGATCAATCCGTAGCTTTTCAGCTCGTCTATCGTATTCCATCTACCTATCTCAGTTACCAAACTGTAATTGTAATTCTTCCTTGGCAGACAGTAATGGGCGCCAATGTGCCGTAAAACATGGGCATGATGCTTGAAAAAATAATTATTTGTTTTGTTCAGGTACCGATAAATCTCTGTCAGTGAGGCAGCAATCGTTTTGTGAAATTCTCGTAGTGGTTATTACATTCGTGTATTTTTGTTCTGCCGCGTTGCTTTAGAAGGTCATACTTTTCTGCGTATCAGAGCGCGTGATGTATTTGTACCATTTCCCGCCGTGTATGTCTTAGATCCTTTGTCGCTCTTGCAAGGAAAGATCCAAGTCTAGCACAAAATATTGTTGCAGAGTACATAAAAGAAGAAAAAAAGGTATGGTTAATACCATAAACGATTTGTTTCTATCACGTCGTCTCCAGATGGTTTCCAATTTTTGATTCTCAAGGATGTGTCTTGCCCGCAAGGAGTTCCAGTCGATTCCATTATGTCGTACCATCCAGTGTTGCACTGATGGTCGTAATCATAAATGTGGCTTATCTCGTGCATAGTCAGTCTGTCTCCTTCAGCGAAATTGTCTGTTACGACAACTGTAGGATGATCATGGCTACCAGAACTAGTGTTTGTAGCACAGCCGACTTCGGCAATATTTTGTCCACTGACAGCAAAGATGAATGCGCCGCTTGGATATGTAGCATGCCAAACATCAGATATTAGGTCTGATGTTAGTGTGTCACAACTTACTCCTGCAGGTGAATTCCAGCCTGTTCCACTGTTTCCAACTACGTTGAATTGGATAGCATGTTCTTCTTTCCACCAACCTTCTGAACTCTTCAGCTTGGTAGTGGCATCCGTAACCCAACTTGCTCCATGAGCAGTACGATACTCTTCGTCTGCTGCAATGTAGACATTTACAGTTCGTAATGTTCTTGTCGCTAGGTTGAAATCTTGATTGGTAGAACCACCCACAACATTACTTAATCTACCATGAGCATAACTTGTCTTCATGGCATCTACCGTGTATGTATTTGTTGTACTTACAGGTACAGAATATGTTCCAGCTGGAAACCCAGAGCTTCCTCTAGCTGAGTTATATTCGCCCACTCTTTCGGCAGTAATTTTGGGGTCTGCTAATCCATTGTTGGATACATCTTTGACGGTACCAAGAATTGCAATTGCATATGCCGGTATGGCAATTGACACAATGACAAATGCAATTATTGCACCAAGAAGAATATTCTTGTTTTTTGCATAAATCTTGTTTGTCATCTTAGTGAATCCTCATGGAAGTCAACGTGATAGTATTTTGTAGTTCCATCGGGAAACATAACCTCAAAGTAGGCCATGTTGTTTTTGACCGTGTTTCGATAGTCAAAATAGTCTACTTTAGACTGATCAGAAAGATCTACGTATTGGCGTTGTTTATCTATTGCATTCTGTAGCCATGTAGCCTCATTGTAATTAATTGTGTTATACTGATCAGGTTCGACATAGATTTCTGATGCCATTAACTGTGCTTGTCCTGTAGATGGACCGTTAACATCGTACGGATGGAATTTCCAATCTTCTGAGATGATTGGTACTGTATCTGGCGATGGTCCCGGCTGAACAATTCCGATGGTATCTTCAATCGTTTTTTGGTCTACTGCGGTAACTTTTGTTGTGGGTAGAAGTATTATCGATAATAACGATATTGCTACTATTCCTACAACTAATCCCGTTATGTGAACTTTGTAGTTTTTGAAAGTCATTGACGATTAGTTCACAAAAAATTATTTCTGCATTTATCCAAACGATATCGTTCATTTGGATAATATTTTAAATATTGGTGTAGCATGATAAGAAGTTCTCCATTATAGATAAATACATAAAATTGCGCATTTTGTTGTGGCATCTAGGATTTATCCTGTTAAAACCATACAATTATTCTTCCTTGTACTATCAATTTTAATTTCAATTCTTGCAGTCCTAAAATTCAGTGAGTCAATAACCCAAACTGTTGGGTTTTCTGGCTCTGATGGTGGACTGTTTCTCAACAATCCAATAAGGCCTCTTTACGATATTTCTCCATATCTACTACCACTATCTTGGGGTGGAGTAATTGGTACCATGGTCTGGAAAGGTAGAATCAGAACAGTTTGGAAAGTCCAAGGTTATGATTATGATACTTTTAAGATGATGACCAAAATGAGGGGCAGTCCAACTAGAATAAAATTACTCAATTCACTGAATGTTCCTAAAAACAAACTTCAACTTGCAAAAGAACTAGAGTTAGATTGGAAGGCTATTGACAACCACATGAAGGTTTTGCAACGGAATGATTTTGTGAAAGAAGTCACGACAATAGGTACTGCTACTTACTATATGATTTCAGAAAAAGGGACGAACATTCTCAAATTATTATCTTCGTCAAACTGACAAATGGTAGACTATGACCTGAAAAAACTTGATGATAACGTCATATGTTCTGGAGCCTAAAAACACACTATATCGTCATAACTTCCACTGGATTCACACTTGGAATCAAAAACAGATTATCTCTAATTGCGCTTTAAACTAAATTATTTTGATGTGGATCTTGTGTTCCTAAAAGATTATTTATTCAATCAATATGGCTGGCTTGAAAGGCCTTGCAGTTTTAGACTTGTTCTTGGGATCATATTTCCCAGGATCTGATTCGGAAAACACCTGCAGCTCTACACCAAAGTCCGCCTTTACCAGTCCTGACAATTCGCTTGCAATCAATTCTTTTTCGTCAAAATTCAAAATCTCTAGCTTTGTTTTTCTTAGATCTGTCGGCTCTGACAAAATGTCTTTTATCGTTCTTTGCACAAAGTCTGGGTTTTTCTTTATTTCCTCTGTTTCTTTGTCTGCGATTATGTCTTTCATTATTGCACCCATGTTGGTCTGACCGCTCATGATTTTATCCAAAATGAAATGGTATGCCTTTACCTTGAGCGAATCTGCAGTATAGATGGTAATCTTTTGTGGTGTGATCTTTGTTACCTTGAGAATGCTTGAGATATCGCCAATGATTGATTTTAGCAATTCCTCTGATTGAATTGCATGGCCGTCAATTTTATCTGATACCTGTGGCCAGCTTGATGTTGAGACCATGCCCGAATGTCCGAGTTTTTCCCACATTTCCTCTGCAACATGCGGTGCAAATGGCGAGAGCATTGCAACTCTGATGGAATTTATCTCGTGCAAAATACCAGAAACGTTTGTCCTCTGCTTTGCATTCACTCTCTTTGTGTACCACTGCAGATCTGATTCGAATGTGAACAAAATGTTGTGAAGTGCTTCACGTAATCTCATCTTCTCAATTGATACCGTAAGGTCTGACACGGCGCTCTGCAGCTTGCTCTTTATCCACCTGTCTTCCGGTTCTAGCTTATCCTGTTTTTCTGGCTTTATCCTTGAGCATTCTTCTAGCAATGATTCTAGTTTGTGCTTTATTCCTGACACTGACTCTAAATTAAAATCAGCATCTTGGAGCAGCTCTGCTGATATTATTATTGCCAGTCTGATTGGATCTGCACCGTAGTCTCGGATTGCCTTTCGGAGTGGAATGATGTTTCCCATGGACTTTGACATCTTTTTTCCATCCATTAGGACAGAGCCGTTTACTACTATTTCCTGCGGCCAGTTTTTTTCTGGAAAGATAGCTACGTGATTCAATATGAAAAATGTCAGATGGTTTGGAACCAGGTCCCGCCCCGAGTGCCTCGAGTCAACTGGATAAAAATATGAGAACTCGTTTCTGATTTGCTCAATTTTTTCTTTTGGAATCTTTGTCTTTTCTGATACTATGTCAGAGCTACCCTGTCCCAAAAACACGTAATCAAAGAATTCCTGCCCGAGTTTTTCTGGGTTTATCTCATTACTGTTGACAAATTTCGCAATTACATAGTATGCCATGTAAATGACAGAATCCGAAAGACTCTCCACAATCCAGTCCTTGTCCCATGGGAGTTTTGTTCCAAGACCATGCTGTCTTGCGCATGCTCTTTCTCGCAACCAACCAATAACGTAGTTGAATTCTGGCCTTATCTCTTGGGGAAGAACACTCATTTCGTCTAGGCATTTTGTTGCCTTTTCCTTCCACGTCTTATCTGAATAATTCAAAAACCACTGGTTGTTTAGAATTTTGACAACGCATTCTGCCCCGCACCTGCATCTGACTGGCGCATTTGTCAGCTCAAGCAAAATGTCTGCAAATTTTTCCTTGATCAGCCATTCCTTTACGATGTCTTTTGCGTCTGCGACCTTTTTTCCTGCAAACTGGCCAGTATTTGGTTTTAGCCTTCCACCGTAGAATTCTTTTCCATAGATTTCCTTTGTTGCCTCTTCTAATCTGGAATCGTTTTGGTCCTTTATTCCGAGCCTGTCAATTGCTTCCTTTGCGGGAATGTTTCCATATCCTTCCGTCTCTATGATGGAGATTGCTTCTATTTTTTGAATTTCTCCTGAAATTGATGAGTCCTTGTTGGAGTTTTTCAAGTCCTGCAAGGCCTGGTAGTCAAATGGTGCATGGGCTGGAACTGACATCACTATGCCAGTGCCTGTGTGCGACTCGACAAAGCTAGCTGGAAGCATCACTGCAGAATCATTTCTGTGGGGGATCTGGACTTTCTTTCCGCAAAGTTCGGAGCCCTTTATTTCTCCCTCATACGTTACTTTTTTGTCCAAATACTCCAGCTTGTGTGCGCACTCTGCACTGACTATCCAGTTTTCATCGTCAACTTTGATCTTTTTGTACATTATGTCTGGATTCACCCAGAGGTTTGTCACGCCAAATAGAGTTTCAGGTCTGAGTGTTGCAGTAGGTATGATGTAATTCTCATGTGTGAATTTTATCAAAATGTATTCGGTAAAGTCAGGCTCCACGTCTCCTAACGTATCGTGCTGCGACACTGGATTCTGGTCCTTTGGACACCACCCGACAGGGTGAGACCCCTGGATGATCAGGTTCTTTTTTCTCAGCGTGTTGATCTGCCACTCGATAAATTTTTGATATGCAGGATCAATCGTGGTAAACTCGCGCCTCCAGTCAATAGAGTATCCCATCTCTATCATTCCTGATTTTATCTCCTCATGGAAGTAGTCTGCAATTTTTACCGGCTCTATGAATTCTTTTATCTTGTCGTCAGGCACGTGATATAATTCCCTAAAGTTTTGTATTAGCTCCTTGTCGCCGTCTTGGACTCTTTTTGCCATTCCTAAAATCGGCGTTCCCGTATAGTGGAACCCCATTGGGAAAAGTACGTTGTAGCCTTTCATGCGCAAAAACCTTGCATGAACATCTGCAAGCGTGTATGTTCTTCCATGGCCAATATGCTGGGGAGAATTTGGATATGGATATGCTACTGTGATGAATTTTTTCTCTCTGGAATCTGGGTTGGTCTCAAAGTCTTTTGACTCGTGCCATTTTTTCCTCCACTTTTCCTCTATTCCATTCCAGTCTATCATAAGTTCACGGTCTTTTTTATCAACAATTCAGCATATGCTAGCGCATCAGCGAGCTTCGATGCATCCTTTCCTCCACCCTGCCCGAATTTTGCATCTCCTCCTCCTGAGCCCCCAAGCTTTGCAGAGATTTCCTTTACCAAGTCTCCTGCCTTGAATACCTTCGATGCATCTGCTCCTGCAAAAACAATGATTCTGATTCCTCCTCCCTTTATGATCAAAGCGCAGTAGATGGCAGATGGATTCTGGATGATTACCTCTTCGCCTACTGCAATGTGGAATTCTTCATCTAGCTCCTCATCTATCACCGAATAAAATTTCAGGGCCCCAAAGGTTTTGGAATCGTCTGCTGCCTGCTTCGCCACTGTTCCGCTGGTTCTCTTGATTAACTGTTTTAGTTTCTTTTTCGCAGACTCTGAATCGCTCATCGCATGTTCAAATGATCTGACTAGTTTTTCTTTGTTTGATCCAAGCGATTTTATTATTACGGACATGTCGCTTTCCTGCTTTTGCACATATCTTATTGCGGCCTCGCCTGAGACAAACTCTAGTCTCACTACTCCGTCTTGGATTCTCTCTGATTTTGTGATCTTGATGAGCCCAAGGTCTCCAGTTCTTCTTACATGCGTGCCTCCACACGCCTCGACATCAAAGTCCTCAATTCTTACAATTCTTACAGATTTTACGGGAACGACTCCTCCCTGATATATTCTAAAACCAAATGTCTGCTCTGCCTGTCCACGATCGTACTCTTTGATTGTGACTGGAAGATTTTTTTGAACTATCGAGTTTGCAACGCTTTCGATTTTCCTAATGTCCTCATCGTTTAGGCTGGAGTGGTGAGTGATGTCAAGTCTGCCGTAATCTTTCTCTTTAAACGCCGAATGCTGCCATACCCAAGAGCCAAGGACGCTTCTTGCAGATGAATTTATCACGTGAGTACTGGTGTGGTGTTTCGTAATGTTCTCTCTTCTTGGGATGTCGATTTCGCAGCTGACAGTTGCACCTTCGCTTGGAACTGTTTTCATCTCATGTAGCACTATATTGCCGTGCTTTGTAACGTCGGATACCTCAGAACCATTTATCTTTCCGTGATCTGGTTCCTGCCCTCCTCCCCTTGCATAAAATGATGTCCTATCCAATATGACAAACTTGTTTTTTATTACCTTGATCACCTTGGCATCGAACTTCATTGGATCGTCTTTGTAAAACAGCAACTCTGTATCTGGAATTCCTTTTAGATCAAATTCCTCGACTGCCTTCTTTTTTTCCGACTGATGAAGGTCCGATAGTTTGGTGTAAAAACTATCTGGTATTTCGGCAATTATCTTGAGTTCCTTTAGATAGTCCGGCGTAACTCCGTCTGACTCGTATAGTCTAATCATGTCGTCTACGTTTAGGTTCTTGTTTTTGAGGTTCTCGGCAATCTTTACCATTCTTGACTTGGAATCGTGGTACCTCTCAACCTCAATTACAATTATCGTCTTGACCTCGTCTCTGTATTCCTCAAGCTCAGGGTATGTTGCCTTGAGATAGTCAATGTGGCTGTCAATTAGATCGTTCAAGTCCAATCTGAGGCCCAGTCTGTCAATCGTGGCCATGATTCTCCTTAGGATTATTCTTAGATTGTATCCTCCGCCCACATTGCTTGGGAGGGCACCGTCAGATATTGCGAAAATCAAAGTCCTAAGGTGGTCTGCTATTGTGTAAATCCCTTCAAGCGGAGTGATGATTTTATTTACATTCTCGTCTGTGAGGTTTGTCGCCTTTATCGCGGCCTTCCTTACCTGTGATAAGTCAGGATATTTTTCAAGACTCTTTGCTATTTCGGTAAAGTATTTTGTTAGGATGTTTGCGTCCGTATCGATTCCTACTTTTTGAATTAGCTTTTGCGTTATTGGTCCAAAGCAACAATCATAGGCAGTCGGTGTTCCCATCGTAATCCACGCAAATCTCTCAAGGCCTGCGCCCATGTCTATTATCCTCTGATCAAGTGTGGTGTGCTGCCCTAACTCTCCCTGAAATTCTGTAAACACTGCATTTCCTAATTCTAGCCCTCTGACGTAGAACTCTAATGATGAGCCAAAGGATCCGCCGCCTGCCCAAACGTCTTCGACAAAAACAATTTCTTCTTTGTTTATTCCAAAAGACTCTGTCAGCAATCTGAAATCCAAATCAACGCATTCATCCTTCCAGTAACCGTTTCCGTTCGGGATGCTGTGCTGCCCTATCATGCAAAAACTAGAAAAGTGCCTGCCTGTGACTCCGACGTTTTCCAAGTCCTTGAACCTAAGACACGTCTGTGGAACAACAAGTGGGTTTGCGGGAAACTCAAAGACAACCTTTGAGCCCATGACTCTTTGAAAATCAACAATCGATGCAATGGTAAAGTAAAGATCGTCACGCCACCTGCACACTACTGGATATCTTGACACTGAAGTGTGATTGTTTTTTACAAAAAATGATTCTACCTGCTTCCATGCCTCGGTATAGTCAAATCTCTTTTTTGTGGGGGGATTGCCGATAAACGAATAAGTGTCTTCAGAATGATCTGGGCAAGTCTTTCTCTGCGACTCTAGGGTCCAAAAAAATCTCTTACAAACTGAGCATGATTTACGCTCAAAGCCTTGCTCGGCAAATAATTTTACCTTGTAGTATCTGTCCGGCTCACTTGAAAACTTTGCAAGGATCTCTTCCTTGTCCATCTTCTGAGATTCAAACTGACCAATATTAAGGACTGTCGATTACGATAAATTAAATACGATACCTAGCGACATTGAATCATGTTTGGTCGCAAAAAAGGAATCCAAGAAGGAGATTATGCTTTTTCATCAAAACAAGATGGCGACTACAAGAATATAATTTTCGGAATCGTGACGGGGGTGGACGGCTCCAAAATCGGCATCAGCGGATTGATCGTAAATCCTATTGGCCTAAAAAATAAAGTGTCGCAGGGAAAGGCAGGGCCGCGTTCTGAAGAGATTCTAAAGTCCCCAACTCCTGAGAACTGTATCTTTGCATTCATCTACAGGACAGAACATGAAAACTATAACGACGTGATCGATCTCGATCATGGTAGAATAATTCCTATTTCCGAAAAGGCATATTCTGTTCTGGATGGGTGGATAAGAGAGTCACTGCCAGAGCTAATCAACAATGTCTTGTCGCTGCCAGATGGCGCTGAAAAAGATGAGGCAAAGCGCACCCTGAAACGAAGAATGGAAACACTGTACGACAAGAACCTAAAGCAGAATCTTTACTCTGTATGTCGAAGTCTTAAGATCCTCGTCTAATCCTACATAGTTTTATATTATCCCCAAAGAAAATCACGATACAATGGAATACGTCTACGCTGCATTAATTCTGCACAAACTGAAAAAGGAAATTAATGAAGCTAACATTACTAGTATAATCAAAGCCACTGGCGAATCAGCAAATGATGCCCAGGTAAAGGCACTAGTGTCTGCACTCGCCGATGTTAACATCGAAGAGGCAATCAAGGCAGCACCAGTAGCAGTTGCAGCAGCACCAGCCGCAGCAGCAGCACCAGCAGGTGGCGGAGAAGCAAAGAAAGATGAGGCAGCAGCAGGAAAATCTGAAGAACAAGCAATGGAAGGCCTCGCTTCACTGTTCGGCTAAATCTTCAAAATTTTCATTTTTACCTTTAATTACGATTGGGTGTAACCAATTCTAGTTGCCAGACATATCGTTTGCCATTCTGATTTACGCCTTTGATCTCTTTGGAACGATGGCATTTGCAGTGACAGGCGCATTCAAGGCAATCGAGCACAAATCGGACATTGTCGGAATAATAATTCTCTCAATTATCACCGGTGTCGCAGGAGGAACCATCCGCGATGTCATAATTGGCAAGTTCCCCCCAAACTCAATCTCGGATCCGTCGTACGTGATAGTTTCTGTCGCATCCGCCGTCGCGCTTTTTTTCCTTTATCCCCATTTGAAAAAGCACTGGAATGTATTTCTGAAGTTTGACGCAATCGGACTTGGCGTTTTTTCGATAACTGGTGCAACGTTTGCGTACAACATCTTTGGGCTGAATTTCCTTGCAATGACCTTTGCCGGCATTCTTAGCGCAGTTGGAGGAGGAATACTTCGAGATGTCTTTGTAAACGAGGTCCCAATTATTTTTGTAAAGGAACTGTATGCTGCTGCAAGCTTTGTAGGTGTCGTGGTCTTTTTCTTGCTTCTAGTCGGGGGCACCCCGCTATACGTTGCATCAATTGCTGGAATCATCATTATCATGTCACTAAGGCTTGTTGCAATGAAATACAACTGGAACTTGCCGCGGGCTAGGGAAAAATAATTTTTTTACGCTGGAGTGTAGCCTTTTGCCTTTGAGGCAACTGACTGTGCTTGGGCGTTTGCTTTCTGCAAGACTGCGTCTTTTGTATCGTCGGTAATATAGCCTGCTTCGATTGCAACAGAGCGGGCACCTTGGCCTAGCTTTGCAAGAATGAGCTTTATGTTGTCCTGTGTGATGTATGCTGCCTCGATTGATAGTGATAACGCTTCTTGGTGTGCTCTTGCAAACATCTCTCTGTATTTGTCAAGGTCGATTACCAGTTCTGCTCGCTTGTATGCCTGTCCTTCCTCAAGTGCTGCCTCTAGGGCAATTCCTGCCTCGATTGTCTTTATGTCGAGCTTTTGAAGTAATGTAGCCAGCTTGTCTGGTACTGCTTGGCCCTTTTTGACTGGAGTGACATCCTTTGTGATCCAAATTGTTCCCTGATCAATCTTTGTTGGGACTCCTGCTTCTTTGAATTCTGTAAGCATTGGGCCTGGTGCAATTCCTGTGTTCTTTGCTGGGACTGTGACATCGATACTTGCAATGTCTCCTCCACGTGCAAACATCATTACTTTGTTCTTTCCGAGAAGAACGTTTAGCTTGAAAGGTGACATGTTTGTAAACAACAAAACGCATTGACCTGTAAGCGATTCTATCATTTTTGCAATTCCCGGAACATCAAGTGTCGCCAGTGCCTTTCTTGCAACTTGGTCCTTTATGCTGACTATCTTTACCTCACTGAGGAATTTTTTTCTGAGTGGTAAAAGCTGAGATGATCTTACCTTTTCCATTCTGACTAGTGCTGTGACTCGATATTTTTTTGGGAGTTCTTGCAGCTCTTGATACATCTGCATTTTCTTTTTGGGATACTGTGTTCTGTTTTCTCTCATGTTATTTCATCAGCTGTGTTTGTTTGACTGGTTTTCCCATTGATGTCTTGACTATAATTTTTCTAATGTTTCTCTCGCCGTTTGGTAATTTCTTTTCAATGGCACTTAGTATTGCATGTGCATTTGCAGCTAAATCTGCATCATCCATTGACTCGTCGCCGATTTTGCATGATAATGATAGGGAGTTTTTCACCTTGACTCTGATTGATGATCTAAACCTGTCCAAGAATGATTCGATTGGTGCGTTAAATGGGACTGGAACTGGCATCTTTCCTCTTGGACCTAATAGCTGACCCAAAACCTTACCTACAGTTGTCATGAGTTGGGTGTCTGCCAAAAAGAAATCATAATTATTGATAAATTTACGAGCCTCGCGCTTGTTTGCTGCAAGTGCGTTGATTTCATCGCCGCTGATAACTCTGTCTGCATTTGCACTCTTTGCCTTCAATCCCATGTCTCCGCCTGCCATTATGCAGACTGTAGTCGGGCTACTGAGTTTCTTTGGTAGCTGGATTGTTTCATTCATTGCAAATCCTTTCTTGACATCAATATCCTTTAGAATTACATACATCTCAACAGACTGTCTGAACTCGCGTTCCTTGTCCACTGTCTTTGATTCCTTTATCATCTTGGCTAGTTCAGACTCGTTGATCAACATGGTTTTCCGCGAAAGCCTATTTAAAATCGTTTGTCGCTTGCAAGCCAAAACTTGAGAAAAATTGTAAAATTTTCTAAATTGACTATGACGCTTTGTATTATATACAAATTCTAATAATAAAAATTACATTTATTAACATCAAATCGACAATTTTCTAAACATTGCATAAACTAGATGATTTGGACATGAAGCTCCTTTACGAATTAACAAAGGATGGAAGCATTTCAGTTCCGAATCTTTCAAAAAAGATGGGAATCAACGCATCTGTCCTGTATAGCAGAATCAAGAGATTGACCAAAAAGAAGATCATCAAAAAGTTTACCGTCATAGTCGATGAGGCACAGCTCGGCATTGCTGTGAAGGCGACAATCGGGATAAACAGGGATCCGAAGCTAAAGGAGGCAATTCACAAGCAATTGTTCCAAACTGCGGAGATTGTATCGATTTCAGAGGTAACTGGGAGATTTGACATCATGGTCGGGGTTCATGCGGAAAGCCTTGAGCAGCTACACACTATTGTAATTGAAAAAATTGGCAAAATAGAGGGAATTCAAAGCACAGAAACTTTTGTTGAACTACAAAAGACTGACAAAGAGCCTTCTTACCTGGTTTCTAAATAATCTAGTTTAGTTGGGCGTCCCATTTTCCTGCATTTATCTCTGCAGTGAATTCTTTGGGTGTCTTGCCTTCGATCTTAATCCCTAGTGGGAGACACGTTCCTACAACTTCTTTTGCGACTGATTTCAGGGAGCTTGCGTATGATTTTTCGAGTTTTGCCTTTGCTACTTTGACAATTGATTCTACTTTGATGTCTCCAACCCATGTGGAGCCTGAAGTTCCTGAGCCTTTCTGGATTCCTGCCTCCTTTAGCAGCAGTGCTGCGGCAGATGGAATTCCTACAATCACTTCCCATTTTTTTGTCTTGGTGTTGACGTTAACTGTTACTGGGACCTTCATTCCCTCAAAATCTTTAGTTTTGTCGTTTATTGCCTGGATAATCTCCATGATGTTTACTCCAAGTGGGCCAAGTGCTGGGCCTAATGGCGGACCTGCAGAAGCCTGTGCGCCGGTTACTAGTGCAGAAACAGATTGAGTATCAGACATATTTTCATCTTTTTTTGAGTGAAGATTTAATCCTTCCTAAGCCGTAGATATCTTGAGATAGTTACTATCTACCGTGACTGGTAATTGGTATGGTGCATCTAGGAGAATGACAGTTGCTTCTTGTTTCTCATTGTCTACTCTAGTTACAGTTGCCTTCATTCCCTTGAATGGTCCTCCTATGATCTCAACGACGTTGTCTATTGCTAACTGGGCGGCATTTGTCCTAGTTACCAAATAACCCTCGATATCCTTGAATTCTAATTCGCCTCTGAGCTGGCCGCGGATGTGTCTGATTCCCTGTAGGGCATCAAAGGCAGCATTTGCGTCTTTCGCCTCTATTACAACATAACCCTTTAGATTATCAACTAGTAAAACTGAAAGAACGTTAATCTTGTTTGTCTTTATCTTGTTTTGTAGCAAGTTCATTACTACTTTTTCCTGACCTCCTGTGGTTCTGACTGCAAAAAGATGCGATTTAATTTCTTGTGACAATTCCATCTATCCGAATCTAAACACTGAAAAAACAAACTGAATTATAAATCCAATCGTCCCGATGGCAGCTATTCCTAAAAGAACCAGTCTCAAATGTTGCATATAGTCCTCTTTGTCTGACTTTTTGGCAAGTTTCATCGTGTTTGCCATGTTCTTGAAGGTGTTTACTAGATCCATCGCTGGAAGTTAATAAAGTGGCCTTATATCTTTTAGGCCATGGACTTACTAGTTGCGTACGAGCAAGACCCAGCTGGCCACAACATGGCAAAATTCATCTCAAAGCAGATGAAAAAAGACGGCGATATTTACCGAGGAAAAATTTTTGATTTAGTAATCATCCCGACTCCTGCAATTTCTGCAGACTGGCTTGAGGAAAAATATCATTATGACGGATTTGTATTTTTGTCAAAACATGCGGCGCAATCAGGGGAACTTGCGCTGACATGCCACAGCACCGGGAACTTTGATGTCGCACAGTTTGGCGGAAACAACAGGCAAGTTGCCATTCCGCATCCGCACCTGCAAAAGTCCTACCTGCAAACGCTGTGGAAAAACAAGGATTTTTTTTCAGAATTTCAGATCACAATAGAGGCAACACATCATGGGCCGACTGCTCTTAGCAAGCCTACGCTGTTTATAGAGATTGGAACTACTGAAAAACAATGGACAGACGAATCCCTCTGCAACTCTGTTGCAAAACTAGTGCTGCAAACCCTGTCTGAGCCGATTGTACATTATCCTGTTGCGATGTGTTTTGGCGGTACCCATTATCCTGACAAATTCACAAAAGAACTCATTGAAGGAAAGCACGCCTTGGGAACCGTGATTCCAAAGCACGCCCTTGAATTCCTTGACGAATCTCTTTTTTCTCATATTTTGGATAGGAACAAGGCAAAAACCGCACTGCTGGACTGGGGGGGATTGGGATCACACAAGCAAAAGGTAATTGATTTAGTCAAGAATGCCGACATGGAGATGATAAAACTTTGAATGATTTGGAGCGTAGCGTTTATCAAAAGTTGCTCAAGGTACCAAAAGGAAAAGTCACAACCTATGGCGAGCTTGCAAGGGCAATTGATCTGCCAAACGGCCAGCGAGTGATTGGTCAAATCATGAACAAAAACCCGTTTCCAGTGATCATCCCGTGCCATCGCGTTGTCAAGTCTGATGGAAAAATTGGCGGTTATTTTTACGGTGAAGACGTAAAAGCTAACATGCTCTCAAAAGAGGGAATTTCAATTAAGAGTGGAAAAATTCAAAATTGGGAAAAGACCGTTTTCCGATTCTAAGCTTTGCGTCTTGCCTTTACTTCGGCAATTAGGCCTCTTAGGTGAGCCGTGTCTTTTACCGTGTTTCCGCCTACCTTTCTGTAGAGTTCCCAGAATTCTGGATTTGTGATGTCCTTTCGGTCTTTTGCTACCTTGAGTCTATATCGTAATGCTCGCGTTCTTTTTACATAGACTTCTTTCTTTCCAACACGGGCTCCTTTCCTTCCTTTCTTTGAACCTGTGGTTGCTCCTCTTTTTGATTTTTGTGATTTCTTGAACTTTGATCTTCCGCGAGATGTTCCTTTTGCTGGTTTGATTGTAATCGCACCTGCAGTTATGAGACTTCTAATGTTCTCACGAGTGATTGCATCTGCAATATCGTCTGATCTCTCGGTATCGAATTTAATTCTGTCAAGGCCTACTCCAACGACTCGTGACACGAGACGCTTTTTAGCTCTAAGATTTACTACCACTAGTCCTCACTCTCGCATTGAAAACCTTGAATTTCTTTTCCATTGCTTTCTTAACTATTTCCAATCTTTTCTTTGTCCCAACACCGTGGCCGATTCTTATGCCGTCTGTCTTTGGGTTCAGCTTTTCTAAATCGGTAACATTGTGAACTAAGTTATCTGTAAATCCTGATGGGTGCAAGCCCTTTGCTACTTTTGGACCGCCGTATCCTACCTTGACTAGTCCTGGTCGACCTCTGAACTTTTGTTTTCTCTGGTGATTGTCTATTCCCTTTGGCTTTCTCCAAGCTACCTTGATTCTTGCATATCTCCAACTTTCTTGTCTTACAAAGTCTGGCCTGTGTTCTGCAATTGTTTTTCTTAATGCCAGCTCTTCTTTATTGATGGTCAACATACGGACTCTTAGATTTTACAATAAATAGGTTACTTGTGCAAATTTTCACGCAAAAAGGGCTCTGTTACCTCTATGGGACACAATTATTCGTGTTACCCGTCGGGACATAATAAAGAAGGTAAAAGTTTCGGGATTATTACTTAGTTTACGGATTTAGCATAGGTAAGGTTTTAGTTTGTCTGAATTTAACACACATCACTTCAATTCGAAACAAAAGGGATAAGCAATGTGTGAAATATTGTTCGCTAAGGGTAGTTACAAGATCGCAAGACATATCAAGCCACAGGGGATTTGATGATAAATGCTAAATTTTACTATTTACCATATTATTACGGTGAATCGAAAGTGGCTCGGATACAGTATTGCGAGGTAAACCTATGACAGAAGATTCTGTAAAAACATTGGGCATTTTACTAAAAAGAATTGGAAATTACAATAAAATGGAATCATTTGATGACAGATTGATTCTTCAAAAAACCGTTTACTTAATGCAATCATTTGATTTGTATGTTGGGTATAATTTTACATGGTACATTCGTGGGCCTTATTCACCAGATTTAACAAAAGATGGATTTGGATTAAGAGAATCGTGGGATGCTACACCAGAAGGACGATTTAAAGAAGAAAAAGATGAGGAAAATTTCAAGAAGTTTATTTTATTTTTAGGAGATAAAAAATATGATGCTGGATGGTTAGAGATCCTTGCCTCAATACATTTTCTAAAAAAAGTTAGGAATAATCTCAATAAAGAAGAAATCATAACTATTGTAAAAAACAAGCAGTCATACTTTACAAAAAAGATGTGCTTACAAGCATGGAAATACTTGGAAGAATGGGGGCAAATCTAATTGTCACAAATTCTTGAAACATATGATACTGGGCTAATCAGGAAAAAATTAGATAGTTCATTAGATATCAAAACCGCAGTAACAAATGTAGATGAACTTGAAAGTCTTATTGAGAAACTAAGTGAAATGCATTCGGCTTTTGTCATGGAAGGATATTCAATTAAAGGATCAATAGGAGAAATAGATGAGATTAAGAAAGATGTTTTTAAAAACTCAAAAAAAGTCATAATCTCATTTCAAACATCTCATGGAAAAATTGAAAACCCTCAGAAAAGACAATCTACAATAGATAAGCAAAGCCATATTTTGGCTCAAGAGTTAAGAAAAGCATTCGGATTACCACCCATACGAAGTAACCCCAAACCGACCGTAATTCGTGAACTAAAGGGAATGCTTAAAGAATACTCAAACGTTCACGATAATCCCGTTGATGCAATCAAAGAATCAAGAAAATCGTAAAATCTATCTGGATTCCAATATTTGGTTTTCATATATTACGGAAGGGGAATATGATAATGATTTTGCCAAAACAAATGAGGTCTTTGAGACCATAATAAAGGATGAGAATGCTCAGGCTTTTTCAAGCCAATTGATCACATTAGAAATGTTGAATGTCATAAGAAAAAGAGTCACACAAAGGGAAAAATTTTCTAAAAAATTGAAATACGATAAATTCCTTGAAAAGAAAATTCGTGGTAAAATAAACGGATTTCACATAAAGTTTGTAGATGTAATTTCTAGGTGGGAAGCATCGGGTAAACTGACCATAGTGCCAGTGAACATTACAGTGACTTCTTTGTTTAAGCAAGTTATTGATCTTCATAATTGTATAGATGGGAAGATGAAAGATGTCAGTAGATGTAATATTTGTGGAAATTATGACTATTCAGGTTATGATTACAAGGGTGCTGATCATTATGATCTTCAACACATGCTGATTGCAAAATCTGGTGGCGCTACACAACTCGTTACTTTTGATAAAGGATTTGATGAAGTCCGACAAAAGAAAATGAATGATGGTTTAGAAATCAAAATTTTGAATTTAGATCCATAATCGATATTATCAAATCTACGGTTGATTGAAATGATGTAAAGTTTTGGTTGTTTATGTCTCAGTATTGAGTATAAGTACGAATAGCGTACCCTGATCCTTAATACCTACAAAACTTGAGTTTTTTTGGGCACGTAGTTCAGTCAGGATAGAATGCCTGTCTTGTGAACAGGAATAGCGGTCGAACGCGTTGGTCGGGGGATCGAAGCCCCTCGTGCCCACCTTAAATATAACAATAGGATTTAAAAGAAAGTTCAAAGTACTCTAATCAAGGAATCTAAAAAACTGTTTCACAAGACAGTTGCGTTCGACCGCTAGGTTCCGATTTCTTTTTACTAGCATTTTGAATTAAGGTTAGCCATTTGTTATCTCCTCCTACCTTAATACCACAAGCCTCACTTGGGGTTTCACCATTCAAAGCCATGTGCGGCCTTACATAGTTATGATAAATCTGATATCCTGTCAAAACTGGCGTATCTTTCTTTTTTAGACCTCTCATGACTTTCTCACGGTCACGGATTTCCCCGTTAATTCTTTCCATCTTGTTGTTATTGTGTTTCCTACCATTGAATGTGATGTGCCTGATGTGCTTTGGTTGTGGGGCTTTTAATGTCCTAAACTGTCTCTTGAAGGCTTCATTGTAGGAATACAACCCATCGGTTATGAACGTCATTGGTACTTTTCCAGCATTTTCCTTGCCCATTTTCAAGAGATTTTCCGCATTGTGCATGTATTTGCTATCTGCAACTTCTTGGGCAATCAGGAACCTTGTCTCATCATCCATGAGTGCAAAAAGGTATTTCATGTCCCCTTTTACCTTGATGAATATCTCATCTGCTCTCCAAGTATCGCTAACATTTGGGGTTAGTTTTTCTAGGTATTTTTCCATCAGTCCAGTGTATTTTTTGATCCAGACATAGACTGTTTTATGAGATATTTCTACACCTTGCAATCTGAGGAATTTCTGAACGTTTCTTAGGGATTCGCCTGTAAAGTATAGTTGTAATGCCGATGTGATGACCTTTGGGTTTACACTCATCTTTTCAAACCCTAGGTTGAAACTGAACCTGTTTTTACAGTCCTTACAGGAGTATCTTTGCAAATCATATTTTTTGTTGTGTCTTACTCCATGTTTGACAATGTTGTTTGATTGGCATTTTGGGCATTTATCACAGGCAATTGGTTCTATCGTCGCTCTGTTCTTTTCCCTGATTTCCTCTCTTATCTTGATTGAAAACTCTACTGCATGGATATGCTTGCAACAAATTTGCCTGTAAGTATGGTCAGGACAATTACATTTCCAGCCTGATTCTGTCGATATTACGTTATACCACTTGAAGTACGCTGTCTGTGATTGAACCTCATAATGATCATCGTCAATCCTTTTGATCTGGTCATATTTCTTTGAGATTTCTTTTCCTTTTTCTTCGCGTGGGTTTGTATGTGGTTCCATTGGATATCTATTGGTATAGTAATAGGTATTAATAAATATTACCTATTGGTATCTAATGGTATAATGGCTATGAAGAAGTATATGGTATCGGTACCTGAAGAAATGGAAAAAGTATTGGAAAAGGAACGAAAAGAAAGATTACTTGAGACCGTACCTGAAACGATCAGAGTAATTTTAAGTGAGTATTTGAGGAAGAAATAAGATTATTCTTTCAGTATTACTCTCACAATAAAATCTGCACCTAATAGTATTGGTGCTAAACCAATGCCTATCCATGTTAAAGCCAAAATAATCATATTTGTTTTCTCTGACTCAATATTCCTCTTTACCGCAGTTATTTCAGATTGTGGTACTAGTGTAACAATTGGAGATGATTTCCCAAGAGGGTATATTACTTTTTGACTATCATCAACAGCATAACCAAGAACAGTTATGGTTGACGGCTCACCATATTGCCAAATTCCCTTTGCATGAAATTGACCATTTTCTGATTTTGTTTTGATAAGTCTTTGATCAATCTCTGCATCGCGAATTATTATGTTAGGATCTTTTTTATCTAGATCAATAAAGTGCTTATCATCAGGTGCAAAAACAAACATGAAGTTTGTGACATCTTTTTTGTTAGTGGTTACGTTGAATTCGTAGGAAAAATATCTATCAATTGCAAATGTGTAATTTGCTTTTAAATTAACTACTCCATCAATTATTTCTACTGGAATTCCATTCTCATCTTTGTAAGCAAACCCTATACGTTTGGCTATACATAACATAATATTATCACATGTGGGATTTTTTTCCCAATTGTCAGCCTCAAGTAAAGGTGGAAAACCGTAAAAATACAATATGCTAGCACCTAATCCAATCATAAATATGCCCGAGCCAACGATTGATAGTTCTTTACGTTTTAGACTCACTTTTCTTATTATGAAATAATAATATTAAAGCAATTAAAATAAAAGGAAATACAAAGCCAGCCACTAGTAAGTTTTTTTGTATTACTTGATCAGTAATATGTGCAGATAATCCAACTAGTGAAAATGCCAAAAAACCGATCAGAATTGAGAAAAATATGAAATCTCTACTTTTCACTCACATTTTCTAAGGTCAAAATAGCCTCCACCCTTTGCATTGTGCTCTGTCGACATTTTCTTCATTTTGACCTCATGTCCCGACGGGTAACACGAATAATTGTGTCCCATAGAGGTAACAGAGCCGCAAAAAGTAAGAGATAATAATGAACTCGCAACCGGATCGAATATTTGATGTTCATGCCTACGTTCCTTGAAATTGGGTTGATAAACAAACATGAGTGATCCTAAATCGACCATTACTACCAAATTTGTCTCTCAGATTGACGCATTTGGCATAAAGCCGTCGAAAGTTCACAGAAACCTCTCACCTGAAAAACTAGTCGAAATTGCAGTGCAAAAAAACGAAGGCATACTTACCGCCACGGGCTCGCTTTCAGTAAAAACTGGCAAGTACACTGGAAGGTCGCCTGACGACCGCTATATTGTAGATGATGATGAAACCCACGATACCGTTGATTGGGGAAAAGTCAACCATCCGTTACCACTTGATAGATTTGATAAGATTTTCAACAAGATGAAGAAGTTTGTCGAGGGAAAGGAGCTCTTTGTATTTGATGGGTTTGTGGGTGCGGACACTGAAAACCGTCTTGCCATTCGCGTAATCAATGATCATTCCTGGCAGAGCCTTTTTGCAAGACAGTTGTTTGTAAGGCCGTCTGCAACAGAGCTTGAGAACCACGAACCGGAATTTACCGTGATGTGCATAAATGACTTTGAGGCAATTCCAGAAATAGACGGAACTGGCTCTAACGTCTTCATACTGATCAATCTGACAAAAAAAATTGTTTTGATTGGAGCTACAAGCTATGCAGGAGAGATGAAAAAATCAATGTTCTCTGTCATGAACTATCTTTTGCCAAAACAGGGAATCTTCCCAATGCACTGCTCTGCAAACATTGGCAAGAGTGGAGATACCGCGCTGTTCTTTGGCCTTTCTGGGACAGGCAAGACCACTCTTTCGGCAGATCCCAACAGAATGCTAATTGGCGATGACGAACACGGCTGGTCAGACAAGGGAGTTTTTAATTTTGAAGGTGGTTGCTATGCAAAATGCATCAACCTAAACCAAGAAGCGGAACCGCAAATCTGGAATGCAATAAGATCTGGTGCTGTTTTGGAAAATGTGGTGATTGACAAACAGACACTCAAGCCAAACTTTGATGATGGCTCGCTTACAGAAAACACAAGGGCTGCATACCCTCTGGAGTACATCCCAACTGCAGTCTTTCCTAGTGTTGGCGGGAACCCGAAGGTAATCGTGTTTTTGACAGCAGATGCACTAGGAGTATTGCCGCCACTCTCAAAGCTTACCAAAGAGGGTGCAATGTACCACTTTATGTCTGGATATACAAGCAAATTGGCAGGAACCGAAAGAGGAATAAAAGAACCAAAAGCAACGTTCTCAGAATGCTTTGGAGCTCCATTCATGCCAAGACCTGCCGAAGTTTATGCTAAACTGTTGGGAGAAAAAATCCGAAAACACAACACTGTAGTTTACCTGATTAACACCGGTTGGTCAGGCGGACCATATGGTGTTGGCAAGAGAATTAGCATCAAGTACAGCAGAGCGATGGTCACTGCCGCGCTAACTGGTGCACTTGATATTGTAAAATATCGACACGATCCTCTCTTTAATGTGGACATTCCAACTGAATGTCCTGGTGTTCCATCAGAAATACTGGATCCAAAAACCACCTGGCAAGAGCAAGACGCATACGAACTTTCTGCAAAAAAACTAGCTCAAATGTTTGCAGACAACTTTAACAAGTTCAAAAATGTGGCACCCGAAATAATAAGCGCAGGGACAAAACCATAATCACTTTTTCTTAACTATTATTCCAACTATTGCTATAATTCCTATGATTCCAGATATGATTAGTAGCTGTCTTTGAGGTATTCCCACTGCACCAAAGTCAATCTGGTTTTTTGCAGGCGATTCCACAAATATCCTGTTGTACACGTTGGTCGTACTGTTTACGTCTTTGATGTTTGCCTCAATCCAGTATTGCCCCGCTTCATGAATTAAAATCGAATCGCTTTTTGCTGGAGTTATGGACGCTGTGCTAATTATATTAGAGTCCTCATCATACACTGAGATTTTTGCATAAGACCAGGTGTCGTTTGCATAAACTCTAAAGTCCAACTTTCCATTGTCGTTAATCACATCAACTGAGCTTGTTGAGACTCTTACCAATATTGGAACATGGTATTTTGTCGCACCGTCGTCTATCGTGATCATTCCTTGATACTCCTTTGGAATTTCCTTTACCAGATTGGATGTTATGTACAGACTGTTTCCATCAAGGTAATGATCAAAATTTATTGCGTCATCACTTGACTTGAAAACTACCGTTATCTTTGGTGGCGCTTGATTGATTGTTTTTAGATGCAATAATGATGTCTGTGTCTTGACATGTGGTGACAAATCAAATATTACATAATGTGGCATTATGATGAGATTTGCATTAAACGCCTTTGTCACGTTTAGTCTGCCAATTCCGCTCACTTCAAATGGAAATGGGGTTCCGTAGGTATCAGATATTGGGTCTGCCGTGGTAGAAATTATGGAATTGATCTCATGCGGTGCAAGTTTCGGATTCTTTTGCAGTAAAATGGCAGCTGTGCCAGAAACATGTGGGGCTGCAAAGCTGGTTCCGCTTGTCAGATTATACTTGCCGTTGATTGACGTGGCATTTACAAAAACTCCCGGCGCTACCAAGTTTGGCTTTATGTAAAAGGGAGAAACAGGCCCGCGTGAACTAAAAAATGAAACAAAGTCTGGATGGTAAAACGTGTTGAGCGTACCTACCGTCCTGTTTTGAATCATATCTTTCAAAAACAAGCCGTCTTCTCTTGACATTGATACTGCGGGAATTGTTGGCTTGTAATCTGGACTTGTAAGCTTGTGGGTTAACTCTCCGAGAAATATTCCCTGCTCATTGTTGTATACTATTATTGCTTTGGCACCTGCGTCTGCGGCATTTTTTTCCTTGTCTGAGAAATAGACAAGCTCGTCTTTTCTATCACTGCCTCTCTCGACTAGCAAAATTTTGTTTCTTGCGTCAACTCCGACAAGATCCTCCGCTCTACCATATTTGCCAAAAATAATTTCGGATACCACTGGCTCACTTGTAGGCCTGATCCCGGACATTGGCAGGACTTGCATGCGCTTGCCGTCAATTTGGAGTGTTGCAACAAGACTAGACGTGATGTTGTTGTATGTGGCGCCAACAGTGATCGTGTTTGGATCCTTTCCGGGGCTACCTATTGTCTTTAGATCAGGACCACCGTTTCCAGCAGCCGTTACAACCACGATTCCTTTTTTTACCGCGTAATTGATTGCCTCGTCGATTTTTTCATTTGTTCTGTTGACCCCGAGGCTGATGTTGATCACGTTTGCACCGTCATCTACCGCTCTCTGTATTGCTTTTATGATTAGGTCTGATGACACCCCTTCACCGGTATCTGAAACACGATAAGCTAGAATTTTTGCAGATGGTGCTATTCCTTTTAGACTTCCGTCTGCAGCGATTATTCCTGCGACCTCAGTTCCATGTCCGTCCGTATCCATTGGGGAATCGTCGTTTTCAATAAAGTCGTATCCTCCAACCACCTTGCCTGATGGACCTAATCCGAAAAGGTCAGGATGACTGTAATCTACGCCGGTATCGATTACTGCAACCTTGATTCCGTTTCCATTGAAACCTAAATTGTGCGGATAGTCTGCACCGACATATTTGCTGCTCTTATCAAGAAGAGTTTCTAGTGTGATATCTGGCTGTATTTTCTGAGAGATCAAAACAGTTCCAATTAAAACAACAAACACGCAAAAAACTATTTTTTGATGTTTCATAGATAATCGCCCTCCTCATAGAATAAAATTCATGCTTGGATTTTATTTCTGATGGTATCCAAGACAAATCATTAAATTATGAACGCCTGATAATACGCCATGGGAAAATTCACACTTCCTGAAGTACCATATGCCTATGATGCGTTAGAACCACACATCGATGCAAAAACAATGGAAATCCATCACACAAAACATCACCAAGCTTACACCAATGGCCTAAATGATGCCTGGGACAAGCTTGGAGCTGACCTACAACAAAAGGATCTCCTAGATGTTCTTGCTAACATAAGCCAAGTACCAGAAGCGGTACGCGGCGCAATCAACTTCCATGGTGGAGGATACGATAATCATAAGCTATTTTGGAACAACATGAAACCAAATGGCGGCGGCAAACCCGGAGGATCAGTTGCAGATGCAATCAACAAGACATTTGCTAGTTTTGATTCCCTCAAGGAACAATTTTCTACAAAAACCACAGGCGTTCAAGGAAGCGGTTGGGGCTGGCTGGTATTCAATCCAAAAACAAGCAATGTTGAATACAAATCAATGCCAAACCAAACAAGTCCAAGAACAGAAGGACTAGTTCCACTGCTTGGTCTTGATGTTTGGGAACATGCATACTATCTCAAATACCAAAACAAAAGAGCAGATTATGTTGCTGCATGGTGGAACGTCGTAAACTGGGACGAAGTAGAAAAGCGTTATTCAAAAGCCAAATAATTTATCTTCTTTTTTTGTTTAGCTTTCCATCCAGATGTTGTCGATTTTTTCCTTAGTTCCTATTGCAAACGCTATGCCCTCCCAAGGATTTGAGAATTTGTTGTAAAACCTGTGTGGTACTTTGGGCGGGATGAAAATCATCGTGTTGGGAAGAATCATTTTTGTTTTTGCCCCTACCGTTACAATGCATTTTCCCTTAAGGGAATAGACGAGAACATATTCATTTTTGTGAATGTGCAACTGGTGCACGTCTCCAGGTTCTATCCGTGCCTCAAGTCCGACTATTCTATTTCCTTTGATTTTTTCATTTAGCATTAACTTGATCTTTAGTCTGTCTGTTGGGTGATCCTTGTATGGATGAATCCATTTTGTTTTTGACTTGACAAATAATCCATTTTTCTTTGAAATCATTTGTATCCTGTTTTCATCCAACAAATGCATTTATAGGCATCTGAGCTGATTTTTTTGTAAATGAGCGAAGAACATGCCCAGCAGCTTCTTTACCAAATGCAAATGCTTGAGTCCTACTCAACAAGCATGGATCAAAAAGAAGAAACGATTATGACTTTTCTACGTGAGGCAATATCATCTGTTGAATCAATCAGGGGAATTAACCAAAAACAAGATTTTGAATCACTGATTCCTGTGGGACTTGGCACCTATGTTAAGGCCAACGTTTCTGGAACATCAAAGGTATTGCTTGCCGTGGGTGCAGGAATAATGGTGGAAAAGGAACACGATTCTGCCATTAACTACCTCGAATCAAGAATAAAGGAGCTCCAAGTAGCGCTAAATGAGACCGCGTCACAAAAACATCAGATTCTGATGAGACTAGATCAACTAAAACAGGAAATGAATCGAATAATACAATCTGAAAACCCGCCCCAATAGTGAAATTTCATGTTTGATAAATTACGCAGTGCCTTTTCATCTGTCACTAAAAGCCTTGGTGAAAAGGAACTAAAAGAAAATGATATCGATGATCTCTTATTCCAATTAGAAATTGCACTAATGGAATCAGACGTTGCAACCGAAGTAATAGATGCAATCAAATCTGATCTTAAAAAAAAGTTAATCGGCACATCTGTCGATAAAAAAGAAATTGAATCCTTTATCAAAAACAGCCTGATTCAGAGCATTTCTGAACTGTTTGATGCGGCAGGAACCGTTGACATAATGTCTCAAATCAACACAAAGAAAAATTCTGGCGAACCGTGCGTCATCTTGTTTGTTGGTATTAACGGGACTGGCAAAACCACATCTCTTGCAAAACTGGGGCATCTTCTGAAGGAAAACAAATTCTCAATAGTGATTGCAGCTGCCGACACGTTCCGTGCAGGTGCGATAGAACAGCTAACGGAACATGCTAACCGATTGAACATTAAGATAATTGCACAAAATTACGGCTCTGATCCTGCAGCGGTTGCACGAGATGCAGTACTCTATGCCAAATCGCACAAAATTGATTGTGTTTTGATTGACACTGCGGGAAGAATGCAGACAAGCAAAAACCTCATGGATCAAATTGAAAAAATCACCAAAGTAGTAAAGCCCGACCTGAAGATCTTTGTAGGCGACTCGTTAGCTGGAAACGATACTGTCAACCAGGCAAGGGAGTTTTATCAGCATGTGCAGTTTGACGGCGCAATACTGACTAAAAGTGATGCTGATGCTCGTGGCGGCGCTGCACTCTCAGTAGTTAAAATCACGTCAAAACCAATCTTGTATGTGGGGGTAGGTCAGGAATATTCGGACCTGAAACCCTTTGATAAACACGTGTTCCTTGAGGCCGTCTTTGGCAGTGGTGATATCGCACATAAAGCCGCACCAGAACCAAAACCAGAACCAAAACCAGAACCAAAACCAGAACCAAAACCAGAACCAAAACCAGAACCAAAACCAGAACCAAAACCAGAACCAAAACCAGAACCAAAACCAGAACCAAAACCAGAACCAAAACC
>CAYVBR010000003.1:0-1526 GCA_964449865.1 uncultured Candidatus Nitrosotenuis sp.
ACAGTACCAACACAGCGGCTGTGTGGAGAACCGGATGGTCTGGGACACATTGCAGGACTTGCCTAGGTAGGTGCAGTTGCCTTCATCGGGTGAAAGCTTGAATGGGGGTAGATCATTCCAACGCACGCCGTAGATGACATAGGGCGTGGCAAAGGGCAGATCCCGAAAGCTACAGCTGACGTCTTGGGCCAAGGTTCCTGGCTCTATCGGACAACCCATGCCGATCTGGGTGATTTCTTCATGGACGCGGCCTTTGATCAAAACGCCCACTCTTCCCGCCACCGTCGCCAGAGAGTTCTCTGTTTCGTTGGTCAGCTTGGATTCAAAGGCGGAGCCCATGGGGGCAATCTGGAAAGCCATGGAGGCGCTGGAAAGTACAAAAACGCCTGCGGCCAGCGTGACGCTACATGCTACCGCGCGGATGGAAAGCGACGATTTCTGAAGACGGCGCCTAGTCTTGTTGTCTGTGATCTGCATCTGCTCCTCCTTGACTCGCACTGTAGGCGGATTACGGATTTGGACAACAAATATTGACGTAACGAACTAGCGTCCCCGTTGGCTGGATCGGATTTCAGCCGACAAACCATTGGCTTGCGTGGAGATCGATCACGGTCCGGTTCAGGCTGATTGCGGAAGTTCGACACCTGCGAGCTAGACATCTGCACGAAAGGTGATAGCAGTCAATCGCGAACGGTTCGGCTTAGAGAAGCGTACCGACGTTTAGACGTTACCCTCCCGAACCTATGAGCCCATCTGACACAACGTGACATACGCCCCTTACCTCTGCTATACCCACCCCGTTTGCCGATTCACAACGCGAACTGCGGACCGACGCCGCAACAATCGAGCGAGCAAGGAGCGCAAAACAGAATGAGCGATTGGGATTTTCTTCACGACATGCACGACCGTGGATACAGCGCCGACGACATAGCGGATGCTGCGGCCTGCGGCTATGCACCTTGGGAAGCCAAGTACATCGACCGACAGTGGGCCGAGGAACAACTTGAGGGCGAGCCAGAGGACACTGCCGCCTCGATTCAACCTGTACGAAGCAGGGAAGGCTTTCCGTTCAGTATCCTGGAGCAGACGGAAATCTTCCAAGATTTGGTCGACTGCGCCGAGCGGCATTTCGAGAATACCGGCCGATACCTTCAGGTGTGGGGCGAACTGGGAGAAATCTACGCAGAGATCAAGTTCGGTCTTCGCCGCCATGCGACCTACGCGCCAGGCTCTGACGGCACGATTGACGGCAAGCGGGTTGAGGTGAAGACCATCTCACCCGAAAAGGCCAGCGACCACGTAGTGGTCAAGAGCCAAGGCAACTTTGAGAAGCTGCTGATCATCCGGATTGATCGGCACTTCCGCGAGATAGTGGACCGCGCGAACGGGTGCGCCCGTGGAAGGATCAAAAATCTGCGATTTGAGGGGAATGTAGCAGCTCCTTCGCTGGGGATCATCCGGGTTAGCCGTTTGCCGCGAGATCGCGCAATTGTTATTCGCCGCAACCACGGGGTAGTTTGTCTCCG
>CAYVBR010000004.1:0-2038 GCA_964449865.1 uncultured Candidatus Nitrosotenuis sp.
TTGGAAATGGCACTCAAGGGTTAGTGGCAAACACGTTTGTGCTGTTAGGGTTGTATATGTTGACGGCAGGAAGGCTGGCAAGTATACAGTGCTGATGCACAGGGTGATTATGGGGGCACCAGAGAATATGGCTGTTGACCATATTAACGGAGATCCACTAGATAATCGGAAATCTAATCTAAGGGTGTGTACTGCCTACGAGAACTCTCTTAATAGGAGGGTGGGCGTCAACAATACGTCTGGCTATAAGGGTGTTCAGCTACATACGAAATTAAAAAGGTGGACGGCTAGGATAGGTGCTAATGGCAAGAGGTTGCACTTGGGGCTGTTTGATACACCAGAGGAGGCAGCTAAAGCCTACAATCTAGCAGCCGTACAGCATCACGGCAAGTTCGCTAAACTGAACGACATTGGATAAAATTAATGCAAGAATCCTTACCACCGTTAGGAATACATATTGAAGAAGAAGTCGACATCGCCGAAATCCTCGGAGGGCCTCCAAGTGAAGACACAGGAGACAGTCCAGACGAAGGAGAACCTGAAGAACCAGAATTGGTTTAACGGGGGCAAAATCTTTACCTCTGTAAAGATACTTCCAAAAAAGCAGAAGTAGTGATAGTAAGAGTGCATGGCACGACTCTATCAGACAGGCTTTGAACTTAACTCAGCTACTTCAGCAGTGGAGTGGACTACTTCTGTTGGTGGAGTAAACCTCAGCACTACGACTGTACGGTCTGGGACTTACTCATTTCGTGCGAACCCAACCGCCAGCACTCGATATATTCAGCACACCTTCCAAGCTGATACGATAAATACCACCTTCCACCGCTTCTACATGAATGCTGCTACCTTCCCAGGAGCTACTATTGCTATCTGGCAGTACAAGGACTCAGGTAGTGCTGTAGCCTTCAGTCTCAAGCTGACATCAGGTGGAGTAATTCAAATGGTGAACGATATTGCAGGAGCTACCGTTCTAGCAAGTTCATCAGCCCTTTCTACTGGTACTTGGTACAGGATAGAAGTGAAGATTGTAGACCACGCTACAACCTCAGCTCAAATGGAATTACTTATAGACGGAGCTACCGTAGCTTCACTTACAGGGCTATCAGGTTTAGCTGGTGGTGGTGGCTTCCGCTTAGGCGCAATTACAGGTACTTCTAGCCCTGACCTATTCTTTGATGATGTAGCAGTCAACGACTCTTCTGGTTCATATCAGAACAGCTACCCTGGCTCAGGCAAGATTATCCACCTTCGACCAAATGCTGCAGGAGATAGCTCTAGCTGGACAGGTTATGTAGGAACAGGAGCTAACTGGGAGCGTGTAGACGAAGTAACTCCTGATGATGCTACTTCTGGGGTACGCAGTCGCACTACTAACGAAGTTGAAGAATACAATGTTGATGCTTCAGGTATAGGCTCAAGCGATACGGTCAATGTAGTGGCTGTAGGGCATCGAGTAAATCGTTCTACAGGTGCAACTAACTCTACTTATAATGTGCGACTCAAGGCTGCAGCTAGTGGAACGGTAGCTGAAAGCTCTACTTTGACGGCTACTACTACTACCTGGCGCACTAACGACCCAGCATCAAACAGTGCTTCACCGTTTGCCCTAGTGACCTACCTAGATCCAGACTCAGCTTCGTGGACTCAATCCAAGCTTGATGCCATGCAAATTGGCTTAAAGACAGTCTCAGGTTCTGGGGATAGATATACTCAAGTATCAACCATGTGGGCAAGTGTAGATTACACTCCTTCTACAGGGCCAACCATCAATGTTTCAGATACCGTAACGACCTCAGAATCAGCTTCTGCCCTTGTCGGTGGAGCTGGGGTTACGCTTTCAATTACTCTTCCTGTACACCTGTTAGACGAGACAGGAGCTGACCTTCTTGACGAAGACGGTAACCCACTCTACGAAGAAGGTACGGGTGACTCGGTAACTGTCTCAGAATCAGTCAGTGTATCTGTTCTAGCTTCGACTGCTCCACTATCTGTGAATGTTTCCGACACGGTATCCACTACTGAAGTAAGCTCAGTC
>CAYVBR010000005.1:0-121965 GCA_964449865.1 uncultured Candidatus Nitrosotenuis sp.
AAACCCATGTTGAGAACGACAAAAGCTAAGGCTGCTGCTACAATTACAAATGCAATCATAACAATTGCAGACTCGACGCCTATGACTCCTTTATGGCCTCTGCGAGCAGCACATAGTTTCATGTTTTATGTTTAGTAGTGCTCTAGTTATCATAGAGTGTGTTTAATACATACAAACATGGCGATATGCCATAAATTAGATAAAATTCTAGTTGTAGATCGGTTTTACTAGGTCTGCTACATCTGCCCAAGACCTTGAGACCTTTTCAAACATATAGATAAGATCTACTAGATCAATTGGAAGTTGGTTTTTTTCCTCAATTGAGGAACGAATGTCAGATATTTTTCTCTGAAACTTTCTATGATTCGATATTGCGTCTATCGCAAGTCTTCGATTATGCCCAATAAATGCATCGATTGATTTTTGATGTATATTTTCGATGTCTTTTGTGAGATCATAAATTTTGCGAAGGTCATTTTTGGATAAATGTGTGTTTGATAGAGTGTTTGCAATTTCCACCAAAGTATCACATGCTGTTTCCAGAATGTTTGCAGCTATCCTATAATCCAGGACATCGATGTTTTCAAGATGAAATGTGGTTGCAAGTCTTTTGTCAACCATCGTACTACGGATTAATCTGACAAGTAGAAAATACTGCCGATCTACTTCATCATCCCTATTTGGGAGGGTTTGAAGATTTGACTTGTCATCTGAGATCAATGCAAGCGAAATGTCGTTAAACATGCCTAGTGCGATTGAACTTATCCGTTTTAGGATTTTATCTGGATTTAGTGTGGTTGCATCCAAGAGAAATTGGACATTTATGTTAGAAGAGTCTTCTTCCACAATTTCCATTCCAACTAGCCTTCTCATGGAATTGCGGATTTTTTCCCTGTCTTCAACTGGGATGCTAGTCTTTCCTTTGATTCGAATTATGTCGTACCCAAGAAGATATGCACCTGTTATGTCTGCAACAATGTTTTCGTCCTGCGGAAGTGGATATGAAATAACTACTTCCTTTGACGGCCTTTCTGTCTTGTTTACTGTAATTGAAACGGTGTTTTCGTTTGTCTCGATCTCTACTTCGGTACTTTTTTCAAGATTGTTTGCATCTACCCATTCTTTTGGAAGCGATACCAGAATACTGCTACCAATCTTTTGTAGGCGTCGAATGAATTTAGTCAATTTATACTAATATAAGTAATTTAAGCCATATTCTTATATTTTTAGTAAAATTTAAACTCCGATCATGAGGGGAATGGCATTCAGTCCTGCGCACATCACGGGATTTTTCAAGGCAGAGATAGATGAAAAACAGAGACCTGAATTCCAAGGATCCTTAGGAGCTGGATTTTCAATTCAGTCAGGTGTTGTTACTACGGTAGAAATCGAAGAATCTGATTATACTGATTTTAAGATTAAGGTTACAGGTTACCAATCAGACAACATGCAGGTATCTGAATTCGTAATCAGGGAATTCTTGAAAAACATCGAGGGAAGTTATTTTCTCAACATACATCATGACATCAAAGTGCCAGTAGGATACGGGTTTGGTTGCTCTGCTGCAGTTGCGCTGTCGCTTGCATTTGCGCTAAATCAGGCATTTGGAACTGGGTTTTCAAACGAAAAGCTTGGAAGAATTGCCCATGTTGCAGAAGTGTGTTGTCAAACTGGGCTTGGCGACGTCTTGGCATCATACCATGGTGGATTTGAAATTAGAGTTAAAGGTGGTGCACCTGGAATTGGCTCGATTAAAAAAATATCAACTAAATCATATTCCGCAATCATGATTTGTTTTGCTCCTATTTCGACAAAGCAGTTTATGAAAGAAAGAATGTCATCGATAAATGGTCTTGGCGGAAAAATGGTAAACAAACTTGTACAATCTGAGGACATCAACGAGTTTCATGATTCATCCATAGAATTTGCAGACTATGTAAACATCATAACTCCAAAAATGAAAACAGTGATAGATGATCTCCAAAAAAATGGAATAAAATGCGGCGTTGCACTTTTTGGTGAGACAATTTTTACACTAGTTCCGCAGAATTTGGAAGGTAAGGTTTTGAACATATTGAAAAAGTATAATGACGGAATTATCATCAAGTCAAAAATTGATAATCTTGGAGCAAGACTAGTTAGCTAAATTGACAAATCTAATTCCAAAGAGTCACCCAAGGGCCAAGTCTCTGTATGTTAGAGAGCTACTTGTTCATGCATTTGATGACGGGCTGGTTGCAAAAGAAGGCCTCATGGCACATGGCCGAGGCGAGGCATTTGATTATTTGATAGGCGAGAAAACATCAAAATCTGCAAAAAATGCAATAAAAGCAGCCGCGTTTGCGCTTGTTTCTGCAAAACATCCTGTAATTTCGGTAAACGGCAACATTGCGGGGCTATGCCCAAAGGAGATAGTAGAACTAGCACAAACGACAAATGCAAAAATTGAGATAAACCTATTTTATTCTAGCGAGAAAAGAAAACAAAACATTTTGAAAGTATTGCGCAAAAACGGTGCGAAAGAAATCCTCGGTGTGGATATGAAAAACTCTACTAGAATTTCCGGCCTAGACAGCGCAAGAAGAATCGTAGATAAAAATGGAATTTACATTGCAGACGTAGTATTGGTTCCCCTAGAAGACGGTGACAGAACGATAGCGCTAAAAAAAGCAGGAAAAAAAGTCATCACGTTTGACCTAAATCCCCTATCCAGAACCGCGCAAACAGCAGACATTACAATTGTGGACAATGTGATTCGAGGTATAAGAGAACTGATTGATGCCTGCCTAAAAATTAAGAAGGGAAATTTGCGCAATATTCCATATGATAACAAAAAAAATCTTGCAAGATCCATTTCTGAGATAAGAAATTATCTGACAAGGAGGGCAAAGATTGCATAAATCTGTAAGAGATATTTTAGAAAAAAGACAAGGAGGAGTAAAAATTTCCGTAATTACGGCATACGACTACACTATGGCATTATTATGCGACAAGGCAGGAATTGATATTTTGCTTGTCGGTGATAGTGCAGGAATGGTGATGCTCGGGTATGAGAACACCATCCCAGTTACCATGGACCAAATGGTTTTGTTTACAGAAGCAGTAAGCAGGGCACGCCAAAATGCACTCATAGTATCTGATCTTCCATTCATGTCATATCAGGCAAGCATTAGTGATGCAATTGCAAACTCGGGCAGATTGGTAAAGGCTGGTGCAGATGGAGTGAAGCTTGAAGGTGGAAAAGCAGTGTCAGATACAATTAGAGCAATAGTAGAAACAGGCATTCCTGTAATGGGGCACATTGGGTTTCAGCCTCAAACCACTACCCTTGCGCAAGGATACAAGGTTCAGGGAAGAACAAAAGATGCCGCGGTAAGACTAATCGAGGATGCAAAGGCACTAGAGGAAGCAGGTGTTTTCAGCATAGCTCTTGAAATGGTTACAGATGAAGTATCAAAGATAATTTCGGAAACCGTTTCCGTTCCTACAATCGGAATTGGCTCTGGAAAATATTGTGACGGTCAGGTGCTTGTAGTTCATGACATTTTGGGTATGTATGACAAGCTCAAACCAAAATTTGTAAAACAATACTTGTCATTATCAGATCAGATAACAAAGGCAGTTTCAAACTATAGAGAAGATGTTGAATCTGGAAAATTCCCTGCAAAGGAAAACTGGTTTTCGATGGACAAATCCGAACTGGAAAAATTAAGAAGGGAAATTGGCAAATAAGCATCCATCTTTAGACATAGTGGAATCATACGGAAGTGAGCTGTCAGGGAAGAAAATCGTCCTCTGTATAGCGGGAAGTGTCGCGGCATATAAGGCACTTGAGCTTGCAAGACTTTTGATGAGACATGGTGCAGATGTGACGTGTGTTGCAAGCGACGCAGTGACCAAACTAGTCCAACCTGCTTACTTCAAGTGGGCAACTGGAAACGAAGTAGTTACAAGACTTACTGGGGATCTGGAACACATTCGTCTTGCCGACTACAAGCAATCAGATATCATTGTGGTGTACCCAGCCACTGCAAACACGCTTGGCAAGCTTGCAAACGGAATTGATGACACTCCGGTATCTACCGTCCTAACTGTTGGGTTTGGTGCAAAGATCCCAATTTTGATGGCACTTGCAATGCACAAGGCAATGTATGAAAATTCTGCAGTATTACGAAATATCGAGTTTCTTAAAGGCAAAATCGAGTTTATTTCACCACAAATGATCGAGGGAAAGGCAAAGGCTGCAGAGCCAGAAGACGTTTTAGAATATGTTTTGAAAAAATTTGGTTATTCTCCTATATTAAATGGTAAAAAAATTCTGATGACTGCAGGTCCAACAATAGAATACATTGACCCTGTTCGAGTAATTACAAACCAGAGTACCGGAAAAACTGGCGTATTGCTTGCATCCCAACTTGTTTCTGCCGGGGCAAAGGTCACATTTGTGTACGGTCCAGGAAATGAAGAGCCACCGAAGGGGGCCAGAATCATACCAGTCAAAACAGTAAAGGAAATGTTTGATGCAGTAAAAAAAGAGATGGAGAAGAAATTTGACATTGTAATTTTGTCAGCAGCTGCATCCGACTATACGACACGAAAAACAAAATCTAAAATAAAAAGCACAAACAGAAATTTGATTATAAAATTACAAAGGGCACCAAAAATCATAGATCATATAAAGAAAATTCAGCCAGCTGTTTTTCTTGTTGGGTTCAAGGCGGAAACTGATATTTCCAAAAAATCACTTATAGAATCTGCAAAGAAAAAGCTTCACGAGTCAAATGCAGACATGATAATTGCAAACGACATTGGCTCCAAATATCAGAAAGATTCCCAATACAACGAAGTCATGATAATAGACAGCTCTGAAAAGGTGATTAGCTCTGGAAGGAAGAAAAAAATTGAAATTTCGAAGTTTATCAGAAAGCAACTTGAAAACAGAATCTAGTCCATTATTCGTTACAGATAGTCTGAGTTTGCTCCCGCATAAACTGTGTTAGATAATATTGTCCTCCTGCACCCTTTCCTGAGATTCCAGAGTTTTTCCATCCTACAAATGGCTGTGCCTGTACCATTGCGCCAGTAGTTGCGCTTTGAGCCCTGTTTGCATATGTTACGCCTGCCTCTATTTTTGAGAAAAACTCGTCAATTTGCTTTTTGTCTTGACTGAATATACCTGCAGTAAGGCCATATTCTGATTCGTTTGCCTGTTTTATCGCGTCATCAAAATTCTCAAACTCCTCAACGCACAAAAACGGCAGAAATAATTCTTCCTTAACAAGCTGATGATTCAGTGGCAGATTTGTCACGATTGTTGGTTGTACGTAATAACCATTTTGATATATCCCATCTTTTAGAACCAAACCTCCATATGCAATTTTTCCATCCTTTTTTGCAATCTCCACTGCTTTCTGGAATTTTTTTTGTGCTTCATCATTTATGATTGGTCCAAGATAGATGTCCTTTTCCCACGGCTTACCAATTTTGAGATCTTTTACTTTTTTGATTAGTTTCTCTGTAAACTGAGTTGCAATATTTTTTTGCACATAAACTCTAGAACATGCGCTGCATTTTTGTCCGCCGTAACCAAATGCAGCTCGCAAAACGCCGTCTGTTGCCTTTTCTAGATCGGCTGACTCTGTCACTATAACCGGATTCTTTCCCCCCATTTCTGATATGAACGGTCTTGGGGATTCGCGAGTAAACGTTCTAAATCCTGAGATGCCTACCGCCTTTGATCCTGTAAATGCAATTCCGCTAATTAGGGAGTTTTCAACTATTGCCTGTCCCACTACTCCACCTCTGCCTGTGACCAAGTTTATTGCAGCTGACGGAATTTTTTTGTAGATCATATTTACAAACTGAAATGCAGAAATTGGTGTATCACTTGCAGGTTTTAGCACAACCGTGTTTCCGGTGATTAATGCACCACTGCTCATCCCAATCGCGATTGCTGATGGAAAGTTAAACGGAGAAATTATTCCCCATATCCCATATGGTTTTAAGACACTCTGTGTCCTTTCTTTTGGATTTGCGCTCTTGGTCGGTTTTACAAACCCATAATTTGCTTCCAATTGCTCTGCATAAAATCTAAGAAAGTCGATCGTTTCGTCAATTTCTCCCATTGCTTCAGTTCTGTTTTTGCCATTTTCCATGCTAACTATGGCAGATAATGTGAATTTTTGTACTGAAAATTGGTTTGCTATATCGCGAAATATGGAGACTCGTTCTTGATACGAAGTCTGACTCCATTTGGGAAACGTATCATGTGCAGATTCGATTGCGTTTTGTGTTTGTTCCTTTGTTGCAAGTGGAAATTTACCTAGAATAATTTTTGTATCAGAGGGTGATTTTACTTCAAAGAAATCATCTGAAAACACTTCTTTTCCCCCAATGATCATTGGGTAAGTCTTTCCCAATTCTTTTTGGAATGACTCTAATGCGTGATCAAATTTTTTGTGAAATTCGTCGGTTGTGTTGTTTTTTACTGCATTTGCCCAGGTGTTTTCGTTCTCAATCAAGCTGTATCTTTTACCACATCATACAATAAATTGATTTATCTATTTAGAAAAAATTTAGGCAAATTCCAGTGCTTCTGGTGCGCAATGCTTGTGAACCCAAGTGCCCGATTCATTTTTAGCTATCTCCTTGCCCGGTGAGATCTGATCACCGCATTCAACGCAGGAGGTTTTGAATTTTGCTTTCATGATTCCGCATGGTTTGGATTCTTTATCAACGGTATTATTGATTCAGTGTTGATTGATGGTTAGCTGAAAATCACACAGTCTACAATTATAAAACAACAGCTTTTGCTTTCATCAATGCAGTTTGATTCTTACGGTAACAGAATACGGACTGGTACAAGTGTTTCTGACGTGGATTTCAAAAAGGCAAGCATGCATGAGCCCCTCTCTTTGATGGATGCATTGGATCTGGTTGGAAGATATGCAGGAAAGGAACCTACCCCAAAACAGCGAGATATCATCAAAAAAATTCAACATGCAATGGAGTCAGGATACAAGAAAATCCTCCTATCTGCTCCAACTGGAACAGGTAAAAGCTGGATTGCGATTGCATTGTCACTATATCTCAAGTCCTCTACCATACTAACTTCCACAGTTCTTTTACAGGATCAATACAAAAACGAGTTTGGTTTTTTCAATACAGTACGAGGGAAAAAACGGTTTTTGTGTGAGCAGTCAAATCGAGTTTTTGATTGCACACAGGGCTACTGCAATGACTGTGCATATAGGCCTCAACCAGAATCATACACAATATTCAAGCGTGGAACCATGGCCGAAACAATATCAGGCGGCGACCTTCCAAGAAAATGTCCATATTATGATCAAATAGAAATTGGGAAAAAATCAAGCTTTGTCGCATACTCATACGCATCATATCTTTCACATTTGTTATCGGGAGAAGAAATGCCAAAGAGAAAACTACTAGTGTGTGATGAAGCACACGAGTTAGACGAGGAACTGGCAAATCAGCTTGCAACTAACCTTAACGGATTTTACGGTGAAATTTTAGGAATAGAAATGCCCAAGTTTTCAATTGATTCCAATATTGACAGCATCAAAAATTATGTAAACTCATTTTCAGATACATTTCAAAAAAGAGAAACTGTCATGAAAAATTGTGCAGAACATACGTTATTCTTACAGTCAGAAGACCATATCAAAAAACACCATTCTTGCATTAGACATGGTGTCAAAATCAAGGACGGTTGCACTTCTTGCGGAAAGGTGAGAGAATACATTAAGACAAAGGAATTCTTAAAATGCAAAGAGCATGTTGACTGTGAAAATGATCACAAGTACATTAACCATTTTGTGTTAAACGAATTGAAAAATTATACTACAAAAATGAAAATCCTGCAAAAGGGACTATCATCATCTGATCAAAACTACATCATTACAGATATTCAATCAAAGATGCAGGATCAGGGAAAAAATCGCCCGTATAATTTTGACGAGATAACAATCAAGCCATGGCACATACACTGGTTTATGGACGAGCTAACAGGGAATTTTGACATCACGCTATTCATGTCAGCTACAATAAATTTGGAATTATTCTGCAAGGAAACAGGATTTAGACAAAATGAGGTTTTCTTCATCAATGAAGATTCCAACATTCCAAAAGAAAACCGGAAGATTGTTTTTCTCAAAACTGAATATGTGGAATCTGGCGATACGGAATCAGTTCTGCCCCAGAAAATCATATCACAAATTGAGGCTATTTTGAAGATTAGGGCAGAGCAGCGAGGAGTGATTCTGCTTACAAGTTATTCCCAGATGGACTATATTTTAGAAAAAATTTCACCTCACCTAAAAACAAGACTGCTTCCACTGTACAAAGGCCAGGACAAAGGGGAGGCATTAGAGTTGCACCGAAACACAAAAAATTCTGTCTTGATATCACCAGGGCTGGAATCTGGTGTGAATCTGCCTGATGACGAAAGCAGGTTCCAAATTATTGTAAAAGCGCCATACTATCCCACAATGGATGACATGCGGATGAAGAAGATTTACAACTCAGAGCCTGATCACCGCAGATATTATTTGAAATCTGCGTTTAGATTATTGCAGATGGCAGGGCGTTCAGTAAGACATGTAGGAGATTATGCAATGACATACGTTCTGGATTCAAAGGCAGAAAGAATGGTATATCATCAGAAAAATGATCTTCCAAAATGGTTTATTGACGCGTGTGACGGGATTTCTTTTTCAAAATAAATCACAGATCCTTTTTCATCAGACAGAAAAGCATTCTTTTATCCAGGTCTTTCATTTTTATCTTGATTTTTTGTTGGGCCAAAACTTGTATCCATTTTGAATTTTGTTCATAGCCTTTGTTTTGCATATAGTACAGAATGTTTTTCATTCCAGATTTTGTGCCGCTCAAATAACCAACTTGCAGTACGTCATCGTCTATTTTGGAATTATTCCAGATTCCTATCGCCAAAACTTTTTTGTTTTGTTTGAATACAAGCATTTTTCTTTTCTTGATTAGATTAGATATTGCAGATTTGTCAAATGCAAACCATTTCCATGATTTTGAATATGTGTCAGAATCAATCAGGTTTTCAATCTGCTTTGGGTCGGTAGCTGAAATGATTTTAGATCGTTTTCTTTTTGGCTTTATGTTATACAGATACCACTTGTCCTCAATTTTATAGCCAAGTGATTTTGCAAGATTGATTGATTTTTTGTTGCTGTTTGATATTATCATCCTTGAAATTTTGCAGTGTCTTCTTTTGGCAATTTGTTCAGTCCTTAGGACGAGTTTGCTTCCATACCCCCTTTGCCAAAATTTTGGATTTATTCGCAATCCCTCGACCCAGACTTGGTTTTTTGAAAACGACGCATGGCAAACGCCAATAGGTTTACCGCCGTGTTCTATTGCAAGAAAAATTCCGTCTTTGAGCCAGAAATCCCAGATATTTGCAATGTAATCAATTCCTGAATATGGGCTTTGGCAAAAATCCAAAACTGGTTTTTTATCGGATTTGGTAGCTTTTCTGATTTGCAACTTTCTGATTCAGGGTTTGGTAAATTATGTTTCTTGTTATTTGATGTTACCAATCGAGTTCTTCACAGTATCATGTTTTATCTTTGTACTGTTTATTGGAGAGAGCTTTACGGTTGTTGGTTTTTTTGTCACAGCGTCTGTAAGTTTTTTCTTTGTCTCAGTGGGCTTTGCTTTTACGACCGGTTTAGGTTTTTCTGGTTTTTTTACCTCCTTTTTTTCTGATTTTGTATTTTCTTTCGGTTTTGCTTTTTGAGATAGATCTTTTGGTTTTTTGTCGTTGCTACTCATGTTAAGTGATTCAGTCAGGTTGATACGAAGCTCTTTTGCAGATGCCGAAGTCATTAATGAAATAGAAAGACATGTAACCACGCACAGCAAAAGAACTCTGTTCAAGTGAGGATTACGTAGTTTTTGAGATATTTTTCCTGATCGCTGATTTTGTTTTAACATTGACAGTACACCCTAGTTGAATCTCTTTGCAAGTGATTGATTTGTTTTTCTTGCAATTTGCTTAAAAGCTAGGAGTATGATTTCTACGAGATTATTAAATACAAAATCACGCGTGCGTACATGATTTGAGCACAAAACAACTACTGCTCTTCCCAATTCTGATCGCTTTTGCAATTATTCCTGTTTTTGGAGACGATCAGAGTTTGATAGTTCAAACAGACAAGGAACAATACCACACCGGAGAAGTGTTAACGGTATCAGGATTCATCCAGGAAAAGAAGATGCCAGTGATAGCAGTAAGAATGTATGATCCAGACGGAGTGATAATTTCTGCAAACAGTGTGGAAATTGACGAGTTTAATTCTTTTTCAAGAACTATATCGCTGGACTCGCCATTTTATGACAAATCAGGAATGTATCTTATCAAGTTTGATTATGGAAAGACAAAAACTGAGATGGCTTTTGAGGTGTTTGGTAGCCAAGCAAGTCAGACCAAGGTAGACACTGAGAAAATTATTCCAGAGGTACTCACGCTTGGTACAGACAAATCCTCGTACCAGGATAATGATTTCATTATAATTTCAGGGACTGTATCCGCAGTTGGTGAGCCATCGGTTCTGGTTGGAATCTACGACCCCTTTGGCACTCCAACTGGATTTTATTTCGGCGATGTTAGTCCAGATCTCAAGTTTTCAGTTTCGTTTTTGGCAAAAAGCGGGATTAATTTTAAGACACAAGGATCGTATACGGCCAAGGCCCACTATGAGGAATCAAGGCGCGAAGTCGGTTTTGGGTTTAACGACATAGCAGAATCGACAAAAGGAAACTCGCCCACAAACGGCATTATTGAGAAAAAACCAGAAATCAAAATGATGCCAAAAACTACATCCGTTCAAAATACCAATCCGACAACTTTCATTCCAGCTACCCAAAACACCAATCCAAAAACAACTGAAACTAAATCAGATACAGAAAAAATCCAAGAAAAAAAGCCAGAAGTGCAGAACAATCTTACTGTAAAAGACATCGAGTTAGGAAAGATGCTGAATCAGATGACTTTGGATTGTGACAACAGTGAATACGTTGATTCGATTTCATATTATGACGGTATGGGACCCGCATTGATGCGATTATGCAAGTATGATACAGCCATTACGTTTTTTGACAAATCACTAGAAGAGAACCCAGATAATATTGAGATTCTTACCAACAAAGGATCTGCCCTGGCTAAGATTGGCCAATATGATGAGGCAATATCCCACTATAACTTGGCACTCAAAATTGAACCGAATTATTTGCCGGCAATAAACAACAAGGCAAATGCCCTAGCAGAGACAGGCAATTTCAAAGATGCAATATCATTGTATAATTTGGTCTTGTATAACGAGCCTGCTTATACTGTTGCACAAGACAATCTTGAGAAGGCAAATGAAAAACTTCTCATGCTTACTAAAAGTCAGAAACTAAAATCAACAAATGATTCCGTGATTCAAGTGTCTGAGGAGATACCGAAGACTGTAGTAAATACACATGAAGAAGAAAAGCCGTCAAACATACTTGAACAGATTGGAAGCATGTTTTCTTTTCTAAGTGTCAACATGTTTGGATTTATGAAATAGACTCAATGATTGAGACGTCAATCTAAGATTAGGTAAAAATTGTCATGTGACATGATGGTAATTTTTAACGAATGTTTAGTGTTTGAGTTCTTTGGAATCAAATTTTCCGATGAGAATCTTGTTTTTTGCAAAAATGATAGGTCTTCGTACCAAACCGGGGTATTCCGATAGAATTTTGATTATTTGTAAATCTGTGAATTTTGGACTGTCTAGATCCAATTCCTTGTACATTTTGTCCTTTTTTCTGATAAGATCACGCGGTTTTATTCCTGCTAATTGTATGATTTTTTTAATTTCAGACTCGGATAGTTTGTCTTTGAAGATGTCTCGTTTTTGTATATCCAGTTTTAGTCTATCCAGCTTCGATATGGCTCTTTGACATGTTATACAGGTTGGCTTGAGGTATACTTTCATCAATGATTTTCCCCAAATCCAATTTTTAAGACTATTCCGCTGATTTTAAAGGGAATAGTTTTTGCCCAGTATTTTATTGGCAGAGTCAAAGATTTCTTTCAAATCTGTTTTTGGATCGGTGCTTATCAACAATAATTCAGTATCGCTCAAGGGAATGCTAATTTGCTTTACCTTGTCATATTCGGTAATAGAGTATTTTGTACTACCAACCCTATGAGACATGTTTCTACGGGTTTCCCATCGTTTTGCTGCATAGTGAAGTGACATTTTTACTTCGTCGGGAGCAAGCAGTTGCTCTATACCAGAGTTATGGCCTCCAGCGACAAGATCGCCGTTTCTGCCAAGAACGCCTACAAATCGTATAGATTCGTTTGTTTTGAGCAATGTATTGCAGATCTCATCATGATTCATGATTTATCTAATGTTATCCGCCTTTTCGGAGTATAAATTGCATTAGAGCTTCTTTGCTGTATTCTATTCCATGTTCGTCCAGCGTATGTTTTCCAAATTCCTCTAGAACAACTGGAATCTCTTTGCCTTCTGCTATAAAATCGCAGTCAAAACCATAGTCGCGGCATATAAGCTTCATAGCTGTATGTTTACCAGCTAACAAATAACCTTTGTTCCAAAACCTAACCTAGTAGAAATCAGCGGGGTTTGTCTTTTTATAGCGTAAAAATGAAGTGAAAATCTTGAAGACTGGAAAATATCTGCCAAAGATAGGAACCTTTGACGGGGCTGGCTTTTGGAAAAGAGCGTTTGCGCACCAGCGTGGTAACTTGCTTAGGACAGTTCAGGTTCCAGATGATCAGATCAAGGTTTTGGTAAATAAGACATATCAAGAGCTACCCGCACCATTACGATTTGAAATAGAAACTAGCGGAATAAGAGAAGATAGTCTAAAGTAGGTCTGTAATTTCTGCAAATTAGCGAGTTTTGTTATGTATTTTGATTATAATTGATTGGCCCTTACCAGCTCTCTTCGTTTTAGCTCATTTGCTTCTGCTAGTTCGTTTGCAATGAAAATTAGCGAATTGATCTTCATTATCTCAATGTTTCGTGGGGATGTCTCATCTTCTGTTTTGATTAATTCTACGCCATGATATTTGTCCAATACTGATTTAGTGTCTTTGAACTAGTTATGTATTTAGTTAGGAATTCTACGTGTTCCTTTTTAGTCAGAAAAACCAAACATGTACTCAGGCAAGCGGGACGATCTCTTGCTAAGAATATAGCATCATGTGAACCTGTTTGCCTTATTCAGATTATCACGTTCACTAAATTTTAGAAAATTCTCCCTTACCAAACATCGTCAACTTCGTCAAGTTCCCGATAGTCAACTGGAGGTTCCCTGCGAAGAATTTTTAGTCTTGAGATATCCCTGTCAAAAAACAAATCTGCGGTCCAGTCAAGCAAAACCCTTAGTCTTTTGTCTGCCCGTGGTATTTTGTTAAGGTATACCGATCTCCAGATCCACCAAGCCAAGAACCCATGAATATTCATACCAAATATGGATGCGATTCCAGTTCGTTTTCCAATGATTGCCATCTGACCCTTGGAGTGATACTCAATTTTCTTTTTTTGCTGACCATTTATGCCTGCAAAAACATTGTTCGCCGCAATTTTTCCTTGTGCTTCCGCATTTTGTGCAGTTGGAGGATATGGTTTTTTTGTACTAGGATCGATTGCGAGACTGCAATCACCAATCACATATACTCCTGGAAAATCAGGAGTTTCTAAAAACTCGTTGACAAGTATCCTACCTCTCTCAGTCTTGAACACAGAGTTCTTTATGGTATCAACCGGGGTGACACCTGCAGTCCAGACGAGCGTTTTTGTTTGTATTGAGGCCAGTGTTTTGTCCTTGACAGGAGTTTTGGTTGGATCAACTGCATCTTTTATTATAACCTCAGAACCATCAAAGTTTACAACCAAAGTGTTTAGCATGATTTCGATTCCACGCTGAATCATCTTGTCCTTTGTAAACTGTGCCAGTCTTTCACTAAATCCAGGAAGTATCGCAGGTAATGCTTCTAAAATAATTACTTTGATTTCATTTTCATGAATGTGTGGATAATGTTTTTTTGCATCATGCATAAAGTCAAGTAGTTCTCCAGCAGTCTCAATTCCTGCAAATCCACCTCCAACTATGACAAATGTTAGTAAGCTTTGTCGCAAAATTGGATTGGTTTCATTTTCAGCTTGTTCTAGCATGTCTATTATCCTGTTTCGCAAGACAACTGCGTCGTTGAGGGTCTTCATGGTGTATGCATAAATTTCAACACTCTTGTTTCCAAAGAAATTCGTCTGGCTACCCAATGCCACTACCAAATAATCATAGTCTAGCGAAATTCCCCTCTTTTCATTTGTTCCATACAGAGTGACTCGCTTTCCATACGGGTCTATGTTTTTGACTTTGCCCTCATAGAACCTGGCCTTTTTGCAAAGCTGTCTTGTCGGCATTACAATGTGTCTAGTCTCAATCATTCCAGATGCCACCTGCGGCAACATGGGGGTAAAAAGCAGAAAGTTATCCTCAGAGACTAGCGTAATTTCGGCCTCTTTGTCCTTTTTAAAATGGGACTCAAGTGCTCTTGTGCAGTCTATTCCTGCAAATCCCCCGCCTAAGACCAAGATACGCTTGTTTGTCATCTTTATTCTTCCAAATCAATCGATATAACGGTTGATTCACTAAATTCATCAACTTTTTCTATAATTTTTGCTATTCAAGTGCTGAAGCGCATAAATATTGCACGCCAAATAACATACTCATGAAGAAAGAGTATGTCGTAGTCAGAATTGATGCGGCACCAGACGGCGCACCATATGTCATACTATCATTGTCACTAACCAAGGATTTCAAGGAAAGTAATCAACCGCTCCAATCTCCATTTGGCGGAGGGGTGATGGGGTTTACAAACATGGACGACATGATGAAAAACCTAAACAAAATGCTATCTGGAGGAGCGTTTGGGGGACAAAGCGGTCTCACATCGCTCAAAGTTGACATGCGGGAATACAAGGATCTTGGCATATCAGTTGGTGACAAGGTTTATCTTGAAATCTCAAAGGCCGAGTTATCTGGCGTATAATCTCATCTAGAAATTTCTGTTCTCAGAATTTCGTACGCCTTTGAGGCATCCTCTTCCTTTAGGACCAAAACGATATCGTCTTGGGAGAAAAACGCGTTTTCAAGCTCGATTCCGTTGCTGTGTAGCAGTTCTGCAACATATGACACCACGTCAGAGCGGTTCTGTTCCTGCGATATTCTAATTTTTATTTTTGCAAGTCCCGTACTAAACAGCTCCTTTTCATGTGGGATTGACTCGAATAGTTTTCTGACATCAACTAGATCCTCTGTTAGGACCCTAAACGAATCAGCCAGTCTGAAGAACTCATAATCGGAATTCATCTCTGAAAACTTGTTCATAAGAGATGCTGCCTCGTTTGCCCCAAGCTCATTTGCTGAAAATCGTATGTTAAGTATTCCATCAGTAAGAGAAAGCCTAGCGTTTTTCAGTATGGATTCTGTCTTGATGTCGTCTTTTTCTAAAAACGAATCTGCATAGCGTTTTATTGCAACTACCACAGTATTGAGATTTACGGGATTGCCAATCTGACGTTCAACGTCTGGCTGAATTTTGACCGCAAGCGCAGTATAATTAATGACGTCCATTTTCATGCAGTCGTAAATTGAGCGGTTTTTAGTTATGATCTCCCTCACCGCTTCTGGCACGGAAGTAATGGTTGCTCTCACAAGGATCTTATTTAGTGTCAGTTTTATTAGTCTTATGTAATTTTATCTAATAAATTACATAATCTTTAAATAATGTCATATATATTACAATTCTTAGGTGAATATGACAATGTTGTTCGACGACGAATTTGACAGAATCTTCAAGAAAATGTCCAGCTCCTTTATGGATCTAGACAATGTCTTTGAGGAATCTGAAAAGTCAGGTAGCACGACTTTTGGTCCATTCTATTACGGTTATTCAATGACCGTTGGACAAGACGGCAAGCCTGTGATAAAAGAATACGGAAACGTAAAGCCTGGATTACTCCCAAGCTCAGAATCCAGAGAACCGTTAATTGATGCAATTGTTGACGAAAAGGAAAAAATCCTGAAACTGGTTGCAGAAATGCCAGGTGTCGAGAAAAAAGACATCAATGTTGTAGTTGAGGGCAAAACGGTCCACATCGATGCAGAACATGGTGAGAAAAAGTACCACGGTAATGCGCCAATAAGGCACGAGGTAGACGAGGATTCGGTAAAGGCTACATACACAAACGGGATTTTGGAGCTGGTCTTTAAGCTGAAGGAGCAGAAACCAAAGGGCAAAACGGTGGAGGTTAACTAAACCTCTAATTTTTTTGGTGATGAAATATGAGTGAGATAATACTAAAAATTGATGAAATTTCCCAACGACATGTTGGAAAAGGTATAGCGGTAATTGATCCTAAAGTAGTGAAAGAAAACAAGTGGCAAGCAGGTCAGATTGTAGAGCTCATGGCAAACAAGAAGACCCATGTGAAAATATGGCCAAGCTCCGCTGATGACTTTGGTACTGGGATTATCAGAATTGACGGATTAACAAGGCACAATATTGGCGCAGGAATAGGCGAAAAGGTTTCAGTCAAAAGTGTAAGTGCCGTAGAGGCAGAGCAGATTGTCTTGTCTCCAATTGAAAAAATATCCATTGGGGGATTGCAGGAATACATGTCGTCTTTGTATGAGGGGCATGTCTTTACAACTGGCGATACCATCATAGTAAACACGCATCTTGGTGGAAAAACCCAGCTCGTTGTAACTGCAACCACGCCCGCAAAGCCGGTAATCGTAACTGAGGATACCATATTCAAGCTTGGATCCATGACAAAGGCAGTTGATAACTCCGTACCAAGGATAACATATGACGATCTAGGCGGGCTAAGAAAAGAGGTCCTAAAGATTCGAGAAATGGTAGAATTGCCAATGCGACATCCTGAACTCTTTGAAAAGCTAGGAATCGAGGCTCCAAAAGGCGTACTTTTGTATGGTCCGCCAGGCACGGGAAAAACCCTACTTGCAAAGGCAGTTGCAGGCGAGACAAATGCACATTTCACCTCAATTTCAGGTCCTGAAATCTTTGGAAAGCACTACGGGGAAAGTGAGGAAAGATTGCGTGATATATTCAAGCAAGCAGAGGAAAACACTCCAAGCATAATATTTATCGACGAGATTGACTCCATTGCACCAAAACGCGACGAGGTGTCAGGCGAAGTAGAAAAAAGGATTGTTTCCCAGCTTTTGACATTGATGGACGGAATGAAGTCAAGGGGCAAGGTAGTAGTTATTGCCGCAACAAACAGGCCGGACTCAATCGATCCAGCACTTAGACGGCCAGGACGCTTTGACAGAGAAATCGAAATTGGAATTCCAGACGAAGAAGGACGGCTGGAAATTCTAAACATCCATACACGCGGAATGCCAATTGAGGAAAACGTAAACCTAAAACAAATTGCAAAGGTGACACATGGATTTGTCGGAGCGGATCTTGAGGTATTGGCAAAAGAAGCTGCGATAAGATCACTTCGAAAAATTTTGCCAGAAATTGACCTTGCACAAGACAAGATTTCAGCCGAGATATTACAGAAAATCAAGATAACGTCTGACGACTTTAAAGAAGCACTAAAAGAGGTAAAACCATCCGCACTAAGAGAGGTCCTAGTAGAGGTACCAAATGTAACATGGGATGACGTAGGAGGGTTAGAGTCACTCAAGGAAGAATTGCACGAGGCAATCGAATGGCCGCTAAAACACAAGGAGGCACTTGAATATGTCGATGTTGCGGCACCAAAGGGAATTCTCTTGTATGGTCCGCCAGGCACTGGAAAGACTCTGATCGCAAAGGCAATTGCAAAAATGACTGAATCGAACTTTATCAGTGTAAAAGGGCCTGAGCTGTTATCAAAGTGGGTTGGCGAATCAGAAAAAGGAGTGCGAGAGATTTTCAGGAAGGCAAGACAAGCTGCACCATGCATAATATTCTTTGATGAGATAGATTCGCTCATTCCAACAAGAAGTGGAATGGATTCTTCACACGTTTCGGAAAACGTAGTATCACAAATACTCACAGAAATCGATGGACTGGAGGAGTTAAACGATGTATTGGTAATAGGAGCAACAAATAGGCTAGACATGGTAGATTCTGCCCTGTTGAGACCTGGAAGATTTGACAGAATAATTGAGGTTCCAAAACCAGACGCAAAGGGACGGAAACATATCTTTGAGATTCACACAAAGAAAAAGCCACTTGAATCAAACGTTGACTTGACAAAAATTGTAGAAATGACAAACGGATACAGCGGAGCAGAAATTGCAGCGGTGTGTGACAGAGCTGCATTTGCGGCATTGAGGAGATATGTCAACAGTGAGAAAAAGACAGTCAAAGAAATAAAAATCACTCAGAGCGATTTAGTAGAAGCAGTTCGAAAAATTAGAGTCACTCCAGCACCTACGTCATCTCAACCAGCAGTATCTTAGTCCTTTTTTCCAGTTAAGCAAATATTTTTTTGACTTCTCCTACTTCAATTTTTATCCATCCATAAAATATCTGTCAAATAGTCCACGTTGTATATTGAAAGAGCATCTAGTGGATCCCAGAGAAACAAATTACCTGTACGTTCTTATGAATATTATCGATTTCAGAAAATAGCGTTGTTACAACCTAATTGTATCTTTGTCTGTTTCATATCAGAAAAATAATTTGCCGTGGAATGGTGGATTCGTATTTGTAGTCAATCAACGTATTTTTGAGGATCGATAGACTGTGATTTCCATATTGGATAAAAAATCAGACCTTGTTTTTGGAAAACCCACAACACATGGTTCAGTAACAGAATTCATATCAAAAACCTAGTTTCCACCAGCAAATAGAAATTAAAAAGAAATTATGATGACTGAACTTAATCGATGAGTTCAGTCCAGCCCTTAACGAAGACTGAGTTCTTGTACAGAGGAACTGGTTGACCTACTGTGAAGTCCATTGGTCTCATCCAGAAGATTGCTTTTGTTGGGCAAACTCCAATGCATGCTCCGTCGGAGATGCATCTTTCTGGGTAAAAGACAAATGCCTTTCCTCTTTTCCAGCCTTCGACTGGTTTTACTCTTAGTACATCTGGTCCCAAAGTTGTGCAGATTTCAACGCATAGTGCGCATCCGATGCACATTTGTTCACCAATGTCTGGTAAAATTGCTACTGGCATTTTATTTCAAATTAACTTGATTTTAGATCTTAATATAATTTCCCTAAAAAGTTCGAATTATAACGGCGTTAGGCAATTTTTAACGCTGTTATAAAATTTTGATCGCTAATTTTGGATTTCTAAAAATCATACTAAAACAAATCAAGATCAGATAATTTCAGGGCGGATTTTTTTGAGTTGTTCTGATCAACTGATGTGAGATAAAGCTCCGAGTTCTGTTTTTGCAGAACCAGTCGATTCATTTTGTTGATTTCAACCACGTGACGCCCAATAGCTAACAAAACCCAACCCTCATCTTTTTTGAATTTTGCAAGACTCCCAATCAGAACAGCAGATTTTGTTTTTTGTCCGACGCTGACTAGAAGCAGGATAAAGCTGTTAATCAGTCGACCACCGTCTTTTTCATCTGTAAATATGTTGTAAAATCCATTTAACGAGTCGATTATTATGATATGCTGCTCTTTTGATATTTCGTCTAGTATTTGCACAAGCAAGTTGTTCCATGTTTGCTTCGTTGGCCTATACAGTTGAATATCATCAGATTGCGGTAAAATGTCTGACGCAACATATCCGCTGTACAGCAGATCAAAATCAAGATAAATTGTTGGAACAGCCATTGAGGAGACCAGTTTATGAAAAAAGTACGTCTTTGTTATTGCGTCATCAAACGATATAGAGTTCAGACTTTCAGAAAAAATCATCTTTTGCATATTTTCCATGATATCTGCCTGATGATTTTTATCCAACAACAGATAGTTTCCTGTGAGATATAATAATGAATTTCGATCTGGATACATATGGTGCATTTATCAGCTCAAACAAGATCTATCTGAATAATGCGTCTTCGTCTCTGATTCCTCTAAAAAGCATCAAGGCCATGACTGATTTTATCATACAGTACAACGAATCGGGACCAGATTCAATAGATTTTGGAATCGAGCTTGCGGAGAGATATAATCATCTAAGACAGACAATTTCTAAACTAATACGGTGTAGACCGGAAGAAGTCATTCTGACTCAGAGTACTACGGAGGGAATCAATACTGTTGCAGGTGGCTTATCTTTTCCAAAAAATTCCAATATTGTGATCAGAGGTACGACTCATGAGCACCATTCTAATTATTATCCATGGTTACGCCTTGCCAAATCAGTCGAGTTACGTAGTGTGCCTAACGATACAAATGGTTTTTTCGAGATTTCTGAATTTGAAAAATTATTAGACGAAAACACGAGTCTAGTTTCACTAAGCCATGCACTCTATAACACTGGAGCAATTATGCCAGTTGAACAAATTGGTAAAATCCTAGAAGAGAAAAATATCCCATATTTTCTAGATGCAGCCCAAACAGCTGGTTGCATTGGCGATTATGACTTTAGTAGGACAAAATGCAACTTTATGGCCTTTAACGGTTACAAGTGGCTTTGTGGCCCAATGGGCATCGGGATATTTTATTGCAGGAAAGACTCCGCCAATTTGCTAGAGCCAACCCAGATAGGCGGAGAATCAGCAATGATATATGATCATGATAAAATAGCGTACAAGGACATACCTGATAAATTTCAATCAGGATTTAGAAATTATCCTGCAATTGTAGGACTTGAAACTTCTGTTTCGTATTTGTTGCATTTGGGACTAGATAACATCAGGAAAAAAATTATTGGGCTTGCAAACTTGTTTAGAGATGAAATTGCAAAGATTCCAGATGTAATTCTGTATGGCCCAGAAGATCAGGAAAAAAGAACCAGTATTGTATCATTTTCCGTAGGTAAAAAATCACCACAAGAGATAGTAGAATATCTGGAAAAACGTGGCATCATCTTGGCAGTAAGAGAAATATCAGATACAAAAATCGTACGTGCTGCGCCTCACTTGTTTAACACGGAAATGGATATTCTAAAAACGGTTGACGCAATAAAGAAGCTATAGACCTTCTTGTTCTTCTATTACCATCATGGTTAGAGTAGACTGGACTTTTTCAATTTTTCTAATCTTGTTTGTGATGATACTTCTTAGGTGATCTGGATTGTCGGCCTCTATTTTGACTACAATATCGTAGATTCCATAGACTCCTTGAACCTCAAACTTGATACCTTTCTCGACTGCGAGGATCTCCTTTAGCTTCACGATGATCTCTTGGTCAGAACCCAGATCGGAGTTCAAAAGTATGAATGCTGTTGGCAACGTAGAAGTATTTTGGATGGGTGTTATTTAATATCTTTGATCATTGTCAAATAGAACTTGGGATCTAGATTTTTTGTGAAACCAGTAGACCTTACGCTAACCATTTCACAAGACATCCCTAGTTTTCCTGGATCGCCAAAGCCTCACTTTATCCAATGGGCTGAAATCAAAAAGGAAAAGTACAATCTGGAGATGCTTTTCCTGAGTACCCACACTGGGACTCATGTTGATGCACCGTATCACTTTATAAAAAATGGCAAAAAGATTCACCAGATTAATCCTGAGAGGTTTGTGTGCAATGCACTTCTAATCAGAGTCAGGGGAACTGCAAACTACAAAATCACAAAAAACGACATAATCCAGTTTGAAAGCAAGTATGGTCCAATTCCTGCAAAATCTGCAGTTGTTTTCCACACTGGATGGAACGGTAACTTGGCAAGGAGTGAGTTTTTTGAGAAAAACCCAGGCCTGTCAGAATCTGCCGCCAGATACCTGTCTTCAAAAAGAATAAGCCTTGTCGGAATTGATTCACCAAGTATTGACATTGGTTCGGATATGTCTTTTTCATCTCACAAAATACTGCTAAAATCGGATGTTTTGATTTTAGAAAATCTCTGCAACCTTGACAAAATCAAAAAGACGCACTTTGGAATTATTGCGTTGCCACTAAAGATTCATGGAGCGACAGGCTCTCCTGTTCGTGCAGTTGCATTTTAGGTTACAAACTGGAATCTGTTTCTTTTGTATTTTTTGTCCAGCGGCCCAATGATCGGAATTTGCTTTGAGCAAAACTTGCACCGATTGTGCTCATCTAGATTCCATTGCGTTATGTCAAACCCATATCGTCCAACCGCGATGTTTTTGCACTCTGGACAGTACGTATGTTCGTATTTGTGCCCTGGAACGTTTCCCAAGTATACGTATTGCAACCCTTCTTTTTTTGCAACTTCATAATGTTTCTCCAAAGTTTCAATTGGAGTTGATGGAAATTCCATCATTCTATAATCTGGATGAAATCTCAAAAAATGAATCGGCGTTTCTGGTCCAAACTCATCATATACAAACTTGGATAACTTTTTTGCGTGCTCCAAGCTGTCGCCTACTCGTGGTACAATTAGATCCGTTATCTCTACGTGAATTTTGGTTGTATCCCTAATTTCCAAGAGAGAGTCAAAGATTGGTTTTGGGTCTGGGATACCAATGTACCTTCTTGTAAATTCAGGTTCTGCACTTCCCTTAAAATCAACTGTGATACAGTCCAAAAATTCTCCCATCATTTTTACAGTCTGTGGAGTATCGTAGCCGTTTGAGACAAAGACGTTAAACAGTCCTCTTTTTCTTGCAGCAATCCCACAGTCACGCGCAAACTCGATGAAAATTGACGGCTCATTGTACGTATACGCAATTCCGTCTGCTCCACAAGATACAGCTGATTCTACCACCTGTTCTGGGGTCATGTCGGTTCCCTCTACCTTCCTTCGCTGAGAAATGTCATGGTTTTGGCAATAAGAGCAAAGCCAATTACAGCCAGTTGTTGCTATTGAGAATATCTTAGTTCCTGGGCGATAGTGAATTACTGGCTTTTTTTCAATTGGGTCAACGTTTCCCACAATTACTTTGCCATAAACAAAGAGCTCAAGCTTGCCTCCAACGTTTCCCCTAACTCCACAAAGACCCACCTGAGAATCTTTGATTTCACAGTACCTAGCACACGCAGTACACTTTACCCTTTCATCGGGCAACTTTTCATAAAGAATAGCCTCTCTGGTCAAAACCACACTATTACAGCAATTTGTAATATAAACAGAGCTCATTGTCTAAATATGCCAAAAATGCCATACGTATCAAATGAGTAAGCCAGGAAACCTTTGGCGCAAAATTCACGGCAAAATAACAAAAAGACCTACAAACTTTTCGTGGTTAATAGAAGACAAGCTTGCAGGTTGCGGAATGCCCACAAGTTTTGAGGAAATGAGCTGGATTCGCAGTCAGGGCGTCAAGTCAATCATAACAATGACAGAAGACAGCCTTCCTAGTTCCTGGCTAGACGAGATAGAATACCTGCACATTCCAACCGAAGACTTGACTGCGCCAGATCTTGAAAAAATTGACAACGCAGTTGACTATATCGACGAGCGAATCAGGAACAAAGAGCCAGTAATGGTTCACTGTGCTGCTGGAATTGGAAGAACTGGAACTATTCTGGCAAGTTATCTGATCAAGTATCAAAAAATGACTGCAAGGGAAGCAATTGAAAAGCTAAGAAATGAAAGGCCGGGTTCCGTCCAATCGGAGATACAGGAAATGGCAGTATCCATGTACGAAAAATTCCTAAAGCATAAAGATTAAAAAATTGAATTTATTCCGGGATGGAAATTGTGTCTATTTTTCCATCCACCAGTTTGACAAACAGAAATCTATTATCCTTGAAAATCAAAGTGATGCCGCCTTCTGAATCAGGCTCTTCTACTTCAAGTACCGGCTGGCCCAAAAGCCCATCGTATTTTGCCATGGGTTTTGTGGATTTTTCCTGTTTTATATCCTAATTGATTTTTATTTCAATTTCCTTTGCGCTTGATTTGATATTGTCTGGTTCGGTATAGTGGTGTTTTTGCCAGGAAGCAAATACTTCGGCGCCAATTTTGTGCTTTCCCGATCCAAGTTCTGATGCCTTAAAGGTAAGCTTTTCTTCAAAGTCAAATAATTCCTGTCTCACCTCATCTTCTGTTAGTCTGATGATTGGCTCAAAGTTTTTTGCCACTTGTACCCAAACTCTTTTTTCTTTCATAGGGTTTACCAGTTTAGGATTGCGCGTCCAAAAAAGCGAAGCCTTTCTGTAGGTGTCAACTGACTTTAGCTCGTGCTTTCTAAATCCGCCCGAGGCCAGTTTTATTCCATATTTTAGCTTGAATAGGTTATCATATTTGTTGTAAGATTCCGTCCAGTTTTTTTCATTAAATGCGTCCCTGAGTCCGCCCTGAATGGAAAATTTAACTCCAATTGTGATCTCGTCGTTCTGTGAATATTCCTCCTTGTCAGGAGTTAGGCTTATGTCTGAAAGTGTGCTTTCGCTTCCCATAATGCACGATGATTTATATCCGCAATAAGTGGTTTTCCGATAGAATGAATGCCCAAATAATAAAGTCGTCCACAAAGGAGACAAGTATCTCTCTGAAAGGCTCAGATATTGGCACTTTGTACATAGTACAGCATGAGCTGCTAAAGGACCACCAAGTTGACTTTGCAGGGGTAATTCTTAGACATCCACTCACAAACGAGTACTGGATGCGAGTAAATGCAAAAGGTAGCCCGATTAAGGAAATAGTAAAGGCTACGGACTCTGCAATCGAGTTCGCAGGACAAATGAAACAACTCATTCATTCAAAATTCAAGGGTGTTTAGATGCAATTTTGCCCCAAGTGTGGCATACGACTAAAGAAAGGAACTTGTCAAAAATGCGGCTATGCTGAAAGCGAAGCAAAACAAGATCCAAAAAAGAAATCACAAGAACAGAAATCAGAACTGACAATTTTGGACGAAGGTGATACAAAGCAAACCTTGCCAACAATTACGATAGACTGCGAAAAGTGCGGCCATACAGAAGCTGTATGGTGGATGTTGCAAACAAGAAGTGCGGATGAGCCGACAACACAATTTTATCGTTGTATACAATGTAACCATACTTGGCGCAATTACGCATAACGTTTAACTGGAAGCTTCAAGACACTTCATTTAGCTTTGGTGTTTTCAGCTAAAACGAATGGATCAGACGAATGGAAAGCAATACTTTCAGCAATTTCCACGTTGGTAGAAGAAGCAACTTTTGAAGCTACTGCGGAAGGAATTTCATTTAGAGGGATGGATCCATCACATGTTGCATTAATTGACATTTCTTGGCCAAACTCCGCCTTTGAAAAATACGAGTGTGATGGTGACATAAAATTTGGTGTAAGAATTGACGAGTTTTCAAAATTAATCAAAAGATCAGATAAAACAGAGGCAATTGAGATCAGTCTTTCAGACAACATGTTACTGATATCGATTGGGAAAAATAAACAATACAAGATGAGATTAATTGAGAGCTCTGCGACAGATACTCCACTGCCAAAAATTCCATATGACACGAGGATTAGCTTGGCAACCGGTCTGTTTGATAAAATTCTTGGGGATGTCCAGGTTGTTTCTGATTATCTGACAATAAAGACAAATGCCGCAAAATCGGAATTTTCAGGCAAGGGCGATTCTGGTGAAGTGCTGATATCGCTCCAAAAGCAGCAGGACGAGCTGTCTGAGATTTCAGTAAAAGAGGAAAGTGTCGGAACCTATAGCCTCGAATACCTAAATCCAATAGTGAAGGCAGTTGGTACAGCGTCAGGCTCGATTGTCTGCGAGTACTCGTCTGCCAAGCCGTTGCGCATAGAATTCAAGGTGGCAAACATGGGACGAATTCATTTTTACCTAGCGCCGCGAGTCGAAAGTTAAAAGCATTTAAGGTTTAGATCCAAATGACATCTAGTTTGAGATTAGTAGTAAAGTTTGGCGGAACCTCGATTTCTACTGCAAAAAACATCAAGAGTGTTGCCAAGTTTATCCACTCACTTGCCAAAAAAAATCAAGTTGTAATGGTTTGCTCTGCAGTAAACGATGTAACCGACCAGCTTCTTGACATATCAGAATTAATACAAAAGGGAAACAGGGATTCTGCAAATTCCTTAATGCTAAAAATAATAAAAGAGCACAAGCAGTTAGCAAGGGACTCTATCTCAAATCAAAAGATAAGGAAAAAGCTTTTTGAAATACTCGACACCAATCTATCGGAATTAGAGGGATTACTCCACGGAATGATACTGCTAGGTGAGGTCACCCCAAGATCACTTGACTATCTGATATCGTTTGGGGAAAGACTCTCAATTGAAATTGTTTCGCACGCATTGTCCGACCTAAAAGAAAAATCAGTCACTCTCACAGGAAAGGATGTAGGAATTGTTACTGATTCTAATTTTGGCTCATCAAAACCGCTCATGGATACAACAAGACTTAGGGTTTCAAAGACCTTAGAGCCACTTCTTGGAAAGAAAACAATCCCAGTGATAGGCGGCTTTGCAGGTGCAGATCAGCACGGACACATCACAACTTTTGGAAGGGGTGGATCGGATTATACTGCAACCATAATCGCATCATGCATCAAGGCCGACGAGGTCTGGTTGATGAGTGATGTTGACGGATTGATGAGTGCAGATCCAAAATTGGTAAAAAACGCAAAGGTGATACCAGAAGTCTCATACGTAGAAGCAATGGAGATGGCACTTTTTGGTGCAAAGCAGATTCATCCCCGTTCGTTTGAACCCCTCCTATCAAAGAAAATCCCAATGCGAATACGAAACACCTTCAATGTGGAAAATCCTGGAACCTTGGTAACTGCCACACCCGATGAGGCTACAAACAGGACAGTCAAGTGTGTTAGTGCCATTAGGCATAATGGGTTAATTGATGTAAGAGGTGGAAGTATGGTAGGAGCACCAGGTACTGCAGCTACAATATTTTCGCTTCTAGCAAAGGCTGGCGTAAACATCATGATGATTTCTCAGAGCCCTTCAGAGTCAAGCATTTCAATTGTAGTAAAGAAAAACGATCTTGACAAGGCAGTTAATACACTTGAGATGAATCTGCTTGGTAAGGTCATAAAGAAAATTGACATTACAGTAGATGTTGCAATAATAGCTCTAATTGGATCTGGAATGCGCGGAATGGTAGGTGTCGCATCCAAAGTGTTCGGAGCTGCCGCAAGAAACAAAGTAAACGTGATTATGATTGCACAGGGTTCGTCTGAGCTCAATTTGGCATTTGTCGTAAAAGATAACGATTGTGAATCTGTAGTAAAAGCACTACATGACGAATTCAATCTAGCAAACAATCATTGAAAAACTTAAAGATGTTTAAGAATCTGGATCATTCGTGAATAAGGCCATTATTGTTTTTGCAATTTTAATAATTTCGACAATTGCAGTATCATTGTCCGTCATTGATCAGCTTGCAGTTGCAGTACCTCAGACAAAAATCCAGTTTACAAAGACATTTGACTCGTCTCATGATCCCGGAATAGGACAAGAGGAATTTCAGTTTGTACTCATCTTGCCTGCAAATCAGAACAGTCTGTACCACGGTTCTGTAACATACACATCAAGTGTTCCAGTTGAAATCATAGTATTGCATGATCTTGACAGGCAGGACATAAACGGGCAGACAACGTGGAGTGTTGACGGAAATACCATTTACGGAGTTTCCATCATAGGACCACCATCAAAGGCAGACTCGTTTGATTTTACTGGCGCAGCGCTAGGATTTAGAAGCAAGATACCATTCACTGTCACTGCAAGCGTAGACGGATGGATAAGAGGGGAGCCAACACAAATAGTAGTACAGAAGATAGAGCCCAAGTCACAGTCATTTACGCTTCCAAAGCCACATGTTCCAGTAAGTATTCCAATGCATTCTGGATTTTTTGCAGGAGGTTCAGTTTCCTATATAATTACAGATTCAAGCAACAAGACATTTGGTGACAAAATAACAGGCAAGCAAAATTGGTCAGTCGAGTTTTCTCCAAGGCTTGCAAAGATGTCAGCTTCTGCACAGAGTACTGTTTACTCGTTTACTAACGGTATCAAAGGAGAGGGTTTGTATGGCTATCAAAGCGAAGTATTCTCAAGCAGTCCTGCCAAGCCGGATTCATACAGTCCATTTCATTCTCTGGTCATCGCATCATGGAAACAGGGACAAAAAGCACAAGTTCTAAATTCTGCAGAGGCAGTTCTAATGGCAGAAAAGGAAAGCAGGATAAAACTAGTAAAAACAAACGTGGTGATCAATATGCCACACATATTGTGGCCTGGAGGACAGTTACAACTAAGAAACAGTACTAGCATAACAGATGAATCATCATTTGACAAAGGGCAGGTACTTTCAATCAGTAATGAAACCAAAAAAGTAACTTTTGTTGCACACAGAGGTTGGGGACCTGACGGCAGGACGATATACTACATCATAACTGATGCAACACCGCTGGGACCTGCGAATCTTTTGGGAGTGCCCAACGTACCAAAGCTTGCAGGGACATTATCAAATTCCATTGTTTCTGAAATGTACCAATTTAAAAATGGAGTTAGTGGGCCAGGATCATTGGGATATCAAGCAAATATCCTATCATCAACCCTAGAAGAGGGAAGATACATTCCAGTTTGTCGAGTATCAATAGTGGAATGGAATGATCCGATTTATGCAGGAATACTTGAAACGGTTTCTGACATCATCAATAAAAAATCAGAAAAAATGATAACTGTTCAGCTTGCAAGACCGCTAAGCAATGACCACATGATGAACTGCCCACTTATAGAATCACTTAGCTAAATTCCAAAACAAAGGATAAATTATCTTATAAAAGACTAGAATCGCTTGGCAGGAAAACTCTACATCGTTGGCGTCGGACCAGGAAGCCACGACCACATGACATTTCGCGCAAAAGAGGTAATTGAGGAAAGCGACACCATAGTTGGGTATGATACGTATGTGACTTTGGTTGAAGATCTCATCAAGGGAAAAGATGTCTACCGATACGCAATGACCCAAGAGGTAGAGCGCGCTAAACAGTGCATAGATTTAGCACAGGAAGGAAAAATAGTCTCACTTGTATCCAGCGGAGACCCAGGAATCTATGGAATGGCTGGATTGATTTATGAAACACTGGCAGAGGCAGGATGGGATCCAAAAACAGGATTACAAGTGGAAATCATCCCAGGTGTGTCCGCTCTTAACTCATGTGCATCTCTGGTTGGCTCCCCACTCATGACAGATTTTGCAGTTGTATCAATGAGTGATCTTTTGGTTCCATGGGAGATAATAACAAAAAGAGTAGAGGCAGCAGCTCAGGGCGATTATGTAATTGTGATATACAATCCGTCAAGCAAAAAAAGAATTCACCAATTGCAGGACACAAGAAAGCTCTTGCTGAAATATCGCAAACCAGACACTCCTGTCGCAATAATAAAAGGAGCGTTTCGTGAATCCCAGACAATAGTAATGACAAACCTTGCAAATATGGAAGAGCATGCAGACAAGCTTGGTATGATTAGTACTGTGATAATTGGAAATTCATCAACCTACAACTTCAAAAACCTAATGATTAATCCGCGTGGATACACATCAAAATACAATCTGCAAACCTAAACGCTATTTTTTATTGTGGAATATAATTCAGGATCTAGTGCAAGCTTGTCTCGGATGGGGGCAATTATTTTGATCAAATGATCTGCAACTGTTTGTTTTAGATCAGATGGATGAAGCTTTCCTGCTGAAAAATCAGATTCAAGTTGAAAATAATTGGCATATGTTACATTTCCTCCGAATTTTTGTGGTCTTGCTATATAGATTTCACTGAACTCGTGAAAAATCACATTCTTCGCTATTTGTAAAATTGGATTGTTTGGTATCTGTGTAACATCACACCAGGCTTTTTTTATTTTGTTACTGATTTCCTCATTGGAATCATGAATGAAAATTCCTGATCCTGGCTTTGATTTGCTCATTTTTGATCCTAAATCATCATTTGGTACAGGCTCTAGTAATCCCGGAAGCAGGCTGTGGTGTACTGCGACTGGAACCTTCCATTTCATTTTTGGAAAGATTTCTCGAACAAGCATGTGGATTTTTCTTTGATCCATTCCTGCGTGCGCAATATCAATTTCCATTGAATGAATGTCAACTGCCTGCATTGGAGGATAGAGAAGCTTTGCTAGGTCTATTTTTTCCTCGCTTTCAGATCTGCCCATTATGGTAAGCGTTCTCATTGTCCTTGCAAGCGACATGTGTTTTGTAAATTGGACTAGATCTTTCCAATATTCTTTTGAAGAATTGTATAATTCGGTTCCATGTATTATTCCAACGCCAGGGCAAACTGTTTTGAAGGCGTCTTCATAGTATTTTGAAACTTTGGAAATTGTTTCCCAGTTTCCACCGAGTTTGTCGTTGATTAGTGTGTGCCAGTCAGCTAGAAAGACATTACACTGCACTCCTGCTTTGATAAAATCGTTAATCTTAAATCCCGTGCTGATCAGGCTTCCCAAGTGGAGAAATCCAGAAATTTCAAGCCCAATGTAGTGCTTTGGTTTTGAGTTTGTTTCAAAAAGATTTGTCAGTTCTTCCTTTGTTACTATTTCCTCAGTTGGCGGCTTTGAGACAAGATCTACCTTTGTTGTAACATCCAATTTGGTTCAACTTTTACTTGTAACCCTATAAAGCTAATGACTGTAAAAATTACACTATGAAAAGTCGGGTTGCATCATTGACATATATTTTTGAACGCTTCTTGAGCCATTTTTATCTCGTCGGGCGTCATGTCCTTTTTGTGAGTCGCGATACTCCAGACATGCCCAAAAGGATCCTCAATTGAGCCAAATCTGTCACCCCAAAAGGCATCCATTAACGGCATGAGTGATTTTGCCCCAGCAGAAACTGCTTTGTTAAATGTTGCATCGGCATCATGGACATACAAAAAAATAGACGAGCCAGTACCGCCTATTGATTGCGGAGAGCGGCAGTTCATCTGCGGAAACTCGTCATTTAGCATTACGATGGAATTTCCAATTTTAATTTCTGCATGCATTATTGTTTTTCCATCTGGACTTGAAAATCGGAAGATTTCTTGCGCGTCAAATGCCTTTTTATAAAACTCGATTGCCTTTGCCGCTTCATGCACTGTTATGGTTGGTGTAACAGTATTGTAACCATCGGGAATTGGTTTTACTGGCATATGCTTGGTTTTCCTTGTTTTCGTTTTAAACATTTTTCCGAGTTCATATTATGGGTTTATGTCATCAACTGACTTTCTCGGCTTTGTACTAAGATAGAATGCATGGGCGCTGATCAGAAAGCCTGCTAGAAACATCTTTGTTGCAAAAATCAGATTCCACGGTCGTGACGGATCGGGATATGCGATTGTAAGTGCGTCAATATCTGGCACGTTTCCATCCTTAATTCCTGCAGTAATTTGTGCGTTTAACACCATAAAGTTGTACAACACTTCATAAAGGCAGATCACAACAAACCCCAGAAGCATTAGCTGCAATAGTGCCATTTTCCACGTGTATAGTCTCACTGTTCTTTTCCAGCCTATTCGCGAGCAGCAATACCAGCCGATAATTGTGGAAAAGAATAACCAAGTTGTGAGCTTGGCAAAATGTTGGAATGGGAATTCGGTTTTTACCAAGACTTCACCCATCACATATGTTCCATGTGCACTCCATTCTTGCAACATTGCGTAAACCCCATACGCTGTTATTGATAACATTAGAAACGAGCAGATATAGAAAATGTACAGAAATACCTTGTAACCAGTTTCGTTTTCACGCAAATAATCTACTTTCATTAATGTCACGACTCTGAGTACTAGCTATAAAAATTAACCAAGTTTATTAGAGTTATTTAGAAAAACAAGTCGTGACGGTTCCAGTAAATATCCCGATTATTGGAAAAGAAGAGATTTCCGAGGTTGTGTCAGTTCTTAAGAAGGGTGCCCTTACTTCTGCTGCAAGCCGCGGCGGAAGAAATGTTCAAGAGTTTGAAAAATTTGTATCTTCTTTTGTAAAATCAAAGTATGCCGTAGCAGTAAACTCAGGCACTGCCGCACTACAGGCAGCACTATACGCACTTGACATAAAAACTGGCGATGAGGTTCTTTTACCTTCTTTTACATTTGTTGCAACGGCAAATGCAGTCGTATCAGTTGGAGCAAAACCAGTTTTTGTCGACATCAGACGCGATAATTATACCATGGATCCAGTAGATTTGGAAAGAAAGATTACAAAAAAATCAAAGGCGGTAATTCCAGTTCACCTGTATGGTAATGTTGCACACATAGATGAGATATCCGAGATCGCAGGAAAGCATGATTTGCACATAATTGAGGATGCCGCGCAATCTATGGGATCAAGTTACAAAGGAAAACAGACCGGTACGTTTTCTGAAATTGGTTGTTTTAGTATGTATGCGGCAAAGGTAATGACGTCAGGTGAAGGCGGAGTCATAGTTACAAGCAACAAGAAACTGTGGGAAAAACTTCTCATGATAAGAAATCACGGAATGGTTCACGGATATGATACGAGGATACTTGGCCTAAATTTCAGACTGCCAGAGATCAATGCAGCAATTGCTAAGATACAGATGAAAAAGCTGCCGCAGTTTTTGCTCAAGAGAAAGAAAAACGCAGAAATTCTCACAGACTTACTCTCAGGTTTGGATCTAACTCTTCCACAAGCAAGAAAACATGAAAAAGTAAACTGGTATCTTTACACGGTTGCCACAAAATCAAGAGACAAGATAATGAAGGATCTGAATTCAAATGGAATTGGTGCCGCAGTTTATTATTCCACACCAGTTCACAAGACACCATATTATGGTAAAAAGATAAATCTCCCAGTTACTGACTGGGCTGCACGCAGTGTCCTTTCCCTACCAGTACAGCCAATGGTCACAGAAGATAACTTAAGACTGATGACTAGAATAATCCGCAGTGCACTGACTTGAATTCATTATCAGATATTGCAGGAGAGATCTGCAAAAGAATATTCCCAATACAAGAAGAGGTTTTTCTTGGAAATAGAGATTCAACAATTGCTGTGTGTACTTTGTCAAGCATAAAGCTCTTGAAACAAATATCAAATTCAGATCTGATGAAAAAAATTGCCATATCTGGAAGATTGCTCTCCGAAAATAGGGGAATTGATGAGTTAGTTTGCAATGTTATCAAAAATCCAAATCTTCAGACTTTGATTGTTTGTGGGAAAGAAGTCTCAGGCCACAAAACAGGGCATGCATTGATATCGTTATACAAATATGGTATTGATGATAACGGTAGGATAGTAAACTCGCATAGCCCAAGCCCCTTTCTTACTGTTTCAAAGCAAGATGTGGAAAAGTTTCAAAAACAAATAACACTTGTAGATAAAATTGGGGAGACTAGACTAGATAAAATCATCTAAAGATCTAGTATCCGTTTTTTTGTCTGCTCCGATTGATCTCGTTTTTTCGCTTGTATTCTTCCAGTATGTCGTCAGGTGTCAGATTTAGCTCAAGTGATGCTTGTACTACAAAATGCCAGATGTCAATTAATTCTTCTTTTGCATCTGCAATGTCAAAGGGAGTAGGTTTTTTCCACCACTTCCAATTTGTTGTACGCTGAAGTTCGGTGGCCTCATGAATTATTGCAGTGCAAAGTGCAGATATTTTGCCCTCTGTGTCTTTTGGGTATCTATCAAGGTTCATCATTTCCGAAAGGCCTTTTTGTAGTGAGAAAAGCGACTCTAGTTTATCCATGGTTTGGTTTTTGGATCTGTTGTCTATAACCTTTCAGAAATCAATCATTTTCTGGTATTGTTGTATTCTGGTTTGGATTTTTTTCTTGTTTGTATTGAGCAATCCATCTAGGCCAAATCTTTCTACTGCGAATGAGCCCATCACATTTCCATAGATTACAGATTTTTTTATGTCAGAAAGCCTCGTGCTTTTCTTGCTTGCCAGATATCCAATCATTGCGCCCGCAAACGAGTCGCCAGCCCCAGTAGGATCTACAATGTCTTCAAGTGAAAATGCGACGGATGGGAAAATAACATCATCATAGAAGAGAAGCGATCCATGTTCGCCCTTTTTGATGACTATGTATTTTGCGCCCCAGCTCATCATCTTTTTTGCACATTTGATCAGATTGTGCTCTTTTGTGAGCAGTTTTGCTTCCTCATCATTAATTACAACTGCATCTACATTTTTTATCATCTTTATGACAGAGTTACGTTTTGTCGAAATCCAGAATTCTATGGTATCACACATTGAAAATTTTACGTTGTCAAAATCTTGTATCAGTGCTGTATTTTGGTCGGGATCATTGTTTGCAAGGTATACGAATTCTGATTTTTTATAAGAATCAGGAACCTCAGGCTTGAACGTGCCTAGAACATTCAGTTCAGTCTTATTTGTTGTTCTGGTACTGAGGGTTTGGTCATAGCTGCCATCATAGCGAAACGTTTTACCTTTTTGCGTGACAAACCCCTGCAAATCAAGATATTTTTCAAGTATGTTGTGATATTTTTTGGGAAAATCGCTTCCAACAACAGCGATTAGTCCAGTATTCACAAAGAAACTGGCAGAAATTCCTGCAAACGTTGCTGCTCCGCCTAAGACATCCTTGAGAACTTTGGTTGGAGTTCGTATAGTATCTAACGCAGTTGAGCCAAAAACAGTAAGCATTATTTGAAAAAATTAAGAGTCTTGTATAAATTCTCTAGTTTGGTCTTGCGTTGGATAGTACGTAAATGGCACATCAAGCGTAGCAAACAATAGCTGGTATTTTGTGGTTCCAGAAATCTTTACCTGTGGATTTTCAGAGTCAGTGTTCTGATCTCTTAAAAAAATGCCATTTGTTGTAATTTTTCCCAATGCCGGAAGCATGAATGGATCCAAGGTTCCGCCCCCTAGCGTTCTGCCTTCAGTCGATAACGTAAAATCGGTTTTTCCTGCGTTAAGCATCAATAGTGACGGGTTTTTGAATTCTAGCTCCAAATTGTATAATGAGCCCTTGTCGGTTTTTTCAATTAGTTTGCTGCTAGTTATCGAGACGCTGATCTGGGAAGCTGATGCGTACTGGGTATATCCAAATACAGAGATACCTACTATGGCCAGAATGACGGCAAGTGCCTTTTTACCCATGCCTATTGATCAAAAATTTGTTTTTCTATAACTGGGGCAAAAAATTTCCGATAATATGTGTAAAATTTTTGATCCAATCTTAAAGCTACTTAGAGCTAGTAGAATAAATGAAAATTTGTCATTTTTAATACAAATGGCAAAGATTAGGCTCAGATTCGGCGAAAATGAGGTAGAAGTCGAGTCTAGGGACTTTTACATAGATAATGAAACAATAGGCCAGGTGATTTCTGACCTTACAAGCAGGCTTGGAGAGGGCAGAGCCAGAATTATCAGTGATGAGGTCATTTCGTTAGAGCCGCCAAGAGAAATAACACAAGCATACCAGGCAAATTTGGATTACCTGAAGATACTAAATGATGTAGAGGTGCATGAACCAGAATTCTCGCAGCCGACTCCCATAGACCAAGACGAAGTACCAAGCAAGATAGAACTGTTAGAAAGAGATCTGTTCTTTGCAAAACCAAGGACCGTTTCAGAAACAGTAGAACACCTAAGAGAATACGGCTGGATCGCAAGTCCACTTGATGTATCAAAAGCGCTATCAAGAATGGCCTTTCACAAAGAACTTTTGAAAAATTCGCAGGAAAACAAAACCTATTATTTCAAAGAACCGCAAATTATCAGCTAATCATAGTGACAAATATCACATTTGGCAAAAACAGTGCCATCCAAATGGTCAAAATGCGTGTTACATTTTTTGCAGGTGTGATGCATGTCAAAATACCCATCGGATTCCATATTTCCCACTTGAAATGACTCAAGGTATGTGCTCTTGCACCTTATGCAATGACATCCACAGTCACATTCCATAGGTTGATCAGACAATTTCTATTAATAAATTCATAATTTTGATTTTTGCGTAATTGAATGCTATTATACTATTTTTGCCAATAATACATTATTGGCAAAAAAACGAATCGTGCCAGAGGAAATTGATGATCATTTCAAGTTGTTCGGTAAGGAGCCTTGGGAAGTCGATTATGGGGAAAAATGTCCTATCTGTAATGTGAGAATTGACGAATATGGGTTCTGTTCCTGCGGGTCTAGCGGAGACTAAACCGGTTCTTGTATCTCACAACAATAACCATCGCAGAGCCAAATATCAGAAGCGATACTAGCGGAAATTCGGGCACTGCCGAAACGCCAATTATTTCTACGGTGCCAGCTTTGTCTGGTTTTATGCCAAGCCACATGGTTTTACCATCAGAATAAAACTCATGATCTAACGTGGTATTCCCATTAAGGAGTACTTGATAAGGATTCCAAAGCAATTCGAGCGGTATGATCAATGTAACATACTTGTTTTCGTCATTTACATCAAATGTGATTTTTTTGTTTGGTTGATCAAACTTGAATGACGAAATGTCTGCCAGTGTTATTACTCTAACATCAAATTTTTTGTCCTGCCATTGAACCTGCTTTACAATTTCTGTCTGACCCAGTTCATACTCTAATTTTACCTGGCAGCCATGACAGTTGACTCCCCTTTTCTCAGCAAGGTTGATTGGAGTTTCATTTGCAAATACAAGATTAGCATCTTCTGGAAGATAGAACTTGGTATCTGCAAGATACAGGTAGTCCCATCTCCACATTCCATCCTCTAGCTTTGCTACATTTTTTAAGTCATATTCGATGAGAGTTTTTTTGTCTGTTGGGAATAGCATGAAGCTTTTCATGTTTCCGCTCACTTCCCCATATTGAGGGATGTAGCCGCTCTCATCTTTTATCTGTAAATTAGTAAAATTATTTTGGATGACAAGTACTTGTTGCGGCTCTATGCTTGGTTCCACCACATGAATAACATGGGCGTTTCCGTCCTCGTCTATCATAATCTTCACCACTTGGTTTGCAGGGTTGCCGATTGTTGCTTGCTGAGCAAATACAGTGCCTACTGATGAAAACAGTACGCCAAGTATGATTCCAAGGAGGATTTTTTTCATTTTATTATTCTGATATGGTTACCTTTGACATTTGTACGTCTTGGAGTGGACAGTCGTTTCTATCACGCGACTGACTGACTATGGCATCTGCCACGTTCATTCCCTCTAACACTTCTCCAAATACGGTATATTGCCTGTCAAGGAACGTACTGTCAGTTGTAACTATGAAGAACTGTGATCCTGCACTATTTGGATCTGTGGCTCTTGCCATTGATACTATTCCGCGTAAGTGCGAGCGCGAGTTGAATTCAGCTTTGACTGTATAGCCAGGACCGCCTTGCCCCCACCTGCTCTTGTCTGGCTTTTTGGTATTTGGGTCACCACCCTGAATCATAAATCCCGGAATGACCCTATGGAATAACGTTCCATCATAAAATCCAGATTCTGCGAGTTTTGCAAAGTTTCTAACGGTTTCCGGGGCAACTTCAGGTAATAGTTTAAATACAATTTTTCCGAATTTGGTTTCTATAGTTACCTTTGCCAAACAATGACAGGCTTCATTCTTATCATAAGAGTCTTACGATTTTTAGCTAAGTAATTCAAGCAAGATTGTAATTATTACAAAGTTTTGTTTTGGTGCGATTTTATTTTTGGTTCTCTATTATAGAATTTTTTTTAAAATTGAAACCAAGTCCGGAATATTAAATGGTATAAGAATTTTTTGAAGTAAAATACAACTCTAATGTTTGTTTGAAAAAGTTATAGTCTTATATAGAACAGAAAAAATTACAAATTGTGAATCGCACAAATCAAAGCACCGTCATTAAACAAGCAATCAATTCTTATCTTGAAAAAGGACTGACTGACAAGCAAGACATTTACTCCAAAGTAGTTGATGAGCTTGGCGTTCCACGACCTACAGTACGAAGAGTTGCAAGAGATCTCAGAAACGAACTGTTGACAAAAATTAAAATTTTACAATCAGAGATCCCACAACTGGAATCCGCTGCAAGTCAAGAAAAAGACGAATAAACTTCGCTTATCTTTTCTTTTATTATTAAATTCCGAAATCAAGCATTACTGTTATATTCGACAGGGTTTTCGCATAAACATGGGTTATCTGGGCAACCATCTAGCCACGGTTATTGTTTCTATTTTTGCTGCCGCCCTATCTGGATTTTACTATCTATCTCCACCCGAATTACATTTCATCCTACTTTTAGCTGTAGTAGTGACATGGTTTTTGGCAGGAATTTGTTGGATCGCACAGAAAAGTGCAGATTATGCGCACAAACACAGCCATACTGAAAAAAAAAGCTCGATTGATGTAGATCACAAACCGCGAACAGTACAAGTAAAGGCAGTAACAGATAACGAACTAAACACAGCCAAGACTGTATTTACAGCTCAATTAAGTGAATTACACGATACTGTAAAGCTAAAGGATGGCGAAATTGATCGATTAAAACAACAGATTGCAAGTCTAGAAACCCTAGTTCAAATCGAAGCACTCAAAGCAGAACTTGCAAACCTCAAAGTTCTCGCGTCAAAAGAAAGGGCTGAAAAGAAGAAATAATCTACTGGCAATGCTTGCAAACATTTGATTTATGATTTAGTTTGCATCCTGGACAGCTCACTGCACCCCCAAAGTGGCATTTGCATACGCATCCGTCATTTAGAATTTCTTGGTTCATTAACACGTGTAATTCATACGTCATGTTAATATTTGACTATTTCATGATTATTCCTAATGTTTCTAAACAAAGCAGTAATTGCAAGCTTTGCAATGATTGCGGTCTTTTCAGCAATATCTACTTCGTTTGCTGAGACAGTAAACACGCAAACAACAATAACTCCAATTGATTCGTCAACTGGACTTGAAAAGACCGTTGTGCCTTTCCATGCTCCAAAAGAAAACAGATTGCCATGGGGTTTTGTTGAAGGAAAAATATCAAATCCTGTAGAGGGATATCCAGTAATAATTCAGATTTACAAAAATGGTGAAGCTGTTCACTTTGCCCAAACTGATGTCAAAAAGGATGGCTCATACGAATACAAATTCAGAGTTAGAGACGTAACAAACGACGTGGTTACAAAAATCTTTGACGGTGATTATACTGTCAAGATATTCAAAGTAGTGTATTTGGACAAAAGTTCTACTTTTGCCTAGATGCGAGAAGCATAGTTTCATCAACCAGTTCTTTTAGTCTTGTTTTTTCATTTTCTCCAATTTGGCCATCTTTTATCGTATCTGCAGTCACAAAAACAGCCTTTGGGTTTGTAACTACCCTAAAGTAGCTCATTAGTTGCGTAAGCAGAGTTTGAACATCGATAAAGCCAATGTTTCCTGACGCTATAATTGCAAGGCCTGCAGTTTTTCCTGCTGTGCTTTTGTAATTGATAAATTCAAAGAGGTTCTTTAGCGCTGCACTGAAAAACGAATTATAAATTGGTGTTCCAATAAGCCATACATCGGCATCCATGATATCTTTAGCTGCCTGCAGTGTTATCTGGCTATAACTTTCATTTGGCCCGCTGAAATAATCAATTCCGCCTTCTGACAAATTGATGAATTTTATGTCTTGGTTTTTTGACTTGGTATAATCGTAAACATACTTCATCATGATCTGGGTATTTGCGGTTTTTCTTGGGCTTCCAGATATTACTACGACTTTCACGTTTTTTTGTTGGTTATTGTGTATTTAAATTAAAATAATATTTGAAAAAAATTGGACGGGCTTGGAGGGCTTCGATCCCTCGACCTGCAACTTAGGAGGCTGCCGCGCTATCCATGTTTCGCGTCATAATTGACTCTGCGCTACAAGCCCAGCCAGAAACTGCAAAGTAATTATTTAAAAGCGTAATCAAGGTTTTTTCGGATTAGATCGTGTATTTGACTCCAATTAGGCGTGTTTTGAGTTTGTCCCCATCTCTCAAAGTATACAACATCTTTTAGCTCCAATCGAGGTAGCCATTTTACAGCTTCTAGATCAGGTTTTCCTGCAAATTCCTCGACATGCCCCAAGCATAGATATGCCACAGGAACAATATGATCAGGTAATTCTAGTGATTTTTTTAGTGTGTCATTAGACAGAATGCTCACCCAGCCAACTCCAATCTCTTCTGATCTTGCGGCAAGCCAAAGATTTTGTACTGCACAACAGACACTATAGATTCCAGTTTCCGGTATGCTTGATCTTCCGATCACAAACGGTCCAAATCTTGTAGGATCATAAGTGATGCAAATGTTTACATCTGATTCTAAAATTCCCTCCAGTTTTAATGAAATGTATTTTTCTTTTTTTGAGTCATCGACTTGATTCGCAGATCTGTTTTTTTCTTCCTCAAAGGATTGTTTTACCTTTGCCTTTGTTTGAGAGTCCCTTATCAGAATAAAGTTCCACGGTTGGGAAAATCCCACAGATGGTGCATGATGTGCGGCGTTTAGGATTCTCGTTAGGGTTTCATCATCTATTGGTTTTGAGTTAAAATGGGAGCGAACATCCCTTCTCGTGTAAATTGCCTTGTATAGGCCGGACTTTTCTTGGTTTGAAAATTTGTTGCCCATTTTAATCTAGATTGCTCCTTCCTGTTTAAAGATTAATAATGTAGGCATCAGGTTCTGTACTTCATTGGGCCGGTAGTCTAGCTGGTTAGGATACCGCCTCGACACGGCGGTGATCGAGAGTTCGAATCTCTCTCGGCCCACTAAATAATTACCACGAGTTTTTACGTTACGTCTACTGTGAGGTTTCAAAATTCCTTTCTACTAGGCTCCATGCCGATTCAACAACCATTTTGCCCTTTGCACTAAATTTTAGATCCTGGCCATTGATTATTGAGTTGTATTCATCGGCAGAACTATCAGAAAGTATCAAGTTAAAGTTGGTTGGCAGTTCAATCTGTGAACCAGGATAGAATGCAGCACGTCCTGGAAGAGCGATATCTTCAGTCGAGTATGAGCCTTTGCCGAGAGGTTTTCCGTTTGCAGATAATTCATAATCTATGTTAGATACTGTGAATGTTTTTTCACTTGGGTTTTTGATTAGAAAGCTGACTTCGAGGGTAATCCGGTTGTCAACGGTATTTGTGTTTAAAACTTTGACACTGGTCAGTTGGATTTCTGCCATGCCAAGCTGTGGATTATCAAGGCTCGCGTACCAAGTAATGCCTCCAAGCATAGCTAAAAGTCCTGCTATTGCGATGTAAATTATGACTTTTCCCTGAATGAACAATCATCTGTACCAAAATGCTACAACTAAAAAATGTTGTTCAAGTCAAATAGATAATATTTGTACACGAATTCATCATGAATGATGGCAATAGAACAAGCTATCATTACATGGATTCACTTGGTAGCTTCCGCTATTTGGGTTGGGGGTTCTTTGTTTATCGCAATGGTTTTTGCCCCAGTCCTAAAGACAATGTCTTCATCGGTAGAAGAAAGACTACAGATTATGATAAAGGTCGGAAGAAAATTCAACCGGGTTGCAATTCCATCATTAGTAATTATGATTGCAACTGGAATCTTTAATGCGCATCAGATGTTGATTAGGCCAGACTTTTTGTTTTCAACTAGCTACGGTGTACTTTTAGTAATCAAGATAATTTTTGTCATAGGTTTACTAGTGGCATTTGGGGTTCATGTCAGAATAATTAGAAAGGAAATAGAACAAAAAATAATGGCAAAACAGTTGTCTGATTCTCAGATTACAAAATTACGCACAAAAATAATAATCGTGGGTCAGGTAACTGTGGGCCTTTCTGTCGCGGTTTTATTTATGGCGTCATTGCTGGATGCAGGAATCTGAGTTTCCTTGGATCCTTACTTCATAGCCGCCATCAATTTTGCCAACACCGTATTTGCATCCGGTAATTTTTGACGTGATGTAGAGATTTGTTTGCAAATGCTCTGAAATTTCCATTACCGTAAAAACAGATGTTTCGTTTATCAAGCTTAACGGAACCACCAACATATCGGACAAGTTATTGTCAACGCCAAGATTAGATTTTAGAAAATTGTTTTGGCATTTTACACCAAAAATGCCTTTATTTTTAAAATCCAATAATTCGTCTGCGCCGTTGATCGACATAGAATCCTGATTAAAAATAACTAATGATGCGCCTTGATTTTGTGCGGGTTGTTCACAAATTTGAGATTCCACAGAAAATCCGTTTTTCTGCAAAACGTCATTTGTCTTATCCACAAAGGACACAATGTCAGATATTCCAGAATGAGAGCAGAAGATTTTTGCGTCCTTCGTGTTTTGCTTTGTAAGAGATATGGATTTCAGTTCTTTTGATGGCTGTACTAAAACATCAACTATTCCACCACCCTTTGGATAGTACCCGCGTTTTTTTATCTCCAGCGAAAAATTAATTCCTATTCTTGAGAAGGCTTCGTTTAGCACGTATTTTGTATAATCGCAGGTTGGACTCCACAATACGTCTGTTCCTCCAACTATAGACAGGTTTAGTTTCTTTTTTGCAAGTGCAACTGCAGGTATCAATACCTGTAAAATTAAAGAGATGCTACCCGCTGTGCCAACATTTTCTTGTAAAGACATGTCTTGCATTTGATTTGGATAAAATTTTATAATTGAAGATCCAATGTGTAGTCCTTCCACTCTGGCGTTGCAAATTTGTGCAAGCAGTTTCACCGCTGTTAGGTGTTGTGCCCTCAGTCCTGGCACCTTACGGTTTTTGCGAATATTTTCAATCTGTATTGGTCTTCCAGTTATTGACGATAGCGTAACTGCACTGCGAAGAATTTGGCCTCCACTTTCCCCATGCGAGCCATCAATTTTCAAAATCTCCATGAATTTGTTCCAGCTTAACTGCTTATGATAGTTTTTATGTAAATTAGAAAAAATAGAAAATATGATTGGCCTCTTAATAGGAAGGTTTCAGCCGTTTCATCTTGGCCACTTGGATGCAGTCAAATTTGCATTATCAAGTGTGGACGAATTGTTAATTGGAATAGGAAGCTCCAACAGATTCAACGAAAAAAGAAACCCGTTTACAGCAGACGAGAGAAGAGAAATGATAGAATTGTCCCTTGATGGAGCTACACTGAAAAAAGTAAGGATCTACTATATTCCAGATGTAAATGACCATGAAAGATGGACACATCACGTAGACGAAATAGTTCCAGGTTATGACATGGTGTTTTCAAATGATGAATTCACACACAAACTTTTTGGCAAACGTGGAATCAAGGTAATCTCAGTTCCACTGAAGCAGAGAGAGATTCTGTCCGGTACTGATATTCGAGCCAAAATTAAAGACGGGCAGGATTGGTCAGGATTGGTACCGGAAGGTACAAAGAAAGTGTTGTTAAAGATCAACGCCAAAAACAGACTAACTAATCTTTAATTATAAATAAAGCCACTAAAACATCCCTTCAGGCGAAATTATTTGGAATATTTAGTTATGTTACCTGGTCCAACAAACGTGCCAGAAAGAGTAATGCGTTCAATGATTACTCCCATGATAAATCACAGAAGTGACGATTTTGTTGAATTATACGAAGATGCGGTGGAAAAAACAAAAAAAGTATTCCAGACAGACGGCGAGGCAGTTTGTTTATCCGCTTCTGGCACTGGTGCCGTCGAGGCAAGTGTCATAAATTTAATCAAAAAGGGAGACAAAGTAATAATCCCGGTCAATGGAGAATTCAGCGGAAGACTTGCCCAAATGTTAGAGTGGGCAGGTGCAAACGTAGTAAAATTAGAGACAACGCCTGGACAAAATGCAACTTTTGACGATGTAAAGGCAGCATTTGACAATAACAAGGATGTAAAGGCATTCTACTGCGTATGGAATGAAACATCCACTGGAACCATGATAAAATATTTGGACAGAATAAAGGATCTTACTGCGCGCAACGACTCTTACTATGTTGTTGACGGTGTTTCAATTGTAGGGGGAGAGGAGCTGTATGTTGACAAGTGGGGAATTGATGTTTGTATGACAGGTGCACAAAAAGCATTTGCTGCACCACCAGGGATTTCGCCTATTGTGGTAAACAAGAGGGCGAAAAAATACATGATGGAAAATCCCCCAAATACAATGTACTTTAATTTATCAAGGTATTTCAAATACTACGAAGAGGCAAAACACACTCCGTTCACTCCAGCACTGCCATTACTATACGCATACAGGGAGGCATTGAGCATAATTCTAGAAGAGGGGTTAGATGCACGAATTAGACGCCATAGAATTTGTTCACAGGCGCTATACTCAGGGCTCAGTGCAATCGGACTTACGCCCTTTGCGAAAGAGGCTGATCGTTCAACGGTTGTTGTCGCATTAAACTACTTGGAAGGATTAGAAGATAAAAAATTCAGAAACACGTTGTCAGAAAAGTTCCGTGTGCTAGTGGCAGGCGGATTTGGAAATCTAAAAGGCAAGGTGTTCAGAGTAGGCTGCATGGGCGAGGTCAACAAGTACCACGTCATGAGAACAATATCTGCTATTTCATCTACACTTGACATGATGGGTTACAAAACTAATCCAGATGCACTTAGAGTAGCTGAAGAAAAACTAAAACCGCTTTAGTTCGCCTTAACTTAATATAAGGAAATCCGATGACGGATCGCGTTGACTTTCACTAAAGGTTCACTTGTTCTAATTGATTATACTGCGAAAGTAAAAGACACAAACGAGGTTTTTGAAACTACAGTTGGAGAAGAGGCAAAAAAACACTCCATTTTTGAAGAAAATGCCAAGTATCAACCAAAACTTGTTTCTGTCGGAGAATCATGGGTAATCAAGGGACTAGATGATGCACTTGCAAACGCCAAAGCAGGCGACAAACTCACAGTAGACGTCACTCCTGACAAGGGATTTGGCGATCGCGATCCAGGAAAAGTCAGAATGATTCCGCTGCGAAAGTTAGGTGAGGATGCAGAAAAAGTAACAGTCGGCGACACGATAGAGGTGGATCAAAAGGTCGGAATCGTCAGATTCATTGGCTCTGGTCGAGTCCAAGTTGACTTTAACCACAGATTCGCCGGAAAAACAATCACCTATGATGTAAATATCATAAAATCACTCGAGTCTGACGAAGACAAAATAACTGCAATTCTAAAAAGACACTTACCTGTTGAGGATTCAAAAATAGTATCAAAATTGACTGGCAAGGTACTTGATGTTACAATACCCGAAGAAATTTTTGGTGCAGAAGGCTTGCGAGTAATCAAACACTTTACTCAGATTGACATATTCAAGTTCGTGCCAAGTTTAGAGAAGATCAACTTTGTCGAGAGTTATGCCAACAAAAAGGCAGAAGTAAAGTCCCCTGAAGTAAAAGCAACCAAAGCAGCTTAATTACAGCACATTGGTGCTTTTTGCAAGATCCAGTGCCATTTTTTCAGTCATATGAATTTCTTTTAGAATTGTGTACCTCTCAGGTCTTAGCGACTGTGCAATAACAAGTGCTTTTGTAAGCATGTTTTGTGTTAGGCCAATTTCCTTTGCAGTAGTAGGTGCACCTACATTTTTCAAAGTCTTTGTTATCTTTTTCCAATCCTGACCTTGAAGTTTTGCCATCATGATTGCTCCAATTCCACATTTCTCCCCATGAAGCCCTATTCCCGGTGCAATCTTATCTAGCGCGTGGGAAAAGAGGTGTTCTGCCCCAGAGCACGGTCTACTGCTTCCTGCAATACATGATGCGACTCCTGCACTGATTAGTGCTTCGACTATTTCTCTTATATCTGGAACTTTTTTCTTTTCGGATGCCTCCAAGAGGATTTTCGCGCTCATGGATGCAAGATTAGCAGAGTATCTTCCAAAGTATTCTCCTGTTTTGTCTCTCCCAATTTCCCAGTCTCTGACTGCGGTGATTTTTGCAATTAGGTCGCCACACCCACTTGCCAAGAGTTTCTTTGGCGCCTTTTTGATCACATCAATATCAACAAAAACGCCAAGCGGTGCTGTAGCCACTATAGAATGCGGCTTGTCGCCACGTACGGAGACAAAAGGACTTGCAATTCCATCGTGTGATGCAGCAGTAGGTACGCTGACGAACGGCGTTTCCAGATTAAACGAGATCATCTTTGCAATGTCCACCGATCTGCCGCCGCCTATCCCAATGATTAGATCGCTTTTGTCTTTTCTGACGTTGTTTTGAATTTTGTCTATTGATGTCTCGTCATTGTTGTTGGCGTTGTGCCAGACGCTTTTGATTCCTGCCTTGAGTAATGATTTTTGAAATTTGTTTTGAATTATTTTTTTAACGTGCTTGCCAGAAACTACAGATATCTTTTTTGGCTCATTTAAGGAATGAAGGAATTTTCCAATGTTTTCGAGGTTTTTGTTACCGATCACGATTAGCCGTGGTAGCTCCATTGTGTGAGAGGTGGAGTTGAGCACAAATTGCTGATAGCTTCACTCCTTATCAACCTCCCTGCAACAATAAGTTATTTAAAAGGGTCAAAGCCATTCCAGAACATCTAGGAGTATTTTATTTGTCAACTAATGTAGAAGAGAAGATTTTACACGGAACTACCACTGTAGGTATCAAGGCTACTGATGGAGTAATCTTGTGCGCAGACATGCGTGCAAGTGCTGGCTACTTTATTGCCAACAACAATACCATGAAAATTCAACAACTAGCAAAGCATGCAGGCCTGACATTAGCAGGCGGTGTTGCCGATGCACAAAACATTACAGACGTCTTACGCTACCATGCAGCCATACACAGAGTCCAAAAGAATGAAAACATTCCAATTAGATCCCTTGCAAGACTTTGTTCGCTTTTGTTCCATCAGAACAGAGGTTATCCATTTATCGCAGACATTTTGATTGGTGGGTATGACAAGACTGGTCCTGCCCTTCTAAATATTGACATGTTTGGCTCAGTTGAGGAGAAAAAATACGTGACCACTGGCAGTGGATCTCCTGTAGCATATGGCCTACTGGAAGAAGAATACAAGGACAACCTTACAACTGAGCAGGCCAAGGTCATAGCGTTGCGTGCTGTAAAGGCAGCAATCGTAAGAAATATTGGAACTGGTGACGGCATTAATGTCGCAGTTATCGACAAAGATGGATTCCGTCTCTTGACAAAAGAGCAAAAGAAAGCCATAATCGCACTATAGTGATTTCATGCAAAAAAAACAACAGGAAAAGGATACACAATCAACAACCCAGAATGTAATGGCAACCATACTGCAAAGTATTCCAAAAGAGGCCAAAGTAAGTAAAATCGATTACGAGGGACCAAGAATTGCACTATACACAAAATCACCATTATACCTAATGGAACACAACGAGATCATTTCCGATCTAGTTAATGTGATCAAAAAAAGAATCGTAGTAAGAACTGAAGAATCCATCAGAAAACCAGAAGACGAGGCAAGACAAATCATAGCAAAAGCATTACCTAAAGAGGCAGAGCTGCAGGGCACCTTTTTTGATACTACCACAGGCGAGGTCTCAATTGAGGTAAAGCGACCGTGGCTATTGTATAACAATCCTAGCTTCAACAGCCCCCAATTGACAGAAAGCATGGGTTGGAGAATACGCGTAAGAAAAGCAACTACGATTCCGTCGAGCACGATACAAGCAATAAACTACAATCTCAAAGTTTCCGCGTCAGACAGAGCAAAGCATCTCAAGCAAATTGGCGAAAGCATATTCCGCCCGCGCCTAGCTCAAAAATCCGAGGTTTCTTTGTTAACTCTTGGTGGCTTTGGTCAGGTAGGAAGATCAAGCATGATACTAACCACTCCTGAAAGTAAAATCTTGATTGATTGTGGCATTAACCCAGGAGCTAGGAGTCCAATGGAGGCGTTTCCACGACTCGACTGGGCAAATGTCACACTAGATGAAATCGATGCAATTGTCATAGGTCATGCACATTTGGATCACACTGGATTCTTGCCGGTTCTCTGCAAGTACGGATACAAGGGACCGATCTACTGCACAGAGCCAACCCTTCCCATGATGAATTTGATTCAGCTAGATGCAGTAAAGGTAGCAGCTGCGCAGGGACGGGCCGCACTATATGCAGAAAGAGATGTCAAGCAGATCATGAAACAGGCAATTACAATTCCATATGGAACTGTAACAGACATTTCGCCCGACATCAAACTTGTCTTTTCAAATGCGGGACATATTTTGGGATCAGCTACGTGTCATTTCCACATTGGTAATGGCGATCATAATTTCGTGTACACTGGAGACATAAAGTTTGGAAAGAGTATTTTGTTTGAGAGTGCCTCGTGGAACTATCCACGAGTTGAAACTCTACTAATTGAAAGCACGTATGGGGCAAAAGAAGACATTCAGCCGACAAGACAAGAAGTTGAATCTGCATTCATTAATGCAGTAAATAATGCACTTGTCGATGGAGGCAAGGTGCTCATTCCTATCCCAGCAGTAGGCCGTGCGCAGGAAATAATGATGGTAATTGATCACTACATGAAAGCTGGCCAGATGATGGAAGCTCCCGTGTTTATGGAAGGCATGATAGCAGAAGCAACTGCAATTCATGAAGCATATCCAGAATATCTGGCACGTGAGCTTAGACAGAAAATTCTTGAAACTGACGACAACCCATTTGATTCGGAATACTTTACAAATATAGAACATTCAGATGCAAGAGAGGAACCATTGCGAGATGGAACGCCGTGTATCATACTTGCAACATCTGGTATGCTAGAGGGTGGCCCCGTCTTAGAATATTTCAAAAACATTGCACCCGGAAGCAAGAATAAAATAATTTTTGTCTCGTATCAAGTAAATGGAACGCTCGGACGTAGAGTACTAGATGGCGCAAAGCAAGTATCGCTCTTAGGAAAAGACGGTAAGGTAGAGGTCGTAAACATCAATTGCTCAATGATAAAGCTTGACGGATTTAGTGGTCATAGTGATTACAACCAGCTACTTTCATTCATCCACAAACTAAGACCCAAGCTGAGAAGGGTTCTTGTGAATCACGGTGAAAGAAGGAAGTGTGAAAACCTTGCAATGACAGTTCGTAGAATGTTCCGAGTTCCTGCACATTACCCCCAAGTCCAGGAAGCAGTTAGGCTGTTTTAACAGCATCATATACGTAAAACATCATTTTTTATCAGATATGATATTCCTGCAACGTATTCAGAGTCGGAAACTTTTCCTTCTGTCCACCATTTAACGGTGTTTTTAAACCAAGGTGGAATTTTCATATTATCATATCTGATTGTAGTGTCTTTTTTGACAATATTGGTGTCAACGAGTTGCACTGTCTGCAATAGATGTTGTATTTTGTCCTGATATTTTGAAAAAAGGACAATGCCTGTTGCTTTGTCGATGATTTCTAGGTATTTTCCCGTTTTGTCCTTTGCAACAAACGAAGGTCTTGTGAGATCTTTAAATGAAAAAATTACCTCACTTGTTACTTCAACTGAATGTTCTTGACTAATCTTTGTTCCCAAATTCATAGGAATTTGATGAGCAAATGGATATTGATTGCAGCATTTCTTGTCAGATTTCACAAGGCCAGATGTTTTATTTATTTGAAAATCTGTAATGATTTTATTATTTTTTGAAAATTCTTCTGAGATTACAGATATGATGTTATTAGATGCATCATCAAATGTGTGTGTAAGTATGATTGTGTCGTTGTTGTTATTTTTAATTGAATATTTTACAAAATCATTTTTTGATAAGCAGATGTTTCCAGGTTCACAGTCCTTGTAATCTAGCGTGTTGTCTGATTTTATAATTTTAGAATTCATCATGTATCTTATACCATAGGAAAAAACATTGTCTTTTTCGTCTCCCCGATCCCAGCGTTTTGCATCATCTTTTATCCACTGTGGAATACCTTGAGTGTCGTCGGAGCGATCTCGTATAACTTTTGTTTGTATTGGTTTTTCCAAAAGCGAAATTAGTTTGTCTGTGCGATCTGATCCGTCGTAGTTCCACATAGAATCATTATACAGCACAATACAGTCTCTAAAATTATCAAAGTATTGATATCTTTCACGAAATTTGATATTGCCTAATTTTTGCAAATCGGGATAGATTTTTTCACAAGTTTGAATTGTGTTAATTTTTTCCATGTTATCAAAGGTTTGTGCATTTGTTATCTGCACATCAGATATGATCGATAAAGCTGCCAATAATGTAAATAACAAAATAAGTTTTTTCAATTTTATAATTTTTGATGCTGTTTTGATATTAAGTAGACGTAGGAATGATTCGTTTTGTTTTAATATTTTATTTTAGATCGTATTCAGGTTTCCAGATTTTAACACCTGGCGGTGTAACGATTATTCTTTCTTCGCCCAATCTTGCAATATCGGCATCGTGGTTTTTTGCTAGACTGTACAATTCTTCAACTAACTTTCGTAATTGCTCTACGTCTTTTTGTGCAAGTGGTGTAACCCTTAGTATGAGTATCATGTTTTTTTTCATGTCATCTTTTATTGAATGAATGTCGCTTGGGTCACGAATAGTAATTGCCTTTAGATATGTTGGGCTTTCCTGCTTTTGCATCTATAATGAATGCGATCTACTCCCTCAAAAAGTCTTTCGCATCAAATGAATAGTAGTGCGTAAATTTTGTTCCTAAACTCTGTACTTGAGATATTCGGATTCTTCTGCTCTGATTACCGAGATTTCTGATTTGGCATCGGCTTTTTCAATTATTACAATTCCGGGGGTTTCTTTTGGAGCATCAGAATAACGGAGGGTTATTGCAGCAGTAATTTGTTTATAGTTTTCAATACTGTCTCCACGCAAAAGGGTATTTGGTCCAACATGATCCTTTGCGTAAAATACCATATCATCAGGTAAGGCAAGAGCTTTGATCATGTTATTTTCATCCTGATTTCTTCCAACGATTAGCTTTGTTGTTTTATCAAGACGGAAATGTCTTCCTATTTTTAGTAAATCGATATCATTTGTTGTTGGATTATCAGTGTGCGCAAAGAGATCTTTTGCACGTATTGCAAATGCGGGATCTGTAAGAAGGCATCCGCCACCTGCATTTGGAGGATTCTCTATTCCATATTCTTGTGCCATTTGCAATTGCATTCTTCTTGTGCGACCTCTTACCATTCCCAAATTTTCTCTCTTGATCAGACCATTTTCTTCAGGTATTGTTTTTGGCAATAGTGCGCCAGAGAGCGGTCTTACTATGTATCCTTCCAACTCTGACTCTCTCTCTATGGTTTTCAGTGCTGGTCCATGTTGACTCATTGGTCTTTGCCCCAACACTTCTCCCGAAATTATAAAATCAGCTCCGATCTCATCCATGTGTTTTTTCGCGGCCTTGAACATCATCGATCTACAGTCAATGCATGGATTCATGCCAGACCCAAACCCATGTTTTGGATTCTTTAGCATCTCGATGTATTCATCTCCAAGATAGACAGTCTTTAGATTGACTCCTAGTGTGTCTGCTCTTTCTCTAATTTCAAAACCACATCCTCTTCCACAATCAAAATCACAAAACGGAGTTTTGATCGCAACGGCAGATACTTCAAAACCCTGGCTCTGCATCATTTTTACCGCAAGCTGACTATCTAAACCGCCTGAAAGTAATGCTACAACTTTTCTTTTTTCCTGATTCTCTTCCAACATTAGAAAATCTTAGTTTCCGATATACAAACTTTGCAACAAACATAAATCCAGTAAACTCATTATCATTTCAAATTGGAAGAACGACGAAAAAGGCTCCTCAAATACGCTCTTGATTTAGACTGCGATGTTTTGGTATCTTTTGAGCCTGAAAACCTCTATTACATGACTGGTTTTTGGGGCGAGGCAGTCGGCATATTAGAAAAAAATGGTCAAACTACTATAATTTCACCTGAGCTTGAAGTCGGAAGAGCCAAGGAGGAATCTATCGATTGCAATGTAGTTACGGCAGAACGCGGTGTTGGTTTGATTTCGGGTTTGGCATCAAAAGTAAAGAACAGCAAGGTATGCACAGATTGCCAAAACTACTCAACTATGGAATTGCTCAAAAAGTCTATTCCTGCCATAAAATATTCTACTGATCCATTTTACCGAGCGAGAGAAGTAAAAGACTCTAAAGAAATTGCCATTCTAAAAAAGGCATCCCAAATAATTGATGAAATGTACGAGCTTTGTGTTAAAAAAATGAAGATAGGATTACGAGAATCCGAGCTCCAGTCTATTTTGATGTCTTTCGCTATGGAGCGTGAGATGTTCAGTACCGGATACAGATCAACTTTGAATCCCCTGATAATTGCTGGAGGGCCAAACGGTGCATTGCCTCATGCACAGGTAACTGGAAGAAAATTTGCAAGGGGAGACTTGGTAGTAGTTGATCTCACACTACGTTACAGAGGATATGTTAGTGATGCAACAAGAACATTTGGATTAGGGACTCTCAGTGATAATGCAAAAGAAATCTATGAAATAGTAAAAGAATCGCAGAAGGCTGGCCTAAAAGCTGTAAGAATAGGGATTCCATGCAAATCGATTGATGATGCATGTAGAGATTACATTAACAAGAAAAATTATGGTCAGTATTTTATTCATTCAACTGGACATGGAATTGGACTTGAAGTACACGAGTTCCCAACAATAGGTCAAAAAAGCCAGACCATTTTACAAAAAGATATGGCGATAACGGTAGAGCCGGGCATCTATATTCCAAAAAAATTCGGAGTGAGAATAGAAGATTCCGTTATTGTAAAAAACAGACCAATGATTTTGCATAAATTTACAAAAGATCTAGTGATCATCTAATACCGTTAGCACAAACTGTTCACTTTACACATACATGAACTAATGGGGATACGGTGAAATCACGTGTTGTTAGTTGTTGGGAAATGTGCTTCCAAAGAATTCATTGGAACCACAATAATTCTTAAGGTCTTTTTGCGATTAAGATAAGAACTTTCCATGGAAATACGATTTGCCCGGTCTTTTTTGTATAGGGAAGAGTGTTTTGTTTGATTTGATTCTTCATTTTTTTCCTTTCCATGTCAGATAGTGCTTTGATTTTTTCTTTTAACGGTCTTGCAAGATATTTGAGGTAGTTTTGCCAGTAGTCAGAAAATGTTCCAGGATTGTAGGTAAAGGTGTATTCCCATATTCTAATATTAGTAAAGCCAGCTTTTGATATGATTTTTTTCAGCTGATCTCGAGTTCCAAATCTATCAAGATTAGGCGTCCCTTGTGAGATATAATCCGGTATGAATTTTTCCACCACATCCAAAATATTACTAAAATATGGAACAGTGTCTTTATTTCCATGCAATGTTAATGCCAAGGTTCCATTTTTTTTCAAATATTGTTTGATATTTCGTAAGACTTTGAGTGCATCTGGAAAAAAGAACAAGGCATACTGACATGTAACCACGTCGAATTTTTTATTGAATTTGATAAATTCTGCGTCTGATAGAATAAAGTCCAAGTTAGTCTTGCTAATTTCTTTTTTTGCAATTTTAATTGCCGATATCGAACTATCAACCCCTATAACTTTTCCAGACAATCCAACCCTTGCAGTGACTCTTTTTGTGATGGCACCTGTTCCACAGGCTAGATCCAGAACTATATGGCCAGTCTGAATGTTAGCTAGTCGAACTAGCTCCGAGCTACTCCTGAACGGGCCGATGTTATTTTTTGCCCATCTCTTGTGATATCTCGGAGCTACTTCGTTCCAAGTATTGATTAATCGTTTTTTGTATTCAGAGCGAGTAACCTCTTTTGATCGTACCAAGTTCTCTATAGTTTGTGCCAACACCTTTTATTATATCGTCAGAACACGTACAATCAATGGATGCGGCAATTCGACAAGGTAAACTTCATGACGTTACTCATTTTGGAATAAGGGCGGCAATTGGCGTAATTTTCCTTACTCACGGTTCACAAAAATTCAATCCAGGATTTGTTGGGTTTTTGACAAGCCTTGGCATTCCAGCAGAAATGCAGATTCCTATCGCGCTTGCCGAATTTGTGCCGGGAATTTTATTAATTATTGGGGTTTTAACTAGAATTTCTTCTGCGTTACTATCCATAGTTATGCTTGGAGCAATTTTCCTAGTAAAACAAGCTACAAGCTTGACTGGAGAGCGCGGATTTGAGATCGACTTGATTTTATTAGCGGGAAACTTGGCAATAATTGCAATAGGGCCTGGTCGTGTATCCCTGTCCCATGTATTAAAGAAAGTTCCTAGATTTTTGCAATAAGTCTCCGGATTTTGTTTTTTGATTTTACTATAACAATTGCGGGTACTACAAAATACATTCCTATGTTAAGCAAAATCACACCAATCCCATATCCAAGCATTTCTTGCTCAGAGCTAATGTCGACATAGCTCAAAATTGAAAGTGTTGACAAAAGCGGCGAAATTGTAATCTTTACCATCTCTTTGAATACTGGGTTTTGTCTTTCCCAGTCAGATACGGTTGGGCTAAAGGAGTAGTAAACTGCGTTAAATGAAGTAATGAATGAAGCCCCAGAGCTTGTGCCTAGAACGTTGTCCCTTACCTCCCTTAACAACTGCACTTGTGGAGCAAGTTCAGAACCATATGTCGCTGTTGCAATAAGACATCCAGATTTTTCCAGGTTGTCGGTGTTTGCGGTTTTAGTTGCTGTCATCTTGAAGGAATCTACAACTTGGCTGAATTTGTCAAGGATGCTGTCGAAGTTTCTTTCACTGTTTGTGTATGTAAGAATATAGAATTTGTCTTTACTTTTGATTATTGTTTCCTTGAATTTCACATTGACTTGTCCTTCACCCGTGTGGAATTTTGCCAGCATAACTCGGGTAGTGGCCTCATTTCCATTAATTGTTGTTTTATCTTCTGATAAAATTGAGAGGTTACCAGCATCGATTGTCTTCTGTAGGGAGCTTTTGATTTCATTTGAATAATCATCAAGCGATGTTCCATTGGCAGCTTTTACAGATATGGAGATGGCTGGAGCAAAACCGGCAATTTTTGGACCCACTGCAACTATATCTGGAGAGTTTGGAGTTTTTTGAGTTGGCTCTTGTACTAGCCAGCCAGCGGGTGCAAGAAATGAAATGTCGAATTTTTCAGTAGAATATTCTTGCGTATCTTGATTTGTAAATGGCTCTGTTCTTTCTGGTTCTCCCAAATTGAGCAGATCTGGAATTTCTGCGCGTTTTTTCACTTCTGCTTTTATTATTTCGGCTTTTTCAAAGTCGATTGGACGATTATTTATCGCCTCCCCCCCAGTTGTCAGATTGGCAATTTTGTCAAGTGTTTCATAGCTAGTGTTTGTTGCTAGGCGCCCAAAGGCAGCATAGTTTCGATCTAAAAAGAAAGAATCCCTATGAACAATGAAAAATTGCGAGCTTGCGCTATCTGGATCAAAGCTGCGAGCCATCGAGACAATTCCCCGTTTGTGTTTAATTGTATTAAATTCGCCAGGAATCGTATATCCCACATCGCCAGTGCCCCACTCTGAAAAATGTTCAGATGCCCCAGGTTTTGATTTTGGATCTCCTCCCTGAATCATAAAATCTTTGATTATTCTATGAAAAACAGTTCTATCGTAAATTTGATGTTCAGTCAGATTCAAAAAATTTGCAACTGTCTTTGGCGCATCGTTTGGGAAGAGCTCAATTACCATGTCTCCCGATTGGGTGTGCAAGACAACTACTTCGTCTGAAATTTCTGTGGACTGAGCAAAAACTGGCAGAATCCCTAAAAAGACAAATGTTGACGCAAGAGAGAAAACTAGTTCGAGCTTCAATACAAGCCAGTATCAATTCATAGATAAAAGCTAATTGTATTAGTTTTTAACAAGTAATTTTCAAATTACAGTATGGAGTCTGATGAACGAATCAAAGCTCATTTAGTTTCCGTATGGAAAGTGGAAAAGAAACTTTTTTCCAGAGGAAAAGAATGCATGTTTATTCTAACTGACAGGCGTCTTGCATTTGTGAGTAAAACGGAGGCAAAGTCAAGATGGTGGAGTGCCACAGTCGAAAGGCAGGTTGTTACTCTCCTAAAATCAGACGATCCGATGCTTATCCATGATGGATATGATGAGAAGGAGCTAGTACAGGACTTGGAAAACAAAAAAAATGAAGAATATTGTTTTGATGACGTAATCAGTGTAGAACCTGAAGAAAAAAAATGGGGGAGTGTTCTAAAACTAAAACTAAAAAAAGATGGCAAGGAGAAAAATTATGAGCTGTCAGTAGTAAAGGACTGGGTAACATACCCCGTCAAGGATCCAGTAAAATTTCTCAAGATAAATTGGAATCCTGTTGTAGAATTTATCAGCAAACAGAGGACGAAGTAATGGCTCAAGTTTATGCTGTCGGTGTTGGACCTGGCTCCAGCAAATATGTCACGGAAATTGTCAGGGATGTAATACAGAACTGCGATGTCGTTATCGGTTACAGATACACATTAAACACAATAGATTCTCTGATCAAAGGAAAACAGGTCTATGAGATAACAATGAAAAACCAGGAAGAGTCATACCAAGAAGTTGCCAAAACACTTGGTGGCAAAAAACTAGTTGTTCCATTTACCGGCGATGTTAATTTCTCTGAATCAGAAGTTGTAGATAGATTGATTGAAATTTTTGGCGATGTCGAAATAATTCCTGGAATCAGTGCGATTCAGGTTGCTGCCTCAAGGGCCAAGGTTCCGCTAGACAAATCAAAGGTAATCACAATGCATGTTACCACTCCAATTGAAGAGAAAAAACTCGAACTGCAAAAGGCACTCATTGATGGATTTAGTGTTGTTTTGGTACCACGACCATGGCCAAAGGTTCCTGAAAAACACTTTATGCAGTCAGAAATTGCCCACTACCTCAGAAAGAATGGCTTTGACACTGTGAGCCTAAAGGTACATGTTTTTGAATTTTTGACCACAGACAGGGAAACAGAGTTTGTAGGCACAGTTAAAGAGTTGGAAGGAAAAGAGTTTTCCGATCTTTCCGTAATGGTGATCAACCAGTCTAGTCTAGAGTCATACATTAATTTCAAAGACTAGTTACGTGGTTTTCCAGAGCCCAAAGTTTTTGAGTTAGAATCCTGAGTCACAAAAATTGTCGTGTCCATCCACTGGTATTTTTCATCAAAGATTCTGTAAAATCCAAATTCCTTGAATGTTACACTCCAAGATTTGCCTGGCAATATTTCACCGCTTGAAATTTTGCCGTCTGCTGTGAATTCCTTATGACGTGATGTAGTATGGGCAATGCCGCTCTTTAGGCTGTGAGAAACTACGTCTTCGTTTACGAACGTGATCGTTCCGCCAGTTGCAATCGATATTCTGTCCTCCGAGAAGTATTTTAAGAAAAATGCTCCAGTTCTTTCTTTGTAGGTCTGTTCCTCCGGGTTTGCAGAGCCCTTCAAAATGCGAACTGTCACTTCATTCTTTTTACTTGTGTCTACTGGCTTTACAGTTGTTGTAAATTCTAAAACTTTGATTGTGTAGGCTAGTTTTGTTGATTTACCTGCAGAATCAGTCAATGTTCCAGTCAAGCTGTAGACTGAATTAGTTTGGGTTTTTCCCATCAGCGTTCCAAGTGCCTTGAGTGAAAAATCATTACCATCAGAATCTGAAACCTTGGATACGATTCTAAAATATTGGCCATTTTTTAACAATGTCCCAGTAAAGTCAGAAGAGGTAAGCTCTACGCCGTTTATGTCAAACAATCCGTTTTCTAGGACAAATTCGGCAGTAGTGCCTTTTTGGTTTATAGTAAATTGTAAATCAATAGTTGCAGGTAAAACAGAGCTGCCAGATATTGCGTAGCCACTTCCCTCAACGGTGAATGCCTTATTGGTCCCAAGTTGAGCATTTGCATTCTGGGCAGACATGCCGATCATAACAATACTAATCAGCACCAAACTTGCTGCATATACGAGTCTCACAGTATAGCTATCCTCTGATTTCGTTTATAATTTACTAATGAATTGTTTTTGTCTATTCTACTAAATTTTGTCAATTGAATCAGTTTACTTTTGGAAGCGTTACATTTGGGCCCGTGAACGCTTCAATCATGTATGCTTCTATGATTCCTCCCAGCAACAGCAGTCCTATTACGATTCCTACTTCTAATAGCGTCTGCTTCCATTGTTGTAAAACGGATCTTTTTTTGAAAAGCCCCACTATCAAAAGAAAACTTCGGGACATGCCAATTGAATACGCTGCAAGCTCCATTAGTCCAAACGGTGTTGTGAAGATCATTGTCACCGGTGGGATTTTGTCCAAAAATGAGTTTGTAGTAGCTATTGCGGCAAACGCAAAACCTGTAGAAAATGCAGAAAATATTCCCCATACAACACCAAAGCCTGGGATGAACATAGGTAACGCGATTTCTACATTATGAAGAAATATCTCGAGACCGAAATTTTCACCTTTAAGCGAATCCAACAATTTGTTAAATTCGTCAAGGAAAATGCCAGCTTCCTCTTGCGAAACCTCCATTTCAGCTCCGATAGAGAAAGCAACCGAGAAAACGGCCAAAAAGACAAAGAAGAGCAGTATTCTCTGTTTTAGCACAACAAAAAATTTGTTGTAGATTATTTGAGTCTTGTTTTCCACAGATTTAATTAAAACTTGTTTGATGAAATCTTCATCATGATAAAGGATGTCAGTTCCGCGTTAGATTTTGCGTTAAACAAGGGTTTTCAGATCCATCCAAACGCGCTCAGAATTCTAGAGCAGGTAGATGCGAAGGAATTAGAAAAAATCATCAAGCAGGTAGTTCGAGAAAAAGAAAAGCAGAAACTGTTTCTGATTAATCAGCAGGATCTTGAAGTTTTTTTGGGAATCGCAGAAGATGAAGTTTTGGACGACTTTCATGAAATTTTGTTTGATCCGACCTCAAAGATTGCCACGGCTGAGGGGGTTGATGGATTCACCGCGTTATTCTCAAGCAGATATGCCAAGCTAAAGAGGATCATATCAAACCGCCCAGAATCAAAAATGCTCAAGTCCATCTCGTCAGTAATTTCGATAAAATCAAAGGAGGAGATCTATGTCTGCGGCCTCGTAACAGATAGAAAAACGGACAGAAACATAACCAAGATAACCATAGATGACATCACAGGCTCGATTGAGACCATAGTCATCGATGAAGACTTGCAGCAAGTGGCCTCCTCCTTGCTGATGGACCAGTTCGTCATGGAAAAAATCGTGGCTGCAAAGAACGGCGGCTTTATTGTCAAGGATATCATTTTGCCTGACATTCCAGACCACCTGCCAAACCGCTCAAAAACCGAGACTTATGCCCTATTTTTGTCTGATCTCCACATAGGCAGCAAGTACTTTATGGAAAAAGAGTTCCTAGAGATGATTTTGTGGCTTTCAAGCCCAGATCCGATTGCACGAAGAGTGAGATTTGTAGTCTTAGGGGGTGATGTTGTAGATGGAATTGGAATCTATCCAAACCAGGATAAGGAGTTGGTTGCCCTTGACACAAGTGCGCAGCTACAGATGGTCTTCGATATTTTGGACAGGATCCCAAAGCACATCAAGGTCTTCATTGCTCCTGGAAACCACGATCCGGGAAGGCGTGCATTACCGCAGCCGGCAATACCTGCAAAATACAACCCCAACCTCTGGGGCAGGAAGAACTTTTTCATGATTGGCAATCCTGCCATGATTTCACTAAATGGGGTCAAGATACTCATTTTCCACGGACAGAGCATTGACGACATTGTAAAAACCACGCCTGGATTAAGCTACGACAAGCCTGCAAAAGTTATGCAGTATTTGCTCAAGGCAAGGCATATGAGCCCAATTTATGGGAGCCAAACCCCAATTGCCCCCGAACTAGAAGATCTCATGGTAATTGATGAGGTCCCAGACATTTTCCACGGCGGGCACGTTCATGTCATAGACTTGGATCTGTACAGAGGAGTCCTGATTTTAAATTCTGGCGCATGGCAGGCCCAGACACCGTTCCAGACAAGTGTTGGAATTACGCCTACTCCTGGAATGGCAGTCTTGGTTAACCTGAAAACCTTCAAGGTCTACACAAAGGACTTTGCGTCAAAAAATTAGATAATATCTTCCAGAGTAACCTCGTTTTTGAAAGTATCTTTTACGGTTTCAGATGAAATCGTAAGTGTGAATTTTTTTGTTCTGCCGTGGATTCCCTGATGAACTATTTTACCAGAGATTATTCCAGACATTTCTATTTCGCCTAGCATTTGGGTAACTCTTCTTTGTGTAAGCTCCTTTTGCCGTATTGCCTTGCAGAGGTTTTTGTAGGCTGAGAAGATCTCGCCTGTTGACAGTCCTGATGCCTTCATTACTGCTATAATCAGTAGTTTTTCATGGAGTGGGTATGATTTGAGCGCGGTTACCTCCTTATCTTCCTCCATCTTTTGCGACGCTATTCTCACGTGTTCCTCCTTGACGGTTTCGGATTGCTGCCTTTCGGCAATCTCGCCTGCAACCCTCAACAAATCAATCGCCCTTCTCGCGTCACCGTGCTCACGCCCAGCCATTGCTGCACATAGGTTCAGTGACGATGCCTCTACGACGTCATCCAAAAATGCCTCCTTGATCCTGTCTATGAGAATTTCCTTTAGTTGGTTGACATCATAGTTGGTAAAGACTATCTCTTCTTCGCCCAGTGAACTGATTACACGCCCATCAAGCCTGTCCTTGAAGGTAAGATCGTTTGATATTCCAACCAGTGTCATGCTTCCCTTCTTTAGCCTCTCGTTTGCCCTCGTCAGTTGGTAAAGAATGTCTTTTCCAGTCTTTGACACTAAGTGCGCCAAGTAGTCAATTTCGTCTATAACAAGTATGATGTTGTATTGGTTCTCCTCAATTGATTTTAGAAGGCGTTTGAAGACCTCGCTTGTCGCTAGCCCGGTTGGTGGTAGATCCTCTTTTTCCAAGCCAAGCTGCCTTCCAATACTAACAAGTAGCCCGTAAAGGGTCGTTTCGTCCTTAGAGTTCGTATAGATTAGTTTTATTGGAAAGTTTGACTTTTCGACACGTTGTTGAATTTTGGTTAGTATCTTCTTTACGACTAGTGTTTTTCCGGTGCCCGGTTTGCCATAAATTAGGATGTTTGATGGTCTTGATTGTTTTAGTATTGGAAGTAGGGATTGGGTAAGTTTTTCCTGTTCGTCCTTTCTATGTAAAATTACGTCTGGAAGGTATGTAAAATGTAAGACTTTCCTATCTTTTATGATTGATTTACCGCTTTCTGCAGCATCCAAAAGCCTGTCTACAGGATCATCATTCAATTAAATCTCACACACCTATCTTTCCAGTCCCTAACCATTTCATCTAACAATGAATTAGTTATGTTTAGAATGCAATTAGTAGTTGTAGTTTAGTTTGTAATTAATTATTTTTAATTTATTTTTCAAAAAAAATTTGAAAGAAGAAAGAGTGGAAATAAAGGTGTGTGAGTAATTAACAATTAGTTAAGGGATTGTTAAGGAAAACACCAGAAAAGCCAATTTTGACCCCATTATTTCGAGTCCAGGCGTGAAGGATGGCATTAACAATGTTAACAAGTCAAAATAGACCCCTTTATTTCCACTCCAGGCATGAATAACAGATTATTAGTAATAGTTAGGTTAAGCTAATTTGTTAATATGTGAATACTGGTTAGGCGTGGGACACACAGTCAACGTTAACAACCCCAATTGTTAACAATTCTAAGAGGATCTGTTCAATTGTTAACCAGTTAACACGATCGATCACGATGGCCAAGAAGCGCATACGTATTGATTTGGAGGACTCGGATGGTGCGAAATACAACTTCAATATTGAGGGAAACATCACTAGAGATAAGGTACTGAAGATATTTGAAATGATGAACCTGCTAAACATTGAAGACCAAGAAGAGATACCACAACTGGACTCGGTCGGTGCGAAAATATGGCATATTGTGGACAAATACTTCCCAATGGGCAAGTTTACCTCAAACGAACTATTAGAGAAATTTGAGGATGAGTACAACGAACCAATAAAACTAAGTATAATTTCGACATATTTGGCCAGGTTTAACACCAAAGGTAGGATAGATCGCTTACGAAATGGTAGGGAATGGGTCTATCAAATAACCAAAATAGCTCAAAAACGGCCCGATTAGGAAATTACAGCTCTTTTTAGAACCATCGAATCACCCTGCAGGGTGACTTTGACATAATCTCCCTTTTGCATCCCCAAATATTTTCTGAATTGTTTTGGTATGGATATTGTACCGGTAGCCGTGATCTTGACCAATTCTTCGTTTTCTGACATCTATTATTATTTTAAAATCTATAATATTTAAAATTTATTAGAAAATAATTTTATAATAAAAAATGGCCCGAATTGACAGAAATTCTAAAAACCAGAACTAGCTGATTACCTGGATTAGGCAGTGATGGTCTGTTCAGGCGATCCCAGTTTGGCTCTTCCCTTTTCAGTTATTTTGTAAGTAAATGGTTTTAGCTTGGTGTTTCTTTCTACCAAACCTTCTTCAAAAAGCCTCTTCATCAACCTAGAAGTGTGCTCTCTACTCCTTCCTATTGTGATTTGGATGTCACGTGACGTCATTTCCTTGAGTGTGATTAGTCCTAACACGTGTTCTGCAACACCGTTAAAGTCCATATTGGGCATTCTCGGTTTCTGAACCTGTCTTTCGGGCTCTTTTTTGACCACTACCTGCTCTTTTTTCTCTACCACTGGCTCAATTTTTTCCAAAACCGCCTCGGTGGGGGGAATTTCTTCCAAATCTAGTGCATCCATGCGTATTTTCATGTCGATTAACTGCCTTTCATAGTACTCCATACGTGACAACTGGGAAGGATCTGGACCCCTTTGGTTAGTAAACGACCTGATTTTATTGTAAATGAGCATGCCAAATATGCCTACAAAGAAAGCGATAATCACACCAGCAATGATTTGTGGGTCTGGAATCTCTATTAACATCACTTAAAATGATAAGTTGTTGTGATTTATTGTGATAGGCCAACATAATTTCACACTTTGCATCAACACTAATGTCATTTACTGTCACATGATCTGGATTTTGAGCCGCATAAACAATGTGACGTATCACATTCCACATGCCTGAGTAACCAGTTTGTCTATAATGTTTATCACTTGTTCCTCCCTTTCAGGGAAAACATCACTGTCTTTTATCACAGAAACCTGTTCTGCAAGCCTAGATATCACATCAATGTCATCTGGAAGCAGCACACCCAATCCACGAAGCAGAATTATCGAATAGTATAGACCCATTAGCTTGTCCCTTGACTGACCTACCTGCCTGAAATAAGCGCCTTTTGAGATGTCAAACTCGAACTCAGATAGGTTCTTCCGATTTAAAATAATTTTAATTTGTTTCTCTGTAAACAGAGATTTTTTGATAATTTGACGTATAATGTTGTTAAAATTGGAATCATCCATCTCTGCCATAGCTATACAGATCTGTATACCATCATATCAATTAAACTTTAAAGCACTCATTTCGAACCACTGGTATGGGAAAAATCGAAGAATATCTTCACGCGTCACGGAGGAAAAAATCAGCACTAATCTTTGTATTGATTGATTCCGAGGTATCAAAGATCAGAGAATCTGTGACACTGGCAAAAAGCGTGGAAAAAATTGGCGCGTCTGCCATACTCGTTGGAGGATCTTCGGCGACCGATCAGATAGAGATGGCACAAGTCGTGAAAACTCTGAAAAAATCAATAAAAATTCCAATAATTCTATTTCCAGGTAATGTGACTGGCGTGGTTCCGCAAGCTGACGCTATCTTGTTCAGCTCCCTTTTGAACTCGGAAAATCCATACTACATAACACAGGCGCAGGCACTTGGAGCCCCAAGCGTGCTGAAGTTTGGCCTAGAACCACTTCCTACGGCCTACATCATAATCGGTGAGGGGACAACCGCCTGGTTTGTAGGTGCGGCAAGGGCAATTCCGTTTGATAAGGCAGGTATCGCCGCCGCATATTCGCTTGCAGCACAGTTTTTGGGCATGAGGTTTGTTTACTTGGAGGCGGGTTCAGGTGCAAAGCAAAGTGTTCGACCTGAGATGGTAAGGGCAGTCCGAAAGGTCTTCAAAGGTTTTCTAATTGTAGGCGGCGGCATAAGGGACGCTAGTACTGCAAAGGAGATAGTCGCAGCAGGCGCAGACGCCTTGGTGATCGGGACAATGCTTGAGAAAGAAGGCAATAGCCTCAAGAAACTAGCCGAAATAGCAAATAGTATCAAGAATACTAAGAAATAACATGTCTGAAGACACTGCAATATCCCGAATTAGGGGGGTTCCAATGCCTGATTATTATCTGGAATACTATGGTCGCCTCTCAGAGACGGCATATCAGACATTTGAGAAGGCAGCCGAGGCAAAATCAAGCCATGTTGACTCGTCAGGAATAGTGGAACCAAAGATTGCCTTTGATCTTGCCGATCGTGTTGCAAAGATGCACGACATTGATATCGCTGACCCGTTGCGTGAACTCCTAAAAGTAAAGGGAAAGGAGCTTGCCGCCTTGGAACTATCAAAAAGCATAGCCTTGGGTAATTACCTGCCTGAAGAATCCTCACTTGAGGAAAGACTTGACCTAGCAGTAAGAGTAGGCCTTGCAATAGTCACAGAGGGAGTCACAATTGCGCCGCTTCAGGGAATAAGCGAGGTAACGATCAAAACCAACAGAGATGGCTCCGAATACCTCTCAGTTTCGATCGCAGGACCAATGAGATCCGCGGGGGGGACGGAATCTGCAGTAACCATGCTAATTGCAGACCATGTCAGAAAGGCAGTGGGCCTTGCAAAATACGTGGCAAACACGTTTGACGATGAGACGGGCCGATTTGTAGAGGAGCTTAGGATCTATGAAAGGGATGTCGGGAGCTTCCAATTTCATGTTCTTGACGAGGACATTGTTACAGTAATTTCGAACTTGCCTGTTGAACTTGACGGTGTGGATACTGATCCAAACGAGGTAGTTAACCACAAAAACATGGCTAGAATCAAGACTGACCGGGTAAGGGGGGGCGCTCTTCGTGTACTAAACGACGGATTAATTGGTAGATCAAAGAAATTGCTCAAAAGAATAGAATTGTACGGTCTAGATGGCTGGGAATGGCTAAGTGAGCTCAAAGGCGCGGTCCAGACAGGCGATGACGAGGGCGCATCTGCAAAGAGGCTCAAAGAAGTCATTGCAGGAAGATCCGTTTTGTCATTGCCAAACAAGCTTGGGGGGTTCAGGCTTCGCTATGGAAGATCGTGCAACACGGGCTTTGCCTCAGTCGGCGTGCACCCAGTCGTGGCAGAAATACTGCATCATACAATAGCGGTTGGAACACAGGTAAAGCTTGACGTTCCAAGCAAGGGCGCAACTGTCGCCTTCGTTGATACAATTGAAACCCCAATTGTTAGGCTCAAAAATGGAAACGTGGTAAAAATCCAAAACGTTGAACATGGAATAAAAATCAAAAACGATATAGACAAAATAATCCATCTGGGCGATATCCTGATCTCATATGGGGATTTTCTTGAGAACAACTCACAGTTATTCCCAAGCGGGTACGTCGAGGAATACTGGATAGAAGAACTACGCGAAAAACTTCTCAAATACGAGCCAAACTCTGGAATGGAAAAGCTAGACAAAATACCGTCGTTTGACGAGGCGTTAGAAATCTCGTTAAATTTCAAAATTCCGCTCTATCCAAAGTACCTGCATTACTGGGAACAAATTTCAGTTGACGAACTAAAGGAAATACTACAGCCCACAAACATCGCAGAGGACACCATCACATATCCCAAAAAATGCAAAACAATCCTAGAGAAACTAGGAGTCCCCCATGATGTCTTAGAAGATGGCCTGATTCTTAGGGAACTGGAAGCCAGAATATTTTATGAACTATTATTTGCAAACCCAATCAAATTCGAAAACCTAAACACCGTACCTGAAATAATCTCAGAGTCTTCTGGAATCAAGATACGAGCGAAATTTTCAATCTCAATCGGAGTGAGAATTGGAAGGCCTGAAAAGGCGGCGGCACGACAAATGAAGCCACCTGTTCATACGCTATTTCCAGTGGGCGAAAAGGGCGGGATGACACGTGACCTGCTCAAGGCAAGCGCCGCGTCCTCTGACTTTTACTGCAACATCTTTCACCGCATGTGCAAAAACTGCAACGAGCCGTCAATTAGCATAAACTGCCAAAAATGCGGAAACAGAACCTCAACTGATTACACGTGTCCAGTCTGCAGATCAGACCTGGATGCCCCCTACTGCCAAAAATGCAAGAAAAAAGCGCCAACCCACTCATTCAAACCGTTCCCGTTAAAACAAAAGATACTGCTTGCACAAGAGAAAATGGGCATACGTGTGCAAGAACCCTTCAAGGGAGTAATGGAACTAATCAACCAGGACAGAATAGCGGAGCCCCTTGAAAAAGGCCTCATCAGGCAAAGCTTGGACCTGACAGTGTTCAAGGACGGAACAGTACGCTTTGATGCGACAAACTCGCCCCTGACCCACTTCAAGCCGTCATGGATTGGAACATCAATTGAAAAACTCAAAGAACTGGGCTACACGCACGATTCAGACGGAAATCCACTGACAAGCCCTGATCAAATCATCGAAATCAGAATGCAGGATGTCATCATTCCATTTGAAAGTGGGAGATATCTTGTGCAGACCTGCAAATACATTGACATTGAACTTGAAAAATTCTATGGAAAGTCTGCATTTTACAATGTAAGGAACATAGATGACCTTGTTGGACATTTGGTTATTGGCTTGGCGCCGCATACATCAGTTGGCATAGTTGGAAGAATAATTGGTTACACTGAAACACATGTTTGCTATGGTACGCCAAACTGGCACTCTGCAAAGCGTCGTGATGCAGATGGCGACGCTGACTCAATAATGCTGCTAATGGATGCACTGCTCAATTTTTCAAGGCAGTTTCTGTCAGACAAAATTGGCGGTCTAATGGACGCCCCACTTTTAATACAGCCAATAGTCCTTCCCCATGAATCACAACCGCAGGCACACAACTTTGAGGTGACAAAAAAACTACCGCTGGAATTTTTTAAATCCACATTTCAGGGCAAAAAGGCATCAGAGATATCCAGCGTTGAAATAATAAAATCTCGCCTTGAAACAAAGGAGCAGTTCTATGGGTATCATTACACGCATTCCACGTCGACTCTTACCACATCAAGATCAAGGAGCGCATATTCCACACTTGGCTCAATGCTTGACAAATTCGACATGCAAATTCGAAATGCCGAACTCATAAACGCAGTTGACGCAAATGAGATTGTTACAAATGTAATCACAACACATCTCGTGCCTGATATAATTGGAAACCTGAGGGCGTATGGGAGGCAGAAATTCAGATGCACAGCATGTGGAAGAAAGTACCGACGAACTCCATTACTCCAGCACTGTGTATGTGGGAATAAACTAATCCAGACAATAACTAGGCCGTCCATTGAAAAATACCTCAAGCTTGCAAAGAGGCTCGTCGAAAAATACGAGGTTGGCCCATACCTGAAGGGAAGAATCTATACCTTATCTGACGAAATTGACTTGGTATTTGGTAAAAGAAAAGGCGATCAGTTACTTCTTACCGATTACGAGTAATTTTATCTGAGTTTTACGTATTCATAGGCACCAAGCTTGTTGTCAAAGCAGTAATGCACCTTTTGGTAATCTTTTCTGAATTTCTTAACGGTAGTTACCATTTTCTTTGGATCCTTTTTATCAATTACAATTTTCTTGATAAAAGATGCAATCTCTTTCATCTCAGATCCCTTCATGCCAAGTCTTGTTATTTCTGCAACACCTAGCCTGATTCCGCCTGGATGGAAATAGTTTCGTCCTGCCTTGATATCTCCTGGAATAAGCTGCCTGTTTACGATAATGTTTGCCTTTTCCAGATCTGCCTCTACCTTCCCACCATCACTATAATCAAGAACATTGACTGCAATTTGGTGAGATTGTGTGAATCCTCGCTTTTCTCCCAAAACCTTGAAACCGTTTTCACTCAATGCCTCTGCTAAGATTTTTGCATTCTTTATCACTTGTTTAGCGTAATCCTTGCCAAACTCTAATGCTTCTGCAAAGGTGATCGCCTTTGCCGCCATGTGGTGAATGTGGTGACTGCTCGTAAGGCCTGGAAATGTTGCTTTTTTTATTGCCTCGCCATATTTTGCAGACGCCAAGACGAGGCCTCCCTGCGGACCAAATAACGTCTTGTGCGTACTCATCGTCATGCTATCAGCTCCCTCTCTTAGAGGATCTTGGAACTGGCCTCCTGCAATCAGACCTGCTACATGCGCCGCATCATAATTGATGTAAATGTTATGGCTTTTCATAAAATCGGCAAGTTCCTTGACTGGATGTGGGAACAAGAACAACGAGCCGCCAAACATTGCCATCTTGGGAAGTCTTCCCGCCCTTTTGAGCTCTTCAATTTTGTCTTTAGTTTTATCTACGTCAATTGTCATTTCTTCGGCATCAAACGGATAGAACTCTACATCAAGACCGTGTACCAGTCCTGCGGTTCCAGAATGTTCCTTTTTCCCATGGGAGATGTGACCGCCTGCAGGAATTGAGGGTGCAATCATGATGTCTCCCGGATTGGTAAAGGCAGAATAAATTGCAAGATTTGCCACGACGCCGGAAATCGGTCTTACGTCAGCAAACTCTGCCTTGAAGAGTTTTTTTGCAAGTGCCATGCACTCAAACTCGACCTCGTCAATGTAGATGCAGCCTGCATAAACGCGCTCGCCAGGCCAGCCTTCTGCGTACCTGTTTCCAAAGTCTGAGAGTAGTGCCTCTTTTACGGCTGGGCTAGGAATGTTTTCACTTGCTATTAGCGGAATGGAATTCTCAAACCACTTGTTGTGAGTCTGAAGACTGGTTAGAATTTTCTTGTAAGAATCTCGATTTGAGGCCTTTGCCATGTTTGTAGCGGCTTGTTTTCCCAATTTAAAAAGATCGATTCGTAATTTCAAAAAACAAACAAAGTATAAAAGGGGAAAAATAAAATCTTGATCGTTATGAGTATGCAAACCCAAAGAGGAAGTTTACCTGTTATCTTACTAAAAGAAGGTTCATCTGAAAACAAGGGCCGCGAAGCACAAAAAAACAACATTCAGGCAGCCAAAATTATTGCCGAGATAGTCCGTAGTAGCCTAGGTCCAAGAGGAATGGACAAGATGCTAGTTGATGCTCTAGGCGATGTCACAATAACAAACGACGGTGCTACCATCCTAAAAGAAATCGATGTCCAACACCCGGCAGCAAAAATGCTAGTAGAAATTTCAAAGACAACCGATTCTGAAGTGGGGGATGGAACCACCTCTGCTGTTGTCTTGGCAGGCGCGTTATTGGAAAATGCGGAATCACTCCTAATCCAGAACGTTCATCCAACAGTTATCGTTGATGGTTACAGAAAGGCATCAAGAAAAGCATTACAATATCTAAAAGAAATCGCAGAAGAAGTCACAGCAAACGACAAGTCGATTTTAACAAAAATTGCAAGAACCTCAATGCAGACAAAAATTGTAAGAAAAGACTCTGATTATTTGGCTGATCTTATTGTAAAGGCAGTGATATCCGTAGCAGAAAAAGACAACAACAAATTCGTAATTGATCAGGATGATGTCAAAGTAGAAAAGAAAGCAGGAGGATCGATGAAGGATTCCGTTCTAATTGAGGGCATAGTATTAGACAAAGAAGTAATACACAGTGGAATGCCGAAAAAGATCACAGATGCAAAAATTGCACTGATCAACTCTGCACTTGAAATTGACAAGACCGAATTTGACGCTAAAATCAACATCTCAAACCCACAACAAATGAAGACATTCCTAGATGAAGAAAACAGAATGATCAAAAACATGGTAGACAAAGTTATCGCGTCTGGCGCAAACATCCTGCTATGCCAAAAGGGAATTGACGACATGGCTCAACACTACTTGGCTAGAGCAGGAATTTTGGCAGTAAGAAGAGTAAAAGAAAGCGACCTGACAAAACTCGCAAAAGCAACCAGTGCCAGAATTGTTACTAATCTTGACGACTTGTTTGAAAAAGATCTTGGATCTGCACAACTTGTAGAAGAAAGAAAAATTGAGGAAGACAGATGGGTCTTCGTTGAGGGATGCAAGAATCCAAAATCAGTAACACTTCTCTTAAGAGGCGGCTCGCAAAGAGTAGTTGACGAGGTTGAAAGATCAGTTCACGATGCACTCATGGTAGTAAAGGATGTAATGGAAAACCCAGCAATTGTAGCTGGTGGCGGTGCTCCAGAGACCTATGCTGCAACAAAGATTAGATCTTGGGCAAAGTCACTTGAAGGCCGCGAACAACTTGCAGTAGAAAAATTTGCGGACTCGCTTGAAATAATCCCGTTGACACTTTCTGAAAATGCCGGAATGGATCCAATTGACACACTGACGAATTTGCGTTCAAAACAACTCAAAGGAGAAAAATGGACAGGCATCGATGTCATGAAGGGCAAAGTCAGCAATATGAAAACAAGCGAAATAATCGAACCGCTCGCAGTTAAGAATCAAATCGTATCTTCTGCAACAGAGGCAGCATGCATGCTTCTTAGGATTGATGATGTGATTGCAATTGCCAAATCCGCAGGACCGCCAGGAGGAGAAGGCGGCATGCCAGGAATGGGAGGCATGGGCGGTATGGGTGGCATGCCAGGAATGGGAGGCATGGGCGGTATGGGTGGCATGGAAGGCATGGACGGAATGATGTAATTATAAAAATTACAAAACTAAATCCTCAAACGTTTATTTGCCAACATTCTTTAGGAAAAATCATTGAACGGTGCAGCCAAAGTAATCACTAGCGTCAAATATGCATATCTGATAGGATTTTTAGCATTACTTTCTGGCATATTTTATCCATTTATTCAAGGCGGCACGCTTGACTATACAATTTTTGGAGTAATAATACTGCTAATAGGTCTGGCAGGCGCGATTCTAGTATACAAGGCAGCAACCTCGGAGAAAAGACGTGGAATCTACATTGGAATCGGATTTGGTCTAATTGCAATATCGCTTACTTACATCTTGCAATTTACTGGAAGATCGATATTCTAGACATCAAAATAAAGATAGAACTCATGCGGATGAGGTCTGATCGAAATTTCTCGATGATCCTTTCTTTCTAGTTCTATGATTTTGTCGATCACATCGTTTGTGAATATCGGATTGAGGAACTTGCGGTCGCTTTCCAATTCGTCTAGTGCCTCACCCAAGTTAGCTGGAACTGTCTTTATTCCACGTTTAGCGCGCTCTTCTTTTGACATCTTGTAAATGTCTTCTAGAACAGGATCACCCGGTTCCGTCTTTTTCTTTATTCCGTCAAGGCCTGCTGATAACACCGCTGCAAATACCAAGTAGGGATTTGCAGAGGGATCTGGTGCCCTGTACTCAAATCTTTTAAGATATGCATATTTTTCTCCTGTAAAGTGTTGTGGAACTCTGATTGCAGCAGATCTGTTGCTTGGACTCCATGCGATGTATACTGGTGCCTCATATCCTGGGACTAGTCTGTGGTAAGAGTTTGTAGTCGGATTTGTAATGGCGCACAATGCTCTTGCGTGAGATAAAATCCCACCGCAAAAGTATCTTCCAGTCTGACTTATCTCATCTTTCTCATCTTTGTCGTAAAACACATTTTTCTTGTTCTTCCATAGGCTGACGTTTGTGTGCATTCCAGATCCTGCGTCCATAGAAATTGGCTTTGGCATCATTGTGGCAACCTTGCCAAATTTCTGAGCTATGTTTCTAACGGCAAACTTGTATGTCTGCGCACCATCTGCGGCATTAGTCAAATAATCATACTTGATATCAATTTCACACTGGCCTGCAGTGGCAACCTCGTGGTGGTGATTGTCGCACAATATTCCGAAATATTCGTTCAAAACATCTACGCATTCGTTTCTAAACGAGGTCAGTGTATCAGAAGGTGTACTTGGATAGTATCCTTCCTGCAACCCCATTGGGTAACCGGTTCCTTCCTGGCTCCATGGAGCTTCTTTTGATTCTATAGAATATGACTGGCCTTTGTATGGGGTCAAGACGTCCCAGTGAACCTTGTCAAAAACAAAGAATTCTACTTCCGGGCCCCAATAGCTAAAATCAAAGCCCTGCGTCTTTAGGTGTTCTTCGGCCTTTTGTGCAATTCCTCTCGGATCGCGTTCTAGTCTTCCCCTGCCACGACCCCAGTAAATATCACAAAGCAGTCTTGCTGTCTTTTTCTCAGTAATCCATGGAATTATTGCAAACGTGTTTGGGTCTGGCTTTAAGACAAGATCAGAGTCATCCACACTCGTAAATCCGACAATCGATGATCCGTCAAGCTTTGGAAGCCCGTCCTGCATTTGTTCGGGAGTAAAAGTATCGGCAGATATTGTGGTGTGGTGAAACCTGCCCAACAGGCTAGAAAACTGTAAATCGATAAACCTGATGTTCTCGTGCTTTATCTTTGCGAAAACCTCGTCTGAGGAATATTTTATCTGAGTTGCTTCACCGTGAGTTACTTTATATGGCAATTTACTCTCTTCAATTTTACACGAAGGAATCTACCATTTAAGGATTCAGGTGCGTAATGTCAGAAGCAAAAAAAATAGATGTAAACTCGTTGTACAGTGTTCTACTTAGAGAGGTGGAGAATGATTCGGTACAGGAACTGGATCCAGAGCTTTATGCTTCAATTTCAGATTATGTTGGGAAGCTAAAAAGCGAGGGTTATGACGGAATAGAAAACAAGATAAAAAATAAGCTCGTAGAGATGATAACTCAAATCACAACTCTCCTGCTAAAGACCAGGATTGAAAAAGTGATAGAGCAAAAAGAACTGGACTTTACAAATCTTCTTGATGCGGAAAAATTCATCCTTGAATCACAACAGGACATTCGCGAAAGGAAGGAAATGATCCTTTCTGCAACCCTAAACGGGAGAACCAAGGTCTTAGAATCAGTATCAAAAAAACACAAGACAAAACCAATCACTGTTAGGTTCTTGCAAGACTTTGATCAGTTTGTTGGCGCTGATTTTACAAAATATGGGCCATTTAAGACAGAAGATATTGCTACAATCCCAAACGAAAACGCCCAAGCCCTAATCACAAAAAACATTTCAGTCAAGCTGCACCTAGAAGACTAGATAGAATTATACCGACTTGTCAAAACAATAATCAAAGATGTCTCACCTCAACGTCGATGTCATAGATTTTCTCTTACTTACTATCTATCCAGTTGCAGGGCTGTTTATCGTAGAAATGATAAGCAGGGCAATCAAGCTCAAAAACTGGATAAAGCTGATATCGCAAGCAATGCTTTCTATTGGATTTGCAATTGCCTATCTGACCTTGATTACTGCTCATTGGCTTACGGCACTTGTCTTATTTGCACTTGCGGCTGCATTATTCTATCAAGCAAGACTTTCAAAACTAAAGCCTGGTAGGTCACTGTACTAATTTTTCCGTCTACGGAATATTTTTTTGAGAATTCCGCCCCTCTGTTCTCTAACTATGCTCTTTTGCCCAAAACGTTTTGCTCTAATCTGGGATAGTTTGACACATCTGTGCTCTTCTGGTAATCTGTGTTCAGAGCAGAAAGAGTCTTTGCAGTAATTGCACTCAAATGGCAACTCTGTTTCGTTGCCGCAATATGCGCAATTAACCTTCTTCTTCAATGTGTCCATTCGGTCTTGTCATCTAATAAACCGTAAAGTTTTTGCAAAAACATAAAACAATGATCAGAACCACACTGAGTGTAATGATAAAGGATAAGGTTGCAATAGTTACCGGCGCAAGCAGCGGCATTGGGTATGTGACTGCCTTGGCACTATCGAAGGCAGGAGCAAAGGTAGCAATTGGTGCAAGACGTACTAACAAATTGGAATTGCTAAAAGATCAAATTACTAAAAACGGCGGCGAGGTCCTTGTCCAGAAACTTGATGTGACAAAAAAATCAGAATGTGATTCATTTGTTGATGCGGTGATCAAAAAATGGGGGACAGTAGATATTCTAGTAAACAATGCAGGCCTGATGCCACTGAGTTTTATGAAGAATCTCAAAGTAAATGAATGGGATCAAATGATTGACGTCAACATAAAGGGAGTGCTTTACTGTACAGCTGCCGTGATCCCACACATGTATGCAAAAAAATCAGGGCATATTGTCAATATTTCATCAGTTGCAGGAAGAATTGTCTTTCCTTCGGGAACAGTATACTGCGCAACAAAACACGCAGTCACTGCCATAAGCGAAGGACTCCGCCAAGAGTTCAGCCAACGCTCTGGAATTCGTGTAACTTGTGTTGAACCTGGAGTTGTAGCAACTGAGCTTACAAACACCATAACCGATGACAACCTCAAATCATTTGTCGAATCTACAAAAAAGATGGAGGCATTACAGGGAGAGGACATTGCAAACGCAATCCTCTATGCAGTAGAATCCCCTAGCCACGTAAACGTCAATGAAATTCTAATCAGACCTGTGACACAAGAACGCTAGAATGACAGTACAAATTCTCATCATCGGTGGGGGATTTGGTGGACTTGCAGCAGCAAATGAGCTACGTACGAACCTCCCGTCTGACGTAAAAATTACCGTCATTGACAAAAAGGACTATTTCATGATGGATCTAGTCAAGCTTTGGATCATAAAGGGAACAAGAAAATTTGAAACTTCAAAAAGATCTCTTAATGCAATAGCAAAGAAAGGAATTAGTTTTGTAAATGAACAAGTAATGCTGATCGACACAAGCCAAAAGAAAGTAAAAACCACTACAAGAGAATTTTCCTATGATTATCTGATTGTGGCAGCCGGAGTCGAGCTTGCACCTGAAAAAATCATTGGCCTTGTCACAAACGGGATGATCCTATATGATTTAGAACATGTATCTAAGATCAGACAAAAAATACTGGATATGAAGTCAGGCAGGATTGCCTTTGCAATAACTGGTATGCCATACAAGTGCCCACCAGCTCCATTTGAAGCTGCACTGATAATCAATTCAATGTTGCAGGAAATTGGTACCCGGAAAAATATTTCAATTGATTTTTACAGCTTGGGGCCGATCACGCTTCCTGCAGCAGGTCCTGAGGTAAGCAAACAACTCTTAGATATACTGGAATCTGAGAACATCAAGTTTCATGGCTCACACAAGATCATATCGGTTGAACAAAATACATTAAAATTCGAAAATAATAGTTCTGCAACTTTTGATCTGTTAATCGCTGTTCCTCCACACAAGGCACCACAAGTAGTCTATGATGCAGGACTTGCACAGGAAGGGATGTTTATTCCTGTAAAGCGAGACTGCAAGACACAATTTGATAAGGTCTACGCTATTGGCGATGTCACAAACATGATGGTTACGGATAAACTTGCAGTACCGAAAGCAGGGATATTTGCAGAAGGTCAAGGTGTAGCGGTTGCACAGGATATTATCTCTCAAATAAGAAAAGAAAAAACAAATTCAATCTTTGAAGGAAAGGGCGGTTGTTTTGTTGAGATGGGATCCACTGCCGGATATGTTTACGTTGACATGTTTGCAGAGCCAAATCCAATAACGCGACTCGACAAGCCGGCAACTGAACACATGGAAGAAAAGGAACAATTTGAAAAAGAACGGCTAGAAAAGTGGTTATGATTCAGGTTTCTTTTCTCTTGACATGTGGCCAAGCAACGCCTTGATGTCTGTTTGAACATCGCCTGTGTTTTTTGCCATGTCTAGTTTTTCAGGAATGCTATTTTTGAAGTCTTCTGCCTCCAACTCTATTCTTAGTTTTTCTTTACAGTGGAGATGATCATCATCTGTTGCAGAAATTTTATGACAAATGGAGCAGAGTTTCATGATTTCTCTTAGTTGAACCGACGATTTATAATTTCATAATTTGCTCCAAATTTTGAGGGGCCGTAGTCCAGCTTGGTTAAGATGCTAGCCTGGGGTGCTAGAGATCGTGAGTTCAAATCTCACCGGTCCCATTATTTTCAAGTGCGACACTTACAGTTTGACTCTCCACACAAGCAATATACCTCAAACGTAAACACTTTGGTGGCTGACGATAAACCATCAGTTACATCAACATACGCTAGCAGAGTTTTGAGATTTGAGAAATCCTCACTGATCTCCCACGAAATACTGTAATTTCCTTTAGAATCGGTGAACCCTTTGAATTCTTCAAAAACATCTTCCCCGTAATCCTCCACACGTACAAATACAGTTGCACCATCTACCGGACTTCCTGCATTTGTAACATGAACTGAAATGTTTTGCGTAGTGCCACGTCTAACTACTTTTTGTCCATCCACGCTTACGTCTATCATCGATTCCTGAACGGTACTGTCTGTTCCAAACTTGATTATCTTGTTGTTAATCAGATAGTTAATTCCAGCAAGAAAATCCTCATCTGGAATTTTCTTGTCGAGCCACCACTTTGCTACGTTTGTAATCCAGCTTGGGATTGTAACATTTGGGTATTCCACATAAAAGAATGATTCTGGAAGTCCTTTTCCTTCGTATTGTGCTTTTATGGTGTAGGTACCCCTTGGCGAATCATGCGTTAAAGGAATCACTGTGGAATATGATCCACTTTCCAACACCGGAATGGTATATTCTGACTTGACACTATTTGGATCTGCTACTGTGAGCAAGACAAATTTTGCCTCTCCCCACTCCCCAGTCTTTCCTGATATTTTGACAAAAATTGTTTCGCCATAATTTGGCAAAGGGTAAATATTTTGTTGTGGCGTGATTTTGGCCTTGAGCATCCCAAAATTATTTAGATCAACCATTGCATCTGAAAAATCATCCGTTTCTTGGTTGGAAACCCAAGAACTAATTTTGTATTTTATAAAATCCGGAATTTCTTCTGCATGTGCAAGATGCGTTGTGCAAGACGAGCTTGTAACAAATATCATGACGATTACAGCTAAAACGAGAACACTTTGCAATCTCATTAAATCCGTCTTCATAATAATAAAAGGTACTACTCAATTCTAGTTTTACCCAATTTTATTAAACTGGTTGAGGCTTTTCCAAATATACCATGTTGCGACTGTTCGATATGGCCTCCAACTCTCAGCAATATTCTCGATCTGCTCTTTTTTGGGAAGATCTGGCATGCAATAAAGGCGTTGTATGCCTTTTTTGAGGCCTAAATCCCCAACTGGCAAGACATCAAGTCTGCCAAGTGAGAAAATCAGAAACATTTCCGCAGTCCACCTGCCAATTCCTTTAACCTGAGTCAAATGTGATATCGCCTCTTCATCCGATTTGTCTTTTAGTGAACGAATTCTGAGTTCTTTTGATTCAATTTTCTCTGACAAATCTTTGATGTAAGTTACTTTCATCTTGGACAAACCCGTTGATCGAAGTTTGGAATCAGAAGTATTGATCACATCTATCGGCTTTGGGTATATGCGATATAATTTCTGGAATCTTTTTGAAATTGAATCTGCAGCTGCACCAGAAAGCTGCTGCGTTATGATTGCGTCAATCAGAGATCTATACGGATTTTTCACAAGATTGATTTCGTACTTTCCAACTTGGGAAATTATTTTCGCCAGTTTGGGGTCTTTTTTTAAAAATTTTACTGCTTTTTCTGACAATTCAGAGCTTAAGTGTTTGGAGTACATTATCAAAACTTTGTTGCGTTGGTTGTTTCTTATATTCCCGTAATACGCTGATGATTTTTGGCCTTGATGGGACAGTGTAGATTTTTTGGACTTTTTTCGCAAGGCCTGAGCCAATAAAAATGGCCTGTGTGGCTGATGTTACATTTGATACTCTTCGCTCAAGGCTTGAGCTCTCAAAATCGATCATCTTGATTGATTTTCCAACAATTACGTGTTTTGTAATGTTGCTCAGCTCCCCATGATCAATTCCAGCTGCATCTAACTTGTAGCAATCAGAAAGCACTTTTTTTATGACCATCTTTAATTTTGTCGCACTTCCTTTTCCTTCTAGATCACCTATCCAGTCAAAAATTTTCCTGCCATCAAGATATTCCATTACGATAAAGTTCTTACTGCTATGGAATAAGATAGGTCCGACACCTGCTTTGTTTGCAGCTTGTAGTAGAATGGTTTCTTGGTCCATGGTTTTCCTTGGAGAGTCGGTCCTTCGAATTTTTAATGCAACTGGCTTTGTTCCCTTTTTTGCTAAAATGACAATCCCCGCATAGCCTTTTCCAAGCACGTTTACTGTACCTATTGCCATCGGACCTGTAAATGATACTCTGTTTATTCCCAGTTCTTGCAATTCCGCGATTCTCGAGGCAATCTGTTTTTTTGTGGCCTTTGGATACCCAAGTATTCCAGAGTACGGTTCTTGGGCTAGCCTATCAACTGGAAGAAAAGACTGTTTCATCAGTTGAGACAAGCTTTGCAATTGCCTCTTTAATGGATTTGCTTGTTATCTTATTGCCAGGTACAAGATTGAAACGTGCGATGTCTTCTTTTAATCCGACCGATATCCCAGATTTTTCAATATTCTTTTTCAGTAGATCCCTCACCAGTAGTAGTGCATCTGATTGCGGTCTTTTCTGAAGGGAGCATACCTTACCATCATCGTTTACCCACATCATTATGCTTTTCTTCTTGTTAGCAGTGATGAACTTTGTAGAAAAATCAGTACTAAAGAAATCTGGCCCGACTCTAAGATAGCTCTCATCTAGTTTAGTTGATTGTAACAAGAACAGCAATGCAGCACTTGAAGTATTCTCTTCAACTAGAGCCGATTTTTTCAAGACAATAAAACCTGCCTGTCCTATTTGCGTTGCGATTGAATTTGCGGTCCTCTTTACTTGCCCCCAAATTATGTCGGGACTTCGTGGCTTGTACCTGAATGTCAGAACTAGTGTATTTTTGCTTACGTCTTTTGGCACGTTTTGGATTTTTCTTGGCATGAAAAATCTAACCGAAGGGTTTTTCAGAAATGCCCTTGATACAAACACGAATTTTCCAATGTTGTCAGTTGAAATCGCAGCAGCAAGATTTCTCTTGCTGTCTATAGGATCCATGATTACAATTGGAGTGTCAAACTCTTTTGTCGTATTTCCAATGACTTGGCCCTGTTTTATTTCAGATACAGCCTTGAGCACCCCAAGAAAGCTTCCAAAATTTAGTATCAGCACCTCTGCTACATATCCACTAAAGCCCTGCATTGCAATTTCTGCACCGTAAATGCCGTTGTTCATAAGAAATCTCTTGAGTATTCTAACTTCATTTTTCATGGACTCGGAGAGGGATTTTCTCATGAATTTTGTGTGAAAAGTGGATCTATCTGCAGAACTCTTCCATTTTCCTTCCTCTACGTCGTAACAAGGGACTAGGTTCACCTTGGTGTCCTTGATTTGTGCCTCAACGAATGGATGTTCTGCATATCTGACATATGGTTTGAAGTTTTTTAGCGCATCAAAGCCAATTTTCTTTCCAAGATTCGCAAAATCCTTCTCAGACACGCTGGTTTGGAACTTGATGAAAATGTCAATGTCTGCCTTTTCTGGAAGCCAGGTGCCTTTTGCATAAGAGCCTCCTACCTCAATCCCGGTTACCTGGGGATATTTTGTAATTTGTTTTTGCACAAGGTCTAGTACCTTATCTGTAATGGATTTTTTGTGTTCTTGCAGCTTGGTATTGGGAATAACAATTTTTTCTATTTGTTTTAGGATTTTCATCTTGACGCCTTTACCTCCTGTAAGTCAGAATATGTCGGGCCACTTGGTGTAAGAATACTTTTTTTGAACTTAAGTTCTGTAATTTTCTGGGAACCGAATCTTTCATTGGAATATTTTTCCAAAGTATCCGTAATATCACCAATTTTATTTTTAATTCTAAAGATCGTAATATGCGGTTTGAATTCTTTATCACTTTTAAATCCAAGCGGAGATAGTCTTGCTTCCACAATCTTTGCAAGCTTCACAAGCTCTTCTGCACCGTTTCTTACTCCGACCCATACCACTCTTGGGAATTTAGGCCTTGGAAATGCACCAATTCCCTCAAAACTGATATCAAATGAATCAAATTGGATATCTTTTAGCTTATCTTGTACTTTTTTTGCCATGTCTTCTGATATTTCACCAAGAAACAATAATGTAAAGTGAATGTTTTGCAATTCTACAGGCCTTGCCTCTACTCTAAGACTAGACTGCAGTTTCTTTATTGAATTTAAAATGCCTTGATCTGTTATCTCTACTGCGACAAATGTACGCATTACGGATTTTCGTTTTTGGCTTTTTAATGGGTTCCGGTAGCTTCATACGCTAGGCACAAAAAACCAGCGTAATTGCCAAAGCTAATCGTATGTCTTACAGGAATGCCAGGAGCTGGTAAATCCACAATTGCATCTGGCTTACAGCAAAAAGGATTCACAAGTATCAACATGGGTGATGCTGTTCGCGCTGAGGCAAAAAGAAGAAACCTTGAGCCAACCGGCCAGAACCTAGGCAAGCTAATGCTTGAACTGCGTGAAAAAAACGGGCTTGGCGCAGTAGCAGAACTGATCAAGGATCAAATTATCAATTCAAAATCTGATGTTGTTGTGATAGACGGAGTCCGCTCTAATGCAGAAATTGAAGTTTTAAAAAAAATTGCAACAGTCAAGTTATTGGCAATCCACGCATCAACTGATACACGTTTTAATTTTCTGACTGTACGGGCAAGATCTGACGATCCGCACGATCGAACAATGTTTGACGAAAGAGATAGCAGGGAAATCGGTGTTGGCATCAGCGCATCGATTGCACTTGCAGATGAAACCATATCAAATAACAATCTTACAGTTTCTAATCTTATTGATACTGCCTACAATATAATCCAAAAATGGTTAAAGTAAGTTGATACCAGTTTTAGATTGTAAAATAGAGGCATATTGCGAGATCAACCCTTCTGAAGATCCACAAAAAATCGAACAAGTAATGTCAAACGTACTAAACAATGTGGAATTCAAAATAAGCAAGGGCTCGATTGTTGCAACATCAAAGGAATTGGAGTCACTGTCAAAAATTCATGATTCTATTCAAAAGCATCGATCGCAAAATACCTACTTGCGTTTTTTGGACAACAACATGGATGGTGATGAAACCTGGTTTTATCTCAACAAGCAGGCTGCCTTTGTCAACAGCGTTTCGCTATGCGAACACGCGGATGAATCTGCCTTGGGGCCAATCAAAATTACCATACGCTCAAAAAGCATCGAGCGTGTAATAGAATGGCTAACTGATTAGTCAGCTTTTTTTCTTATTTACTCAGCTAGAATGAATTTCTGAACTTTTAACACAATTTCAAAACATTTGCCTTGATGTTACTAAAGCTGGTCATAATAAGTGCAATATTGATCGTAGGGGGGTTTTCTCTTTACCCATATTTAGCAAAATTGCCTTCCGGCGCCAGTATCGCTTTTAATGCCGTTGCAGATGATGTTAACGATTTCAGGGATAACACAATTCATACCGTAAGTGGCACAATAGATCAAACAGTAGACACGGTAGAAAATAAAATTGATACAATAACTCCAAACGTGGAGGATCTAAATCCAGTGAACCAAATACAAAATAAAATAATCTCTCCTATGAAGCAGCAGACCTACTATGGTCAAGTATATGAAAAAGACGAAGAGCAGCAAAAATGCAAAATCTCGGTTCCTCAAATGACAAAGACGATAAATGGTAAAAAAGAGTTAACGCATACAATTGATCTGGAAAAATGCAAATTCCAGAAACAAGAACCAGTTCAGGTAAAAGAAACAATCAACCCTGTAAATGCAGAAACGATCACAGTTGAATCACTACCGCAGTCAAAAATTTTTGAGACTTTGCAGCTAAAGACGGTACGACATGATGACAATACCGTCTCTATCCAGTATGAAGATACATCTGGAAAAACAGTAAAAGTAACAGTAACACTTCGAAATTCTGACAAGCAATTATTTGCAGGAGAATTCTTTTCGTCAAAATTTGATACTAATGTAAATGATGTATCAACTAGTCCTCACATAATTGAAATGATAGTGGAACATCCAGACTATGGTACAGTATCATCTTCTGTTTACAATCCGCAAGGAGATCAGGACACTACTATCTATGGCGTATTTACACAACCACCTAGCTAAGGAAAAACCATGAAAGGGTTAGAGATCGTTTTTCTATCAGTCGGAGGAGTACTCGGAACCTTTCTTAGATACAAAATCACGGACTCCCAGATGATACTGGGCACACTTTCTGTTAGTATATTGGTGGTAAACATCATTGGCGCATTCATACTTGGCTTGTTTGTCGTGCTTGCGCAACAATGGAACCTTGAAGCAAAATACGCACTTTTTGTGGCAGTAGGATTTTGCGGCTCACTTACTACGATGTCTGCCTTTGCACTTCAGACAACAAATCTTATGGATAATTCGCAATTTGGCCTTGCTGCAATCAACATAATAGCAAATGTTGGACTTTCAATTGGCGCGTTGATGGGTGGAAGAACATTGATGAATTATATCATTAGCACCTAACCTATCCTAATAATGAAATCAAATGTGGCAATACGTTCGCAGATGCCTGCCTTATCGACAAGTCCATATCTTCAGACATAGCTGTTTGCTCTGGATTTATCTCTATTAGCACAGATCCATTTTGTTTTGCAACGATTGGGAGGGTGTTTGCAGGAGATACGGCTAGTGATGTTCCTACAATTATCATAACATCGCAGCTTTTTGCATGATTTATCGCATCATGCCAGATATCTGATGGTAAGGCTTCACCAAACCACACGACATCTGGTCTTAGGATCTTGCCACATTTGCATTTTGGCGGCAATTCATCAAAACTATCTGTGATGTTATCTTTGAAATCACAGACAGTGCATTTTATTCTAATTATGCTGCCATGAAGCTCAAGGACTTGTTTACTTCCAGCTCTTTGGTGCAGTCCGTCTATGTTCTGGGTTAATACGATAACATCTCTGTATTTTGCAAGATTGGAAATTGCCAAGTGACCGTTGTTTGGGTGCGCCGCAAGTATGTTCTTTCTTCTATCCTCATACCATTCCCAGACAAGCTTTGGATTTTGGTAGAATGCATCAATTGTTGCAAGCTGCATAGGATCGTATTTTTTCCAGTAACCATCTTTTCCCCTAAATGTCGGAATTCCGCTTTCCTGCGAAATCCCAGCGCCTGTCACGAAGACAATTTTTTTGGCGTCTCTGATCTGGTCTGAAACAGCCTCAAACATGTCTACTTTATCTCAATTTCAAGCAAGTCTCTTGCAGCAATAACTGAACCATGGATGCTTTTTGCTTCTTCTAGTAGTTCTGTTTCGTCTTTGTATCGCGCGGAAAAATGAGTCAAGATCAAATTTGAAACATTTGCGTTTTTCGCAAGTATGGCTGCCTCCTTTGCCGTGCTGTGGCCTGTTTCTAGCGCTTTTTCTTTTATCTTATCTGAGAATGTGGAGTCAAAGCTAAGATAATCACAGTTTTTAAAAAATAATTCAAGTTTCTTCGTTGGTCTCGTGTCTCCAGATATTCCAATTTTTTTACCTGGTCTTTTTTCCCCTACGACATCTGATGGTTTTACAGTTTTGTTTGCAAATGTAATTTCTTTTCCTGTCTGCAGATCGTGCCAAAGGCTTCCCTCTGGAATGCCAATGCTTTTTGCTTTTTGCAAATCAAATTTACCTGGTTTATCTTTTTCTTGGAATAAATATGAAAACGCAAGAGTGGAATGCTCTGCTTCTTCCACATACACAGAATAGGTTTTTTCCTCACATACCAATCCGGGTGTTACGACAGTTATCTTGACTGGAAATGACAAACCAAAATTTAGAACTCGGACATTTTCACCGATGAATATGTCAATTCCGTCAGGACCGTAGATTTCCATTGGCTCCGTTCGGTGCTGCAAGGTCATTGTTTGCAAAAGCCCTAGTACTCCAATACAGTGATCGCCATGTAAATGAGTTACAAAAATTTTCATCTTTTTGTTCCATCCCAATCCAGATTTTAGGTAAGAAACTTGGGCGCCCTCTCCTGCATCAAACATCAAAATTTCACCGTCTTTTTCAAGGCATGTCGAAGATAATCCACGATTTTCAGTTGGCTGTGCAGCTGATGTGCCTAAAAATACTAATTTCATTTTACCAAAATCATCCTTGTCAAGCTCTTATGTCTATAGATTTCATATTTTTTTGTTAGTTTTATCTTAAGATTCGAATCAAGGCCTTTTTTGCACATAATTGCAAATTTTTTACCTTTTGGCATTTTTGATACAAAGTTTTGTATCAGTTCTTGCGGAGGTTCCGACACCTTTGATGCAGTTCCATACGGTAAATCAGTTACTATACCATCAAAGCTGTCCTTGATTTGTAGCATATAGTCATAGTTTTGATTGATAACCTTGGCTTTGAAATTATTCTCTTTTAGGTTGTCCTTTGATATTTTACACATTTTTTCATCAAAATCAATTCCAATTGACTTTAGACCCATAGACTCTGCCTCCAAAAGTGTACTTCCAGTACCGCAAAAGGGATCACATACAACTTCATCATCATTTAGCCTTGCCAGATTGATCATTGCACGGGTAAGCTTCCAATCCAATTCGTGATGGAACTTTGTTAGTTTTTTTGGCCGTTCTTGCGACTTGAATCTTGTTGTAAAGCCAAAGAAATTTTCTGTATCTGTAAATATTAGGTAAATAGTGACATCTGGATCTTCCAGGGACACTTTTGCGTTGCAAAATGTTACAACCATATTTCCCAATGAGCGCTCAATTTCTGGAATATCAATTGTTTTTTGTGAGAGATTGATTGCCTTGCACATAAACGATTTTGCACCAAAGAGCAGAGTATAGTTCTTCTCATCAAGGAAAACCCCAGACATTTTTCGCTCTATTTGCCCTGCAATTTTTACAAATGTGGCGCGTTTTGCTATTTTTTCCCAAGGTGTCTTTGACTGCACAATGATAAGATTTGAGATTGATTTTACTTTGCAGAATCTGTCGTACATTTTTGCAATAGTTATTACTTCGTCTATTGCAAGCTCCGGATATTCTTTTGAAACAATGAAAAAGCTTTCTGGCATCTAGATTGCCTTTGCTATGATTCCTGAGACATCGACTACTGATGTATTTCCTGGAATTGTATTTGTGGAGATGATTCCAGAAATTCCAGCTTTTCTTATCTTTTTTTCTGCGTTATCAATTAGTAAAGCATGTGTACATGCAACATAGACCCTCCCACATTTTTGTTTTCTAAGAAATTCTGTTGCCTTTACTATGCTTCCACCTGTACTGATCATGTCGTCAACTAGGACCAAGTCTCTCCCCTTTACTCCATCCAAATTCAAAGTCACTATCTCCACCTTACCTGTCTTTCGGTCTCGTTGTTTTTTGAGTGCGATAAAGTCCGTTCCATACAGTCTTGCAAATTCTTTTGCGCGTGTGGCTCCTCCGAGGTCAGGCGAGACCACGAGTGGATCTTTTAGCTTTAGCTTTCTGAAATGATCTACAAGCTCTTGCACTGCGGAGACATTTTTGACTGGAATGTTAAAGTGCTTCAGACCAATCTGACTGTGTATGTCGACAACTATTACTTTTGATGCACCAGCTGCCCTGAGTAATTTTGCTATGACTGACAGTGTAACTATTTCGCCTGGGAGAAACTCTCTATCCTGTCTTGCATAGCCCAAGTAGGGTATGACTGAGACCACATCTGATGTAAACTGCCTTGCTTTTGAGATTAAACATAGAGTCTGCATTAGATTGGAATCAACTGGTGGATATGTAGAATTAACAATGATGATTTTGCCTTTTTTTGGCTTGGCATTTATGGTGATTTTACTTTCCCCATCTGGAAAAATTCTAAGGTCCGATGAAACATAGCCAGCCTTTAGTCTTTTAGCTAGCTTTTTTGCCAGATCCTCTGACGCTTTTCCCCCAATTACTGTAATTGACAACAAATCAACGAACTAAGGGGGACTCTTAAATTTTGAGGGAAGCACTCTGTTTTGACATCTAGATTGTAACAGATTGAAGCATTTCTCAAAAATATCTCTAGAAAAAGCACTGATCATTTCTATGAATAAAAGCTACGCCTTGATTATATACAAAAATATCCTTTATTCCACTATGACAACAACAGCTTGGAAATGTTACAGATGCGATCTGACATTCAAGCAAGAGGCACATGCAAACATACACAAAGACATCTGTAAACACGAATCAAGACAAGTTCAAGTAGTCATAGCATAAAGCGAATTAGTTAGGAATCCTCATCGAATCTATGAAGTGCAAAAATCTCACGTCTGGCTGTTTTCATGATCATACTATACATGACAAAAATGGTAAATGCCTAGTCAAGGGCTGCAATTGTACGTCCTTTTCGTAAATGTAAACTAAAACGGGTTTGTGCTGTTTGATATTAGTAATGATGCCTTTTGTAAGATGTTCAGAAATGGTGCCCCAAAAAGCAAGTCCACTATTCTGTGCCCAAATTTGTCAATTACGTGGTTTGACGCATCCCCTAACAAAGACGATTGTACGATGTCAAACGTCTTGTTTAGTGCCTGATCTGCAACGTCTGCTGGATCCACGCCTTGATCTAACTGTGATACCAAGTCTGGAATAAACCCCTTTACCTCATTTGGGACAGTACTCTGCATTATGGCAGATGCGCTATCTGCTGTTTGCCCCCGAATTGCCTCCTTTACCAGCTCATCATACATTTGGCAACCATGAATGAGCTTAATCTATAATCTATGCGTACTTGCTTTATTAACTGATATAGACCGATTTGGCAACACAGCACAAAATTAATTCCAATATGGCACGATGAGTTTTTCGTAACAAATGATTACAATATATAATAAATTTAAAACATTTTATCGAAAATGGATCTAGTATTTTCTGACATTCATGCAGATATAGATGGTCTTGAAACAATTCTAAAAATTACATTTTCCGCCGAATTTGAAGAAAAATACGGCAAAGTATCGAGGATAATTAATCTGGGCGATTTACTGGAGAGAGGAACAAGCCCAAAGGAGATCCTGCAAAAAATGCAAGAACTCTCTAAAGTCTATCCAATAGTATCTGTGATGGGAAATCACGATGAGAGTGTGCTGTACCAAAAATCAATCAGCGGTAGCTCGTTTGCAAGTAAAAGGGCTCATGAACTGTTGTCCGAACAAGATCTTGAGTTTTTTCATCAAAATAAGGACGGAACATTTGGAGACCAGCAAATAATTGATACACAAAACAAGCTTCTCTGCGTTCATGGAGGGCCGCTAGACCCACAAAAAATAACCAAGGAAGGAGATCCATGGCTATATCAAAAAACATGGCAAAGACTATCTGAAGAAAATAACGAGTTTTACAGTTATTATGGCTATCACTACAAGGCCTCCTCTGCATTTGAGGAAGGAAAAACTACTCTTGAGAATTTCATTATATTATGCGGTCATCAGCATATGGAAGCGGCCATACGACAAACCAAAAATGAAATTACAAACATATGGTCATTTCAATCTGTAACAGAAAAAATTGAATCATTTGTTATACAAAAGCGCGAATTTGAGATTGACAAAAATAGTAACTACCTGTTCCGGGTTGGGCTCGGGGGCCCACAAGGACATCATAGTGGCGGATTCGCAAAGCCCCATTTTGGCATAATTCAGCATGAGCCAAAAAAAGTAATCCTCTTTGGCCTAGAATAAACAGTAAATTAAAATGAATTGCGATAATACCATGTGTGATGAGGGCAATAGTTCTTGGCGGCACAAGGGGAATAGGTAAGGCGATTGCCGACTCGTTATCCTCTATTGGATGCGATGTATTTGCCGCATCACGAAAAGATATTGACACGTCAAATTTGATCAGCGTAAAAAATTTCATAAAAAAACACAAAGAAGCAGACATTTTGGTTTTGAACACGGGCGGCCCTGCACCAAAACAATTCTACGACGTAACCGAAAAGGACTGGCAAAAGTACCACAACCAACTATTCTTGGGATTTTGCCTGTTGTTGCAAAAACTAAAGGTAAGGAATGGAGGCTATATTTTTGTTATAACGTCTGGCGTAATCAAGGAACCAAATCCAACATTGATAATCTCAAGTGCATACAGGCTTGCATTTACCGCAGTTTTCAAAATACTAAGCAAGGAGCTTGCATCAAAAAACATCAGCTGCGTAAACATTGCGCCAGGGCCAATTAACACAGACAGAATGAAGGAACTGGTCGGAGATATTACCAAATATGCAGAGTCACTTCCGATGAAAAGACTGGGAGACCCTGCAGAAATTGGAAATTTTGTCAAATGCATAGTTGAAAATAAAATCAAGTACCTATCCGGCGTCACGATAAACTTTGATGGCGCAAACTCTAACTCTGTCCTCTAGGACAAACCGATAATAGTGATATGATTTTACCATATCTATGGTGATTTGCCTCAAGTGCTTTGAAGAAAAACATGATAATTGCATGGAAAAGGCTGGCATGATGAAATGCGACTGCAAAATTTGCTCACCTTGAACTTATAATCTGCAACATCGTACCCATACCAAATGAGCGCAACTGAAGCCCTTCAGCAAGACCACCTCAAAATAAGGCGCCTTGAAAAAATCATCATAAAATGCCACAAGGACTTGTACGCAGAAAAACCAATCCCCATTTCTGATTTAGAAAAAATTACATTTGTAATTTCCGAATTTTTGGATGCAATTCATTATTCCAGAGAAGAGGACTCGTACTTTGCATGCGTGGCTAGTTATGACACATTAAAAGAAGAAATCAGAAAATTCACCATAGAGCACGAATTTAGCAGAAGAATTGCAGTAAACATTGCAAAACACGTTCAAAGATGGAAAAACGGTGAAGATGCACGAGAACCAGTCGCAAGATTTCTGCGAACCTATGCAATCTACCTAAGTGACCACCTCTCAAAGGAAGATGAGTTTTTCACAAAGGCGCCCCAAGTTCTCTCAAAGGAAGAAGAGCAGGCAATGTATGAACAGTTTCAGTCGGTGATGGCCGTATCGACAAAGGTTGAAACAGTAATGAAGGAAATCGAGCATCTGGAAAAACAGGACTGGTTTACCTCATAATTTTCGTAAAGTCTTTAAGAACTATAATTTTGAGTTAAAATGAAATGACATTTGTGGTATGGATGACTGGTCTTCCATGTTCTGGCAAGACCACCATAGTTAGGGCAATGCAAAAACACGTCCCAAATCTTGCTATATTAGATGGCGATGAATTACGTGAATGGCTATCGCCAAAGGACTTCTCCAAAGAGGGTCGGGTCGAGCACAACAAAAAAGTTGCACACCTAGCTAAACTGCTTCTGAAGCACAACGTTCCATGCGGAGTTTCTCTGGTTAGCCCATTTATTGAAAATAGGGAGGATGCAAGAAAAGTAGTCGGAGATGATACGCGATTCTTTGAAGTATACGTAAAATGCTCATTACAAGAATGTGAAACTCGCGATGTCAAAGGAATGTACAAGAAGGCGCGAGCCAACGAAATCAAGAACTTTACTGGTATAAGCGATCCATACGAAGCGCCTCCAAATCCAGACTTTGTACTAGACACAGAAAAAGAAACACTGGAGCAGAGCGTTCAAAACCTATTAAATTTCTTAAAATCAAAAAACCTATTCAAGTGATTGGTATCTTTTGATTATCTGATCATGCACAAGACTGTTTGTTACAAGCAGACCGTTTTCATGGTTCAATCTTTCGGTATTGTATGTAATATCATTCCCATACATATCAGTCATTTTTCCTCCAGACTCAGTAACTAGACAATAAGATGCACAAGTATCCCACTGTTTTATCTTATTTGAGGTCGTGAGGTAAATATCTGCCATGCCCATACAAATTTCCGCAACTTTTAGTGAGCTACCCCTGCTTGCAAAACTCTCAACTCCAAGACTTTTGAAAAATTCCTTTTCTACCTCTGTCAAATGAAATCTGCTCCCAACAGCATTGCATTTTTTCAATTCATTGGTTTTACTGACAGCGAGTCTCCTCCAAGATTCTTGCTCAAAAACAAAAGCACCGCTTCCTCTTTGTGCCAAAAACAACATGTTTGTAGTCGGTCTTGAAATTATCCCAAGTACGGGTTTTTTCTTTTCAACTAGGGCGATCATTATCGTAAATTCACCAGTCCTGTTTACAAAATCGCTTGTACCGTCCAGCGGATCGACAATCCAAATTTTCTCATGTTTTAATCTCGATTTGTCATCCTCATCCTCTTCAGATAAAATCGGCAAGCCAGAACTTGAAAGAATTTCTTTTATGACTTGGTTACTTTGCAAATCTGCCTTCGTTATTGGAGAATCGTCATCTTTATGCTCTGTTACAAAGTCCTGTGCGTAAATTTCCATCACTGCCTCGCTTGCTTGCATTGCAGCATTGATGGCAATTGTCGCCTCGTTTAGCGGATTTGCAAATGGGGGCTTGATTGACAATTTGTTATGTAGTGAGTTCCGGTTTTACTGTCCAGGCAATTCCAAGTACTATGAACGGAATCGAGATAATGCCTATCATCTGGAGCAAGATGTACATTTGGGGTCTTGCCTCTTCAGGTGTTTTGTAAAGCCACGGCAAAGGAAGGGAAATCACAAACCAGATGGCCGCAAGTAATATGATGATTTTGACCTTTCTTTTCTTTTGTGGAGTCAATACACTTCCTTGGAATATCGATATTAAATTGATTTGGCTTGAATTTGTGAGGCATAGATTATTTTGCAGATTCGCCACCGTCTATTGCCAAAACAGAACCTGTGACCCATCCTGAATCATCGGAGGCAAAATACAAAGCAGATCTTGCAACGTCATCTACATTGCCAATTCTCCCAATAGGGTATTCAGAGTCAAGCATTTCTCTTTGTGCTTGCGTAATAAGGAATTCTTTTGTCATATCAGTATCAACAACACCGGGACAAATGCAATTTACCCTGATCTTGTCTTTGGCATATTCCAATGCCCATGACTTTGTCAGCAAAACAAGTGCTCCTTTTGATGCTGTATATGCATCTGCGTGAAAGTTATCAAATGCCTTTAGTCCTGCATTTGATGCAATATTGATTATGCTTCCACCGTTTTTTTGTAAATATGGGATCGCCGCCTTTGTAAAACGAAACTGACCTGTCAAGTTTACGTCGATTACCTCATTCCATTCCGATTCCCTGATCTGATGGAGTAGCTTAATTTGCGGTAAGATTCCAGCATTGTTTACTAGTATATCCAATCTGCCAAATTTTTCTACCGTTTTTTCTACTGCAGACTGTACCTTTTTTTCATTTTGTATATCTGCAGGTATTGTCAAAACGCCGATCTCTTTTCTTACCTGCTCAAGTCTGTCTGTGTTCTTGCCAGTTATTGCAACCTTTGCACCCTCTTTTAGAAAAAGTGTAGCAATCGATTTTCCTATTCCCCTGCTTCCGCCTGTTATTAGCGCAACCTTTCCAGAAAGACTCATGACTTTGGTTTGCAAGATTCGATATTATTGCTTTTCAAAGCATGGCCAAAATAATTTGATTATAAAGACATCTTTTATGTAAAAATCTATACTAAATCTTAAATAAGATAAATTCCTATACAAAACAATGCGAAAGGACATAATTCCTATCGACTGAAGGACGCGTGGTCCAGCAGAACAATTAGGCAACCATTAACGCATTTGCGTTATGCAAGTGAGAGGGAATCTCTCAAGTTCTGCGTTTGGGGCCACGCCGGCCTATTTAATTAGATAAACAGAAACTGGCCCCAGAATGTTTCCTTGTGGGTTTACGCTGATTTGTAATTCTTGGTCTTCTGGGACATTAATTGTGTCCTGCCCGTTATACTTCCATGTGTAGTATTTTGAAATTCCAGTATCGTGTGGTGTTCCCTCCAAAACAAAGTCTTCAGAAAACGAAAACGAGTCTCCTTTGAGTATGATTGTCAGGACTTCGGGACTGTCGCCATTTGGAACAAATCTAAATTGGTACGTTCCCTTTTTGATAGTGAAGGTATCGGAAAATACTCCGTCGTGGTATAATTTGGGATCTGCAAGCATTACATGATAGATTTCCTCGTGCTGGTTTTTTGTACCAGAAAACGATGATGAGCCAATTGCAACTGCGGCAGCTATTGTGATTACAACCATGACTCCAACCGTCAGTTTCTTGCCCACGGATAAAAGGCAGGAATCATTCGATATTAAGATTTTAGAATAATTAAAAAAAGATTAGAGTTTTAGTGCTTCTTTGAGACCTTTGTACCTATTTCGGATTGTTACCTCTGTTACACCTGCTGCTTGGGCAATGTCTTTCTGGGTCTTGTTTTCTCCTAACATCACACAAGCCAAGTAAAGTGCTGCCGCTGCAAGGCCCATTGGATCCTTTCCAGCAGATACCTCAATACGACTAGCTTCTTTTAGGAATTCAAGTGCCTTTCTCTTTGTCTTCTCGCTTAGATCTGCAATGCTTGCAATTCTTGCAACCCCTTTGATTGGATCCACTACCGGCATTTTCAGTTCTAATTCCCTGAGAAGTAATCTGTAACATCTTGCAACATCCTTTCGTTTGATGTTGATTCCGTTTGCCACATCGGTAAGCGTTCTTGGAGTTTCTGTGTTTCTGCATGCCGCATATAGCGCTGCTGCAACTAGCCCTGGAATTGAGCGACCTCTAACAAGGCCTTTGTCAAGCGCCTTTCTGTAGATGTAGGCAGTCTTTTCAATTACGGCATCAGATAGTGCTAACTTGTCTTTTAGTCTGTCAAGCTCGCTGAAAGCCTGTCTGAAATTCCTGTCTACTGGTTCGTGTACTTGGCTTCGACTATCCCAAGTTCTGAGCCTCTCGATAGTGCTTTTCATTGAGGATGTAAGTGGTTTCCCTGACGCATCCTTGTCTGCCTGACCGATTATGGTTGCAAGACCCATATCATGCATTGCCAACGAAGTTGGAGTTCCCGTTCTAGTTCGGTTCTCTCCCTCTTCTTTTGAGAATGAACGCCATTCCGGTCCTTCTTCCTCAACTCTTTCGGTTGCGACAAATCCGCATGTATTGCAAAACATCTCTCCCGTACTTCCATCTGTTAACATTGATCCTTTAGAGCAACGTGGACATCTATCGCTACTTCGTGAAGTTTGTGTCATAAGTTCAAACCAAGTTTTTTGATTCTAAATAAAAAGATTTAACTATAATGAATGCCTTTTTTACCAATATTATTCGTGGAGTGGAAATGTAGGTTAATGGTAATCTAGATTCTAAATTAACACAATAATTGACCGTTGACTAGTTTACAAAAATAAAAATCCGCTAAAATATTTTGAATAATTTTTCAGCAGGAAAAAATCACCAGTAACTGATCTTACCAATAAATTTGTAAACGAAAAATTTAACAAAATACAAAATCAAAAATAGTTTGAATTTTAAAAATAAAGAGGTCAACTGCCAGATTCCGATCAAAAAACATTCTGATGTTTTATCAGCTCACAGTTTCAAAAAACGTAAGTCTTAAATAGTATATACTTGAGGGACAATCAATAAAATGGTTAAATGTCCATTATGTAGTGAGGCTGTCTCTTCCACGCATGGAGTTGACTCCCACATCAAAAAAATGCACCCGCAAAGCATTCTAGCCCAATAAACTAGGCGCGTTTTGTTTTTTATCTTTAGATTCCCCCTAGCTAATTCTATCTTTTAGTAAAATAGATTTCACACTTTTCATTTTCAATAAACTGTATAAAGACGGTCATGACAAACTTCCAAAACTCATGGTCAAAGCCACCAACACCAAGTATGTCTGAAAAGTTCAACGACGTCTTAAAGCCAAAAGGATCACTGAAACCAAGAATTGAGATGGCCATCAAAAGCCTGACTGGACAAGTCTCAAAACTTGACGGAATGGTCACTAAACTAAAGCAAAGAGAGGACAAACTGTTCCAAAGAATCGTTACAGCGACTCAAAAACACGACGTTCACACTAGCAAGGTTTTAGCAAACGAACTAGCCGAAGTCCGCAAGGTCTCAAAAATGCTAGGAAACGTAAGAATGGCACTAGAACAAATTGAACTCAGATTAACAACATTCCACGACCTAGGAGACACCGTAGTCACAATAGCACCTACAATCGGCCTAATGAGAAGCCTCAAGTCTTCACTTGGCAAATTCATGCCAGAGGCAGATCGCGAATTAGGTATGATGACTGAGATGCTAGGTGGACTAATGACAGAATCATTCCAAGGCGAAGGAGCATTTGGTATGGATCAATCCATGAACGAAGAATCTGAGAGGATTCTAGAAGAAGCGGCAGCCGTTGCAGAATCATCTGTTGGTGATAAATTCCCATCAACACCTGTAAGCACAAAATCTGCAGCCTCATCAAGATACATCTAGTATCTTTTTCTCTTTTTACTAATTTTTTTAGATAACTTAGGCTTCTGGCCGTGAATCCTTGATGGTCTTTACCTTGTTGGCTTCGCTCTCAACAACAGAATCGATATTTGCAAGCCTATTTCGTAGATTGTTTATCAAAACTCCAACCTCGTCTGCCTCCCTTTCTACCATGGATCTCTTGTTGGACAGATCCCTGATTCCACGGTTTTCCTCTTCGATATATTCGCCGACTTTGACCAGCTTTTCCTTCAGGTTTTTGATGTCGACTGACTCGTCCTCTATCTCCTTTTCTAGCTTGGTACGCTTGTCTTTGAGGTTTTTAATCATCAATCCGACATAGTCTATTGCCTCTTCTAGCTTGGTACGCTTGTTAATGAGGTCGCCAATGCCTATGGCAGAGTCAGAAATGACTGGTTTTTCAGGAGTTTTTGCCTGTTCCGCTATGAACCCTGGTTTTTCTTGTTCCATCATACCTGCATCTTGTTGGACAGATTCACCCTTCTTAAATTTTTCAAACATTATACCACGGATTCTCGTAAACTATACCGAATAATTACTAATAAAGATAAAGTTATGATCAAAGTCCCGCTTTTGGTAAAATTTCTAACCGCCTGTAAACATATCATTTTCTTTCCCCGCATCAAAAAACACCCAATTTCAGGGTGTTTCAGGGACTGGAATGCCCGTTCCGCTATGCGTTCCGCTGTGAAGTTTCAAAACGTCCCTGATTAATCTGCCTCACCATAATATGGCATGTCAAAACAACAATACCGCTCAGAAATGGGCATAATGGGTGATATCTTAGATGTCGCCATGGAAGGGGGAAGACAAGGAACGATTGTCTCCGCAATATCTAGAAGAGCAAACCTATCGCACTACGCCGTGATAGAAAAATGCGAAAAGCTGTCAAGCGCAGGCTTGGTAGAATCGGTAAGGACAGACAAAAACCGCCTTTATACGATAACCGAAAAAGGCCTACAATTCGTCCAAGAATTCCGAAGATTCCAATCCGTGCTTGATTCCATGAATCTAAGGTATTAAAACATGAACAACCAAGAGGTAGTACTCTGCAATCCACAGGAGACTCCTGAGCTCGAAGAGGGAATGATTTTTGTAAGGATTACAGATATCATCATTAGAATGCTAAAGGTACCTCTTCTAGCCATAGGCATAATCCTTGCAGCAGTACTACCTGTTCAACACTCGTCTGGTACACTGAAAACCCTTGATCTCATAGTTTATCCTGATGGCACTACTCATGTTTCACAGCAATCCACTGCAGACATCCAAGACCCGGAGCTAACGATAAGTCTGTTTGGGAAAACAATTGATAATTTTGTGGCCCAAGACCAAGACGGGTTATTATTGACATATGAAATAAACAGCAATACTGCTAAAATCCAAACATTTGGAGCCTCTTCCGTTTCTATAGAATATGATAGTTATGACCTAGTTTCAAAGGAGGGGAAGATTTGGACATTCAAAATTGATTCTCCAATAGACTATACTTTGACGATGCCAGAGGATACGGTCATAGTTGGGATGACCAATTTTCCAGATCTAGTTGAAACAGTAGACAATAAACCCCATTTGTCATTATCAAATGGATCAAACGAAATAAACTATTTCTTTGGTGTTTCAGGCCCCGCACAATCTGCTTCGGAATCAATCACAAAATCCAAAACTCTAATTGAGCAATTAAATGATGATGGGATCAAAACACCGCTAGCAAAAGCAAAGCTAGACCAAGCGGTTTCAGCATTTGACGATAAAAAATATTCAGACGCCGCCAAATTTGCATCAGAGTCAGAACAACTTGCAATCCAGGAACAAAAATCAGCCCAAGACACTACTAACTCAACAAACAACGCATTTGACACTTTGAGTAAAAATGTAGTCGGAATTGCTACGTCAGTTGCTGCAGTTGGAGGCGCGATTACCACAATAGCATTAATCATAAAAAGAACCAAACACGCAGTCAAGACAACCATCAAGCCCATTTTGAGTAAAGAGACAAGCACAGAACCAGAAGACGAATCTGTAGATGCCGAATCAGAACAGGACATGAGAGAAGACGACAAAAAACTCGTTGAGTTTCTTGCCCAAAGTGGGGGACAGGCATTTGAAAAGGATTTGCGTAAAAAATTTCTCCTGCCTAGAACCACCATGTGGAGGGCAGTAAAACGTCTTGAAAGACAAGATATTATTGTGATAGAAAAAAAAGACTTTCAGAATTTGGTAAAACTAAAGAAAAAGGAGGACATACAATGAAAACAAAACTCTCGATTATTCTAGCTGCTCTGGCTGTAAGCACGATATTTTCTGCAATGCCTGCAGTATTGGCAGATTCCCAACTGGACTCACTTGTTAATATTGCAACACAGGCAAGAACTCAAGTAAAACTTCAGCTAGACAGAGCAGGTAATGTCCCAGATGAGATTAAAGCGTTGTATGTTCAGGGCAATTCTGAAACTGAACTGCTGATTAATTCAGTAAAGCAGCAAGACATAGAACAGTCAAAACAACACTTTTTGTCTGCAATGAAAATTTTCAAGCAAATAAGCATGACATTTTCCTCAACTCAGGCTACTCCAAAGGCTGCAGTTGCACCACAGGTAATGCAGGCCAAACAGATCACACCAACTCCGGAAATCGACTATAAAACCTCAGTTGGCAGGATGGAAAACTATATTGATCTTCTAAAAGGACTGGTTGCAAAAAATAACATCTCCATTGATTTTACAAAGCTTGACGAACTAATCCAAAGCGCCAAATCGAATATTGCAAAAGGAGACATGATATCTGTTGAAAAAACATATGATGATCTAAAAATTGCAGTGACTGATACCCAGAACCTGATTAAGGAAAAAACTAACCAGAAACTAGTTGACAGGGCCAAGTCCTTTGCAAACGAGTACATAGTCAAAATTGATGCATTGATCAGCAACGCAAAAGAATTAGGAATTTCTGATGACGACGTAGCAAAGCTAAAACAAGTAAAAGAATCACTGTCTACTACAAACGATCCATCTCAGATTATAGTCAAAGTACAAAGAATAATTACGATTAACATTGACATCAAGGATTCAAAAAATCAAAGGACTGCACTTGAGGTAAACAGGCCTACTGTGCAATCTGACTCTATTAAAGCCGAAAATGCCTCGGAAAAAGCCTTGGCACAAGAACAAAACGTAAAACAAGAACAAAAGCAGAGGGAAACCAAGACACAGAATTCATCCCAGATTGGCAAATTAGAGGCAAGACTTGCAAAGCTTGAGTCAAGCATGGATGATAACATTCAACCAAAATTTGATAACGCAAAGTCTCTGCTATTAAAACTCAAAACTCAGACATCAAATGATGTAGACCAAAGAGTACTCAAATCATTAGATACTTTGATTAGGGAAATCGAAAATTATGTGGATTTCCAAAACGCAAAAAGTGACTCGAACAACGATCGAAACGTGCCAAATTCTGACAAAACAGATGTCAAAAACTCATCAGATTCTGACAAACCTAATCTGAAACCAAAATCCTCACAAGATCAGAAAAACCAATAACTCACATAAACTTCATATACATTTTCTAGATCAAGCAAGTTACATGACTTCTAGGCAAATTACTGCCGGTGTTGGGATACCAATGATTGTAGTTGGGGCATTAATGGCATTTTTGTGGGCACCAACCAACGTGGAGTTCTCAGAAATCATAGAATTTGTCGGTAGCCTAATTGGAATACTGGGTGTCATTTTCTTTGTAGCAGGCCTGTTCTATACCAAAGAACCAATAATCTCCTAAGCTTGTGCAGGATCTAATTGAATTAAATAATGACCTAAACTAGATCGTCCTACTTGAAAGTAAGACTATTTGAGATATTTACTTCGTTGGAGGGAGAAGGAATTTTGTATGGAACAAAAACCCTTTTTGTAAGACTGGCAGGATGTCCATTTACCTGCTTTTATTGTGACACAAAAGAATCACTTCCCCTTGATTCTGGACAGGAGTATAACTTTGAAGAAGCTTGTGATTTGTTGGATAAACACCTGCAATCCAAAACATACAAGGTAAATTTCACCGGAGGAGATCCATTGATTCAGCATGAGGCAGTAGCAGAGCTTGCAAAATACATAAAATCAAAACACATCCCAACATATCTTGAATCATCATGCTTTGATCACAAAAGATTCAGTCACGTTCTGCCGTACATCGATTTTATCAAAATTGAGCTAAAAACACTTGATTCAGAATTTGTTGATGCAAAACACTATTCTACACTTTTGGAAAATGCCTTGGAATGCCTAAGACTGGCAATTGCATCTGCAAAAACAACCTACATCAAAATTGTAGTAAGCGCAAGAACGGAATCAGAATTATTTGAAAACCTAGTTCAAAAAATCTTCAAAATAGCTAGACCTAACGATCTTAAGGGATTTATAATACAACCAACATATGGAATAGCAGAACCAAATTTGCCAAAACTTTTAGGTTTTTATGATTTAGTGTATCCGTATTACAACGAAGTGCGAGTAGTGCCACAGCTTCACAAACTCATAGGTGCACCATGATGAATAAAGAGAGAGTAAAAAAACTCGTAAGGGAACTAATCATAGAATTGGGTGAGGATCCAACAAGAGAAGGTCTACGTGGAACACCGGAGAGAATAGCAGACATGTACGGAGAAATCTTTTCTGGATATGACTCTGACTCTGAACTTTCAGTCCAGTTTTCCGAAGACTCGGACGCAGTTGTTGTAAAAGATATTACATTTTACTCTATGTGTGAGCATCACATGTTGCCATTTTTTGGTAAAATTAGCATAGCGTATCTTCCAAACGGCAGGGTTTTTGGAGTATCAAAGCTTGTGCGCCTTGTAGAGAAACATGCAAAACGACTCCAGATACAAGAACGAATGACAAAAAACATTGCAGACGAACTGTTTTCGCAGGGAGTCAAAGGCGTAATGGTGATGTCTGATGCAGAGCACCTTTGTATGAAGATGAGGGGGGTAAGAAACGATGCAACAATGACATCGTGTGCGTATCGTGGGGTCTATGAGAGAATGGAAAACAGAGAAGACGTCATAGCCATGATTCGCAATCCAAAGCAGTCTGTTTTCTGAAATTTTGCAAAAATTAAATAATCTAGTCTTAAAGTAACCAATCGTGGGAGCACACAACAACATACACATTCCAAAAGAATCATGGCCATATTGGACTTGGTTTGCAATTGAATTCTTCATAGTCTTAGCAGTGGGCGCCCTAAGCTCAAGAGAAGTAGTAAGGCTGTTTGAAAAGACATTCGTTGATCCAGGCATGCAAAATTGGTTGTTCTTTGGAGTAATTGCTGCAATCTTTGTTGCATGGTACATGGTAATTAGAAGACTGGTTTTCAAAAGACCAATTCTTGAAAATCGCTGGTAAAATCAGCTCAAATATTTTGTCTTATCTTTAATTTTGATCTTTTCAAAAGCAATTTTCCTGTTTCTACAAGATTCGCATTTTCCGCAGTGAAGTTTTGTGTTGGAGTAACAGCTCCACGTTTTGAAAATATCATCCCCTAGAGCCTCATATCCAATTTTTATGAGTGTGCTCTTTGAGAGTCCCTCGGAAAAGGGGGTCCATACCCTTACCTTGTTTCGTATTCCTAGTTTTATCCCGTCAATTTCTCCCTGATTGAAGGCAGATTCAATTTTTTTTGAAAAGGCAGGTCTGCAATCCGGATACTTCGTATCGTCAGTATGTGCACCATATGCAACAAGTGAGGCATTTAGCGTAAATGCCCACGCAGTTGCAATGCTCAAAAAGACCCCGTTTCTTATTGGAACCACTATAGAATAATCAAATTTCTCAGGAAGTGATTCTTTTGTGTTTGTCAGAACATTGCTTTCGCCATACAGAGTTTTCATAAACCCAATATCGATGATTTTATGCTGTTTCAGCTTTAGTGCCTTTGCAAGAAATTTTGCAGAACTGATTTCTTTTGATGCACGCTGCCCATAGGAAAATGTAATCCCGTACAGATCAAACTTTGGCTTAAGATACGCGCCCATACACAAAGAGTCCAAACCGCCACTAAGTATTGCAACAGCCTTTTTCTTCAAATTAGCACCTGGTCATATTATTTTTTGAGCTTTTGCCCCATTGCTTGGTTTGCAAATCACTACTGTACAGTCTATCTTTGCAGAAGCAAAGCCCTTTTTCATGGAATTTGCAATTTTTTGCAGGCTGGATTTTTTTGTTGCAAATGCAATCACTGAAGGCCCCGCACCGCTAATTGTAACCCCTAATGCTCCTGCTTTTAGAGCATTTTTCTTTACTGCAGAAAAACCTGGAATTAAGTGCTGGCGGGCGGGCTCTACTATTATGTCTCTAATCGAAGTCCCAATTAGATTCGAATCTTTCTGCTCGAATCCTGCAACAATCACCGCTGCATTTGAAAGATTAACGACAGAGTCTGCGAGTGTTATCTTATTGGGAAGCACACTCCTTGAAACCTCTGTTTTTTTTGGTGGAACATCGAGTTTTGGTACAGCCACGCACAATCTTAGGTCATTTGGGGGCTCTATTCTAGTCACATCTAACGGATTTGTCCTAACTATCACAAATCCGCCTAAAACGGATGCGGAGACATTATCGTAATGTATGGAACCGGCACTTGCCATTTCTCCAACTCCTGCACATTCTACAAGGGCGTTTGCATCAAGATTCAACTTGAATAGACGATTAAATGCAACTGCGGTTGCTGCAGCAGATGCGGCACTACTACCCATCCCAAATCCCGCTGGAACTCCTTTTTTTATTTTGATCTCAATACCGCCCTTGATTTTGAACTTTTTTATCATATGAAAAACCACTAGTCCAGCAGTATTTTTTTTGGGATCCGTAGGAACTAAATCTGAAGTTATTATATTGATTCCTTGTTTTTTCTTTGTCAAGGTGACTTCATCAAAAAATGCATCCAGTGCCAACCCAAACACGTCGAATCCTGGCCCCAAATTTGCAGTAGATGAAGGCGCCCTTGATGTTACGCTAAAAGTCATTAACTTTCCACATCCTCCCCTTGGTTAAGAATTCTGCTTAGTGCACCTTCCAAGTTAATCATCCCGTCTCCGGTCGCATTTGACACCGGAATCAATCCTTGTGCAAACCCGCCAATATTCAAGCTTCTCAGCAAGTTTGTAACAAGTACGTACGTCTCACCGTCTGATTCAAGCGAAATGGTATCTTCTAATGTTTTTACGTTTGTTGTCCATTTTAGAATCTCTGATATCTTATCTGCAATTAGATCTGTCTTTGTTAAAACATTGATTGTTGGTATGTTCATTCTAAGTTTTATGGAAGTTGCAAGAAGAGCCATAGATACAAAATTTATTGCAGTTGTAATGAGCACTCCGTCATACAAAAACAAATTTACCTTTTCGTCAGCATTGAAATTTTTAACAAAATACGGACCGCTCGTTCTATACGCAAACAGTTCTATTTGTCCCGGAGTGTCAACAATTAGATAATCAGGATTGATGTTGTCTGCTTGTTGCTGAATCTCATCTATTTTTGATGCAATAAGGTCGCTTGCCATTACCAATGCCCCGTTTGGCCCAAGATCATACTGTTTCATGATGGACACGATATCTACTGAATCCCTAATGTCTATGTCAGGCGTGTATGGGAGTGATATTACACCGGGATCCAAATTGAGTATTGCTGTAAATGCCCCGTTTCTTGTGTAATACTCGTGAATTTTTGATGTCAGCGAAGATTTACCAGCTCCCGCGGTTCCTGCAACAAAAATTGCTTTCAATTTCTCAAGCTAAGTGTTGATGGCTTATATTTGAATCAATTAGCAAGTCTCTAAAATGAACTGGCGAATCGTAGCTTTTCTAGCTAGTCTTGTGCCGTTTTTGATAATTGCAATCCAATTTCACATAAAACCCGAAGATGTTTTCGCCGTAGGAATAATCAATTTTCTTGCGGCATTTGCAGCTATATTGCTAAAGCTTTTCCTACAGGGCGTAAAATTTCACTATATTATACGAACGTTTCATGGTTCATTGGAATCATTATGGAGAACAATATTTGTTAGGATTGGAAGCGAGTTTGTCACCATGACAACACCAATGTTTGTTGGAGGAGAGGTAGTCAGAATATACTGGATGAAAAAACGGGGCATGTCGACAGCAAAAGCATCATGGCTTGGAATTTTTGAAATAGTCACCGAAGTTCTAGCCGCAGGTGTCTTGTCAATACTTGCGGGGATCCTTGCATTAGTTAATGGTTATACCGTAATTGGAATAGTTGTTCTTGCTGCAGCGATTCCTATTGTGGGACTCTGGATTGGGCTTTTCTTTCTGTCATCAAAAAGAACATTCCATGTCCCAAAAACGTTTTGTAATTTAATAATCAAATTTAGAAAAGACAAAGGCGTTCAGTATATAGAAAAAACAAACGAATGGATGAACGACATATGCACTATGAGCAGGAAAAACTTTCAATCAAGACAGGTAAAGAAAGCGTTTTTGGTAACTCTAGCTATATCGTTTGCCGCCTGGGGAGTTTATGGCATATCTTTTATGCTCATTGCACAAAACACACGTGCAATTGATCCAATTGCCTCAATTTTCGCAGTCATGGCAGGAAACGCAATTGGAAATCTTCCAATAACTGTTGGAGGATCGGGACTAACAGAATTTGGCATCTGGGCATATCTTAACCATGTCAGCAGCTTTGCACTTGAGCTGCCGCAGAACAATGTAGACTGGAACACAATCATTGCGTGGAGAATCGCAACTTACCAAATTCCAATTCCAATTGCTTGGCTTCTTTTAATGAAAATGGCACTAAGAAAGTACAACGTCTCTCAATAGAAATTTATCTTTAACAAAAAATATCGCAGTGTGTCCTTTAGGGGGAAAACAGTCGTAATTACGGGCGCATCAAGCGGAATAGGCGCCGCATCCTGCATCGAGTTTGCGAGGAGGGGCGCAAATCTTGCTTTGATTGCAAGGCGAAGAGAGAAACTTGAGGAACTAGAGAAAACACTTGCTAAGTTTGGCATTGATACGTTAGTCTGCGAGTGTGATGTCTCAGACAAAGAACAAGTTCAAAAAATGAGCTTACGAGTAATTGAAAAATTTGGAAAAATCGATGTTTTGGTAAATAATGCAGGCTTTGCAATCTATGGTGCAGTCTCTGATTTGACAATTGAGGAAATCGAATCTCAGATGAAGACAAATTATTTCGGAATGGTTTACTGCACAAAGAATTTTCTTCCAAAAATGCTTGAGCAAAAATTTGGCCACATAGTAAATGTTGCGTCTGTTGCAGCAAGCTTCGGTCTTCCGGGAATTGCATCCTACTGTGCATCAAAGTTTGCAATGCTTGGATTTTCAGAGGGACTAAAACATGAACTAAAGGGAACTGGAATTGGAATAACAGTGGTTAGTCCAATAATGGTCAGAACCAGCTTTTTTGATCATCAGTCATTCAAACACATGCCAAAGTATTCTCCGACATCACTTAGCGCAAAAGCAGTGGCAAAAACAGTGGTTTCTGCGGCAGACTCTTCTAGACTTGAAATAATTATTCCATCTATAGTCCGTGTTGCTGTATGGGTAAAACATACGTTTCCATATGTCATAAACCCGATTCTTGGAAGCGCCTTTAGAAAGCAGATGGCTAAAAAATAGTCTATTCTTCTGACTCGTCTATCGCATCTCCGTCAGATGCAACATCTAGTAATTCCATTTTCTGCATTTCAAATTGATATATTGCTTCCATTTCGATTTCCTTTTCCTTCTTTAGGAAGTCGGTCACTTTCTTACTTAGTGGCGCCTTGAACAAGTTAAAAGTAAACTCGTAAACAACTCCCTTTTCACATTGACTCGGCTTGATATTCTTTGGAAGCTCCATAGTTACTATGTGTCTGCCGTCTTCCACCTCTTCATACAGCTGAGTATCGATCCTTCCATCTTCTTCATAAATCTCTAAAATATAGCCGGTCCTTGTAAGTAATTGCGGCTTTTCAAACTTGGCGTTCTTTATCTCTTCTATCGCCCACTCTGGCATGTCATCCTTCTTTTTTGTCATAAGCATCCAGTCTAGATTTTGTCTTTTTTACTTTTTTGCCACCATTCGAGATAGTCATACTGTTTGTCTTCACGAGTTGCTTCACGTCTGTTTAATCTGTCTCTTATGTCGTTTACCCCTTCCCTGGTAGCATAAAGGCCGCACTTTTTGCAGATAAAGTGCTTGGTTACGGGATCAAATTTCATAGGAATTTCGATTTCTTCTATTAGTTTTTGGATTCCCTCCTGACTTTCGTTTTCAGCCTGACGCTCAAATACTGCTTTACGTTCTTTTGCAAAACATTCTGGGCAATTTACCAATGCTTTAATCAAAAAATTTTTCCATAAAAGCGTTCCCACGTCAGTTTTGATCGCATACATGTATTCTGGTACGCGAATTATGTCGTCATCCCGTTAGGTCCGTTCGCCCATCGAAATACCGCGTACCAGACACAGTAATCTGTCTGAAAAAGCTATTATCTTTTCTCTTCGAGCATTTGGGCTGCTATTTTTGCAGCAGTTTGTGCTCCATTTGGCACAAAATTTTCCTTAAATTGCCGTATCGATTCGTCAAATTTGGCATGATCCTTTCTTATCTCTAGTATTGCCCCAATGACCTGTTTTTTACTTTTAGCACCAATTCCCAACTTGCGTTCTTGTGCCCACTGTATCTGGTTTGTCTGCTCATCATACACCGGTATGCCGATTATCGGTTTTCCCTTTATCCCAATTATTTCGCCCATAACGGTGTGTGAACCATTTATGACTGCATATTTGCAAAAATCAAGCGTGGTTTCTTTTTCTTCTTCTGAGAGAAATCCCACATCAATTTGTATCCAATCGATTTTCTTCTCCAAGGCATCAGAAACAGAGTAAACCCTTCCATCCTTTCCAATAACTCTGTCAATCGATGGATCGTTTATCGCATGAGAAATTATTCTTCTCTCGTTTTTTACCTCATCTGCGTGAAAAACCTCTTCGTATTTTTTACCAGTTATCATGTTTGTCGATTTATTGCCTGTGCGCATCCAGTATCCAAAATCCATGCCTTCGATCAGTTTTTCAAAATCAGTTTTTTCTTTTTGTTTTTTCTTTTTATTGCTTGCAAAATGGCCTGCAAAAACTACTTTTTCCTTTATCTTGTCTGGGAAATTCAGATTATACTCACATATGGCGTATGGAGGAGGAGAATCAGCTACAATTATCTTAGTTGCCTTGGCAATCTGTTTTGAAATGAATACTGCGCCTGGATAAAAATAGAAATGTGACTTCCAGAATTTGGGCATGAACTGGTTTGTAACAAAAATCGACTTGATTTTCCTGTTTTTTGCAAGAACGTTTGGTCCCATATCGCCATCATTGATTACGAGATCGAATCCGATCGTATCAAACAATTTAGCTTCTCTTCGTAAACAACTGCTCACTTGTTTTACCAGTGGAGGTTTGCCGGAAATCGGTAAAAATAGATTCAACATTGATAGAAGAACACTCGGACCGTACTTTCCGTCAATCGGAGTAGGCATCAAAATTTCATGTATGTGTTGTTTTTTATCTGGAAATTTCTTGAGTAATTTCTGATAGATCTCTTCCTTGCTGGAGTAATGAACCTCATACTCGTCTTTGATGTAGTTTGTTAGCTCATCATTTAGCGACATCATTCTAGAATAATGCCCATTTCCCCATGAATAGATGAATTGGCCTATCTTTTTCACAAATTTAACTCGAAATGGCCCGCATAAATTTTCAATGCTTGTCTATGGAATCTAAAATATCGTGTATGTTATTTGGCCCAACCCTAACTGTGATGGATTTTTTCGCCTTCACTGTTTTCATGGCAATATCAAAAGTTTTTGTATCAGAGTTTGTTTTTTCGAATTTGGTTTTTCCAAACTTCTCGATTTTGTATAGGTGTTTTCCTAAGCCTATCTCCTTTGCGGTCCTGATTATGGAATCATCTATTCCTGAGAGGGCTATCCACGGAAGACAGTTATTTTGCAATACGACATTTACGTTTTCATCAATAAACCACATTGGAAACGCAAGGGGGGAAAGCGGAAGAGATACTCTTTTGATTTTTTCATGCTTTGCTACAAGGCAAAGAATCTGAGTTATGATTTTGATCTTTATCTGGATTGATTTTGTATCTTGCTGTTTAACTGGGATTTTAAAAAAATCCAAAGTAACATTGGTTTGTACTGTTCTTGGAAGAATACGATTTATCATTTTTACCAAGTCATGCAAATTGGAATCATCATAACACGCAATAATTTTTACATCGAATCCTTGTTTGATTGATTCAAGACAAGAAATAGCTGATAATTCATCATAAACACAGCAGATTGCCTTGTCGCCGTGTGAATTGTATGGTATGCCGCCGTGACCGGCGTCTGTAAAAATGGAAACATATGCATTCTTCTTTGTTAAAAAACAATAGATCATCTTGTCGTGTCTTTCCTCACTACCGGGTTTTGAATCCATAAGGATGGTTTTCTCAATTAATGCAGAGGTTGCAGCAACTTCTACATCTTTTGGTAAATATCCAGACGAGTGTCCTTCTACTTTGACATAGAACTGCTCACCTTGTAGCAGGAGGCTAGCACCAATCTTTACTATCGCAGAAATGATCACATCAAACTTGTTTTCAACACGTCTTGCTATTGTTATTTTATCCACACCAAAAAGTAGATTGATTGCAGATGATGCAAATACAGGATCGTTTGCGTCGATTACAACAAGATCATCGTCACGTATAATCCGACTTATTTTCTGATTGTTTATTTTCAGAATTTTTTTGATATTGCTGATAAGGAGAGTTTTTTTGTTTTTGGCAAAAACTGATGGAAAAACAACTACAAACGCATTCTCATTCATTTTTTTCAATTATCACAGGCTGTTTATAATTTTGAATGATTTTAGTGCAAAACCGCCTCGTAATAATTATAAAACAAACTAAAGCCGAAACTAGTGTTGGCAACAAAATTCACTCAGGAGGAAATTGACAAAATTAATTCTAATCTAAAGACGCCACAGGATGCTCTAAAATGGGCATTTGATAATTTACGTGATAAAGTTGCAAAAGCATCAAGCTTCGGGGCAGAAGATGCGGTAATCACTGACATGATGATCAAGATAAACCCAAAGGCGAGATTCTTTACATTGGACACGGGAAGACTAAACCAGGAAACATACGACGTGATGGACAGAACCAGCAAAAAATACAACATCAGTTTTGAGGTAATGTTTCCAGATACCGAGGAGGTTCAACAAATGGTAAGAACTAAAGGAATCAACCTATTCTACGACAATGTAGAAAATAGAAAACTCTGCTGTGAAATAAGAAAGGTTAAACCGCTAAACAAAATCCTGAGCACCCTTGACGGATGGATAACTGGCCTAAGACACGATCAAAACGAAAACAGACAAAAAGCCTCCATGGTTGAAATAGATAAAATGCACGGCGGGATATTAAAAATAAATCCACTAGTTGATTGGACTTGGGAACAAACACTAAACTATGTTAAAGAGCATAAACTCCCCTACAACAAGCTTCTTGACATGGGATACACCAGTGTAGGATGCGAACCATGTACTAGGGCAATAAAACCAGGCGAGGATCTAAGAGCAGGGCGGTGGTGGTGGGAAAGCGATACGCACAAGGAGTGTGGACTCCATATGGACCACAGCAGAATGACATGAGCCAAGCTGGGGCTATCCGACCTCATGGCGGCAAACTGGTAAACAGAATTACACAAAAAAATACAGCAGGAATGTATTCGTTCTCTGTAAGTGACGATCTTGCAAACGACGTAGAAAACATTGCTGATGGAATACTTAGCCCATTGGAAGGGTTTCTTTTACAAGAAGATTTCGAATCGGTCATAAACAAAGGAAGACTTGCAAACAACTTGCCTTGGACAATCCCAATTGTCTTGGATGTAGGCAAAGAAACTGCTGCAAAGATGAAAGAAACAGGAGATGTTCTGTTAAAGGCAAAACATGGCGAGTTTGCAATTTTACATGTGGAGGAAACATACACATTTGATAAAGAAAAAACAGCAAAGGCTGTCTATGGAACTACCGACATGAATCATCCTGGTGTCGCAAAAACATTTTCGATGAACGAATTTCTGGTTGGGGGGAAAATTGACTATGTAAAACGACCGTCAGACGATCCAATCAGAAAATACCGAATGAATCCACTCCAAACAAGGAAATCATTTGAGGATGCTAACTGGAAATCAATTGTGGCATTTCAGACAAGAAATCCGCCACATGTTGCGCACGAAATGTTGCAAAAAACATCACTAACAACACACGATGGTGTCTTTGTAAATCCACTGATAGGAAAGAAAAAGTCTGGAGACTTTGTTGACGAAGTAATTATAGAAGCGTACGCCACTCTAATTGAGAACTATTATCCAAAAAACAGGTCTATACTTGCAACACTACATACAGAAATGCAATATGCAGGACCAAAAGAGGCAATACATCACTCCATAATGAGGCAGAACTATGGCTGCACACACATCATAATAGGAAGGGATCACGCGGGCGTTGGAAAATACTATTCTCCGTTTGCCGCACAGGAAATATTCTCAGACTATCCTGATCTGGAAATAGAACCAATATTTTTCCCAGCATTTTATTATTGTAGAAAATGCCTTGCATTTACAAACGAACGTGCATGCCCACATGGAGAGGAATTTAGAGAGCAGATTAGCGGAACCAAGCTTAGGGCATTAATTGATGAAGGCAAATCTCCATCCGAATTCATAATGCGTCCTGAAGTTGTCCAAGTAATCATGAACCACAAAAAGCCCTTTGTGGATTAGGTTTATCATATCATGAAATACAAAACGCACATTTTGATACTATTTGTTTCTGTCATGGTTTTTTTACCTGCACACGCAGAATCTCTGAATCCGTCACTGGTGCTTCAAACAATCGATGTGTCTCCAGACGAATTCAACAAAGTCTCACGAGATGCAACAATAACTAAACTTGATACAACTCACTCTGGCAGTTGGCAAATCACAATTGAAAATAAATTATTGTATGCAAATCCAACCGGAAGTGCAGTTGTACGATTCTATGATGTGGATACTAACAAATTCATTGAGGTTGGTATGGATAGTCCGTCTGATCGCAGACTCTGGATAGGACTACAGCTACCAGATGAAGGATACTTTACTGTCGCACACGTAGACAAAGAGGGATGGTCTGACAGCACAAAAATTATTCTTGCATACAACGATGCTCAAGGTGTTTCCATCAGCAATGGAAAACGAGTGGTCGTGACAAATTTGGATCTGAAAGAATTCTCAGTAAATGCTTACTCTGTGTACGGAATGATGGAGTCGACAGATCCGCCAGCAATAAACTCTGGCAAATTTACGTTTGAGGTCTTGTCAGGTGACGTATCAAAAAACCCGTTTCATTACTTTCCATTCTATGTGAGTGGGGCAGCTGCGGCTCTAGTTGGCATCTTGTTGCTAATTAAGAAGCGTTCCTAGTCTTATAGTACTTGCATAGTTTTTTGATTTTACAAACCTCGCACATTGGAGATATGGGCTTGCATATGTTTTGTCCATACATGACAAATGTGTCGTTTACTTTTAGCCAGTATTTTTTGGGTACCTTCTTCATTAGTTCAAATTCCGTCTCTTCAGGAGTCTTTGTTTCAACTAGGCCAAGTCTATTTGATATTCTGTGAACATGAATGTCAACTGGGATAGCTGGTTTTTCAAAGGCATAAACCAATACACAATTTGCTGTTTTTCGTCCGACTCCTGGAAGCATAATAAGCTGATCCAAGTTGTCAGGAACTATTCCTTTGTACTGTGACTCTATAATTTTTGCGACATCAATTATGCGCCTTGCCTTTACGTGGTAGAATCCAATTGATTTTATGATCTTTTCAATATCTCTTGTTTTTGCGCCAGCAAGATCCTTGGCTGTTTTGTATTCGGCAAATAATTTTTTTACAACCTTTGCAGTATTCTCGTCTTTTGTTCTTGCGGAAAGAATTGTTCCAATAAGAATGCTGAAGGGGTTGCCTTCTTCTGCATCATGTAATTCTCTCAACGCAGTCATTCGCGGCGGCTTTACAGAATTCATAGTTTTCATCATACCATCAAGGATCTTTTCCATTACATTTTACCAAATCGTAATTCCATAATAACCTAAACGCAAAAACAGAAGTATTATACTACTTTGGTGTAATATCAAATCGTGGAACTAACAAAAGAAGAAGAATCTGCGCTAAAAGGAGAGCACGGCGAAACCATGGAGACTGCATACAGAATACTGGTAGCAATAGGGGAGGCAACAAACGCAGAAAAACTTGTTCCAATAAAGTGGGCGCATTTGTCTGGTGTGAACTATAACACAATTGGGGATGCAGGGGAGGAATTTCTCTCAAAGCTTAGCCAGGATGCCAAGGTGAAGGTAATGACCACCCTGAATCCGATGGGATTTGATTTTGACAATGTTTCAAAATATAATTTAGACAAGAATTTCATAGAAAAACAACAAAGCATCAAGCAATCATATGAAAAAATGGGCGTTATACCGTCATTTTCATGTATTCCGTACGAAATATTTGATCTACCTGAAAAAGGAACACAAGTTTCGTTTGCAGAAAGTAATGCTGCAATCTATGCAAACTCAATTGCAAACCTAAAAACAAACAAAGAAAGTGCATTTAGTGCACTTGCAAGCGCTCTTACTGGAAAAACCCCATACTCTGAACTTAGAATAAACGACTTGCCAAATCTTACTATTAAAATGAAGATTGATGAGCCAAATGAGCTTGCATTTGGCATGCTTGGGTATTTTGCGGGTAAGGTTGCCGATACCTCAGTTACCATATCCGGAGTGTCAGAGATGAACAAGCGCAGCTGCAAGTCACTTTGCGGTGGTATGGGAACCTCTGGTAGGTGTGGGAAATTCTTTTTAGGAGAAGGAAAAGAAAACACAGAAAAAATTGATTTTGGCAAAAAAGAGATGCAAAACATCTACGACGAACTAAATACGTCAGATCATGGTGACATAATTACACTTGGCAGCCCACAGCTTGGTTTGGAAGAAATAGCAGATCTCTCCTCAATGCTAAAGGGTAGATCATTTGATAAGCGATGCATGGTTTTTTGCCCAAGAGTAGTTCAGGAACAAGCAAGAAAGATTGGATACACAAATGAACTTGAACGAGCAGGCTGCGAAATTCTATCTGATTGTTGTACTTGTCTTACTCCACTAGTTGACAAAAATGAAATTGACTCTGTTACAACAAACAGCATAAAAGGTGCATACTATTTGAAAAGCTCAAACGGTGTAGACGTTAACCTCAAGTCGTTATCGCAAATAATACATGATGAAACAAAATGACATTCAAAGTCATAGTTAAAGGAAAGGCATTTGGAAGAATCATGAAGACTGATACTCCGATAAACTTCCTTGGAGCAGTAGACAAAAAGACAGGTGTCATTCATGACAAAAAACACGATCTTGTGGGAAGATCAATAAAAGATTCTATTCTTGTTTTCCCATATGGCGTTGGAAGTAGTGTAGGTGCCTATACAATTTATTCACTCAAGTCAAACAAGTCTGCGCCTCTTGCAATGGTATGTGCAAAGGCGGATCTCAGCGTAGCTTCAGGATGTGCACTTGCAAACATACCGATGGTTATTGCAACTGAACTTGACAAACTTGAGGATGGCAAAGAAATTACACTTGATACAGAATCGGATAAACTCATAATTTTTCACGAATAATTTTTCCATACGGAATTTCTTCCTTGAAAATCACACCTTCAAATGAAGACACTGTAGTTTTCCTATCTTTCCAACAATTACCTGGGAGGCCTGCCTTTTTACATGTCTGAGAGAGAAATTCTTCTTCTGTCCAACCATATTCTACTGGAACCTGTGGGAGCAAAAGCCCGGAGTAAAATCCCTGTCTTACTATCAGGCCATTTCTGCCTACTCTGATACGTGATACCAATCTGGAGGGATCGTCAACTTTGATTTCAATAGGAGGCGTAAGAATCGTCACTTCGAATGTTATTCTGTCTAGCTCATCCTTTGTAACTGGAGAAAACCTTGGATCCTCAGTTGCTGCAGCAATTGCCGCATCGACTAGTGCTTTATCCAGTCTTCTTGGCATAGGAAATCCTATGCAGCCACGAAGTTCTGACAAAATATTTATTGTGACAAATATGCCAGTGTCAAAGGAAAACTTTTCTTTTACTTTTTCTTCAAGCTCTAGTTTGTGATGCTTCGTAATGTATTCTGTAACAATTTTTCGTGCAGTTTGTACAAGTATTATGCCATCCTCATCAGCAAGATCATAATCTTTCATTGATTTCATCAATGAATTTCTGTAGGTTTCTAATATGAGTTCCCTCCCAGTATATGTGATCGCAAGAATTGCATATCCAGAACTGTTGTACGTTTTGTTCTACCTTATCCGGAATGCGCTTGATGATTTTTTCTTTTTCTATTGACTGAATAATTCCATTACACATGGTGCATCTGACATCATTCATGTCAGTTTTACATCTGGTTAGGTTCATTTTTTTATAAATTTCAACAATTTGACTAGTTTCATTGGTATTAGAAAGATCTATTGCAGAAATGTTTTGTTTTTTACAAATGTTTGTCATATTATGATCTCTTGTAATGATAATTCGATTTTCAATTTTTGCGATTGATAGTAATTGTTCATGATTAACTGTAGTAAAATATTTGCAATCAAATCCCAATAATCGAAGCTTTCTTGCAATGTTTCCAAGCATTGCGTCTGCTAGAAATTTTGGCTTATTGCTCATCCTTTTTCTGAACTAATTCTGTTATGTGACTTGTGCCTGCCGGAAGTACACGAACAAAATCATCTATAGTAAACCGTGCTACAATGGCTTCTTGTACTCTGACAAAATCAGACCTGATTTTTTTTGCGGTATCAGCCATCTCTGCACCGCCTGGTTCAATTACTGCATAACAAATGCACCTTTTCTTTATTGGCTCAAGCGGGCCGCATGTGATCATGTGGTAGTTATCTTCCTTTAGTATGCCGACTGCTAGCTTTAATGTTGAAATTTTGACAAAATTCTTTTGTCCTTCTAGCACAAAGGATCCTCTTGTTAGAAACTGTCCGCTTGGCGCTGCCTTTTTTACCTGATCCGGATTGATCCAATATGCGCTCATCCCATACATTGCTTCTCTCCACGCCCTGCTAAAACAGACGGTTGCATGTGCAACTTCATTTAGAGAGTCAAATGGGATTGGATCAGTCGTATCTTTTAGTATGAAAAATGGCGAGCCAAAAATTTCCGCATGAAATACCTTGTCATTTTTTCCAAGATGCTTTCTGATGATTGCCGAATTTGACGAAGAGTCTCTTCCACCTATTGCTAATAGTCCGTCTGATGTGTAAAACCATCTGTATCGTTCGTACCAGTTTTTCTTTTGCACTTGGGTGTATGTGACGTATTCTTTTGCAATGTCTATCTGTGTTCTGAGTCTTTGGATTTCCTTTAGATTTTTTCTTTTTAGAAATTCAATTGAGTCTGTTGCTGAAGACTGGCGTTTTGCCTCATCAAATAACGTAGACGCAATCGCTGGAATTGACGCATCTGATTTTATTTGGATTTTTTCGTCTCCAATTTTTATAAAGACGAGTCCTTTTTCTCTTACAAGTTCTGCATTTTGCTCCCTTAGCTTTTCTGTTGCGGAAGGATCAATGATTGATGTTATTCCTCTGGATGGAAACTCAAAGAGTGACTTTGCAATTTTTGTTATGCCCTCAGATCTCTCTTTGACAAGCAGTATTGCCTTGTCCTGCTCGTCAATTTTGTTCTGCAATTCGTTGATTTTTTTATCTAGCTCGCTATTCTGGCTAATCTTGCCGCCGTCTAACAGCATTTCAGAAAACACTCTGTCCAATCCCTCCATGAACGTGGTAGTCTCTGTTTGTTCCTGCCCCTGTGCAGCGCTTATCTTGACTGGATAAACGTCTGCACCCTTCTCTGTCTTGACTATGAATGGTTGGTGATCACCACTTGCAACTTTGTGAACTAGATTATTTGTTGCATCAATTATCGCTACAATGTTTTCATTTGTAAGATCACGTCCGGGCGTACTTGGATCTATCTTTGCAACGCTTATGATCTCTTCTGCATATTTTGTAGGCAATCCAAGTGTTCTTCCGACCCACTTGATGACAGGTGTTGACACAGAACTAATCTCTTGAAAGTCTTTTTGACTGATCTCAAATACATTCAATCCGTTTAGTGGTGGAGGGGTGTATGTTACACCTACGCGTAGCTCTCTATGCCTTACCTCAATTGAATGCAATAATGCTAGAATCTTCATTTCTTTGTTGCAAAGTATGATATTTCCATCCCCAAAAAATTCACAAATTAAAACAAATTCCTTGTCAAATCCACTAAATGTAAGATATGCTATTCTCTCAACCTCAATCTGCTCTATCTTTGTAATCTTTAATCTTGCAAGATCATCTCGCAGTCGCTTTACCATTTTGTTTTCTTCAATCTGATCAATTTTGATATTGGTTAGCCACATGCCGATTGTTGATAGAACCAAGAACAGGTCTGGCCTATCAGGATGATGAAGCTTGAAGAGTATGCTGTCGTGATTTATCCCGTAAATATTACTTACATAGTAGCCGTCTGCCTTTTTTGATATTTCATTTACAAGATAGCGTAACTCGATTCCAGCCAGTGTCACATGTAAACACCGTATACCCAAAATATACTCCTACTGATGTGATAGACACGAATCATGACCAAAGATTTTAAACAAGGATAATTGGAGTCAACCTAGAAATTTCATTGACAAAACATCCAAAGAAAAAGGCTCCTAACTCAGACGATCCTACAAATGGCGATATTCCGGATACTGAACCAGTTGACACCGAGGACGAATTATCGCGACGAAAGAGGTTGCTTGATAGGCTATTTTGGATTCGTATAGGACTTGCTGCCATAGGCGGTACCATTGCAACATTTCTCTTTGAACCGATTGAGGGAGAAGAAAGAAGGTGGGCCTCAATCATATTCATGATTGTAATCTTTGTAATGTCTGCAGTAATCGGAAAAGGGATGAAAATAGGACTTCCCCCATCGGACAGAAAAAAATTAGTTACAACTGGAATCGGCACGTACGTGTTCGTTTATCTCTTCATGTGGATCCTCTCATACACACTAGTCCACCATCCGAATGTGGATCTTACGGCGATAAAACTCTAGTATCAATCAGACATGTGGAAATTTAAAACTCCTGGCATACCAGACGAATTTTTTGAAAGAACCGAGGACGTACCAATCACAAAAGAAGAAGTAAGAACGATTCAGATAAGCAAGGCACGACTATGTCCTGGAAATGTAGTATATGACATAGGATGCGGAAGCGGTTCTATAACCGTTGAAGCGGCACTGCAAATTGAATCAAGTGGGAAAATTTATGCAATTGACATTGATCCAAACGCAGTAAATCTTACAAGAAAAAACCTCGGCAAGTTTGGCATATCAAATGTAGAAATAATTCTGGCCGACGCAAAGCAAAAAATTTCTAGTCTTCCGTTGGCCGACGCAATTTTTATCGGTGGCACTGGTGGAGATACAAAAGACATTGTAAATCTTTGTTATGACAAACTAAAACCTGGTGCAAGAATTGTAATTGGAATAATTCTCATTGAAACACTTTATTCTGTTATGGAAGCAATGAACAAACTGAATTTTGATTCTGTCGATATAACACAAGTTACCATATCCAAGAGCAGAAAGACATCCACTGGAACAATGATGCTTGCAAGGAATCCAGTCACAGTGATATCTGCAACAAAAAAATAGATCAATCAAGCTTTTAACTGGGAAAATTTTGATTCAAAACATGTATGATTTGATTTGCGTAGGCTGCGGACCTGGAGATCCTGAACTATTGACAGTAAAGGCAGTCAAGGCAATAAAAGACGCTGAAGTAATAGCATGTCCAACAGCAAAGGAAGGAAAACCAAGCATTGCGCTTTCCGTAGTAGAATCAATCATAGAAAAATCAAAAAATCCCGAAATAATGAATCTTGTTTTCCCAATGGTGAAAGACAAGGAAACACTGGAAACCACATGGGAGAACAACACCAAAATTCTAGCACAAAAAGTACTTGAGGGGAAAAAAGTTGTCTATCTTACAGTTGGTGACCCATATCTTTACAGCACATGGATATATCTTAACAGGGAATTACAAGCTAAATTTCCACAAATAAAAATTTCCGTCATTCCTGGAATTGTTTCAATGTTTACATTTGCATCAAAGGTTGGAATTAGTCTTGCAGAGGGGGCTGAGACCATGGCAGTTATTCCATCATGCTATGATTTGTCGCGAGTAAAGGAAACTGCGAGAAACTGTGATACCATGATATTTCTCAAAGACGGCAGATATTTTGATCAAGTCATCAATCTGCTCAAAGAGGCTGGATTCTCTAATGATTCAATTTTTGCAATAGGCCAGGATCTTGGCACTCCGAACGAAATAGTAAGAAAAATGAAACTGGGCGAAGTAAGCGAATCGACAATGACTACAAAATATTTTTCCATTATGGTGGTAAAACGTGTCTAAGGTTTACTTTGTAGGCTGCGGACCTGGTGATCCTGATCTTATAACAGTAAAAGCAAAAAAATTACTTCAAAAAGCAGACGTCGTGGTATATTCTGGCTCTTTAATCCCTGATGAAATACTCAAGACATGTAAAAAAGCAAAACTATACGATGCCGCAGGTTTAGTACGTGAAGAAATCTTTGATATTTTAAAAAATGGCGCAATAAAAAATAAACTTGTCATAAGATTACACGATGGTGATCCTGCTATTTATGGTGCAATTCGAGAACAGACAGATAACCTCACAAAAGAGAAAATAGACTTTGAAATAATTCCTGGCGTAACATCGTTTTTGGCATCGTCTGCTGCTTTAGGGATTCAATTAACCTTGCCTGGCGTAACTCAGACCATCATAGTGACAAGGGCAGAAAAACGTACAGCTGTTCCAAAACAGGAACAAATTTCAGAGCTTGCCAAGCATAAATCAACTATGATCTTCTACCTTAGTGTTCATCTACTACAGGATATTGTAAAACAAGCAATCAAAGGTGGTTATCCAAAGTCAACACCAGCTGCAGTGGTATACCGAGCAAGCTGGCCTGATCAGAAAATTATTGTTGGAACGTTGGATGACATTGTAAAAAAAGTTTGGGCGGAAAAAATTACACGGACTGCAATCGTAATGATTGGAGATGTAATACGACCAAAGTCGTATGAATACTCTAAACTATATGACAAAACGTTCAGTCATGGATATAGGAAAGCTAGGGTACAGCTAAAATAAAAAAGAAGAAAAAAGTGGTTTTACCTATTGTTGTAGGTTAAACTGAGTTCCGCCTACATTGATTGTCCATTGTACTGTTAGTGAGTCGCCGTTACCTACTGTGATTGAGGTAAAGTTCTGTCTTGCGAACATACCGCTACCTGCTACAACCGTGGAGTTAAACAGTCCTGACTCTGTTACCTGCGTGCTTGATCCGCCGTTGTTCGAGAATGTCTTTGCTAATATGATACTAGCAGCTGATGTTGTTAATGCACCGGATGAATTTGTCCAAGTTTTAGTTGTTGCAACACCTCTTGCAAATCCAGATGGAGTTGTTAGTTCGCTACCTAAGATGTAGTTAGTTCCGTTAGCTTTACCTGTACTTGTTCCAATTGCAATCTTATCCCATGGCTCGTTTAGTGATCCACTACAAGCTCCTGTACCTGTACCAGAACCTAGTCCTGCACCTGTACCATCATTCTGGAATAAGAGTTTCAAGACACAGTTTTCACCATTATTGGTGATAACGTTGTCGCTCTGTCGGTATTCTTTTACATTTCCTTCTGAATCTTTCAGAATAGTTTCGACATGTCCTGTCATGTATGTGCCAGTTGCTAGAGTATTTGCAACAGTGGTTGGTTTTACTGAAAAAGAACCAGTTGCAGTTACTACAAACATGCCGGCCACCATAACTAAGGCGATTCCAAGTACTATGGAAGTCCTCTTATTATCTATCATTAACTACTGGATCAAATCGCAGTATATAGAAATAATGGAATTTTTTTTTGACAAACAACTCCAAATTGGCACTTTTGGAGGTTTTCCACTTCCAAGATAACATCAAAATATCAATTTAATACATTTTAGGGTGACTTTAGTATAATTTACTAAAACCTACGAATAATGATAATTTCACTATATTTAGTTGTAATCACTATTATTCTTATATCTAATTTTTTATTTTAGGAATGGGGAAATTCTTTATGTATAGAAAATTATCATTAATCTTACTAGTAATAGCAACAGGTTTGTGTTTTCAATATGTTTGTGCTGATGAATCAATTCCAATTACCTTTTCTGGCACTCGAGATCATGTACAATTTGATGGCAAGTGGACATTTGAATACGAGTGGAAGGAAACTAGTCTCAATACTTACTATTATGATAATAACAATAAAATGATCATACTAAGATCAGCACATCAAGGAAATTTCGTTTATATTTTTATAGATGCCGTAAGTGATGAATCGCTTGACAAAGAAGATAAAGCGATAATATGCTTTGATGCAGAAAATGATAAAAACAAAATCTCAAACTCAGATGATTATTGCTTTTTGTCAATTCTTGGAAATAGAACAGGCGTGGCATACCAAGGTAATCCAAACAACAAGGAAAATAACTATTTTAGCATAATTCCAAATCCTGCTGGCTATATAGGGGCAAGTGCGGCATCTGATGAACATGACAGGTATTCAGCTGTACCACATACAGGATATGAATTCCGTATTCCTACAGACACAATAGGAAGAAAAAACATCTATGGATTTTACTTTGCAGTATATGATGAATACTCTAACCAATATTACTCCTACCCAACTGATATAGATCATAACACGCTAATATCTAGTCCTAACGAGTGGGGAGAAATCTATTCGCCGGACAAAACACTCCCAGAATTTTATTTGCCACTACTGATAGTTACTATTACACTTGGGTTTTCGGCGTTTTTCACAAAAACTGGCTTCAGAAAGCACCTTCAATATCGTTTATGAAGACAATAACAACACTAGATGATCTCAATCGAATAATAATTCATTGTAAAAAATGCCCAAGACTTCACTCATACACGCGTAGAATTGCAGCACAAAAAACGAGGAGATTTTCTAACGAAAAGTATTGGGGAAAACCACTTCCAAGCTTCGGTGATCCGAATGCACGCGTACTAATTGTGGGATTGGCACCTGCAGCACATGGCGGGAATAGAACAGGAAGAATGTTTACAGGTGATAGCTCAGGTGATTGGGTAGCCAAAGTGTTATTTGATAATGGTTTTGCAACAAAATCAGTCAGCCAACACAAAAACGACGGTTTTAGTTTGATAAATTGCTACATAACTGCTGCAGTACACTGCGCGCCTCCAGAAAACAAGCCAACAAAAGAAGAGATCATCACATGTTCTAAACTATATTTGACGAGTGAATTGTCCATTTTAAAAAATATAAAAATTGTAGTATGTTTAGGCAAAATTGCCTTTGATGCTGTATCGTATATGCTGCAAATAAAAAAACCAAAATTCTCTCACGGAAACATCATAAAACATAACAATTTGTTTGTAGTTTGCAGTTATCATCCAAGCAGGCAAAATACACAAACTGGACGACTTGGATGGGATCAATGGAATAACATATTTGTGAAAACTAGAGAGATTTTACATTCAAACTAAATAAATAAACAAAAAAGAACTAATCGCCGTCAAACTCTACTCGTATGAAGAGGTTGATTGGGACGAAAGTCCAGATGGTGAGGGAACTGATGGAAATCTGTCCCCAATTTGCTGTTCTGCAACTGCTGATGCTTCTTGCAATATTCTTTCTGTCTCTTCACTTGAAATGTCTGAATCAACATTGAATGCATCTCCTGCGAGAGAGTCCATCATTAGTCCACTTAGAGTCTGTGTCATTGCGTTCAGTTCTGAATCCGCCTCTGGCATAAATCTGCCAAGTGATGATTTTAGACCCTTCATGGTAGACATTGCTGGACCTATTGCTACCATAGCATCGCCCAAGTCATGTATCGTAGTCAAACGTAGTTGAACTTGTTCTAACGCCATTCTTGCGTTGCTTAGCATCTTAGTTACTTTACGAATTTCTGCTAATTCGTTTGACAGTACTCTACTTGCACTTGTATCGTGTTGTTGCATTGCAGCTACGACTCGTTTAAAAAGTTGAGCGTCACGTTCATGAAGCTTATTCAACATTGAATCCATTTTTGAAATTTGTAGTTGCAGTTTGTTTACTGCTGTCTGTATTCTTGGTTTCAATGCCCCTTGCGGTTTAACAGAATCTTTTATTTTATCTGTTATACCTGCTGTCTCTTGACGTGCCCAATTCTTCTCGAAGCTGGTCATGTGAAAGCGTTTAAGATTTAATTCTTAATTGACATAGTGCATTATAATCAACTGTTGAGTAAATTTAGCTGACAAGATGTAAATTGTAATATTGTAAATATTGATCATGAGTAGAATAGTTGTATTTGATTCTGGCTTTGGCTCATTATCTATCATTAAAGCAATTCGACAAACTACGAAAGCAGACATCGTGTACTTTGCTGATCAAAAAAACTTTCCTTATGGGGATAAATCACCTGCTAAATTAAAACGAATCATATTAAAAACAATTAATGGTTTAAAAAAAGAATTTGAGCCTGCCTTGGTTGTAATAGGTTCAAATACTCCATCAATACTTTTTCCTGATATTTTTACTGCTGATCCTACACTGGTAGGAGTGTTACCCCCTTTATGTAAAGCAGAATCGCTTACTAAAACAAATTCAATAGGAATCATTACAACATCAGTTGTTATTAAAAATAAACAATTTGATTTGTATATAACAAAAAATATTCATAAAAAACTTTCAATAACAAAAATTAATGGAGATATTCTTATCAATTTAGTTGAATCAGCCAAATTCATCTATGACAAAGATTATTGTACCAAACAGATCAATTCATTATTGTCTGAAATAATAATAAGAAAAAATATTGATGTAATTACATTATCGAGCACTCATCTTCCATTTTTGCTTAATTTGTTAGAAAATATTTTTCCAACAATACAATTTTTAGATCCTGCGCAACAAATTGCAAAACAAATTCTTAATCACAAATCATTCACTCCATCACAAAAGAACTCATTGAAGATTTTTAGCTCTAATGATATAACGCTATTTCAGCGACATTTACTCAAATTAAAAATAAAAAATACTGTACACTTTTTAGAATTCTGATTTTTCACAATCACTTTTCACAATCACTTTTCACAATCACTTTTCACAATCACTTTTCACAATCACTTTTCACAATCACTTTTCACAATCACTTTTCACAATCACTTTTCACAATCACTTTTCACAATCCCTT
>CAYVBR010000006.1:0-3231 GCA_964449865.1 uncultured Candidatus Nitrosotenuis sp.
GTGCGGGCTTGATGCAGGAGCACGTCCGATTCGTGCTGGACGAGAAGGCCAACCACCTGTGCGAACTCGACGCGGCGCGGAAGGATGGGCGGGAGGACCTTCGCATGAACGACCGCTACGCCTGGCTCATCTTCGGTTGCATGCGCAACCTCGGCGAGATCGTTGCCCCGGCAGCCTCTCAGGTCGAGCCCGAGGACATCCGCGACCCGATGGCCCGCAGGCTGTGGGAGGCGATGAAGTTCATCTCCAGCATGGGCGATCATCCCTGCATCGAACGCATCCGCAAAACAGATCGAGTGGCGTGGCTGATCGCCGAACGCTGGGGATGCATGGGCAAGTGGTCGAACGACCCCACGGAAGCTCATGCCATGGCGATCCTTGCGGACGCCACCAAGTAGCGGTCAGAAGTCCGCGATGGGGTTGTACTCGCCGCCGCCACGCTCGGCCGCCGTGCGCCAGCCGCCGCCGTTCTTCGCCCACTGGTGCGAGCGCGGAATCGGGTTGCCCAGCGCGTCGAACCGATCCGGGCGCTTCGGCGTGTCTTTGAGGGCGAGCAAGTAGGCGCTGGCGAAGTCAGGCGAACGGCCGATCTTGGCCACGATCTCGTCGCGGCTCTCCACCTTGACGCGGTTGCCCTGCGGCTTCCACTTCGGCGCGCACAGGTCGGCGCGCAGGCGGGCGTTGGGCGGCAGGGCGATGCCGCGATCGTTGGCGGGGTCGAGGGCTTCGCGCATCCGCCACCACTGCATGCTTCGTTCGTTGAAGAAGCCCATCTGCCCCGACAGGTCGGTTTCGCCCTTCACCATGTCGCCAGCGTCGCCGCTGTTGTTTCCGTGCACCTGCTGCTGCGCCGCCGCCAGAGCGGCCAGAGGCTGCGCGCCGACGCCCAAGCTGTCGATGTTGATGGGGGCGCGGTCGCGCACGGCTGCGATGACGTGGCCGGCGATCGTCGGGCCGTCGGGGCACGCGCTGCCGGGGTAGACGATGGGCTCGTCGAACCAGTTGCCGTGCCGGCGGGCGATGACGGTGTTGTCGCGCCCGCCCATGGCCACATCGACGCCCACGCAGTCCATCTCGCCCTTCACGTCGCGCGGCTTCCAGCGGGCCATGGCCGCGTCCACCCAGGCCGTGGGGATCACCTGGTAGGGCGGATCTTCCATGCCGGCGCGGAAGTCGCCGTGCAGCATCTGCGAGCGCAGCGGCTCCGGCAGCGACTGGAGCGTGCCGACGTAGCCCGTGCTGGCCAGATGCCGGTTGTCGGTGACGCGGGCGGCGATGAACGTCCGCGACTGCGGGCGGATGATCCGCACCATCTCGTCGGGCGTCGGGTTCCGGGGAACGTCGTAGTCGCGGTCGCCGTCCTCAGCCCACAGGAACGGGCGGCCATCGGGCACCTCGACATCGGCACCGCGCGGCGTGACGGCGAAGTAGCGCACCTCGCCGCTCTTGGCCGGGTTCGGGTGCCGGTCGTCCAGCCACGGGGCGAAGTAGGCGATGACCCACTGGCCCTCAGCGCTGGTCGGCGGGTTGAACGTCAGCAGCGTGCAGCATCGCTGGCCCGGCACCGTCGAGCGCACCCAGCCCATGAGGAAGCGGGCCTGGCGCTCCAGGAAGTTGGCCGCCTCGTCGAGCACCAGCAGATCCTTCGGCCGCCCCTGGTAGGCCGTCTCGTCGCCCAGGTGGGGCACGCTGCCGAACTCGATCGACTCGCACGTCGGCGACGGCTGCCGCCAGAAGTAGGGCTGAGAGCGCAAGCCGTCCCGGTTGCCGACGATCGCGGCGATGCGGTCGACGATCGCGCCCAGCTCGGTCGACTCGCGACGGAAGAACTGCACCGAGCGGTGGCGGGTGAGAGCCAGCCCGATCGCGAGGTCCGTCTTGCCGCCGCCTGCCGCGCCGCCGTAGCCGATCACGTCTGCTGTGGACTCGTACGCCAGCTGCTGCGGCACGTTGTTCGGGTCGGGCCGCCACAGCACGGTCGCGATGTCCGTGCGCACCATGCGGTCGACCTCGGCCCGCTCTGCCGGCGTCAGCACGTCGAGCAGCTCCGCAAGCTCCGCTTGTAACGGATCTGTCACGGCTTCTGATTCTTCGACATCTTGGAGTGGCGTTCGGCCACCTCTCCAGATTGTTGTGTTGCGCTAGTAGGCGATTTCCGGGAACGAGCAGCCCGCAGGATCTCCGCCATGCGCTTCGCCCGCTGCTCGTCGGTCAGCCCATCAGCGATCGCGCCGCTGTGCTCGATGTGCTGGCGGTCTCCGTAGTTCGCGCGGTCCAGCTTCGAAGCCTCCCACTTCCGCGCGTCGATGCGCACCTTGCGCGACTCCACCGGGATCGTCTCGTCGTCCGCGATGGCGATGATCTCGTCCGCCCGCTCCTGCGCCCTGGCCTCTCGTGCGCGCGCGTATTGGGCAGGGAGTTCGGCATGCTCCCTCAGCCACTGCCGCCAAGTCTCCTTCGTTGGCATGTCGTCCTGGCTGCACACGTTGCGCAGGCTTGCCCCGTCCGCGATGCGTCGCAGCAGCTCGGCCGCGATGGCGTCGCTGTAGCGGATGTCCTTACCCATGGACGTTCCTCCACTCGTGCGGGACAGCTGCCCGCGTCTCGTATGCGGCGATGCGGTAGACGTGCGACCGAGCCACGCGGTAGCCGCGTTCGTGTAGGTCGGTGAGGATGGCCGCGACGCCTTCCCGGCGGTTCTCGATGCGGTCGCGGATCTCGTGCACGATGCAGTCGGGGACGTGGGCGCGCGGGTGCGTCTCGCCGCACGGCAGTCCCTCGTCGGTGTAGCCCCTCATTCCCACAGCCACATCCCGGCCCAGGCGAGGGCGTCGGCGATGGCCTGCGCGGCGTCCGTTTCGGTGTCGCGGATGGGGTGCGGCCACGCGGCCGGTTGAGCGTCGGGGGCGTCCACGTGATGCAGTATAGTGCATCGCTGCCGTGGGGCGCAACGGGGACGGTGCATCGACGCCGAGCAGGGGCGAGCCGCGATCCTGCCGCATTCGGGCAGCTAGGCCGGTTCCTGGGCCTCGTATGCCTCGGGAGTCAGGGCGTCGAGGCGGGCAAGCTGAGCCAACACCATGGCCATCGTCACCTGATGCGGGCGGGCGGCGCTGATCTCGCAGGCCAGCGTCGTGATGCCGTCCAGCTTCATGATGCTGACGAAGTGCGACTCGACACGGACGGCCACCCCGTGAAAGCGGACCCCTTGGTCGCACATGCGGATGCCCA
>CAYVBR010000007.1:0-46832 GCA_964449865.1 uncultured Candidatus Nitrosotenuis sp.
ATACACTCAGCCTTCAAACAAGTACTTTGCAACAAGACAAAGACTGGCACATCACCCAGTGAGCAAAACATTCACTGGTTATGGGATAAAGTCGACTGGCGCTACAGCACAAACAACAACTGCACCGCCTCCAAAGCCGGCGCCAGAAACTAAACAAACAACACAAAGTTCGGAAACCGCAGCACAGCAAAAGTCAAGAAAGGAACAACTTGAAGCATACGAAAGAGAATACCTGGAAAGAGTGCAACAAGCTGAAAGACAAAGAGAGGAAAAGCCGGCACCAGCACCCGCCGCATCTACGAGAGGATCACTTCCAAAAGGATTTGAACCAAAACCTGTAGAGGCACCAAAGCCAAAACCAAACACTGGGTCTATGCCAAAAGGCTGGAAACCCTCCTAGAACTTTTTCTTTTCTAATTCGTTAATATCTGCAGAACTTCGTCTGCATGACCCTTTGGTTTTACAGATGGAAACACTTTGAAAATTTTACCCTTTTCGTCTACCAGGAAGGTGCTTCTCTGAACACCCATGTACTCTCTTCCCATGAACTGTTTTTTTCCCCAGACTCCGAATTTTTTGCAGACCTCTGCTTCTGGGTCTGATAGCAGCACATATGGGATGTTCATCTTGTCGACAAATTTCTTGTGCGACTCCACATCGTCCTTGCTGATGCCAATTATCTCTATTCCGTGTTTTTGGAATCTCTTGTACTCTTTGGAAAACTCGTCTGCCTCTATCGTACATCCTGGAGTAAAGTCCTTTGGGTAAAAGTAAATCACGTGTTTTTTTCCCTTGAAATCCGATGATTTGACCTGCTTTCCGTTTGCGTCGTTTAACTCAAACTTTGGCTCTTGATCGCCCTCTGTGATCATGATTCTTTGTATTTCAGTCCATAATTAATTATTTTGAACTGCTCTGCCTCAGTTGACCCGCATATTTTATATTGAAAGCAAAAAGGCAGATCATTAATGGTAAACGGAAGGGCTTGGTTTGCAGAATCTATTGCAACATTTTGCCTAGTGTTCTTCGGACCACTATCTGTTGTGATGGCAGCAGCTGCATTTGGAACTGGCCTGTCAATTGAGGGAATCATCATGATTTCAATAGGACATGGGGCTGCAATAGGCTTGATGGTTTATGCATTTGGCCACGTGTCTGGGGCACACATCAATCCTGCAGTCACAATTGCTATGCTAGTAACAAGAAGAATTGGAATTAAAGACGGAATCGGATACATCGTATTTCAAATAATTGGCGCAATAATTGCCGCATTCTCACTAAAAACCATCTTGCCCGACCTTGGGGCCAAAGTTAACTATGGAACACAAGGCGGACCAAGTGCATTATTGAATAATTCTGCAATGTCTGGTTTTGCAGTAGAGTTAATCCTGACATTTTTCCTAGTCACTGTCATATTCATGACTGCGGTCCACAAAAAAGCGGCCGTTGGAATGCACGGACTTGCAATCGGCGGCATGATATTTCTGTTGCACCTAGTCGGTGTTCCATTGACTGGTGCATCGATGAATCCTGCAAGAACCCTAGGCCCTGCAATCGCATCTGGCTACTGGGACTTTCACTGGATTTACTGGGCAGGGCCAATAATTGGCGCAGTAATCGCAGGCCTGATTATGAATTATGTCTTTGTCAAAAAGGCAGAAACCGAGCAGTCTGCTTAGACTCTCCAAACTACAAACACTTTTAAAAATTTGATTTAGTCTGGTTTATGGGCTCGTTGCACAGCTTGGATAGTGCGAATGCTTGCGGAGCATTAGGTCGAGGGTTCGAGTCCCTTCGGGCCCGTAGATTTTCTTTAAAAAGAAAAATCCGAGTTCAACGGGACTCACTACAACTGTTCTCATGGGCACCGACTGAACTCCATGATTTGACGTCGGGGCGTCAAACTTTTTGTACTGATCCTTTACCTTACGATCTTTTCTTTCTTTAAATGATTTGAACCTATTTTCAATGATTTCAAGGACGCTGACAGATCAGTATATCATACTGACAGATCAGTACGTGAAACTAACACAAATGTAAGCGCGTCTTATGTTCTAGTATGAAGGTAGGAAGAAGTAATGACTTTAAAATACTTCAAAAAACTTCCTATGTTGACTGGAATATCTATTGTAATGGCTGCGATACTATTTACAAACATTGTTGGTATTTCTGCTCAAACTACAAATCTTGATCCCAACGTTACACTACAAACACTTGAAGATGCAAAACAAAAAGTATTGAAAATAGACAACAATCCGGATCTTCCGGTATTTGTTTCATGGGTTGATGAAAAAACAAACATATTGGTAGTAGGTATCAAAGATGATCCTTCGATATGGTCTTTTTTCTATGATCTCTTTTATCCACTACAAGAAAAAGAAGTCTATGAACAACGACTGAAATCACTAGTTGGCGATTTACCTATGAAAGTTGAATTCGGTAAATTTGTTCCAGAAGCGTGTTCTAGTCGAGGTGGAATTTGTGATCCGGTAATAGGCGGTGTCGCAGTGCAACCTTCTGGAGCTACTGGTTCAACTTTAACATTCAAAGCTACAAGTAGTACTTATGGAAATGGAATTGTAATATCTGGACATGGAGCACAATGTACCACTGGTCAGCAAGTTGCTCAACCGTATTCTGTCTATTCAGGTAGAAACGTTGCTCAAGTTGTTGTTAATCCTGGAAACGACCGATACAGTGATGCAGCTTTTGCAAAGATTAACACTGGATTTAGTGGCGACACAAAAATCTTCAATGATGGTTCTTCTACCTACAACATAATTGGAAAGAAATCATCAAGTCAAACACCAACCGGCACATCAGTACGAATGTCTGGATTGATAAGCGGTGTCACATCCGGAACAATCACTGCGAAAGGAGTAGGTTTTGTGAATGAATTTTGTGGCACTTGGGATTTGTCTAGTCAAATACTTTCAAACTATGCCTCATCCTCAGGAGATAGTGGAGCACCAATCTTTTCTGTTCCTGATGCCAGCAACAATGTCTACATCTACGGAATTCATGTAGGGACACTTACTCTAAGCGGCATTAACTACAAAGTATATAGTCCATGGGAATCAATAGCCTCAGAATTAGGCGTGAGTTAACAAAAATTGTTAACCTATCCTTATTTTTTCTTAGTAAATGATTTAATCCGTAACCATATCAACATATTCAGATTGAGACATTGCCTGTTTATGTCGATATTATTTTTATTAATGATACCAATCTTATACGAACAAGCATTGGCAATATCTTATGATGCAAATGACAATGTGAAATCACAATTAATTCCAAATTACGATGATTCTAAATTTTTGATTAAACCAGTTAAACTAATCTATGATGATTTTATTCCTATTGAAAATTCTGATATGATTGATCATCTTTCTATTATGATTAATCATTCAACTGATTCAGAAAATTCAGTTGAAAAAAATGTACATCTTAAATTATACGACAAAAAATCCCAAATTATCCCGCACACAACATTTTTCGTCAAAATAATGAAGGATAACGAAATTCTTATTCAAGATCTTTTCCATACACATTCCGGGACAGTATTGCTAAAAATTAACCCTATTGATGACACTGAAAAATGGACAGTTATAGATGGAGAATTAACTTCATCGTTGGGATTTGTTTCAACAAATGATATGTTCGATATTGAGACGCCGTTTTTAATCAAAGGATCATACAAACTTCATGTAAGTGTATTTGGTATATATGATGAAAAAAGCATGTTTCTAGAAAAGAGCGTACCTAAATTTGAATCATCATTTACAGTGGACACTAATGGTACCATTGCTACCAAAAAAATTGTCTTATTTAATGATGAGCGAGTAGGATCACCGCTTAAGCAATTTAAATTTGGAATTGAATCAAAAGACATTCTGTGTAAAAAAGACCTCGAAATTGCATTAAAATCAAGTAATGGGCAGCCAATATGTATAACACCTTCAACTAAAGAAAAACTCATCGAACGTGGCTGGGCAAAACCAGTCTAAATAAAAAATTGGAGGAGTTTGAAAGCACTCCAATAACTTTCTGTCGTTTCTAGGACTCACTACAACTGTTCTCATGGACACCTTCGGGCCCGTTTTCGCTATTGAACGAACAATCTGTTTCCCTAAACTTCTTTCAAAAACTCTTCTCTTGTGATTCTACAGTCCTTCAAAATAACACCTAGCAGTCCAACACGAATCTCGTTTTGAGGAACTGTCACGTGTATGGTATCGTTAGTAAGCGTAACATGGCTTCCTTTTTGCCTTATCGCCCTAAAGCCAAATTTATTGCACAGAATCTTGATTAGTTCTTTACCTGCTATTGGTGAGAGTTTTTTCAAACCGTAATAGCTTCAGTGGCTTTTTCTCTTAAAACCGATAAATGAAGTTCAAGTGCTGCAAGAAAGTTCTTTTTGGCACTCTGTTTGGTTTTTCCTGAGCTATAAACACCAAGTGCAGAGCATGTTACGGAGTATGATCCATCATCTTCTTTGATCATCTTGGTTTTGATATCTTTGATTTTAACTGACATCTGATACTGAATAGTCTTTTTAATTATTTAAGTTTCCTCAAATTTGATCCTGTTTATCATAACTGGAATCCAAATCTAGTTCATTATTGTTAACCATCCCTTCGGGCCCGTTTTAACTGTTAGTACAAATTCCAATTGGTTCAGTGAATCTTGATCTACAACAGAGACAAAAACTCGTCTCTTGTTAGGCCTACATCTTCGATTATTGCATTTAACGTACCTTTCGCGATTTCTTTATGGTTTGGTATTGTGAGCCTTCGAAAAGGCGGTTTGTTATTTCTTAGTATGATGTGGCTTCCAGTTTGGTGATCTGTATGATATCCTAATTTTGACAATATTTTGATTAGTTTTGGTGCTGATATGACTGGAAGTTTAGACATTGATTTCTACCAATTCCTCATCTACTGGAGGAATTGACTCGCCGTGTTTTTTTAGGCTCTGAAGATAGCCTTCTATTGCATCTTTGATGTTGCTCAACGCTTCGTTTCTTGTCTTTCCTTGTGAAATACAGCCTGGGAGTGACGGACATTTTACAACGTACATTTCATCTTCGTCTTTTTGCAGTGTTATTCTATACTTCATCTGAGTTTAGATGTGGCGTTTTCTTATTTAAGCACTCTCAAGCTTAATGAAAACTGTACTGGAATAACTGATAGGGTGCGAGTGAGTTTTTACCTGCACCCCTTCGGGACCGCTTAATCTGTTAGTCCGAGCCCCGCTGATTTTTGATGACAATTTTGCCGTTTGGCAATGTCTCGAGGTACTGCCAGTCTTAGTATTTTTTATAAATTGATTTTGTGTAATGATCAACATCATGTTGAGATATGCCCATTGCTCAACTAATTACAGTATGTGCATTCTGTATGATTTTTAATTCAAATGACGAGTACTTTTTATATTATACTGTGGTATAGTGTGGTATACCATGGAACAAAGCACGATAAAGCTTTCTAAAAAAATCAAAAATGATCTCAGAAAGCAAATGAACCACCCTGGAGAAACCTATGAAACAGTAATTGCCAGACTCTTAAAAATTACCCAAGAAGACGATGTTCTGAGCAAGACAGTAATCAAAAACATTGAGGAAGGTATTGCAGATATCAAAGCAGGGCGTGTGTATACCTCAGAACAAGTCAAAAAGAAATTAGGACTAAAATAGAATGATATGGCAAGTCATTTGGTCTGAGAAATCTGTCAAACAATTAGAAAAAATTGATACAAAAAACGCACAAAAGATTTATGATTCGGTGTTAGACTGCGTAGGGGATCCGTTCAAAGCAGTGACAAGACTAACAAACTCACCGTTTTACCGATTACGAGTAGGTAATTACAGAGTTATTCTGGATTTACAGCAAAGCAAGATGATAATCTTTGTCATAGAAACTGATCATAGGAGAAAAATCTACAAGAAATACTAGTAAGATGTGAAAATTAATTTCTTTACTGCAAAACCTGGAGAATCTAATTATTGGGCAAAACTTCTTTAAAGGAATAGAACCAAATCTAGTCTAATATTGTTAACTATCCCTTCGGACCCGTTTCACTATTGAACGAACAAAATCTGTTTCCTAAACTTCTTTCAAAAACTCTTCTCTTGTGATTCTACAGTCCTTCAAAATAACACCTAGCAGTCCAACACGAATCTCGTTTTGAGGAAGATAATTTGTATTTTAATCGGCGATACCTTATATGCGATTGTCCCGTACAGATATTGTATTTGGAAGTTAATCCTAAATTAATCAAAATAATAAAGAGCAAAAAATTAGAGTCTACCTTTGATCCTAGCATGAAAACTCTGTCCCGTATCATGAAAACCATGACGGAAAAAGGTGCTGAAGGAAAGACCCAGCTGTCCCTTGATACCAATCTGAATTATGCAAGACTTGCAAAGCATATTGTCTGGCTGGAGAAAAAGGGACTTGCCGAATCAACAATTGAAGATAACAAAATTAACGTTGCCCTAACTACTGATGGCAAAAAGTTTGCGTCAACAATTTCAAAAATTGCCTAATGCGTAAACCCATAACCCTGACAAATTTGTCAATAATACTAACGCATATGTCAATGAAGATAACACAAATGTAAGCGTGCTTTAATTATCATTACCGATAAACTAACGAATGATAAATGCATGCAAACTTTTGTTAGTGACTCATCTGCAAACTCAAAACTTCCTGTCATCGTTTGGAATAAGACTCAAGTCTTAAAGTGGAGTGATTTTAAAAAAAGTCCAGACCTTAATGATGAAGCGTCAGCCAGCCTAGCAATAGGATTTGAATCAAAACCAATTATTGAACATATTGCCACTGGAAGCAAGTTCAAATTTAAGATCCGAGACATGCAACTACGTGCAATTTTTATCCCTAATTTTTCTTGGGTAATGAAAAATGTTAGTGAGAAAGACAGCACGTTACTTCTAAAACATGAACAAGGACACTTTGATCTAGCCGAAGAAATCACCAGAAAAACTAGGATTAAAACAACCAATCGTTTTCAGAATAGGGCCTTTACCGTTAAGGGAAAAAATGAGAATGAGGCAAAAAAAGATGCTATACTACAAGTAACTAAAATAAGAAAAGAAATCGAAGGCAAATTACAAAAGGAATTCAAATATCAAGAAACAAAATACGATGACAAAACTAATCACGGATTAATCGTAGAGTATCAAGATGAATACAATGAAAGATTCAAGAAATTAAGAGAATAAAATGTGTATTCTCATACTCTTGCATTCACATCTGTCGTTTACACACTGTCTTGTGCCTATTTGACAGTCCAAGTTCTACTATTCTGTGTGATTTGATGTATTGGATCTATTCTTGATATTTGGATTTTCTGGCAGTGTTATTGTAAAAACCGTTGGAGGCGATTTGACAGATACCGATCCCCCATGAGCTGCAACTATCTCTCTAACGCTGGAAAGGCCAAGTCCAGTTCCATGCGGCTTTGTGGTGAACAGGGGTTGAAACATCTTATCGATATGTTCTTTTTGTATCCCGCTTCCCGAATCTTCAAACTCTATGACTAGGTTATTTTTTTCAGTCCTGGTGCGTATTGTAATGTTTCCGCCATTTTCTCCTATTGCGTCAACTGCGTTAGATAAAATATTACTAAATGCGATTGCCAGCTGAATTTTATCTGCCATGAGAGATAAATCGTCTTCTGGCAGTTTTACTGATACGTTTTTTGGAATCGGTACATATTTGATAGAATCTTCCAACACGCTAGAAATTGAGATTAATCTGATGTCTAGCGGCATCGTTTTGACAAATCGCAATACCTGGTTTATCTGATGTGTGATTCTAAGGACCGCGTCGCTAATCATTGGGACATATTCATCTAGTTTTGGGTCTAGCTTTTTTTCGGCCCTTATCTGAATGCCCTCAGTTGCCAATTTAATCAGGCTTAGTGGGTTTCGCAAATCGTGAGATATCCTTGCAGTGATCTCCCCTATTGCAGAGAGCCTCTCTTTTTTGATCAGCTCATTTTGTGTTTCCATGATTACTCTGGCCTGATTTTTTGTTTTCTCAAATAGAATTACCACAAACAGTATGATGATTCCTATTATGATCATCAGACTTGGAAGAATCACGTCAAGAAAATAATAAAGTGATTTTGTAGATTTTGCACTGTCTGCTAAAATAGATTCTGAGTATTCTGTTGTGTGCTTGCCTCCAATCTCTACCTGATCTCCCCTTACTCCGTCACTTACAAAATAGTCATCCCATTCTTTGGAAAAAGATACAACCATTCCAGTTACCGGTTCAACTGAGATTGCACATCTTCCATCAGATTGGATCTTTTCAGACGGAAACTGAGGAAATGCTGAGGATACGTCAACCCCGCTATACTTGCATGAGAAATCGTATACCTCAAGATCATTGATGATGTTTACTTTGTCAAAAACAAAAGTGGTTTTAGTAAACATCATGGGATAAAAAAATTCATAGTCTTTCTTTTGAACATTTGGCGGGAATGTAAAGTACTCCTCTCCATCATGGTGCTTCCTGCTACTTCTATCGACAAAAAAGGTCTGTTCGTTATCAAAAATAATCTGATTTGTTGCCGAGTCTACGCCGATTACCTTGGATGTGATCTCCAAAATGTTGCCGTTGACACTAACTACCTTCTCCCTTAGGGTCTCCCTTATCCAGAATGGATCTGAGATATTCCCATTTATGGATTCTAATACTCGATCTTGACCTTCATGTTCAGATATTAACTCGTAGTCTATTGGAATCTTTTTCATTTCATCAACAAATACCTCATACGTGATCACACTAGAAAGAATGATCAACGAACCTATGATCAGTTTTAGTTTGACGCGAAAATTCATCATGTGATCTTCGGTATGACCACATATTAAGAAATTACAAATTTTCTGAACTCGATCAAAATTCTTGTGAATCTTGAAGATGCGATGTTGTCAATATACGTATCTGTTTAAATAACAACCTACTTCGAAAACAGCATTGATTACGTGTATTGTGATAGATGATGATAAAAATACGACCAAGGTTTTTGCAGACATTCTTGAACTAATGGGATTGAAGATAGTTGGGCAAGGGTATAGTGGAGATGATGCTGTATCTATGTACATGCATTATCGTCCTGATGTTGCCTTCATTGACATCGTAATGCCACAAAAAAATGGCTTTTATGCACTTGAAAAAATCAGAGAATGTGATCCTGATGCAAAAGTTGTTGCCGTGACTGCTGATTTTACTCTGGAAACACAACAGAGATTGGAGGACATGAAGATCTCTGCAATAGTGTACAAGCCATTTGATCAAGCTGAAATAAAACAGGTTTTGTTGGAAAAATACAAAATCAAAGTCATGTGATTTTTAATCTATTTTGTATTTTCAAATAATCCTGATCATATAAAGAGGTAAACGTGACAAAATATCACTTTCATTTTGTCACTGATGACCGGAAATTTGGAGGGCGCCTAATCGATATGAGCATGACAAATGGAACTATCCAAGTCTCCAAAATCAACGAAGTCCACATCGATCCATGATCTCTTGGGCTAATGATGCCTCGTTAATCTGAGATATTTTGAAAGTCAATCTACAATAAAAGAAAGACACACGACACTTTAAGACTCTGAAATTTACGCATAAATTGTCCAAAACCGGCTCCATGTTTTGAATATTTCTTCATGCGGTCTTACTTGGTAATGCAATCTGGACAACATTTATTTCGACGATAAAGTCGGATCCAAGACATGGCTTTAGTTACGACATCAAAATCTAACGGAATCTGTACTGTGAAGATCAACAGGCCAGACAAACTAAACGCAATGAACATGGATGTTGCAAAAGAAATAGTCCAAGTTTTTACACAATTGGACACCGACTCTGAAGTTAAAGTGATAATCCTGACCGGCGAAGGCGAAAAAGCATTCTCCGCAGGTGCAGATATTGAATACATGTCAAAGATCACTGCAGACGAGTCAGTCGAATATGCAAAGCTTGGGCAGCTGGTGACAGCAACAGTTGAAAACGTAAGCAAGCCCACAATTGCAGCCGTAAACGGATTTGCACTTGGAGGGGGATGCGAACTTGCGATGGCATGCGACATCAGAATTGCATCTGACACTGCAAAGCTTGGGCAGCCGGAAGTAACAATCGGTATTCCACCTGGATGGGGGGGAACCCAGCGACTGATGAGAATTGTTGGAATTGCAAAGGCAAAGGAACTCGTATACACTGGAAAAATGATAAAGGCTGACGAGGCAAAAGAAATCGGCCTTGTAAATCAAGTGGTTCCGATTGCATCTCTGATGGAAGAAACCATGAAGATGGCACAACAAATTGCAGCAAATTCTGTTTCTGGCGTTAAAATGTCAAAAATAGCAATCAACAAGGGGCGAAACGCAGACTTGGATACGGGTCTTGGCGTTGAGCTTTTGGCTTGGAGAAACTGCTTTACAGATCCTGACAGACAAGAGCGAATGACTGCGTTTGTAAACAAGTCAAAAAAATAAGCTATACCTAATTTCTTTTTATTCCTACTTGGCATGGTGTCAAAAGCTTATTATAATTTGGAGCAACAATAGCAGCATGGCAACTGAACAAACACAAAAGCTTGTAACTGTCACGCCAAAAGCCGCTGAGAAAATCTTGGAATTCATGAAAGAAGAGGCAGAAAAGCCACAATTTCTAAGAGTTTATGTTCAAGGCGGAGGATGCTCAGGACTCTCATATGGCATGGGATTTGAAGCCAAGCCAGAAGAGGACGACACCATCATTGAGGAATCTGGTGTAAAACTTCTAGTAGACAGCTACAGTCAAGAACATCTACAAGGAGCAAACATTGACTATATCGAAAGCCTGATGGGATCTGGATTTAAAATAAACAATCCAAATGTCACAAAATCATGCTCATGTGGTCACTCTTTTAACACAGAATAAAATCTTCAATTTTTATCATTTTTCAATTTTGTTTCTAGCGGTTGCTGTTATCTGCCCAACATCCAAAAAATTACCTTAAAAAGCAGGCCGTCTTTTAGGCTGTGAAAAATAAAGCGGTATCGTTTGTTGTCGCAGTCTTCGTTGTTGGCATTTTAGTTGTAGCATTTTTTGCCCCGTCCGCTGGCTCTGTGGGCCTTACTGAAAAAGAAAATTCCCCCTCTTGGTATTTTGGCAAGGGTCTCAAACCTGGGGATTTTTTTGAATACCGGATCTGCGATTATCTTTTGAAAATTCCGGAATCGCCTGATAACTGTTATGTCATAACCCTTGACGCTGTTGCTCTTTTGCCTAGTCGACAAGGGGAAATTTGGATCATGTCTGCTCATGTAGACCACCGTGTCAGAAACGTGGATTTCATTTTACAAGTCTCAAACTCATCCTTTGAAATGATCACGGATGGCTCTAGCATTCCATACGCTGATTCCCTTGAGAGGACATTGGGCTGGGTAATGGAATTTGCGTCAAAACACAAGCCACAACCACTCATAGTGGGAAAATCTTGGGGAGCGGTTGCGTCTGATGCCATCCACGAGACAAAACTGACTGTAATGCAAGTGGATTCTGTGCAAATGGGGGGCGAAGTCTTACCAACGTATAGGATTGGATACTCGCTCATTCAGGACAGTTTCTTACAAGTCAACAATGACCTCCCAATGCCAATTAAAGCCGTAATTTACAAACCCGTTTCAACTTCCCAAGACGTTCCCCTGGAAATGACGTTTGATCTGCTAAGATATGCCGCCGGTGCAGGAAACGTCTGTGTAACTCCAAACATCATTCCAATGTATTCCAACTATACAATATCTGATGAATCCAAGATGCCGAGTTTGCCGCAAAAAATGGAACCATTTGTAAATTCTACTATGTTAGATACTGCCAGTAAAACCACTGACCAATCAAAAAACGATGACTCCGATCAACTGTTGGATGAAACAAATCTCAACGCATCTGGCGGTGATGCTTCTGACGTTGAAACAGAATATTTTGACGAAGCCAATTTCCGAGACAAACTGAGAAATTCAACAACTTCCAAAGTGCTTTCTGATCTTTATGGTCCAAATTACGAGAATCTCCTTACTAGTTTTGATAAATTCATAGAGTTACTGACAAACACCACGAACGCTGTGAGAAACCAACTCAACTCCACATGGCCTTGATGTGGAAAAAGAGAATCATGTCATGAAAAGACGCGCAATCAGCCCTGCAATCTCGTCTATAGTTTTGATAGGCATTGCTGTTTCCGGGTCTATTACTGCTGGCTCTGCAATGTTCAAACAAAACGAAACTGCAAGCATTTTGACAAAAGCGGATCTGATTGATGCTGCTCTTGTTAACATGAATGTGGCAAACAAGGCATACTTTGCGGCCACTGTGAAAAATTCAGGTACGACTGGTCTGGACTCTGTATATGTGGGATTTCTTGACGATAACGGAAATTCTCAAGGCATGAACAGTAATGAGATTCTGAATCCTGGGCAGCAGTGGGGCAGTCGTCTTGTAACTGACGTTTCTGTCATACCTGGAAAAAAATACGTCTTACATGTGGATGCCACGACAAAGTCAGGATCCAAATACCATTGGGCAGACACTATTACTGCAAGGGGATAGCATGGCAAAAAGACGCGCAATAAGTGAGGTAATAGCTGCAACCTTTCTGATTGCAGTTGTCGCCGCCGCGTCTTTTTTGGCTCTAAATGGGGCATCAAAGAAAATACTTGATGCCCAGCACTCAGTAGAAGACGCTCTGGAATTGAAGGGAAGCCAAGTTCAGGAATCACTGAGCATAATCTCAAAAAAATCTGTCAGAGACATGATTACAGTTGAACTGGTAAATTATGGACTCAAGGATATAGTGATTGCTGAGATCCTAGTGGATGGGGTTGACGCACCGTACGCACTTGTTGACTCAAATGGAGTGAATCTGACTGACAAAATAATTAGAAACAAAATACTCACACTGCAAGTCAAACAAAGCGGGAAAACCATTCAGATTATAACTGACACAAAAAACCTTCTCCAAATCACAATCTGACCTTTTTAACGAATAGGATTTTTAAGATATGGCAAAGGTTCTTGCCTCCGTATTAGTTTTGGCAGTGCTTGCCGGATTGATGATCACTTTTGAAAAATCTGCCATGGCATCTGATGTTATTTTCAACTCGTACGTGTCTGCAGGGGGGTCTGGCTCAAGCACTCCGAAAAGCTTCATTGCGCCTTGTAAGGTTTGGATTCAAACTGTTATTACTAAGGCATATGCGGATGACTCCCAACGAGTAAACCCTGATAACACGTTTTATCCAGGTGATGGGTTTGGCTACTCGTTTACCTATGGGATAATTGGAAGCTCAGGATGCCAGGGACCGTTTCCAAAATGTCCAACCGTTTCCATCCAGATTACAAGTACTGAATTTTGCGGCAAGTCATCCACTTCAGGCGATGCCGAGATTTCTGCTGACTGGGATGTGTATGGACATTTGATCAAACTCCAAGTTGATGCTAAGCGATGGGAATGCCACCTAGTAAAGGTGAAAAAAGGCACCAAATGGGTATGTGGCTGGCGTACTATCTCTACTGTCAGTCAGTTTGTACCTGATATGATAAAGCCAAAAATTGACATGAATCTTGCGCAAGAATATCTAAACGATGCAGATGGCTACAAATCCGGCAACTTGGATCACACATACTATGTCTGGGATGCAATCAACATAGTTCACAACCCCGTCTATCCTTGGAAAAACGACCGGGTTGGAACCTTGTCTGTCAAAGTAACTAAGACCCATGATTTGACTTTGGAAACAGAATACCAGTGCGAATCAAAATCATGTGCAAACACCTTGACCCATAAGGGCTTTGAGCCCTGGTTTAGGGTCTATGATTATGGAAGCGGATCAACAATTTACAATTCCACGCAAGATGACATTAGAAAACATCTGCTAACGTACAAAGTTGAACTGTTCAACTTGGGGCGACTTGTACACAAAGATGAAAACAATACTCAACTGCTTGTCGTAGTCTATGATCCTGTTTACGAAAAATACCCTTACCTTGTACTGAAAGATCAATACTGGTGGAGCTGGGGGAATAGGCAAGGAATTGCCCTGGAATACCGTGGCTCAAATGGTGGGGGACAGGACGATCTTCCCGCCCTAAATGAAAACAGACGAAGCAAGATTAATCGATATGACGCGTATGGATTTGCACTGAATCCTATTGAGACGCGAAAACTAAATCAGACCTTTTCTTGGAATTCTGCAAGTCCAATTGGCATCGACTCTGCAAAACAATGCTATGACATAACGGTGGACATGACCTCATTTGAGGCCAAAAAACCTGGCACTGCGATGTTTGTAAAGTCTGGATATGGCAAAATCTTGTTTGACTGGCCAATTCTGGGAACGATGCTTCAAAAAAGATACACTAATGCAACCATCGACAACACTTTACAGTCTTCAAGTTTTGCAGGCTTTGGGATCAAAAATCTTACCAAATACCAATACGTTTACCCAAATGTAAAGTTCAACAATCCAGTAAAGATTCTGACATACCATTCTGACGGCTCCGTTGCTGATTATGCGATTTCTGTCAAAATGGTTCCTGATATTTCAAGGGGTGCGCAATATACGCAGGACTATGTCTGCAAAAAAATAACGCATGATGATTACAAAAAAGGGATTGCAAATATCGTTGTAGGTGACATGTACGATAGGAAAAACGAGGGAAACGGAACTGGCACGCTGAATCTGAGAACGCAGATCACGTCCACGTGGTTTCCACCGTTTTACAAAATACTGGTGGATGATCCTCTGGACCTACACATTAACGAAGGCTTTGCCGCATTGTCCCCGTTTGAGATAACAATAACCGTTGGTGAAAAAACCAGAACCATGCGCGGCCTTGTGAGCTTCCTGTCTCCTTTTGTACATGCTGTGAATCTTGATTCCGATAACGTGCTTAATGTGACTGAATCCCTTGGATTTGTAAGAATCATACCGGATTCTAAATTTGGCGATATTGTAAAAATCACAGTCAATGGAAATGAACTAAAACAAGACTGTACCAATGGATGCACAACTTCTGTTTATGCAAACCAAGATCTACAAATCGATGCTTGGAATATTTGGGGTGGCCATGCATCAAGACGGCTAGAAATATTCCAAGAGATCCGACATGATGAGATCAACTGGCCATTGATATCTGTAGGCATGTTTGTTGCGGCAATTGGATTTGCGGCATGGAAATTCAGCGAACAAATCCTAGAATATGTCGGACTTAGAAACAAAAATTAAATTTCTTAATCGCCTTTTAACGTGTCACTTTTTTTCCAGTGCTGATGGATGCCTGTTTTGTCTTATTGTGCGGGTTTCTCTGCCTTTTTTGAACTTGCAGGTATTGAGATGATGTTTTCTACAACTGCTTTTGTCAGATCATCAATAATTTTGATTTTCTTCTCATCTGTCTCGCCTAGCATTTGCAGTGCTTTTTCCAGCTCTTTTTTCCTTAACGAGTCGACGCTGGCAAATACGTCGTTGATCAGGGGCTCTGGGTCAAGTCGCTTCATCGTTGCCTCGATGATTGGAATTTCTTTGGTGATCAGCTTTTCTACTGCAACGACCTTGTCGTCTTGCGCCTTGAGATTTCTTTCATCCATTTCGGTAATCTGATCTCTGAACATCAATTTGACTCCTGGCAATGTAGATACTGTCTCGTCTACTGTTCTTGGATCTGATATGTCTAGTATCATGGTGCCTTTCTTTTTGGTTTCCATGACTATTCTTATCTTGTCGTGATTAATTACAAAGTAATCTGCCGTAGTTGCAACAAACACGATGTCAAATTTATCAAATCCTTTTAGCACCTCTTCAAATTTCACCGGCTTTCCGCCAAGTATCTTTGAGAATCCTGTAGCACGTTCAATGATCATACTTGAAATGTCAAACGCGTAGCCTTTTTTATTAAGAGCCTTTGCAACCATGGCTGCCGTCTCGCCGGTGCCTAGGAGCAAGACATGCTGCTTTCCATCCATACCTGCATTTTCCTGCGCAATTTTGACAGCAATATCTCCAATTGATGTTACCCCTTTACTGATTTCAGTAGCGTTTCTAATGCGCGTTGCAATTCGTATGACGCTGTCAAATAACTGATTCAAAATTCTGCCTGATACCTTTGCCGCCTTTGCCTTTGTGATTGCGGCCTTTACGTCGTCCATCACACTCTCATTTCCTATTACTATTGATTCCAAACCCGACGCTAGTCTTAGTAGGTGGAGATAGACATCCCTGTTGTCGTACACTTCAAGAATTTGGTCAAAGTGGCCGCGGTCATATTCGTCTAGCTCTGTAAGCGATGCCCATGTTTCTTTGATTTTATTTATGGCGAGGTTTTTTCCCTCGTCTCTTCTTGCATCTGGGGCTTCGCCTTTCTCCACATTGTTTACCGTAAATATCTCAACCCTGCTGGGTGTCTGAACTATAACGCATTCTGAGATGCCTGGGATTTTTTTGAAAGATTCGCTTGCAGCTGCGACATCCTTGAACGAAAATCTCTCTAACTTGTGAATTGGAATGTTTCTGAAAGTGACTCTGATATTGACGATGTTAAAATTATTCTCACTCATCTCATATCACCATTTATTCTCGGAGCTTATCTCTTCCACCCTTTGCTGTGCGAAAAACATTCATGCCAAAGTAAAAGTTCTGATATAACGAGTCCAAATACTTGAGGTCTTGCTCTGCTTGGACAATATCCTCTGCAATTGCATCTGGGTCGTTTTTTAATCGGTCTAGTCTCTGTGTAGTCTCAGCTACTAGCTCCGATACGCCGGATTCATAATTAGACATTCCGCCAAATTCTGGGCTGAGTATGTGTTTTGGCTTGTATGGGGGTACTTGGTCTGTTGGAATCTCTACTTTTCTTGAAATTTCTTCTTGTTCGTCTTCTGTCAGTACTGGCCTTGTTGGGACTAGGTCTTTTTTGGTGTGGAAAAATTCCGGCTCGCCCATCTCTCGCCTAAATATTCGCTCTTGTTTGCGGTTATCAGTAAATAAGGCACTTGCTTCTGCTGCAACTTTTGCTGCAACTTTTGCCGCCTCTGCCTCGTATTCTTTTTCTGCTTCCGCTGCCGCTTTTGCCGCAGCCTCTGCCGCTTTTTCATACTCTTTTTCTGCAGCCTCTGCTGCCGCCTTTGATGCAGCTAATCTTGCTGCCGCAGTTCTTGCCGCAGCCTCTGCTAATTCAGCTGCCTCTGATGCAGTCCATCCTTGTTTGGTTTTAGGTGGATCTTGAGGCTTTTCGTCAGACAATGCAATTACATCATTTAGGGTTAAATTTTAAGTTTTTATGATGTGTTTTTGGGATCTAAATTGGATCCTGGGATTTCATATAATTCCAATTCTATGTTCGCCGTACCAAGTTTCATTCGTCAAAATAAAAAACCCAAGGCAAGCAAACTCTTTGCCGTTAATGACGCCCTTTATTTTCACGATCAGGCACCAAGTTTACGGTGCCAAAATTAATAGCACTTATATCTATGATATGAAAAAATATAACATTGATTATTAGGAGGTCTATTTTCGTTTGCCACCATCAGGAATTGTCAAGTATCACGTTAAGCTATCCTTTGATGTTGATGGACTCGTTGAACGCGCAGACATAATCGGCGCAATTTTCGGGCAGACAGAAGGACTGCTTGGCCCGGAAATGAACCTGAATGAGCTGCAACGAGTATCCAAAGTAGGGAGAATAGAAGTAACTGCTAATGCTACGACAAATACCACTTCTGGAGAGGCACTCATACCTATGAGTACTGATATAGACACTGCCTCACTCATATCTGCCGCTATTGAGAGCATTGACAAGGTTGGCCCATTTGACTGTAAATTCAAACTAAACGCAATTGACGATGTACGTGCAACAAAAAAAGACGACATCATAAAGAGAGCCAAAGAAATCAAGCAAAAATGGGCCACAAAGACAATCAGCGAAGGCGAAACAATGCTAAAGGACATTCATGAGGGAACGTCGACTGCAAGCAAGCTAACCACCTTTGGAAAAGGAAAGCTCCCATGCGGTGTTGGAATCTTTGACTCGCCTTGGATAATCTTAGTAGAGGGCCGTGCAGACGTGATAAACCTCCTGAGAGCAGGAATTGACAATGCGCTATCGATTGACGGTGCAAGAATTGATGAATCCATCAAGGAATTATGCGATACAAAAGACAAGGTAGTTGCATTCTTGGATGGAGACAGAGCTGGTGGATTTATACTAAAAGAGCTAAAAAGCCTAGTTGACATCGATGTAGTACATCGTGCACCCGAGGGTGTGGAAGTAGAAGAATGCACACCGCAACAAATCGCAGACATATTAAAAGATACTATTGAGGAAATGAACAATCCAAAACCAAAGCCTGTGCTTTCAGACCAAAATGACAAGCCGATGGCAGAAATTGCAGAAAAAACGTTTTCAAACATCAACGAGACGCTTGAGGCAATAGGCCTTGACGCCAACAAAAACGAAGTCTTCAAGGTACCAATAAGCGAGCTTGTATCAAAACTCTCGACTCAATCTGGAATCAAATATCTGATACTTGACGGAATAGTGACACAAAGACTAGTCGACGGAGCAAAGCAAGCCGGAATTGAATGTGTGATAGGACATCGAATTGCCAATCTGACAAAGCGTGACGGCATTACACTCAAAACATTTACTGATCTTGGTGTAGCATAAACTGCTCAATGTCTGAGCTAAAAATCCAACACCTCATAACACTAACTGAGCTTCTGTCAAAAGGGGCAAAAAATAATTTCATTTCAATTACTACCTCTTCGCTTGGTAAAAACATCAAACGCTCACAACAGGCAGCGTCGATACATCTTCTGGAATTGGAACAAAGCGGATTCATTGAGCGAATAATGAGTGGGAGGAAAATTTCAGTAAAGCTTACCCCTAAAGGCTATGATCAGATAGTAAATCTGTTTAATCTGCTAAAGTCCGGCCTTGAGTCAATCCCATCCTTTATCGAATTGAAGGGAACGCTTGTTTCTGGAATGGGTGAGGGGGCATACTATATGTCGCTCAAAGGATACACAAAACAGTTCAAATCAAAAATCGGTTACATTCCATTTCCAGGAACGATGAATATCAAATTGGAAAAAAAGGAATACATTGAGGCGTTAAAGCAGATTGCCGCAATTGATGGTGTAAAAATAGATGGATTCTCAGACGGCAAGAGGACATATGGCTGGGTCAAGTGCTTTAGATGCAAGCTAAATGACAAAATTCCTTGCGAGCTAATACTGCTTGAGAGGACACATCACGACTACTCAATAATTGAATTGATATCTGAAACTGAAATACGCAAAAAGGCAAATCTGAAAAACGGCTCCGAACTCTCTATAAAAATTCCAATCTAAGGATCAACTGACTGTGCTAGGCTTGCTGCAAGCTTGTTTATCATTTGCGATATCTCGACATCATTTTGTTTTCCAGTTGACGACAAAATTTTTGCAATGAGTTGTTTGTCCGTATCTGTGAATTTCGATGTTTGAGGTTGTACCTTTTGCAATTTACCGTCAACTTCATCAATTAGGCTCTGATACTGATCAACTTGTTTCTTTGTTATCATCATATGGTTGTTCAATCGTGCAAGATTTGTCTCTTCGAGTCTCTTCTTCTCAATTAATTCGCCGCGAATCTTCTTCATCTCATCAACGGACGAATTTGTCTCAGGCTGGTTATTTCCAAACTGCAGCAACTCTAGCTCTCTATCAAATTCCTTCTTTTGCGCTTTGATTTTATTGATTGTTGACATCTGCATGTCTATGTGGGTCTTGACGTTCTCGATGTACTGGCCAGTGTCTTGTACTGTATCTGTCAACTCTTTTGCCATTGCATGTGTTGCTTCTGTCGGGGTGAGAGGCCTTTCGTACCTTGAAAACGTTATGCTACGATCTTGAACGTCTATTGCGTCCTGCATGTCAGCCTTTTCCGCTGAACCTTTTGACTCGTCAATACTGTCCTCTAAATTACGCCCAATGTACTTGCGGACCACAAATTACTGGAAATCTGAGAATACATAGAGTTGTGTCTGTTTGTTTGAAACGTAAAAGATTCCAAAAAGTATTATCTTTGGCACAATCCTGCGGCGTAACTGTTATAGGCCGTGAATAGCTTCGCCGTACTCTTTTTCAATTTTGGAGCTTGAAATCTCTGGAATTGGGGATTGGAGTCTTGCCACCCTGACATCTAGTCTTAGGTTTTTGCACCCATCTACTATGAATTTTTCCTGGTGGACCTGGTCGTATCCTAAGGCAATGATGTCTGGCCTGACCGAATCTACCGTCTTGAAAATGTCTCCCTCGCTTCCAACAAGGCACAAGTCGACCATCACAAGTGAGCTGATGAGCTCCTGTCGTTGGCTTTCAGGGTGTAGTGGTTTTCTTTTTTTCATTTTAACTGCAGTGTTGTCTGTTGCAACCACTACCACCAGGACGTCCCCGAGTGCCTTGCCTGCATTTAACGTGTGTATGTGGCCTGGATGAATGATGTCAAAGACTCCGCCTGCAAGAACAACACGTATGGCAGTTCTGCCAAATTCTGTAAGAGCTGTCCTATCTTCTGTAATGGTTCCATTTTTTACCATCCTTGAGATCCTTTCATTGATGTATTCTTCCGATAACGCCGTCTTTCTAACGCACAACTCTAGCGGGGATTCCTTGGTAATTGACGAAACGTAAAACGCGCCTAGTATTTTTTTATCTATTATGTCCAACTCTATACCTACATGTCTGCCGTTTTTAATTTAATCTATGGATTGGTCTCAGGCTCTAGTCCCTTTGCTATTCGCAAGGCATCTACCAGTCCGTCGGCATACCCTATGCTAAGTATTGCCAGCTCGTCTTTACCTTGCTCAAAAAACAACTCTGCGTCCTTGATGTACAGCTCTGCATTCTCAAGTACACTGTGAAATTCTCTTGCATCTTTGTAGTATGGCGTAACCTGTTCCAACGCACGCCTAACCATCGGGATGTATTTTTTCATCATCTGGGCTGCTATTCTTTCTATCTTTGACGAGTTATCGTATGGTTCGTCAATGCACTCTGCTAGGGCTTTTAGTGCATCTGATTCTGTAAAGTGAAGCGTTCCTGGAATTACTATCGTGTGTGGTGGATTTCCAAAATCCCTACCTTTCAAGGAGGCAAATCTTCCAGCTGTAATTTTCTGGTCTTGCTGGCCTATTCTTGATGCGACCACTCCGTACGTGGAGTCTGAAATCACTCTTCGTACCTGTTCTTTTTCTGATTCAAGCAGGCTTTGTACTGCTTCCTTTGGATCCAAAAAGAAATTCTCGTTCTGGTTGTATTCTAGGAGAATGACGGTGTGATTTCCAACCCTTAGGTTCTCGTAAATTGTATAGTAGGCAGTACTTGACGGAATGCCGCTCATGATGGTGACTGTTCTTCCGACCTTGTAGTAGTGAAAACCGCATTCGCCAACAAGTGATGTTATGGCAGACGATGCGTGAATGGTGTCAGTCTGGATTTTTTCTTGAACCGCCCTTGTCCTTAGCTCAATGTGCGTTGTCGCAATATATGGATCGCCATATGACACCATGACGACGTTTTTTGTCTTGGAGTTGTCCAGTATTTCTTTTCCGTCCTCTACTAGCCATCGTGGCGCAAACTTGAATTCTCCCTTTGTAATTTCTTTAATTTTTTGAGATTCGTCGTTTTTCATCGGGCTTGTGAACTGCTCAAAGTACACGACGTCTGCATCTGCAATTATTTTTTTTGTCTTATCTGATAGCGAATCTGGTCCGCTTATGCCAAGACCTACAAACCAGAGCATTATGATGCTTTTTTGTTATCATGAAGTCTTTTTAGGTGTTGAAGCGTATTTCTCAAGACCTCGATTCCGCGCAAATACTCGTTCATTGATACTCTCTCATCTATGGTGTGGGATGCATGGGGATCTCCTGGACCGTACGTGACAACAGGAATGTTCCACAACGTACCGATTATGTTCATGTCTCCAGTTCCAGTCTTTCTGATCAACGCTGGTCTTTTGCGTTCTACGTCCATTACTCCTAGCGTAAATGCCCTTACTAACGGCGAGTCCATTGGAGCCTCAAACGGTTCTGTCTCGTCTAAAACAGAATAAAACGCGTCAACTCCAAGCCTCTTTGAAATCTCACTTACCTTTGACGAAATTTTTTCTCCAACCATCTTACAGTTCATCGTAACTGGAATTCGAATGTCCATTATGGTGTCGCATTCTTTCGGTGTTACGTTGTGAGAATCTCCTCCCTTAATTTCAGTCATTGTGGCAGTGAGGATCATTCCCTTTGATTTTCCCTCCTGGTTTTCCTCCAATGCTTGCTTTAGCTCGTACGTAAATTTCATGGACTCCTCAATTGCGTTTTTTGCAAGCCATGGGGCGCTGGCATGCGCACTATCGCCGACATTTACCTTGAGATTTATAGCGATTCTTCCCTTGTATGCTATTGTGACTTGTGTTATTCCACTTGGTTCGCCAAATACGGCATAATCAATATCGAGTTTCTGTTTTGCCAGGTTTTTTATCCCAGTTGCATTTCCTTCCTCGTCTACTGCTCCGACAAAAATTATTGTCCCGTTGTTTCTATGTACTGTCGATGCTGCAAGTAGCATTGCCATGAGTGGCGCTTTTGCATCTGACGCGCCCCTGCCGTACAGATAGTCACCCTCCTTTCTCACTTTGACTTTTCCCGGCACTGTGTCCATATGGCCGCACAAAAGTACTCTTGGGGAGCCGGATCCGATTGTTGCAATCAGGTTTCCAACCTCGTCTATGCGCACGTTTTCAAATCCTAGATCATCGCACTTGTCTGCAAGAAATTCCGCCATTGGCCTTTCTGCAAGTGACGGCGTGTACAGTCTGAGTGCTTTTTCTAATAACTTGATTGAAAACCTTGGCGTTATGGTAAAAGAAGAATCCATTTTTACTTTCCTGCATTTACTGCATATTCTAAAATCAGTCCTGCGATGTCTTTACCCGTGACCCTTGCAACGTTTCTGTATTCTGTGGTGTTGTTAATCTCATGAACTACTAGCCCTTTTTCTTTACTCTCCATCAGGTCGACTCCGACTATCTCGCCCATTACTGCCCTTGTTGCCTTGATACAAATGTCTTCTAATTCGTTTGTTACCTCACACACCTCCGCGGTCCCGCCAAGGTGCGTGTTTGTCTTCCAGTTCCCCTCTGACGAATTCCTGTATATTGCGCCTACTACCTTGTCTCCGATCACTATGGCACGTATGTCCCGTGGTGGCCTCTCCACAAATTCTTCTAGATAATGAATCTGGTATATTGGGTACATTTTTTCCCGCTCTTCGATTATTCCCTCTGCCGATTCTTTATTGTTTAATTTTGAAACCATTCTGCCCCAGCTTCCGACTGTCGGTTTGATTACCTTGGGGTATCCTAGCCTGTCTAGTGCCCCAAGTGCTGCGTCCTTTGAAAATGCGACAGATGCAAATGGTGTTGGGATTCCCTCTTCTTGTAAAATCATGTGCGTAAACAGCTTATTTCCGGCATATATTCCGGTGTGCAATGAATTTATCACATTTGCACCCATTCCCTCCAGTGCCGCAGTTGCATGCAAATTCCTATAGTAGCTGACGCATCTCTGTAGAACTGTCCCGAACTGAGTTTTCTTATCTAGCTCTAAAACAAGGTTTTTACAATCTACCATGTCTATTGGGATGCCTTTTTTCTTTGCAGCTTCTGAGAGTGCTTTTTCTTCAAGACGGATAGTATCGTAAAGGACCGTTATTCCGGGGCTCACTGCCCCCAATCCTCTCCAACGCTTTGGGCTGGCTTTAGCCCAAATCCACTTGAAGATTTGGTTATCTCATAACTTGCACCGCAGTCCGGGCAAGTAACAAGCTCGCCTTCTAGGGCATCATCTGGAACTGTGATATTGGAATCGCATTCAGCGCATTTTGCCATGTTCTACTCCTTGATACTTTTAGAGTCATTAATTATCTTTCTTTCAAGCTTGCTATCTAGGGGTATTTCCAAGAGGTCTCCCATTCTGAGGTTTTTAAGGCCTGCAGCAACTGCCTTTGCCTGTTCATCATTCATCTCTAGTCCCAATAATGACATGAGATAAGCAGAGCCTGTCTTTCCTGCCAGCTCGCCAAACACTATCCTCCTTCTGTTTCCTACTACTCTTGGGGGGATTGGCTCGTACGCTGCGGGATTCCTAAGTATTGCCGCTAGGTGGGTCCCTGCCTTGTGCTTGTATGCCGAAGCCCCTACAAGCGGCTTTGAATCATACGGGTGGATTCCAGTGTAATCTGCAATTAGTTTTGAAAGGTCGCTTAGCATGTCTAGTCTAAAGTCATTTGGCGATCTGTACAGGTATGTCATGGCAACTCCGACTTCGGCAAGCGATGGAATTCCTGTTCGCTCTCCAATACCATCAATTGTCGTGTGGATCTGATCTGCACCTGCATCTATTCCAGCAAATGCGTTTGCCACTGCAAACCCCATGTCGTTATGACAGTGAACGTCCAGTGGAACCTTGATCTTTTCTTTTACCATTTTTACAAAATTAAACATGCCTTTTGGCCTCATCACACCGACCGTGTCTGGCAGGCTGATTCTGTCGACCCCTGCCTCTTCGATTGCCTTGCAAATCTTTAGTAAGAATTCTGGGTCTGCCCTACTGCCGTCCTCAACTGTGAACCTCATCTTCAGTCCGTGCGCCTTTGCATACTCTACGGTTTCTACTGCACGCCTCATTGCTTCTTCCCGTGTAATTCGAAGCTTGTCCTTCATGTGTATGTCTGAAATTCCAAGATATGTTGCAGTCCACTTTGGATCACATTTTAGCGCAACGTCTACGTCTGACTTGAGTGCCCTCACATGCGCAACAATGTCTGCCTTTAGTCCCTGCTTGATGATTGTCTTTGTTGCCACAAAGTGGTCTTCTGATACGACTGGTGAAATCTCAATTTGGTCGACTCCAAAATAATCAAGCATCCATGCAATCTGTATTCTTTGTTTGTTGGTAAATGTCACCCCCGGGTGCTGCTCTCCCTCCCTTAGGGTGCTGTCAAGTACGTGAATCCTTCTTGGCTTTTTGTCGTACTCGTTGTACAGGTGTGCATAGTAATTCGGATCATTCATTGCAGAATCAGGTTAACTGTGTGCCAGTTATAAACATAATCGTACTAGAAACGGCTTAAATCAGAGAAAACTGGTGTGAATTTAGGCAAAAAGCAAATACTTTGTCACGAAATTCGTCTATGTTACTTCGCGCAAAATGATGACAGTGTTGGTATCTGACACTCCTGGAATTTTTCTCAGTGCGTCAATTGAGCCGTTGATTTCCATTATGTTTGGAGCTGAAATTATAACTGCAATGTCGTACTGTCCCGTGATTTCATAGACTGTCTTTACTCCCTCAAGGCTTGTGAGCTTTGCGGAGACCTTTGACGTGTCCATTGACGACTCTACTGATATTAGTACAATTGCTTTTGTCGAGTTTTGCTCGCCCATTTCTACTGTGAATTTTTTAATTACTTTGTTGTCGATGAGATTCTTTACCCTGCGCCTTACTGCCGATTCTGAAAGCTTTAGTTTTTTTCCGATGTCTACAAAGGACTCCCTAGAGTCTTCCTTTAAGATCTTTAGTATTTCGTCATCAGTCTTGTCCTTGTACATTTTTTCTCCTCTCTGCCTCTCTTACCATTAGTCTGTCTAGTACTTCTAATACTTTTGTGATATCCTGCTCTGATAGCACCAATGGCGGAAGTAACCTGATGATGTTTCTGCCCGAGTATAGTAACAGGACTCCCTCTGAGATTCCGTCTGTCAGTATGTCCTTTACCTCAAACTTCATCTCTATTCCAATCATCAATCCCATCCCTCTAATTTCTCGAATTATGCTGTGTTTAGCTTTTAGTTTTTCAAGCCCGTCTCGGAATACCTTGCCTACTCTGGCGGCATTGTCAACCAGTCCGTCTTCAGTTAGCGCCTTTAGTGTTGCAATTCCTGCTGCACAAGAGAGCGGGTTTCCACCAAACGTAGAAGAGTGCTCGCCCTTACTCATTGCAGCCAAAATGTCTGGCCTGACTAGCGTCGCACTCATTGGAACGCCGCCTGCAATTCCCTTTGCCAGGCACATTATGTCTGGTGCCGTATTCCAGTGGTCACACGCCCACATTTTACCAGTTCTTCCAAGGCCTGCTTGAATTTCGTCAAAAATTAGCAGAATTCCGTTCTCATCACAAATCTTTCGGACCTCTTGCAAAAATCCTTGCGGTGCGGGATGGATTCCACCCTCTCCTTGGATTGGCTCCATAATTATGAATGCGGTGTCCTTGTCTATCTTGGTTCGAAGTGTCTCAATGTCGCCAAACGGGGAAAACGTTACTTTCTCCACAAGTGGCATAAACGCCTTTCTGTACTTTGGATTAAATGTTAGCGATAAAGCTCCCATTGATTTGCCGTGGTATGATCCGTTCATTGCAATCATGCCTGATTTGCCGGTAAACTTTCTTGCAAATTTGATTGCCGCCTCTACTGCCTCGGTGCCGCTGTTTCCAAGATGCACTTGGGAAAGTTTCTTTGGTGCAAGCCTGATCAAGTTTTCTAAAAACTCTTCACGAGTCTTGTTGTATAATGAACTGTGTACTGTAATGATCTTGTCTAGCTGTGCCTTGATTGCATCTACTACTCTGGGGTTTCTATGTCCTACCAGTGCAACGCCGTATCCTCCCATGCAGTCGATGTACTCCTTATTGTTGATGTCCCAGACTCGGGTTCCTAGTCCTCTCTCAATTGTAACTGGGAATCTCTGGTAGAGACTGCCCAAAAAGTCATCTTCAGTCATTTGCTAATTACCGTGCACCTCTGATGTAAAATTGCCGATGATATAGGATTTTCTCGTTGGCCGTTTGCAATTAGTGCCTCCCTTACCCCCATGTCAAGTGCCTCTGTTGCTGCAAGTATTTTCTTTTCCATTCCAAAGCCTACCTTTGGTCTTATCTCCTTGGCTTCTGCATTTGAGAGTTTTTCAACCACTTTCTCATTCATGAGCAATCCGTCTACATTGGTCAAAAACAAAACCTTGTCACTTTGTATACTTCCTGCCACGTTTGCAGCTGCCCTGTCTCCGTCTATGTTCAAAAAGTCAAACTCCTTGGACATGGCAATTGGTGATATTACTGGCACGTAGCCATGATCTAGCAATAATTTGAGCAATTCCGAGTTTACGTGAGTTACCTTTCCTGTATATCCTCCGTCAATTACCTGCTTTCTTCCCTTTTCGTTGACGATAACCAGCTTGTCCTTTCTCTCCGCCTCGAATATTTTTCCATCGACACCGCTTAGCCCTACTGCATTTACTCCATTTTTTTGCAGCATCTGGACTATTGACTTGTTGATTTTGCCGGACATTACCATTGTGAAAATCTCTGCAGTCTCCTTGTCAGTGTACCTGCTCTTTATTCCGCTTGGGGACACTACGAACTTTGGCTCTTTTCCTAACATCTCGCACGTCTTTGTTACTTCTTTTCCGCCGCCGTGCACAAGTATGACTCCTTCTTGCTCTGCAACTTTTTTGATGTCTGGAATTGTTGATGGATGAAGATTTTCTACTACGCTTCCGCCAATTTTGATTGTAATCATTTTTTTAAACTGGAGTTAGCGGTGAATATCTCAGGCCATCCATTTCATCAAAGCCTGACATGACATTCATGTTTTGGATAGCAGAGCCTGCTGCACCCTTCATTAGGTTATCAGAAGCTGATAGCGCAACTAGTCTGTGGTTATCTTCATCTATGTCAAAACCAATGTCGCAGAAGTTGGAGCCTACTACGAACTTTGGATCTGGGAACTTGTACAGCCCTTTCTTGTCGCGAATTAATCTGATGAATCTCTCGTCTTTGTATTGCTCGCGATATAACTTCCATAATTCTAACTCGTTCATGTCCTTTGTCATGAATGTGTGATTCGTGCAAAGAATTCCTCTTACTACGTCAACTGCGTGAGGGCTCATCGATATGCTAATGTGCTTTCCTGCAATTTCGCTTAGTTCTTGCTCTATTTCACCTGTGTGTCTATGCTTTGCAGGCTTGTATGGTCTGATTACTCCTGACCTCATTGCATGATGTGTTCCTGCAACACTTCCTGCACCTGCACCGGATGAGCCGATTTTAGAATCAACTACAATGTGCTCTGTGTCAATTACGTTGTTTTTGATTAGTGGAACTAGGGCAAGCATTGATGTTACTGCCATGCATCCAGGACATGATACGAGCTGTGCGTTTCTGATTTTGTCTCGGTGCAACTCTGGAACTCCGAACACTGACTTTTCCAGGTATTCTGGATGTGGGTGTTCCCATCCGTACCATTTGCCATATGCCTCTGGATTGTGTAATCTATAATCTGCAGAAAGGTCTACTACTTTGAGTCCTCTGTCGTATAGCGCCTTTACTATCTCAGTTGCAGTTCCGTGCGGGACTGCGGTAAAAACCAGATCGCACTTGTCCGACATTTTATCGTAATCTAGCTCTGAAAATGTCATTTCTGTAAATCCTTTAAGTGACGGCTGGATTCTGTGTAGGTATTCCCCTACATGTTGCCTTGATGTTACCATCGTGATTTCGACTTTGGGATGCGTTACCAAAAGACGTAGCATTTCTCCGCCTACAAATCCTGACGCTCCGACTACTCCTACTCTTAACATATTGTTCTCCGTGACATGGTAGTATAATTTATTTCCTAACCTGATCTAGGGCAAAATTAATCATCTCTTGAGGGATATTTTTTTTGGCAACCCTTGCAAGCCCCTTGAACTCGACGGTATTGTTCACTTCGTGTATTACCAGTCCTCGTTTTTCATCCTCCATCAGATCTATTCCCAAAATTCCGCCGCCGACTGCCTTTGATGCCTTGACGCAAATGTCTTCCATTTCCTTTGTGACTTCGCATATTTCCGGATCGCCTCCAAGGGCAATGTTTGTCTTAAAATCACCCTGTGACTTTCTGTACATTGCCGCAATCACCTGGTCTCCTACTGTTATTGCTCGAATGTCGCGTGGTGGGCGGTTTATCACTTCTTGCAAATAGTAAATCCTGTCATGTGAGCCGTCTGCTATGTCGCGCATTTCGATTATTGCCTCTGTTGTGTCTTTGTCCCGTAAGGGCAGGATTCCCCTTCCCCAACTTCCGATGACTGGCTTTATCACGATTGGAAAGCCGACCTTATTGATTAGACTCGTCGCTTCCTCAGATGAGAATGCAAAATAGGTCTTTGGTGTCGGAATCCCGTGCTTTTTTAGCAGTAATGATGTCACCATCTTGTTACCGCATTTGTCTGCCACGTCATAGCTGTTGATTACCGGAACGTCTAGGAACTCTAGGCACGCAGTAAAGTGTAAGCCTCTAAAATAGCTCACACATCTTTCTAGGACGACGTCACCAAAATCGATGTCACCTTTTTTACTCTCCGTGCTGATCTGGCTAGTCTTTGCATCCACTACTATTGTATCGTGACCCATCTTGGATGCCTGCTCCTCGAGCATCTTCTCCTCCAGTCTGAGTCTGTCAAATACGATACAAATCTTGGACAACTACTCTCCCCAGTCTTCTCCGACGCTTTCTGCTGGTTTTAGTTCCACGTTTGGACCGTTTTTCTTTGCAATTTCAAAGTCGGCTCCACATTCTGGACATGAAACTATCTCCCCTACAGCTGCATCGTCTGGGATGTTTATTTTTGCGTCACATTCTGAACAATTCATTATGATTTTTTTCACCTCTTGTTTAGTAATTTATTAGCTTCTGTTGTCTGCAATCCCCAGAGTTCAACAAAGCCTGTGGCCTTTCTTTGATCAAATGCCGAGCCTTTTCCGTAGGTGGCAATGTCATGGCTGTATAGTGAATACTTTGATTTTCGTCCAACTACTCGGAACGCACCCTTGTATAGCTTGAGTCGAACAGTCCCGGTTACTGTTTTTTGTGATTCGTCGATGAACTTGTCCAAATCCCGCTTTAGAGGATCTTGCCACAGTCCAGAGTATGCCAGAAATGCCCACTCTGAATCGACCATCTCCTTGAACTTGGTCTCGTGCTTTGTGTGGACCATTTTTTCAAGGTCGGAATGTGCCTCTATGATGCACAGTGCGGCAGGAGTCTCGTATACCTCACGTGATTTTATTCCGACCACTCTGTCCTCGATGTGGTCTACTATCCCAATTCCGTTATCTCCTGCAACTTTGTTCGTATATTCGATTAGCTTAATTGGACTCATTCTTTTTTTGTCAACTGCCACTGGTATCCCGTTTTCAAATTCTATCTCCAAATACCTTGGTTTGTCAGGAAGGTTCTTTGTCTTAACCCAGATGAATGCGTCATCTGGCGGTTCACTGTATGGGTCTTCAAGATGTCCGCCCTCGATTGCCCTGCCCCACAAGTTTTGATCAACGCTGAATTTCTTTGCTACTGCATCAATTGATATTCCGTGCTTTTCTGCAAATGCAAGCTCCGTGGTTCTATCCAAATTTAGGTCACGAATCGGCGCAATTATGGGTAAATTAGAACCTGAACGTAATGTTATGTCAAATCGCACCTGATCATTTCCTTTTCCAGTACATCCGTGTGCTAGCGCGTCGACTTTTTCCTTTCTTGCTATGTCTACTACTTTTTGCGCGATTAGCGGTCTTGCCAATGATGTTGCCAAGCAGTATTTTTTTTGATACAGGGCGTTTGCCTTAATTGCCTGATGGATAAATTTTTGCACAAACTCTAACTTTGCATCTATGTTGTAATGTCTGAGAACTCCAAGCTTTTTTGCCTTTGCCGCAATTTTCTTCTGGTCGCTTCCCTCGCCAACATCGACTGTGACTGTAATTACGTCCATGTCGTGTTTTTCTTGTAGGTATTTTATGACAACTGATGTATCTAATCCGCCAGAAAAAGCAAGTACTGCTTTTTGTTTCATCGAGCTTTTTCGTGAAAATGCTTTGCATTTATCTTTTATGCTGATCTCAAAAAAGTTTTCATTTTATGTTTCTGGAAAAAACCGTCATGGCAAAAAATTGCAACTAGCTTTAGCTAAAATCCGATCACTATTTAACCAAAGTTTCATAACGCTGTTTTATGAAAATTCTAGTCTATTCTGGCGTGCTGGTGGCAGTAACTGCGATATCTGTAATGGCTGCTTTGAGTCTGGGGACGCCGGAGACTGACACCAATCAGGTTCGTGTAGTATTTTTTGCAAATGTCAATCACGCCGTGCCAATTGTAGGATTGGAAAACGGTGAATTTGCAAAGGAATTGGGCAATACTACAATCAAGACTAGAGTCGTAGATAGTGGACCCGAGGCAATTGAGGCGCTTTTTACAAAGTCCGCCGATTTGGCGTATTTGGGACCAGCTCCATTTGTAATAGGATACGTAAAGTCAAAAACAGACGATATCAAAATTTTGGCAGGTGCAACAAGCGGCGGGGCAAGCTTTGTGATACAAAAAGACTCTACCATATCTACAGCTGCTGATTTGGATGGAAAAAAGATCGCAGCCCCGTTTATTGGAAATACACAGGATGTCTCATTACGAAACTATCTTGCAGAAAACAATCTGAAATCTAAGGAAAAAGGCGGCACCGTTACCATATACAACATTGCAAATCCTGAAATCTACACTATCTTTGCTAAAGGTGACATCGATGCCGCATGGGTGCCTGAACCAACTGCTACGATGCTAGTGGATCAGCTTGGAGGAAAAAGACTGTTCAAAGAAGAGGACACTTGGCCTGATAAAAAATTCTCCTCGGTTTTACTTGTTGGCAGGGCAGAATTTCTGGAAGCACATCCTGACTTGGTGGAAAAGTGGATTGATGCTAACACAAATACCGTAAACTGGATCAAAGAAAACCCCGGCCAAACCGAATCTATCTTTATTGATTTCTACAAGAAACATACTGGAAAAAATCTAAATGAAAAAATCATCCACAATGCGTTTTCAAATATTGAAATTACGTCTGAGCCTATTGCAAACTCCATTAGCACATTTGCAGAACGTGCATACGGACTTGGATATCTTGGACACTCTGGATATAATTTAGATAACATTTACTATCGTCATAACAATACGTCAATGGGGGCTGCATCATGGCAAAACTAGAGGCAAAAAACATCGTCAAGTATTTTGATCATGACGGACAGCAGTTAAAGGCGCTGGGTGGGATAAATCTCACCGTAGATGAGGGGGATTTCATATGCTTAGTTGGGCCCTCTGGGTGTGGCAAGTCCACATTTCTTAGAATTGTCGCAGGACTGCAAAAACCTGAGGAAGGGCAGATACTGCTGGACGGTCGCCCAATTATCAATACTGGACCAGATAGAATCTTGGTGTTCCAAGAGGGTGCCTTATTCCCGTGGCTCAAGGTGCAAGACAATGTAGAGTTTGGATTAAAAATTGCGGGGATTCCAGACTCTGAGAGGCACGAAATCTCCAAGCGCTACCTGGATATGATGGACCTGACAAAATTTGCAAATTCGTACACGTACCAACTGTCTACTGGAATGAGACAAAGAGTTGCAATTGCACGCGCACTGGTGATGGATCCAGAGGTGTTGTTGATGGATGAACCGTTTGCCGCACTGGATGCACAGACTCGTGATACCCTCCTAGTTGAAATGCAAATGATCTGGCAAAAAACAAAAAAGACAATCATATTTGTAACTCATTCTGTTTCAGAGGCAACGGTTCTTGGAAACAAGGTTGCAGTGTTTACCCACAGACCGTCAACTATTAAAAAAATTGTTAACATAGAAAACAAAAGACCGCGTCTTTCAGACGATGAAACTCTCATGAGGTATCAGCAAGAAATACTTGCTGAACTGCGGCCTGAAGTAAAATCAAAGGAGGCTTCAGAATGAAGGCAAACGTTCTGGCAAAGAAAGTTGCGTTCTTTGTTGGGATTGTTCTTGTGTGGCAGGCACTTGACTCTGCTAATGTGTGGTCAGACAAGATTTTTCCGTCCCCACTTGAGGTCGGTGAGAGTCTGTGGTACGGTGCATCTGATGGGACTTTGTTCTATGGGATTGGAACTAGTCTTTGGAGGCTGACAATCGGCCTTGTGATAGCAATAGCTGGTGGAATCACATTAGGCGTGTTTATGGCACGAGTAGAGACAGTAAACCAGACGATTGGTTCTATCATTTTGGGGCTGCAATCAATTCCGTCGGTTGCATGGAGTCCTTTGGCAATAGTCTGGTTTGGATTGACCGATGCTGGAATAATTTTTGTCACAGTGGCCGGAGCAATATTTGCAGTCACCATAAACACATACACTGGTGTAAAAAACATCAATCCTGATTATATTGCGGCAGCCCAGAACATGGGTGCAAAGGGGGGTCAACTCATAACGAAGGTACTGATTCCGGCCGCATTTCCGTACATGATATCAGGATTCAAACAGGGTTGGGCATTTGCATGGAGGGGTGTGATAGGTGCAGAGCTGCTGTTCTCATTTTTGGGACTTGGATTCTTACTAAATGTTGGACGACAACTCAGCGATGTCTCTCAGGTAATCGCAATGATGCTCGTCATAATGATTATTGGCATTGTAATTGATGGACTTATCTTCAAAAAACTGGAAGACAAAGTAATGTCACGATGGGGTCTGCGCTAGTCGCTTCTGAGCCTCTTCGAAGGTGCATGGCTTCCAGTCTCTACACAAAGAAGCATTGTTCTCAATTAGCTCCTCAATGCTGATGTATCCCCACTCTGCAAACAATTCATCATTTAGGTTCGCATAGCCGTAGGCGATGTTTTCTTTTTTATCTAGTTCTGCTATTAGCCAATAGAATCCAATTTGCGGGATTTCCCACTTTTGATAGATTATTTTCTTTTCAGTTGGAATATCTTCTGTCTCGTATAGTTTGGGGACATCGCATGTCTTTTCGTATTCTGTTTTTTTATCAACTATGTCCATTTCCTATGCTGAAAAGAAGTAATACGTCTTAAGGGGACAAAAACAGCAATTCTAGATTGGGATAAGATTACTTTTTAATTTTTAACGAAACCATAAATGCGACAATGCAAATTCCAACTGCAAAATACATTACAGATACGTTGTTGTAGTAAAACGCAAGCGTACCTGCAACCACTGGACCAATCACATTTGCTATGGCTATGGTGGAATTGAAAATCCCAGTCGACGTTGACTTTGGGTTATTTTCCATTAGGTGAATGCTTCCTCCAATGTACAAAAATGCCCATGTTACGCCTACTAGTGCCATGGATGGAATTGCCAACCACCAGCTAGTCATTAACGCCATTCCTAAAAATACGAACACTGTGAGGCCTATGCCTATTTTGAATTTTGTTATGTTTTTTGTTTTTATTTTTGAGGCCATTAGATTCATCAAAACAAACGCCGTTGCCGTGTTTGCCACATACACCAATGATACCTCGTATAGTTTGGCGTGAAAAGTTTCAGTCAAAACTAGTGGCAAAATGGTCCAAACCGATGTTGCGCCGACATGTCTGAGAAGTAAGGACAAAAACAGATGCTTGTTTTTCACAATGACTGCCATCGTAGTCCCCTTTCCTGTTTCTCTTGGCATGCTGTAGTTTGGAAGCCTTGATGACAATGCGAGTCCTACCAAAAAGAAACCTGCGCTTATGAGAAATATTGTCTTTTCATTATTTGCTATTCCAGCAGCTACGATGCCCGCAAGCCAGCCAAGTGCATGAAATGATATGATTGACGCAACCTTCGCTTTGTCTTTGCCAGACTCGTACGTGTATGCAAGCATTGCCGGAACGATCATCCCGCTCGCTATTCCTGCCCCAAGTCTGGCTAAAAGCAAGTAAGACGAATTGTCTGCAAAATAATGTAGCCCAAACGCAATGGCCGAACCAATAAATCCAACCTGGATGAAAATTAGTCTTTTGCCATGTCTGTCTGAAATTCTTCCAAAATACAAGCTGGACATAATTTGCGCAAAGAAAAACGTGGCAACTGTAATCCCTACCTCAAAGACCGAATTTGTGAGGTTTTTTGCCAGGATTGGCATGAACACGTAAACGATGGACACTCCTGCGTGCTCAAAGAATGTGGCGCCTCGCACCAGATTACTAATTCCTATTTCTTGCCTCATGAAAATTATCTCATGTGTGCTAAAATGCGGAATAATTTATGTCAAGATTTTGTACGCTTAGGTCGTTATCGTCAAGTTGGGGGCAATAGTTGCCAAAACCCTGCTCCCTCTGAGCGCTTCTTTGGAAAAGAAGATGGCAATTTCTAATTTTGTGCCTGCCAAGCTCACTTTGATCTCCTTGATGGTCGATTTAAATTTGGATTTCTCACTTTTTTCTGAGTTATCGTTGATCTCTATGATGAGGCCCTCCTTTAGCAAATTGTTGAAAACTCGGTATCCGCTGCTTGTCGGGAGCTTGGATTTTTTCAGTATTTCAGGAAGCGTAAGTGCGGTTTCAGTTGCCACCGCCAGAATTGCCTTTTTATCGTTATCTCCATATGAGTTTAGAATAAAGTTTGCAAGTGTTTCGTCTCTGACCTCAATGAAACTTGATTTTTGTTTCTTGGAGGATTTTTGTTTTTTGACAATGCATACGCTTTCAAATAGGTTTTTCAGAACACCTCTTGAGGCATTCCCAAAAAACTCATTCAACACTTTTTCAAAAATATCGAATTGTTGCAGTGATTGCTGCAATGAAAGCCCGTATCTTTCAAACAACCTGTCTTTAATTTTTCTCCTTACTGCCATTCCAAAGTGCTCGTCTAAGTGATTTTCAAAATATTGAGCTAAAAGCACGTCTATTCCTAACATGTGTTTGACACCAATAGGTACAACGGTTTACATTTTTGCAACGCTCGTTTCTCAATAGTGATCTCAGTCGTATGTGTATCTGATTTTAGGTTGAAGCTTATTGATTGGATTGTTTTTTCATATGTAGCTCCTTTGTGGTTGCCCTTTCCATTCTTTACGTTTCTGTCAAAACCTGAAAACAAAATTAACCCTTGTTCAACAAGTGTGTCTACCTTCCTATATACTGATGACTGGGGCAGTCTTGATTTTTTTACAATCTCTGTTATCGTCATGGGTAATCTCAAGTTGTAAAGGATGACCCGGTTGTCTTTGTCTAGATATGCATCAATGATTTTATCTGTTAGTTCTGTATCGCTGATCCTGATCGTAATTGATGTGTCCTCTTTTTTTATTATGGAAAACACTTTTTCACTGCGTGATTTTTCCCCTAACTCTGTGAATAATAGAAACGTCCGTTTTTGTATTCTGCGCATTCCTTGGGATTGCACGGTTTCTATTATGCGTCGTAATTAATTAATAATTTCTCAAATTTGGGAAATTTATAGGATTAGAAAAGTCTTTTATGTGGGTGATTGGCAAAGAATTTTGTTTGCCAAGATTTGTTCTCTGAAGATAAATTTAATGATGATGACGAAGTTCTTGTTGTCTACAAGTTTAAGGGTACTCATAAACCCAATAAGATAATCTGTACCTATATTCAATACAAAAATCTAAAGGGCATTCAATCCATAGAGTACTGCAGAATTGTTAAAAAATAATTATTCTGCCTGGCACTTGAACTGTGATCTTTTCATGCTATATTATCAAAGTCATTGTTATGACGCACCACAACCCTGCAAGTATGTACAGCATCATGGGCGTGGCGGTGCAAACATAGGACTCTTTTACCTCTGAGGAAAACTCTTGAGTATCAGAATTGTGCCTGAATTGAAATTTTCGTTTTCCATTAACTACTGTCTCTGCAGGAAATGTGAAATTTTCGTTTTCCATCTTTCTATGTATTGTAAGATAGGCTAACATTTTTTTACATACTGGTTCGTCAAATTCTGAAAAAAAGTTCCTTGATTTTATGTTGATTTTCAGATTATGAATAACTGTGCATATGATGCTAAATGCCGATGCACATATGATCACCAATATTGGAACTGTGATTCCATCGAATCTTGGTAAAATAATTGATAGTGCTAACAAGCCAAAGAAATCTCCCGTGGCGTATCCGATTCCATTTGATCTAATGATCCACCCTGTAAATGCAATCCCAATCCCTGACATCATGCCAATTATGTTTAGAGGCCCAATTAACTCCTGAACGCTTGCCTCAAATACAAAGATGAATACTGCTGCCGTGATGGCAAAAGAACATAGACCCAAGATCCAAACTCGGTCATCAACATATCTTGTCTTCACATCAGAATATGTTGCAACTGCCATCATTCCAATTGCAATTGCTGCGCGGCTTATTTCAAATTCATTCATTGGATTGCCGTATTTCTATGAAGTTTGGCATAACATTCCAAATCTTTGATAAAGTTTTCTCTTGCAATTGGATCGTCATCCTCAATTTCCGCTATTTTGGATTTTAGCCCGACAACCCATCTGTTCAACGATGTCAATTCGGCATCATAGTTTTCTAACATTTTCATTTTTTCAGGAAAGATCCTGATGGTGTTTTTGTGATGGCGATAAGTTAGTCCCATTTCGCGCAAATTACGGATTAATTTGGACGTAGAATGCGAATATTTCACAATATCTGCAAAATCTGCTACGGCAAAATATCCAACAAATCCGCCATTTTCTAAATTTTTCTGAATGACATATGCTTGCGATAAAAGACATAATGATGATACTGATATGCCGATCTTTGCTGCTACGTAATACCAACGCCCAACATCAGTCAACTCCAAAAGGCCTTCAGTAAATCTGATCAAGTTTTTCGTTTGCAGATCACAGATTGTGACCCTTATGACATTAAGATTTTTGTTCATCTGCAAGATCTTTTCGACTAATTGTTTTTGCTCGCATGGTGTAAAATAGAGCGTCTTGCAAATCAGGTGCGCCGTGCTGTTTGTCTCCAAACAACGATTTTTGAAAAAAAGAGATGCGATTTCCTTTCTTGATTTTTCAGATAGATCCATTTCAAATGCGGTTCGAACTGAGAACCAATACCCTCAAACTTTCTTTGGCTTCCAACTCCTCGGCAATCTTTGCAAGTTTTTCGATTTGTGTTGACTTTGTTATCATTTTAGCATGAATTTCTGATCCGTTTTGAATGTCAAGAAATTCTGTGTGTTCTGGCAGCATAAAGCAAGATTTCTTCCCCAACTCTCCTTGAATTACGATGACGCCGTTTTTCTCGTCTATGGGGGCAATTGTATTCTTTTTCATATCTAGTCTGAATCTTTTCCTTGATGATTTCTTTTTTATTTCCTCGAGTTTTTCACTGAAGAAATTTCTTTGTTCTTTGGGTAGTTTTGTTACAATATTTTTTAGTGATTCTAATTCTTTTATTATCTCGTCTCCTATTGCTATGTCAAGTATCGTCTGATGTGGTACATTTCCAAGAATTTTTCTAATTTTTTCTTTTTCACTTGATGTGTATTTTGTTACAACTGAGTATGGCCTGATTTTCTGTTTTGGCGGCTTGACTTCTTCAATATCCTCAATTTCTTCTATAAAGTTCACCGGTTCTCTTTGAGGCTTATCATATAATGGCTCAAAGAGTCCCTCCAAATACTTGTGGGTAGGAAATGAAAACTTCTTACTTGATAATTGTTTGATGGATACCTCTAACATGTAAACTGCTTTTATGTGCCTGTCTTTTGACTGGATTTTACATATTGTCTCTAAGACATATGGTGGCATCATGACCTCCGTTAATGTCTTGGCCAATTCGTTTTGAATGGATTGGAGTTTTTCATGCGCATCATTTGCTAAATTTCTACAATTCTCTAACATCCTTACGTATGATTCTGACAGCCAACACATTCTTGAAATCTCACTAATGTTCATACCATCAAAGAATTTTGCGAGTTCGATGATTTTTAGGGGATTGAGCGGACTTGTTTGATTTAGTCTAGCGTGAAGCACGACTGCCTCTTCTAGTGAATTTACCTGGTGTAGGCTAGCTTTGAATTCTTTCAGACCTGCGTTCTTTAGGCCTAATATCCGAGCCCCTCCGTCCACTACATATTTTTTATTGCTAAAAACAGCTATATTGAGTGCAGGAATTAATTCTGGATTGGATTTTGCAGTTTTAGTAATGGCATCAATCTTTTTTGTAGTGTGGATGGTTATTTGAACTGGGCACGGGTATAATTCTGATATTTTCACTACTTCCTGCTGAGTTACATCTGGGTTTGACATCAATTTGGCTGCTCTCCGATATTTCTGCTCTCTGATGATTCTTTATTTTCATTAGTCAGAACACATCTTCTGATTTTTACAAATTCCTTGCTTTCTCGAGATGCCATGTTATACACAAATCTTGCAACACTGTGATAATTCTCTAACGACGTTTTGTTTTCTAGCGTGCTTAATCCTCTGATCATACTTCTAATCTCATCCCGTTTTTGCTGTGGGGCTTTATTGGAGTATATGTTTAGATAATAATTTAGATAATTATCGCCGTCACATTTTATTTTCAGCTTTTCTTTAGCAGTAATTTTCACTAATGAAAAAACTTTAAACATTGTTGGCATTCGGTTAAGAGAAAACGCAAATTTTATTGATTTCTGAATTTCTGTGTCGCTTTTTGGAATTGAATGTCTTCTACATGCGACAAATAATGCAAAAGACGCCTTCTCCGCTGTGGAGAAACTCGTGTTTTTATCTAGTTTCGAATACATATTCCATGCATCAAGGGAAACATGGCGTGGTAGCTTGAGCTTGCTGCAAGCATTTGAAAAGCTTGACGAGGCCAGTTTTTGTTCGTGAATCCTTGTCGTAGCCTCAATTTTTACAGGTCTACAGCCTGGCTGAATCTCTTGAAATAAGTTGGCAGTACTATCCGTACTTGCCTCTTGAACGTCATCAATCCCTAAAACAACTCCGCACACTTTGCAAACAATTTCATTTGACTCTGTAACTATTTGATCTTCGGATCTGTGATTACATGTGATCCGTGGAGTTTTTCTGTGTTCAAGCGATGTGGATTTGCAGATTTCCTGAAATGAAGAACGAGAGTTTGGAATGGAATCATAGAATGTAAAACTCATAATCTCACTCTATGCTGTTGAGAATTGTTTTGATACCTATGAGAATTAAAAAATTTAATTGATGATGTTGTTTCTATCATATCTTTGCATATTTCAGCTTTAAACTATATAATAATTGATAAATTTCTTTGTTTTGGGAAATTATTGATATCTAGAGTTTTACGTTTAATTCAAATTTGTTTTTGATTTGTTGATTAAATTAGTTGGCATCTTTTTTTGGTCTATTAATTTAATTTCTATCAATCGAATTCATAATTGGTGTCTTGACTATTATCTGCCGTTTTTATTTTTTCTCTATCTGTTCTTCTAAAAACTAATTTGTAAAAATTGTCAATTCTCAACATGTCGATGAATCCGTGTATGTACCATGATGCACTGATTCCCTTCTTCCAAATTAGTCTGAAATACATCACGCCGGAGACTACAAATCCGAATATTGCCATCAGGAACAGATAATCATCATGCAGAACTGCTTTGGCATTTACATTATCATGTGCGATAAAAGAAACACTATCTGTTTGATATGGGATGCCTTCCCAATGATCAAAGACCTCTCTGACTAGAAATGAAAATTTCTCCTTTGGCGGAACTGATAGATTCACTACCTGGCCGTACGTGTAAAATCCAGCACCTTGTGCGTTTTCCGCGTCAATTTTGATCATTCTATCGTATTTTGCGATTATTAGAGTATCCTTGTCAAGATACATGTTACTTATTTTGCCGTCCGGAAATTCTTGATCCCCAAAGATTACGTTATTCAGATGGTATCCATTATTGCCTATAACGACGTTGGGTGGAAATTGGGATTCTAGAAATTGCGATTTGAATTCTCCCTGGTATGGCGTTATGATGCTTTTTGAAACATTGCCGATCTTGACGTGTTCTTCAATGTTTAGCTCCTTTCCATCATTTCCAATTGCTTTGAATCCTACATTGACGATTTTTTCGGCGTGCACCGAAAATGTGTTCTTTGAGGTGGTGTAGCCTTTCTTAGATGCAGTAAACATGATGCCCAGATATCCTTCCTCATTAGGAGTTACAATGTAAGTAAGTTCGTTGATTTTTTTGTATGGGAACGGTGATTCGATCTGAATGCTGATGTCTTTGATGTCGCTTACAAGGTGAATCTCAAACTCCTTGCCAATTCTATTGGTGATTCCAGAAGAAACTATTGAAAAATCAAGATTATTTGCGAAAGCTTCAATATCAAGACTTGATGCGCCTGTCCTTGAAATTGCGGCTAATTTTTCAATACCCGCATTGTTTATTTCCAGATATTTTTCATTTATTGTAACTCCCGGCGTTGCAGAAATGTTGGTATGGTTTATTTTTCTAAGTGGGATCCCAAATGAATCAACTTCATGGATTGCAAAAGGGATTTTTTCAGATATGTGTACTTTGGTTGGTGCATCAATTGATACTGCTGATGCAATTCCTGCAGGGGATATGATATGTTTTGTTGGTGAGACTGCTGTGGATGAAAAAATAACTGAGGCTGATTCTGCAATACTTCCAGAGTAAACTGCCGAGTTTTGAGATGCAATGATGATTTTATCATTATTTGAACTAGTAGATGCCACAATCTCAACTGGCCCTGCAAACATTTTTTGTGCGTCGATCAACGCATCGGAATTATCTACAATTGAAACTATGGCCAACGCTTGAGTGTTGCCTGACATTGCAGGAATGGGAGTTATTTTTAGCTGGTAGAGATCACGATAAGGTGGCACAATATTGATTTTTGATTGATATCTCTCCAAACCTGGACCTGATATTGAAACTGTGTGCCCACCCTGACTCTTTCCAAGTACCTCAAACAACATTGCGCAATTGTAACCTGTTTCTCTCTGTGACGGAATTTCTTTTGATTCTGACATCTTTAACACATTGGGATGCTGTAGGCCGCCAGAAGAAGTAAGAGATACAGTTCTTCCGTCTAAAGGAACTGGTGTGACTTTGTTTATCGTGCTTGAAATTGAAACGTTTGTACCGTTTGTGTCTGCATAGATGCCTGCACTCTTGGTGAAATTCATATTGTATAATGCAATGACTCCATATCCGTTAGAATCTGTTATTGTGGGATAGAACCAGGCAAAAGCAATGTTTGGCGTGTGTTTTTCAATTTCCTTTAATTTCTTATCTTTACTTGATTCTAACGGCTGAAAATTTTCGTCAATTAGAACAGGTCCAACAACAACGTCTGTCTGCGCAGAGCCAAACCCATCAACGTTTGCAGTAATGATTGCGCTACCACTATTTCCAGAAATCACGTAACCTCTACCAATTCCATCCGTCAGAGAGATCTGTAAAATGGCATCCGAATTCAGTTTTGCGTCAGGACGTGCTGTAAATCTGATGGAATCCGGATTGTTTGATGATAGGAAAGCATGAATAACATACGGGGGCTTGTATGGTTTTCCGTCTTTTTCAAGCCAGACGAAAAAGTATGCCCTGGAGTCTTCCAAAATTATGTTTGGGGCAACTCCGACTTTAACTGTGACCTCATCTTGTGTCTTTGTTATTCTGGCCTCTCCGATTTCCAGACCTTCTGCGTTTGCAAATATTTTTCCAGATCCCTTGATTTTTGCAGAAAACTTGGACAAATAGCTTCCAGATTTAATTAGCAAGTTATTTTTTTCTACTTGAATCAGAGGAGACGAATTTAGATTGATTTTGATATCCTTTGAAACTGGAGCCGGCGATCCTTTGCTGTCGACCGTCATGACATAACCTAGTATGTTTTCGGTCTTTGTTGTGTTTACCGGAAGAATTATTCTGAGACCTTCAGATACTCTGCTAGACGAATAGACATTGATAGTTTTTTGAATGATTTGTCCGTCTGTGACTGCAAAAATTGTAGCCGTTCCACCCTTTATTGCTTTGATGGGAAATATCCCGTGGTTGGAATATGGCAAAATGACTACGCTTTCTGGAATTTTTATTATGGTTGGATCATTTGTTGAGAGCATCATCATATGACTGTATTTTGCCCCAGAATCAAGAATCACCATCCCCTCATAATTCTCACCAGTAACCATGTTTGATGGTGCCCAGAGATCTGCACTGTTGTTTTCTGCAAAAGCGCATCCAAAGTAAGATGTGACTATGCATGTCAAACTCAGTCTGACTAAGAACCGTACTGTTTGCGATTTTCTCACAAATTGAAAAACTAGTTAAAATTTAAGGAGCGGGTTTTTTTTATTTATCTGCATCTACCAATCATTATCTGACGTGCACTATTCTATCAAATAGTTAGAGATAGCGATTCTCTTAATCCCTTGTATCTGTTTCGTATTGTTACTTCTGTTACGCCTGAAGCCATAGAAATCTCTCTTTGTGATACCTTGATATCGTATTTCAAACATGCAATGTATAGTGCAGCTGCAGCAAGTCCCATTGGATCTTTTCCAGATGTTATCTCCATGCTGTTTGCATTCGTTAAAATTTCAAGCGCATGTCGTCGTGTTTTTTCGTCCAATCCTACCTTACTTGCAATTTTAGACACGCAGTTTATCGAGTCCACTACTGGCATCTTCAAATCTAGTTCATTTACGAGCATGCGATAGCTCTTTGAAATGTCCTTTCTTTTTATATTGAGTGCGTCTGATACATCGTTTAACGTCCTTGGAGTCCCAGTATCTCTGCATGCTGCATATGTTGCAGCTCCAAGGACTCCTTGAATGGATCTGCCTCTGACTAGTCCTTTTCCAACTGCCTTTCGATAAATTAGGGCTGTTTTTTCAACCACGACATCTGATAATGTAAGTTTGTCCTTTAATTTGTCTAGTTCAAGAAATGCCAATCTTAGATTTCTATCTACGTGCTCATGCGTTTGACTTCTGCCGTCCCAAATTCGAAGTCTCCTTATGTTATTTTTCATGGATGCAGAAAGTGATTTGCCTGATGCATCTTTGCTCACATTGCCAATTATTGTGGCAAGTCCTCTGTCGTGTATTGCAAGTGAATTTGGTGTACCAGTTCTGCTTCTGTCGTCATGATTATCTGTAAACGAACTGCGTGAACCTGATTCTTCTATACGTTCAATGATGACATTGCCGCAGCTCTGGCAACACCTTTCGCCAGTGCTAGCATCTGTTAACACTAGCCCTTTACAACGTCTACACCTATCCTCAATGTTCAGCGTTTGCATAATCATAATTTTATATGTAATTTTATTTACTTACTATCTCTCTCTGTTCCCATCAAAGTCAAAGTGGAGCGTATTCTATCAATTACTCGAATTTTTGATGTGATGATATCTTTTACCATGTCTGTGGTTGGCGCTTCGATTTTTGTTATTATGTCATATGCACCGAATACTCCCCGTGTTTCTATTCTGTTGATGGATTTTAGCTGCGAAAATACTCTATCTTGTGCTCCGAGATCACAATTTATCAAAACATAAGCCGTTGTCATTGCTTGTTCTCCTCAACATTTTCTTCATATTTGCCACCATATCTCATGATTCATTATGCCTGTTTACATATATATAATGATGTATTAAAAATATGATAATTTATTAGATCTTCTCATAAATTTATTAATATTTGTATAATTCATACGTTTTCTGCTAAAAATATATTCATCTATTGGCTATGATGAAATTCAACTAATCTAAAATATTGCTAAAATATTAAGCGTTATTTTGGAATCCGATCCTATTAAAAATAATCCTCGGGTTAGTGCAAAATTAAACACTGACTGACTAGTTGAAAACGAATTAAGAATTTTCAAAATTAAACTTAACTGTCTTTTTTCTCTTTTGTGTGGCTTTTTTCATGATTGCTTAGCTCGTTGTATGTTTGCATGTCTCCTTCCCAACGAAAGTCGCACTTTGGACAATTCCACTTCATTTAGTGTCTGCCCGTTCAAATTCTTTCTTTACGGATTCTTTGAACATATTTACGTCAACAGATACACTTCTCTGTTTACGTTTCAGTTTTGCCAGTATTTTTCTTAACATGCATAGTCAGGTTGTCACTGACATATAAAGAGAAGACACCGTTGTCTCGAATTTCAGTCATAAATCAATGCTTTGCGGCGTCGGCCTTTGATCAGCACTTTGCCTAATTACTATCTAACTGACAGTGATAAATTGTGTATGTTCTCATAATGAATTCTCAAAAAGTCCATGATTTTTCTATCTTCGTTCTTATCTATTGGAGCTCCGTTTGCAATGATGCTGAGATACTTTAGATCAGATTCAATTTTAGATAGGCATTTTCTTACTAAATCGTATTTACCATCGTACATAATCTCAATAATTTTACTTTCGTCATTAATGATCTCTGCCTGAAGTGTTTTGATGTCTTGACGTACATCTCGTCTCATCTAATACCCGTTGGTAAATTACAACATAACCTTGATCTAATCACTATTGTATAGTTGTTCAAAAGTGGTGATAAAAAACAAACATTTGTTTGGGTTTAATTCTGACACTTCCAATTCTGTCTGATTTGGGGGATAGAATCTACTGGTTTTTAATTTATTATAACTTGCAATCAATTTAGCTGGTTTTGCATAAACATAGAATAATTATAATCCATAAAAAATTACAAAAATTATGGGAGATGGCATAGGCGGTCCTGTGATTGGGTGTCTTTCTGGCGATACTTTTGAAATGTCAGTGACGCATTATAGGAAAGATAACAAGGCACAATATGGTAAAACTGAACGTATTACAATTGCCAAGGTGGATAATCCAGATTCTCCAGAGTATGAAGAAAGATCAATTGATGATTTAATTCGTACATTGAAGGGTAAATTTGTGACATGTAACGTGCAGTATCGAGACCAAAAAACAGATCGACTAGTATGTAACGTGTTTGTTCAAAAGCCACCAGAAGGATTCTAGCAAAGATTCACTCTTACGATTTCTAGATTTTTAAAACTAGTAATTGATTTTCTTGATTCTCACATTGCTTCCATGTGACTCAAGGAAATGACCTAGAAAATTCTTTAACTGTTCTTCTATTCTGTATCCTATTGCTCCTTCCATCATTCCTGATTTTTCGATCACATCTAGCATTTCAGCGCTTATCTGAATATTGAAAAAAGTCCAACCTGCAGCGCTGGATGGCGGACCTATCTCATATCCGTTTTCTACACTGCATTTCTTTTCAAGATCAACCATTGCTTTTCTAATTAGTCCAATTTCCTCCTCATATCTTCTAGTACTTAGCTGAAATAATGGTCTCATTCCTACACTCTAGTAATAACTTACATTATAATCAAAGGATCAAGTTCTTCCCATAACAGAATAAAACAATCTTAAGGTTTTTGTATGTAGTTGTTGCTGGAGGATTGAGTGAGTATTTGTCATCCGTAAATAATGCTGTAAGGAAAGATGAAACAATCATAATGTTTATCTTCTCTATATTTCTGACTGGTTTTCTTGCACCTGTGTCTGGTTTTGCATCCGAAATAGAATATGCCTCGTATGGAATGTTTAATGACACTAATACCCAAACTCCGAGCGATTCTGACAACGATGGAATTACCGATGTTTCAGATAGCTGTCCTTTACAACCTGAGACAGTAAACGGGTTTGAGGATACTGACGGCTGTCCTGACACTGTCCCGCCAGCCGACTCTGACAATGACGGAATTGCCAACAGTGCTGATAGTTGTCCTGCCCAACCTGAGACAGTAAACGGGTTTGAGGATACTGACGGCTGTCCTGACACTGTCCCGCCAGCCGACTCTGACAATGACGGAATTGCCAACAGTGCTGATAGTTGTCCTGCCCAACCTGA
>CAYVBR010000008.1:0-60960 GCA_964449865.1 uncultured Candidatus Nitrosotenuis sp.
CAAAACCAGAACCAAAACCAGAACCAAAACCAGAACCAAAACCAGAACCAAAACCAGAACCAAAACCAGAACCAAAACCAGAACCAAAACCAGAACCAAAACCAGAACCAAAACCAGAACCAAAACCAGAACCAAAGCCGCAAAAAATCTCAGATCCGTTTGAAGGAATCAAGGATCAGGACATATCCACTTATGCCGATTGGTATGACGTCCCGCCGCCAGACAATGATGGCGATGCACTCGCTATGGCTAAAAATATTAGAACTTGGATAGCCAATGGCCGTCCAAAGCCAGGCCAACACCCAAAAGAGCCAGAATCAAAATTATCAGAACCTGAAGAAAAACAAAAAGAAGATAACAAAGAAGAGGAACCAAAAAAGAAGCGGCGTTTTGGTTGGTTCAAATGATAAAATCTAAAGATGTATTGACACTGGATGAGATTGATAAAAAAGAACTAGTGCAAATACTAGACCTTGCAATAAAACTAAAAAAAGATCTCAAAAAGGGAATCTCAAAACCACTACTGAAAAATAAAACACTAGCAATGATATTTCAAAAGCCGTCAACTCGAACTCGTATAAGCTTTGAAGCAGGGATGTTCCAGCTTGGTGGCCATGCACTAAATCTCTCCTCACAGGAATTACAGCTATCTCGAGGAGAAACAATTGAAGATACCGCAAAAACAATCTCAAGGTACGCCGATGTAATTATGGCGCGAGTATACGATCATTCTACAATTGAGGCATTGGCAAAAAATTCCAAAGTTCCAGTAATCAACGGTCTGTCCAACTCATTTCATCCATGTCAAATTCTGGCAGATCTGATGACTATCAAAGAAAAGAAAGGAAATCTTAGGGGATTGAAACTTGCTTGGATTGGTGATGGCAACAACGTATGCAATTCGATGATTTATGGCTGTGCCAAGGCGGAAATCTCAATATCGATTGCAACTCCAAAGGGATTTGAACCAAATCCAAAAGTAGTCCAAAACTGCAAAAAATTAATCGATATCGAACTAACTCAGGATCCTCAAAAAGCAGCATTAAATTCTGACGTTATAGTCACAGACACCTTTGTGTCTATCCATGACGATCCAAAACGACTCAAAAAATTCTATCCCAAGTATCAGGTGAACGCTTCACTTATGGCAAAAGCTAACGATAATGCCATTTTCATGCACTGTCTTCCAGCAAAAAGGGGCCAGGAGGTAACTGCCTCTGTAATTGATGGATCACAATCAGTTGTCTGGGATGAGGCAGAAAACAGGCTTCATTGCCAAAAAGCATTACTTGCATCTCTTTCTATCTAACGTTTATAAGAGTAGTTCAAAAAATTCCTCAATATCGCAATGGCTTATTCCACCATACTACGACGATTACGTAATGAGAAGACTAACTATAAGAAGCGCAAGCTAATGCTCATGGGCAGGCGTGATTTTGTCACAATTCAGATTTCTAATGAAAATACTCTAGTTCAAATTCACAAACCAGAAATGAAAGGCGACCTGGTAATTGCATCTGCACACTCTAGATTCTTAATACAAAAAGGCTGGAAGGGATCAAGGAAAAACGTCCCAGCAGCATATCTTACAGGCTATCTTGCAGGCAAAAAGGCACTCTCAAAGGGAGCCAAAGATGCAATCATGTATAGCGGAACAAGAAAGTATACCCAGAGAATGTCTGCCGCACTAAAAGGAGTAATTGATGCAGGCTTGACAATCCCTGCAGGCGAAGAATCACTCCCAAGTGCCGACAGAATAAATGGAGAACACCTTAAAGTAAAAAACGATGTTGCAAAAATCAAATCCGCAATCGATAGCGAGGTCAAGTAGACATGAGTGAAACACAAACTCCAAAATCTGACGCACCATCTAGTGCACCACGATCAGACTCACGCGGATACGGACAAAGAGGCGACAGACCACGCGGCGACAGACGTGGCGGATTCAAGAAAGAAGAAGAAGTTTGGGTGCCACGTACAGAACTTGGCAAAAAAGTTGCAACTGGCCTTATCACAACAATGGATGAAATTTATGCTAACGGACTTAGAATACAAGAAGCCGGAATAATCAAAAAATTACTACCTGACCTGAAAACCGAAGTAATTGATGTCGGTATGGTACAAAAAATGACACCAAACGGGCAGGCAACAAAATTCAAAGCACTTGTTGCAGCAGGAAACGAAAACGGCTACCTTGGAATCGGTCAAGGAAAATCAAAACAAATGAGAATCGCAATTGAAAAAGCAACAACTAACGCTTACCTTAACGTCAGTCCTGTAAAACTTGGCTGTGGAAGCTGGGAATGCAGATGCGACAAACCTCACTCTGTTCCATTCAAAGTACGCGGCAAGGGCGGCAGCGTTGTTGTAGAAATTGTACCTGCACCAAGAGGATTAGGCTTAGTTGCTGGTGGAAAAATTAGAAATCTTCTCAAACTTGCAGGCCTTAAAGACGCATGGACTACAGCAAAGGGTTCAACTGCCACAATGGGCTCTACATCAAAAGCAATACTGGAATGTCTACGACAGACATTTAGTCAGGGTTGATAAAAATGGTAAAAGCATATCTTGTAGTCAGAATGAGCGGACAAATTAACGTCCCATACTGGGCAAAGACAACACTTCAACTCTTGAAACTAGACAAGAAATTTAGAGCTACAATAATTCCAGCCAAAGACAACACAATTGGAATGCTAGACAAAGTAAAACACTATGTTTCGTACCAAGAAGTAAATCTTGACATCACAAAAGAACTTCTAAACAAAAAGGGCAGAAAAGAAGGATACAAAAAAATCACAAATGCTGACTTGGAAAAAGCCGGATTTAAAACAATAGATGATCTTGCAGTATCACTAAACGAAGGTAAAGTTTCATTAAACAAAGTAAAACCACTAAAACCCTGGTTTGCACTTGCCCCACCAAGAAGTGGCTTTAAGCGAAGCACACGAAAAACATACGGTGAAGGCGGCATACTTGGAAAAAACAAAGACCTCATCGAACTTGTCAAGAGAATGATCTGAGATGGCAACAAGACTACGAAAGACAAGAAAGTTCAGAGGTTCTAGAACTCATGGCTGGGGACAAATAGGCCAGCACAGAGCAAGTGGTCATAAAGGTGGACTTGGAAAATCAGGATTACACAAGCACCTGTACAGCACTTTACTGAAATTTGATCCTGATCACTTCGGTCACGATTCTACTCATCCACCTCACCCAAACATAATAAAAAAATGGGCTAGCGTAAGAGACCTAGACGATCTATTTGCAAAGCATGGAAAACTGGAAGGAAACAGAAAGCTAATAGATCTTACAAGCCTAGGATACAACAAACTTCTTGGTGGAGGACAGGTAAAGAACGCCTACTTAGTCAAGGTAGAACAATACACCGCCTCTGCGGAAGACAAGATCAAAAAGGTCGGGGGAGAGGTGTTAGTCGTTGAGTGAAAGCACAATACAACATCTGATTAAAAGAGTCGTAGAAAAAACCGAACCATATCTAGTTCAAGTACCAAAACCAAAAAAGAAACTCTCACTGCAAACCAGACTGATTTGGACTGGACTTGTTTTATTGATTTACCAAGTAATGGGTCAGACTCCGCTTTTTGGAGCAACATCGCCACAATTTGACTTCTTGCAGTTTGCAAGAGTAATTTTTGCATCACAGCAAGGAACGCTAATTGAACTTGGAATTGGACCGATAGTTACAGCTGGACTCTTGATGCAGTTGCTAAAGGGATCAGAAATTCTCAAATTTGACTTTACAAAGCCAGACGAGCGAGGAGTCTTTCAGACTGCCACAAAACTAGTCACGTATATCGTCATTACTGTCGAGTCAGTAGTATATGCTACTGCTGTTTATGGGCCTGGAATTGCAGACCCAACAGTACTATATGTCATAATTGGCCAACTAATTGGCGCATCAATCATAATCATGTTCCTTGACGAGCTTGTCCAGAAGGGATGGGGCCTTGGCAGTGGAATCAGTGTTTTCATCGCAGCAGGTGTTGCACAACAAATAGTATGGAACCTCTTTAGCCCAATTCCTGCAGGAGACGGAAGCATGGTTGGACTCATTCCATTCGTAGGACAATCCGTTATGGGAGGAGACATCTCAAACATACTGTTTAGACATAATAATTTGCCAAGCGTACTTGCTATGGGCATTACTGCCGGCGTATTGCTGATTCTAGTCTACACGCAGGGAATGAAAGTCGAAATCCCTATAGTTTCTACAAAGTACAGGGGATTTTCAGCAACATACCCAATCAAGCTAATGTATGTCTCAAACATTCCAGTCATTTTGGCATCTGCGCTTACTGCAAACGCCGTGTTTATGGGACAAATGATGTGGGCAAACTTTAACCCCAAAAACAACAACGCACTTCTCAACATCTTCTTGCAGTTTGATCCTACTAGTCCTTCAACTCCTATAGGTGGACTCATTTACTATGTGACTCCTCCACGAGGGTTCACAATTGCAGCACTTGATCCTATCAGAGCAGTAATCTACGTCTTGTTCATGATTGGAATTGTAATAATATTTGGAAGGTTATGGGTAGAGCTTGGTGGGCTGTCGCCAAAGAGCGCAGCAAAAAGCTTACTTGATGCAGACGTCCAAATTCCAGGGTTTAGAAGATCAAATCAACCAGTCGAGGCACTCCTCAACAAATACATTCCATCTGTAACGATAATTGGTTCGGCTATACTTGGTGCGTTAGCTGGCGCATCTGATGTTCTTGGAGTAATCGGTGGAGGAACTGGTATACTACTAATGGTTGATATCTTGATTAACTATTATCAGCAATTGATTCGCGAACAAGTCGAAGTTGTCATGCCACGTCTGGGTGCATTACTTGGGCGAAAGTAAAAAAGTCATAATGGTCGGAATTGCAGGTGTTGGCAAAACAACACTTGTGGCAAAAATTGTCGAACTCCTAAACGGCCGCAAGAAAAGTGTCAGCGTTCATAGTTTTGGGACCGTAATGTTTGAAGAAGCAAAAAAAATGGGAATTCACGATAGGGATGAGCTGAGAAAACTGTCTGTGACTCAACAAAGAGAACTTCAAACAAAAGCGGCTAGGATAATCGCAGAGTTTAACGATAATGTAGTAATCATTGACACCCACGCATTCATCTCAACTAAGGAGGGATTCTATCCTGGCTTGCCGTATCATGTTCTTGAGGAGCTAGAACCTGCAAATTTTATCTCAGTTTCTGCAAGGCCTGAGGAAATCTATAATCGAAGAATGAAGGACACCACAAGAAACAGAGACATTGTCTCAATAGATAGCATAAAAAAGGAGCTGGCAGTCCAAGATGCAATGCTTTCAAGCTGCGCAGTGCTTACCGGCTCTCCAATGAAATCCATCCTAAATACCGAAGGAAACATTGACGAGGCAGCTGAAGAGGTAATAAACGCAATAGGATTTTGAACATGGAACCAATCATAATTCTGCACTTTTTACAATCAATCTCTCTGGAAGGCAACCTCTTTGGCATACAAAGCGGACCGCTTGGCAGCGCAGATCCGATAGTCAAGGGAATGATCCCTGCAATGTTTGGAATCGTTGGATTTGCAATACTGCTCAATTTGTTTAATGCCGTAGTGCGAAGAAAGCTCGTAGATCAGCAGAAACTGCAACGAATCATGAAAGAGACAAAGGCCTGGCAAAAAGAACGCATGGCTGCATTTAGGGCAAAGGACACAGAAAAACAAGCAGAGCTAAACAAAAAATCCACCTACATGAGCAAGCTCAACCAAGAAATGATGCAAATGAACATGAGGCCAATGATGATTACGTTTGTTCCTTTGATTTTGGTCTTCTATTTCGTTCTGCCTCCGTTGTTTTCATACACTGTGGCAATTTCTCCAATCTCACTTGACGTTATTCCGGTAGACTTTTTCCATCTTACGTGCACTGTTAACGATATCGCAAAAACGCCTAACATCTGTCACCAAAATAATGAAGTGTACTTTTGGGCTTGGTATTTCCTATCGTCAATTACGTTTAGTGGCATAGTAATGAAACTAACCCGAACCTCAATGGATTTATCGTAACTTGATAAAGTCAATCGCCATTTCTGGACCTCCAGCTATTGGCAAAACAACAACTTCAAGGGGACTTGCAAAAGAATTTGGCCTAAAAAGCTTGAGTGGCGGTGACGTTCTAAAGGATCTCGCAAAGGAACAGGGATTTCAAACGCAGGGTGATGACTGGTGGGACACAAAAGACGGAATGAAGTTCCTAAACCAAAGAAAGGACAACTATGAATTTGACAAAAAAGTGGATGAAAAACTAAAGGGGATTTTTCTCAAAGGAAACGTGGTCATAACAAGCTATACGCTGCCATGGCTTGTCAAAGACGGGGTGAAAATATGGCTTGCAGGCTCACAGGAAAACAGCGCAAAGCGCATGCAAATTAGAGACAACATGCCGTTTCTAGAAGCGCTTGGCATTGTCAAAAAAAGATACGAGGAAAACAAGAATTTGTACAAAAAATTGTACGGCTTTGACTTTGGCGACGATTTATCGGTATTTGACATAATAATTGATACTGATGGACTTGATGCAGACAAGGTGCTGGCAACTGCAATAGAAGAGGTGCACAAAATATTTTGAAGCTGCCTCAGTTGCAAAATCTAGTTGTACTTGATGAAGATATAACAAATGATCAGTACGGCGTATACTTTAACAAAAGAACAATCAACGATCTTCTAAATTACGGCCTTATTCTGCTTGACAAGCCTCCAGGACCAACAAGCCATGAGGCGGTGGCATGGGCAAAAAGAATCCTAAAACTTCCAAAAATTGGTCATAGCGGAACCCTGGATCCAATGGTCTCAGGCATTTTACCGCTAGGTCTTGGGGAGGCGACAAAGGCACTTGGCGTCTTGCTGCTTGGACCAAAGGAGTACTATGGGCTGGGAAGGTTGCATTCTCTTCCAAGCAAAGAAAAGCTTGACTCTGTTCTAAATCAATTCAAGGGGGAGATTTTTCAAAAGCCCCCTCAACGATCCGCGGTTTTGCGCAAAACTCGAACAAGAACTATCTATGAGCTTGAATTAATGGAGCAAAAAGAGCGACTCTTGTTGCTGCGAGTATTGTGTGAGGCTGGAACCTACATCCGTAAACTCTTCTACGATATCGGAGAAGTACTTGGCCCTGGTGCAACAATGGTTGAGCTCCGCCGTTCCCGTGTACACCAATTCACAGAATCTAATCGACTAGTTACACTACATGAGCTTGCAGACGCGTATGCGCAGTGGGAAGAAAAAAAGGACGACTCCAAATTATACAAAATGATCCTCCCGATAGAGCTGGCGTTGACTGAACTAAAGTCAGTAGTGATACGGGACTCGGCAGTCGATGCACTGTGCCACGGGGCGCAGCTTGCAATACCTGGAATTCTCCAAATATCTCCAAATCTCTCAAAGGGTGATCTTGTGGCAGTGTACACCCAAAAGGGTGAGGTCGTAGCGCTTGCAGAGTCTCTTTTGTCTGAAACTGAAATCAAGGATGCTACAAAGGGATATGCGTTTACCACAAACAGAATAATCATGGCGCCAAACACCTATCCGAAAAACTGGCGCACAAAGGCCACCCGCCCAAAGTAGCATGTTTCCAAAAGGACTAGTAATAGCAGTATGTATGGGAGTGGTATCTGCAGCGATATTTGGCATTTACCTAGATCAAACAAATTCAAAAAAACAGGGCTTGCAATTCGTTGAAGGCCCATCACTGTCAGTTATTACGGACAAGCAGGATTATCTTGCAGGAGAAAGCGTACAAATTAAAATTATTAATACTGGAACGCAAACCCTGATGTTTTCTGACAATGTTACAAAATTGCAAATTAGGGCACTTGACGGAACTACTATCTTTTCATCAAATGTACAAAATTCAAAACTCGAGCCAAAGCAAGAATCCCTGTTTGTCTGGAACCAAACAAAAAACGACGGTGATCTGGTAATAAGTGGCAGATACGTAGTAGAATCAAGTACATTTACAGAAAATGAGCAAAAAATTACTGATTCTATCACAATTAACGTGCTCAGGTAACCGTAGATTCCAAATCCTGCTAGGCAGGAAAATTTAAAACAAGTCTATCGACACCCAAAATAGGCTTGGGGAAAAAAATCAAAGTAGGACTAGTTGGAATCGGTAACTGCTTTTCTGGACTAATCCAAGGAATCGAGTATTATAGGAAAAATCCAAAGCAACAAGTAATTGGATTGATGCATGAAAAAATTGGCGATTACTCCATTTATGATCTAGATTTTGTGGCGGGTTTCGATGTTGGCATAAACAAGATTGGCAAGACGATCAATGAGGCTATCTACGAATCACCAAACATGGTCGACTGGGTTCCAAAACAAAAAATGCCAAAGTCAAAGGGACGCGTCTACGAGAGTCCGCTTCTTGACGGAGTTGGAATATGGGTTGAAAACAAGGTCAAGCCAGTAAAAAGTAAAAAAACCCAAGACCAGATTACAAAAGAAATCAAAAGAAAGCTGGACGAAACTGGTGTTGAAATAATTGTCTCATACCTTCCCGTCGGCTCTGACAAAGTAACTCAGTACTGGGCTCAGACATGTCTTGACACTAACACCGCGTTTGTAAACTGCATTCCTTCGTTTATTGCATCAGAAGGAAAATGGGGTAGAAAGTTTGCAGAAAAGAAAATTCCAGTAATAGGCGACGACATAAAAGGCCAAGTCGGAGCAACAATCGTTCACAGGACACTTGCCAAACTCTGTGACGATCGCGGAACTAAGATTGAAAAAACTTACCAAATTAACGTTGGCGGAAACACTGACTTTTTGAACATGAAAGAACAAGGAAGACTTGCAAGCAAAAGAATCTCAAAGACTGAGAGTGTTCAAAGCCAGCTAAAGCAAAGACTTGCCGATGATCAAATCTATGTTGGACCGTCTGACTTTATTCCATTTTTAGGAAATACAAAACTGATGTTTATGAGAATTGAGGGAAGACAGTGGGCAAACATCCCATACAACATGGAAGTGAGACTCGAAGTTGACGACAAAGCAAACTCTGCTGGAATCGTCATCGATGCAGTACGCCTGGCAAAGCTAGCTCTGGATAGAAAAATGGGCGGACCAATAATTCCGGCATGCGCCTATCTGATGAAGCATCCACCAAAACAAATGAGCGATCCTGAAGCAAAGACTGAGCTAGAGAAATTCATCAAGGGATAATCTGTCTAAGCTAAACTGAGTCGCAAAAATCACGTATTAATAATCACCCTGAAGATAGTTTTTTGTCGTAAAGACGTTGCCGAGGTCGCCTAGCCTGGTAGGGCGCGCGCCTGGAAATTGAAAAAACCATAAAGCGCGTACTCGTAAGGGTACGGGAGTTCAAATCTCCCTCTCGGCGCTTTTTTCATAATCCATTAATCATCGCGTTTTGGTGTTCTGGTGTTGGCCAAGTATGATGTGTGTATAATTGGAGGCGGAATTTTGGGCACTGTAATTTCCTACTGGCTGTCCACTGTTTCAAATCTCAAGACATGTGTAATTGAAAAAGAAAGTAGCGTTGCACAGCATGCAAGTGGCAGAAACACTGGAGTAATACATTCCCCATTCTACCTTGATCCTCAGAAAAAGAAGACGATTGCAAGGGCCGCCATGGTGTCTCATGACCTTTGGAAGGGGTTTTCAATTCCAAGAAATATTCCATGGAAAGAATGCGGTACGCTTGAGGTGGCACTAGGTGAGTCTCAGCACAAAACACTGGAAAAATATCTAAAGTGGGGCGCACAAAATGGAATTCCTGAAGGCGCGCTCAAACTAATGGACTCAAACGAGGTCTCAAAAAAAGAACCAAACATCCAATGTCATTCTGGAATCTACTGCAGCCAAGACGTCTCAACTGATTATGGGTTGATGACTGGACATCTTTACAATCATTCGAAAAATAACGACGTAACGTTTTTGTTTAATCATAAAATAACTGAAGTTAAAAATGCAGGCGGCTCTGTGGGCCTGTATTTTTCAAATAATTCTAGCATTGAGTGCAAATTTGTGATAAACTGCGCCGGCGGACACTCACTTGAGATAGCAAAAATGTTTGGCCTTGCAAATGATTACTCCTCGCTGCACTTTAGGGGGGAATACTGGATTGCAGAGAAAAAATATGAAAATCTGGTAAACACCAACGTCTATTCTGTAGCAAAATTCACGAACTTTCCATTCTTAGATCCACACTGGATAAAAAGAGCGGACGGCACTACGGAAATTGGACCCAACGCAGTTCCTGTCGCAACTCCTGAAACATATTCTGGCTATGTTGGAAATGTTTCAGATGTGGTGTCAAAGATTGGAGAAATTCTCAGCGGTAGTTCAAAAAAACTACTGGTAAACCCAGAGTTTCTGTCTCTGATTTCAAAGGAATGGAAAAGCTCACTGTCAAAAAGTGCAATGATTGACAGAGTAAAGCAGTTCATACCGAAGATAAGTCCTGACTTTTTTGTAAAGCACGGGACCTCTGGGATCAGGACTCCAATAATATCTGGGAAAGGAGAATTTGTATCTGAAATCCTGGAACTTGAGGGGGACAACTCATTTCACATTCTAAATTACAACTCGCCTGGCGCAACCGGCGCCCCGGCATACTCTGCCTTAGTTGTAAAAAAACTACAAGAGCGAGGATTTCTAAATCTTGGAAAAGCAAGGGAATCATTTTGGAACTTTGATAAGGTAATTGAACAAATTAATCTCTGATGATCTCATGAACATTTACATAGTTATTTTGCAAAGAAAGTTTGTTGCTTCCGGATCGTTGCTCAATTAAGGAAAAAGGAAGAGGCTGTGTCAATCCGCCAGAATTCATAATTTCAATTGCATCTGACAAGGACGAATACATGGTGGGAGTCACTTGTGATAGGCACAAACAAGTTTTTAGCGCAAAACTGGAGGCTTTACAAAAAGAAGACAAGATGCCAAAGGGGGCAATCAATTTTTCTGCATTAAAGCCAGTTGGGACTGACTGCATAAAGGCGCATCCAGACGATCTAGTCCAGATTGACTGAGTAAACCATCTTCTTTTCTTCTAGACCATAAATCAAATTCCTGACTGTAATTTCGGCCATTTTTTTTCTTGTTTCGGCAGTTGAGCTCCCTATGTGGGGGGCAAGTACCGTGTTTTTCATTCTTGCAAGCGCGTGGTTTTTTCCTATTGGTTCCTTCTCAAATACATCAAGTGCGGCCCCTGCAATCCTGTTTGATCTTAGCGCTTCTGCCAGATCTTTCTCGTTTAGTATCTTTCCACGTGACGTGTTAATCAGGTGCGAAGTTTTTTTCATTTTTTTCAAAAGCCGCATGTCTACGATCTGATGCGTTTCTTTTGTATATGGAACATGAACTGTTATGACGTCGCTTTTCTCAAACAACTCGTCAAGTGAAACATATTTTGCACCTAGTTTTTTTTCCTGATTTTTTGCCAGCCTGTGTCTGCTGTGATATGTGATTCTCATTCCAAACGGCCTGATTCTCTTTGCAACCGCGATACCTATTCGCCCCATTCCGAAGATTCCGACTGTCTTTCCCTCGACATCTGTCCCGACATAATCGTGCGGACCAAATATGACCTTCCAATCCCCATTTCTGATTATTCTGTCCCCCTCAGTTATCCTTCTCATAGAATCAAGCAAAAGAGCCACTGCCAGATCTGCAGTTGCGTTTGTCAGAACATCTGGGGTGTAGCCAATTTTGATCTTGCGTAATTCTGCCTCTTGCAAATCAATGTGGTCATACCCAACACTATAGGTGCTGATCACCTTGAGATTTTTGGCGTTTTCAATTACTTTCTTATCTATCATATCGTATGGAAAGCAGACAAGGCCGTCGACACGACCTATCTTTGATAACAATTTGCTCTTTGGCATTGGTATGTCTCCACTGTGAACGTAAACGTCGTATCGCTTTTTTAGCTCAGTCATCGCAAACTCGTGCAATTTTCTAGTTAGGAGAATTTTCATTCTAGGTTTTGTCAATTGTCTGCGGAAATCTCATTAATCCTTATAAGATTTGTCATCACAATCATGGTGACCAAAAATTGGATGAAGAAGAATTTGCACTGTGCATAGAATGCGGTAATGCGATAGAAAAGTGCGTTTGTGTTTGTCCTTATTGTGGGGAGCGAGACAAATGCGAGTGTGCCCTCTTTGAGGCAGCTACTGGCGGATAAATTTTACATATTCTTAATAATAAACAAAACTTAGGTTACCTGTTGGAACAAACAGACATCAGCTGGCTAATTGGTGGGCCGCAGGGAAGCGGAGTGGAATCTGGTGCTAACATATTTTCTAGAGCGTGTGCAGCAATGGGATATGAAATCTTTGGGAAGCGAGAATTTTATTCCAACATCAAAGGTGAGCACAGCTATTTTGTTGTACGAGTATCAAACAATGCAATTCATTCAAACATCAACGACATAACGCTGATGGCTGCATTTGACGCAGAAACGCTTTTTCGACACGCAGACGAAGTAATCAAAAACGGTGCAATCATCTATGACTCTGATCTTGTTGCCACCAAAGTTGACGAAGTCCATAACATGGATCTCAACTACAAGCAAAGGCTGCTAAAGCATCTTGATTCTAAAAGCAAACCGCATACCATTCAAGGAATATTGGATATTGCGCAAGAGCGTGGCGTTAACCTGTACCCTGTATCTTTTAGAAATGTTTTGTCTACAATGGCAGACGAAGTAAACAATCCTCGACTCAAAGGAATGGTGAGAATGTTCAACGTACTTGGAGTCTCATTCTCACTTGGCGTGCTCGGAATGCCTCCTGAGACACTGCTTAGCTCAATTGATGCGATTTTTGCAAAAAAACAAGCAATTGCAGACCTTAACAAAAAAACGGCAAACTATGCATATAATTTTGCAACTGCGAAATTTCCAAACTTTGCATACCGTCTAAAACCAGTTGAAAAAAAATCTGGCACAATCCTAGTTCAGGGATATCAGGGGACGGCACTTGGCAAAATGGTCTGCGGATGCAGATTCCAGCCGTATTACCCGATCACTCCTGCGTCTGACGAGAGCGTCTATTTGGAGTCAAATGAAATTCTGGAAGTCAAAGAAAACAGACCTGGCTCAACTGTTGTGGTACAAACAGAAGATGAGATATCTGCAATGGGGATGACAATCGGAGGCGCACTGACTGGTACCCGCTCTGCAACCTGCACGTCTGGTCCAGGATTCTCGCTTATGGCAGAAATGTTAGGGTGGGCAGGAATCAATGAGGTCCCAGTCGTAATTACTTTGTATCAGCGAAGCGGACCATCCACCGGATTACCTACACGACACGGTCAGGATGATCTCATGTTTGCAGTATATGCCGGACACGGTGAATTCCCAAAAGTGGTTTATGCATCAGGCGACATTGAAGAAAGCTTCTATGACACTGGAAGATGTTTTAACTACGCTGATGTCTACCAGGTCCCAGTCATCCACATGATGGACAAGTTTCTGGCAAGCTCCGTAGTTACGTGCAAGCGATTTGACTCTGATAAAATAACAATTAACCGAGGAAAGCTCCTGGACAAAATCGAAGGGGACTACAAGAGATTTGCGTTTGTCCAAGATGGGATATCTCCAAGATCAAAGCTTGGGCTTGAAAACGGCATATTTTGGAATACTGGCGACGAAAGTGATGAATTCGGCCACATATCAGAAGATCCGGAAATAAGAATAAAGAAAATGGACAAGAGGTTCTCCAAGCTGGACTATATGCTAAAAACAATACCTCAAGAAGAACAGGTGATGTCGTATGGGGTTTCTGACTATTGTATTGTAAGCTGGGGTTCTACAAAGGGCCCAATTCTTGATGCAATCGACATGCTAAAAAAAGAAAACATCAACATTGGATTCATCCAAATAAAACTACTTCATCCGTTCCCAACTGACTACGTCATGTCATTGCTAAAAAACGCCAAAACCGTAATAGACATTGAGGCAAATCAGACTGGACAGCTTGGACTACTTTTAAAGCAAAACCTGGAACACAGTCCTGATTACTATATTCTAAAATACACTGGAAGGGCAATGACTTCAACAGAGTTGTACGATTCACTAAAAAACATAATAGCAAACAAGGCCGAAAAGAGGCAGGTGTTGACTCATGGCGCTTAAGATAGGCGATTACAAAACCGAGGTGCACAACGACTGGTGTCCTGGATGCGGAGACTTTGGAATTGTCAACGCAATACAGATGGCGCTATCTGAAATGCAAATACCAAGACATCAAGCTGCAATATTTTCTGGCATAGGGTGCTCCGGCAAGACATCTCACTTCATCAACGTGTATGGCGTGCATACGCTGCATGGACGCGTTTTGACATTTGCACAGGGGGCAAAGCTTGCAAATCCCGATATGAAAATAATTGCAGCCGGTGGTGACGGGGACGGACTTGGGATAGGAGTGGGCCATTTCATTGCAGCTGGCAGACGAAACTTGGATCTGACGTACATCATATTTAACAACGGAGTTTACGGCCTCACAAAGGGACAAGCGTCTCCTACACTAAGGTTGGGAGAAAAAACAAAATCGCTACCTAGCCCAAATACGAACTACAATGTCAATCCGATTGGCCTTGCAATTACAAGCGGGTTTACCTTTGTTGCACGCGGATATGCTTACGATGTAAGGCATCTAAAGGATCTCATAATTGCGGCAGTGAGCCACAAGGGTCTTGCATTTCTTGACGTTTTGCAGCCATGTCCGACATACAATGACATCAATACCCGCGACTGGTATTCTGGAATGGATAATCTGGACGAATCAAAAAAACAGCACTCAAGAATATACAAGCTTGAAGACACGGGATATGACCCGGTAGTTCACTATGACTCTGAAACGGAGTTTAACGAAAAACTAACGCAGGCGCTAATCAAATCCCTAGAATGGGACACTAAAATCCCTACTGGAATATTTTATAAAAATGAGATAATCAGCCAATATGAAAAAAGAATCATGGATAAAATTCCAAACTATATGGAAAATCCGCCATCTGAGCAGGTAATATCCTCAAATGGCAAGCCAACCGCCGACATATCAAAAATTTTAGATTCTATGTCTGTTTGAAATATCATGGGTAGTAATATAATGAATATTAGCAAGTCACACGGATGGTTGTACTATAATTGAATCTGACTGAAGCAAACAAAATATTTCGAAAATCCATAATTAAGGGATATTTTGAGCCAAGCCTGCTTAATCTAGACTTTAGCAAATCCAACATAAAGCACCCTACGATGCAAGAAGATGGGCTCATGCAGTCAAACCTGTTGCACATTTTTTTTGATGTGGATACTGGCGCTGACTATCCTGACGGGGATGAATGGTTCATCGCAGAATTTCTATTTCCGTACAACATAAAAATTCCTGACAGCGTCAAGGGTCCTGACTACTTTACATCCCTTTCACTAAGCGACGGCAAAAATTACTGGCATCATCGGGAGCTAATCAGATTCAAGTATGGAAAATCAAAAAAACTTGGCGAGTCGCTGGAGTTTTTGGATTCCAAGTACAAAGAGCTTCACTCAATGCTGGAGCCGCTAGAAAAAGACATCAAATAACTGCTTTCCAGACGTCATTTTTTAGGATGAATTTTTTCTTGTTTGCAAATAACGTGTTTAGCTTCCACTTTCTTGTCTCTACGTCAAAGTTGTAAATTACGTCTGATATTTCCTGAGGCATGTTGGAGAAATCCAGATGGAACGGCAACAGCTCAATTACAAAATCCATCTTTTCTAGCGCGTTATCAAACCAGCTGCGGTCCTCTACGTCTAATGAAAACCCTATCCTTGGAATGCCCAAAAAGTTAATCTCTATTTTCAGCGCGTTGCTTGATCCTCTGCGCCTTTTCATTTCTTTGAAAATCTGTTTGACCTTGTCCCACCTGCGATACTCAAACCATTTGAAAAACTCTTCATTAAACTCAAGTGGGATTGATACTGTGATGAGACTCACAAAATTCGGATCCGTTTCCTGCGTTTCGCACTGTGTTACGCGGAATCTCTCGTTAAGTATTCCGTAAATCACCTCGATTTCCCATGGCGATATTCCGTAGTATTTTAGATCCGCGATGAGAAAGCCGTCTGCCATGATTTCTTTTCTAAAAAATTGTAATTAAAGTTTCGAGGAATAATTCCAGAAACCTAGTATTCTATATGGTGTTTAGATATTTCCAAAGATAAAATATGCTAATCGTACCGATGAAAAACAGCATCGGCTTCCAGGCAAACACAGGAATGCTTGGCGTTGCCAATCTTATCTTGTAATTGTCAAATATTGTGTGGACATAGTTCTTTACCTTGTCATTCCAGATTTTGTAGTCAATTTGGTGTTTTTTCAGCATGCTCTCAATCTCGTAAATCACCGGAGTTCTCTGGCAGAACAAGTGCTGCAAATAATCCCTTGACACTTCGACTTCGGCATGTATTGCAACTAGCCCCTTTTTCATATCGACTAGCCTAACGTGCATCTCCCATGGCTTTTTGAGCTTTAGCGACAAGCCGTGACCGATTTGAGACTCTTGCTTGTGCTCAAACTTTACGTGGGTGAACCCCTCATTTTTGAAGAGGTTTAGTAAATCATCTACATTTTTCTTAACTATAACGGTAAGCTGCTCGACTCCCTTGGCGTCGATGGATATGGTTCGCTTGACTCCATCGTGGAATGCCACAGTCTTTGGATATTTTGTGAAATATTCTTGTTCCATTCTCTATTCCGTCCTCAAAACTTGTTTTATTTAAAGTAATGAATGAGTTTTAACACCGAGCTCTAATTTTTGTTCTGAAAGCCGCGAACGTACACGCACTGATCATACGATATTGCCATTTCATCTGTCCTGATTTTTCTGTCAGTTAGCTTTACTCCTGATTTTTTTATTATCGCAACAGGCGTTGACTCTGAACCCTCGCCCATCTTGTGGTTTGCAATCGTGGCAAGATTATCCGCAGTCGCCTTTAGGGTTACTTTGAGGGGATTTCCGTCAAGGTCTTTTTGCCCTCGCATGTCATGCACTGGCTCAAGTCCCGCACATGCGATTGCAACCCCCGTGGTTCCAATTCTTGCCGGCATCAGCCTGCTGTCCACAATTATTATTCCTACATGAATTCCAAAATTAAGAAAGATCTTTCTGCGTAGTTGCTCTGCCACCAGGTACGGCAAGTCTGGATACAAAATTATGCTGCCCTTTCTAACGTTTGACTTGTCTATTCCCGCGTTTGGAGCAAGAATGTTATCAGAAGACGTAAGCACAAAGCCTGCGACTCCTCCAAAAATTTTATCTGACTCGCGCAAAACCACTTCCGCTGTTTTTGGATCAAGCTGAAACCTTTCCGATATGGCCTGGGATTTCTCAGACGATTTGATTTTTTCAATGTCGATTATGCGGTTCTGCGAGTTTGCCGTATACTTGCTTGATATTACCAAAATGTCCCCGTCTTCTAAGCTGACATTACTGCTCAGGGAGTTCACTATGTCTTGGTACAGATCAAAACCTCCTTGCCGTTTTTCTATTCTTACTGGAATGACTTCTAGTGACACAACCAATATGCGAATTTCGTATCTTTTAGTCTTCTTCTCCAAAGCTTTTAATCCAAAATGAGGCGTATTTTTAATGTGAACATCACAGAAAAGCTCCTAGCAAAGGCAGGCGGTAAGTCAAGTGTTGCACCAGGCGACATTGTTTTTGCCAACGTTGACAAGGTGATGATTCACGATGTCTCAGGACCTGGAGTGATCAAGGTATTTGACAAGCTGAAAAAAGAAGGACTGATCAGCGTAGAAAAACTATGGGATCCCTCAAAGGTGTGGGTCGCCGAGGACCATTTTGTCCCGTCTGCTGAAAAAATATCCGCAGAAAACATCATGAAACTAACGAAATTTACAAAGCAATATGGAATTGAGAAGCACTTCAAGTATGGAATGGGCCAGTATGGGATATGCCATACCTTGTCACACGAGGAGGCCTTGGTCTTGCCAGGCGAGATATATGTTGGCGGTGACTCGCACACAAACACAACCGGGGCACTTGGCGCATTTGCCTGCGGGTTGGGGCACACTGATGTCGCATATGTGCTGCTAAATGGAAAAATCTGGTTCAAGGTTCCGGAGACACTGTACTTTAAGCTAAATGGAAAACTCCCAGAAAATGTAATGGCCAAAGACTTTATCTTGAAAATAATTGGCGATATCGGAAACGATGGCGCAGCATATGCAGCAATGCAGTTTGGAGGAAGCGGAGTATCTGAAATGTCAGTAGAGTCCCGACTCACCCTGTGTAACATGACTACTGAGGCCGGAGCAAAAAACGGAATCGTCGAGCCGGATCAAAAGCTCTTTGATTATCTTGCAGAGCGCGGAGCTACAAAATACTCTCCAGTATATGGTGACCCTGATGCGCAGTATCAGAAGGTCTACGAGTATGAGGCATCAGAGCTTGAGCCGCTAGTGGCAAAGCCGTTCTCGCCAGAAAACATTGCCGTCGTAAGGGATGTTTCGGGAATCGAGCTTGACAAATCATACATCGGTTCTTGCACCGGCGCAAAGTACGAAGACTTGGTAGCTGCCGCAAAAATTCTAAAGGGAAGAAAAGTCAAAATTAGAACCGAGATTCTACCTGCCGCCATATCGATTTACAAAAGAGCGATGGAAAACGGCCTGCTCAAAATATTCCTTGATGCCGGCGTAACCGTGGGGCCGCCTACCTGTGGTGCGTGCTGCGGTGCACACATGGGCGTCTTGGCAAAAGACGAAATCTGCATCAGCACAACTAACAGAAACTTTCCTGGACGAATGGGTCACGTGGAATCGCAGACTTATCTGTCGTCTCCTCTTGTCGCTGCGGCGTCTGCAGTTACCGGCAAAATCACCGATCCGAGGGACCTATAATGGGCAAAGTAATAAAATACGAACGCGACAACATCGACACCGACGTAATTTTACCTGGCACATATCTGAAACTTCACGATTATGACGAAATAGCAAAGCACGCAATGGAGGGAATAGATCCTAATTTTCACGCAAGGGTAAAAAAGGGAGACTTTATTGTGGCTGGAAAGAACTTTGGATGCGGCTCATCGCGCGAACACGCGCCAATTGCGCTTAGCCACTGTGGAATCAAGGCAGTCCTGGCATTGTCGTTTGCAAGAATTTTTTACAGAAACGCAGTGGATGGCGCATTCTTACTTCCAATAGAAATTGACGAAGCTGCATACAAGAAAATATCTGAAAACGACGAGCTGGAAATCAATACGGACAAAAACGAAATCAAAAATCTCACAAAAAGCGAGACCTATTCAATGAAGCCTTTCTCAGACATCATATCGAAGATAATCGCCGCAGGCGGCCTCTTCAAGTACAAACCTGATTAATCACTGTTTTACAATTTTATATCGATTCTACCACACATCTAGTGTAAAATGCCGCAAACGTTGTTTGAGAAAGTCTGGAATTCCCACAAGGTAACTGAAATCGATGGGAGGACGCTAATCTATATTGACAGACATTTGGTGCACGAGGTAACGTCCCCACAGGCCTTTGACGGCTTGAGAATGAACAAGAGAAAGGTGCGAAGACCAGATTTGACCTTTGCCACGATGGACCACAATGTACCTACAAACAACCGATCCCTTCCAATCATTGACCAAATTTCTGCAATCCAAATCAAAACTTTGGAGGCAAACTGCAAAGAGTTCGGCATAGAACTCTTTGACTTGGACAGTCCGTACCAGGGGATAGTGCACGTTATAGGACCGGAACTTGGAATAACCCTACCTGGCACCACTATCGTATGCGGAGACAGCCACACGTCAACGCACGGCGCCTTTGGCTCATTTGCACTGGGCATTGGAACAAGCGATGTGGAGCATGTCTTGGCAACGCAGTGCCTTGTGATGGACAAGCCAAAAACATTTGAAATTAGAGTTGACGGGAAAAGAAAGCACCGACACGCAATTACTGCAAAAGACATCATTCTTTCTATAATAAAAAAAATTGGAACCGCAGGCGGAACTGGAACCGTAATTGAATACCGAGGAGAAGCGATTTCAGACTTGTCCATGGACGAAAGAATGACCATATGCAACATGTCAATTGAGGCCGGAGCCAGGGCAGGATTGATTGCACCTGATGACAAAACATTTGATTATTTGAAAGGAAGAAAATACACCCCAAAAAATTATGACGATCTAGTTGATTCCTGGAAGACAGAACTGGTGACTGATAATGGGGCAAAGTTTGACAAGACCTTTACGATTAATGCAAGCGATATCGTGCCGCAAGTAAGCTGGGGTACAAACCCGGCAATGACTAGCGATGTCACAGATGCCGTACCATATCCCGATGAATATGCAAAAGGAAACAAAAGCCAGGAAGACGCTGCAAAAAAAGCACTAGAATACATGGACCTAAAAGCCGGCACGCAAATCACCGACATCAAAATAGACCGCGTATTCATCGGCTCCTGCACAAACGCAAGACTCCAGGACTTGATAGAGGCAGCCGAAGTAATTCATGGGAGGAAGGCGTCTCCAAATGTCCGGGTGATGGTTGTCCCAGGATCGCAGCAGGTGAAAAAACAGGCTGAGGATCTCGGCCTTGATAAAATATTTCAGGATGCAAATTTCGAGTGGCGAGAATCCGGATGCAGCATGTGTCTTGGAATGAACCCTGATATTTTGTCAAGGGGCGAAAGATGTGCCAGCACCTCAAATAGAAACTTTGAGGGGAGGCAGGGGTCTGGCGGGAGGACACATTTGGTTAGTCCAGTTATGGCTGCGGCCGCTGCAATTGCAGGCCATTTTGTTGACGTGCGAGAGTGGGTGTAGCTTGGAAAAATTCCGCAAGGTGTCAAGTACTGCAATTCCACTAGATAGGGCAAATGTGGATACAGACCAAATCGTCCCAAAACAGTTCCTCAAACTAGTCCAGAGAACGGGCTTTGGCAAGTTCCTATTCTATGATTGGAGGTTTGATCAAGACGGAAAGCAAAAGCCTGACTTTGTACTAAACGATCCAAAATACGCTGGCTCGCACATATTGCTGGCAGGGGAGAACTTTGGATCTGGCTCGTCACGCGAGCACGCAGCATGGGCGCTAAAAGACTATGGGCTAGACGTAATTATTGCGCCCTCTTTTGCGGATATTTTCTACAACAATTGTTTTAAAAATGGAATCTTGCCTGTCTCCCTTCCAAGAAATCTAATGGATGAACTAATGAAAACCACTTCTGCAATCGAAGTTGATCTGGAGTCCCAAACCGTCAGATACGGCACAAAGACAATTCCGTTTGCAATAGATGAGGGAAGAAAAAAAACACTGCTTGAGGGACTAGATGATATTGCAGTTACGCTGCAATATGAAAGCAAGATTGCCTCGTATGAAAAAAGTCACGCCTTGTGACCCATCTGCCTTAGTATTTTTTTAACTACTGCATCATTTCGTTCAAGTATTGCCGGGGACTCGACATCAAGCCATGGCGTGTCTTTGATGTCAAACGCGCTGACTAGGCCTTTTTTTGATAACTCTTGTAAAATGTCAAATGACAGATTGATGTTCTTTTTTGTCTTGAACTTGGCTTTTATCAAATCGATTATTTTTCCATTGATCACGTATATTCCGGTGCACTCAAAGTTTGGCATTTTGACTAGGGGCTTTTCAATAAACTCCGTGACAACACCATCGTCTACTTTTGCAAATCCAGTCTCCTCTTTTCTGTACTGCCTTGTCGCAACGCACGCGATGCTCTTTTTTTCAACGAAATGCTTGTACATTTTTTCCAAGTTGACTGCCCCTAGGTTGTCAACAAACCACAAGAAGAATGGCTCTTTGCCAAGCATCTTGCCCAAATGCAGCAAGTCTCCTGCAGTGCCGCTCCCTGAATCCTGAACGAATCTTATTTTTGGGTTGCCCTCGAAATAGTTCTTTATCTGGCCGCCAAGACCTGCAATGTCTGCAACTATGATTATCTCCGAGACCATCTTCGATGATGCCAAGTATCGTACAACGTGGCTTATCAGGGGTATGTCTAAAACTGGAATCATTGCCTTTGGGAAATAGTCCGTAAAAGGCCTCGCACGCGTTCCTTTGCCGCCTGCTAGAATTATTGCTTTCAATCTACCTGTATGATTTTTGCTTTCTTCTTCTAGCTCCAGGTCCACCAAATTTCTTTGGTTCTTTTTGTCTGGCATCTCCGCTTAGAAGGTGTTTATCAAACTCGTTGATTTTCTTACGTAGCTCGCTTCTGACTGGCTTGGCAAATGGATGCTCTTTTGGATCCTTTTTGGATTTTGTCCAACCTGTCAACGCCCTTGAAATTGCAGTTGCTGCCGCATATGCTTGACCCATAAATCCGCCGCCCTTGACGCGAACTGAAATATCTACCTTGTTTCTTAATTCCCCTGCAAGCTCAAGCGGGCTTAGGATTACCTCTCTTGCAGTTTCCTGCTGGATCATTTCTGCAGGAGTGTTGTTTATTCTAACTCGGCCAGTGCCTTTTGTAATGTAGACATGTGCCCTTGATGTCTTTCTTGTTGCAAAGTAAATCTCTGTCTTTGGAATCATGTTGGTGTCCAGCCTACTGTCTTTGACAAGTCATACATTGTGGTATAATTGGCAGAAGGTCTTGTGATTTTTGCGTTTTCTAAGACTATCTTCTTTGATGATTTCAATTCTTTTGGAACTCCCATGTATGTGCGGAGGCGTTTTAGCGCCGCATCTCCTGACGGCTTTTTCCTTGGAAGCATTCCACGTACCATTCTTGCAATGATCGTGTCTGGTCTTCTTGGGTGGTATGGGCCGTGCTCTGGGTGCAATATACTTGCAATCTCCAAAAAGTCTCTGTACTCATTGATGATGTTGCTCCTGTTTCCACTGAGCATTATTTTTTCACAATTTACAACTGTAACGCGGTTTCCCTGGAGTAACATCTTTGCCACGTTTGAGCTCAGTCTGCCTGCAACTTGGTCTGTTCCGTCAATTACTATGTTTTGGGCCTGTTTATCCAATTATTCTCACTCCCTTTCCAGAAGGAAACTTGGATATCATTTCAGAATGACTGATAATTTTTCCGCCTGCATCTAGAATCTTTTTTGCAGCCGAAGTGGAAATGGAAAACGAACAAACTGTGATTTTATGAGAGATGCTTCCGGTTCCAAGCAGTTTGCCTGGCACTACTATGACATCGCTGTCTTTGGTGACATTTTCTACCTTGGTGAGGTTGACTATGCGTTTTGCAGAAGTCGGTTTTAGCGCCATCTCTGCAATCTTTGACCAGATGGGTGCGTCGTTCTTAATTGAAGCCTGCTTTAGCTCCTTTACCATCTTTACCATAACTTGATTGGTCATAGAATGGCCTTTTGTAGCCCAAATATAATATGTATGATCACGCTTTTAGTTCGGATATTATATGTTTGAACTCTTGCAGTCTGCCTTCAAGCTCATCGACTCCTGCCAAGAGAATTTGCTCCGGACTTAGTGCGCCGGTGGTTTCTAATGTGAGGACGTACTCTTCTGGTTTATCTGTGTGAGTTAGAACTGATACGTTTGCAGAATTCCATTTGGCGTGGTCTGATCCGCGTCCAAGTCTTGCATATGCTTCGACTTTGAGCTTTTGGCCTGGGGCTAATTGTACAATTGGAATCTTGTCTGATACTGCCTTTACTGTCTCGTCTTCTGAACTAAGTTCTGAAGAGTAGATGGTTCTTGTCGTGTCTGTTTCTCCAGAGTCTATCACTAGCATTACACGGCAGTTTGAACAGCCGGACTTGCTTTGGCATGAGCACTTGGATGGCTCTGCAAATCGCTTTAGGTCAGTTTTTAGTGGAATGAGGCCTAGTCTGTGGGCAACGCCCTCGTCTGACATTACGGATGAATTATCAATGACATCTACTGTGTCTATTGCAAAAACTGGAACTCCGTTAAGACAAATCCGTCTTAGAGCATTTGCGTACTGCAGTGGTGCGCCCTTGATCTTAACTGACATACGTTGCTTATCCTGCGAAATAATCTCTAAAGAAGGCAAACCTTAAAAAAAAACTCGCTGGTCCACATAAAAATCTAGCGTGTTTTTGACAGAGATAAATACCGATATTTGGTTACTAAAACATGGCTGAGGTAACGGTAATCCGACATTCCGTAGCCGGGGAAAAATTTGAGATTCTAGTAAAACCGGATCCTGCCCTCGAGTACAAGTTGGGCAAAATAAAGGACGTTTCTGCAATCCTGGTATCTGACGAGGTGTACACTGATTCTGGCAAGGGAACAAAGGCGTCTACAGAAAAATTGCTAAAGGCCTTTGGAACACAGGATACAAATGCCGTAATCGAGCAAATCATCAAAAAAGGGGAACTTAATCTAACCACTGATCAGAGGCGAAAAATGATTGCCGAAAAAAGAAAACAAATCATCAACTTTATTGCAAAAACATACGTTGATCCAAGATCTCATCTGCCTCATCCTCCAATGAGAATAGAGCAGGCACTGGAGCAAACAAGAATTTCAATTGACCCATTCAAAAACTCGGAAGAGCAAGCAAGGGAAGTCGTTGAAAAACTCCGTACCATAATTCCGCTCAAGTCCGAGAACATGCTGCTTGAAATTACGATTCCGGCCCAGTTTGCATCCCAATCTTATTCCGTGCTAAAGTCAAATGGAACATTAAAAAAAGAAGAATGGCAAAATAATGGATCTCTTAAAGCAATACTAGAAATACCTGCGGGGGCAAGGGCAAACGTGATAGACAGGCTTGGCTCCATAACCAAGGGTGCGGCAACTGTGGAGATGGTAAAGTAATGGATGATATTAAAAGAAAATATGTAATTCCTGGCGACGTAATAACGACTGGTCCGTACAGGGCAGAAGAAAATGTTAACCTCGTTGGCGACAAAATTATTGCAACTACTGTAGGTATTTCTGAAATTTTTGATAGCGGCGTTAGAGTAATTCCGCTGACTGGAATGTATCTTCCAAGAATTGACGATTTCATTATTGGCATAGTAAAATCCCACACCTCGCTTTCGTGGGAACTTGACATGCGCTCATGCTATCCGGGCATACTTCCGGCCCAGGATGTCTTTGGCAGGGACTTTAACCCAAAAGTTGACGAACTGACATCACGTCTCAAAAAAGGGGACTTGGTTGCGGCAAGAATTGCAAACTTTGACAGATCACGCGACCCGCTAATCACGATAGGCGACAGAGACCTTGGGAAAATCGAGGAGGGCGAACTAATCAAGATCTCGCCAAGCAAGGTTCCAAGGCTTATTGGAAAACGCGGCTCTATGATTCAGACAATAGAAAGCGCCACAAAGGCATTGATTACAATTGGACAAAACGGTTACATCGTAGTTTCGTGCGAGGAGCCAGAGGGATTATTAAAGGCACTTGATGCCATACGAATGATTGAAGAACAGGCACATGTTCCAAATCTGACTGAAAAAATACAAGAAATGTTAGGATCAAATAGTGAATAATCATGGGTGTAAAAAAAACAGATATAGTATTACTAGATGACAAAGGGATTCGTTGCGACGGAAGAACAGTCGACCAACCTCGCAATATAATGATTAAAGCTGGCGTTCTCAAAAACGCAAACGGCTCGGCATATATCGAATTTGGAGAAAACAAAATACTTGCAGGAGTCTTTGGCCCGCGAGACGTCCACCCAAAACACTTGGCAAACACCGACCGCGGAATTCTAAGATGTAGATATCACATGGAACCGTTTTCAGTAAGCGAGAGAAAAAACCCGGCACCATCGAGAAGAGAAATTGAAATTTCCAAAGTAATCAAAGAGGCATTAGAACCAGCAGTGATGCTTGAGAACTTCCCAAGAACTGTAGTGGATGTGTACATCGAGGTGCTTCAGGCAGACGGGGGCTCAAGATGTGCGGCATTGGATGCAGCGGCCGTGGCATTGGCAGATGCCGGCATTCCAATGAGGGACATGGTTTCTGCGTGCGCCGCAGGAAAAGTAGCGGATACTATTGTTTTAGACATTAACAATGAAGAGGATCAGGAAGGTCAGGCAGACATGCCAGTTGCATACATGCCAAACCTCGAAAAGGTCACACTTCTCCAGCTAGACGGAGTCCTGACTCCTGCTGAATACAAGAAATGCGTCGAGACTGCAATAAACGGATGCAAGATAGTATATGAGATTCAAAAGAAGGCACTAAAAGACAAATTCTTTGGAGATGCCCCGCAATGAATACTCCAATTATAGATGATTTAAAAAAGAAAAAAATTCTTGCTTTGCTAAAGGATGGTCAAAGAGTTGACGGAAGAGCACTGGACGAACCAAGGCCGCTTACAATTGACACTGGAGTGATTCCAAAGGCAGAAGGCTCGGCACGAGTAAGGCTGGGTGATACTGAAATTGTATGTGGTGTGAAGATACAACCAGACAAACCGTTTCCAGATCTTGGAGACAGGGGAATTTTCATATGCACTGCAGAAATCCTGCCGCTTGCAGATCCTAATGTAGAAACCGGCCCTCCAAATGAGGAAGTAATTGAACTTGCAAGAGTGGTGGATAGAGGAATAAGAGAAAGCCACATGATTGATCTTACTAAATTAGTTCTGATAAAAGACAAGTCCGTAATTGGAATATTTGTTGACAACACTGTTACCGATTATGACGGAAATCTATTTGACGCATGTTCCTATGCCTCAGTAGCAAGCATACTCTCATGTAAGGTGCCAAAGTGGGAAATCAAAAACGATGCCCCATCACTAGTGCCAGATTCGGCAACATCTCCTCCAATCACGACAATCCCAGTTTCAGTAACAATTGGCAAAATTGCCGATACCCTAATAGTTGATCCAAATGCTGACGAATGGAAATGCATGGATGGAAGAATAACCATAACGACAAACAGCGAGGGCAACATATGCGCCGTACAAAAGGGCGGTGACGACGGTTTTACTTTTGAACAACTAGTAAAGTGCTCAGAACTCTCAATTGCAACCGGAGCAAAAATAAGGGAGATTCTCAAACAAGTACCAGGTGGAAATGCATGTTAAAACCAGGTGGATCACTCAAAGGCCTTGGCCAAAAGTATGGTCTTAAGCACAGGAAAAAGTTCACACAAGTTCACAGTCTTCTTAAGACAAAAAGAAAGTGTCCAGAATGCGGATCTCTGAAGTTTGGAAGAGAGGCAGTGGGAATATGGGCATGCAAAAAATGTGGCTACAAAGTAGCTGGCACAGCCTACGATGTCGCACTTTAGTGCACTAATCGAAGTTTCTGCAAAAGACAAGACAAAAGCAATTTTTGATTCAATTAGCATAGACAACAAGTTTTATCCTGAAAATCCCACCAAGACTGCAGTATCTCTTAAAAAAAATACGCTTCACATATCTATTCAAACCGACGAGCTCCCGCACCTACGAGCAAATCTGAATTCGACACTCAGACTAATACAGGCAAGCTACGATTCTGTCGAATCCATAAAGATATAAGAAATTCAAACAGGGAACTATCATGTCTTCTGGCCAGCAAATGCCTCCTTGGTTGCAAGAGCAGATAATGAAACTACAGCAAGCTCAGCAAAACCTGCAATCCATAATGGCACAAAAACAACAGCTGGAGATGGAGCAATTGGAATCTGACAGGGCACTTGAAGAACTAAAAAAAGTCGCAGACACTGATCCCGTGTACAAGCACGCAGGTTCGCTTTTGATCAAATCTACAAAGGCTGTTCTGATTGCGGAACTGGAAGAAAGAAAAGAGCTTGCAAATACCCGAGTCACAGTTCTTGCAAAACAAGAAGCAAGAATCAAGGAAAGCATCAAAGAGCAGGAAACAAAAATTAATGAAATGATGCACGGTGGACAAAAGCCCCCGTCCTAAGAAGATATTAACCATTTTACAACAACTGTTTTGATGAAGATTGAGGATCTTCGAATCGTAGTGGATGAAAGGGAAAGAAAAAGCGGCATTCCTGATTTACTAAAGGCAATCGGAGTTAATCTTGAGGTAAAGACACTCCCAATTGGTGACTATATTGTGGCCCCTGAGACAATAGTTGAGAGAAAAAGCATTTCTGATTTGATATCGTCTATTTTTGACGGTCGCCTATTTGATCAGTGCGACAGACTAAAAGAAAACTTTGCGCATCCGATAATTCTGGTGGAGGGAAACGTCGACGAAATTGATAGTTTGGTTGAGAATCCCTTTGTGTTTTATGGTGCCTTGTCTACGATAGCAATTGACTTTAAGATACCAATAGTCCCAACTGCAAGCGCATCTCACACTGCAAAACTCCTAGTCTCGATGTGCTCAAGAAAAGACGTTACAAAGGGGCCGTTCCTAAAGAAAATACGCAAGTCAGACGACGTGCAAAAGCAGCAGCTATCCGTCCTTTGCAGCCTTCCTGGGATTGGAGAAAAACTGGCAGTAAGAATGCTCCAGAAATTCGGCTCGCCTACCCGCACGCTAAATGCATCGCTGTCTGAGCTATCCAAAATAGACGGACTTGGGGAGGCAAGGGCTAAAAAAATAAAACAAATGCTGGAAAAGGAAAGCAAGTTCAAAAAGGAAGAAAATCAGAAAACACTTGACTAGACATAGGATAAAATATCTTTTGGGCAAAGAAAAAAAATCGTGCTAGCGTCTCATCTGTGGCTCAAAGAACATCTGGATGATCCTAATTTGGTAATACTGGATACTCGGCCAAAAGTTGCATACATGTATGGCCACATACAAAATTCCATTTCACTTACTGTTGAGCAGGCAATAAAAATAAGTCCCCACGGAGCGCATCTTGTGCCGGATTTAGAATTCTGTGCAGAATTGTTTGGATCTATTGGAATAGACGAAACAAAGACAGTGATAGTTGCAGGTGAGTCGATGGATCCGTCAGTTGCAAGAATTGCCTGGACACTTGACTACCTTGGACACTCTGACACCAAAATACTTGACATTGGAATTGCCACATGGCAAGGACTTGGACTCTCAATGGCGCGGGTGCAAAAAAAACTACCTGCGACAAAGTTTGTGCCAAAGCCAAGGCTTGAAATGAGGATAGAATCAGATGATCTGAAAAACAGTCTTGGCAAAATTACCATACTTGATGCGCGCTCTCCGCAGGAGTTCTTTGGAGGACACATACCTGGCGCGATCCTGTCCCCGTTCACAGATGGTCTTGGACAAAACGGTTTTGTTTTTGACACAAAGGAATCACTAGAAAACCTGTATGCCGGAAAAATTACAAAAGACAAAGAAATCATATGTTACTGCATGCACGGTCATAGGGCGTCAAGCCTCTTTTACCAGCTAAATATAGCAGGCTATGAGAATGTCAGACTTTATGATGGCTCGTTCATCGACTGGTACTCAAAAAGACTTCCCCTTGAGTAATTTCCTGTTTAGCTTGCTTCCGCAGATGGGGCACTCGGTAATTTTTGAAAACTCTTTTGCGCATGCTGGGCAGTAATAGATCCAGCTTCCGACGTCCCGTATCCCCTTTGTCATTATGGGCTGAACGTGAAGACTCAGGTTTCTTGCTACGTTTGATACTGAAAAATCGTCTGTAACCAGGTTGCCCTTGAGCTGGTAGCACAATGCAACTGCAGAAATATCTGGTGCAGACAGCTTCTGAAAGTCGCCTGACTTTTTTGCAGCCTCTGTTACTACTTTGGTGTTTTGCTGTTCCGGGTCCAAGATTCTAAGCCTGTTTGTCTCAAGCAATGTGTCTAGTGCGCCGTGATTTTTTTTGATGTGTTTTATTTCGTCAAATACTAGCGATGTTGTATATCCCTCATCGGGCACTGCAAAGGGAATTCCTGCATAAAATGCACTTGCATCATACACGCTAAAAGCCAAGCTTGCTCATCTGTCTGAGACCCTGCCTTTTGAGTCTAACAAAGACTGCCTGAATTTTGTGTTTTTTGATAACTATGGGCTCTTCAAAATCGCATGCCTTGATCACCTGTGCATCCATTACTATGTTGCAGTCATGGGAGCAGATCACCTGTATTTTTTCATCCGGCACAACAATTGATGGCAGTCTTCGAACCGGCGCAACTGGCGTTATTATCAGCACGTCTAGGCTTTCGTGCAAAATTGGACCTCCGAGAGAAAATGAATGTCCAGTGGAGCCGCTTGGGGTTGATATCATCACTCCGTCCATTTTTTGTTTTACAACGTCATTTTGAAACTTGATTTCAAATTCTGCTGTCTTGGTAAGGTTTTGCCTGTTGATGTATATCTCGTTTAATGCGGGAGGAAACTCTTGGCCGCCAACTGATGCCACAACTCTTGTCCTCTTGTCTAGCCAGATCTTGTTCGATCGAATGTCGTTTATGGCGACATCTATTTTGTCAAGGGTTATCTCAGAAAGTATGCCCCTGTTGCCGCCTACGTTAATTGTCAAGAGCGGAACCTCTGTAGTCAAGCTCCTAAACGTACGCAGGGTAGTCCCGTCTCCGCCAAGCGTCACAACTAGGTCTAGTTTTTTATCGCTAATCTCATCAACTGTATCCATCTTTTTTGCACCCTCAACAAAAACTGGGGCAATGGTAAATACCTCGGCCTTGTTTGCAAGAAATTTCTTTGCTACTTTTTTTGCAACGTTTTCTGACTCCTCAGAGCCAAACTTACTTACAATTGCAACGCGATTTAACTTCAAGCAATTATCAATATGGCAATTTATTTAAAAATCATGGTTTTTCGGTTCTGCAGAAAAACAATTAAGTATAGATGGGATTTTGTAAATTGCAATGAATTACGCTTATCCCGAAGTATTGGTCGATACCGAATTTGTGTCAAAGCACCCGCCAAATGACAATTTGAAGCTAGTTGAGGTCGATTATGATCCTGAGAACGGATATAGAAAAGGCCACGTAAGTGGGGCCACCTTGATTTGGTGGAAGCGAGACATCAATGATCCTGTAACTAGAGACATTGTAGACAAAAAACAATTTGAAGCACTAATGTCAAGAAACGGAATCAAATCAGATACTGAGGTAATCCTTTATGGCGACTTTAACAATTGGTTTGCAGCATTTGTGTTTTGGGTCTTCAAGTACTATGGTCACAACAATGTCAAAATAATGAATGGTGGAAGAAAAAAATGGGAGATGGAAAAAAAACAATACACCACTGATGAGCCCAAAGTATCTCCAACAACATATGTTGCCCAGCCGCCAGACGAGGGGCTCCGGGCATACCTCTTTGACGTAAGGCGCGCACTTGACAAAAATGATACCGTTCTAGTTGATGTTAGATCACCAAAAGAATTCACAGGCGAAATAACTGCCCCACCGGAATATCCTATGGAACATGCACAGAGGGGCGGACACATACCTGGCGCAAATAACATTCCTTGGGCCACTGCAGTAAACGATGCAGATGGCACATTCAAGACCGTTGATGAGCTAAAGCAAAATTATGTTCCAAAAGGAGTCACACCAGACAAGGACGTAATCTGTTATTGCAGAATCGGCGAGAGATCATCACATTCTTGGTTTGTCCTAAAGTACCTGCTTGGCTATCCGCAGGTTAGGAACTATGATGGCTCTTGGACAGAATGGGGCAACATGATTGGAAACCCCGTAGAAAAATAAGTTGAGTCAAGAACTCCCAATTCTAAAAAAAGGCGCATTTTATATCATAAAGGAAACATCTGACGAATTCATCATGGAAGACAGGACGAAAAGGGGCCTTACCGTTCGTGAACAATCGCTTGACGAAAACCTCCGTGTTTCTGCCGATAAAGGAATGATCCATGACATGGACGGAATTGGCCACTGGGTCCCAATTAGGTGGTATTTCCCAAAAAAGGACTACGATCTGCAAAAAGTACTCGTACCTGCGGAGAAAATGGAAAAAAAATACACCGAAATGCGCGAATTAACGTGTCCTGACGATTCCGAATAGATAAGATTTTTAAACGAATTTGAAGCAGAAGTATCGATGTCGCTTTTACTAAAAGATCGAATTTACACAATGGAGTCTCCGACAGCAAAGAGGGGAGTCTATCCGTTACACGGTTACAAGCTTGGACTGTACCGTTTACCAATCAAATTAGAAGATCCTGCCGAAATGAAGTCGATCATGGATGGTCTCAAAAAGACGTTTGCCATGGATACGTTTGCAGACAGAATATTTGTCACATATGCCTGGACTGAAGAAAACATGCCGGACCCTGAGGCAAAGGGATACCAAAAAGTCAGCCTCAACGTTACGGTGGAAATTGTCACCGGCGAAGTCGTAGATATGATATACCAAATATTCCCAATTGAAAAATTCGGTGACCCGCAATGGGTGAAGGATTATCGCAAAAAGGCAGACTATTATGCAAAGATGATAATTGACACAATTCTAAGAAATACCATTCTTGCAGACAAGATGGTGGAATATTTCATCAAGACTGACAAGCTAGATCCTGATGCGGCGCTGCAAAGACTCGAAGAAATCACGCCTCTTGCAAAAATCGTACCAGATGCAAAACCAAAACCAAAGGCAGAAGAGCCACAAGAGGTAGCTGGAGTAGTATCTGTAGGAGAGGCATTTGATGGCGCAAAACCTGGACCAATCGATGTAGAGTACAAATCACACATGCCGCCGACAATCCCGTATACTGTTCCATCAAACAAGAACGTGATCAAGACTTGGGGAAGAAAAGGCACGGAGACTAGCAGAATGGGGGTCTGGGGAGAGTTTGTGGCAGTTGATTTTGATATTTGCGTTGCAGACGGTGCATGCATAGATGCGTGCCCGGTCCAAGTATACGAATGGTTTGATACTCCTGGCCACCCTGCATCTGAAAAGAAGCCGCTCATGGCACGAGAGCCTGACTGTATATTCTGTTTGGCATGTGAAGGTGTATGTCCTCCTCAAGCGATCAAAATCTTCCAGAGAAAGTCCTAATAACACAATACAGAAATTCCCCGTCGTTAGATCCTGAATAATGGCAGTTAATCCCTTTACAGTATTTGTTTTTGACATCTTCATATTCTCAGCAGTTCTGCTTACCGCGTATTCAATCAATTTCTACTATCTGGCATTTTTGTCATTTAGGCGCAAAGACAAAAATCCAATGATACACGTTGGCACACCATCCATTACAATCCAGCTTCCAATATACAACGAAAAATATGTGGCCGCAAGGCTGGTTGATGCCGTCTGTGCATTGGACTATCCGAAAGACAAGATGAAGATAATGGTGCTTGATGATTCTGATGATGACACGACAGATCTTTTGGGAGATTTGGTAAGTCGGTACAAGAAAAAAGGATACGACATTTTGCATATTAGGCGCGGAACTAGAAAAGGCTACAAGGCTGGCGCCCTCAAGTACGCAATGAAAATGACTGACACAGAATATGTTGCGATATTTGATGCAGACTTTATTCCTCCCGTCTGGTTTTTACAAAGGGCAATACCATACTTTGCAAAACACAACATCGGTCTTGTCCAATGTAGATGGGGGCATGTAAATGAAAACTATTCTGCAATGACTCAGGCCCAGGCGCTAAGCATAGACTTTCATTTTCTAATAGAACAAAAGGCAAAGAGCAACTCGCATCTATACATGAACTTTAACGGAACTGCAGGCATTTGGAAACGAGAATGCATTGAGGATGCAGGGGGCTGGCACACCTCAACTCTGGTAGAGGATCTTGACCTAAGCTACAGGGCACAGATGAAAGGATGGAAGTGCATTTTCATTTCTGACATAGTTGTCGACGCGGAACTCCCAGTTCAGATGAATGCTGCAAAGAGGCAGCAGTTTAGATGGGCAAAAGGTGCAATCCAGTGCGCGATCAAACTACTTGGCGACATTTTGATAAAAAGAAAGATACCACTTGAAACAAAACTCCAGGCATTCGTACAACTAACTAGACACATTGCGTATCCTCTTTTGCTGATACAGTTTCTTGCCCTGCCAATTCTTTTGGCAGCAGAAATGAACCTACACATAATCCGACTTGTTCCGGCAGTTACCATTGCGACATATCTTGCAATGGGACCTGGGGCATACCTTTTGGTAATCTATAACGTCTGGGGAAAAGATTGGAAGCACAAGGCAAAGATTCTTCCATTTTTACTGATTTATTCTTCTGGAATGGCAGTAAACAACACAGTCGCAGTCTTTGATGGGATATTTGGCAAAAAGAACGAGTTTCTCAGGACTCCAAAATACGGAATCATAAACAACACTGACGACTGGCGCGACAAGGCATACAATCTTCCGTTTACAAAGACGACGCTTTTGGAGCTGTTCTTTGGAATTTATGGTCTAATGGCTATGCTTATTGCGATTTTTTCAAAGAATCCAGTTTTTGTGCCAATTATCGCGATTCCGACTGTTGGGTTCTTCTATATTGCGTACGTGAGCCTGTCCCACTCTAAATTTAAAAGAAATAAATCCAGTATGCAAAAATCAAAGACAGAAAAGATGGCAGACAGATACTATCAGACAGCAATCATTGGAATGTTTGCAATTATTGTGTTTGGCGCATACATGGCATACGCTGGATACCAAAATGATGTGTATCCACTTGACATTTCGCGCGGACTGTTAGATAGAATTGCAGCAAGCAAAGACCCTAACTCTATCCTTGCAGACCTTCACGCAATAAAGCAGCACCTGCCAGCCAAAGGGAACCCTGTTTGGATATTCCCAACTGACACTACCGATTTTGGTAGAATACAAAAAGACGTTGATTCCATGATTGCAAGTGTTGAAGATCTTACTGGCGAACCAAGCAACAAGGCTGATTTTAACACCGCAATGCTACACCTTCAAGTGGGCGCAATTCAAATCAGGCAAAACTTGATGGATGCAACACCGTACATGTATGCAAGCTTTTCAAATATTGTGTTTAGCTCAGTTTGGATTGCGGCAATATTGGGAATCTTTGCCATAATGAAACGAAAGAAAGAACAACTAAAGGCATACGACAAGTCCGACGATGTCTAAAATCAATTAGCTACTTTAACCAAGTTCTCAGATACTTTGTCCGAGTCTTCATCTGATCCTATTTTGAATTTGGATATGATCTGCTGAAGCTGTGTTGCAAGCTCTGACATTTGATTTGCAGATGTGGCAATTTCTTGTGTCTGTGCTGTCTGCTGTTCCACTGCAGCAGATGCCTCCTCCGTGGCAGACGCATTTTGTTCTGCCACTGCAGAAATTTCTGACGCGCTCTCTGATACCAGTTTTACTTTGGACATTTCTGCCTGGGCAGAGTCTGATAACCTGCTTACGTTTTTGGATACGTTTCTTATGCGAGATGCAATCTCATCAAGTACCTTTAGCGAAGAGTCAATCACCATTTTTCCTTGGTTTACCTCGTTTGAACTAGTCTCGATGTCCTCAACTACAATCTGTGCATTTTCCTGAATCTGCTTTAGCTTGGTATCGATATCCTCAGATGACTTTGCGGAACTTTCTGCAAGGCGTCTGACCTCGTCTGCTACAACTGCAAATCCTCTGCCTGCCTCTCCTGCACGTGCTGCCTCTATTGCGGCGTTTAATGCCAAGAGATTTGTCTGATCTGCAATCTGTCTAATCACATCTAAAACCGCAGTAATCTCGTTTGTCTTATCTGCCAATTCTCTAACCTTTTGTGCAGAGTTGTTTGTAACTTTGATTATGTTGTTCATTCTTTCTCCTGCCTCTTTAGCTGACTCTGAACCGTTCTCTGATAGTTTGCCTACCTCATTAGTCACTTCGACAGACTCTATTGCGTTTGTCGCAAGCTCGTTAATCTCATCTGTAAGCTGGTCTACAATTTGTTTTGATTTGTTAAGATCCTGTGCCTGTGTCTGTGAACCCCTTGAAATCTGATCAACTGTTGTTGCAATTTGCTGCACTGACGAATTTAACTCGCTTCCAGAGGCTGCAATGTGTTGCGCACTTGATGACACCGATTGAGCCGCAGTGTGTACTTCAGATATGGTGTCTCTCAAGTTTGACACCATTTGCTTTTCTGCCTTTAACAGTTTGCCGATTTCGTCTTTTAGTTTTGTGTCTTCTACGTTAATGGAAAGATCTCCTTCACTAATCTTAATTGCAATCTCAGTTGCCTTGGCAATTGGTTTTGATATAGAGCGCGAAATAAAGAAGGCAAATACTCCGACTACTGCGTTCACAATTACGCCCAAAATGATGGCCTGATTTTGCATTCCTGCAAGCTGTTCTTTTGCCTGTTCGGTGTCGAGTTTTGCAACCAGATCGCTTGTTGCGACATAGTTGCCAATTGAGATAACAAGTACTGAAACTATGGCAATTACGTTAAACAGTATTTGCAGTTTCCAGTTCAGGGACTTGCTAAGCGGATTAATCATAATTGTGATTCAATAATATTGTATGATTATAGGAATGCGTGTGTTTAGGTTAAACAGATTATTTCCGGCGTTTTGTTCGTGGCTATTGGTGATTGTATCATAACCACGGTGTTAATAGTACGGTACCATACCGTACTTTATGATAAATTGTGAATATTGCACAAAGCAGTTCGTTGAATCCCTCACAGGATTGACAGAAAAAACATTCCATGAGATACTCCACGACCCAAAAATGGTCAACGAGTAGCTACATCATTTTTTATCTTATTTTAGCCGAACCTTTTATTATTTAACAGTCTGTCATTATTTCGATGTCAAAGAGTCCGAAGAAGGCAGCAAAGGTAGCTGAAAAGGAAAAACTCACTGTTTCTCTGACAAAAAAGGACTCTGATACACTAGTTAAAAAAGTCGCAGCGGTATCTGATTCTACAAAAGCATTATCAAAAGAAATCAAGACGATGGCAAAAATATTTTCTGACAACCAAAAAGTGTTGATCTCTATGAGGGACATGATTGACACCCTTGCCTCAACCATCGAGCACATCCAAAAGCAGTCAAAGCAGCTTAACATTATTGAGGAAGACAGCCAACGACTCTTTGCAGGACTAAACCAGGTGCGCTCGCAGGCGTCGCTTGTCACAAAACTGCATGACCAAACAAGTAGACTGCAGGATCAGGTAAGTAAGATAAGCCAGGCCCAAAAGGAATCTCCAAGCTCAGAGAGCATAATGAAATCAGTATCTGATAACATGGCGTCAACTCAGAACAACACTCACATGATAATAAAAATCGCTCAAAGAATTGACGGCATAAAGGAGGACCTTGACGGTATCTCTTCAAAGACCGAAAAGATTTCTTCAGTTGGCACTGAAATCGATGATCTCAAGAAAAAAATCCAGTCTGTCTATGACAAGTCGGAAAAAACAAATCTTGAATCGGAAATACTGTCGCTAAAACAAAATCTCAAAAATATTGCAGAAAAAACAGAATCTGCATCTGGAATCATAACGGAGCTTGAGTCAATCAAGGATCAAATCACGCAGGTGTCTGACAAGGCGTCAAAAATAGACTCGTTTGGGGACAAAATGCAGGACCTCCAGCAGGAACTGCTCTCAAACATGGCAAGAACTGAAACCATCACGCATCTATCGGGCGAAGTTCAAAAAATAGAGTCCGAGATTAATTCTCTGGTGAAAAGGGCTGACGCGACTGCGTTTGTAGGAGAGGGATTAAAATCCGTACAGGAAGACTTGGCAGGATTCAAGGACGCAGTGTTTAACAAAACAAACACTATAGACCAAAAGGTATCCGCAATATCTGATTTGTTCAAAAGATCTGATGCGTCATCATCTGAATTTCACAAAAAAGCTGATCAACTGTTCCAGAGTTTGCAGGAGATTAGGGCTACTACGACCAAGTCATCGTCTGACACTTCAAAGGAAGTAGTCGGACTGCTAAAGCTATCGGAGTTTCAGTCAAACCTGAGAATTCTTTCAGAATCAAAGTACGGTGAGCTAAAAGACATTGAAAGAATGGCAGAGCAAACAGCGGCAATAGTAAATCTGTTTGACAGGATCTCAATTGAATCCGAAGAAAAGCTTTCGCTTCCTCAGGAGGTGCGCCAGTGGGCACTATCTAAGATGCTTGACTCTGCAGACAAGTGGGAAATAAGATTCACTGACTTGTTTGCAGTGCTGATAGACAAGCTTGGAAAGGAGCTAGTGAAAGAAAACATCCGAATCCAGCAGGTGCGCGACATCTTTGGAATACGCGGTGTTGATGAAATAAGAAAAGAGCTCAACTTGCAGTAGATTGGAAATTTTAGATTTTATTCGAAGGCAGTCAGATACCCCAGGTCTCACTCTTCATCATATCCGATGACCTAATCATCACTCTGCACATCGGGTTATTTGACATTCCTAATAATCCTTCATGACATAACCTGGAATAATCGAATTTGTAAACTCGTTACTTGTATGGCATTATTCCATTATTGACAAGCCATTGCATGCCGTGGACAAATTCTAAATTTGAAATCTTTCCACCACTCTGCCACTCTGCCACATTTTTTATCCTGACTGGATGTTGAACTGAACTGTACCCGCATCTGTTATTATATATGCAAAACGAAAACTACGCCTAGTTCTAAATTTTAAGAATAATTATTTCTGTTAATCCAATCTCATCGTAGGTAAGAATTTTTCACCAAATTGTAATACAACGCGACCTTGCCCGTTAAAAAAAAATTTAGGGATTTTATGGCATGAATTCCCAGATTCTTGACAAAGTAGTAGAATCAGGAGTCTGCGGAATAAAAAAGGCCGAATTAAAGAAGATCTTTGGCAACGAGTGCGAGCCGTCGCTTGCGGAGCTAACAAACGATGAAAAAGTCATCATAGACAACAAGGGCGTAGCGCACTATGTCTGGACCAAGGAAAACTATCTATCCCACATATCGCAAAATGATCCTAAATTCAAAATACTGTCAAATCTAGTCAAAAATCTGGAAAACTCTGTCAACCAGATGCGCAGCCAGACTGCTGGTACAATCTCTGATTCGTCATTTCATGTTCTCTTTGACGATTCTATTTCAAAACTGTCGTCTTCGCTTGGCTGGGTCCAACTTTCAGTCATACGCAAACAGGTTTGCGAGTCTTTGGGAATATCACAGGAAAAATTCTACGCTTTAGCATCATCGCTAATTGAATCAAATCAGACAAAGTATGAGATCTCAACTGGGGGCCAAGAGGGTATCACGGTGCGTGGCATGTTGCACGGATACGTGAGAAAACTATGACCTATCCATACGGATTGAAGACAAACCCGTACCCGAGCAGCCCTACTCCTACCGAGCAAGATGCAAAAATTCTTGGAGGAACAAAGCACATAGAGGCAAAGGAGACCATTACCGAATGTATATCTGACCTTTACAAAAAGATCACGAGGAAAAATTCTACTGACAACGATTTTCGAGTCATCACACTAGTCCAAGACGTGGGCTCTGGAAAGACGCATCTTGCACTGCACGTTAAAGCCCTAAAGACAAGACAGGATATCATAACGACATACGTTGATCTTTCCACCATCTCACCGAAGACTAACGAGAGCATTTACAATTCACTAATCCACGGATTTGGCAAGGAATTGTTCTCTGATCTAAAGCAAAAATTCCTAATTCACATGTGCGACAAGGCACAAAAGGGAGACATTTTGGCCAAGCGAGCCTTGGGATATGGAATAATTGACAAGCTAAAGGGGACTACTCTGAAACAAAAAGCGGAGGATATTCTATATGATAAGCAGCTGGCACCAAAAGAAGCACTTGAGAGATATCTTGGCGCAAACTATGACTCCAACGAGGCAATACTGGTAAAAAACATAATTTTCAACTCGTTTGACAAAATAACAAACCTTGATGACTTGCTTGGAAGAATAACTGCGCTATCCAAGTTTTCGCACAACCTGCTTGGCAAGGTAATTCTCTTTGAGCTTGACGAGGTTGACTCACAAGAAGGAACAACTGAATTTATCAAGTCCTTGATAAACGCACACATTCCTGCATCGGTTCTATTGCTGATTACCACCCCGTCTGCATATCTTGACATACAAAAGGCAAACGCGTCTGTATTTGATAGGCTGGAGAAGGCAAACTACAAAATCGATCTTGCCGGGGCAAATTCCGTTGACGAGCTAATCGAAATTGCAATCGAGTACATAAAAGAAGCAGACAAGACAGAAAAGTTCAACAAAAAAGAGCAGCAGGACCTTGCCGCAAAAATACGCGTCCTATGCGACGAGTTCCCCGAATTTAGAAACGTCCGCTCTATAATCAACATACTAAACCATGCAGTAGAGGTGGCACACTCGCTTTCTGCCTCTGAAATCACGGAAAACGTCATAGATGAAACTGTCAAGCATACATATCCTGGACTTAAAATCCGTGGGAGCATAATGGAGGTACCGATATCCGAATTTATCAAAATTAAAAGAAATGCAGGTGCGACGGAATCTCAGATAAAACAGGCACTCTCAAACCTGGTCAACTATGCCCATGAGATTGGAAACATTTCAAAGGCAAGCAAGGCAAACCCGTCATTTGATGTGGTGTTTAGTGATCCTTTCGGCACAAAAATAGGAATCACTGTGGTAATGGACGATAATCACGCAAAGAACTTTGAGACAATATCAAACGTGCTCAAGTCATCTGCATTTGTAGACAAGCTTGTGATCCTGACAAACACAAATGTGCCTCAATCAAGCCAGGCAACAATCGTGACAATGGACAAGTCAAAACTCGTAGATTTGCTGTACTTTAGCAGCAAATACACCGAACGCAAGCTCGATGAACCTGAAACCGAAAAAGTCAGGATGCTTGCAAAGACAATCTGCGTAATCTAGTCCGACCCAAAATAATTTTAATGAACAGTTCTGTGAGTTATTAGTGCAAAATTATCTCTTACAGGTTCTTGATCATCCGTCTGTTAACAGCATGATTGACAAGATTACTCCTGAAATTCCGCACTCTTCGTTTATCACTGATCTGGCAATAATCATGATTTTGGCATCGATAGTTACACTTGCGTTTTTCAAGATGAAACAGCCGCTGATAATTGGATATCTGTTTGCAGGAATGCTGCTTGGGCCTCTGTCTCCACTCTGGGCGTCCCTCATACCTGAAGGCGGCGAGTTCATGGGGCTTGGAACATCCGGACTGCTTTCCGACGTTTCCGTACTGAACATCTTTGCAGAGCTTGGAGTAATTCTGCTCTTGTTTGTGATTGGAATCGAGTTTCCGTATTCGAAGATTAGATCTATTGGCAAGGTTGCGATAGGTGCGGGAACAATAGGGCTGTTTTTGACACTAGGTGTCGTGTTTTATGCCTCTAACCTCTTTGGACTTCGCTTTATGGACTCGTTGTTTCTGGGCGCAGCACTATCAATTAGCAGTACTGCAATCATAGTAAAGATTCTAGAAGACACTGGAAAAATAAAAAAGGAATCATCAATTCTTATCTTGGGAATTCTAATTGTAGAGGACATCATTGCAGTCATATTGATTGCAACTTTGGAGTCCGTGGCATTTGCGGGAAGCGTCTCATATGCCAGTATTGTAACAATAGTGCTTGTTGCAGCAGCCCTAATCGGCGGGACACTGACCGTTGGCACAAAAATAGTTCCAAAATTAATTGACAAAGTTGCCGCAACAGAGCACAAAGAAATCTTACTTCTGTCAGTACTTGGCGTTTGTTTTGGATATGCCCTGCTTGCAAACATCATCGGCCTGTCTGTCGCAATTGGCGCGTTCTTAGCTGGAGTGCTAGTGGCCGAATCAAAATCAGCAGAAGTCTCAAAAATACTGTCCAGTCCAATCAAGGACATGTTTGTGGCAATATTTTTCGTCTCAGTCGGAGCACTGATGAACGTCGCTGAACTTGAGAATTATATTGTCCTGGCAATCGGACTCATCGTTGTATCAATACTGGTCAAATTTGGCAGCGTAATGCTTGGCACCTGGCTGTTTAGACAAGAGAGAACAAAATCGCTGCGTTCTGCATTTGCCCTAGCTGGTCCGAGGGGTGAATTTTCCATAGTTATAGTAAAAACGGGCGTGGATATTGGCGCAATTAGCAGCTTTGTCTTTCCACTGATCGGAATAATATCTGTAATCAGCGCATTTATTTCACCGCTCTTGGTTAAGGCAAGTGATAGGGTTATCCCAAAATTGGAGGATTGAAAATGTCAGACGATGAAATGAAAAAACTAATGGATCAAGTGCATCTTGGAATAACTACATTCAACTACAACGGGACTCAGGTTCCATGTGTAATTCTTGCTGAAAAAAAATTCGACGAAATAATGGCAAAAATTGCAGGAAAGCCAGTGTCTGTCGATACGAATCTTAACATATTGCAAGACGGGCTTGGGCACGTCTTTGTTGAGGTTGTACTGACCTTTTCACAGGGAGATATTGAGGAAAAACTGCTCTTGTATGCAAACGAATCGCTTGCCTTTTTTGAATCAATGGAAAGCACAGCCATGATTGCACTCTCCTCTCCGCATTCCCAGGTGGGCAAAGAAAATGTTTTCATGATTCAGCTTCCACGACCTGAGAAAATTACTAACGCCCTCGAAATAATCAAAAAAGGACTCGAGCAGAAAAAATAACTTTATCATAGTGCCTACTTGCTAAATCATCGCCACGTTTAGCTTGTTCTGCTAATACGCACAACGATTCTTTATTGAATTGCTGAAAATTTTGTTAATGGCTAGGGGATACGTTACATGCATGACTAGTTTTGCAAAACTTGTACCAATCTGCACGTCTCGCGTGGCAAATAATCAAAAAGGGATTCTAGCAAATACCGAGTAGAAAACGATGAAACTTGGACTATATCACATTCAACTGATGCGATACTATGAGGAAGTACTGGCACAAGCCGTGAGAAATTATGCGTTTACTGGTGATAAAAAATGGGAAATCCGATACAGGGCAGTTGAACCAATGTCTGATGCCCTGTTCAAAGATGCGATGGCAAACACTGACGAGAAAATTAAACCATTTTTCGTTGTAATGGATAATGCAAATATGCAACTCGTCAAGATGGATTACAGATCAATTGATCTTGTAAACGAAGGAAAAAAAGAGCAAGCAATTGATCTCTTGGAAAGCAAAGAATACGCAAATCAGAGAAAAGTACTGGTGTGTGGACTGGAGGATTTTATTACAAAAGTTGAAAGCAAAACTTTTAGCTCAGACGACCATTATGGCATAATGATTCCATCAGTCCAACAAATAATCGAACTGGAAAGAAAGCTGGCAGTGATGGAGGACAACCTAAAAAAGGAAAAGCTATTCGCTATAGGCGAGCTTTCGGCAAGACTTGCACACGACATACGAAATCCGCTGTCTGTGATCAAGACATCAATTAACGTTCTAGTGTCAAAAGATGACGTCGACGCCAAAACCATGGAAACGTATGAAAGAATGGAGCGGGCGGTGGAACGAATCGCATATCAAATAGACGAAGTGCTAAATTTTGTAAAGCCGCGGGTGTCTTCTCTAAAAAATACGTCCCTTCACGAGATACTCGCATCGGTTCTGGCAAGAATAGAAATTCCAAAGACAGTCGTCATGACAACGCCGCCTAACAATATTGAGTTTGTTGGAGACGTAATAAGTCTGGAAATCGTCTTTGTGAATCTGATCACTAATGCACTACAGGCAATTAACAATTCTGGAGAAATTACAATCAGTGCTGACATAAAGCGTGAAAAAATCATAATCAAAATTTACGATAATGGACCCGGCATGCCAGGTGACATTATTCCAAAAATATTTGATCCGCTGTTTACTACAAAGCAAACCGGAACTGGACTTGGCCTTACCAGCTGCAAGACCATAATTGAGCAGCACGGCGGCCACATCGAAGTTGAAAGCATTGTTGGAAAAGGAACTACGTTTATCATTACGATCCCATATCGCAGAATAATGTAGTGTGTTTTGGGCGTTTGATTCCGCTGAATTAAATCAATGCGGCTGCCGGGATTTGAACCCGGGTCACAGAATTGGCAATCCCGCGTACTGGCCAGGCTATACTACAGCCGCATGATCGTTTAGACGAAATTTAGTCTAATTAAATTAATTGTTGCCGTCTAGGAATACACCACATGCAAAAAATCCAAAATACTCCCATTGTTTTTAATCTAAGATTATCGTACCTATATCGTGGACAAAAGGCTGGAAGAAAAGATCAATGAGAAAATTGAGGAGGCCCTTGCAAACATATCGGAGATTGATCAAATCACAAAATCTCTTGGCAATCTGGTCACGGGCTCAAACCAAGTCAAATATGGGATAATACTGGGAAGGCTTTACAACTCGTTTCACTACCAGTCGCGGAGAATACTAAAACGGGATCCGACGCCAGAAGAATTTGCCGAATTTGTACAAATCTTGTCCAAAAGACAAGACGAAATTCTAAAAAGTCTCTAGTCTTTCTTTATCGGAATTACCTTGATCTGCGGAGTTATCGGCAGTTTCACACATGCATCGTGCAGTGCTTTCTTTGCCTTCTCTACATGTTCTTTTTTGACATGCATTTCCATGATGCACTGGCCTTGCTTTACGCGAGCACCCAAGCTAACCGCTTTTCCAAATGCCCGTCTCATTCCCTCTTGAAGTCTGTCTGCTCCCGCAGTTGCAATCATTTTATTTTCTCGAAGCAAAATGTGCGGATAAATCCTCAAAAGTGAATAGTAACCTGTTTCGCCGGTGGTCTGCTCTAGTGTCTTGTTTGCCGAAAGTCTTGCTGATTCTATTGCCATGTGTCTGATCTGCATCTTTTCATTTGAGCATAGCTGGACACAGAAATCATACTCGCCTCTTTTTCCACCTTGAAACTTGGCAATTTTTATTTGCGGTTTTCCCTTGATGAAATCCTTTCTTGCATAAGGCTGTCCATTTCCTATTCTGTAGCATCCACCGTGCATAATATCCCCGATTAATCCCTGACTAAAATACCTATTTTTTGATGGTTGGCCATCCGGCACTCACGCTTATATGGAAAATAGGACAATTTTTGCCATTGAGTTCCGAATCCGAGCCAAATGTAGAAGGCATACTAGTTGACGATCACACGCTGATCTCAAAGAAGGAAATGCAAAACACACTTGAGCAAAGGGGGTTTGGAGAAATGCGGCAAGACAAGTTTTTCCTAAAGCCATTTGAATCCCTGTATTTTTTGTTCTACAACAAGCTATTGCTTTCCAAGGGAAAAAAGAAAATTGCGTTTGACGACATGGTGCAAATCTGCACCGACATTGATCGGGACGCCATGACAAAATTCTTGATATATCGAGATTTACGCGTACGAGGATACACTGTAAAGGACGGGTTTGGCTTTGGCTCTGACTTTCGTGTCTACGAGAGAGGGCAGTTTGGGGAAAAGGGGGCAAAATATCTGGTGTTTGGTCTAACTGAGGGAAAGCAGGAGAAAATCGGCCAACTACAAAAAAATATTGAGGAAATCACAAAGATGGGCAAAGAGCCAATCCTTGCAGTGGTGGAACGACGAGGTGAGGTCATATACTACAAGCTCTCTTTGGTCAGGTTTGTGGAAAACACAAAAAACATTGATGCCGCAAGCTTTGTTTCTAGCTGATTGTCTCGATTGCCCAGTGGGAATCGTACTTTAACAGATTGTTTTGGTTTGCGTATGCAAAATCGTACACCTGCACATACTTGGTCTCGTTGTTCCATAGGCTCTCAAAGTCCCCAATCTTTATGTCAACTCGCGACTTGTTGTTCCATGACGTGAATACATCCACTGACTCAAAGTTTCGGTTATCCGTATTGAACGTCTCATTTGACGTTCCGGTGTATGCTACCATGTCGTTTTTATCGTCTCGAAATATTCCTATTTTTTCCGAGAACGAACCGTCTACTTGCTCTGAGTTTGGGATTGCTATTTTGATTAGTATTTTATTTTTTTGAATTAGGTTTTGCAATACGCCAAGCTTGGTGTTCTTAATTCCGTTTCCTCCTAGGGCCTTGTTTTTCTTGCCAAAGATCTTGCTCAGCACGTTTAGGTCTGCGGATCTGTATCTGTGTCCTGTGATGAGTCTGATTTTTCCGTCGTTTTGTACAAAGTTCTGCAGTCCCAGCGATAAAGTGGATATGCTCTTTAGGGTGACATATTCTACTGCCCTGTCGTACTCGATGGAATTGCTAAGGCATGGGACAAAAAAATCTGCAACCAAATCGTCCCTGTCGGTTCTATACTGTTGCTTTAGCGTGATGTTTTTTAGCCCCAATGATACGTGAAAGATTTTATGTTATTTAAAGGAAAATATTTTTTCCAAAAAATGAATCTGCCTTGAACTGGTTCTGAAAATGTCTATTTTGAATAAATCCGAATCGGGATTTGGTCCGGGTCCTGAACAAATTTTCCATCTGCGTTTTCTTTTATCGTTATTTTGTTCTTTGAGAGATTATCTGTTGTGTTTTGTAGCGAGTCCCCTGGCAATTCTATCGTGAAGTAGTCAAGGCCAGGCAAGTCTTTTGATACTTGCAGTGCGTTTTTGCCAAGCCACGTGTTTGTTGCGATATTGTGGTGGTATCCTCCTGCCCCAAAAAACGAGGCTCCTGGAAATGCGGCGGTTTTTGAAAACCCAAGTATTTCGGAATAGAATTTTTCTGCCTTTGAAATGCTAGAGACATGCAGATGAACGTGGCCTATCGTGGTCTTATCTGGCATGTTGCCCCATCGTCCGGTTGCCTCTTTGAGTAAATCCTCAAACTGCAAAGGATCAGTTGTCATGTGCACCATGTTCTCATTCCAAACCCATTCTGAGCGAGGCCTGTCGCGATAAATTTCGATTCCGTTGTAATCCGGATCGCGAACATAGATTGCCTCTGATACTGCATGATCTGCAAAGCCGTCGATTCTTACCTCGTCTCTGCGTTCTTGCAGGTGGACAAAAAAGTCTGCCAGGTATTTTCTTTCTGGGAGCAGTATTGCAAAATGGTACAGTCCGAGCCTTTTTCTCTGCGCAAAGTCTAACTCTTTTTTTGATTTTGTTAGCGCTACCAGGTGCGGGGCCTTTCCATTTGGTGATAGCAGTGCACTCTCAGATGATTCCGTGATTTGCTTTAGGCCGAGAATTGATTCGTAAAACTGGGCGGACTTTTGTATGTCTGATACCCTCAGGCGGACCTGTCCTATTCTGGCTTTTGGGCTAATCACAAATGTTTCCAATCTGATCTTATTTGCACAAAAATCAATTTAAGGTTGATTCTAAAACGTGCGTGTGCGAAATCACGCCGCGACTTTTCTTCGGTTTAGTGCCAAGGCAAGAACAACAGCTGTCAGCGATATCAGGGTAGCACTGAGAAATATCAAATTGTATGCCTCCGTGGTAGGGAATCTTCCCGGCACGCCTTGCACCACTCCTTGATGCATCTGCTGGTACATTGCTGCAAGTGACGGACCTATTGACTGGCCTACCAAATTTAGGAGCAGTGTCATCCCAAGCGCTATTCCAGTAGACTCGATTGGCGCCGACAGTAGCACAATGTTAAACCCGCCGACAAACGCAAGGGACAGACCCGCTGCAATCATGGAGAGTGTTATGCCTATCATGTATTCTGTGGAATGAAACATCATGAGGCTGACAAATCCAATCATGCCAACTACAGTGCCGATTGCTGTGAGCCTCGTATTGCCTACTCTGTTTAGGACAAAGCCTGACATCACCGTGCCGACAAGCAAAATTATCATAAATGGAAGCTGCACTGCTGCAACAACTAGTGCATCTCCTCCAAAACCGAGTGGTGGCGGACTGCGTATGAGGATAGGTATTGTCTGATACACCATAAACGTGCACATGCCGACAATCAAAAGAATCAGAGTAGCTGGGAGCAGCCTCCTGTGTGTTATTAGGTGCAAGTCGACAAGCGGGGACTTGGCTCTTTTTTCTATTGCGACAAATGCCACAAGGGAGATTGCTGTTATCCCAAACAGTCCTGTAAACTCAAGACTTGAGTCCGTGCCCCGTTCCAGATATGATATGCCGACAAGAAACGAAACTACTGTGGATGCTAGGGCAAGGGCTCCCTTTAGATCTATTTGCGGCTTGGCCTGAACTCTTTGCTCTTTAACGTGAATGAACCGAAGTATGACAAACGCCAAAATGACTGCAACTGGAAGTATTGAGAAAAATGTAACGTGCCATCCATAATTCTGAATTATGTTTGCGCCAACTAGTAATCCGATTACTGCCCCTCCTGAAAATGTCGAGCTAAACAGGGTTTGCCCAATTGCAAGCCTTCTCTCAGGCAAAACCTCCCTGATTATGCCAAATGCGATTGGGAACATCGAGATTCCCATGCCTTGCGCTATTCTTGCCATGATCATAACTGGGAAACCGTTGGCAAGCCCTCCTACCAAGACTCCAGACGCGTACACTGCCATTACTATTAGGAGCACTCTCTTCTTGCCGTACACGTCTGAGAGTTTTCCAACTATCGGTGTTGCAACTGCTCCTGCAATTAGGTATGACGAAAGTATCCACGACGACGTGTTGTATGTTATGTCAAAGTCTTTGATGAAATCCGGAATTGCAGGCAGAATCATCGTTTCTGTATACATTGCCACTAGTCCCAAGCAGCTCAAAATGATTAGTGTCATCCATGCTGAACGGCTGATCTTCTCTTCCTCTACTGCCATTGCACATCCTCACTGATGACGATATATTGGAGTTTTGAATTTTCGACGTAGGATAACTGAGTGAAAGTTATAACGTACTATCTTTTTTCAAATGCTTTACAGGCAGATCAATTAGAATTATTTCAGAGTCTGCATTTGCTGTAATTGAAATTTCATTTTCTTTTTGTATTTCTGCAGAGTCCTGCTTTTCTAATCCGTTTCCGCTCACTGTTATGCTTCCGTCAATTACAAACAAGTAGGCCTGTCTGTCTTGCATGCGGTGTGATACTTTGGCACCCCTTGCCAAACTAGAGACGTAAAACCAGACGTCTTGGTGTATCGATGTGGAGTCATTTTGTATTCCGTCGGGGTGAACAATTCCAAGCAACTTGTTTTGCTTTTGCTCTTTTGTGAATTTGCGCTGTTCCCATGATGGCTTTAGATCATTTTTGTCTGGATGCACCCACATCTGGAGCAGTCTGAGCGGCCTTTCCTTGGAATGGTTGTATTCTGAGTGAAAAACTCCAGTGCCTGCAGTCATTCTCTGGACCTCTCCTGGCTCTACAATTCCCGTGTTTCCCATGCTGTCCTTGTGCTCTAGCGTGCCGTCAATTACCAGGGTTACAATTTCCATGTTTGAGTGGGAATGAAAGTCAAAGCCCCTTCCAGCCTCGATGACATCGTCGTTGAATACCCGCAGGGGCCCAAATTCTATCTTTTGAGGATCATAATGCTCCCCAAATGAAAAGTGATGATAGCTAGTCAACCAGTCTAGCTTTGTTTCAAAGTTTTGGCTGTTTGGAATTACTGTGATCACTTACTGTATACGTTATACTTGAATAAAAAATGCTCCCGCCGGGATTTGAACCCGGGATCACTGCCTTGAGAGGGCAGTATGCTTAACCGGACTACACCACAGGAGCTTGAACAACCCAAGAATTCTAGCAATTTAAGGATTAGCAACGAGATTGGCAAAAAGCCTGCATCTCAATATTGTATTGATTGGTTAAAAAATAATCAGCTGAACGCTTAAGAAAATTAAAAAATAAAATTACACGTGGACATAAAAAAAACACTAGAACTGTTATCGTTATCAAATAACGCGGTGGGGTTTGGCGGATGCAAAAACCACGGTTCCACGCTGGAGTGCTGTGAATATAATATCACGGTATTTGATGAGAAAAAATCAAAAGACGAAGTGCATCTGATTGGAGGCGACATCGTCAAAGTTCACCATGGGAGTCTTGGCGAATCAAATTCTGATGTTCTAATCCAGTATGATAACATGTCTGCAATATCTGACCCTGAATGGAATCTCAAAATCTTTTTATCAAAAATAAAAGAAAAAAGCGACAAGATAAGAAATTCCTGTATTAAGAATCACCTGATAGACTCTACGTTCTATGCGACAAAGGCAAAACAGGGGCTGTCTGATCCCTTTGCACCGTGCTGGCTAAAATGTGCAGCGTATTCTATTGCCGACGCACTGGTGTTGTATAATGGCAAATCGTACAGCCCGACACATGCACTTGAATCCATCCGCAAATTCAAAAAAAGCAAGGCAAACGGATCGTTTTCGGTAATTGCAGACGTGATTGGACTTGAGCGCGCAACACCGTCACTTCTGTCTAGGATGCTAAAATCGACAGTTGGGTTCTCTGACATGGTCGAGGCAAACGAGAATTCTAGAATAATTCAAAGAAAGTACGAGTATTTTGTGGATAATTCGCTTCTTTCTGACTGCTACTTTTACCTGGGATACACGAACAGGAACATTCTGGTGTCGATCAAAGATGAGATTCACAAAAAACCGGAATTAATCCACGTCCTAAAAACGGCACTTGACATTGAACACGATGTCACAAAAACAGAACATCTTGCATCAAATGTTCACAAGCTCTCACACGACCTGACAAATCTGTTATCCGAACACGCCTAGCTTTTTTTAATAATGTTTGATAAGCTTTAAAACTATGTAGCATGATCCCTAGTTCATGGTAGATCAAGCTTGCGGTTGCGAAGCAGACAGCGGAGATCCTGAATATGCATGCGATTGTGCAATGCAGGGACACTGTATTTGTAGCCATGATTGTAAATGTTCTACTTCCGTTTGTAAGGAAGCAGTATCAGAGTTAAGATAAGTAAAAGCTTAACTTCATCTTTTGTTTTTTCTTGTTTTTTTATTTTAGACTGGAGAATCGTCTTCAGGATCCAATCCCCAAGATTTGGCTAACTCTTTTTGAAATTTGTCAAGCTGAGTCTCGTTTAGTGCGTTACCGCAGTTTTTGTGTGTCGGTATGACTGACATTCCTGCAAGCTTGTATTCGATTTCATACATGTGAACTTTAGCGCAGTCGCACATTTCCAAGTGAAAATTTGAGGCTCCTCTATATTTGCCTATATGAATAACGTTTAACTAGCGATCCAGACAGATAATACACATGAAGGCAAGCCTCTTAGTTGCCATATTTGCAATTTCATTAATAACCGTCGGGTTTTCAAGCGCGCACGCGCAATTCCAAGCTGGCGGAATAGACATGCCGGGAAGTTGGTATGTGGGTGAGGGACTAAAGAAAGGAGACAGATTCAGCTATTCCATGTGTCACATTGACTACAAGGACTGTGCCCCGTTCCAAATGGACTTTTGGTTCAAAGGCGACCACAAGTCCGGAAGCGAGACTCAGTGGGAGGTAGAAACCGTAGTTCATGATGGCAACAAAGTAATCAAGGGAACCATGTATGTTGGCAAGATTGGCGCAGAACCTGCAAGCAGCACTGATACCATCGCTCCATTTGCTCGCGCATTCAAATCATCACTTGTCTGGCTGTCTGCATATGCTACAAGCGAAACTTCTTCTGGCGGCAAAGGGCCAAAGAACTTCAACGCACCGTCTTGGGGTAAAATTGGAAACATTGGAGGCGAACAAATCATTCCGACATCAAAAGAAGCAGTCGCAGTACCAGAGGGAACATTTGACACTGCACTGATCACGTGGAAAACTGGTGGAAAATACAGCCGAGTGTGGGTTTTAGATGAATTCCCATTCCCAATAAAGGCAGACACATATGCACATGTTGCATCTGGAATTCCTCCGCAAGAATATCAATTTCAGTTATTAGACTATCAGGAAAACGTCACAAAGGATCCGTTTGCAAACATCAAGGCGACTGCAGACCCGCAAGCAGGACTGGACTGTCCGAAGAATTATGATCTTGTGTCGTCAGACCAGAACACCAACACAAACACTATGATAATTGAGGCAAAGTACGGGCCGCCGCACCCAAAGGCAGGATGCGACATTGAATGGATAATCAACTTCAAACGATCCGTGCATATTGAAGAATTTGAAAACCAAATACATTATGATATTGCGGTAATTGACCCCTCAAAACCCGGGCTTGAGATAATACGTTCAGTGGCAGAAGACGAGGGTAGAAATGATCTATTTACAACATCTGGCCAGGTGATGCGCACAACTCCGGTTATGGAGTACGGCCCAGCTACATACGCCATCATAGTATATGGAACTGGTCCTGAGACAACTGAACCAAATCCTGCAAAACTTGGCTGGGTGCTAATCAACATTGACATACAAAAGGGAACTGCGCCGACCACAACTCCTCCAGTGGATACCAAGCCGACCATACCTGCTTGGATTAAGAACAACGCAAAATGGTGGGCAGACGGCACAATAGGTGACTCTGACTTTGTATCTGGAATCCAGTATCTGATAAACCAAAAGATAATCAAAATCCCGTCAACTACTCCCGGCTCTGGAACAGGATCAAACGTGATTCCGTCCTGGATTAAGAACAACGCAAAATGGTGGGCAGACGGCACAATAGGTGACTCTGACTTTGTATCTGGAATCCAGTATCTGATCCAGCAGGGAATCATAAAGCTAAAATAATTTTGTGAAATCTTGGTCAAAAAAATACTGTTCATTCCATTAGGTGTGATGCTTGGTGCGGCGGCAATCGGCCTTGCGTTTCCATTTATGACTGGACTTCCAGGATCTGAGCAAAACGTAATCCCGAGATTTGCAAACAAGTGGCACTTGGGCGATGGCTCTGAGAACAATCCAACCCTGCAGTATCTTGTGAAATATCACGACATGGAGTTTCTGGCAGAGATCAAATTCCTTGACAAGACTCCGCACACACAGGACATTGTAATTGTAATTGATGATAAAAAAACAGGGCAACATGTAGAGGACAAGGTGCAAATTGGCGACGCTTTTGTTTTTACAGACGTATCTGACGAGATCAAGCCGTATACTCATGCACTTGATGCAACCATATTCTCTGTACGCGATACAATAGTTGAGGAAAAATATCTCGTTGTCGGCGCAGAATGGGGAACTGTGTTTGTCGGCAAGTTTACGCCAAAACTGAAACTCACGGAATATCAGGACATGCAGTTTGAATTTGGAACTCTGAAAACATTTACCATATCGTACAGGGTAAACGACATCGAGAACAAGTTCTGGATTGCAGACAATGTTCCACTTCCTGTAAAGGCAGAATATTATTCCCTTGATGGCACAATCGACTATACCTATGAGCTAGTCAAAGAGTCCTGACTGAGCAAATACACGTTAACTAAAAGCCAATTGCAATATGCCGTGACCTTTTCATCAAACTTGCACCAAATGTGAATCGAATGAGGCAGTATGTCTATTCTGCCGCCCTCTGGAAACACCTTGACTCCCTCCTTTCCCTCATACATGTACGCGTCGTCTATCTGGATGTTGCCAAAGATTTCCTTTGCCTTGTCTTTTATGGTGCTGCGCTGGATTGGAAAGTTCTTCCTCTGCCTGTCTATTATCATGGAGAGATCCTGCATCCCGTACGAGTCAAAGTCCTCGATTTTTCCCCTCTGCGGGAAATTTACAATTAGCTGAATCTTGTATTTTCTGCCTACCTCAAAGCCAATCTCGGTTATTCTGGTGTATGCCATTGCGGGGTTTTTCTTGAGAAGAATTCTGATCTGAGGCAGGTTTGATTTTAGCTGAGCTTGCAAATCGCTTGTTATTTCTGAGAATATCATGATGAGAATTATTCTTGCCTTGCCATATTATTGATTTTTGCTTGGGATAGTTTTTTACATATCTGATATGGTGTATGACTCATGGCAATGCCAATGGACTATGACGGCATGCGCTCAGACGACAGCTCCGAGCGTGCAAACAGCGTCGACGACTACAAGGTAACGTGCATTAGGTTCATCGAGGACATCTCACACGACTATCTTGCATGGGTTGACTACTACAAGCTGCCGCCAGAAGAGGACAAAAAAAGAAGGGACAGGATAGCTGCCGTAATAGAAAAAACAAACGAGTGGATTGCCAAGGTTGCCCAGACAATCAAGGGAGTCGATGTTGCGATGAACGACGGAATCCAAAAAATGGCAGAATCCACGGCGGGCCAGCCATTCCAGATTGGCGTGTTTGTAAACAAGCAGTCCGGATACACCCAGTCAAAGCCTGGGATAATCGACATCAACGTAAAGGCAGCGGGGCGGGACGGAAAGAAAACAAGAATAATTGAGCACTACAAGGGGCAGAACTTTAGAGTAGAGTCAACTGCAAAGGCATTCATCGACGAGACAAATATTCCAGTAGACGAATTTGACTTGATGGACATACACCTAAAGCTTGACGCAACACAAGCGCAGCAGCGAGACCTGATTTCATTTACTGTCACGGTCGCAGAGATGGCAGGCGGATATGAGTCTGACAAGCGCGGCGTCAGTACCATAATCCATATAATCTAATTTTGAATTATCTCTGTATTTCTACTTGCACAACGACTCTGACTTCCTGAGCCCTCTGTTCTCCTAGGTACTTTAACTCTGAAATCTTTTTTGCCAGCAATTCGTCACTTACAAGCGAGGCCGTTCCGTCGTACGTCTTGTCGTCAAAGCCCACCTTTACCTTGGGATTTACCATGGCATTCTTTAGCCAGTCTGATTCAGAATTTCTGCGAGAAAAGTACACCATTCCATCGTATGACACTGCCCGAAGCAATACTGTGTGCTTTGCACCTGTCTTCCTGCCGTACGTGGTAAGTGCGGCCCTGAATGCCTGATTTTTCACAGGAATCTGTCTAAAGTCAAATAATTTAATCTCATTGATTGAAAATTGTAATTTTTGATGCCGATAAACCGATCCTGAAAGGATAGCCATGGCAACAATCCTAGAAGGAATGGCAGAAAACATCTGTACCGCAGATGAATTCACGGGAAAAAAAGTAGTTGACAGAGAAGGAATCGAATACGGCAAAGTAAAACACATTCACATTAACCAAGAGACGCTTGCGGTGTCCGGAGTTACAATCCATCAGGGATTCAACAAGGACTATTACCTTGCAAGCGAGTACATTGACAAGTTTACCGAAGAAACCCTGCTGTTAAGCAGACCGCCAATTCGGACTGGCGTGCCAGTGGTAGATATTGACGGCCACAAAATTGGCAAGGTAAAGCGCCTGGTCAAAAACAACGACACAAGCGAGCTCCAGTCAATCGAGGTCTCAGACGGAATGCTTCACACAAAAATAATCTCAAAGGCAGAAGTCTGGGGGGTTGGAGAAAAGGTAATACTGAAACTCACAAAGCAGCAGTTCAAAGAACTCCACTGACTGTTTTCTAATTTTTAAATAAAATAAAAATAGTGATTGTCCGTTATTTTGTCTTTGAAATACATACGTTGCATGTAGGAACTCCGTCCTTTAGGGCAAGTTCCACATTTGATGTATGGCAAACGTGACAAAGACCTTTCATAATTCCAGAACGTTTTTTCCATTTTAAATTTTTTTTGCAAAAATATTTTGAGCAAAATATCGAAGACTTAGCATTTTATACTCTGTTTGACTGAACGAGTCATTGCATTCTATAGAAACCAAGTCTCTTACCAAGGTGTATGGCTCTGGACTAACGGCAGTTGACAATATTTCATTTCAGGTGGACGAAGGTGAGATCTTTGGGTTTCTTGGACCAAACGGAGCTGGAAAAAGCACCACTATCATGATCCTGACTACTCTTCTCAAACCAAGCTCCGGAAATGCATACGTTGCAGGATTTGATGTGGTGTCGCAGGCAAAAAGAGTGCGAGAGAGCATCGGATACGTCCAGCAGGATATCACTGTAGATGAATATCTGACTGGGCGAGAAAACATGCTTTTACAGGCAAGACTGAACCACATTCCAAAGAACCTGATTGAAAACAGAATAACCGAACTGCTCGAGCTAATCGAGCTAAATGACAGACAGGACGAGGCAGTCATAACGTACTCTGGGGGGATGAGAAAGCGACTCGAAATAGCAGGCGGATTGCTGCACAGGCCGAAGGTCTTGTTCTTAGATGAACCGACAGTCGGGCTGGACATTCAAACCAGGCAAAAAATCTGGGAGTATATCAAAAAAATCCACAATGAATTTCACATGTCGATATTTCTTACCACTCACTACATGGAGGAGGCAGACCGACTCTGCGATAGAATAGGAATCATGGACTATGGGAAAATCCAGGCAATAGACAGACCTCATACCATGAAGCAGGCACTTGGAAACGAGATAATCGTGTTTTCAATTGATGACCAATCCAAAAAAGAAATACTGATGAATGCCATAAAGCAAACTGAGTTTGTAAAAGAGGTCACCTCAAAGGATGACAAGATTACCGTGTTTTCATCCAAGGGCGCGGAAGTCGCAACCACGCTGTTTAATCTGTCCTCTGCACTTCAGATCAAAATAAAGTCGATATCGATTACACCTCCTAGCTTAGATGACGTGTTCTTATCCTATACTGGGCGCGAGCTGCGGGACGAGTCTACAAAAAACTACAACCGAAAAAAGGAATACGCGAAAATGAAGAGGATCAGGCAATGATGCTGTACGATACATATACGATATTTTGGCGCGAGCTAAAGCGATACAGAAAGTCTAGAAGCGGCGTCCTGATCAGACTGATTCAGCCTGCCATCTGGATTATCGTAATTGGAAATACATTTTCAGGAACGCGGCCCCTCATCCAGTCAGTCGGGTTTGACGGAACATACATTGAGTTCATGGCGCCTGGCGTGATAATCCTCACTGCAATCTTTACCTCCATATTTGGAGGAGTTAACACGTTGTGGGACCGAAGGTATGGGTTTATGAACAAGGCTCTGACCTCGCCAATATCTAGATCATCTATTGCGTTAGGAAAGATGCTTGCAATATCTCTGATTGCGGCGCTTCAGGCAAGTCTGATTATTGGAATAGCGCTTGCAATAGGCGTCACTTTTCCTAATTTCTGGATTATTGCACCAATAATGGGCATTGTGATTTTATTTTCGCTTGGATTCTCTGGTATCTCTGTAATAGTTGCGGCCACTGCGAAATCTCAGGAGACGTTCTGGGGCGTGATTAACTTTCTTGGCATGCCACTTTTCATGCTAAGCCCCGCATTATTCCCACTTGAGCTATTGCCTGATTGGCTTGCCACAATAGCGAGACTAAACCCTGTCACGTACACCGTTTTGCTTGTGCGGGAAATGATGACTGGCGTCACAGAGGGAGTATCTGCCGCGCTCAGCCTTGGTGTGATTGGGATATTTGTCCTGTCTATGATTGGCATAGCCAGCTATGTCTTTACGCGTGAGGTTAACAAGCCGTTTTAATTGCCAAAAATTTGACTAAAACTGCAAGAATTTCTTACTTGGGAGATCTTTTGCCAATGCCGCAAAACAGCCTTGATGCATTACAAAGTAGCTATTCTAGTGGCGTTTTTAGTTATTCTGGCCGGTTTGGTTTATCAGCCTGTTTTGGCTGCAGGAAATTACCCGTTTGTAAGCACGTGGGGCAAGCAGGGCCTGACAACTAGTGGCGCCTTTACCTTTCCACAATATGCCGCAGTAGACGAAACAGGGAACGTCTATGTGACTGATCTTGGAAACTCACGAGTACAGAAATTTGACAACAACGGATCGTATCTCCATTCCTGGGGATCAAAGGGAACTGGCTCAAACGAATTTCATGCAATATCTGGAATCGCGGTAAAAAACAACTATGTCTATGTAGTTGATCACGAACTTGGCTCTGTTAAAAAATTTGACGTTTCTGGAAACTTTATCAAATCTTGGAGCTCCGGAGGAACCGACACAACAAAGCTCAAACTTCCAAACGATATCGCAGTATCAAAGGATAACTCCGTATATGTTGTAGATACTGGAAACTCGCGAGTCATGAAATTTGACTCTGATGGAAAATTCCTGCAAACAATAGGATCTAGTGGTACAGGTGATGGACAGTTCCTTACCCCGCTTGGCATAGCAGTTGATGGATCAGGAAACATCTACGTATCTGACGCAGGTAATAACAAGATAGAAAAATTCACATCTGATGGTGCCTTTGTCAAAAAGTTTACTGCTGCATCCGGCGGAATAAAAATCTCGCCTGATGGTTTGGCAATAGACTCTGACGGAAATATTCTAGTTGCAGATTCACCAAATAACAGAGTTGTCGTACTTGACTCTGACGGAAAGACAGTAACTACGTTTGGAAAAACCGGAACTGGAAACTCTCAATTTAAAATGATAAAAGATGTCACCCTGGACTCTGACGGTGACCTGTTTGTAGTGGATTCTAGCAATCATAGGGTACAAAAGTTTGGCTCAACAGATCCTGCGCCCGTAGATGCACAAACTGCGCAAACACAAACCACACAAACTATGCCTTCCACTCAAGCAGTAAAACAAATTGCAGGTGACACCAAAAAGCCCACTGTCAATCCTCCGAAGGACATCTATGTCGAGGCGACAGGCGGATTGACTCCTGTATCCCTTGGAAAAGCAGCTGCAAACGATGAAAGCGGAATAAAGTCGCTTACAAACAATGCTCCCTTGGAATTCCCATTGGGCATTACCACCGTAATTTGGACCGCAATTGACGGCTCTGGAAACATGGGAATTGCAACTCAGACCGTTACAGTTGGCGATTCCACGCCTCCTGTGATCAATGCTTTACCTGATATTGTGTCTGAGGCACAGGGCGCGCAAACCTCAGTGAACCTTGGCAATCCTACGGTAACTGATTCTGTAGGAGTAATGACAATAACAAACGATGCCCCCGGGTCGTTCCCGCTTGGAGAGACCATAGTAACATGGACTGCGATCGATGTCGCAAAAAACGAGGCAACTGCAACACAGGTAGTCACCATCACTGACACCAAGGCACCAAAAATTAAAGCACCTTCTGCAATAACTGCAGAGGCGTCAAGCTTTGATCAAACACAAGTAAATCTTGGCGAGCCAACAGTTACTGACAATAGTGAAATCTCGTCCATAACAAACGATGCACCAGAGTTCTTCCCGCTCGGCGAGACCACGGTAACGTGGACTGCAGCAGACATTGCAGGAAATACTGCAACTGCCATCCAAAAGATTACCATAATTGATACATCTGCGCCTGTAATAACTCAGCCAAGTGATATCACGGTGGAAGCAGTATCTGCATTAACACCTGTCACACTTGTTTTCCCAAATGCAACTGACGTACAACCAATCACATTCACAAACGATGCACCAGAATCATTCCCGATAGGTAAGACAAAAATAACTTGGACTGCCGTGGACTCGTCTGGGAACAATTCCACTGCGATACAAACCGTTTCGATAGTTGATACTACTGCACCAATTCTTACTGTTCCAGAGAATATCACTCAAGAGGCAACCGGAGCTACCGGAAATGTAGTCGCACTGGGACAGCCTATTACGCAAGATATTTCCGAAGTGTCATCTGTTTTGAATGACGCTCCGTCTGACTATCCGTTTGGCAGCACCACAGTAACGTGGACTGCGACAGACAAGTATGGGAATTCTGCATCAGGAAACCAAACCATTACAATAATTGACACAACAAAGCCAAGTCTATCTGCCCCATCTGACGTCACAGTTGAGGCAACTAGCATAACTCAAAACGTTGTTACTCTTGGCGAGCCAAAAGTATCTGATCTTGTAGGCATAGAATCGGTTACAAACGATTCTCCTGAATCATTCCCGCTTGGGCAGACAACCATAACCTGGACTGCAAAGGACACGTCGGGAAACGTAGAGACTGCAACCCAAGTAATATCCGTAGTTGATACGACTGCACCTGAAATTGTGCTTCCACAAGACATTACGCAAGAGGCAACCGGATCATCTGGTACTGAGGTATCACTAGGACAGGCAACTGCAAGTGATGCAATTGGAGTTGAATCGCTTACAAATGACTCGCCAGCTGTTTTCAATTTAGGATTAACCCAAGTCACGTGGTCTGCACAGGACATCTCTGGAAACGTCTCGACTGCAATCCAAAATGTCACTATAACTGACATTACCGCTCCAACCATTGTTGCGCCATCTGATGTTGTAGTAGAGGCAACTTCTGCAACTGACAATGCAGTGTCATTAACGACACCTGAAGCACAAGATATCGTAAGCCAAGTTACTGTAACAAACGATGCACCAGAGTTCTTCCCGCTCGGCGAGACCACGGTAACGTGGACTGCGACGGATGCATCCGGAAACACGGCCACAGTTCCTCAAAAAGTTACCGTTGTGGATACCACTATTCCAACCATATCTACACCGTCTGACATCACACTTGAGGCCACATCAAAATCCGATAACATGTTATCACTTGAGACGCCAGTTGCAACTGACAATGTGGGAGTGTCAAGTCTCACAAACGATGCACCTGCGACATTCCCAGTAGGAGAAACAATAGTGACATGGACTGCAACTGATTTATCAGGTCTTACAAATACCGCTCAGCAAAAAATTAACGTGATTGATACCACAATTCCCGCGATTTCTGTATCTGACATTACACAAGAGGCAACAAGTGAACACGACAACTCTGTTGACCTTGGAAACGTAAAGGCAGACGATCTCGTTGAAGTTGCCTCGCTTACTAGCGATGCACCAGAGTCGTTCTCATTAGGTGTAACAACCATCACATGGACTGCAACTGACTCGTCTGGAAACGTATCTACTGCCACTCAAAAGATTACCATAACTGACACGACGGTTCCAGCCATATCTACACCGTCTGACATCACACTTGAGGCCGTATCATATGATGGAAACAAAGTATCGTTAGGTGACGCAACTGCAACTGACGCAGTAACAGTATCTGCTGTAACAAACGATGCACCAGAGTTCTTCCCGCTCGGCGAGACCACAGTAACGTGGACTGCAACTGACTCGTCTGGAAACGCATCTACTGCCACCCAAAAGGTAACAATACTTGATACCACCGCACCATTGATCACCGCACCGTCTGACATCACACTTGAGGCCGTATCATATGATGGAAACAAAGTATCGTTAGGTGACGCAACTGCAACTGACGCAGTAACAGTATCTGCTGTAACAAACGATGCACCAGAGTTC
>CAYVBR010000009.1:0-7829 GCA_964449865.1 uncultured Candidatus Nitrosotenuis sp.
GCTAAAGAATGCGCAGGAGGATGCAGCTAGGATGCTAAAGAATGCGCAGGAGGATGCAGCTAGGATGCTAAAGAATGCGCAGGAGGATGCAGCTAGGATGCAAACTGCAGAAGCCAATTTTAGAAATTTACCCAAAACTGAAAAACGCGCCGCCAGAAATGAAGAGCCAGTAATACGTACAAACAAATTGTATGCGATAGGCGAATTATCGTCAAGACTAACACATGATTTGCAAAACCCCTTATCGGTAATAAAAAACACTTTAGAGATTCTAAGGCTGAGGGACTCCACGATAGATGAAAAAACAAAAGAGAATTACGACCGAATGGAGAGAGCGGTTGCCAGAATGTCACAGCAGATAAGAGAGGTTCTGGACTTTGTTAGGACGGGAGGCCTAATGAGAGAAGATGTTTCAGTAATCAAATTGCTAAAGACTGTTATCGACGACATAGATGTGCCAAAAAGGATTCAGATGATTTTGCCTTCGCAGGATACCAGAATATATGCAGACATTAAACAAATGCAGACGGTATTTTCAAATTTGATACTAAACTCAATTCAGGCAATCGAGGACAATGGAAAGATAATGATCCAAGTTACCGATTCAGATGACGAGACAGTAATTGAAATCATAGATACTGGGCACGGCATAGAAAGGGATAACCTAGACCACATTTTTGAGCCCTTGTTTACCACAAAGCAGAACGGAACTGGGCTCGGGCTTGCAAGCTGCAAGGCAGTAATAGAAAATCACGACGGCACGATAGAATGCTCAAGTATTGCAAATAAAGGAACGGCATTTACCATAAGATTGCCAAAGACATAGACAGGCATAAAACAATAATATTGTTTGATAGTTGAGAAGACTCAGACTTGCTTAGTTTGGGGATACTAATTTCAGGCAGAGGAAGCAACATGGAATCAATACTCAAGGCAATCAAAAAACAAAAGATTCCGATAAACCCAGCAGTCGTAATATCAAACAATCCAGACGCCATCGGACTCAAAATAGCACAAAAGATGGGAGTCAAAACCGAAGTAGTCGAGAGCAAGGGATTCACAGGTAGCAGGTGGGATTATGACAAAAAAATAATACAAGTTCTTTCAAGGCACGGGGTTACAGAAAAAAACGGCCTTGTGTGCCTTGCTGGATTCATGAGAATCATCAGCCCAGAGTTCATACGAAAATACAAGAATCGCATGATCAACATCCACCCTGCAATGCTGCCCTCCTTCCCAGGACTGCATGCGCAAAGACAGGCAGTTGAGTACGGCGCAAAATATTCAGGATGCACGGTTCATTTTGTAGATGAGGGAGTAGATACAGGCCCGATAATCCTACAGGCAGTAGTAGAGGTAAAAGATGACGACACCGAAGAAACGCTCTCAAAAAGGATTCTTGCAAAGGAGCATAAAATTTACCCCCAGGCAGTCAAGTTATTTGCAGAGGGAAGGATCAAGATATCCGGAAGAAAAACCAAGATCAAGAGTCAGGGCCGCTGAAAAAATACAAGACAACTAGCTCTTTTTTGTTGCCAAAAAACTTGTGAGGCACACTTTTTTGAACATAGTAGGCCTTCCCCTCAGACACGTCATAGTCTTTGTTGTTTATTTTCAAGAACCCGTCGCCATAAATCACATAGTACAGCTCATCAGAGTCGTGCGGCTCCTGGGTATCTTCTTCGCCTGGCTCCAACACCAAGACGCCAGCTGCCAGGTTTTGTTTATTGATAAACGTGTGAAAGTACCCGTCAGAGTTTCTTATCTCGTCAATGTATCTTTTTATGTCAAACTCTATCTTCATACGAAATCACTTTTTTCGCTTTTTGCTGTTTTTCTTTTGTAATCGGTGTATTAAAAGTGAGAACAGTGCGCCGCCGGGAATGCCAATTATTGTTCCAAGGCTCACATATGGCGCCAAAAAGAAGCCCCCAATCCACAATCCGCCATCAGTGGTAAATTCCATAAATGTGCGCGGCCGCAGTAGCAGTGACACTGTTTTTGACACAGTTCTTTCAGTCCCCACGTCATCAGTGTATTTTACAGAGACTTCAAACGGCAGCTTGTGCTCCAATGTGACTTCAGATGGCGGGGTCACTATTTGCGAATGGACTGAAAGCGGGACGTTTTTTGTAATTGTTGAAAACGTGTGAGTCGTCTGACCCCTAAAGGAAACGTCGTTTGGCGACTTTATCTCAACTAGTACATTTTGTATGTCGATATCCTTTGATATTATTTCTATATCAAAAGGAAATTCCGCGTTTGTAAATATCGATTCTGGGGCAGAAGTGTTTATCTGCACTTCAGGAAGTTTCTTTATTTCTATAGGTATCGCGATGTTTTTTTGCGTTGCAGGCAGCGGTGTTTCGTTGTGGCTAAGCAGCACTTGCGAGTAAACAGCATTCAGATAATGAGTTCCCAGCTGAGATTGACCGGTAGACTCTAGGACAATTGTTCTGCCATATGAGCCCCCGGTGGAAAGCCGGTCAACTACAAGAGTGCCATTATGTACAAGAATGGAGTCATCGGTGCCAGTAAGGACAAACTTGATGTCCTGCTTGTCCTCCCACCCATTATTTTGGACAAGCGCTGAAATTATGAAGTCACGCCCAACAATCACAGAGTCAGGATAAGTCAGGGTCACATCCACGCCGCCATCCATGGTTTGCTTTATTGTCGCAGCCTCAGCGCCGCAGAACGTAATTGTCGCCAACCAGAGTACTGCAAGGACAAACGGAATTTTCAACGGATGCATTTACTGGCTAGGCCTACTCATCTCAACGTAGATTGAGTGTGTTTGTTTTTTAGCTCTTTTTGCTTGTTTGCAAATGTATCTGCCTTGTCAAACTCTTTAGCAAGCTCCTCAAAAAACCGCTCTGAAAAACCGTTCTTATCTATAGGGGTTGTGTCCTTTTTCATTTAATGTGTAATAAGAAATCTTGGATTTAAATTATTGACCCAGTTATCTTTGCAGCATCAACTTGTTGTTACTCTTTCTTGTAGGACGGCAGTCAGTTCTAGTATGTTTCCATTTCTGTTTATTTGGAGCACCACTTTATCACCGACATTTTTGTTTTCAGAAAGATACAGGATCAGGTCATCAATGTCGCGCACATTGTGTCCGTCAAGGGCAATTATCACATCGCCGCTCTTTATCTCGCGGTTAATGTTGTAGGATGCCTCCTGGACGCCGGCTATTGCAGCAGGCCCGTCTTTTACCACAGTTGTGACAAACACGCCCTTGTAGTTTTTTGCAAGCCCTAACTTTTGTGCAATGTCTGGGACAAGGCTTGTTCCAGATACGCCAAGCCACGGATGCGCATATGTACCCTTTTCAATCAGAGACGGCAGGATTCTCTTAACAGTGTTTGAGGGCACCGCAAATCCAATTCCAGAAAACTCGCCAGTCGTAGACTGGATTGCAGTATTGATTCCGATCACTTGGCCATCCATGTTCAAAAGAGGTCCGCCGGAGTTTCCAGGATTTATTGCAGCATCAGTCTGTATCACGTTTGATATCGAGTACCCAGACCCCTGGTTTGGCAAAAGGCGGCCCATCTGACTAATTATTCCAGTAGTCATAGTGTCGCTTAGGCCAAACGGGTTGCCTATTGCGATTACTTGCTGCCCCACGTCAAGCAAAGACGAGTCTGCCAACGGTAACGGATTTAGCTGCTCATCAGAATAGTCGTCAATTATTTGCAATACCGCAATATCGTTAAACGGGTCTGTTCCTATCACATTTGCAGAATAAATATTTCCGTCAACAAACCTAACATCGACTGTTTTTGCGCCAGACACCACGTGGTTGTTTGTAATAATATGGCCTGTCTTGTCATACACAAAGCCAGAGCCAAGTCTTGTCGACTGGCTTTCAAGCGGGCTTCCGTTTATGATCACATTCTCATTTACGGTCGAGACTTTGCTTGTTATTTGTACAACGGAATTTTCCACCTGCTTGAAGATAGCAGTCAGTGATCCTGGTTTGTTTGGCTCAGAACTCACAGTCAGGACGGCACTCTTTAGTGAGGCGTCAGTGGTTGGCGCAGACACGTCGTCATTTTTTTGCATTGTTACAAGTTCAGCGTCAGATGCATGGCCAAGATTTGTCGTAACGCTAAACGCAAGTAGGACTGAAAGAAGTCCGATTGCAGAAATTTGGATTTTTTCTCGATTGTTCATTTTTTTCACCATCAGTTATTCTGAATTATTGTAGAGATTTCCAGACTTTGCCTATAACCATTGCGTAGAAATTGTAAGTGTTTGAGACTTTTCACAGATGCTGTTTTCCTAATTTGCTAAATAAAACTGGATTAACATTGTTACTTTGTATCTAAATATCAGATTACATAATTGCAGATGTGACGAGAACAAACCCATAACCCATACCAACCCTTGTCTTGACTTCTAACTGTTCTCGTCATATCCCCACAACAATGAACATTGTTAATCACCGGATAAATAGTAGGAATTTGCATTTGTGCTGTTGGTAAAGCGAAATAACAAGACAAGCCAGAAGTTTAACTCACGTAAATTAATCTGGATTTGCGGAATCGTACTTGCAGTTGCAGGAATTAGTTATGCCGCAATGATGTCCACCACTCCAGTAAATGCAAGATATCCAGTGCTCGGAGTCCCAGTAAATCACTACCTCAAGGTGGTAAATTCCCAGAACGGCCCCACGTTTGTAAGCACGTCCACCAAGGGCGGGAAGGGGTTTTCTGGATCAGGTGGGCAGTCCACACCCACAATCGAGGTAAATGCAGACGAACTTGTATCCATGCACATACTTAACGAAGACCACCAAAAACACAATTTCAACATAGACCAGTTCAATGTGCACACCAAGGATCTTGACTATTTTGGATCACAGTCGATTACATTTGTAGCAGACAAGTCAGGAAGGTTCAGCTATTACGACTCGTTCCATCCCAAAATGAACGGCACCATTATAGTGGGGCGATAAATTGTCCCACATGACAGACCATGGTAATTTTCTCAAAGCGGGGGAAATCGTAGTTGGAAGACTCTAAGGAACACAGCCAGAGCATAAGAGAAGTAATCGAGTCGTTTGTAGAACACATACAGACAACCAAGAGACTGTTATTTGGAATTACGATTTCCGCGTTAATTTTGGCGCCGCTAGCGATAGGCCTTTCAATATACCTGATAAAGCACGAGCACTTTTTTTTCATCCTTGACGAATATGACGAGTTTGGAACGTTCCTTGTCATACTGCTTGTCACAGTCATAATTGTGTCATCGATTTGGCTCGGTCTGGGGATACGACAGTTTACAATGCTAAAGCCCTGGAATGCAAGATATTCAAGCTATATGAAAAAGAAGGAAAAACTCGATGAGAAAATATCGTCCAGTTTTGATCTAGACGAGGATCAAGAGACTTAGCTTACTGCTGTCGGTGCTTGTCTTTCTCGGAAACAGATCTTCGTATGGCTCGATTATGTTTCGGCAGAACTCCATTCCCTTTGCAGTCACCTTGTAAATTGTAATTGTGCGCTTGCCGTCTTGCAGGACTGTTTTTGCAATTATTTCACGCGACTCTAGTTCGTCAATTATGTGCTTGTGTTTTTTTAGGTTCAGCCCGCTGTAGCTTACCAGAGACGTCTGATTCAGCTCGCCATACTGGGCAAGAAGCAGGATTATGTCTTTTATTATGTAGATCTTGTCCCGGTAGCCTTTGGTAACTGTCACGATTTTTCAAGTCGCCATGAGAATAAATAACTTGTAGGAAGGATTGTTCTGTTTTTCAGCTTGATTAAAATAAATACGATTGACCCAAAGAACCCACGTTGGTTGGAACAAAAATTGACGGAGTCCTAGTGGCGTCGTCAGTCAAAGACAGAGTAAGAAAGGCAGTAGCTGAGCTAAAATCGCAGGGAATCGAGCCGTGCCTTGCCACAGTGTTGGTGGGCGACAATCAGGCATCTGCGACATATGTGAGGAACAAACACAAGGCGTGCGCAGACGTCGGCATCAGTACAAAAGACTACAAGATGCCAGCAACTGCAACACAGGACGAAATGAATGAGCTGCTCAACGCCCTAAACGCTGACGGCTTGATTCATGGAATACTTGTTCAGCTCCCCCTGCCAAAGCAATTAGGAGAGTTTGAGACCACCTCGAGAATCTCCCCAATCAAGGATGTTGACGGCCTGACGCCATACAATGCAGGGCTGCTGTCTTTGGGAAAGGCAATTCTAAAGGCGTGTACGCCGTCTGGAATAATTGAATTGTTTGATTACTACAATATCGACTTGGAAGGAAAAAGCATAGCCATAATCAACAGGAGCAACCTGCTTGGAAAGCCACTGTACCACCTTTTGCTGCAACGAAACGCCACAGTCACCACGTGCCACTCCAAAACAAAGAATCTTCAGAAAGTCTGTCTTGATTCGGACATTATAATAACGGGCGTAGGAGACAGAACGAGGTTTACTTTGACTCCAGAAATGATACGAGACGGCGCAATAGTCATAGACGTGGCAACAACACGACACAATGAGAAGCTAGTCGGGGATTGCGATTTTGATAAAATAATACAAAAGGCATCATTTGCATCCCCAGTCCCTGGAGGCGTGGGGCCGATGACAATTGCAATGCTTTTAAAAAATACAGTTACTGCAGCTTCGCTAAGTGAGAACATTGTCAGAAGATAAGCCGAGACTGCGCACCCATTTGCTTGAAAAACGTGACGCATTGTCGCATGATTTTATGACAATAGCAAGCAAGCAAATCCAGAGAAACCTCAAAAAAATTGAGGCATTCAGGAATGCCGAAAAAGTTGCGTGCTATTATTCCATTGGAAGCGAGGTCAGGACGCTTGACATAATACAGCAGATGATAAGCGAGGGCAGGACGGTTGCGCTTCCAAGAATTGTAGATGACGAGTTGGTTTTTTGCTCTGTCAAAAGTTTTGAGGAACTGCAAAAGGGTGAGTTTGGGATAATGGAGCCAAGAAAGAACTGCCCAATAGTGGACGAGTTCGATATCGTTTTGGTTCCAGCAGTGGCGATGATGAGAACAGGCCAGAGGCTAGGCTACGGCATGGGATACTATGACCGATTTTTGGCAAAGCACAAGATACCCACAATAGCCTTGGAATACTCGAGGCTGGTCGTCAGAAACATACCAGAGTCAGAAGGCGACATTCCAATACAATGGATTGTCACAGAAGACGAAGTGATAAGAACGTCAAAGGTAAAGTAGGCCTTTTTTTCCAATATCCGTTCTGCAGTACTTGCTTTCCCACGATATTTTGTCTGCCGCAAGATATGCGTTTGCGATTGCACTTTGTAGCGAGTCCCCAAGCGCAGTCACTCCCAAAACGCGTCCGCCGTTTGTCAGGACTTTGTTGTTTTCAAGTTTTGTTCCCGCATGAAACACGACCGTGCTGCGCTCATCAACAGATTCCAGTCCCGTGATTTCCTCGTTTTTTGGGTATGACTCTGGGTATCCCTTTGATGCCAAAACGATGCAGATTGCACTTTGGTTTTTCCATGAAACTGCAGGCAGTTTTCCAAGTGTCCCGTCAGAGCTTGCCTTGAGATATTCAAACAGGTCAGAATCCATACGAATCAGTATTGGCTGGCATTCAGGATCCCCCATCCGCGCATTGTATTCTAGCACGTACGGTTCGCCACCCTTTAGCATTATCCCGGCATAAAGAAAGCCTTTGAAAATTATTCCCTCAGACTTGAGGGACTCGATTGTTTTATCAATGATATTTTTTTGTATTTTTTCAGCCAGTGCGTCGTTGATTATACCAGTTGGCGAATACGCGCCCATTCCGCCGGTGTTTGGGCCCCGGT
>CAYVBR010000010.1:0-30228 GCA_964449865.1 uncultured Candidatus Nitrosotenuis sp.
TTGGGCCCCGGTCATCATCAAATATTCTTTTGTGGTCCTGACTTGTCGCCATCGGAATAGCAATATTCCCATCAGATAGCGCGATATATGACGCCTCAATCCCATCTATTTTCTCCTCCACGATTATTCTTTTTCCTGCACTTCCAAATGACTGCTTTACTAAAATCAAGTCTATTGCATCAAATGCCTCCTGCTTGCCATTGCATACGATGACACCTTTTCCTGCTGCAAGCCCGTCTGCCTTTATCACCACGTCATAGTCTTTTGATTTGACGTACTCCTTCGCCGAAACAGGATCGTCGAAGACCTCAAATGCGGCAGTCGGGATGTGGTTTCTCTTCATGAAGGTTTTTGCCCAAATCTTACTTGACTCAAGCTGCGCCGCATTTTTTGTCGGGCCAAAAATCGGGAGGTTTCTTTCGTTAAACCTGTCCACGATCCCCATTGCAAGCGGGACTTCGGGGCCTACCACGGTATAGCAGTTGTTTTTTGCAGCAAAATCTGCGAGCTTGTCGATTTCATCTACTTGTATCGGAATGTTGTTCTTGGTTCCGCCGTTCCCAGGTGCGAAAAATATCTTGCCCACTTTTTGGGATTTTGATAATTTCCACCCAATTGCGTGTTCACGTCCTCCAGAGCCAACAACTAAAACATCAACCAACACGTAAACTCTCGGAGCCTCGTATATATTCCAAATTTAGACAGTCGCCATCCCAAGAGCAAGCGGCGTCTAATCTAGCTTTATAAAATCAGATCAGATACCAAACTGATATTGCACTTAGCAAAAGAATTTGATTCAAAAAATATCGAGAGCGAAATCAGGTCGCATCACGCAAAGATAGACCTGCAGAAGATGATTTCAGAGTCAGATGAGAAAAAATCAAAAATAGTTTTCATCGAGGGCCCGCCCACGATGAACGGCATCCCGCATGCAGGGCACCTGCGCGGACGAGTCATGAAGGACTTTTGGTACCGATACATGACGCTAAAGGGACACAAGGTCGTCTTCAATGCAGGATGGGACACCCAGGGACTCCCAGTTGAGCTGCAGGCAGAAAAGGAACTAGGAATTACCGGAGGTAAAACGGAGATTCTAAAATCATTTGGGATCGAGAGGATTGTTGAGGAATGCAAGCGGCTAATCCACAAGTATAATGAAAAATGGGTCAGAGTAGACCAGATGCTTGGCATGTCGTTTAATCAGGAAAAGGCATACTGGACTTACAAGGACGAGTTTATCGAGCGAGAGTGGCAGTTTCTAAAAAAAGCGCATGAGATTGGGATTCTCACCGAAGGGTACAGGGTTGTCGCATACTGCCCAAGCTGCCAGACGTCGCTTAGCCATGCGGAGGTAAACCAGGGATACGACATGGTGCAAGACCCGTCATTATACTACAAGGTCAAGCTGGAATCAGAAGACGCGTTCCTAATAGTATGGACCACAATGCCGTTTACTTTGGTAACAGACGCAATGGTCGGACTAAATCCGGAAGAAAACTACCATTACGTAAAAGTGGAAAACGAAACCTGGGTTGTCGGTGAAAAAAGGCTAGACGAGTTCATGAAGGAGGTAAAAATTGAAAATTACGAGATAGTAAAAACTCTCAAGGGCGCCACATTTGAGGGGAAAAAATACACCCACCCATTATTAGACAAGATTCCAAAGCTAAAGGACTTGGCAAAAGAGCCCACGATTCACGTTGCAGTTTCAGAGTCATTTGTTGATGCAAACACTGGAAGCGGGCTTGTGCACCTGTCCCCTGCAAACGGCGAGGAGGACTATGAGATTGCCAGAAAGAGAAACGCCCCGATTTTCAACCCAATCAACGACGAGGTAAAGTTTACAGAGGATGCAGGAAAGTATGCAGGGCTTTTTGTCCGCGATGCAGACAGAATAATTGTGGAGGATGTCAAGGACGCAGGGGCACTTGTCAGAATCGGCAAGATCAAGCACAAGTATCCGCTTTGCTGGAGGTCGCACCACCCAATTGTCTGGATTGCAAGAAGAGAGTTCTTTTACATGCTAGACAGGCTTGGAGACAAGGCAATAGAGGCGGCAGAAAACGTAGAGTATTTTTTTGAGCAGCCAAAAAACCGGTTCTTAGGAATAATCAAAGAAAAACACCCGTGGTGCATATCCCGTGAGAGGTTTTGGGGCTGCCCGCTGCCAATATGGAACTGCAAAAAATGCGGCCACATCGAGAGATTATTTTCAAGAAAAGAGATAGTGGATTTGGCAGTAGATCTTCCAGACGGGCCAAACTTTGAGCTTCACAGGCCGTGGATTGACAGGATAGTCATCAAGTGCAAAAAATGCGGCGCAAACATGGAAAGAGAAAAGTTTGTTTTAGACACATGGCACAACAGCGGTTCTGCGCCATATTCGTCCCTGACAGACGGAGAATACGCATCGGGCATACCTGCGCCGTTTCTTACAGAGGGCATAGACCAGACGCGCGGATGGGCATATACTCTTTTGATTGAGAACGTAATTCTAAACAACAAGCCAATTGCGCCATTCAAGTCATTTTTGTTTCAGGGGCATGTTCTTGATAAGAACGGCAACAAGATGAGCAAGAGCCTTGGAAACGTCATGGACGCAGAAGAGATGCTAACAAAGTATCCGGTGGATCTAATCAGATTTTATTTTCTGTGGAAATCAAGTCCGATTGAGCCGCTCAACTTTAGCACGGACGAGATGATGTCAAGGCCATACCAGATACTAAACACGCTTTATCACATTCACTTGTACTTCAAGCAGAACAGCGAGTATGACAAGTTTGACAGCGATGCTACCACCGTCCAGTTGGTTCAGGGCAGGGGACTGCTCCAGCCACCAGACATTTGGCTGCTATCCAAACTGCAAAAACTCATCGTACAGGTCGGCGAGAACAATGACAAGTGCAAGTTCCACGAGTCCGCAAAGGCAATCGAAGACTTTGTCATAAACTCCCTAAGCCAGATATACATACCAATTACAAAAGCTGAGCTCTGGGAGGAGGATGGCTCAAACGAGAGGAGATTTGCAATCTATTCGGTGCTGCACGAAATACTCAAGACACTTGACATACTCATACACCCACTATGCCCCTATACCAGTGAATATCTGTACCTTGCGACATTTGGAAAAAACAGCGTTCTGCTCGACAAGTGGCCCCAGTACCAGCAGGGGCTCATCAACGAGTCAATCGAGGAATCATTTGACCTGATGAAAGAGTCAGTGTCAGTTTCTGCTGCGGCCAGAATGAAGGCCAAACTGAAGCGAAGGTGGCCTCTAAACGAGGCAATAATCTGCGTGAAAAAATCAGAAAAGCCCAAAATCGAAATACTCTCAGAGCTCCTCCTGTCACAGCTAAACGTCGAAAAATTCAAGATTGTGGAGCTTGAAACCAAGGAAGGCCTGGAGTTGCTTGACGAGATGCAAAAAAACAGCCTTCCAGTTAGGCCAGCCATAGAAATGGACAGAAAAAAGATAGGCCCAAAGGCAAAACAGCACATGGCGCTGCTGCTTTCCAAGTTTTCAGAAACAAAGCAGGAAGACATCGCGTCCGAATTGCTGTCAAGTGGGGCATACACGTTTGATGTAGGGCCTGCCAAGATAACGCTAGACAAAGAAGACTTTGTAGTTGATTTTGATGCAAAGGACGGTTTTGCGTTTTCAAAGAGAGACAGCCTCATCGTATTCATTTCCACGATACGAAACAGGGAGATGATGTCAAGGGGATTGGTAAAGGACTTGGCAAGAAGACTGCAGACGCTGAGAAAGGAAAGGGGCTACAACCCCACCGATATTTTGCAGACAGCATCAATACTTGATCTAGACGAAGAGTCGCTTGAAATGGTAAAAGAGAAATCGCAAGAGCTTGCATTTCTAGTCAGAGTAAAACAGATCGACTTTTCAGGAACCGGCAAGAACTACAAAGACGATGATATCGATGGTCAAAAAATTCGAATCTCAGTAGAGTAAGAAGCTCACTTTTAGCAAATCAGGGGGATTAAATATTAAAAACACCATTATACGATATGGTAAAGCAGATCAGCTTAGACGCATGGCAGACACAGCATCTAGAGGATCTGCTAAAAAAAGCATCTGCAATAGTCACAAAGACTGGAAACCCCATCATCCTGTACAGACAGATGCTTGAAGAAGAAGAGGACGCTTATGAGGAAATTGTTTGCTCCCTTACAGAAAAATACGTAATAGAGCAGCTGGTCATATCAGGCGGCGTCCTTCCGCCGACGTTCAGACAGCAGTTCATATTTACCATAGACGAGTTTCCGCAGAGGCTTTTGCGAAAAAGCAAGGATCTATTCTTGCAGACAATTGAGCTTCTCGAGAGCCAAACAAGCTAGCAAACAGAATATAAAGACCGTAAAAAAATTTTCAGCATGCGTCTTTTGGAATATCAGGCAAAGGAGCTGTTTACGCAGTACGGCATCAAGACCCCGAAGGGCATATCCTCAAAAAACATCGAGCAGGCAAGAAACGATGCAAAGCAGCTAGGCTATCCGTTTGTAATCAAGGTCCAAGTCCCAGTTGGCGGGAGAGGAAAAGCCGGAGGCATACAAAAGTGCCACAATGATGACGAATTTGAAATCAAATACCCGCAACTCCTAGACATGTCAATCAAGGGCGAAAAGACACGTGCCATCCTACTTGAGAAGATGGCAGAATATGAAAAAGAATTGTACTTGTCATTGTTTTTGAATCGTAGCAAAAGATGCTACACCGTAATCGCATCATCGGAGGGAGGAGTTGAAATTGAATCCGTAAAAAACCAAGTAATACGCGAAGTTGGACTAGGCGATGTCGACTCCCAAACTGCAGAAGAGATTGCAAAACAAATCGGGCTGCAGGGAAAAACCATTCCAGACTTTGTAGACATGTTGCAAAGACTTGCCAAGATCACAGTTGAGAAAGAAGCAGAGCTTGCAGAGATAAACCCGGTTGCACTGCTAAAGGACGGATCACTTCTTGCACTTGACGGCAAGGTAGTCACTGATGACAATTCAAATTTCAGACACCCAGAGATGGAAAAATATCAGGAGAAAACTGAGCTTGAAGAGAGGGCGGAGAAGAGCGGATTTACGCTAGTAGAGCTTGACGGAAACATCGCAGTGGTGGGCAATGGTGCAGGTCTTGTCATGTCAACACTCGACATGCTTGCAGACAACGGCGGAAAGCCCGCTTGTTTTCTTGACGTAGGAGGCGGGGCCACAACTGAGTCAGTGTATGAGGCCCTCACGCTAGTTTCCAAAATGAAAAAGGTCAGAGCAATTTTGGTAAACTTGTACGGTGGAATAGTAAAGACCACGACTGTTGCTGCGGCATTTATCAAAGCGTATGACGATAAGCTAATCGACTTGCCAGTTTATGCAAGACTCATGGGCTCAGAGTCTGAAAAATCAAAAGAGATGCTCAAAGAAACAAGAACAAAGATGTTTGACTCTGTTGAAGACGCGATAAACGGAGTCGTGATGGAGGTAAACAAACGTGGCTAACATTTACGAATTATTGAGAGGCACAAAGGATTCAAGCGGCAGCTATCAAAGAGTCCCAGTGATAGTTCAGGGAATAACTGGCACGTTTGGCTCTCTGCATGCAAAGCAAATGCTAGACTATGGTACAAACATTGCAGCAGGCGTAACGCCAGGAAAAGGCGGGCAGAAATTTGAGGGCAAAGTCCCAATATTCAATACGGTAAAAGAGGCAGTCGATGCGACAAACTCCAAGGTTTCAATTGTTTTTGTTCCAGCAAAGTTCTTTTTGGGCGCGGCAACTGAGGCATTAGAGGCAGGAATAAAGCTCCTTGTTGCAATACCAGAACACGTTCCAATTAGGGATACGATGCAGGTAATCGAACTGGCAAAGAAAAAGGACGCGATAATAATCGGTCCAAATACGCCAGGAATTATGATACCAGGACTAGTAAAGATTGGAATAATGCCAGCTAGCCCATTCAAACAGGGAAACATTGTTGTCCTATCAAAAAGCGGCACTTTGCTCTATGAGATTTCAAACACGCTGACAAAGGCAGGATTTGGGCAAAGCATCACAATTGGGATAGGCGGCGATCCGGTAAACGGAACAAGAATGATTGACGCATTTGACATGGTAAAAGACGATCCAACCATAGAAGGAATGGTGATAGTCGGCGAAATAGGCGGAGACGCAGAGGAAATCGTTGCGCAGCACATCATGGATATCAAATTCAAAAAACCAATTGTGGCATACATTGCGGGAAGACGCGCTCCAAAAGAAAAAAGAATGGGGCACGCAGGTGCAATTGTAATGGGTAATTACGGCTCTGCAGAATCAAAGATTTCCATGTTTAACATGGCAAACATCCCAGTTGCCAAAAGACCAAACGAAGTAGCCGTATTATTGGCAGGCAAATTGGAAAAAACCAAAGACTAAAAAGGACAAAAAAGGAGATTTAAGAAAGATGCCAATTACAGACCCAGAAAAGAAACGAATTGCTCAAGCAGCACGTCTGCACATGAAGGTTTGTCTTAATTGTGGCGTAAGAAACTCCATGGCCGCAACAAGATGTCGCAAATGCCATGGAAGCTACCTTAGACTAAAGAACAGAACGCTGGGCGCCAAAAAGTAATCTAGCGCTTTTCATATTTTACTTGATATAATTTCAAATCACTCGGGGTGCTTTTTTGCCCTAACAAACGACAGTGCGAGTACGAATCCAAGTATCCCAAGCACCACACCCAATGACACGGGAGTTGGGATTTCAATTATTTCGGAGATGATCATTTTGATTCCAATAAACATCAGAATCGCAATAAGGCCGGGCTTTAGATAGTAGAATTTTTCCATCACACCAGCAAGCAAAAAGTACAAGCTGCGAAGGCCCAAAATTGCAAATATGTTAGACGTGATAACTATGAACGGATCAGTAGTTATTGCCAGGACTGCAGGTATTGAGTCAAGTGCAAACAGCAGGTCGGTAAATTCTATTATCACCAGTGCGACAATCAGTGTTGTGGCATAAAGTATGCCATTTTTTCTAACAAAAAACTTTGTGTCTTTTAGATCAAAGTCAACCGGCATGAATTTTTTAAGTATCCGGATGGCGATGTTTTTTTCAATTTCAATTTTCTTTTCCTTTCTTTGCAGCAACATCCTCACTGCAGTCACAATCAGAAATCCGCCGAAAATGTAGATCATCCAATGGAATCGCTCAAGCAGTGTAACGCCCACCAGGATTAGCGGAACCCTCATCGCAATGGCGCCAAGGATTCCCATCGACAACACCTTGTGCTGGAATTTGTGTGGAATGCTAAGTGACGAGAATATCAACAAAAACACAAACATGTTGTCCACACTCAGTGACTTTTCAAGAGCATATCCGGTGACAAACTCAGTTAGTTTCTCAGGACCCATGTCATAATAGATTACACCTGCAAAGATCCCAGCTAGCGAAATCCACACTATTGTCCACATCAGGGCAGTCTTGATTGGAGGGGCCTGCTCTTTGTGTGCGGCTTCTTGTTTTTTTCGTCGGAGCTTTGAAAATACGCCAAGATCAACGGCAAGTGAGACACCGACGAACAGTGAGAAAATCACCCACAACAGGTAGACGTCATTCATGCTTTAATTCAAAGACAAGAATTAGGCATAATATACATTGTCGATAGAAAACAACAGGACAGATCTGTCAGTAAAACTGCTAAAAGTGTAAGCGTGCGTTATATCAAAGCACGAGACAAGATAGGCATGGGACTCATAAAGAAACTAAAAGACACTGCAGAAAGAGATGTTGAAAGAGGAATAGAATTTGGCAAACAAGGAGCTGAGTTTGGCAGAGAAAACATCGAGAAGGGAATAGATCATGGCAAACAGAATATCGAGAAGGGAATTAAATTTGGCAAGAAAAACATCGAGAAGGGAATAGATCTTGGCAAGAAAAGCCTAGAGTAAGTCACTCAACACCCTATTATTTTGATTTCTTGGTTACATTGACTAGTTTTTGTATTATGACTGAATGCCAACCAGTAGAATAATTCTCAAATCCAGGAGAAAGTGCATGGCCGATACAACACTGTACACCGGCATACTCGGTAAACATGTAGTTCTTTTTTTCTCCAAAAAGGCTTGTCTTTTTGTCAAATTGCAGTGTTTCCTTTAGCATTTTACCGTCAGAGTCCGCCAGTATCAATCCGTCATTATCAACAATGCAGATGCGAGTGTGATTTTTCTCGTCATCGTCTATCGGAGTGTGATTGATTATTGTCTGGGCAAGCGATTCCCACTTGAAAATAACTCCCAGAACTCCTATTATCTTCCCCTTTGTGTCGCCATTTTCACGAACAGCCGCAGAATATGTTATTGCAAGCTCATTGTTCACAAGGGGGGATCGATACACGGGTTGGAACCCAAATTCATTGCCACTTTTTGTTCTGATTGCACTTGTGAACCATTTTCTATCTGCACAGTTGGTGTTTACCGAAGAATATTTTTCTTTATTGCCATTTGCCACGATATTTCCTTGCTCGTCAGCCAACACGAGATCATAGTAAACGGTGTAAGCTTGCAGTATGACATTGAGTCGTTGTGAGGCAGATTCGTATGCTTCAGGGGTTTTTTTGGTCAATGCTTCAACTACGCTGCCATCAGTTGCCCACCACCTCACATCGGCGGTTCTTTCATACAGGTTACGATCTATCAGATCAATGTTCACCAAAGCCAAATCAGATAGTCTGTTTCCGCGATATTCCTTTGATTGAGACTTTATCAGGGTGCCGACTTCCAGTATTTCCTTTGTGTCTTTTCTCATTCGCTCAGTAATTTTTATCGTCTCGTCAGATAATTCGCTCATGTTTGCTGCAACTATGCCAAAAGGCCTGCCAAAAGTTCCTGCTCGTGCAGCCTCTATTGAGGCATTGACAGAGAGCACGTGTGTTTTATGATTAATGTTATCTACCTTGTCAATTGCATTGTCTAGTTTTTCCGCAATAAGATCTGTGAATTCCACTACCTCCTCTAAAGTAAACTTCTTTCCCTGAGTAATTTCAGATACTTGCACGAGTATACTTAGTACTTTGCATTAGAATCCTTTGTATGATTGCTTTAAACAAACATGGCATTTTATAACAAAAAACTAGAGTTTCAGCAGATATTGCTTTTTACAGTATAAGATTATTTTTGTCATTTGCAGTCAAATGTTAAATTCTACATATTGCGCAGATTGTGTTTTCCTGCGTTTGCAGATGATAGTCATTCCCAAAATCTTTTAGGAGATTATTAAACAAAGATTTGAAAAACAGATTGCCAACATCGCCCATTTCATGACTAATTCTAAGATAAGATTTACCTGCACGAGAATAACAGGTCGCTTGGGCAGACATTTGAGAGGCAATTTTTTGCAAAACAGAGTTGATTTGTTCAATGTTTTGGTACGGCAGGTTAGGATCCACTTTGTTTTCGTCCAATATTGAAAGCACGTATGGCTCCATTGCAAGTAGTGTTTTTTGTTCAAGCAGATTCCTCATTTGTTGACCTCCAATCGTAGGATTGTTCGATAATTTTGAGGCATGGTCCAGTGCATCGATAGTAACCACATCCGACAGTTGTGCAATGTCATCAAATTCAGTCGATGAGTTTTTGCTCAACTCCTGATCTTTTGAAAGATTTTTCAAATTACACTTTTAACTTTATGTTGCGCGTATTAGTTAGTGTTTGTAAAAAACATACAGACAGCGGACATTACCTGCATTCGTCTTCAATTGATAGTGACTTCATGGATTTGGTAAATAGCATGGATGTTTTGAAATTTGCCTCAAACGGGTCGTCAGTTTTATCTGCAGTGAGTCGTCTGTTACCGCGTCTTAGGCGATGCATGTTTTCATGCTGACACATACACATGCCATGTTTTTGAGCAATATAAAAGAAGATTCAATTCAAGCACAGTCATCGTTGTGTACGGCCAGACATTTCATAGTTTTCTTGCTTGAACAGCATGTTTTTTAGCAGATATTTCCCATCCAGCTTGTGCAATTTCAGATTCTCAAAAACCCGATGAGCATACTAGAAGTACACATGGGCAAAGGCGAGACCATAACCGCGGAGGCAGGAGCACTAGTATTCATGAAAGGCAATATCGAGATTAAAACTAAGATGCGTGGAGGCTTCCTAAAGACGGTAAAGGTTTCACTTTTGGGAAACGAGTCGTTTTTTGTTAATGATTATATCGCAAATGAGGACGGTTGCGTTTTGGGTTTAACCGGACCTCCAGTAGGCGACATAATAGAGATCCCAATAGATGCCAACAACGGCTTCATAGTGCAGTCAGGGGCATACATTGCATCTACCGTAGGAGTCGACATAGATACAAAATGGCAGGGGTTTACAAAAGGAATTTTTGGAAGCGAGCTTTTCATGCTAAAGGCCACAGGTAATGGGAAGGTGTTTTGTAATGCGTACGGCAGCATAATAGAAAAACAGCTTGCCAAAGGCGAAAAAATGATCCTAGACAATTATCACCTTGTGGCACTAAGTCAGGATTCAGAGTACAGTGTAACAAAGTTTGGAGGATTGAAAAACACGATTCTTGGTGGAGAGGGCCTGGTGACTGAAATTATTGGCCCTGCCACAATATACTTTCAGACAAAGAACCTCAAAGAACTAATTGATCTTCTCGGCGTCAGACACACAAGCGAGACCCAGGGAAGCGGGACATCCTTTGGCGGATTTAGATTCGGCGCATGACCCGGAGATCTGACTGGTAAAGAAAAGAATCGTAAACGCATGGCATTATACCACTGATAGAATCACGTCAATATAGAACAAGGTAAGAATGTGCGGAATCCGCCATTACCGATTTTGGTAGGGGGGGTTTTTAAGATAGAATTTTCTGATCAACGCATGAGAACTAGAGATTCTATTACGATACCAAAAAGCAAGAAAAGTATCACACTAGAAAAAGAAATTGAGACCAAAGTGCGAAAAATTCAGGCACGATTAATCGAAAAAACAGACCAATCTTGGAGCATATCCATGGTTTTGAACATTCTCGTAACTGGCGGCCTCATACATACAAAAAAAATGAGCAAAGCAGAGTGGCAGAAGGTAAGAACAATGGTTGAAGAAAAAGAAGTCAGTTTTGATGATTCGATGATCACAGATTTCGTAAAAAAAATCAGTGAGTAGTCACATCAGCTGCAACCAGCATTATTTTAGATCAATTCGGTTTTTTTAATTTGTGTAAAGTCAGTTACTAAACTCAAGATCATTTGTGACATGCGTAAAAAGTCATCACATACTTTTAGGCAAAATTACTGTGAAGGTGCTCGGTTTATTCGATATTGTGATTTTTCCCCCGTGTTGCTCTATGATGTTTTTGCACGATACCAATCCCAGTCCCGTTCCCGTGGGTTTGGTAGTAAATAACGGATCAAAGACCTTGTCCATCAGTTCAGAAGGCACCCCGCTACCAGAATCTTCAATGTCAATATGGACATAGTTTTTCTTTTCAGTAATTCTGATTGATATGGCCCCCTTGTCCTCAAGGGCTTCAATGGCATTTCTTATCAAGTTAGTAAACACGATTTCAATCTGCTCTGAATCGCACCTCATTTTGACAGGGTGTGAATCTACGTTGACTGTAATGGCATCAGGGATTTTTAATGATTTGAGGGATTTGTTGACAATTGAGGATATTTCAGCATCTTCCAATACCAAGGGCTTGGTTCGAACAAAATCTAAAACGTTATCTATCTGATTAGTAATGCGCGAAATCGCGCTGTTAATCCTAGCAAATTGGTTGTATTCTTTATCGTCATTTCTATTATGTGCCAAAATCTCAACTGTTGCCTTGATTACAGACATTGGGTTTCGTATATCATGCGCAAGACGTGATGACAGAAGACCAATTGTTTGAAGCTTGTCATCCTTTTCTTTTTTTAACCGTAGTTCGGTAATTTTCTGTTTTTGTTTTTGGTAGACAATGGTTGTAACAAATACGCTTGCAACAAGAAGGCAGAGAAGTACAGGCATTATTTTCTCATAGATATAGAAAAGACTGATTTTTTCACGGGTCTTATCAACTAGTATGTCTTTTGCGAATTCGGCAGTGTGGGTATTGCCAATAGATACAGGAATCTTTGCATCGTTTTCAATCACATAATCAAACCATTTTTCTTCATAATAGACTTCATCGCCAGTAGACGGTTCAATCCAAGCATTGCAAGTGTAATCCGAAAACACTTTGTGCGGAGAAAACTCAGGATAAGAGTCAGACAGGTCGGCAGTGAGATCACAGGAAAATCGGTAAACCTTCAAGCCATTCAGAGATGTCTCTTCTTTAAAGACAAACGGTTGAGGATCTCCGCTTGGGTAGATATATGCAAGATAATTTTGCTGCTGAGTGTTTTGGGGGAATCTGAAATAGGTGTTTGGCGGATCAATGAACTTACCAGTGGCCCTATCTACAAAATTGGTGCTGTTTGAATCCCACAATTTTTCGTTTGTTATCACATCATAGATTGCAAACGTGGAAAAAACGCGCAGACTTTCATCATTGGTTTTGGTTACTTGCTGCACATAATTCACGTAGATAGGAGTTGGGGGCGGCATCTCGTCTCCTATTGACTCAACGGCGGCAGATTTACCGATGTACGCCTCATAGTATGTGAGGTCGTCACCGTTGTTCTTTAATTGCGGAACTGCAAGAAATGTCCACGCCAGGATAAGAGAAATTCCCACCAACAGCACGACGGCAGGCAATTGTGCAGGCTTTTTAGATATTAGCACCGATAATCGTTTCTTTTGTAAGGAATTATGCTTTGCTAGATAAAAAAATTAAACTAAATGGACTGAATGAGATTGATTCCAGCATCAGCACGAGTCATGAATAAACACAGTAACGATAAGTCGCATCATTACAAACATCTTTGATTAAAAATTGATCATTCTGCGCCTAGTTGATAAACTTCATCAATTCTTCGTTTGTCTTTTCCATTTCTTCAAGATTCAGGCCGTGCCCGCTTTTTTCAAACCGGACGAGTTTAGATTCAGCAATTCCATCATTGATCACTTTTGCCAAATCAAAGGAACATATCTTGTCCAGCACTCCATGGAAAATAGCTACGGGTATTTTTAGTTCGTTAATTGTTTGCATGTCCTTGCGGAGATCAGCATCCCTTAGTTCTTCAATGCACTTTAGGGTCGCATGTGGGGATGCATCCAGATTAATCGAGTAGAGCCATCGCGCAATTTCTTTGCTGACAGAGCCTTCTTCTTTACTGAAAAAGATCTTGCCAAAGTCAGAGAGGAGTTTAGGCCGATCGTGATAGGCCTGTGCTATCAGTGCATCAACGGCTGATTTTTCCAAACCGTATGGAAAGTCCACCCTTTTTGTCCAAGACGGAGCAGCGGCTCCCATGAACACCACTTTTGAAATGTCTTTAGCGCGATACTTTGCCACATAATGCATGACAATTGCGCCGCCCATTGAAAATCCAACTAGCGCCACATTCTTCAGGTTTAGAGATGTTATGACTTTCTTGATATCAGAAGCAAATATGTCGTAATTGTATTCACCCCAAGGCTTGTCAGATTTGCCAAATCCCCTCAGGTCAATGCCAATACAGCGATAACCGTTCTTTTGTAACTTCATGAACTGATATTCAAACATCTTGCTGCTCAAAGGCCAACCATGTACAAACAGGACGGGCTTGCCAGAACCGGTATCCTCAACATAGATGGTAGCATCAGCATCTACTTTGACAAAGGGCATGGTATGACACTCTTACTTGGTCGTACTATTTGTCACTTTACACAGTATGCGCAACTTTAATGCCATCATATGACTATACTTCTTGTGAACGACCACAGCGGTGGGAAAACAATACGCTAGAGTTAATCAACGGAATAAACGTCTACTACGACGAAACAGGCAAGGGTAAATCACTGCCAGTACTTTTGGTACATGGATTTCCATTTAGTTCTGAAATGTGGAAAGTGCAGACAGAGGCATTACAAGAAAACGACTTTCACGTCATAGACTATGATCTTCGCGGACACGGTCAAAGCGGCGTTGGTGATGGGCAATACACGATTGAACTGTTTGCTGACGATTTGATAGCGCTACTTGATTACTTGAAAATAACAAAGGCTGCGATTTGCGGTTTTTCAATGGGCGGGTACATTGCACTTCGAGCTGTTGAGAGAAACCCAGAGCGCTTCAGTGCGCTGATTTTGTGCGACACTACATCGTCAGCTGATTCAAACGAGTCAAAGCTCAAACGTGCCGCAGCCATCAGATCAATAAAAAAAGACGGTGTAAGATCATTTGCAGATGGGTTCCTAAAGGCAGTCTTTTCTGAGCAGAGTCTTAGCACGAAGCAGAATGTCATAGACGAGGCAAGGAAAATCATCCTATCAAATTCCGTAATTGGAATATGCGGGGCACTGCTTGCGATGGCAGCAAGGACTGACACCACGGAATCCCTTTCCAAGATTACAATTCCAACGCTTGTCTTGGTAGGCGAACACGACGCGATTACGCCACAGGCTGCAGCCAAGTCCATGTATGAGAGGATGCAAAATTCCAAGATGCATGTAATTGAAAATGCAGCGCACATGAGCTGCATGGAAAATCCTAACGAGTTTAACAGACACATTATTGAATTCCTGAAAAACGTGAATAAGTGATTGCAAGTTTGGCAAATTCACATATTGACAAAATTGTCCATGAAACTTACACCGATGTAAGCGCAGCTTAATAGATTTGCCAGCATAGATTAACAATGCCGAAAACACGTCAAACCAGGTGCCACTAAATGTCAGGCAAGGACAAGGTAGGAAAGCTTGCCGGAATTGAAGTTCTGGAAAAAAACGGCATAGACTTGGAGAAGCTAAGAAGACTCATCGTAGCAGGAGTAGGGTCAGAGTTTGCGACATACTACTATTACACGATACTTAGGATGCACTGTACCGGCTTGGACGGTGAGGGCATCAAAGAGATTGTCGAGGACGCCAGAATAGAGGACAGGAACCACTTTGAGGCCATGACGCCACGACTATACGAGCTTGGCGGAAGCCTCCCAAGAGATCTCAGACAGTTTGCAGAGATAGCAGGTTGCCCTGATGCATTCCTGCCAAAAAACTGGGAAGATATTGACGAGATTTTAAAAGTCCTCCTTGAGGCCGAAAAATGCGCAATTCGCTCATGGAGTGAGGTATGCGACTACACAGTCGGCAAGGATCATCGAACATACGAGATTGCCCAGAGAATAATGGGAGAGGAGATAGAGCACGAAGCTTGGTTTGTAGAACTGCTTTCAAAGCGGCCTTCAGGACACTTTAGAAGGGGAATAGTCGGGCAGTCAGATTCGTAATCACCTTACCAAAACATCTTGAAAAAACGAAATAAAGTGGACCGAATGGGATTCATGTCGGCATAGTTCTGTTTTAGGTTCCGCTACAAGGACAGTTGTAAGATTGTTGAATCACACGTGCTTATTGAGCGCAATTGCCAATAAACGAATTTTGATTCTATTTTTCAGCCATGATGAGGGAATAGAGTAAAACGATCCCAGATACCGCAAGTGCTGAAACAAAAATTGTGACTATAGGCTCCATCTAATCATTCCCCACACCAAATTCAGAATAAACGTCTGGGTACTGGTTTGTCAATTCAAGGTTCAACTCCAGAGCATTGGCGTACTGAGGTGCCAATACCAGTAAGTTATTTTCCTTGTTCTGTGCAATGTTGAGTTCGACTATTGTTTTTAGATGATTCTCTGGGATTCCAGTCGCCTGACTAATTACAGGTATTTGTGAAAAGGCCATCTCCGGGGTTATGTGTGGGTCAAGGCCCGATGCAGACTCTGATCCTGCTCGTGGATGAAAGAATTTTGGCGAGAGGAATTCCTGTGCTATCAGCTTAGAACCAACTACATTTCCATTAATGCTTACTAGGCTCCCATTTGATTGCTCGGGAAGAACAGATTGGCCTATAACCAGTACAGCTAACGGATACGCTATACCAGTAACTACAATCATGATGATTGTTGTTCTTATTGCAGGTGAGAATATTCTTGCTTTTTCCATTGTTTTACCTCATGAACAATGACAGTACCAAGTCAATTGCCTTAATTCCAGCAAACGGTACAGCTGTTCCTCCAATACCATAGATTAGCATATTTTTGATAAATGTCATTTGTGGATCTTCTGCCTTGAATTTGATGCCTTTGAGAGAAAGCGGAATCAAAGCTGGGATTATTATTGCATTAAATATCAGAGTAGATAGAACCGCAGTCTCTGGAGAATGAAGCTGCATCACATTTAGTGCCTCAAGCTTTGGATCCCCTTGGAATATCGCAGGGAGAATTGCAAAATATTTTGCTACATCGTTTGCAATGCTGAACGTAGTGATTGCACCACGTGTCATGAGAAGTTGTTTTCCTAACTTTACTACTTTGAGAATCTTGGATGGATCAGAGTCCAGGTCAATCATATTTGCCGCCTCTCTTGCCGCCGCGGTTCCACGATTCATTGCAAGGCCAACATCCGCTTTTGCAAGTGCTGGAGCATCATTGGTACCATCGCCAACCATGCCAACAACATGGCCCTTGCCCTGTTCCAAAATAACATAGTTGAGTTTGTCAGTCGGCTTTGCTTCTGCTACGACTTGGTCAACACTGGCCTCTCGGGCAATCACTTCCGCAGTCATTTGGTTGTCTCCGGTTATCATGATCGTACTGATTCCAGTTGCCCTGACCTCGTTTAGTCTCTCTCGAATACCTTCCTTGAGGTTATCTTTGAGTGAAACTAGGCCGATTACTTCATCATTAATCGAGACTGCAAGTGGGGTTCCGCCATTCTTTGATACTTCTTGTGACTTCCACCTCATCTCCGCTTCATTGACAGACGATGAAATTTTTAGAATTGCGTCAACAGAGCCTTTTAGTATCTTTACCTCACTGTCTGATTCAGATAGGCTGCAAAGTTTTTCAGAAACTTTGGTCCTCATCTTGGAGTCAGATTGCGGTCTGACAAACTTTTTGCCTCGAATAAATTCAATCCCACTGAATTTTGTTTCTGAACTAAATGGAATCGATTTTGCAGTGAGAATTTGATCCAATAATGGCGGTTCAATGTTTTTTTCTTCGGCAAGCTCGATAATCGATTTTGCCTCAAACGTTGAATCATTAAAGGATGCAGCAAATGCAGCTTGTATTACATCATTTTCTGTATATTTTTCCATTGGGATGAATTGGACTGCGCGCCTTGTTCCCTCTGTGATCGTTCCTGTTTTGTCCAAAATCAGAACGTCGCAATCTCCCGCAGCTTCGATTCCTTTTCCTGATTTTACTATTAGATTATCCCGTGCGATGCGGTTTATTCCAGATATTCCTATTGCAGGTAAGAGCCCTCCAATCGTAGTCGGCATTAGCGCTACAAGCAATGCGATTAGAACTGCAACGTCCACTTCATACCCAAGATAGCTTGCAAAGAAGAACATCGTCCCAACCACTACGATGAATATCAGCGATAGTCCAGCAAGAAGAATTGTGAGGGCAATCTCGTTCTGTGTTTTTGGTCTTGTCGCATTCTGTATTAGGCCAACCATCTGATCCAAAAAGCTCTTGCCAGCTTCCGCAGTAATTTCTATTACGATATTGTCGTTTGCAACCTTTGTTCCGCCGATGACAGGATCATCCTTTTCTTTGAATATTGGATTTGATTCCCCAGTCATCATGGATTCGTCAATGAATGCTTTACCATCTACCACTATGCCATCTCGCGGGATTATTTCGCCAGCATAGACACGTACTCGGTCTCCAACCTTTAGGCTATGAGAAGAAACTGATACCTCTTTACCATCTTCGAGTTTTTTTGCAAGTACTTCTTTTTCCAAGTTCTTTAGAGAGTCCACCTTTGCTTGCGCTTGAGCCTCGGACAGTGCCTCGGAATATGTGGCAAACCACACTGTCAGGATCAGAATTGCCGCTATTCCAAGGTAAATCTGCACATCATGAGTGACAAATTCCGAAACGCCTGCAAACGGGGCAATTCCCAAGACTAGGAAGAACCCAATCTCGACTGTGAACATGACTGGATTTTTCTTTGCAAGGTAGACAGGGTTTAGCTTTAGAATCGAATCCTTGAGAACTGCAGTGTTAAAGAATTGCTGGTTTTTCATCACATCACCTTAAATCAAAAATGGCCCCATCACCAAAAACGGAAGGAATGCAAGAGCTGCGAGAAGAAAAGTCATAACAAGTAACACGCTTGTAAATATAGGCCCTTGGGTTTTGATGGGCTCAACTACCTCTTTTCTATCTTTTATTGTGAAGGAGCCTGCAAGAGCGAGCATCAGAGCGATGGGTGCATACCTGCCAATTACCATCACCAGTCCAGTTGATATATTCCAAAATGGAGTGTCTACGGATTTACCAAAATAGTCAGAGCCGTTGTTCGCAGAAGCTGACGTGAATTCGTACAGAGTTTGTGTGAAGCCCATAGGAGTCACATTCTCACCAACAAGCTGCTGTGCATCTTGATTTGTAAACGCTATCACAGTTGGGATCAAAACTACTGCAGGGTGGATCAAGAAAATAAAAACTACGATCTTGATATCGCGAGAGCTTATCTTCATGCTCATGAACTCGGGGGTTTTCCCAACCATCAATCCAACAATGAAAAGTGTGGCAATTACGTAGACTATCATGTACATCATTCCTGTTCCATCAGCTCCCGGAATTGCCTGAACAAACATGGAAAGAAACAGAGCGATTGTGGCATCTGATGACATACCAGTAAGTGCAGAATTTGCTGAACCGGTGTTCGTAGATATTGACACCATGTTAAACAGTACACTTCCAAAACTTCCAAATCTTGTTTCGAGTCCAGTAGGTCCGCTTTGTGCTGAAAACCCAATTGCAAGCAGGATGCCAAACCCTACAAGCATTGCCATCAAAATTGAAATGCCCCTCCCCTTTCCTAAAAGATGTGCATATGCTATCGGAAATGAGAATGGAATTACAATCATCAGTATGGCTTCAAATATGTTGGAAATTCCATTTGGATTTTCAAATGGATGTCCAGAATTTGAGCCGAAAAACCCACCACCGTTGCTTCCAAGCTCTTTGATCGACTCCATTGATGCGACAGGCCCAATCGTAATTACTTGATTCGCTCCCTCCAGTGTTTTGACAGTTATCTCGGATTCCAGTGTTTGTGGGGCTCCCAGAAATAGAAGAACAAGTGCAGAAATGAATGCGACTGGAAGTAAAAACGTCACTATTATGCGTGTAAAATCAACGTAAAAATTGCCCAGGCCAAAATCCTTTCGAATAAAACCTCGAATAAATGCAAACGCAACTGCGATTCCAGATGCAGGTGCCACAAACATCATGAATGTGATTCCAATCATCTGTGTCAGAATCGACATGTCTTGATCTCCGATGTAGTGTTGTAGATTCGTGTTTGTTACAAACGAAATCGCGGTGTGAAATGCAAGATCCAGTGAGAATCCATCCTTTGCGGTAAGCGGCAGATGTTGTTGGAAAACTATCAGGACAAAGAAAAATATTCCCGCAATCAGGTTTGTGACTACAAGAGCAGTGAAATATTCTTTCCACGTCATCTGCTGGTACCTGTCGATTCCAATCAAATTGTAGAATTTGTTTTCAACCTTGCCGAGTGTTTTTTCTAATGGGCGTTTTTCATATACTATCATTCTAGACAGGTATTTGCCAAAAGGAATTGCTAATGCTAATGATCCTATCAAAACAACTAGTAGTTGTATTAGGTCCACATAGATCACTTTACTCTCTTTGTAGTTTTATTCATTTTTTCACTACCAATCCGCTCAGCGAGGTGAGTGTCTATATCAGGATTGCTGTCCGGGATAATCTTGATAAGCAAGATCTGATCCGTGATTAAAGGATTATGCAATGCTTATCTATTTGAGAAATTTTGCCCGAATTTACTCACAAAAATTATCTGAAAAAACCAATGCGACCATTTCAAATCCTAAAGGCGGCATCTTCAGAATTCTATTTTGAGAAAAGAAGTGGACCGAATGGGATTTGAACCCATGACCTTTGCGGGACTTTCGTCCATACGCAGTGTGAGTGCGTCATCCTAACCACTAGACAACCGGTCCAATTTGGGAAAAATACTTGGCACTATTTAGGCGTTAGAACTGTGATATAGAGGAAAAGCCAGAAGAATCGCATGTACAAGCAGGGAAAATGGAATCTCTCTGATCTGTCAGATCATAAAAGCCCAAAATTTGCAAGGCAGATTTCGACTCTGGAGGGCCAGGTAAAAAAATTTGAGAAATTGAAAAAATCGCTAAGCCCAAACATGTCGTCAAAAAACTTTCTCGGGATAATAAAAAACATCGAGGACATTGCGGAAAACGCAAGTGTCATTGGAGGTTACGCCTCATTATGGTATGCGTCAGACACCCAGTCAGATGAGGCGACATCGCTTGTCACAAAGATATCAAAACTCGGCTCAGAAATTGACAACAAAACCCTGTTTTTCGATCTGTGGTGGAAAAGAAAAATTGATGAAAAAAACGCAGTGCGCCTAATGAGGGACAGCGGAAACCTGAGAGAATACCTGAGACACAAAAGACTGTTGGCAAAATACTCGCTATCAGAGCCTGAGGAAAAAATAATCAACACCCTTGACGTTACGGGTTCCACCGCACTTGTAAAACTCTACGACAAGATAACAAATGCCTTTGAATACACAGTTACGGTAAACGGAAAAAAGAAAAAAATGACTCGTGAGGAATTAACAGTTCTTGTCAGAAGCAACAGCCCAAAAACAAGGGAGCTTGCATACAAGACACTGCTTACAAAATACACAAAAAACAAGGGGGTTCTAGGAGAAATTTACCAAAACCTCACTCTAAACTGGAAGGACGAGGGAATCGACATACGAGGCTATTCATCGCCGATTTCGATTAGAAACATTGGAAACGATGTAGACGACAGAACAGTAAACAGCCTGCTTGACGTTTGCAAGAAAAACTCCGACGTGTTTTACAAGTTCTTTGCACACAAGGCAAAGATGCTAGGATTAAAAAAATTGAGAAGATATGACTTGTATGCGCCAAGTACAAAAAACATCAAGGAGAAGCGATACTCCTATGAGAGCGCATCGAAACTTGTCTTGAGATCACTTGAAAAGTTCAGCCCAAAATTGTCCCAGTATGCAGACAGTGTATTCAAAGAAAACCACATTGATTCGGAGGTTAGGCCTGGAAAGAGAGACGGGGCGTTTTGTAGTACGATCACCCCAAAAATCACACCGTATGTACTTGTAAATTATACTGGACGCGCACGCGACGTCTTTACGCTGGCACACGAGTTGGGGCATGCAGTCCACAGCCAAGCGGCATCTGGCCAGTCAATACTAGTATCAGAAGCGCCGTTGCCACTTGCAGAAACAGCGTCGACGTTTTCAGAGCTGTTACTATATGACAACATATCAGACCAAATGAACGATAGCGAGAAACTCATCGTACTTTCTGAAAAAATAGACGACCTCTATGCCACAATAATGAGGCAGGCATTTTTTACAATATTTGAAATGTCAGCGCACAAACAAATCGCAGATGGCACCACGGTAGACGAGCTGTCAAAGACATATTCGGCAAACCTCAAAACCCAGTTTGGAAACGCTATAGAATTATCGGAGGATTTTGGAGTAGAGTGGATTTGCATACCGCACTTTTTCCACACGCCATTTTACTGCTATGCATATTCATTTGGAAACCTCCTGTCTTTATCGTTGTTCCAAAGATACAAAAAGGAAGGAAGGAGCTTCGAGAAGACATACATTGAGATCCTATCGGCAGGCGGGTCAAAAAAGCCAGAAACGCTGCTCAGCGAATACGGGATTGACATTTCATCGCCAAAGTTCTGGCAAGACGGATTTGATTACGTAAAGACGCAGGTAAAAGAACTAGTTTCATTGTGATTAATTGAAAATGGGGCCAGCATCCTTTACGCACGGGATGCTGGCTTGTCCCCCTTCGGTTTGAATTCGATGTCTTAGTAACTGGTGTCATTTTAAATAATTTAAACCTTTGAATTTTTGAAGATCTGAAAAAACGGATGACAAATTCAGAGTAAACTTAATACTGAAAGCAGGGGCGCCTGTGGCTATGTACAAGGCAGTTTTGCCGCTTTTACTAATTTGTGTCATGGTATATTCGGCAGACAGCGCCTTTGCAGAACAGGCGCGCCTTGCAACGTACCACGAGATAGCACAAGTCATAGTAGATCAAAAAATATCAAATAACGTTACTGCGTCAATTTCGCTCCAGACTACAAGCATCCAAGAGTTTCAGATACCTCCTGAGCTTGATGCAAAAATACGAAACAGCACCGACGTTGTCGGGATCATAATTACAAACGAAAACCAGTGCATTCTTGGAGTCCAAGACCAGATTTGCGTTATGATAAACACCAAGAGGGAAAGCGGCCAGGGAGGAATCATTGAAACGCAGGACAAAGCGCGAAAAATTGGCGACGAGTATATCGAGGACATCAATAATGCGTTTAAGCTAGATACGAAATTCCATTCGGTGTTCATCCACTATGACGACGCTTCAAACAAGGCGCTTGAGACATCAGGCCAGGTATCTGGTGCAGGCACGGTGTCTACAGTATACACTGCACAAGTCCAGAGCACAGACTACATGTTTAACAAAATTTCTTCCATTTTGATACCGGCCCAGATTCGCAGCATGGGCGGATTCTTTGATGTTGCCAAAGAACTGGCAAAAGACGACAAGTCCAGGATGAGCTTTACCATCTTGCCAAGGGAGAATGACTACATCATGCAGCTCAAGGTGTCTGAGAAATACCCCGACACTGCAAAGGATACAACGGAGATAGATACGCTAAAACTTTTCAAAGTAGAGGAGATAAAAAAATCCAATTATTTTGCGGGCGGGTTTTTCCCGCTTAATTCACTAATACATGTGGTAGTGCTCCCAGCAGATAACACACTCAAAGTACACACAAATACGAACGTGATAGACTCTATTGAGAAAAACAATCAGACAATCCCGGCAGACGTCACCAAGAGCGGATGGTTCTTCAATTCCAAATCAGGAAGCAAGATAGAAGCAATGTACCTCTTTGGCGACGAATTTTCGGCAAAGAGGCAGGACTTGGTCATGACACTTGGCGAAAAAAAGACAAGCAGCAGTACAAACATGCCAGGAGCAACTGAAACGTATGTTCTAATCGGAATCGGAGTAGCAGCTGCAGGAGCCGCAATATACTACCTAAAGGGATTCAAAGCAAAGAAAGAACACACAAAGTGATTTTACATACGGGTACAAGTTTGGCACATTTCTAATTTGAGTTTAAAAAATAGTAGATAGGATTTAACAGGAAAGATTTCTATCCATTGACATCGAACTTGTGTAGATGTCAATCTTGCCTGCATCGCATGCACCGCTTGTAATTCCATATCCTGCCGAATAATGTACAGTCGTCGAATAGGAATGCTGATTTGCCAATATTATCGAGTAAGTTCCATCTTCCTTAACGGTTGCAGAGTTGATTGCACCTTTATCGGATTTGAAGTCTATCGATAGCGGCGCCGTAGCAGGACCAGTTGTCGTGACAGTACCACTTACGGTTACAAAAGGAATTATTGTCTGGGCAATTTGCGGGGTAGACGAAACAACTGCAACTGCGATTAGAACTGCAGCTAAAGCGCCAATACCTATGCCAACAACACGTTTCTTTTTTGAACTCATAGTCATCATGACAATTTATCGTTGATAGTGCTATTAAGCCGCGCTTACGTTTGTGTTAGTTTCATTGACAGGTATGTCAGTATGCTGGACTACTATGTCAGCTGTTTTTGAGATAAACACACAGAAAATATTAAAAAGAAATTTTTTAAAATTTCAGAAATAAGATGCCATATTTCTCAAGATAAATCACAGACCAATACATTATAAGCGACAATCACGCTATTAATGCGACCAATATGGGCATAGTTTCAGATATCAAACACAGGGCGGCAAAGGCAAAAAAAATCACTGAGAACTTTACCGAAGACAAAATGCTTGCATTGAAAGAGGAAGGCGTGTCAACCAGTAAAATATTCAAATCAGACGAGCCAATTTTTAAGAAAACAAAGACAATTGCAATACTGGTAAAGAAAATTGGGAACTTTGAAGGATTTCAAGATGCGCTAGACGAAATAACCAAGGAAGGCTATGTCTTTATGTTCAAAGAAGAGGTAAGAGGGTTACCATTCATATCAAAATTAAATCCGTTTGGCGACTTGTATTATTTTCAGAACTCTAAATTTAGAGCAACAGTAGAATCATAGAATAAATCGGCAGCATGATCAAGAACCCAGTTATTTCGATTCTTTCCTGATTTTATTGTCGAGTAACGCACTTGACAGGTACGCCACACATAGTAAAATGAAAGAGTTAGAGAATCAGGACGGCTGCTGCAAAGACAGTAGTCCACCTGCCCTTTGCATCACCAATAGCAGTCTGCGTGATGTTCATCGACTTGTAGATCTGCCCAGATATTTTCCATTGCTGTCGTTTTTCGTCCCAGCTTTTGTCAATGTCGAACTGGATTCCAAGCGATGATGCAAGCATCTGTGCTGCAATATCTTCGGCATAATCGCCTGCCTTCTTTTCGTTTTGCCCAAACGCTTCATATTCTGATAGGTACCCGTACCTTTTCTTATCAGAAGGCTGCGCAATTCCAACTGACGCTGAAATCAGTCTGTGTGGCTCGTTTGTCTGGTTTCTTGAATAAATCGTAAATAACACTTGGCCCGGTTTTATGAGGTTTAGTCCTTCTTTTTTTGAGACCAGTTTTGCCCCCGGTGGAAATATGCTTGAAATCAGAACGATGTTTGTTCCCGAGATTCCAGCGTCTCGCAAGGCATATTCAAAACTAGTAAGTCTGTCTTCGTGGACTCCTTTCCCCTTTGTGAGGAATAATTTTTTTGCAACTAAATCGAGCAATGCGATTTTTTGAAATTGTTTTTAATTATTTATACTTTTTAATCATTCAGTTCGGACAGTGCCTGCGCTATTTGTTTGCCGTGCGATGTAACATCAATGTCACGAAAAACTTTGCGAATTGTGCCGTTTTTTCCAACAATGAATGTTGAGCGCTTGGCAAGCCCGGCCAGATTCAGCCCGGCATACCTTTTGCAGACATCTTTTGAGGTGTCGCTAAGATGCAAGTACGGAACAGAGTATTGAGAAACAAAGGCGGCCTGATCATCTACGGTGTCAACAGATACTGCAAACAGTACAGAGTCTGTTTTTAGTATGTCATCATAGGAGGCGATGACGCTTTGCGCCATCATGAAGACTTTTTTTGACGGACACATGAAAAGACGGTTTTTTGGATAAAAGCATAAGACTACATTTTTTTTGTCTTTAAAAGACGACAGCCTGATTTTTTCCCCGTTGTTTGCCGCAAGTTCAAAGTCCGGCACTACATCTCCTTCTCGCATGAGAAAGATATGTCATGTTATTATTTAACCACTGTCCATCGGAATTTGTGCAGTTCTTGTTTACGCTAGACAGCATAGTCCACTCGGACAGTTTTATCATAGGATACTATATTTTCACAGTTGCCACTTCGCTTATCCTAATCAAGGAGACAAAGCAGAGGGCACTTGACCTCGTAAAGGGCGCAAAATCAATGGTGTATGCGCCAATCCCAGTTGCCATAATGATTGCATACTTTGTATTTGTGTATCCGCTTGCAGAAAAAATCCCAATTTTGAATTGGAGCTGGCTTGGCTACAATATTGCGTTTGGCCCGTTTGCAAAGGACGGGTTCTGGGGCGTCATTCCGTTTGTACCAATTCTGATCTACATGTTCATCCACATCAATTACGCGGAGGAACTTTACTTTAGAAAATCAAAGAAGATGGTCCTATTGTGGGCATTTACACACATCGCGATGGGGATAAAGGTGCACATGGCACTTCTTCTGATACCAATAGGATTTCTGTTCAAGTATGTTTATGACAAAAAAGGAATCAATCACTCATACGCAATGCACTTTACAACAAACATACTTGTCGTGGTTGCGCTATTTCTTACCCTTGTTAGCTGACCGGGGCTCCTGGGTCAGAAACAGATAGCCGCACATTGCGCCAAGCAACAAATTGATCACGCCGAAAATTGTAAGGTACAGCATAGGATGAATCCAAAGACTGTAAACTATTCCCCAAGCGCCTGCCCCAAAGAACAGTCCCATCAAAACCTTGAGCTTCTTTGGCGGAATGTACTTCATTTACCGAGTTTTGGATGTGGCACTATTAAAGATTGGCAAAAACTCGAATCTGATAACATTTTAAACTACTCGGTTTTCTTAAAAAATCACGCCAATGTAGCTCAGCCTGGCAGAGCATCTGATTTGTAATCAGATGGTCGAGGGTTCAAATCCCTTCATTGGCTCACCTTTATCATATGTACAGGTTAGTGTAAACTTGGATGATTCGAATCAATCCCCTTGAAATAATTCTGTGGAATTTTCGAAAAAGCGAAAAAGATGTCATCAGAATTTACGACAAGCTTGCACCCCTAATGCAGATTGGAAGTGGGGCAGACATGCTCAATTTTGGCCTGTGGGACAAAGGAATCACGCAGCCGCACCAAGCCCAGGAACGCCTATGCGATCTGGTTTCAGAAACATCAGAGTTTGCCTCTGCGACAAACGTTCTAGATGTAGGATGCGGCTTTTGCTCGCCGGCACTAAGGTGGAAGCAGCAGTTTGCAGGACTGGAAATTTTCTGCCTCAACATAAATCGCACGCAGCTAAACAGCCAGGCTCCCAAGGAAAAACTCCACTTGGTAAACTCTACTTCCATCACAATCCCATTTTCAGACAGATCATTTGACAGGATAGTGGCACTTGAATCTGCCCAACACTTTTACCCACTAAGAGGATTCCTCGATGAAGCAAATAGAATGCTAAAACAAGACGGGAATTTTGTCATGGCAATCCCCGTCGTAAATAACAAAAGAGGCCTGTTCTCAAAGCTTGGAATCCTAAATGTAACATGGACGTCCCAGCACTATCCATCGGAACTTGTGAAAGATCAAATCAAAGATGCCGGGTTTGAGATATCAAAAATCGAAAAAATTGGCAAACTGGTGTACGAGCCTCTTGCAAACTACTACATAGAAAACCGCAATTCCATGAAAGAAAAATTTGCTGTGATCTATCCATCGTTTGTAGAAACACTGGTGTACAAGTCGATGATCAAGATGAAAAAACTCTCCGAAAATGGCACCATCGACTATTTGGTGATAAAGTCACATCCAATTTACAAATAGAGCCAGATTACATTTTTGCGGCAAATTTTTTCAGTCAGAGTTTCGGATGCAATTTAGACGCAGTCATGCCATAGTTGATTCAGAGCGGTCAATTGTGATGACCAGTAAGTAATGATTTATTAGTAGTAAGAAAGCCTTTTGTCTCATCAGGCTATAATGACGGAATAAGCAATGAGCTTTTCTCTGTCATTGCTTAGGTAAACAAATTGACAACAACATTCGAACAACTAGGAATTAAAAAATCAATAGTAGATGGACTAAAGGAAATTGGGTTTGAGGCCCCGTTTCCGATACAAGAGGCAACTATACCAGTATTACTTTCAGGTCGAGACGTAATCGGCCAAGCTCACACAGGAACTGGCAAGACTGCAGCATATGCAATTTCAATGCTTCAAAACGTAGAGCCGCGAAGGGGGATTCAGGGACTTATTCTCGCACCCACAAGAGAGCTTGCAGTACAGATCACAACAGAATTTAAGAAATTTGCAAAACACGCAGGAATTAGAATCGTATCCATTTATGGCGGGCAGGGAATGGGAGTTCAGCTTGACGCACTAAGACACGGAGTTGAAATCGTCGTTGCCACGCCAGGAAGGCTAATTGACCACCTAAAACGCGGCTCAATTGATCTCAAGGACATAAAGTATGTCGTGCTAGACGAGGCAGACACGATGCTCGATATGGGATTTATCGACGACATCAAGTTCATCTTGGATCTCACACCGGTAAACAAGGTAATGTCGTTATTTTCAGCTACAATGCCACCTGCAATACTCAGACTGGCAGAAGACTATTTGAATAATCCAAAACAATTTCTCCTGTCAGCAGACGATCTTAGCGGAGAGGGAATAGACCAATCATTTTTGGTAATAAAAGACAGGGAGAAACTAAAGTACCTAATTGATTTCATCAAAGAAAATAAAAAATCACAGTCAATCGTGTTCTGCTCTACAAAAAACAGAACAAGAGAGGTGGCAAGAGACCTGCGCGAGAACGGCTTTAATGCAGTTGCAATCGAAGGCGACATGTCACAGCACCAAAGAGAAAACTCCATGTCACGCTTCAGGAGAGGACAAGCAGACGTACTTGTCGCCACAGACGTTGCAGCAAGAGGAATAGATGTCCCAGAGGTAGCACTAGTAGTCAACTACGATGTTCCAAATCAGGAAATGGTTTACTTCCACAGAATCGGAAGGACCGCCCGTGCAGGTGCCAAGGGAAGAGCAATTACACTAGTATCTTATTCATCAATTGGCGATTTCAATTTAATTAAAAGACAAATCAAAGTAACAATGACTGACCTGAACGAAAAACTCGGCATACTTGTAAGCATACCAGACCCACTAAAACGAGACGCGGGATCACGCAGAACGTTTGGCAGAGGCGGAGGAGGCAGAAGCTATGGTGGCGGAGGTCGAAGTTACGGCGGCGGTGGCGGTAGAAGCTACGGCGGTGGCGGAGGAGGCAGAAGCTATGGTGGCGGAGGTCGAAGTTACGGCGGCAGATCAAGTGAGGGAAGTGGCGATAAACCAAGAAGCTATGGTGGAAGCGGAGGCAGAAGCTATGGCAGTAAATCAGATGAGGGAAGCGATAAACCAAGAAGCTATGGTGGAGGCAGTCGCAGTTATGGAAGCAGATCAAGTGAAGGAAGTGGCGATAAACCAAGAAGCTATGGCGGAAGCGGAGGCAGAAGCTATGGCAGTAAATCAGATGAGGGAAGAAGTGGCGACAAGGGCGGCAGAAGTCAAATGCACCATGCATCAAAAGGGTCTGCCCATAGGCGACGATGGTAAATCTTTTTAAAAGTCAATGAGTAGAGATATCAAATGCACATAGGTTTTGTTTTATTAAACTGCGATTTAGGCGCAGAAGAATACTTGCTTGAGGAACTCAAACAAATACCAGAAGTAAAAAACGCATACATTACATTTGGGGCATATGACGTCATAATCGAGATACATGCAAAGTCTCAGGATGAATTTGACAAGACAGTGTCAAACAAGATAAGGCGCCTATCTCGAGTCATGAGCACCATGACGCTCAAAGTAATCAGTCCCGAAGATTAATTTACAAGATTTTCATACGTGAATTAAGCTTGGAAAAAATAGAATACACTGGAACTGTTTGGGCAATAAACCACAACAATCCGGAGCCACTAGTAGAGCATTGCATAAAAAAGCTTCAGGAATACGGTATCAAAAAAGAAGACATACAGCTTACCGATGCCCCAGAGAATGTAAAGGTCGGTGCCATAGTAGTCGAGATTTGGCCATACCATCTTGATATCGCAAGGGTCAGGACCATAAGAAACGAGTCATTCATCAGCGGCTCAGTCATGCAAATTGAGCTAAAGGCAGACGAAGAAGGCACATACATAGACTAAGTTTTGTAATTTAAAAATAAAGAATGATAATCAGAAAATCTGATTAACTAACTGTCACTGTGCCTTGCATCCAAGGATGAACAATGCACATGTAGTTGTAGGTTCCTGCAGTATCGAATTTCTGTTTGAATGAGCCTTTTGCCATCACCAGACTGGAATCAAATGCGCCGTTAGAGTCAGTTGCAGTGTGAGATGCAGTGTCAACATTTTTCCAAGTAACTGTTCCGCCTACTTTGACTTGAACGTTATTTGGTACAAAGCACTTGTCGCCACATTTGTTATCTGTCGCAGTACCTTTTGCCATTTCGACAGTGACCGCGTCTGAAGCTGCTGCCTTGCCGGTAGCCTTGCCCGTTGCAGAGTCCTTCTTGGCGTCAGCTGCCTTTTTTGCATCGGCTGCTTTCTTGTCAGCTGCCTTTTTTGCATCGGCTGCTTTCTTGTCAGCTGCCTTTTTTGCATCGGCTGCTTTCTTGTCAGCTGCCTTTTTTGCATCGGCTGCTTTCT
>CAYVBR010000011.1:0-538783 GCA_964449865.1 uncultured Candidatus Nitrosotenuis sp.
CGTCTCAAACACTAACAATAACATTTAGCGAGCCGGTCACCGGCCTTGCAGCATCCGACTTTACAGTATCTGGAATGACCTTGGGTGCACTGTCTGGAGGCCCGACAGTATACACCATACCAGTCACGCTGAACTCACCTGATGGCACCAAAACAATCTCGTTGCCGGCATCTACTGTTACAGATCTTGCAGGCAACCCAAATACTGCATCAAGTTTAATTTCCATAATACTTGATCTAACAGCTCCAACAGTAATTGTCAATTCTCTGGTAACAAGTAGCTATACTCCACAAATAACTGGCACAACAAATGATCCGCTTGCCCAAATCACAGTAATAATCAACAGCGTATCATATCCTGCTACAATTACAGGAAGTTCTTGGACTGTCTCAATCACAACACCGTTAACAGATGGCGTCTATAATGTACAAGCAACTGCAACTGATCTACTTGGAAATTCACGTACTGATAGTACAACAAATGAATTGACAGTTGATTCCGTAGCGCCAACAGCTCCAAGCATTACAAACCCTATTGATAATTCGTCTATCAATGATAACACTCCGTCTATCTCTGGAACAGCAATAGATGCAACAACAGTTGGACTAACAATCGGTAGTGCAGCATTTGGGCCGATCCCAGTTACTGGCGGATTGTGGACATTTACGCCTACAACGCCTCTTGCGGACGGCACTTACACCATTACTGCAACCGCATCTGATGCAGCAGGCAACACAAGCCCAGCTTCAGCCCCAATACACATAACTGTCAGTTCAGCATCCAACACTGTTACATTATCTGGAATTATTCGTGACTTCAAAATAGCGCATCCTGACTTTGAATATGTTATAGCAGCCGATTCTGGAATTGTCAATAATTTGCTTGGAAGCGACAAAGAGCCAATCTATATTGGTAATCCAACAACTCCAACCACAACTGGACTTGTTAATTATAATCAATGGTATAACAACGTAAACGCAGTCAACGACTGTACCACATATGACATAGCGTTAACCAAATCCGGTTCAAACTATGTGTACAACAACAATGCATTCTTCCCAATTGATGGCCAGTTATTTGGAAATGAGGGAAATCCGCACAACTATCACTTTACATACCAAGTAAAAGCAACATTTGCTTACCAACCTGGACAAACTATTACACTCACTGGTGATGACGATATCTGGGTTTTCATAAACGACAAACTTGCACTAAATCAAGGTGGAGTACAACCACCACGTACGGGAACAATCAACTTGAATACGTTAGGACTTACTGCAGGACAAACCTATGACTTTGTCTTATTCTATGCAGAAAGACACACAACACAATCCACCTTGAGCGTCACAAGCAACATTCAGTTTACTCCAGTACCAGCAGGCCAATGCAAGGCAGTTGACGCAGTAAATGACTCTGCATCCACAAGTGGAATTCCAGTTACAATTAACGCACTATCAAACGATATTGCAGTAACATCTGTACGCTCTGTAACGCAACCTGCACACGGAATCGTCACAATTTCAGGAACATCACTAGTATACACACCATCGACTGGATTTACCGGAACCGACCTGTTTACCTATGAGGCCGCAAACGCTTCAGGACTTGCAGATACTGCTGTAGTGACTGTTACAGCAAGTCAGCCAACCCAGCTATACTGTGGTTTGCCAGAATCAGCATATGATAAAGTGATACGAGGAACAAATGGCAATGACAACTTGGTTGGAACAAAAGACAACGACTTGATAATTGGAAATGGCGGTAATGATAAACTCAAAGGCAAAAATGGAAACGATTGCCTAATTGGAGGAGACGGAAATGACAAGATCTGGGGCGGCCAAGGAAATGATACCATGGAAGGAAATGCAGGAGATGACCAACTATCAGGACAGCAAGGAAATGACACGATCACCGACACAGACGGAAACAACAAGATCTGGGGCGGCCAAGGAAATGACATCATCACATCAGGCAATGGCATTGACAGAATAAACGGCAACCAAGGTACTGACACCATAACATCCGGAGGAGGAAACGACTGGATAAGCGGTGGCAATGACAATGATGTAATCCGAGCAGGTATGGGTGACGACAAGTTATTTGGAAGGGGTGGAAACGATCAACTCTTTGGAGAAGATGGAAACGACTGGATACATGCCGGCATAGGAAACGACACAGTCTCTGGTGGAAGCAACAATGACACCTGCTATGGTGGTGGAGGAAATGACACCATTGATAACACGTGCGAGTCCATAAAGTCGTTTGAAGAAGAAGACGAAGAAGCAGAAATGGAAGAAGATTGAATATTCTTCTAATATCTTAATTTATTTTAATCATTAACGACTTTAGGGAAAGGCGATTTCTTTTGCCAAGACTGATTCAATTTCTGAAATCTTTATTCTGTCCTGCTGCATCGAGTCTCGTCGCCTCAAAGTTACCGTGTCGTCCTGCAATGTTTGATGATCAATTGTTATGGCAAAAGGTGCTCCGACTTCGTCTAATCTCCTGTACCTTCTTCCTATAGCTCCAGAATGATCCAAAAATGCGTCATACTTTCGCTTTAATTTCAAATGGATTTCGTCTGTTTTCTCCTTCAGGCCGTCCTTTTTGACCAGCGATAAAACCCCGACATGAACTGGAGCCAGATATGGTTTTACAGAAAGCACTATTCGGTCGTTTTCCTTTTCCTCTCGTAAGCTGTGCTCTAGAATAGTGTAAAGACTTCGGTCTATTCCCATCGAAATTTCAAAGACGTGAGGTAGAATCTTTTGTTCATCATCTAACACCTCGAACTTTTCCTTACTTTTATTTGCATGGCTAGTAAGATCATAGTCTGACCTATAGTTACACGCAACAAGCTCAAGCCAGCCTATGGTAGTCTGAACCTCAAAGTCAAAAGCTACAGTGGCATAAAACGCCTTTTCTTTTTCACCAAGCTTTCTAAAGCGACTCTTTGTAACATCAATTCCAGTTTTTTCGTAAAACTCTGTCAGCATTCCCAAATAATACGCAACAAATTTGTTTGGTATTGTTCCTGATTCAACTGCCTGTTTACAGCTCATTGGCTTTATCTCGTCATTGATCTGAATTCGGATTACAGTGTCCTGGATTTCAGAAAACTTTTCTAAATCATTTAACTTGTTTGGATTGCAAAAAACCTCAATTTCTGCCTGATAGAACTCTCTTAACCTCAAAAGGCTCTGCCTTGGGGAGATTTCATTCCTAAAGCTTTTCCCAATTTGTGCAATTCCAAGCGGAAGCTTACCGCGCATTGTTTTAAAGAGTCTCGGAAAGTCGACAAAAATGGATTGGCAAGTCTCCGGTCTAAGATATGCCGGCTCTCCTTCTGGCCCAATCTCTACTTTGAACATCATGTTGAATTTTCTAGCCTTATCAAACTCTCCTTTGCACTTTGAGCATCGGATGTTTTTCTCAGAAATTGCCTTGTCAAAATCGCCAAGGTCTGCACTTTCAGGTATTTCTATTTTGGATACTTCGAAGATCATTCTATCTGCCCTAAATGTGGAACCACAGTTTTTGCATCTAACTATTGGATCTGCAAAGCTTGCCAAATGTCCAGATGCCTCAAATACCGACTGTGACATTATCTGGGAGCCATCAATTTCCAGCATTCCGTCACGTCTTACGAGCTCTCGCCTCCATAATTCCAAAAACTTGGCCTTCATACTAACGCCGGCTGGCCCATACTCCCAAAATCCAGCCTGTGCATCCGCATAAATCTCGCAGCTTGGAAAATAGAATCCCCGCTCAAGTGCCAACTGCATTACATTGTCGTAATTCATAAAATTCTCATCATAAACCGAAAATAAATCTCAAGCTATGCAAGTTCTTTTACCTTTTTAATATTTGCAAAGTCATCCCTTGTATCGTCAATTGGAGTCTCTAGAATAATTGGGATTTTTTTCTTGTTGGCAAGTCTGATGACTGCAGTCATGCCTTTTTCGCCTATCTTGCCAAGTCCGATGTGCTCATGTCTATCAAGATTACATGCTATTTCACCTTTTGAATCGTTTAGGTGTAGAATCTTGAGATTCTCAAAGCCTACCTCGTCATCAAATTTCTTAAACGTCTCTTCAACAGCATCCTCAGTTCTTAAATCATAACCGTATGCAAAGGCATGACACGTGTCAAGACAAACACCAAACCTATCTTTTGGTTTTATCTTTGACAAGATCTCTGCCCACTGTTTAAAGTCAGAACCAACAGAGTTTTTCTGCCCAGCTGTATTCTCTAATAAAATAACAACATCATTTTTGACCTCTGCTGCCTTGGAAAAAGCGTTAACCAGTTGTTTTATTCCCTTTTCTTCTCCTGTCCCCATATGGCTCCCAAGATGAGCTACAAGATATGGAATTCCAATCTTACCACATCTTTCCACTTCCTTTACAAGCGTATTCACTGACTTTGTGTATGAGGCCGCATTAGGTGATGCAAGGTTTGGCAAATATGGCATATGTGCCACTGTTGCAAATCTGTCTATCTTACTGCTTGCCATCTTTTCTCTGAAAATTTTGGCGTCTTTTTCGGAAATCTCTTTTGCAGTCCAGCTTCTTGGGCTACGAGTAAATATCTGAAACGCGGAACACTCTCGCTCAAGCGCATTATCTACTGCGGCATCTAACGAACCCGAAATAGACACGTGAGCACCTACACGCATACAAAGCGATCATTCTCACATAATTTAAACCAGTTCCAAAAGAAAACCCAAATTTTTAATGTCAAATCAAATCATGATATCTGTGCTAAAGCTAGGAACCGAGGAAATTGCAAAATACCCATTTTTGACAGAGGCGGGAAACTATCTCAAAGAAAAAGGCTTCACTCTTGAACAATTTGGGAAAGATGAGGATCTCAAACCAATAATTGAAATCGCTTTTCAAAGAATTGAAACTGCAGTCGATGGCAAGATCTTCAACTCTGACTTTAATGTGAAAAATCTTGATGTTGAGGTATTTTCGTTTCTTGTAGCAGTCATACTGCTAAAGCAAAGCGCAATGAACACACTAATCAAGCGATTTTCGCTTGCAGAAGCAAGGCGCGCTGAAAAGTTCCTCGAGCGAGATCTTTCTGATATGAACAACAAGGAAAAGGAACAACTGGCAGTCAAAATAATCAAGGATCTTTTTTCAATGGATATACAAAAATCTGATGATTATTTTGTAATTCCTGTAATTGATTATCTAAAACACGCAGTTCATTTTTACGAACAAGAGTGGAAGCTTGTAAACAGACTAGTTGACAACGGAAATGTCTTTCTTACTTCACACGAAACAGTAAGGCTAATCCGAAAAGAGCTCGACAGTTTCATTAGCACAAAAATTCACTCTGCCAACATACCGTCCATACCCGAATCCTTCAAAAAACCAGTTGCCGCACTTGTAAATCTTGCAAAAAAATTCTCCGTACAAACTGTTGAAACTGGAGAATCACCACCTTGCATAAAACACGCAATTGACATTCTCAGTAAAGGTGAGAATTTGCCGCATTCCGGGAGGTTCATGCTTGCAACATACCTCTTGAACAAAGGCCAAACAATAGAGGAAATTGCCCCATTGTTCAAGAATGCGCCTGACTATAACGAAAAGATAACATTGTATCAACTCAAACACTTGGCAGGCAATTTTGGCAGCGGAACAAAATATGCGTGCCCATCATGTGACAAATTAAAAAGTGAAAATCTTTGCTTTGAAATCCCGGAATGCGCCAATATAATAAATCCATTACAGTTTGGAAGGAAAAAAATTCCAAATGCTTGATAAAGATACAAAGTTCCTAGAGGAATCTTTCAAAAAATATTATTTTGATCACTTTGATCTGATTCACACTCACACAAACCCTGAAAGGAGAGAATTTGGATATCAAAAATTTAATTTTGGAATGAGCCGACATATCCCAATAAAATCAGACAAGGAACTGCATCTTTTGCTTATGACTAACGTTCCCTCTGACGTGTATTGCTCAAATGCAAGTTACCTGTTCCCAAATCTACCAATGGCTGAAAAAGACTGGCAGGGAGCTGACCTAATCTTTGATGTTGATGCAAAGGATCTAAATCTTCCTTGCAGAATCAATCACGTCTGCAAAAAATGCACAACTTGCAAAAATGTCTTTTTACAGCATGATCAGTGCCCGGATTGCATGTCTACCAAACATGAAACATCATCAATACTGTGCCCGGATTGCATTTCTGGTGCAAAAAATGAAATAAAAAAACTAATTTCGATACTGACAAGTGATCTTGGGATAAAAAAAGAAAGCATACAAGTGTATTTTTCAGGCAATGAGGGATTCCATGTCTATGTTTCAGAATCAAACTATGAAAAATTAGATTCACGGCAAAGAGCCGAAATTGTAGATTACATCTTGTTCAAAGGAGCAATGCCTGAAACGTTTGGCGCAAAAAAATCTGACTTTTCAAAGTCCATTTTTTCAGATTTAGATGAGAAAGGCTGGCTTGGCAGGGTATCAAAACAAGTCTTTGGCTCAAAATCAAACAAGTCAAAACTCTCAAAACAATTGATTTCCGAGGGATACTTTTCATTTAAGAAAAAACTAGAGGATCTGCAAAAAACACTAGGAGCACAAATTGACCCAAATGTAACAATTGACGTTCACAGAATATTCAGACTAGCAGGAACCATAAACAGTAAAAGCGGTCTCTCAAAAATACTAATTGACGATCTTGAAAAATTCAATCCAGGAAATGATGCGTGCTTTATGGATGATGACAAAGTCACGGTTCTAGCCGACTGTCCTGTTGAATTTAAGCTAAAAAATAAAAAATTTGGTCCATACAAAAAAGAACAAGTTACCATACCGAAATATGCCGCAGTTTATTTGGTCTGTAAAGGATTTGCTACTTTAGTTTAGCCGCCAAACACCAAATTCGCTCAATTCTAGCAGGTAAGACATTAATTTGTCCATAAAGGAGCAAACTTGATTTTGTATAGTTCCTCCACTGAAGCAAATTCGTCTGCACCTGATGCTGGTAAGTACATACGACTAGGAATAATTGCAATAATTGGAATCATTATACTGGTTATAGTCGGAAATCAGGGCGTCATTTTGTCAATGAATATGACAGAATTTGGATACCAGTTTACAAAGCCTCTCTACTATTCAATTGTCTCTGCCCTAGTCCTTTCTGCAGTCGCACTAGTAAATGTGGACATTAAAAATCGCTCCTCGATTGTTTGGTATTCCATACATGTTATGATTACATTTTTGAATAGGACCACGCACGATCCTGTCTCTAGAAACGTCACTAGCTTTAGAGACTATAGGCTTAGCGTACCGCAGTTTGTCATCTGGCAAATCACCAAGATTTTCCTCTTTGGGGCATTTTTTGTAAACATAATGTTTGGTCTTGCCATGGTGGATATGGTTGACAACAATGATCTTGGAATAGATAATCTGTCAAAACTCTTTTTGTTACCATTTCTAACACCGCAATCATCAGATGCAGCGCAAACTGTGATCTCGCTCATTCCAGTACTTACAATTCTTGTTCCGCCATTGCTTGGCGTTATCGGAATAAGATTGGCACTCTATGTGGGACTCCACTCTATTGTTAAAGTCATTACCTCGTACATGTATGACTCAACGCAAGGCAAGCCAAAATTCCTAAACTATGTCTCCACAATTGAGGGTATAATCGGAATTGGAATAATCTGGGCTGGAATCAACATGTTCTTCACAGAGCAAATTGACTACAACACTAGATATGTAATTGGGGGTACACTGCTTGCCGGATTCATTCTGATTGGTTTCTCAATATTTGATAAGATGCGCTCTAAGGTGCTAACCCACCCAATAAAACGCGATATCTACATTCGTGTACTGGTGCTAATTGCAATTGCAATAATTGTAGGCTCTGTCATGGCCGTCAATAACAGCATTGCGGACACAAGGAAAATTGAATATCTCGGCCCATACACACAGCAACAAATCACCGTAAACAGATACCTTGGGGAATTAGACAAAGTAAAAGTAAATGTAAATGATGTCAAGCTGGAATCAGTTTCCCCAAACAACATCAAAAGCTACATTGAACAAAATAAAGACATTCTAAGCTCGATTAGAATATGGGACTGGGAAGCAGCCTTTGCAAAACTGAAACCCGAAATAGGACAAAGACAGTATGTAGAATTTGACGATAACGATATTCTGAGATTTAACAGTACGATGTATTGGGCTGCATCAATGAAGCCGGTTCTACCGTCTACAGTTAGCCTTGAAAATCGTTGGTACAATGAACATCTAGTATACACGCACATTCCAAATGGCTTTTTGACACTTGATGCGACAACAGGACAGTCAATTGACAGCGACAAATTATTTGCTCAAAGGTCCATCTATTATGGAGAAGGTGGACTCTTTAGCCAGACATGGTCTGCGTACCCAACAAACCGTCAAACAAGTGCCGAGCTAGACGGAGCGTTGTACTCTGGAACAGGAGGAATTGACGTATCGCCTCCTCTTAGCTGGATATTTGAGCCAAACTTTCTCCTGTCATACCCAACAGACTCTGTACATGTGATGCGATACAAGGATGTTAATGACAGAATGCAGACGCTTTATCCATATTTCCTGTATAATATGTTTGGTCAAAATGTGGACTTTTATCCAGTTACTGATGGAAACAAAACCTACTGGTTGATTCCACTTATTATAGGATTTGACACAAATTCAGTACCCTGGTCAATGGGCAATCCGTACCTGCGTTTAGTTGGCTTTGCACTAGTTGATACCTATGATGGGAACATCACATTACTCAAATACGGAAACGACTATTTTGCAAAAATGATACAGCGTCAATACGGCGATAAATTCGTTGAAATCCCGTCATGGCTATCTGAACAAGTTAGGTACCCACAGGAACTATTCACATGGAAAACGGAAATGTACAACATTTACCATGTTACTAATACGGAAGAATTCATACAGGCAAATCAGTTCTTCAAGATACCCGACAGACTTGAGGCGTACTACATAGAAGCCAAGCCGCCTGGGTTTGATCAGATAAAATTCCTCGGTCTACTATCCCTTGAGCTCAGGGTTTCTCAGGGAAGGAATCTCTCTGGATACATGATAGTGGAAAACGATCTGCCTACACTTGGAAACATGCAATTCTATCAGGTACCAACTAACTCAACTACAAAATTAATTGGTCCTACAGCAGTACGGGAAGCGTTGGAAAAAGACACTGACTTTTCCCAACTGAAGACTCTTTTGAGAAATCCTCGTATTGGAGATAACATACTGTACCGGGTAGGAGATCACGATGTTTACTTTATTCCAGTGTACACTGCAGGTTCTGGAGAAGGTGTGGTGGCACAGCTAGGAACAATTGCGGCTGTGGGTGCCGCATTTGACGGAGAATACTATGTCGGCCTTGGCAACACTCAGGAAGAGGCATTTGAAGCGTATCTTCACAAACTTTCTGGCGTGGTACCAACATCCACGTCAAAAGATGTGATTAGCCCTGACAAAAACGCCAGAATCCAGCAAATAAGGTCATTAATCGAGGAAAAGAACTTACAGATTGTAACGCCAACAACCATTCAAATTCCACTCTCATTCAAGGAAGGCGAAATTTCATACTACACACAGTCTGATCTTGACGCAACAAGTGAACTTACTTCAAAGTTTGTCAACGACTTTGTCATACCAAGAAGCAAAAAAATACTCATGTGGCAAGATGGTGATGCACTGAACATTGGAACAATCATAACCGTTGACAATGTCACAGAATTGCATTATATCTCAATTGGAGTAGGCAAATAGTTGCTGTTACTGGTCGACAACGGATCAGTGTATACAAAAAACATCACCAATTTCCTTTCTACAAAAAACATCCCCTACACCTCATTATCTTATGATAACGTAATGTTGAAAGAATTAGACAAATTCCAGTCCTTCATTTTGTCTGGGAGGCGCAAAAATAACAAAGAGATGAATGCCATAAACTCTAAAATAATAAACCATGCCGTTTCGGCATACAAGCCATTGCTGGGAATATGCTATGGTGCTGAGATTCTTGCTCTAACCGTTGGCGGAACCATTAGAAAAATGGAGACACTGCAAAAGGGAAACTCCAAGGTTATGATTGTGCATGAAAATCCCCTATGTAATGGCACAATCGATGTGTATCAGAGCCATAATTTTGAGATCTCACAATTGGGCAAGTCATTTACTCATATTGCAAAATCTGAATCATCCAACTATGAAATAATTCAATATAAGAATTCCAAAATATTCGGAACCCAATTTCATCCAGAAATGACGCAAGATGGCTTGGACATAATTGAAAATTTTATTTCACTGTGATTGGTTTTAATAGCAAAAACGTTTGCCTTAGGATATGAGTGAGCATGATCTTTTGCTACCAATTGTTGATGAAGAAAACATATGTTTGCCTTTAGCTGTTAACGCAGTTTCAAAATACTGGGATGTCAGTTTACCGCTTTCGGAAGCAAAAGAAATTGCAAAAAAATACCCAAACATGCGTGGAAGCATACTGATTGAGGGAATAGAAATTGCAGAACGACACGGACTGGGTAGTCTGATTCTTCATTCCTCACTTTCAGAGCTAAAAAAAGTCATAGACATGGGAATACCTCCAATTGTAATACTTCCTGGATTATATGAGACAGTTCAACACGCCTCAGTTATTTCTGGCTATGATCAAAAGGAAAAATCGATCATTCACTATATGCCGCAACCAGATCAAATTGGCGTCATACCTGAACAGCAATTTGACAAGCTCTGGGAAGAAGATGGACGACTGATGATACTGATAGCTCCAACTGATATAATATCGTCAATAAAGGTAGAAAACAAAACAAGAGAAAAATCTAATAGACTATGTTTTGTTTCAGAAAAACTCAACCTGCAAAACAGGCACGATGACGCAATTAAGACACTTACTGATGCAATATCTCTTGACAAGACCAATTCTACCGCATTATGCCTCCTTGGAGGAATCTATAATGAAAAAAATTCCGAAGAATGTGTAAAATACTATGAGCAAAGTATACAGCACAACAAGATGTGCTATTTGGCATACCGCGGACTGGGAAATTATTATCTCAAAACCAAACAATATGAAAAAGCAGACAAGTATTATACAGAAGCCATAACTATCAACCAAAATCGATTTGGCCCAATTTACAAAAATCGTGGCATAACAAAACTAGAACAAAACATGAAAAAGAAAGCAAAAGAAGACTTTGAAAATTACTTAAAACACACACCAAATGCAAAAGATCAAGATAGCATAAGACAAGCCATAAAAGAATTGGATGCGGAGTGCGGGAATTGAACCCGCGACCTTCAGCTTGGGAAGCTGACGTCCTACCAGGCTGGACTAACTCCGCGCAACTCGATTTCTGAAACTAGCATTATTATAGTTTGATCACGTAAGTTAACCATGGATGCCAAATGTCCCGAATGTGATCGAGTGGCGGTTCTTGACGATGATCTAAAATTTGTAAAATGTCCACACTGCAACTTTGAAGCAGAATATGAAAATTATATAGAAATCATGAAAGACAAGGCAATTAACATGTCTTCAGATTACATTCCGAGAAGGCCTGGATTCTAACTACCAAAAACTGCCCTTGTCTGAACAATCAAGATGTGCCCCACAGTTACTGCAAATCATGTGACATGCCTGCATTGACGTCATCTTGGTATTGCATCTTGGACAGGCAATCTCTTCTTTCATCATACTGAATAATACAAATAAAGATTAAAATTTTTCCCAATCTAAATATCAAAAAGTGAGGGATATATCGAATATCCAAACCCTGAAAATCAATGGCATGGGTGCCAATTGTACATCCAAAGCCTCCAAACGTTAATTAGTTGCTCAGATTTTTTGAGCAATACTTGGCTAACTTTAAACTGACAATATCTGACAAGAAGGGAAAATCCACATCAAAGGAACTCAAAGACAAAGAGGCTAATGTACTGATAGGACTACACATTGGAAATGAGGTGGATGCAGCAGTCGTTGGTCTAGCTGGAAAACTCAAAATCAGTGGCGGAAGCGACAAGTCAGGAATGCCAATGAGATCTGACATTTATGGTACTGCAAGAAAAAAGGTCTTGATTTCAAAAGGAGTTGGACTTAAAAACGTCGAAAAGGGGCAACGCAGAAGAAGACTGATCAGAGGAAATACGATCTCAGAAGAGATCTACCAAATAAATTGCTCATATGACGGCGAACTCAAAATAGAAGAGGCTCCAGTAGAAAACAAAGAAAAGGCATAACTTAACATACTAGATTTTTTGAGATTTACTAATGCATTGGCGTGATACTCTTCCTGAATGGTATGTAAAAAAATACGGCTACCAACCGTGTGTAAATATTGGAACTGCAGGACACGTTGATCATGGCAAGACTACTCTAATTCAAGCACTAACTGGACAATGGACAAGCGTCCATAGCCAAGAACTAAAAAGAGGAATTACCATACGTGTTGGATATTCCGATGCCGCGTTTTACAAGTGCAAAAGCTGCGAAGTACCACTGGGATATTCTACTACTCCTACCTGTCCAAACTGTGGAAAAGAAAGCGAACTTAGCAGAGTTGTTAGTTTTGTAGACAGCCCAGGCCACGAAAGTCTTATGGCAAACATGCTCTCAGGCGCAGCACTAATGGACGGGGCATTGTTGCTTGTAGCAGCAAACCAAAAAGTGCCTCAACCGCAAACAAAAGAACACCTTCTTGCACTTCAAATTTTAGGAATTCAACAAATTGTGATTATTCAAAACAAAGTTGATCTTGTATCATACAAAGATGCAACAGCAAATTATGCAGATATAGTCAAATTTGTAAAAGGCACAAAAGCTGCAAAATCACCAATAATTCCGATCTCTGCACAATCAAGACTTAACATAGATGCATTAATCGGAGCAATAGAGGACACAATCCAAACCCCGCAAAGAGCAGAAGCTAAAGATCCAGTAATGCATGTTCTAAGATCATTTGACGTTAACAAACCTGGTACCATGATAAATAATATCAAAGGCGGAGTAATAGGAGGAAGCTTAACTCAAGGTACATTCTCAATTGGAGATGAAATCGAAATAAAGCCTGGCATACTAAATAACAAGAAAAATAATTACGAACCAATTCACACGCAAGTAGTTTCGTTAGGTACTGCAGCAGGAATAGTCGATGATGTAAAACCAGGAGGTCTTGTGGCAATAGGAACCAAGTTAGATCCTTCGCTTACTCGCAGCGATTCTTTGATTGGTTCAGTTATAGGGAAACCTGGTACATTACCAGAAAATTCAAACGAAGCACAGCTAGAAGTTAATCTGTTTGATTCTGCAGTTGGAACAATAAATGATGTCAAAGTGACACCAATACAGGCAGGTGAATCATTACGACTCAATATAGGAACCGCGCCAGTTCTTGCCAAGGTAAGCAAAGCCAAGGGGACAAACATTGAGGTTCAATTCAAAAGGCCAGTCTGCCTCTTTGAACAAAGCAACGTTGCGATAAGCAGAAAGATCGAGGAAAGATGGCGACTAATCGGAGCAGGCATAGTTGGTTGATGTCATATGCGACACAAGTTTTCTCATTCATCTAGCTACCAATAGAATAAAGAATCTTTCAACAATTGATACTGAAATAGGCAACATTCGATTTATCGTTCCAAGTACTGTGACCATGGAATTAAAGAAACTTTTAGATGACAAGGAAAAAAAAGACGCTGTAATTTTGACACTTGATTATATCAAGTCATTTCAAACCATTTCCTTGGATGGAAGTTTTGCTGATGCGGCAATACAATCACACATAAAAAAACAGGGAGGTATCGTAGCAACAATGGACAAAGAGCTAAAATCAATTATAAAAAAATCAGGCGGTTCCATTCTTTCTATATCAAATAACAAAATAGTGTTGGAATCAAGTAAGATTTAACTTGGTAAATGGTAATCTCAAATCATGCTAGAATATAATGGCATTCAGATAAGATGGCATGGGCATGACACGTTTACATTAACAAAAGACAACATTACGATTTGTTTTGATCCGTATCAGATAGATAAAAAATTTCATGCAGATATTGTATTAATTTCTCACAATCATTTTGATCATCTGAGTATTCCTGACTTGGAAAAAATTAGCGATGAAAGAACTGTCATAATAACAGCAAAAGAATGCCTTGATCAAATCAAACTACCATACAAGAAATTAATCGGCATTGCTCCAAATGAGGAAATAGCTATTGATGGATTCAAAATAAATGCAATCCGGGCCTATAATATTGACAAGATAAATTCAGATACAAAAAAGCCTTTTCACCCAAAAGAAGACAACAAGATAGGATTCGTTATGACCATAAATAATACTAGATTTTATCATACTGGAGACTCTGATTTGATACCTGAAATGACTAACATAAAACCAGACGTAGTATTTGTGCCAGTTAGTGGAACATATGTAATGACTGCAGAAGAGGCGGCAAAAGCAGTAAAAAAAATAAAACCAAAGCTTGCAATTCCAATGCACTATGGTAGTATCGTGGGCAGTGAAAATGATGCAAAAGACTTCAAGAAACTTGTAACAACGTCCGAAGTGCACATTCTTTCAAAAGAGTAATAAGCATAATCTCTTGGAAAAGAATCAATTGCTTTCTAACCGAAAATTATTCAGCGTGGGTAGCTTTGAGTTTTGCCTACACCATCTGCTCATAGTATTGGTTCTTTCATCTTCATTTTCCATTTCTGCGTTAATTAGGTCTCAGGCTGCAGACTATGGGTTCCAATTAAACGAGTTTGACCCGTTTTTTAATTATAGGGCAACACAATTCATTGTAGAAAACGGTTTTGATGCTTATCTGAATTGGTATGATAGCATGAGCTGGTATCCTCATGGAAGGGATATTGCAGGAACTTCTCAAGTCATGTTACATGTAGTTACTGCTTCGCTTTACCAAATTTTTGGGGGCGGCACTGATCTTTATGGCTTTACAATTGTATTTCCAGTAGTCTTTGGCTCTTTGACAGCAATCGTTGTATTTGCCCTAGTTAGGGTAATCGGTGGAACTACTGCAGGACTGTTTGCCTCACTAATGTATTCTGTGTCTTTACCGATAATAGTTAGGGGTACAATAGGATGGTTCAAGTCAGAACCCCTTGGACTGTTTTTTGGACTCCTTGCAATTTATTTGCTCTTGAGCGGAATAAAATCAAATTCACATAAGATTGCCCTTGCTAAATTAATAGGAGGAGGAATATTTCTTGGCTTTTCTTTTTCGGCGTGGGGAGGAAGCGAATTTTTTGTTTTACCTATTGGTCTTTTTATAATGTCATTACCATTTGTCAGACAAGACAATCGTTTTCTAATATGGGCCATTCCTGTCTTCCTTCTTGGCATTGCAATTGCTATTGCACCATTAGAAAGACCTGGAATTCAATTTTTTACAAAGGCAAGTGGCTTTATGCTGATTGGCCCAACAATCTTTCTTATCGCTTGTTATTTTATTCAAAAAATGGGCAAAGCTGAGCATGGAAAACGTAATTGTGCATTATTGTTGGCAGTCGTAATCGTGTTTGGCATTTTTATATTGTCATCAAATGTGGTTGGACTTCCAAGCTTTCGATACCTGAATGCAATTAATCCATTCCTGACTACAACGGATCCTTTGGTAGATTCAGTAGCTGAACACGCAACTACTAGTATTTTTCAGTCGTTCCTGTTCAATTCAATCTTCATGATATTTGGCGCATTAGGGATTTGGCTAATTTTTAAAAATCTTTTAAATAATTCAAACAATAATCGTGATGTCCAGATTTTTGCATTGATTATCGGACTGTTTGGAGTTTATATCAGCTCTGCATTTATACGACTGGAACTTTACTCTTCACTTTCCCTTATAATTTTGGGTTCAATAGGCCTGTCGCTTCTCACTAAAGAAATTTTCAAACACAATAAACAGGAAAATAAAAAAACTATAAAGTCTCATCCAGCCGCACTCAAAATCTCTTTTACTATTATCATCACTGTACTGTTAATTGTACCAATCATGCTTCCTGCAAATTCCAATTGGGTAAATAGTGTAAAAGCGCCTCCAACCATCCTGAATGGTGGAAGTAATTACAACATAGCCGTAAATGATTGGCCTGATGCAATGGACTGGCTCAAGAACAATACTCCAGAGGATGCAGTTATTGCATCTTGGTGGGACTATGGATATTGGATTACAACACTAGGTGAAAGGAAATCGCTAGCGGATAACGCCACTTTGATAGACTGGCAAATAAAGCTGATTGCAAAAATGCTACTTAGCTCACCAGATGAAGCATGGAAAATACTGACAAGCGACAAACCTTCTGAGGGACTAGACGCAGATTATGTCTTGATCTATGTGGCCGCACAGCGAGTAAACAGCGAAGATCCACCGCTATACCTTGTTCAAGGTGGTGGAGATGAAAGTAAAAAACAATGGTTTATGAGAATTGCAGGAATATCCGTTGACAAATACGTCTATGATGACGGATTAAGTGGAACAAATGAGTTTTGGAATGATACATTACTAGGTAAAATGATCCCATTTTCTCCTATGTTCTATGTAGATCTCAGCACTCAACAGCAGTCACAAGGATATGCGCCAGGTTTTACTCCAATTTATGTAAATGATATTAAACTTCCTAAAGATGGAGACGGACCATTAAAACTCGTCTACGAGTCTTCTGGCTTTTTGCGAAAAGACTCTGGACCAATTAGTGGCGTCTTAATTTATGAAGTAAACAAAGATTACAAACCAAAAACAGGATCTGATGCAAAAACAGAATCAGATACTAAAGCATCTGGCGAATCAATCGTCAAAACGTCTGGAGAATACGCTACAATAGAAACAGCACTGGGCAATATTGTAATCCATCTCAATAAGGACGTGGCACCAAAAACAGTTGATAATTTCAAAAAACTCGCCGATTCACACTTCTATGATGGAACATTGTTCCATAGAATCATACCTGGATTTGTAATACAGGGAGGTGACCCAAATACTGTATCTGGTCCACCTCAGACTTGGGGAACTGGAGGACCTGGATATATGATTCCAGCTGAATTTAGCAGCCTAAAACACACAAAATACGTTGTATCGATGGCAAGGGGAGGAGACATCAACAGCGGAGGTTCACAATTTTTCATTGTATTGGGAGATGTGCCGTTCCTTGATGGCAAGTACACAATTTTTGGTGAGGTAGTAGAAGGTAAAGATGTAGTAGATAGATTGGGTTTACTAAAAACAAATTCTGATGATCAGCCAACTAATATTGAACAAGCACGGATCAAAAGTATAAGAATTTCTTAAACTATATTTCGTTAGAATATTCTTCTTTGAATTTATCCGCTATGCGGTATCTTGCATACTTATCATCAGGAGAAAACTTTGCTGGATGAACTGTATTTGTCTTGGAGTCACAATGCGAACATGTGTCTTTTAGGGTATATTTTTTACAGTCTGGGCATTTGCGAATCTGAAATTTCAATACTAACCCTCTCTTGTCTTTTTTGATTCTTCTCTTGTAAAATTAAACGTGCCATGATTTTTTTCAACAGTTTTTTGCAGTTTGTCTAGTATTGGTTTTAGCATTCTCTCTGCAGTCTTAAAGTCCTGGCCTTTAACGGTTATTCTGTACTTCGGCGCGCCTATGTATATCACGCTTACATTTGCCTTTTGATCACCAATTGCATCCAAAAGTGCGTTCTTGATTACCTCTACACCGTCAGACTTATTGCAAGTTATCTCAGAGATTCCTCGAATCTCGACTGACGGTGGTTTGATCTTTGTACTCACTTCTTCTATTGCGGAAACAGTTTTTTTTGCAAGTTTTAGCTCATCTAAAACGGTAATGTCTTTTGTTACCACATCCAAAAACATATCATACACAAAGTCGTATTTTGAAAAAATCACGTCTTCAAGTTTTTCTATATCGTTATCGGACAGACCAGCTATTTCTTTAACATTTTCTAGGAATGTCTTGCCTTTTTCAATCCTCTTGACCTCTAACAGCTTTTTCTTTTGCTGTTCTTTTGAAACCTGTTTTAGTGAAAGATCAATTTCTGATCTATTCGGATTCACTTTTTTTACAAGCAGTACTTTTTTTTCGCCTTCTTTTACAAATTTGCTTACAGAGCGAACCCATCCAGGAGCTATCTCGGATATGTGAAGAAATCCCTGCAGTCCGCTATACTCGTCAAGGCTAACATACGCTCCATGGTCAGTAAGCTTAGTTATGGTTGCAATTACAATTTCTCCAATCTCTGGCAATTCTTGTGATTCGGTAGCCATGCAAATTTGGCTCGGCGTACATAATTTAATGTTGTTGCTCAGAAATCTATGCCCTTTTTTGCTCTTATGCCTTGTTGAAAAGGATGTTTTATTTCTCTCATCTCAGTTACCAAATCTGCAGCTTCAATAACTTCCGGCTTGGCGTGATTTCCCGTCAAAACCAAATTCAGCTGTGATGGTTTTATCTTTATCATTTCAAGAACTTTTTCCACAGATACTAAACCGAGGTTTACAGCATAGTTTATCTCATCAAGTATTATGATGTCGTATTTTCCAGAAAGGATCTTTTCTTTACTTATCTCAACTGCCTCATCTGCAATTTTTTGATGAATTTCTCTTGGGGTCTTGTCATCTAATATTCCAACAAAGCCTTTCCCTATTGCCGTCAGCTCAAACTCAGGCTCTAGTCTCTTTGACGATGTCATTTCTCCGTAGTGCCAGGAACCCTTGATGAACTGGATCATACATGTCTTGTGATTATACCCAGTTGCTCTTAGCGCCATACCTAAAGCCGCAGTCGTTTTACCCTTTCCCTTACCAGTGTACACTATTACAAGACCATCTTTTTCCATAGTGAAAAATCGAGATCGAATACTAAAAACATTGGTATATTTCCTGATTTGCTAAAGCCATATGACCAGAAAAAACAAAATTCCACGCATTTTGATTGCAGGTGTTACTAGCGGAGTAGGAAAAACCTCGATAACATGTTCTATCATTTATGGAATGAAAGACAAAGGCTATTCTGTCCAACCATTCAAAGTTGGCCCTGATTACATCGACCCAACATACCTTTCTGCAATTTCTGGTAATAATGCACGAAATCTAGACTCTTGGATAATGGGAAAAGAAGCAGTAATCCAAAGTTTTTTGAGGAATTCTAACTCAGACATATCTGTCATTGAAGGAGTAATGGGATTTTACGACGGGTTCTCTGGAACTTCAAATTTTTCTAGCACGCATCACATAGCAAGTATACTTCAAACTCCGGTAATCTTGGTTCTAGATGCAAGCAAGACGGCAAGATCAATTGCTGCAACCGCGTTGGGGTACACAAAGTTCCACAGAAACTCTAGAATAATTGGATTCATACTTAACAAAATTGGTAGCAAAAAACACGAAGAGATGTGCAGGGGGGCACTTTCAAGTTTGAAAGTTCCTATCCTCGGAGTCATACCAAAAAGCTCTGAATTTGACATACAGTCAAGGCATTTGGGACTAGTACCAGTAATTGAACAAAATGACCTAAAACAAAAAATAAAAAAAATTGCTAAACAGATTTCATCTCATCTTGATATTGATGGAATAATTTCATTAGCAAAACAATCATCTCCGTTTTCACAGATCAACAAGCAACCATCAACACAATCTAAGGTCAAAATAGGCATAGCACTGGATAAATCATTCAATTTTTATTATTATGATAACTTTGATGCATTAAGACGTGAAGGTGCAAAAATAGAGTTCTTTAGTCCAATATCAGATCCTACTCCACCAAATTGTGATGGGCTCTACATTGGTGGCGGATTCCCGGAGGTGCTAGGTCAACTCTTGGCAAAAAACCACACCATGAAAAAATCAATCAAAAGTCTTGCCGAACAGGGAACGCCGATTTATGCAGAATGTGGCGGACTGATGTATCTTACAAAATCAATAGAATATAATAACAAAAAATATTCAACCGTTGGCCTTTTTGATGCTGAAACCTCCATGGAAAAGAAAATGACACTGAACTACACAAAGGCACAAGTCATTTCAGATTGTATTGTTGCAAAAAAATCATCAAAGTTACTTGGTCATGAATTTCATTATTCTGAGCTCAGATCAATTCCAAAGGACTCTAAATTTGCTTATGAGTTATCTGTTGGTGTTGGAATTAATGGCAAAAAAGACGGATTACTTGAATACAACACGCTTGCTTCATACATGCATGTTTATTTTGATCGGAATAACTATTCGAGAAACTTCGTCAAGAATTGTATGAAATTCTCAGTTAGGTGATTCCCGTATGATTTTAAAAAGTGCATTTATTATTGCTGCAGCACAAGGAGAACCACCCTTTCGTCCCCTGTTTGTTATGTAGGGAAGATCAATAGTCTGTAACAGATCTTTTGATTCTGCAGCAGATACAAAGCCAACTGGGACGCCAATTACAAGTTTTGGCCTTGTGACATTTTCTTTTATCATACTGATCACTTCCAAGAGTGCAGTTGGCGCATTTCCTATCACAACGATGCTATCATTCATCTCTGAGGCCCTCATACGCATGGCTGTCTGGGCTCTGGTCCTGTCTAATTTCATAGCCTCTTTTACTACTACAGGATTTGATATATCGCAAATAACGTTTGTTTTAAAATCATCAAGATTTTTCTTGTTTAACAATCCGATTATTCCGTTTACGTCAATTATGATGTTCTTGCCACCTTGAAGCGCTTCTAGTCCATTTCTTACTGCATCGTTATGAAAAATCATTCCATTTTCCCTTGCAAAATCAAAGTCAGCAGTAGAGTGGATTATTCTCCTTACTATCTGCCATTCATGTCCTTTGTATGGATGCGGGCCGATCTCCTGCTCGATTATTTCCATGCTTTCGTCTTCTATGGACTGACCCCTTCTAGTTTGCATTCTCTACCTCTTGTGCCCTTTCTAAAATCAAATCTACCATTTTCTCATCAACCCCTATATGTTCGGTAATGTATACCTGTTTTAATTTCGCTTTTTCCAGTGCCGGCTTTAGATCCTGATTGATATCTGTTTTAACATGAGCGCCTTCATGAAGAAAATAAAATACTATTGCCAATACCTGCGGATTGTTTTTTTGAGCATTTTCAATACCAGATGCTATATCTGGCTGCTCAATTTCTAGGAAACAACGATCCGCGTTTCTGTAGATTTTTCTCATTCCGTCTACTATGTAGTTTATCGAGATCTGGGCATTTGGATCCATGCTTCCGTGGCCAATAATTAACACATCAACATCCTTTTTTGGAAGATCCACATGATTTTTCTTCAAAGCTGCAGATATTCTACTGTCTACTAGTTCAAGCAGTGTCTTGTGCATGCTCATGGGCTTTGTTACCAGAAACTTTACCTTGCTTTGAGCCTGAAATTTCATTGCCTCAGTAACAGCTGCTTTGACTTTCTTGCCGGGATATAGAAAGTAGGGAACTATGGTCAGTGAATCTATTTCCTGGCTTAGACACTTTAGAATTCCGTCCTCTATGTAAGGCGGCACTACTTCCAAAAAACAATATTCGGAAAAAACATAATTGCCACTTTCCTTTACTTTTAAGCAAATTTTCTCAAGCTCTTCCTCGGCCTCTCTTTCTTTACTGCCTCTATCAATTAACAACAAACCACGCTTCATTTTTCAATCCTTGCTATGGCAATAGTGAGATCTGGCGGAAATTTCTGCTTTTCAACAACAAGGTTTCCCTTTGAACTTAATATTGATGATGCCTCAGATACGCTTGAAGTACCCTCAAATGCTTCAACCATGACTGATGGGTTTGGGATTCTAATCTTTGCTAAATCGTCTCTTTCAAAATATTCTACAGAAACTCCAAATTCTTTTGCAACCTCGATTAGACTGTTGATGTCTTGAGGCTTTTTTATTGATGTAAACCTTGCAATTGCCTTAGAACTAAGATTGAATTTCTCTAGGCATATGTTCAAACTTTCCAATATTTTTTCTTTTGTGGTATCTCCATGCAATCCGATTCCGACTACAAGTGTTTTTGGCCTGTATACTACTGCATTTTTTAAAATCTCCCCAGTTATTTTTTTATCAGTTATTATCAAAAATCCCCTAGAACCAGATTTCTCCAGTTTTTCAAATGTATCATAAACTGTTACATTTTTTGGCAAGTCACCTTCCCACCAATTTTGCTCGCCTGCATCTTGATAAACTCCGATTTTTTCCTCATTTACCATAAATGCGCTTATTTTTGTTACAGTAGAGTCATCATCAATAATCCATCCGAACTTTCTTCCTACCAAATCAACTGGAATTGTCTTGTTTACATCTGCAGCTGTGGTGATGACTGCAGTTGAACCAAGTTTTTTTGCAATCTCACTTGCAAGCTCATTCGCCCCTCCCAAATGCCCAGACAGTGTACTTATGACAAAACTTGCCTTGTCGTCTATTACAATTACCGCAGGATCTGTTTTCTTATCTCCCAGATGAGGAGCAATTAGCCTAATTACCGCACCCAGTGAAAATATGCAAATTATCGCATCGTTATTTTTGTAAAGTTCAGCAATTTTGGCAGTTGTGGAGCCCTCATACCAATTTGCATTTGTGGTGTCGGCAAATTTTGATGGTGCAAATATTTCCCATGTAGGAAAAATCTCTTTTATTGTAGATGCAATCTTGATTCCATTTTTTGTAATTGCAAGAATTGCTATTTTTTCCATAAAATCATCTACTTGTTGTTCAATAAAATTTCTTAGGATGAATTATACCTTCCAAGTATCTTGCCGTCAAAATCGAAAAGAATCACATCCAATTCAACTTTGCCTTCAGAATATTCACGCATTTGTTTATACACCTCAGTGCAAACAGCAGTAAAAAATCCATTTATGTTATTTTCAATAATTATCTCTTGCACATGTCTTGCAGTGTTTGCTTTTCTTATTTGCTCTAGTATGGCTTGATTTGTGGTCAGAGTGCCAGCTATTTTAGCAAGAAAATCCATGTCTACTTTGGATCCTTTGACATGAGTCTGCTTGACGCCTGCTGCCATTTTTGCTAGCTTGCCGATAAAACCTGCGACATGCGCCTTTTGTATTCCTTTTTTTGCACATTGTTGTACCGTATAACCTGAAAAATCACCCATCTGGACAAAGCAATGATCAGGCAAGTCAAACTCTTTTCTGGAAAACTCTTCACTTCGTCCCCCCGTAGTTAACACCACAGTATCGTTTTTCATTGCAATTGTAACGTCAAGACTTTGCCTAATTGAAGCAGCAAATGATGCTGTGGAATAAGGAATTACTATCCCAGTTGTTCCAAGAATTGATATTCCACCCAAAATACCTAGCCTTGGATTATCCGTTTTTGTCGCAATTTCCTTTCCCCTGGGAACAGAAATAATTACACTGATTCCGTTTTTTGTAAGAACGTTTTTTCCGACTATTGTCAAATTTTCAGTTATGATTTTTTTAGGCGTTGGGTTAATTGCAGCACTTCCTATCTCCAAGCCAAGGCCCGGCTTTGTTACCCTCCCTACTCCCTCCCCACCATCTATCTTGATCTGCCCTACTTTGTTTGTAAGGCTTAGATTCACAATAATTTCTGCACCATGTGTTACATCAGGATCATCACCGCCATCTTTTATCACTGCGCATCTGGCGGAGTCAGAGTTAAACTCGCAACTTGATATTTTAATTGTAATTTTTTTCTCTTTTGGCAACAAAACCTCGATTGTCTCGATTTTTTTTTGATTTATTATTGCAAGTAATGCTGATTTTGCAGCTGCCGTAGCTGATGTGCCTGTTGTAAAACCTGTTCGCAGATTATCTCTTGGTTTTTCTACATCATTCACAAACTGATATGTTATTTTTATGTAATAACTCTTCTTAGATTACTTTAAAATTTCTGAAAGAATTATCCACAGTGCCATTGCCACAAGACCGCCATAAAGTAAAACATGTGTCATTTTATGAGAAACTGGCTTTTCCATATTGTGAGTTTGTGGTCCATTAAAATTTGCGCCAAAATTACGAGTAAATTCCTCAAAATTAGACTGACGATTAAACCTGAAATCATCTCTTGCCTTCTTGTCGTAATAACTCCAAAAATCTGCATGTGCGGTGGCTGCGTCCTTGTGTATGGCATTGCTTCTCTTTTGTTCCTGTTTTAGGAACTGATATGCCTCAGTAATCTCCTTGAACTTTTTATCGGACTCTTTTTCCTTGTTCCTGTCTGGGTGATATTTTAGTGACAATTGTCTATATGCATGCTTTATTTCTTTAAGTGAAGCACTTTCATTCAAGCCAAGAGTTTGGTAGCACTCTAATGCATCCAATAGCTGATTTTGGTAATACACATTTAAAATTATACTGGTGGTGTAATATCTGTGAAAAAGAAAAGATCACAAATAGCTATTACTGGCGCAAGTGGGTTTGTCGGAAGTAATATCAGAAGATTTCTTAATCAAAACAAAATACCAATAGTAAGTCTGACACGAATCAAGTATTTGCCTCTCAAATATGAGACAAATGTTTGCTATTCTGATCTTGATCAGAAAAGTCTTATTTCCAAACTAAATAACTGTGATGCCTTGGTGCATCTGATTGGCCAAGGAGCACAAACCGTTGATGTTACTTATGATGATGTCAATGTTGAACTAACAAAAAAAATCGTGAAACTGTGCAAGAATGCAAAGATTAGAAAAATTGTTTACATAAGTGGTTTTGGTGTAAATCCATCAACAACATTTGGATACTTTATCTCAAAATTCAAAGCAGAACAGGAAATAATCAAATCTGGTCTTGATTACACAATCCTAAGAGCATCCTATATACTTGGAAGCAATGATCCATTGACAAAAAATCTGGATAAGCAAATCAAAAACGGCTCAATAATAATTCCAGGCTCTGGATCATATCGTTTGCAACCAATATCAGTTAACGATGTGGCAAAAGTGATTCTTACTTCTGTGACCAACAAGCGCTTTTCAAATAAAATTGTGGATCTTGTAGGTCCACAAACCATAACCTTTGAGAATTTCATAAAGAAATTTGCCAAAAAGCAAACTGTAATCAAAAAGATTGATCTAGAAGAAGCCTATCATACTGCACTAAACCAGCCAAAAAATGCCATTTATGGATTGGATGACTTGAACATACTTGTTGGTGATTTTATTGGTAACCACAAAAAACTAGAGCAACTGTGCGGCTTTAAACTCGCACCACTAAAAGAAATTCTATAGTCCTGCTGCCTTTTTTAGCAATTCCGCTTTGTCAGTTTTTTCCCAGGGGAACAAAATGTCGGTTCTTCCAAAGTGTCCGTACGCCGCAGTATCCCTGTAAATTGGCTTCTTGAGATCAAGCTGCGATATGATGGCCCTTGGTCTCATATCGAAATTCTTTCTAACCAAGTTCTCAATATCCTCTTCTGGCATCTTGCCTGTGCCGAAAGTGTTTACCATCAACGAAACTGGTTCTGCAACGCCTATTGCATATGCAACCTGAACTTCGCATTTATCGGCAAGACCTGCTGCAACAATATTTTTTGCAATGTATCTGCACATGTAGCAGGCAGACCTGTCTACTTTTGATGGATCCTTTCCAGAAAAGGCTCCTCCTCCATGTCTTCCCATTCCGCCATACGTGTCTACAATGATCTTTCTTCCGGTAAGGCCGGCGTCACCTGGAGGACCGCCTATAACAAAACGTCCAGTTGGATTGACGTGAATCTTCATCTTGTCATTCCACCATTTGCCGCAAACCGGTTTTATCACTTTTTCAATTATTTGGCTTCGAATGTCAGAATTTGTAATGTCTGGAGAGTGCTGTGTTGATATGACTATGGCCTCAATCCCTTTTGGTTTACCATCTTCATATTCTATGGTCACCTGCGATTTGCCGTCGGGTCTTACCCAGGCAAGCTCTTTGCTTTTACGCAATTCTGCCAGCCTTCTCGTTAGTTTGTGAGCAAGAAGAATCGGCAGTGGCATTAATTCGTCAGTCTCGTTTACAGCATAACCGAACATCAATCCCTGATCACCAGCTCCCTGATCCTTGTTTTCGGTGGCAGTAACACCCTGAGATATGTCAGGACTTTGTGCATGTAATGAAACTAGTACACTGCAAGAGTCTGCATCAAAACCGAATTCTGGTTTGTCGTATCCTATCTCTCTTATGGTTTTTCTCACTATATCCTGTATGTCGAATCTTGCCTTTGAGGTAACCTCGCCAGCAACAATCACAACACCTGTGGTTGTCATGGTCTCTATAGCAACACGAGAATCTGGATCCTGTCGAAGAAACTCGTCTAACAATGCGTCTGAAATCTTGTCGCAAATTTTGTCAGGATGCCCTTCTGTTACTGATTCTGAAGTAAAAAGAAAACTTCTTGACATCGGAAATCTAACCTACAGTTCGTTTTCTAGTCTGATAAATAGTACGTTATTTCCTCTTACGATAACTCTGCCGTAGTTTGCAGATATCTTTCCATCATGAAGTTCCTCCGCATCTGTCATAATCAAATTCATGTAGGAGTCAACGTTATCCATTTTGCCCTTGTACTCTACTTCGTTCTTTAGTCTAACTGTGACTTTCTTTTTTGTATTTTTTTGAAGAGTTGTTAGTGGTTTCTTCACGCTTGTTTGTGACAATGGATGCTCTCTTGTTGATGCTAGCTTGATAACCGGAATAAAAGCCTTGCCTATTTTATTATATCAATATTAGATTTGTTTATTTTTCTACTTTTTGAGAATTTATCATACATGATATCGACTGGATTGGAAAAATTAGATGAGCTACTCGGGGGTGGAATAAAAAATGGAATAATTACGGATATCTTTGGCGCAAGCAGTACTGGGAAAACCCAACTTGTATTGCAAATAGCGGTTAACTGTATTTCACAGGAAGGCACCATATTGTACCAGGACACAACGGGAAATTTTAGACCTGAAAGACTACTGGACATGCTAAAACCAAAGGATCTAGGCGCAGCACTTCTTGACAAAATAACGGTTGGAAGAATCACAAACACGCAGGAGCAATTCAGTGCCATATCAAAAATAAAACAATCCGATTTTTCACTAGTCATAATTGACAACATAACTGATCTGTTCTCATTTGAGTATTCAAAAGAAGATCAAATCTTAGAAAAAAATAAGCAATTCGCCAAATACATGAAACAACTAGCTACCGTATCGCTTGAAAAAAATATCCCGATAGTTGTAGTAAACATGATTAGAAAAATTAATGACACTGAACACGAAAACCTTGATTCTGTCATGAGTCTTTTTACACATATCAAAATCAAGCTCTCGAAAAAATCAACCATCTACATGGGTGAAGTCTTTCCACATTCTGGCGAACATCAATTTTATTATAAAATTGAAAAAAATGGATTGACAAGCTCAACTTAACCTATTTAACTGTGAGAACTATCTAATTCACTATGGCAGGAATCTTTGACTCTATTCCAATTATAACTGTGGTTTTGTTTGCAATTGGAGTTATTGGAATAATTGTATATGAACGAGCTAAATCAAGAAAAGACACAGAACAAACAGCTTGATTCCATACTAGCCAAATTTAGTTCCTTAGGATTCGCACAACTCACCGAAATTCAAAAAAAAGCAATTCCATTAATCATTCAAAAAAAAGACTCGCTCATAATCGCACCAACAGGTTCAGGCAAGACAGAGTGCTCAGTAATCCCAATCTTCTCATTTATTGGGACCTCCAAATCGGCTGGAAAAATAAAAGCACTATACATAACCCCGTTACGTGCACTAAACCGTGATGTCTTTAAGAGAATAATCCGATATGCGGAATCTGAAAATCTCACAATAGAAATCCGACACGGTGACACATCACAGGTAACTAGGAAAAAAATCTCTACTTCGCCTCCTGATGTATTAATTACAACGCCTGAGACACTTGTAATTTTACTAACCCAACAAAAAATGCTGGATGCGTTATCTGAACTTGACTGGATTATAATCGATGAAATCCATGACTTGCTGTCAAATGAGCGTGGCTCACAACTGTCGCTTAGCCTTGAAAGATTGCAGATTAACTCAAAACATCACATTACAAGAATAGGTCTTTCTGCAACTGTGGGTAATACCGTAGACGCCGCAAAATTCCTAGTTGGAACAAAAAGAAAATACGAAATAATCAAAGACGAAACAATAAGAAAATACGATGTTGAAATCAAACACGTAGACGGTACAATTAGCGACGTGGCGGATTTTATAGTTGATTATCTAGTCAAGCTGAATCTTAACTCACCAGTACTTCTTTTTACCAATACTAGGGGCGAATCCGAGTTTCTGGCATCAATACTAAGGGAAAAATCTCCAATAAACGTAGAACTTCATCATGGATCATTATCACAGCAGGTGCGTGAGGAAACGGAAGAAAATCTCAAAGGAGGCAGATCCCGACTCGTTGTATGCACATCATCACTTGAGCTTGGGCTAGATATTGGCTCAGTGGAGCTAGTCATGCATTATGGCTCCCCAAGACAGGTCTCAAAATTCATGCAAAGGATAGGGAGAAGCAAGCACAACAGGGAATCGTCTGCTAAGGGAATCATCATAACTAACAATGTGGATGACGAGCTAGAAACAAAGGCAATCTTGGAGAGAATCCAGGAAGGCTCAATTGAGGATCAACTGATTCATGATGGCTCGCTTGACGTGTTGGCGCATCATTTGGTTGGTCTTTCGATGCAATTAGGCTCAATCACAGTTGAAAATGCATTTAACACATTTACGCAATCATATCTTTTCCGGAACCTGACAATTGATGATCTGATCAGCGTGCTCGAATTACTCGATTCTAATTATTTGGTGATGTTTGATAAGGAAAAAATGATCTTTAGAAAAACTGGCAGATGTTTCAGATATTATTTTGAAAACCTCTCTACCATCCCTGACATATTAAAATTCAAAGTATTGGACACCATCTCTAAAAAACTGATTGGAAGTTTGGACCAAAGATTTGTCGGAGACTTTGGTGATGCTGGAAATATCTTTGTTCTACGCGGGACACAATGGAGAATTATCAATGTGGATGAATCCGGACTTAAGGTAAATGTTGAGCCTGTTCGTTCTGGTGGAATAACTGTACCGTACTGGGAAGGAGAAAACATACCTGTGGACTATAGAACTGCTTCTAAGGTAGGACAATTTCGTACACGAGTAAAGTCAGGCCTGATAAAACTTCCAGACAATGTGATTACAAACCTGGATCTACCAATCATTCCAGACGAAAAAACCATAGTGATTGAATCAGTAAAAAGCCAAAGCTCCATAGTAATGCATTCTTGCTTTGGAACGAAAATCAACGCGACCATATCCACGCTTCTTGCTTCAATGCTGTCATCAAAAACTGGATTTCAGGTAGAATCAAGGTCTGACGCATATAGAATAGTCTTGTCGTCAAAGGGAAGAATACAAGAAAATCAGATACGTGAAACGCTAAGCGACAACTATGATCTACGTGAAATTGTCACTGCTTCCCTAAATGGAACGCACAATGTCAATTGGCGAACATGGAATGTTGCAAAAAAATTTGGCATTGTTGGACGAGGTGCAATATATGACAAAAAATCAGCACGATTCCTCTTTGATAGATATTCAAAAACCGCACTAGTCAAAGAAGCACTACGAGAGCTTTTCCATGACAAATACGACTTGGAGGGATCTAAGAAAGTTTTAGAAAAAATCCAAAACAAAACAATCGTGATAGAGTGGTTTGACGCAAGCAGTTTCTCCAAGCTTGCAACTCCCATATTGGATCACACTACAAAATACTATTCATCGCCAGCAAGCATTGACAAAGGGCTACTTGATTTAGTAAAAAATCGTCTACTCAAGACAAGGCACAGACTGATCTGTGCAAGATGCGGCAAGTGGGAAAAGGTAATAGAAACAACTGACATTGAAAAAATACCACCTTGCCCATACTGCAAGGGAAGACAAATCACAACCACGTTTTATTCTGACTATGATCTTGGGAAAATCATACAGAAAAAATTCGCAGGCAAAAAGATCTCGTCTGAAGAAAATCACCGATTTGAGCGAGCCTGGAAAGCAGCCTCACTTCTAGCCAATTTTGGCAAAACTGCACTGATTGTTTTATCCGGGTATGGAATTGGTGCAGATACCGCATCAAGAATACTGAGAAACATGGTGGACGAAGAAAACCTATATCGACAGATATACGAAGCAGAAAGGCAATATGTGATGACTAGGGGATTTTGGGACTAGTTTTTCTTTTTAATTGACGAAAAAGGAGTCACAAACAATTCGGTTCTTCCCTCTAATCCAGGTTTTGCGGTAACCCCTGTGACTGAAATTATCTCGCCTATTGAGCATTCGTCTAGAAGCCTTGCTTGGTTTCTCCATCCCTTTATCCAAATTTGGCCCGTGTCATCCTCGATGAACATCTCAGAAAGTGAAATTGATTCGCCCGCTTTTGTTTGCACGTTGCGTCTTTCTGGAGCCTTGAGTATGATTGCCTCAATGCAGTAATAGTTATTGTCAGGCTTTACATCTACAATTTTTGTTCGGAGATCTGATACTTGTGGAATGTTTTCCCCTTCGATTTTTCTTACAAAAGAATCAGAATCAATTGTAATATTGTTGCCATATACTTTAGAAGGCATGCACTCTAGTGTATCGCCTTGGTTAAATGAGCTCATTATATTTGCGGTATCGACTATGTGAAAGAGCTGTTTTTCCAAGTTGACTCCGAGAATCATGGTGTTTCCATTCTCGCTTTTTGAAGTCGATAGTATTCTAAAAGAAATTGGTTCCACCTTTATGTCTGCTATCTCTAGTATGGTTGACTCGTTTCCATGAATTTCTAGCTCTTGCTGGTTTAGCTTTGCCTTTACGCCTAAAAGTCGAGCTCTTGTCTGGGGCGGTATGACCTTCGGAATCTCTGATTCGTTTTTGTTCCACATTACAACTCTAATTGAGCGGCCATCCTTTCCCTGCAGTCTGAATCGCAGTGAATTTCCTTGTTGGCCGCGGACATTTGTAAACTCTGAATAATTGATACTACCGTCGATTATTCCAGAAACTATGATGTTCTTTTCTCCTTCCTTTACATCGCTAACATCCTTTGTCAGGGAATCTAGTGAGGGAATACTGCTTTCGGTATTTGCAATTTCTATCGTGGAGCCTGAACCAATGTTGATGGTAGGCTCGCCGTTGAGATCGGATTTCACATAGGCCTTGATTATTTTTATGAGATTTCCAGGCTTTAGATTGACAATGTCAGGCAGATTGGCCTTTTCATCCCACATCTTTACCGTGACTGCAGATTCATTATCGTAGACAGTCATGTTTCTAAGCATGAATTGTGAGCCGTCCTTTCTTGAAAATTGTTTTGCAGGTGATACGTTTAGTACTCTGGTTTGCAGGGTCACCTCTTTTGCTCCTGCATACAAATCCTTTATGCTGATTTCGCTTTTCACAGGTTCAGATATTGCTACGCCTAGGTCGGATGCAACCAAAAACAACGCACCCTGATCTGTTAGATAGCCTGCACCGATCTTTTCCTTTTTCTGCGCGATCATATTCTCAACGTCCGATTTTGATAGTTCGGGTTTTTGTTCGAGAAGCTTAGTCAGCAATAAATCAAATTCTGTCAAGTCAATTTCTGATAGGAAAATCTCTTAATAAAAATTTCATTAATCTAAATTAGAGAGCGATCTAAAAAAACCAATGTCAGCCATAACTGCAAGATCGCTTCACAAGTCATATGGAACCATAACTGCAGTGGATGGAATAGATCTGGATGTGCGATCAGGCCACATCTTTGGCTTTCTTGGCCCAAATGGAGCAGGAAAATCTACTACAATTAAGATACTTACCACACTAATTCCGCCAACGTCTGGAACCATCGAAGTACTGGGTATTAACGCAATAAAACAGCCATTAGAGATTAGAAAGAGAATAGGAGTTGTCCTGCAACAGCCAAGCTATGAGCCAAACCTTTCGGTAGAAAAGTCACTTGAAAAATATGGGATGATGTGGGACATTGACAGAAAAACAAGAAAAGAAAAGTCTGAGGAACTAATTGATGTTTTTGACCTAAATGAAATAAGAAAGAGAAAGAACGAGGATTTGTCAATTGGTCAGAGGCGCCGAGTCCAAGTTGCACGCGAATTCATGCATGAAATGGACTTGCTGTTCCTTGACGAGCCTACGGTCGGCTTGGACCCGGCTGCAAGAAGAAAACTACTTGATTATCTGAAAAACAAGGTAAAAACCGGCCTTACTATCTTTTATACGACACATGTTTTGACTGAAGCAGAATATCTATGCGACAAAATAGCGGTAATAAACAAAGGCAAAATCCTGGCAGTAGATTCTCCAAATAACCTCAAAACTACATTTGGGCAAGAAAAAACCATCACAATTCATCTCTCAGAGAGACATGATGGGTTATCCGATCTCTTATCTGGAATAGCTGACTGCGTAATTGACTTTAACACGGGTACCAACATAACCATCCAATCAAGCAAATCCGAGGTAGTCCTGTCACAAATCCTCCAAATTCTAATCGAAAACAACATTTCTGTGGAAGATCTGTCGGCCATTCCTACAACACTTGAAGACATATTTCTAAAGATGGTAAAGGACTCAAATGCATCCCACAATTAGGCTCATAGTCAGGAATCTGACGATTTCAATAAATCCCGGCTTTCTTGTCTGGCAGGTAGTCTTTCCAGTGATTTACATATTTGTCGCAGGCTTTGCATATACTGCACTAATCAAGTCAGTGCCGCTTGGAAATATCACACTTGACTATCCTGCATTTATTGCATCTGGAATGATTGGATTTAACATAATGAACAGCACTCTTGTTTCTGGCATAATAATTTGGAACGACAGGAGACATGGAATGTTTGAGCAAATCTTGGTCGGACCATTCACGCGAACTAACTACATTCTGAGCAATGTATACACCATTGGCATAGTTGGCATAATTAGTGCAGCCCTGATTTCTGCAATTGGATTTCCTCTGTTTTTCACATCGGTTCAGTTTAACGCACTTACAATACCATTTCTTATTTTTGCATCGATAACTGGTTCCATTTTGTTTGGCTCTATTGCATCAATAATCTCAACACGCCTAAAATCCAGTGAAGGGTTCAACGTAATTATTAATACAGTTTTCCTGTTTTTTGCGTTTGTAAGTACGGCATTTTATCCCGCATCTGGCGCACCAGAGCCTCTGGCCACGGCATTTTATCTTAATCCTCTCACATATCTTGTTGATATTATCAGGGCAGGAATATTTGGGACGTTTACTGAATTTGTTATGATCGAAATGATCGTATTAGTGAGTATCGCAGTCACGCTGTTTGTTGTTGCAATTAAACTTCTTACAAAACTTGATCTGTAAAAAATAGTAGCCCGGCCCAGACTCGAACTGGGGTCAAGGGCTCCAAAGGCCCCTATGCTTGACCGCTACACTACCGGGCTTCTTTTAATGACTCTCAAAATGACCTCTTATTGATATTTTCGATCTACTTGCCACTGTCTGATTGTGTCAATATTTCATTTTTATGATTTGACCAAGTCTCTTTACAGGATCCTCCATCGAGTCCATTGCTGATTTTGCGCTGTTCTTAAAACTTGCATTATCTGAGCGCAATATTTTTTCAATAACTGAAACAATTCTTTTTGAATTCGTTTCTCGTATGGCGAGTTTTTTTCTAACTAGGTATTTTTCTACCAGATTAGGCACAGCGTTATACGAAATTGTCGGAATTCCTAACAGCGCAGATTCTGCAGTCATGGTCCCACCGGAGCCAACAAAAACATCCGTGTCCCGCAACAAAATTTTACTATCAACTACCTTATCCAAGATTTTTGCCTTGGTTCCTAGAATGCGCCTTAGCATTGCAATCTGGTTATCGTATCTTGGTAATATCATAACGTTATGATTACCAAATTTTTTGACAATTTCGCGTACAATTGTTAGGGCATTAGTCCTGTTTTTCTCTACGTACGCTGCCTGTTCCTCTTCCAGTCTGATGAGAATATTTTTTTTCTTTTTAGGATTGGAATTAATGTTATAGTCATTGTATCTGATGATAACAGATGCATCAATTGCTTTGTATTGGATGATATTTTTTGCATTTATTCCGTATTTGGTAAACTCGCTTTTTGGTATTATCCAGGGAATCAATAATTTTTGAATCAATGGTACAGATAGGCGCATTACCGCCTCTGCATGAGGGGAGTCACAAAAGGCAATGTGTTTTATCCCCAGTCCGAATGAAATTCGCGCTGCTTCTGGGGAACAAAAACTAATTGTCAAATCGGGTTTGAATCGCTGAATCCTATCTGTGAGAAGTAAGGTTCGCTTCAGGCTGGCGTTTAGCTTGTCTACCTTGAGAGAACCGCCGTGTTTCCCAATCATCAGTATCTTCATTTTCCTGATCTTTGCAAGCTCTGTCACCTCTCTGTAGTTTCTGGCCGTGCAAAAAATCTCGTTACTTTTTTGCAGATGTTTTATCATCGGCTCAAAAAACAAGACTTGTTTTGGTGTCAGAATGTCAAACCAAATCTTCAAGATACGTCCAATGTGATCTATGATGCAATAAGTTTTTCTTAGTCCTTATACTAGCATCAATGAATTGGGAGCAGAAAGGGTAGTTGTTTACGGGTTAAGTACTGAGGGATATTCTCTGGCTTGTCAGATGGCAATACATGGAGCTAACGTGTCAATTATCGATGAATCAACCCAGTCTGCAATATCACTAAAACCTGAAATTGCAAAAACATATCCAAACGTCTCCTCTCTGAAAGAAGACGAACCGCTCTTGGCAATGGAGCCTATTGATGTGGCAATATCAAAGGCTCAGTATCTGTTCTTTGCACCGCGAATTAGAAAAACCGGCCAAGAGACCAAGACCGAAGTCCATTCAAAATTCAAGGATGCAACTTCCTCGCTCAAAAAGGGAAGCTCGGTGATATACAATCTGCCGACAGGAATTGGCGGCAACAGTGAAAACGTATCCTTACTAGAACATGTTACGGGCCTTGAAACTGGAAAATCGATCTTTTATTATTATTATCCGTTAGGTGGTGGTAACCAGCCTCCAAAAGTTATTGGCTCATATAACAACAAACAAGATCAAAACCTTGTCACATTGCTGGCAAGCAATAAAAAAGAAATAGCGGTAGTCGGTATTTCGTCAGCAGAACATTTTCATGCAATAAACGTACTTACCAGATTCTCAGGCCTGTGCAGCATTCTTGAAGTGTGCAAGTTTGCCCAAGATGACAATACAAAAGCCGATCTTAAATCAAATGATCTCCAAAACATATTCCTAGACGACATGGTGAGCGGCTTGTACGACTTACGTTCGTTGGGTACTTCCTTTGAAGGAGCAAACACTCTGATGTATCTAATTAATGGAAGTCTTAAGGGCGTCGATGGTTATATTAAAAGACTGATTGACGAAATCAGATCTACTTTAAAGAAAAACGATCTGAAGGCAAGCCGCACAAAAATTGCCCTCTCTTGGTCGCTAGACCAACATGAAATGCGCGGCGACAAAATCGAAATGCTACAAAGTCTCATCACTAGGCTTCGAGACTACATTGGAGATGTTGAGGCATACTCTGATCCTAATCTTGATTTATTTCACAATGACAAAACGACAATTTTGGTCATTTGCTCAAAATCTGACTATGAAAGTCTTCACAAAAAACAAGACAACGATCTTATCGTAATAAAGGGCAATCCTCTCTGTGAAATAACACACAAAGAATAAAACTAGTTTGCGAAAAAATATCTCTATTGTATAGTTCTGACGATGATGAACATGATATCTCAATAGATGCGGACGAATCCGATAGAGAATCTGCCGAGCTGGAATCAAAATCAACTATTGCTGAACTGACTCATAAATTAGAAGAAACGCAAAAGCTTCTTACCATTTCTGAAGACAAGCTGAAACGATCGCTTGCAGATTTTCTGAATCTGGAAAAGAAAACCAAATCTGACATAGAAAATGGTGTCAATGACAAACTTGACAAATTTTTATTGAAGTTTTTAACAATTTATGATGATCTGACGCGAGCAAAGGACATTCTCATAAAAGAAAATGTCAACGCACAAGGACTTGATTCCATACTAAAAAATATTGACAGTCTGTTAACCGAATACAACGTATCTCCGATTAACGCCCTTGGAGAAATATTTGATCCGAATCTTCACGAGGCCATCTCAGTTATAGTGGATGAGAGCTTGGACGAAAATACAATCACCAAAGAAATCAGGAAAGGATATATTTCTCATAAAAGGACTATTAGACCGACGCTAGTCGAAATATCAAAAAAATAACAATCAAAATAATGGTGAAAATATGGCAAAAATAATCGGTATAGATTTAGGAACAAGTAATTCTGCTGCGGCTGTAATGATGGGAGGAAAACCTGCCCTTATTCCGGCGGCAGAGGGTACTTCAATCGGAGGCAAGGCCTTTCCATCCGTTGTCGCATTTACAAAGGACGGTCAGCTCCTAGTAGGCGAACCGGCAAGAAGGCAGGCTGTAACTAATCCTGATAACACAATCGTAGCGGCAAAACGAAAAATGGGAAGCGATCACACATTCAAAATCCAAGGAAAAGAGTACAAACCGCAGCAAATCTCTTCATTTATTCTTCAAAAAATCAAAAAAGACGCAGAGGCATTTCTGGGCGAAAAGGTAGAAAAGGCAGTCATAACGGTTCCTGCCTATTTTGACGACAATCAAAGACAGGCAACAAAAGACGCAGGAACGATTGCCGGACTAGAAGTTGTAAGAATAATCAACGAGCCAACAGCTGCATCTCTTGCCTTTGGACTTGACAAGGTGGGACAAGAAATGAAAATTCTGGTCTTTGATCTAGGCGGCGGAACTTTGGATGTTACCATAATGGAAATGGGTGGAGGAGTTTTTGAAGTACTAAGTACGTCTGGCGACACACAGCTTGGCGGCACCGATATGGACAAAATCCTAATTGACTATGTAACAAATGATTTCAGAAAAGCAACCGGTGTAGATCTTACCGCTGATAGCACCGCAATGACAAGAATTCGAGAGGCATCCGAAAAGGCAAAGATCGAACTTTCTACAGTAATGGAAACTGACATCAACATTCCATTCATATTTCATGATCCTGCATCTGGATCAAAAAATTTGGAAATCAAACTGACCCGAGCTAAATTCGAGGAACTGATCAGACCAATAGTCGAAAGATGTCGCACATCAATTGACAATGCATTGAGGGACGCCAAGCTTTCAACATCAGACGTATCAAAGATTGTCCTAGTTGGTGGACCGACAAGAATTCCACTGGTAAAGAAATTCGTTGGCGACGTGATAGGCAAAGATCCTGAATCTGGTGTAGATCCAATGGAAGCAGTAGCAGTAGGTGCAGCAATACAGGCAGGAATCATCGCAGGAGATGTAACTAGTGACATAGTGTTACTTGATGTTACTCCGCTCACTTTAGGAGTTGAGACACTTGGAGGTCTGCGAGAGCCATTGATTGAAAGAAACACTACCATCCCAACATCAAAAACCAAAGTCTTTACCACCGCAGCAGACAATCAAACTGCCGTTACAATTCATGTAGTGCAGGGTGAAAGACCAATGGCCGCTGACAATGTTTCGCTTGGAAGCTTTAATCTTACTGGCCTACCTCCAGCGCCGCGTGGTATTCCACAAATCGAGGTCAAATTTGACATTGATGCAAACGGAATCCTAAATGTTACTGCAAAAGATCTTGGAACCAAAAAGGAAGCAAAAATCACGATCCAAGCTGGCTCTAAACTATCAAAAGATGAAATTGACAAGCTAAAACAAGATGCTGAAAAGTTTGCAGAAGAAGATAAAAGGAAAAAAGAGGCAATAGACATAAAAAATGAAGCGGAAAGCTTTGTGTACACAACTGAGAAACTGATAAGCCAAGATCTAAAGGACAAAATCACTCAAGAACAGGGCATAAAAATTTCTGATGCAGTCAAGGAATTAAAAGAAGTCCTAGACAAGGACACAGACCAAATAAAGCCAAAACTTGATGCACTAAAGGCAATCGTGAACCAAATAACAACAGAACTATACCAGAATGTCTCCCAACCTACCCAAGAACAAGCCTCTCAAAATACCGGAGATTCAGAGCAAAACACGCAGAACGCAGATACAAAAAATTAACAATTAATGCATCTTTTAACAAAATAACAACATGTCTGCAAAAAGAGATTATTACGAAGTATTGGGAGTTTCAAAAACCGACTCTCAGGATACAGTAAAATCACAATATCGAAAGCTTGCACTAAAATTTCATCCCGATAGAAACAAGTCCCCCGAGGCAGGAGAGCACTTTAAAGAAATTTCCGAAGCATATGCTGTTTTATCGGACCCTGAAAAGCGGAAAATCTATGATCAATATGGGCACGAAGGCGTAGATGGAAGATACTCTAGAGAAGATATCTTTCAGGGTGCACGAACTAATTTTGACGATGTTTTCTCCAATTTTGGTTCTGGAGGTTTTGACTCAATATTTGAAAATCTTTTTGGGCGCTCTGGCGGTTTTGGTGGATTTTCAAGACAAAAAGGACAAGACATTCTGTATGAGACAAACATAACTCTTGACGATGTTTTCCGTGGAAAACGAATTGATATTGACATTAAGAAAAACATTGATTGTGATACATGCAAAGGATCTGGCTGTGCACCTGGGACTAGCCCAGAAACATGTTCCGCATGTAGGGGACAGGGACAGGTAAGGATGACACGAAACATGGGATTTTCAACATTTGTTACAGTACAGCCATGTACCAAATGTCATGGTGAGGGGCAAATAATATCCAAGCCATGTTCATCGTGCAAAGGAACTGGGAAGACCAAGGGTACAAAACACATGTCATTTGACATTCCTCCTGGCATTGATAACGGGGATTATGTCATAAACGGTGAAGGCGAATCCATGCCGCATGGGCAAAGTGGAGATCTAATCGTTAGAGTGAGAGTGAACCCACACAAATTCTTCAAAAGAGATGACGCAGATATTTTCTACGATGCCAAAATTTCAATAGTTGATGCATGCATTGGCAAGACAATTGAGGTTCCTACCTTAGAAAAAAATGAAAAAGTCAAAGTAGAAGAGGGAACACAGCCAAATACAATAATCAAACTAAAAGGAAAAGGCTTACCGCATATGGGGTCAAAAAATAGGGGGGATCAATATGTGAGATTAGTAGTGGATGTCCCATCTAAGCTCAGTAAGCAACAAAAGGAACTACTTGAAAAACTCAGAGAAACATTTGACTAATTTTTAGATATTTTACGTATGGATAACTGATGACCTTCCCTGTAATGGGATGTGTGGTTAGACTTTATCAGTTCTGCAATCTTGGAATCTGAAAAATATTTTGTATTGTACCTCCCAAGCGTCTTCTTACAGTTATTGCAGTAAATTTCCTTGAATTCCACCACTAAAATGACAGTAATCACTATTTCTCTTTTTTCTATCAATAAAGAACTTATTTTGGCACCAAAAAACCATGTTGCGGGAGTCGCCCAGCCCGGTCAAAGGCGTAAGGTTCAGATCCTTATCTCCAAGGAGTTCGTGGGTTCAAATCCCACTTCCCGCACCTTTTTACTATTTTATTTGAATCTGAACCACTTCCAAAAATTGGACTTCTATCAAAAATCCTTCATCTTCATTTGACAATGTATACACTTCAAACTTTTGGGATAAAAATTGGAATTAATTGAAAACAAAAAGCATAAACTTGGAAAAACTGAAAATATCTTTCCAAGAATTTCAAAAAAGGATCAACCGCATCATATCGTAACTATCTTCGTCATTTACCAAATCTGAGCAAAATCAGTACATGGTTAGACGATTTGGGCAAATTTGTTTTAGAATATTGTCAACACAATCCAGTATTCGGGGAATCTGATAACCCAAATTCCAAATGTATCGTATTTTGAAATCACATTCATGAACAACTTTAAACCATAGTGCTTCATAGTATTCGCTAATGGGAAAAATTACCAAAGTCGGTGGACGAGGGACTTCAAAAAGGGAAGTTGATTCTGAGGACGAAAATTGGTCTGGAGAAAAATTCAAAGAATATCAAAAGAAATTGAAGGAAAAAGCAGGAGATGAATACGTTTCATCTGGTCGCGGAACCGGTAAAAGAAGACTAAAAGACACTCCTGAAACGACAAAAACATCCACAAAAGGCCATTATGTGTCCATGGGAAGAGGAACAGGAAGAAGAAAACTAGACTAATAGTTCTAGATAATACTTATTCTTCTAATATTTTTGAAATTTTCATTTCTAATAATTTATTAATTTTTTCACCAGATACTTTTCCCCGAAGCGATTTCATTGCCATTCCCATCAGTATGCTACCTGAATGGCTGCCTTGTTTTTTGATTATGCTGAGATTACTCTTCACCAAATCATCAAGGAATTGTCCTAATTCGTTCTCATCCATAGAACTGGAGTGTTTTTCGATAAATTCTTCAACTGTTTTTATCTTGCCTGACATAATGGACTCGTAAATCATTTCGAGCGATTCCTTCGTGATCTTGTTCTCCGATAGCAAATCAAAAGATCTTGTAATGTGTTCAGGTTTTAGTACTGTTGCGTCAAGGCCGCGTCGTTCTAGATTTGTTATAGTTGAGCATAATATTGACGCTACAAAATTTGGATTATTTGCCTTGTTAGCGCAAATGGATTCAAACAAATCCAAGTATTCTGAATCAAAAAGCTGTTCTGACAACTGCTTGTTGAGTTTGTATTCTGTCTGGATTTCTGATATTGCAGAATCCCAGGGCTTTGGAATGTTGTTTTTTGCAAACTCTAATTCGCTTTTGCTGATAGTGATTGGAGGTATGTCAGTTTCCGGGTACATTCTGGACGCACCAGGTCTTGGCCTTAGGAATACCGTCTCACCCGCAGGCGTGGCCGCACGGGTTTCTGCAGGTACTCCGTTTTTTGCCTCTTTTATTCTGTTTATCACGGCATCGATGGCAAATCCTATCTTGTCTCTAGACCCAGCAATTATCAAAAATCCATCAGACTCGTCAGTCCTTAGCATTTTTCTTAATTGCTCTACTTCCTCTTTTTCAATTCCATAGTTTGGCAACTCGTCAGAATGAAAAATCCCGCCAATCCCAAAAAATCTTACCTGCTGTCCAAGCTCTTTACCAAGCCTTATTCCCTGATATGGCTCGTAACCAAACATTCCGGAAAAATTTTTGATTTTTAGTGCCTTTATCGAAGATCCGTCCTTTAGTGACTTTTGGATTACTTTGGATTTAGAATTGCCAAAAAAGGATGTAACGTCAAGTGTGTTCTCTTTTGTCAAGTCATCAAATTGAATTTTCTTTAATTTTTCTGCTATCAACTGTAATCCGTGTTGTCGCTTTGCCTCATACATGATGACTCCTTCGAGCTGGTCTAACTGCTGAACTCCTTTGACTTCTACGATGCCTCCTCCACTGACTGATACGTTAACGTCCTGCCTAATTGATCCAATTCCACGTGTGACTCGTCGTGTAACACGTAACAATCTACCTAATGTAAGTGCTATTTTTTTTACATCCGACGGAGTACCTTCTACTGGGTCTAACGCAATCTCAACAAGTGGTGTTCCCAATCTATCTAGGGAATACTCTCGTACATTTTCCGTATCCTTGAGAAGCTTTGCGGCGTCTTCTTCTAGGCAAATTGACTGGACACCGATTTTTTTTTGTTCCACTTCGATGTATCCTCCGTTTGCAACAAGCATTGTTCTCTGAAATCCGGAAGTGTTGGATCCATCAATTACAATTTTTCTCATAACATGAATTTCACTAAAAATATCTGAGTGCAAAGCGGAGGCAATTATTAGGGCAGTTGCCTTTGCATCAAAGTCCAAATTGTGCGGTGGCTCATCATCATATTCCACAAGACAGCTGCTTTGCGGATTTGCATTGTATGATATGAGTTTTGATTTTGAGGACTCAAAGACTGCAGCAGGATCATATTTCCCAAGCTCGCTTTTTGCAAGGCGGAGTCTCCGAAAAAATTTGACTGGATAATCTTCAGATTCAATTGGATTGCAGCTGCAAAACAGTTTTTTGTCAGTCGCAAGCTGCTGATGTATTTCTAAACCAACCTTTAATCCAATTTTGTCAATTTCAATTTCTGACACGTTTTATTCTTCTCCAAAGTTGCCTTAAATCTTATTCTGTGTATTCGGATGCAATGTTTTGTGTCATCATATCGTCAATTTTTCCGCCCTTGGCGCTTCCAAGTGCCCACATAGCTTTCACCAACGCTGTCTCAGAAATCATGTCTGATAGCGGAGTTATTCCAAGGTGCAAGAGGTCTCTTCCACTTTCGTATATTGCCATGTTGACCCTTCCATCGTGGCACTGCGATGTCATACCAAGGAAAATTTGGCTTTCCTTTGCCTTTTTGATGACATCGTACATGTTTTTTCCTACGTGACCAAGACCAGTTCCTTCAAAAATTATTGCCTTATACCCGTGGTTAATCAAATCATGCACCAGCTTAGGATCATAGCCTGGATGATATTTTACTAGTGCCACACGAGTATCGGCGTTTATTTTTGGCAAGTATTGTTTTTCTTTGAAGTACGGGTTTTTCGCATTTTGAATTATCTCGTCGTGCTTAACTATGAATGCAGGAGTTGCACCTATTGTCTCAAATGCATTTCTTTTACTTGTGTGGTTTTTTCTAACGCGAGTTCCAAAATGACACGCAATATCGTCATCATTTTCACTATTGTGCATACAAACGAAAATTCCACTCGTATTGGATTTTACAATGAATTTTGCAGCTGCAATCAGATTCGATGCGGCATCAGACGATGGTCGATCTGATGATCTCTGGGATCCAACCAAAACTATTGGAATTGGAAATCCAGCTAGGGCAAATGACAAAAATGCAGCAGTATACTGCATCGTGTCTGTACCGTGGGCAACTATTACTCCACTGTAGTCCGAACCAGAGTAGGAATTGAGTTTTTCTGCAGTCCTTTTCCAGTGTTCAGGAGTTAGATTCTCAGAATATTCAGAAAACAATACCTCTGCATCAACATTTGCTATCTCATCGAGCTCAGGAACTATTGCATAAAGGTCATGCGCACTTAGTGCAGGGGTGACACTGCCTGTTCTATAGTCAACCTTGCTTGCAATTGTCCCACCCGTTGAAAGAAGCAAAATTTTTGGCAACTGAGGCTTTGGTTTTGTTGGCAACTCCTTTGATTGATTTGTGTCGATACTTGATACATATTCAATTTTTTTAATACTGTTTATTTCAAGTCCTACGTTGTATCCGCTCTTGAATTTTACAACTATGTGCTGATCATCGCTGTGCTCGTATCGGGGCATTATTGTTGCCACGTTATCGGAATTGGTTGTGATTTTTACAGTATCGCCTACCTTGATCTTGTTCTGCTTTAGAAATTCTAGGGATTTGCCCTCGTATCCTCTATAGTCTGACATTTACAGAAACTAGTTTCGTTGTCGTTTTAAGATTATCTGTAGTAGGGAACCGCTATCTTTTGGCCTATCTTTAGGTCCTTTTGTGTTCTTACCTTCTTTACTGCCTCTTCAAAGTGTTTCATAGTCACTCTTGCAGTCGTTACACTCTTTTCCAACTCTTCCTTGGTTGGATGTTTGTCTAGATACTCATGTATTACTATTGAAACAGCCGTGTTTGCTATTGCTGCAACATCTGCGCCACTCATACCGTCGGTAAGATCTGCAATCTTGTCCAAATTGACATAGTCAAGGTCGTTTTTGTCTCTGACTGCTGGAATTTCCTTTGAATTAATCTCAAGAATTTGCCTTCTACTTTCCTTGTCTGGGAGTGGTATCTGAATTATTTTGTCAAATCTTCCAGGTCTTAATAATGCAGGATCAATCATGTCTGCTCGGTTAGTTGCAGCCAAAACTATTACGCCATGCAAGTTCTCCATTCCGTCCAACTCTGTCAATAACTGACTAACTACTCTCTCTGTTACAGCAGTCTCTCCACCTGCACCCCTGATTGGGGCAATAGAGTCAACCTCATCGAAAAATATCACACATGGCGAGGCCTGTCTTGCACGTCGGAAGATCTCTCTGATTCCCCGCTCTGATTCTCCAACCCATTTTGATAACAACTCAGGACCTCTTACGGAAACAAAGTTTGCCTCACTCTCAGTAGCTACTGCCTTTGCAAGTAATGTCTTGCCGACACCACTCACTCCGTGAAGCAAAATTCCGCGAGGCATTTTATGGCCCAGTCTCTCATATAATCCAGGATACTTCATTGGCCACTCTACTGCCTCTTGGAGCTGCTGCTTTACCTCCTTTAGTCCACCAATGTCGTCCCATTTTACATCTGGATTTTCTATGAACACCTCACGCATACCTGATGGTGTAACTTCGATCAACGCCTTTTGGAAATCCTCATTGTTTACTATTAGCTTGTCAAGTGTTTCTGGTGGAACCTTCTCATCTTCCAAATTTAGTTCGGGAAGCAGTCTTCTTAGGCACTTCATTGCAGCTTCCTTACACAAGTATTCCAAGTCAGCTCCTACATAGCCGTGGCTTACTGCTGCAATCTTGTCCACATCTACGTAGTTTAGATCATTTTCTTCTGTGACTAGCGGCATGTTTCTTGTGTGGATATTTAGAATGTCTTTTCTTCCCTTCTTGTCTGGCACCTTGATCTCAATTTCTCTGTCAAATCTTCCAGGTCTTCTTAGTGCAGGATCAATTGCGTTTGGTCTGTTTGTTGCCGCAATGACGATTACCTTGCCCCTTGCCTCTAGACCGTCCATAAGTGAAAGCATTTGTGAAACCACTCTTCGTTCTACCTCTCCTGTGACCTCTTCTCTTTTTGGAGCAATAGAATCAATTTCATCTACGAAAATTATTGATGGTGCCTTTTCTCTGGCCTCTTTGAAAATCTCTCTTAATCTTGCCTCACTTTCACCGTAAAATTTACTCATTATCTCCGGTCCTGATATGCTGATGAAATGAGCATTGCTTTCGTTTGCCACTGCCTTTGCAAGCAAAGTCTTACCAGTACCTGGAGGGCCATACAATAGGACTCCCTTTGGTGCCTCGACTCCGAGCTTTTCGAAAATTTCTGGATGCCTTAATGGCAATTCGATCATCTCTCTTACTTTTTTAATTTCATCAGTTAGACCGCCAATATCCTCATAAGTTACTTGAGGTACGCCTCTTAGCGTTTCGCCTTTTTCTGCAATGTGGAATACGGTTTTTTGTGTAACAAGTACTGCATCAGCTGCTGGAGTCACACCTATTACCTGAAATGTTAAACGACCGCCAAAATACGGAACCATCACGTTATCTCCCTTAATCAGGGGCACGCTTTCCAAGGCGTCTGCCAGATAGCGCTCATCTATTGGAGGAATTGCCTCTAGTGGTGCGACCACTACTTTTTCTGCTGCAACTGCCTTGATTTTTCTTACAGTTATGGTGTCGCCAATTGCGATTCCAGCATTGTTTCTGCCAAGACCGTCAATTCTGATAATACCCTTTCCCTCATCTGATGGGTATAGTGGAAGGCACTTTGCAACAGTTCTTCGCTTACCTTTGATCTCAATCACGTCACCTGTGGACGCATTTAACGTATCCATGGAGTCATAATCAATTCTAGCCACGCCGCGACCAACGTCTCTCGTATATGCTTCTAAGACCTTGAGAGAAAGGGCGCTTTGGCTCATAGCATTAAAACCGAAGCGTATTTTTTATATCTTTGGCGTTTTAGATACTATCAAAACAAAGCTTAAAATCATAATGCCTAGGAACCAACGAAATGGGTAAGCGACCACTAGTTAGAAGACGTGGACGGGGAGGCATGCAGTTTAGAGCAGCCGTTACTGGTAAGCTTGCGCCAGCAAAATACCCAAGCTTCGATCTTGCCGAAGATCGCAGAGGTGAGGTAATTGATCTGGTCCATGAAAGGGGTAGGGATGCACCTTTGGCCAAAGTTAGATTCGAAAATGGTTCTGTTTCTATGATTCCAGCGGTCTTGGGAACCAAAATAGGTTCAGTTATCAGATTTTCTCTTAATGCAGAAATTGTAAACGGTAATGTAATTAGCGTACAAAACATCCCTGACGGTACAATTGTATGCAATGTCGAAAAACACTATGGAGATGGAGGAGCTATTGCAAAAACTGCAGGAAACTCGGCAACAGTGTTTTCTCACACCACCGATGGAGTAATGCTAAAACTTCCTTCAGGTAACTTTGTCATACTAAATCCAAAAAATAGAGCCATGATTGGAGTGCTTGCTGGTGGCGGTACATCAGAAAGACCTTTCCTTAACGCAGGCAACAAATGGCGCAGATATAGATCAAAAGGACGCAAATACCCAATAGTTAGAGGTGTTGCACAAGCAGCCTATGTCCATCCACACGGAGGTGGAAGACACCAACATGTAGGACAAAGTTCAACTGTTGCAAGAGATACACCGCCTGGAGCTAAAGTGGGTAGCATTGCTGCAAGAAAGACTGGAAGATCTAAGGTAGCAAAGAAGATCAAAATACAGGGCAGAACATAATCAGTTCTTCAACCCTAAAATTGATTAAGACCAAAACAAGATTCTTTTCACATGACAAAGCAGAGGCTACACCTTTTCATTAGTGGTAAGGTGCAGGGTGTATTTTTTCGCCAAGCAATGAAGGTAACTGCAAAAAAGAATCATGTTTTTGGATGGGTCAAGAACCTAAAGGATACCAGAGTTGAAGCTGTACTGGAAGGAGAGGACATCAACGTTGGTATCGTCGTAGAGTGGTGTCACGCAGGACCTGCAAATGCGCGTGTGGATGATGTTGAAATAAGAAATGAGAAATACAAAAACGAGTTTACAAAGTTCGATGTTCTTTACTAGTGGATTGTATTGTATGCATCCTGTATTGATTTTTTAATTTCGTCCAAGTCATCGCCAATTCTTAATGTGATGATCTTCTGTGGCTCCTTTCTGTCGCGTTGAATCTTTATGGTTATGTCTTCTAATCCTGGCTCCAAATCTGCAAACCATCTAAATGATAACGACTTGCCAAAAACTACCCTGTGGGCGCGCACGTCTTCCACTACATTGTTTCCCAAAGCAATACAAAACTCCCTGAGGGAATCAAAGGCAGGCAGTATGGACGGCTTGATTTGGGCCTTGAATATATCGTACGTTCTTTTCTGTCCCTGAAAAAACATATCCACGAACCATCATCTATGACGATGCTATATAACTTGAAAAGTGGTAGTAGACCCGCTGGTTCCAGTCTAGATAGATAGTCCCATCTCAAGACGCACAAGATCCGCCACGTTGACGAAGCAGCGTGGGTACTTTGCCTTAGGATTGCTCCCTCCCGGACCTCATCCATTTCGGCAATTCGATCTTGGGAACTATCCCTTCGGACAGTCCCAGGCCTGCATCCACCCGCTTCGGCGTGATTTCATTTCAGTACATCAAGCAGGATTTATCCACCTAGAGATTTATCCAGCAGTTACTGACCTCTGCATAGAGCCGGTTTCAGAATAGGGCACGGCTAGCGCCCCGATCCTACCTACTACCACAATAACTAGAACCCAATGTTATATTTGCGTTAAGCTAATCTTTCAGACTGACAATCATCTTACACACAGAGCAAATCTTTCCAGTGCATTCGTTTCCGCAGTTAAGGCACGTTGTCTTTTGTTTATAATTGGAATCGCCCACAATCTGCGAAAGTTTCAGAACCGACTTGTACATGTTGTTTTTTATGCCGCTGTGAGCGCTTTCCAACCTGTTTAGAAACTCCCTGATCTCAGTTCGTATTCCCTCGTTCATGTGGGGACAAGGCTCTGTCTGGAATGGAAGATTATTTGTAAATGCATAAAATACAATTTCCGATTCATAAATTTCGCAAAATGGCTTTATTTTTCGAATAGAATTATCTGATGTATCTGGATCCATCCACCCAATTTTGTTAGTGTCTCCAGAAAGAGTGTTTATTACAAATGTTTGCAGCGTATCGTCCAGATTGTGGCCAGTTGCTATTACGTCAGCACCGATGTCTTTTGTAGCATGATCCATTGATCTTCTTCTAAACGTACCGCAAATTGTACACGATGATATCTTTTCCTCATTACGTAGTTTTAGTGATTCATCAAGCGTGAGATCAAATAGATTCTTGTATGTGTATACGGAGTGCTCTACTCCTAAATCTCTGCAGAAATTTCTTACAATTTCCAAAGCCTCTTCGCGGTATCCTGGAATCCCCTCGTCAATTGTTATGGCATGAATTCTAAAATTGTGATTTTTTGCCATTTTTGATAACACGTGCAATAATGCAAGAGAGTCTTTTCCTCCTGACACTGCAACACAGACAAGCTCGCCGTTTTGTATCATGTTGTATTTTGAGATTGTCTTTGCAGCCTTTCTTAGGATGGAATTTGAAAAACACTCTGAGCAAAGATTCTCTCCAGAATATTTTCTGGAATAAACCGCAGCATTTTCACACCTGTCGCATTTCACAGTTTTAGTTTTGGTAGCCTAAATTTAACGATAATCAAAGGGCTAGATGGTAAACCAGCCTGATTTTATATATGATAAAGCAATGTTGAGGCCAAACAATGCAAACGTGAATGCGTAGATTGCCCACATTGTCCTGTTTACCGTTAAATCAGACATTTTCTTGTCTATTATGCTATGGATGAATTTTCCTCCATCTAATATTGGAAGCGGTAACATGTTTATGATCCCAATGAAAAATGAAATCATCCACAACCATAACAAAAACATGGAAAGCTCGGTACTTTTCCATTCTATGAAATTGTATACTGGCTTGTAGGCAAACGTGTTGTCGCGTATTATTCCAATTAGTCCCTTCTCTGGATCATCTGGGGATGGAGATATCACTATCTGAAATTGCATTTGTTTACCGTCTCTAACTGCAGTGACTATGGCAGTGTCGCCTGGCTTAAGCGCGACCTTTGTGAAATCAAACGGCGTAACTATGGGAACATCATTAATCTTGATGATTACGTCGTTTGCCAGTAATCCTGCGCTTTCCGCACCGGTTCCTGGCATTATAGATAAGACGGTGACGCCTTGAGGCGATTCATAAAATGCCCCTCTGATTGGCTCTGGCACTATGATTGCAAAAAATGGATTTGTAAGCAAGACTGCGCCCAATATCAAAGCAAAAATTACGTTTGCTGTGGCGCCTGCACCTATGACCCTTAGCTTTGATACTTTTTTTGCCTTGTTAAACTCCTCATCATCTGGCTCGACAAATCCTGCAAACATTGCAATAAAGATGGCAAAGCCGCCGGTCTTGATTCTAATTTTTTCAAGTGTAGCTACTATTCCATGTGCACCTTCATGAACCACTAGCACAATTGGTATTGAAAGAAGAAAATACAATATTGACGGACCTGATGTCAGGGTTACTCCAGGTATCAGGACAGTAAGCTGGGAAAATTCAGCAGGAGTGTTAAAGAACTTTACAATATTATCAAGCAAAAACCAAAAGGCGAATCCCATCATGATGAAACCCGCAACAACACTCACATCTGCAAATATGCGGATCCCTCTTCTCGTCCTGCCTAACACCTTGGTTAGGGCAGTCTGAACTTGGGCATTTTTGTAGGTCAGACTGTATGGCTTCATCTCAAAGCCATGCTTTTCCAGTTTTAGACCTTTAGCTGCAAGAAATATTGCTCCCCATGCTATTAGAACATAAATTATAGCGTTTTGCGACAGAAAATCAAAGTTCAAATTAATTGCTACTTTTTTTAATCACGGACATTTATCAGTTACTATGCAAAAACCAACTATGATAGTATCTACATACCCAAACAAAAAATCAATATCTAAAATAGCAAACAAGCTAGTACAAGAAAAACTAGTAGCATGCGTAAACATGACGAAAATCTCTTCGGTTTATAGCTGGGAGGGGAAGATCGAAAACACCGACGAGTTTTTGGCAATTTTCAAGACAACACAAAAAAATAAATCCAAAGTAAGGAATCAAATCAAAATTACACACCCATACAAAGTCCCAGAGATTGCTGAAATACAAGTCAATTCAATAAACAAGACATACCTTGACTGGCTGATCGAATCTACACTCTAGGATTCCACTGAAAACCTAAGCAGGGAAACTATTCCGCCTAGTCCGGATACTTGCAGGCCAATGTCAGTGCTGGAATCCAAGGCGTATACTGTGACCCCCTTTGCCTCTGCCTCGTTTAGGAATTCGATTATTTTTTCCTCATCATGAGTTTGGATGATTTTTTCTGAAAAAACTAAAGAGTCTATCGCACCATATTGGTTTGCTTTTTGTGTTTCTTCAAATCCCATTGTGAATTTTTTGCTTTTATGTTGGGCCTTAATCATGATTTCCTCTAGGATTGATGTGACCTTTGCAAGCTTGCTCTGTCCCATGATTTGTTGCATTGCCTTTGATTTTATGAATACGTAAATTCCATCCTCTCCCCCAGAGTCAATCCCTTCTACAATCTCTATCTTGTGCTTTTTACTCAGAGGTATTTTCTGCAAATAATTGCCAAATTGTTTCTTGGTTTCCCCAGGACCAAAGATCACTATTCCATCATTATCCCTTAATGTGGTTTCTAGCATCTTTGCGACGTTTTCAAAAAAGCCCTCTATGTTGAAATTTGACTTGTATTGCTTTCCACTAGATCCAGAATACAAATTTTGCATCAATTCCAAATGGGTTCCTTTTAGCTTTCCTACACCGCAATCTCCTTTGTCGATTGCAACTAGGACAAAACCAAAACTATCTTCTTTGCTTTTGAGCAATTTCATTTCAATTGGGAGCCATTTCTTTTTTGTCACATTAAACGAATCGCCGATTTTTACCAGAACTGAATGGTGCGATCCCTTTGAGACAGCCTCATTACTTGATTCTATTATCGTACCGTGAACTCTTAGTCTGTCAAACACCGAATCGAGTGCTATTTTTTCAACCTCAAGTGATATGCGTATTTTTATTCGCTCGCCCCTGTCTGGCCTTGCGAAATCTTTGTCCTGCTTGATTACGCGAGTGGTATCTGATACCATCATGTCTTCTTTTTTTATTATTCTTCGAAGAGTAAGCAAGTCATCTGGTTCCTCAACTATGAAAGAAATCGAAAAGTCGTCAATAATTTTTGTAATCATCAGAAATCGTTAGCGCTTACAAAATCACATGGTGCTGTTTTCTAGATTCTTTTTCTTAAGGTAACTGTCAACCCATTCTGGAGTTATGACTCCGCCCTCGGCCAAATTTACTAAAGAGTTTGGTGATGCTTCTCCGACCACTTTGCCGCCCTTTCTTCTAAGCTGTCTCCATTTCAGTGTGGTGTTGCCGCTTTTTGAATTGTATATGATCCCAAGAACGTCTCGTGCGTTGACAAATGTAATGTCGCGTACTTTCTTTAATGTGACCTTGTCTGCAGCCTCTACGTATATTGAGCCAAGTGTCTCCTCGCGTTCGGGGAAAACCTCCACATCTTCGATATAGCTGCGCGGAATGTAAGAACTGCACGTGCTTGCAATGATGAATCTCCTAAAGCTTTCCAGTGAGGCAGGTACGTCGATTGCAACCATTTTTTAATACTTCACTCTTGCCTTTTATCAAGCTTATTTAAAATCCATTACAATTAATGGCATACGTAGGCGTTGATGATACCATCCCTTTGATCTTGATGATGTAGATCTTGAGTTCTGAGCCTGCGTTTGTAAAATTTATTTCTACATTAAAAGTCACACAAGCATGAAATCGCTAACAGAATATCTCACATTTAACACAAAAACAAGAGTTGCCTTTGTAAACCTGACACCACAAATACGACAGCTAGTCAAGAAAAGCGAGATAAAGGAAGGCCTCTGCCTCGTTAACGCAATGCACATTTCTGCAAGCGTTTTCATAAACGACAACGAATCTGGTTTACACAAGGACTATGCACGATGGCTTGAAAAATTAGCTCCGCACGAACCCATAGATCAATATGATCATAACAAAACTGGTGAGGACAACGCAGACGCGCATCTGAAAAGACAGATCATGGGACGCGAGGTTGTAGTTGCCATAACGCGCGGTGAATTGGATTTTGGCCCGTGGGAGCAGATCTTCTATGGTGAGTTTGATGGAATGCGACCAAAAAGAGTTTTAGTAAAAATTATCGGCGAATAAGTTAACCGAAATCGACATCTCTTTTCTGACTCTGAGTTTCGTTTTTTCTTGCAGCTGCTCTGAATTCTTCGTCATGGTTCTGAGCTCCGTGATTGCACTTGACACAGCCTACCTTGAAACCGTTAGGATCTTTTTGAAAAGTTTGGCAGCCGCAAAAACATGTCATGATTTGATCATCATGTACTGCGATATAATCCTAATTAGTGCAACACGTGCCACGTGGTATGGCATGACCGTGTGGACACTTTCTTGGGTGCTTTAGCATTGTACACAGTGCATCAGTAAACTGCTGATTCATGTGGTGTTCTATCCCGCATACCATCTCTTCGTCAATTTCCACTTTTAGTGCACTGTCCATTAATACTTCCAAAAGTCGACTGTTTCGCATCATGCCTGAACCGACCTGTTCTCCTGGCTCTGTAAGTGAGACTCCCGCCTTGTTGTAATTGACAAGATTCTGCCCGTTTAGTTTTTTTAGCATTTGAACCACGCTTGGCTGCCTGACATTTAGCATCTTGGCTATCGTGCTGATTTTTACTGGCTCGTTTCTTTCCTTGATGTGCCATATTGCCTTGAGGTACATTTCTACATGTTCTGCCTCTGCGGTTCCAACAAACAATACCTCGTCGTCATTTACTGAATCCATTATTCTACATCCTTTGCATCTCTTAACAAATATTCAAAGTATTCCCTTGCAAATCCGGCAAGCCCTGCATGATCTGCCCATATTGCCACTGCCTCGGTACTTTCAGACTCGTTTGCCAGCTGTCCAAACAGTATCACAACATACCGCTTGTCTGAGATTATGCCACCCCCAAACAATCCCTTCTTTACCTTGATGCTGGCGACTCTTTTTAGGGCCTTTAATGACTCCTTGTCCATCTCACTTGACATCAAAATTGTGATAACCACGCCCTTGTCGTGGAGCTGCCTTAGCTTTGGAAGCGCCTGCTTTACCAGCTCCTCATTTGCCTTTGGTAGCGCTATTAGCACCTCGTTCCTGCACGTCTCAACCATCTCCAGTATTTTTGATGCTATGTTCATTATGCCGGATAATACCCATATGTCAGGCCTTTCACTGACTCCGCTTTTTTCATACATTGGGACCAGTTCCCTTAGGACAACGTTTTCGTTTTGCTTAAACTCCGACTCTGCCTTTTGTTTTGTCACCTCTAGGGCAGTGGCAGGCGATTTTGCAAAATATTTTGTCGGCCTTGAATCATCCGATCCAATCCAACCCTTTTCCTCTAGCGAGCCTAAAACCTCATAAATTTTTGAATACGGTACGCCTGACTTTTGACTAAGATCGGATGCAGTTAGCTCGCCTGCCTTGAGAAGTGCAGAATATGTCCTAATCTCATAACTTGTCAAGCCTATTTTCTCTAGTGACTTTTTTGTATTATCTGAAATACTCATCCGATCTAATCCTATTTTTTCAGTATTTAAACACCTAACGCCTGTATCTGCTAAATCCAACGGGGGCTAGTATGAAATACGTTATATACCATATCAGAAGACTTGATTTTGAATGTCGCTAATTCAGCTATCTAGACAGTCAAATAAGCAGGTAGGCAAAAAATCTACAATTAGATTTACTCAAAGCATTTGCCCAGACTGCAACATGATTCTGGATGCCGAAGTTTTTGAGCGAGATGGACGCGTATTCATGACAAAGACATGTCCTACACACGGCGAATGCGAAGAACTCTATTTTGGCTCTTATGACATGTACAAGAAATTTAGCACTTATTGGGCAGACGGCAAAGGCGCACATGCTCCAAATGTAATGATTGACAAATGCTCATGTCCGAACAACTGTGGATTGTGCTCAAACCACCTTTCACACAGTGGCCTTGCAAACATGATAGTTACAAACAGATGTGACCTGACATGCTGGTACTGCTTCTTTTACGTAAAGAAAGGATTGGAGGGCGCATACATGTACGAGCCATCCCATGACCAAGTACGTGGAATGATGAAAACCCTAAGATCAGAAAGACCAATTCCAGGAAACTCTATCCAAATCACTGGAGGCGAGCCAATGCTAAGAGACGATATTGCTGATATAATCAAAATAATGAAAGAAGAAGGCGTCCAACATGTCCAGATGAACACAAACGGAATCAGACATGCGATGGATCCAGAAGCAGCCCGTGAGGTAAGACTTGCAGGATGCAACAACCTGTACCTGAGCTTTGACGGCGTCACAGCAAGAACAAACCCAAAGAACCATTGGGAAATCCCATATGCGCTGGATAGCTGCAGAAAGACAGGAACAACAGTAGTCTTTGTACCAACAGTCATCAAATCAATTAACGATCACGAACTAGGCGGAATTATCAGATATGCACAAAAGAACATGGATGTAGTTCACGCAGTGAACTTCCAACCAGTGTCATTAACTGGCAGAATGGGCAAGACTGAACGCGAGAAATACAGAATCACAATCCCAGACTGCATACAAAGAATCGAAGAACAGACACAAGGCCAGGTCACAGTTGATGACTGGTTCCCAGTCCCAAGTTGCATGCCGCTAACAAACGTAATTGAGGCATTCTCAAGCAAGCCAAAATACGAACTTTCAATCCACTTTGCCTGCGGTGCAGGAACCTATGTCTTTGAAGATGAAGAGACAAAGAAATTTGTACCGCTCCCAAGATTCTGCGACATTCAAGGAATGCTAGAACTATTTGAGGACAAGGCAGAGGAAATCCGCTCAGGCAAGAACAAGTACTTTACCATGCTAGAGGTGGTAAGAAAACTTTCAAGCTTTGTTGATAAAAAGAAGCAGCCAGCAGGACTGGATCTGGCAAAGATGTTTGGAAGCATCCTGATGAAAAGATCCTTTGACTCTGTCGGCTCTTGGCACGTAAAGGGGCTGTTCCTAGGCATGATGCACTTCCAAGACAAGTACAACGAAGACCTAGAAAGATTACAAAGATGCGATATTCATTATCTGACACCAGATCTTAGAATCGTTCCATTCTGTGCATTCAACGTAATTCCAGAGTGGTACCGAGACAGAATCCAAAAGAAATACTCTATCACCGTAGAGGAATGGGAAGAGCGAGAAGGAGTCAAACTCGAAGACGGTCTGTATAGGGGACTAATGAGAAGAGGAGCAGGTGACGAGCTTGCAGCAGGCTGTGCAAAAAGCCAGATGATGCACGAAGCATCCCAGGCTGTACAGTAAAAATTTAATCCGAGACCTTATTAGGTCTAAAAAACAATTTTTCATCATTGAAAATTCTTTTCATTTCTCCGCGGTATGAGGGAGGAATCGGAGGACATGCGTTCCGGGTTGCAGAAAAGCTCAGAGAGAACGGTTATGATGTACGACTGATGCATGTTCCGCATATACCGATAAAAAATATCAAAAATCCTAGCTTTGCCCTTTTCGGTGCAACAAAGGCATTGTTTGACAGAGAAAAATACGATGTCGTTCATGCATGGAATGTTCCTTCAGCATTTGTAATGAAATTCATCAGGGCAAAAAAGAAAGTTCTTTCTGTTCATGGGGTATATTCTGAGCAAGTAGAAGCAATACATTCCACTGCAACAAGCGAAATGGTAAATCTGGCAGAATCCAAAGTGCTCAGGTTTGCCGATGTTCTTACAACGGATTCTAAACTAGTCCAAAAAACTTACAAAGAAAAACTAGGCCTTGACTTTGTTTATCTTCCAGCGCCACTTGATACCGATAAATTCAAAGAAATCCCACATGTCAAAAAGAAAATCAATCAGATCGTCTTCATCGGCAGAGACAGCTTTGAAAAGGGAATCGATATTCTAAGAAAAATCGAGCCTAAAATTAATGGCAATGTAGTTTATTGTACAAACATCCCATGGATGGATGCAATGATATCACTCAAAGAATCTACAGTCCTTGTTGTCCCATCAAGAATGGAAAGTTTACCGCAGACAATTAAGGAGGCATTCTATCTAAAAATTCCAGTCATCGCTACTAGCGTTGGAGATATACCTGAGATTATAAAAAACGATACAACAGGAATTCTTATCTCTCCAAATGATGCAGACAAATTACTAGATGCGATTAACAATTTGTTGACAGATCCAGAAAAAATAGAAAAAATAATTAATTTGGCGCATGATTTTGTTATTAGAAATTTCACATGGGATGTTTTACTGCGTAAATATGTCGATTTTTATGAAAGCCTAGCTAAATAATCATAGTGGAAAAAATTTCCGCAATCCTTCTACTAATTCCATTTTGTATTCCCAGTTTAGTGTTTTTTTTGTCAGTATGATATCTGCTTGGCTTGCATGTACATCTCCATCCAGAGGATCTTCATACTTTGGTTCAAGGGGAAATCCGGATATGTCTATAAGAATTTGAGCAAGTTTCTTAATTGAGGTTGTGATCCCAGTTCCAACATTGAAAAAACCATTTTTGACATCGCTTTGCATTGCCGCAATGTTGGCTAGTGCCACATCCTCTACGTACACAAAATCTCTGATCTGCGTTCCGTCCCCAAAAATTACTGGTGATTTTCCTTCTCTTAGATTATTGATAAACTTGGTAATTACTCCTGCATAAGATCCAGTCTGTCCTTTTCCATACACGTTAAAGTAACGTAAACCAATAATCGAAACACCAAGATTTGAATATTTTTCAGCCAGAAACTCATCTTCCAATTTAGTCTGTCCATAAGGATTGATCGGTTTTCGTTTATGAGACTCGTTGATAGGAACCGTATCTGGATTTCCGTATACACTAGAACTGCTTGCATATACTACTTTGAAGCCAAACTCCTTTGCCAATTTGAAAATATTTTCAGTGCCAACTACGTTTACATCATGATATTCTTTTTGTTTTGTAAATGATTCTTGAACGTCAGTAAGCGCAGCCTCATGAAAAACACCATCTGCATTCTTTAGAGTTTCTCTTAAATCGTCAAAATTACGAATATCTTTTTGGCGAAATTTTATCTTGTCAAGTACTGGCGAAAGATTACTTTGCTTACCTCTGTACAAACTATCAACTACCGTAACACTGTGATTGAATTTTACAAGCTGTTTTACTAGATAACTTCCAATAAAACCAGCTCCTCCAGTAACTACCACATTCATAACGCATGATGATGATGACACATCTTTTAAGTTTTGAGCATATGTTCAGACAAAAGTAAATATGGTATGAAAAGAGCAACACAGCGATAACTCTATCAGAAGATGAAATATGAGCAAATCAGAAACCTTGAAAGTAATGAATGTGGATCTAGACTCTCTTGAAAAATATCTAAAATCTGGGCAGATTACAATTTGTGTTGTAGGAATTGGCAGAATTGGTCTTCCAACTGCATTATCATTTGCCAACGCTGGACTGCAAACCATAGGAGTTGACATAAACACAAAACTCGTAGATATGATAAACAGGGGAGAGTATCCGCTAAAAGATGAACCTGAGTTTGATAAAATATTTGATAAAGTGATTGCGAACAAGAAATTTCACGCAACTACCAATATCGAGGAGGCAGTTCCAAAAAGTGATGTCATACTGCTATCATTACCCACTCCGATGGATGAGAACTATGTGCCAAATTACTCTGCACTTATATCAGTTGGAAAAAGTCTTAACAAATTATTGACGCCGGGATCACTGGTCGTAGTAGAAAGTACCATTGAGCCTGGTTTTATTGAAAATGACATGGTTTCAATAATAGAAGGAAACGAAAAAAACCGCAAAGCCGGAGTCGATTTTGGAATAGCTGTCTGCCCTGAAACCGCTAATCCTGGCGAAATACTCAGTGATTTTAGAAAGCTACCAAGACTTGCAGGGGGCACTGATGAAAAGACAACAAACATGGTTTCAAAAATTTACAAGCATGTTTTTGGTGTCGAAATACTTCACATGCCTGACTGCAAAACCGCAAATGCAGCAAAACTTACTGCGAACGTGTTTCGTGACATAAACATTGCATTTGTTAACGAACTTGCAATGTTATTTGAAAAAATTGGCATTGATACACTAAAAGTTTTAGAGGCATGCGACAAAAAATACAACTTTCAAATTCATTATCCCGGCGCAGGAGTTGGCGGACCATGTCTGCCTGTCAATTCGTACCAACTTCTAAACTCTGCAAGAAGGCTAGATGATGGAGTTTTGAGAATAATCGAGGCAGCAAGAGAAATCAACGAACACATGCCATACCATACAGTAGAGCTACTCATTGACGCATTAAACGAAATTGGAAAATCTGTCAAAAACAGTACTGTTGCAATACTTGGAGCATCTTACAAACCAAATGTGCGTGACATACAGCTTGCACCAGTTGAAGAAATAATTAAAAAGCTAACCCAGCTGGAAGCCAAAATCAAGATCTACGACCCATTTTACAAGTCAGTCGAAATATTCTCCCATAAAACAGAAGAAAATATGTTTGATGCTTTATCTGATGCTGACGCGGTAATAATAGTGACAGCGCATAATGAATTCAAAGACATTGATCCTACACTACTAGTATCAAAAATGAAAACACCTGTTGTGGTGGACACGCGAGGTGTAATTGACATGCGCTCAGCAAAAAAGGCAGGATTGGTATTTAGAGGAATTGGGCGTGGTAAGATCTAAAACCATACCTTCACAAACAATCAAAAACATACTCACACTCAGATACAATCCGACAACAAAGTCACTGATCCCAAAAAAGACTTGGAAAGACTTTGTAGAAAAACCAATTTCAAATCCGGTTGAATTTGTTGAGTGTTCTATAAAGTCAAACATAGAAAATTCAATAAAAAACTCCAAGGCAAAAGTAGCAGTTGCACTGAGCAGTGGTGTAGATTCTACTCTCGTTTTAACCCTGTTAAAGAAGACATATCCTGCAGTTTCGGTTAGCACAATATCTGTAAAATTTGCAGAAAGTGTAGATGAATCAAAATATGCTGTAAAAATTGCACAAAAGTTTGATGCTGATCATCACGTACTATACATTGAAAATTATCTGGCAGAACTTCCTACGGCAATTAGTATAATCAAGCAGCCGTTTTGGGATCTACACTGGTACTATATTGTTAAAAAGGCAAAATCTCTGTCAAAATTTCTTGTATCTGGCGATGGTGGAGATGAATTGTTTGGAGGCTATACCTTCAGATATGAGAAATTCTTATCACTGACAACAAAGAGATCTTCTCCACTTGCAAAGGTCAAAGCATACCTGCAATGTCATGAACGGGATTGGGTGCCAGACCAGCAAGACCTGTTTGGAAATAAAGCGCCTTTTTCATGGAAGGAAATCCATAACAAATTGTTACCATACTTTGACAATTCATTACATCCACTTTCGCAGGTATTTTTGGCTGACTTTAACGGAAAACTACTCTACAATTGGGTTCCACTAAACACCTCATTTCACAAACGTTTTGGAGTAAAACCGATAACGCCGATCTTATCACAGAACGTGATTTCGTTTGCAACTCACGTTCCAATTCATATGAAATATGATCAAAAAAGAAATATTGGTAAACTAATTCTGAGACAAATTCTTCAAAAATACTCACTTGAAAAGATGCTCATAAAGAAAAAACAAGGATTCTCAGTGGATACCACCAATTTATGGAAATCGCATGGATATGATCTGTGCAACTATTATCTGCCTGATGCAAGAACTATACGGGACAAATGGATTAGCAAGGAATGGTTCCAAAAGCATTTTCATAAAAATGATCTCGATATCAGATATGTAAACAAATTTTTGGGAATATTGGCGTTGGAAGTTTGGTACAGATTGTTTGTCACAAAAGAAATGAAATCAACAGAAACTTTCACATAATTATGGAAAAACAAGTTTTCCAAATTAATGACATTTGATTTAACTTTCTATGTTTTCTAAAATTGCTGATAATGTTATATCGTACAATTTTTCAGCAACAATTCTGTTACCAATATCATTTACATGGACAATATCTGTGTAAATAGGTCCAGTCACGTCGTCAAATATTCCTGATAAATCTGCAGTTTTGCAGCTTGAATCAAAATTTTTTAACGAATCTGCCATTCCTTTCAATGTTGCTTTTGTAGCAAAATCTAAGTCTGTCTTTGCAACATATTTTGATTCGTAATCTGAAAGATCTTTGGTTCCAGTTATGAGCGATGGCTGTACCACAATCAATGTGGCAAATCCATTCTCTCTTCCAATCTTACAGATTTCCTCAACTCTTGATTTCCACAATGAAATTATCTTTTCTGTTGAATCATCATCGACTCTTTTTGATCTGTCTGTATGTGGCGTCTTTGCAGACAAAAGATCGTGAATCACCCACGGAGTTCTATAGAAGGGAAAGTTTTTGAACTTAAATCCTTCTGATTCCTTCACTTCTTTTTCATTTGATATTATTGGATCAGATAAAACTCGATATTGAGCGTCATTAAATCCATCATAAATGATAATTAGATCTGGATTTAGTTGTGCAAGTGTATGCTTGATGTAATACATTTCCTCAAATGAGGTCGCACTTGATATTCCGGCATTGATGATTTGAATCTTTTTAGTTAGTTTTATGTCGTCAAATTTCTTTTGTAAAAAACCTGAAATTGTAGTGTCATCAGAAGTAGCACCTGCACCAAAGGCTGTTGAGCCTCCAACCAGAAAAATTCTAAACGTATTTTCTGGTTTTTCACTGGTGAATTCTTGGCCACGAAATCCAAGTGCGTTAACATTAACCGTTTTGGAGTGTTGATCCGGTCTCAAATGAAGAATTGGTTGTTCATAATACAACAAATTTTGTTGATCAAAACAAATCTGTTTTATTGAAAAATAATCATAATTCTTGTATGTGTCGCTATTTAGCAGACTGCAGGGATATGATGCGTACTCGATAATCCTTGCAACTCCTTCCACTACCGCTACAATTGCAAGCAAAAGCATCACTGAAACAAGGACTTGTTTTTTATACGATACTCTAACTGACATTATTTGTCATCTCTCGATACTAGATAATTTCCCATCACAAGATAATCCATTTCTGTTTTGAGTAGCATATTGTATGCATGTTGAGGCGTGTTTACGATTGGCTCACCTCTTACATTCATTGACGTGTTTACTATAACGGGTATTCCTGTTATCTTGTAAAACTCACTGATCAGACTATAATAAAGTGGATTTGCGTTTTTTGATACGGTTTGTAATCTTCCAGTTCCATCAATGTGTGTTACTGCTGGGATTGCATCGGGTTTTTTCACCTTTGCCACAAAAAGCATGTATGGGCTTGGTATACTCAACTCAAAATATTCTGATACGTATTCCTCAAGAATGCTTGGAGCAAATGGCCTGAACCTTTCTCGGTGTTTTATCTTTTCATTTAGAATGTCTTTCATGGTGGCGTTTCGTGGATCTGCCAGAATACTTCGATTTCCAAGGGCACGTGGCCCCCATTCCATTCTCCCCTGATACCATCCTATCACATTTTGTTCTGATATCAATTTGGCAGTTTTTTCCAACAAAGTTGGCGTGTCAAATTTTTGATATTTGATTTTTTCAGAATTCAAAAAAGACTCTATTTCTTCGTTTGAGTAAGAAGGTCCAACATACACGTTTTCTTGTATTCTTTTTGCATGATCAAGTTCTACTGTTCTCGGATTCTTCAAATGTGAAAAATATCCAAATTGTGCGCAACCAACAGCGCTCCCAGCATCACCTGGGGAAGGAGGAATGTGTACACTTTCAAACGGTCCCTCCTTCAGTATACGATGATTGGCAACTCCGTTTAATGCAACTCCGCCTCCAAGACATAGATTCTTTTGTCCTGTTTTTTTGTGAACATAATTCACCATTCTTAGTAATGTCTCTTCTAGTACAAGCTGTGCACTCGCTCCTATATCGTAATGAATTTGTGATACTTCGGAATCCTCTTTTCTTGTTGTAATTCCAAATAATTCTTCAAAATTCTTGTTTATCATGACGTTGTCATGGGTAAATGCAAAATATTTCATGTTGAGATGAATACTCCCATCCTGTTTTACGTCAATGAGGTTGTTCATTATGATGTCATAGTATTTTGGCTTGCCATAAGACGATAGTCCCATCAGCTTGTATTCGCCTTCGTTCACCTGGAATCCCAAATAATATGTAAATGCAGAATAAAGCAGGCCAAGCGAATGCGGCCATCGTATATCGTTGGTTAACTGTAATTGTGTATCAGAAGCAAAACCAAATGATGTGGTAGTCCATTCCCCAACACCGTCTACCGTAAGAATCGCAGATTCACTAAATGGTGATGTAAAAAAAGTATGCGCGGCATGAGATAAATGGTGCTCTGGGAATATTATGTTGCCTGTAAATCCTTTGAGATGTTTTTTGATCTCGTCTTTTGTCCAGAGTCTCCTATGTATCCATTTTGGAATAACGTCCAAAAAGCTGCGCATTCCCCTTGGTGCGACAGCGATATAGTTGTCAAGCAGACGTTCGAATTTTAGTATACTTTTGTCATAAAACGCAACTAGTGAGATCTGTTGTGGGGTTATTCCTGCTTCTTTTAGGCACCAATCAATTGCCATTTTGGGAAAACCGTCGTCAAATTTTTTCCTTGAAAATCTTTCTTCCTCTACTGCAGCAATCACTTTGCCGTCTTTTAAAACGGCGGCAGCTGAATCATGATAATAACACGAAATACCTAATATGTACAATTTTAATACTGTTTGAAAATTCTGCTTTGTTTTAACTGTTCCATCTCAAGCCAATACGTATCCTGTCTCTTTTTTAGTCGAAGCAAATCTATTCTCAATATTCTAAAGAATATGCCGTAAAGAGATATGACACTTACAAACAATATTCCAAGAAATACTTTGGTGTTGACTATTGCAAATATATCCAATGCCTTTGAAAGCTTTACTGAAAAAACTTGCGTTATGGTAATTACAGATATTACAAATACTCCAAATAATTCAACAGAGAAAATTCCGACCGTTGTTGTAATTATGGAAAACCAAAGTGTAAGCCCAAAGGTTACAGCTAACGCTTTGAATCTTGGAGAAGACAGTTCCATCTAGATCGGATAGATGAGTGTGACTAGTCCGCTTTGCGCAAGTGCCGTTAGGCCAATCATGGCAAGTAATAGTATGATAATTGGAAACATGTGAAACTTTCTTTTATGCACAAATACCTCAAAAATTTCCTTAATGATAGAAAATTTGGACAACTGACTATTGTTCTTAATTTAACTATATAACTGATTAAGCAAAATGTTTTATTCACCACCTATCAAAATAACATTAGATTTCGGTTACTAATCTCACTGCATTCCCTTTACCCGTTTGTCCGTTTATTTTTTAAATTATCGTTTACTATAGATAAAAAGTCTTTAGCCATTTTTTCCCAACTGAAATTTTCTTCAACAAATTTTCTTCCAGCATCGCCCATCGTTTCTGCTAACTTTTTATCGTTTATCAAAAGTGTTATTTTTTCAATCCAATCCTTATAATCTCCTTTTTCAATCAAATATCCTGTCTTTTTATCAATCATTAATTCTGGTATGCCTCCAGCACTTGTTGCAATGACTGGCTTTCTCATCAGTTGTGCCTCCTGCAATGTTAAAGGCGACATGTCGATCCCACTTGCCAGTGCGTATACATCTAATGCCGCGATATACTGTCTTACTTGGTCTGGATAATCTAAGGCGCCAAGCCATTTGAAATTATCATATTTTTCAAGGACATCTGTGATCTTTTTTCTGTAGGGGCCGTCTCCTGCCCAGTAAAAGGTAACGTTTGGCATTGCCTCAATTGTTTTTACCAGTGTAAGGATCTCTTTTGTTTTCCCCCAAATCCATGCGCCTTGCAAGAGCCCAACACATGGATGTTTGAGTTCCATTTCTTGCACTGGATACCATTTTGATGCATCTATCCCGCCATACAAGACCTTGACTAATTTGTTTGGATAATTTTCTTTTACAATTGGTTCAAGATATTTACAAATTGGCAAAATTGCAGCTGCACCATTAAAACAGTTTTCCGCAATTCTTTGCTTCCACCAGAGTACTGCTCGTTTTATTGGCGATTTGTATAGTGTTTCTTTTGCCCATTTCATTTCTGACCAATAGTCTCCTCTTAACAAAATAAATAATGGAATGTTGGACTTAATTGTGGCAAGACCAAAATGAGCTTGTCTATCGATAAAGACTGCGTCTGGTTTGAACTCTGATACTAACGCATTGAATTTTTTGCGTGTTTGAAACCATTTTCTAATATCTTTACTTGGAAAACCTGTGTAAACGTCAAGATCATGAACCAGTTTGTATTCAACACCAAGCTTTGCTAACGCTTCCCCAAATTCCTTTAGATGGAAAAATTTTGGTTTTGCCCCCGCAATAAGTAGTTTCAATCTATCTAACCCTCAAATTTTCTGACAAATTCATGATTGACAAATTTTGATATCTTGTACATTTATTGCATACAATTAATTTTTATTTAGCAAATTGGGGGCTAAACTTGATTGAGGCCCATTCTTGTAAATTATCTTGCATGTCCCGAATGTGGTAGAGATTTTACGCTAAAACCACGAATATCAAAAGGTACTGAAATAATAGAAGGCAGACTTATCTGTGAAAAGGGCCATAAATTCAACATTATCCGAGGAATCCCAAGATTTGTTGTTGATAAAACTGCAGGTTTTGTAAAAACAGAAGATGCGTTCTCATCCAAATGGAAAAAATTCAATAAAACATATCATGAAAAAAAATGGCTCCTTCACCAACAAAACTGGTTTCTGGACAGATTTGGATGGAACAATCTACAAAATTTCAATAAATTCCTAAAAACACGTACCATGATTCTTGATGCAGGTACTGGTATTGGGAATAGTGCAAAATTATTCTCTGCAAATCCCAACGCTCAGGTATTTGCAATAGACGCAAGCGAAAGTGTAGAATTTGCTTACAAAAGATATGGTGCAACACCCAACATTCACTTTCTACAGGCAGATCTCCGAAAACTTCCATTCAAAAAACAATTCTTTGATTTTGTCTGCTCTGACCAAGTCCTTCATCATACAAAAGATACTGAAACCTCATTCAAATACCTGACAAAATTCGTACAAAAAAATGGCCTGATCTCAATCTATGTGTATAACAAAAAGGCCCCCATGCGTGAATATGCAGATACCTACATTCGTGAGTTTACTACAACCATGAGCGAAAAAGAATGCATTGAATTTTCAAAAGACATGACTTATCTTGGAAAGGCCTTGTCACAACTAAAAAAGAAGATAACAATCCAGCGCGACATTCCAGTTTTGAAAATTAAAAAAGGAACGTACGACGTTCAGCGATTCATTTACTGGTATTTTCTGAAATGCTTTTGGGCAGAAGATAGCAACTTTGAGAGAAGCGTTGGTGTGAACTTTGATTGGTATTTTCCAAAGTTTGCTTATAGACACACACCAGAAGAAGTACGCAAATGGTTTGCAGATACAAAAGTAAAGATAACTCACTTTAAGGAAATTGAAAGTGGAATTAGCGTTACTGGCACAAAAAAATAATTCGTACGAGTTAATCCTATGCTATACTAATATAGCTGACTTGAAATAATTTTAGTATTGAATATATCTCGACTTGTACTTCGTTCATGGTTTTATTTTAGGCAAGGTTGGTCAACCTATTTTGCATTCATAATGGCCGCAATTAACACACTCACTGTAACATACTACCTTGCAATTCAAAAATACCCATTACTTGCCGATATATTTCCGACTTTTGTCCATTATGTAGTATATGCAGCTCTAATTGGCATTCCAGTCCTAACTCTGACAGGGTATGCCCATTTTAAAAAACTCGCAGCGTACAAAGCAGAAGCTGACATTGGAATGGAAATTAACCCCTATAACCGTAGGCTGTTACTTAACACCGAGATCATTTTACCCGTTTTTCTTAAAATGTCTCAAATTATGACGAAGATAGCCAGAAACGAAAAATTAACCGAAGAAGAGTCACAAGAAATTTTGAGATTACAGGAGGAGTTGACCGAATACATCACCCTAAAACATGATCGAAAATATGCAAATCTCATCGGAACTGATATAGAAAAAATAAAAGATAATGAAAATAGAATGAAGTAATCAGTTATGATTGCTATACAAAACTAAAATTGTTTAATATCCCAATTAATCATTATTATACCATATATTACAATACAAACAAAGATTGAAGCCGATAAGAGTAGCATTTGTTTATAGACCGTGCATTGCACTAGAACCCGGTAAACACTATTACACGTATGAATACCATTTCTTCTTTAGTGCATTAAAGAGAAATCCTCGAATTGATGTTACCTATGTCACCACGGGTTCTAGCTTTGATGCAAGTGTGCTAAAAGACAAATTTGATGTGGTTTTGCTATATGAAAACCGAAACGTGTGTGAGCCAGACGAAATCACAGGACTGCAAAACCTAACCATCCCAGTTATTGCACAGCTAGGCGATGCGTATGCGGCTAATCTTTTTGATTACAAATTCTATCATGAAAAATGGAAAATTGATGCATACTTCAATTTCTTCCCAGCAGAATATGTTTATCAGTTTTACCCGCATAGTTACAAATACAAAACTATAACCGGCTGGTTAGAATCATCGCTTTATCAAAATCTTACACCATTTCCACAACGAATCAAAAACAAGATACTGAATTCGGGAGCAGTAGCAAATACAAAACTAAAATCAAGAATAATGACCAAAATCCTCAAACCAGGGAAGGACCCATACAAACATTACAAACTTAGAACGATGTGCAACAAACTGTCATATGTGGACTATACTTCTACTTTACAGCATGAATACATAGGAGATAAATATTCTCTACTGTTACAAAAATATCGTACTGCGATCGCAGCATCAACTTTTTGTTATGCACCAAAATTCTTTGAAATTCCAGCAGCTGGCTGTCTAACTTTTATGGAGTCAACTGACAAAAACTATGGCAACTATCTTGGGTACAAAGATGGGGAAAACGCCATCTTCATAAATGAAAAAAATTACCAAGAAAAATTTAGTGAATATCTAAATGATATGGATAACTCAAAATGGGAAAAAATTGCAAACGCTGGACAAAAATATGCACTTGAAAATTTCAATAATGATAGGGGAATTGACTCCTTGGCAGATTTGATGGAGGAATTACTAAAATGATTATTAATTCAGAAACCATCCATAATTTGAAAAATTAACTAAAGTTATTAATTCTAAAATCTCGAATCTAGTATGATAGTTAGCATATCTCAACCTACCCTATTTCCATGGATAGGTTACTTTAACATCATAAAGAAATCAGACGTTTTTGTCTTTCTTGATACGGTAAAATTTGAAAAGCATTCTTGGCAAATGCGAAACAGACTAAAGGAAATATCAAAAGATAAAGAATCTGCAGTATGGATAAAAATACCAACAAAAATCGAAAAAACCGATACTCCAATAAAAGATGTACTGATTGACAATACTCAAAAATGGAAAGAAAACCACATCAAGGCTTTTTTAGTAAATTACGGCAAAAGTTATGACGAAATAAGTTTTCTTCATGATCTGTACAACAAAGAATGGGAAAAACTAGCCGATTTTAACATTGAATTCATAACAAGCTGTTGTAAATTTTTGGGAATACCTACAAAACTAATAAAATCATCTGATCTAAATTGCAACGGAAAAAAGGGGGAACTGGTTCTTAACATTTGCAAAGAAATTGATGCCACCGAATACCTCACGTCAGTTGGTGCGGTAGACTACTTGGAGGATTACAGAAAAATGTTTGATGAAGAAAATATCCAAATAACCTATCATGATTACATTCATCCAGTCTATAGGCAAAAAGGCAAAACATTTTTGGAAAATCTATCTGTTCTTGATCTGATTTTCAATGAAAAGCAGAATTCCAAGGCATTCGTTTAGCAAGCAAAAAATATCCATTAATCAAGAATTTTCTTGATATTTTTAATTACATAGTTTACTTGTATGTTTGTCATACCTGGATGTAATGGAATTGTAAAAGTTTGATTGTCCAATTTCTCAGAAACAGGACATTTTGTTTTATCAGATAGTTTTTGATATGGTCCAGTTTTATGCAATGAGGCAAACATGGGACTTGACTCAATTCCATGTTTGGCTAGCTTCTTTCTTAATTCCTCCAAATTTCCCTTTATCAGCCTTAAAACATATGCATAATATGCTGATTTGACGTAAGGCTGAATCTGTTGTATTCTTAACATCCGCATTGTAGCAAGCTCTGAATCATAGATTGCCGCAATCTCTCTTCGCCTTTTTATCATATGTGGCAAGAGACGTAACTGCTCTGCAGCTAATATTGCTTGAATTTCATTCATTCTATAATTGTAGCCAATGACTGAAAAGTCATATTTGCCCAGATTCTTTCTCCCAACATTTCTTAACAGCATGATCTTTTCATAAATTGATTTGTCATTGGTTACTAGTATTCCGCCATCACTACTTGCCATTATTTTGTCAGGATATAATGAAAATACGCCAAGTTTTCCAAAAGAGCCAGCCTTCTTTCCTTTGTAGGTTGAACCGTGTGCATGTGCAGCATCTTCCACAATTGGTATGTTGCTGCCTTGTGCAATTTCCAGTATTTCATCCATTTCGCAAACATTTCCGGCCAAGTGAACTGGAATTATTGCCCTAGTCTTTTTTGTAATCAGTTTTTTTAATTTTGTAGGATCAATCTGAAATGCATGTTCATCAACATCACAAAAAACTGGTTTTGCATTACAGTATATCGCTGCATTGGCAGTAGAAATGAATGTTTTATCAGGAACAATTACTTCATCTCCGTCTTTTACACCCAAGCCTAGCATTGATAGGTGTAAACCTGAGGTACCAGATGAAACTCCGCATGCATATTTTGTACCCATATATTTTGCAAATTCTTTCTCAAATACTTCTAAATTTTTACCAAGTGTTAATCTGCCATTTTTGATAGCCTTAGCTATATTATCTTGAATTCGTTTAATTGAGTCGTCTGGGAAAAATGGTTTTCTTAGCTGTACTTTCATAGTTTAATCTTCACTAACACTCAATCTTTCAATGGTTAATTAATAAATCGCCATTAGTCAATTGCTGCCTTTTAGGTAAAAGAATAACTAAAGAAATATCGGCATATATGACGCATTAATCTAATTAAGTACATTTTTTATTAATCAATTTTTATAACAAGTATCAGATGACAGACAAATTGGCAACTCTTTCTGAACTCATTTCTTTTGTTAATTCTCAAAACTATGTCATTCTAGAGGATAAAGACGTGCCTATACTTGATTTCAAACCAATAAGCACTGCAAAAAGGGGCGATGCTACATTTTGTTCCTATAACGATGATGCTGGATTACAACTAATTTTGAATTCAGGAGCAACACTGATAATCTGCCATTCTGACATGCGAGATAAACTGAGTAAACCAAACACAAATTTGATCTTTGTTGAAAGACCACGTTTGTGGTTCATCAGGTGTTTGAAAAAATTTTTCCCAATAAACATGGAACGAAAAATTCATCCCACCGCAGTACTTGAATCAAATTCGATTGGCAAAAATGTATACATTGGTCCATTTACTTATGTTGGCAAAAATGTCATTATAGGTGAAAACACAATCATCTATGGTAATGTCTACATTTATGACAATGTCAAAATTGGCAAAAATGTCATAATTCACGCTGCATCCGTAATAGGATCTGATGGTTTTGGTTTTGAAATTAATGAAGAAAATAAACTGGAAAAGTTTCCACACATAGGCAGTGTCGAAATCCATGACGACGTTGAAATCGGAGCAAGTAACTGTGTTGACAGAGGTACATTGGACAATACAATAGTTGGTCAAGGAACCAAAACTGATAACAATGTACATATTGCTCACAATGTCAAAATTGGAAAAAACTGTGCATTTGCAGCTGGTGTAACACTAAGTGGAAGCTGTATAATTGAAGACGATGTTTATTTTGGAACATCCGCTGTTGTAAGGGATTGGATTAAGATTGGAAAAAAGTCATTCATCGGTATTGGATCCGTAGTTGTCAAAGATGTTCCTTCAAACACCACTGTCATGGGAGTTCCAGCCAAACCAATCAATAAGATAATCAAGTCTTGGACAGATAGGGAAAATTAAACCAAGATGAAACAAATCAGTCATAATTTTAAATTTAATTACATTGGATTGTGAGCAATCATATGGAAAATAACGATCTAGGACAAAAATGTGATTTTTCAGTTGCACATTACGTTTATACTCTAAAAAACTATCAAAAATCCTACAAGTTTTCTTCATATTCTGATTGTTCTGATAATGATGTGATACTCAGACACGACATTGACTTTTCCTTGGAGGATGCGTTGAGAATAGCGGAAGTTGAGAGCAAGATAGGGATCAAATCAACTTTCTTTGTCTTACTTCACTCTGAACTTTATAACCCTCTTGGATACATTTCATCAAAAATCGTTTCAAAAATTTTAAAGCTTGGTCATAACATAGGACTACACTATGACGAAATCTTTTTTGAACAAACAAATGCTGATCTATCTGAAGGAATTGAAAAAGAAATTCGTCTCTTAGAACAACACTTTGACACAACTATTGAGGCAGTGGTACGTCATAATCCTAGCATACGTGGAGATAAGGTACCAATAAAGCTGCCAAACGGGATAGTTGATGCGATGTCTGAAGAATTTAGGGTAAAACGAAAATATCTGAGTGACAGTGTGCAATATTGGAGAGAAGGCTGTTTCTGTCAACATCAAACAAACTTTACAAAATTCCAAATTCTCACCCATCCTGCACTTTGGATAGATAAGGGATTACCAAGATCAGAGATTCTACCTAGAATATCAAAAAGATTCGTTGAATCTCACCAGAATCTAATTCAAGAATATACTGTACTTTGGGATGACTATGTAAAACAAAGATTGATAGAGAAAAGTCAAAAATTATAGTGGCAGTAATTTACTTGGTTTCTCTAGAATAAGACGTCTTAATTTACTACTTGACTGCATGTTTCATACATTTTCCGCTTGACTGTATTTGTTTTCCCATACCTTTCAAAAATGGTTAGCTTTTTTTCATTATTTTCTTTCATTATGTCAAAATTATAGACAACATACAATTAATAAATAACAAATCCATTTTTTTATATGCCTTATCTCAAAGGAAAAAATATCCTGATCACTGGAGGTACGGGCTCAATCGGGCAAGCGCTGGCTAAAAGAGCCCTGATGGAGGGTGCATCATCCGTAAAAATATTCAGTAATGATGAGAATGGCCAATTTGATATGGAAACAGAATTTGGTGGCAATGAACGACTGTCGTTTGTAATCGGTGACATTCGAGATGAGGAACGTGTTAACTATATTGTTAAAGGAACCGACATAATCTTTCATGCAGCTGCACTCAAACATGTTGACAGATGTGAGTATAACCCATTTGAGGCAATTTCGGTAAACATCCTTGGAACAAAGAATGTTATTCTGGCAGCGCTACGGGAGAACGTAAAAAAAGTAATATCCATAAGCACTGACAAGGCTGTAAACCCAGTAAGCGTAATGGGCGGAACAAAATTACTTGCTGAAAAATTGATCTCAGCAGAAGCATTTCTCCACAATTCCAATGTTGTATTCTCATCTGTCAGATTCGGCAATGTTCTAAACACCAGAGGATCAATAATCCCAAGAATTGAAAAACAGATTCGACGAGGAGGTCCGGTAACATTGACTGACAAACGCATGAAAAGATTCTTCATGACGCAGGATGACGCCATTAAGTTGATCATATCTGCAGCTGAGGTGGCAAAAGGGGGGGAAACCTTTGTACTAAAAATGCCAGTCATTCTTCTTGAGGACTTGTTTGAAGCGTTGAAACAACTACTTGCTCCAAAATATGGTCTAGATGCATCAAAAATCAAGACCAAAATCATCGGAATGAAATCTGGAGAAAAACTAACTGAAGACTTGCTTACTGATTTTGAAATGGATCATGTTCTTGAAACAAAGGACTTCTACATCATACCACCATTACTCGATGTCAAGAACATTAAGAACTACCCAAAATCCAAAAAGCCACAAAACATCAAAAAACAATTTCTATACATGACACCACTAAGTCGCAAACAGGTTATGGAGTTAGTCAAAAAAATCTACTGAAATTTTACTATTTTTAAAACCTGAAATAAATGAAATTTTCCATAGATTATCTATGACATGACCTACAAAATCTTAACTTGATATATTGCCTAGCTAATTACAACAATGTTGACTGGGAATTATCATGATTTGGTAATTGGACTTGGAGAAATTGGCCTCCCAATACTAAAAATTCTTCAGAAATCGTCTAGGACAACAGGCTTTGATTTAGACCAAAAAAAAATGAGCCTAAAACAGTACGAGGCTTCAAAAAATGATCCAATATCATTAATTCATTTTTGTATCCCATATACTGAAAAATTTGAAAATATTGTGATTAAAACTGTTAAAGAAAGAAAACCTCGGGGAATAGTCATCCACAGTACAATCAAGCCATACACCACAGAAAGAATACAGAAAGCACTTGACGTACCTGCCATCTATAGTGCAACAAGAGGCGTTCACAAACGAATGATCAAAGACTTGAAACGCTACACAAAATTCTATTCAGTTTATGATTGGGCTCCAAATGCAGAATGGGCAAGTAGAACCTATTCTCGTCAAATGAAAAAAGCAGGAGTCAAAACAACAAGAATGTCAACCCCGCTTACACTCGAATTGGCAAAAATTCTAGTTGATACGTCATACTATGGCTGGCTCATAAATTATGCTCAGCTCACTAACATGATTGCGATGGAGCATAAGGTCGACTATGATGAGATGTGGACGTTTTCTGATGAGATACACAAAATATTGGGAAATCGTCCAAAAATGTTTCCCGGTTTCATAGGGGGACACTGCGTAATACCAAATTTGGATTTGTTACATCATCAAACCCTTGATCTAATCCGACAAATCAATGACAACTACGGTAAGAAGATCAAAAACTCAAAATCTAAATGATTAGAAGCATTAATTATCCAAAGAATTATTGTATTGATAACTCGGAGTCGATGCAAAATTAAAACAAGCAAAATTGCCGGAATATTTCTAATTGTTATCCTATTCTCATTTACTGTCGGAGTTGTAATCGGCGGCTTCAAATATCCTCCATATGATGTGATTCGAGATGTGTACAGGGTAATCATTCCACAAAAGACCGAATCAGACGAGCCAATTGACTCTCACTATAAAGAAGTCAACGTGGCTTCATTAATTCACATCCACAACGAAACCGATCTACTGAACAAGAGAGAAGCAGTGACCAATTACATCTGGAAGGAAAGTGGTTTACCATATGACAAAATGCCTACAAAAATTGAACAAAACATCCAAGATGAACGGTTTTCTGATTTGAAAAACCTTGCAAAAATAGACAAAATTACTATTCTAATGGAGTACGGAGTGGATTCCAAGGCATATCTTTTCCTTGCGTCAAAGAGCAACAATAAACTTGTGATATACCATCAGGGACATGACGGAGATTTTGTATTGGGGAAGAACACAATACAGTACTTTTTGGATAATGATTATTCTGTAATGGCATTTTCAATGCCACTCTTGGGACCAAACAGTCAGCCAGTAGTAGATCTACCAAGTTTTGGCAAGCTAAAACTAACATCGCATGACGATCTAAGATTTCTCGAATCAGAACAATTTTCACCAATAAAGTTTTTTGTGGAACCTATTGCGATATCGCTTAATTATGTAGAAAAGACATACAAATTTGAATCGTACAACATGGTCGGAATTTCAGGTGGTGGATGGACTACTGTATTGTATTCTGCAATAGACACAAGAATATCAAAAAGCTATCCTGTTGCGGGTTCTGCCCCCATGTATCTGAGGTTTAACACTCCAAAAAACATTGGAGATTATGAGCAAATGGTGCCTGGGCTTTACAATATAGCAGAGTATCTTGATCTGTATATAATGGCATCATACGGTGACAATAGGGGACAGATTCAAGTTTTTAATGAGTATGATCCATGCTGCTTTTCTGGACTGGGTTTCAAGACATACGAGTTTGAGATAAAGAACTCTGTGTTGGATCTTGGAAAAGGAAAATTTGACATATTCTTGGATGAAGCCAATGAAAAGCATAGCATATCTGATGAATCACTCGGAGTGATACTCAAGGATATGGAACATTAATTCAGTCTATCAAATCTAAACCAATATAGAAAACAGATTCTTCATTATTTTATGAAACTAGAAAACGCTCTGGGGATTTTTATGTTATTAATCATTATTGGAGTGTCGCTGGTATTGATCAAAATTCAGGAATCACAAATATTGCCCTCGGTTTTGATAATTATGCCTATTGCAGTTTTTTTCGCTTGGTTTTTGTTAAAGCCTCAGCAAATTCAGTAAAAACATTACTTTCGGTTTTTGAATCATTTTTGTAAAGGTAGATACAGAACTCAAACGGCATGTAATCCGATCGTAATGTGATTCTTTTTGTAACAGACTTACAAAGTTTGAAGATGGTTTCTGGCTGACTGTAAAAAATATTCTTATTTTTGAAATCTACATATGAGCTCATAAAATCAATTGCAATACCTTTGTTACATGCTGTAAACATTTTCTTTATTGAATTTTTAATGAATTGATAGTCTGTCGTCTTTTTATGATTGAAAACTCCAGATGAAAATATCCAATCGTATTTCTCTATCATTTTATCTTCTCGTAGATCAAATTGGATAAATCTTGCATTTGCTCGCTTTATGTGCTTTTGTGCAAATTGTAGAAAATTCTCATTTATATCAAGACCTGTATAATGAAACTTGATTTTTTTATTATTAATAAGGAAATTATAAAGATCACCAAAACCACACCCCATATCACAAACATTCGAATTTTGCAAATTACCGATCGATGTAAGCGCAGAAAATCTTATTTCTTGTCTACCGTTAAGCCATCCTAACGCTTTTTCATTATACCCGTATTTTGCAAGCTTCTCATTGTAGATTTTTTTAGCAATAATTGATGAACTATTCATTTGGTAGGAAAAAGTTTCTATTCTTAATTATCTTTTCTACTGATAATTTCATTTTAATTTGCGCTGTTTTGGGCAAATTTCTCATAATCAATTTTGTAAATTTTTACGTGATACTTGAAACCATGATCTAGCGAATCAAACTCCTTGATCAAGTACGGGTATTTTTCCTCATTAGAAAACAAATCCTTTAAGAAATTTGGTCTATTCTGATTGTCATCTGCAATTATGTGTGTTAGACCTGCATCTTTGTTGTTTTTTATAAAATCTGCAACTGAAGTGTAATCTGTTGATAATGTTACAGTAGGCGGCGTTGCAGCACTACTAAGAATGGGAAAATTATTCCCAATTGTGGCCACTTTGAGATATTTTGATTCTGGATAATACACATTTGTAACCTTTGTGAGTTGCGCAACCTGTTGTGAAATTGCAAATGCTTCATGCTCATGCTCCAAATCTGTCTTTTTTAATTCAAGAAAAATCCATGATGATGTAAAAACACTAACTATCAATAATATGCCAAATAATTTATGTCTACTAGTTTTGCTTGTTATGGAATCAACTAAAAACAATGTCAGAATAGAAAAAAATGGAATTAGGACAAGAAGATATCTAGTTTCCTGAATCTCTCTGGCGTATGCATAAAGAGCAGGTATTGACAAAACAATCATGGAAAGTATTATTCCAAAATAATGAGAATTTTTCCTTTTAAATCCCAAAACCACTCCCACAGGAACAAAAATCACAAAGTATGGGATCATTATCCAACCCGTATACTTGACCAAATTTTGTAAACCGTTAACTGCAAATAAAATTAAACTAGGACTAATATCGCTTTGGCTTGACGCAATTCTATTTGTAACTATTACTCCTTCTATTATGTGACTGGTTAATCCATCATCGCCTGTATTTTGTATCCTTACATACAGTATGGGTACTAGCACTAGTACATAGACACCTAAAGCTAAAGCATATCTTAAAACAACTTTTTGCTCCTTTCTAAATCTAGCAAAAAATATTATTGTTAAAACTACAACAAATAACATTCCTTCGTATCGTACAAGTGCACCTAATGCCGCAATTACAAATGACAAATAGACCAGTTTTTTACTTGAACTTTGTAATAATACAAATGAAGTAGTAACAAGAAGAACATACAATGGATCAGCTATCCCAAGCATTGAATTTTGTATTATGTGAGGTTCAAAAGCAAATAACATTGTCCCGATCAGTGAAATAGATCTACTGAAAAATTTTCTACAAAGGAAATAAACCGGAATCACTGTAATTACTGATATTGAAACAGTAACTAGTTTCTGCACTGTCATATAATCAATGAAATTATTAGAATGGACAACAGCAAAAAAGAAAGATAGTAGCATTGGCCATCCTGTGTTAGGAAACTTGTAATGTGTTGGAAAGTGTCCTAAAACATTGGTATCGATTGCATACCAAAAATACGATGTAGCATCAAGCGTTAATGGTATTCCATACGGAAAATAGTAAAATCTCAGAAAAAGTGAAGCTGCGCATATTATGACAAGAGATACAATAACATTGTTTACAAGAAAATCTAGTCTTCTCTCAATCTTGATTATTATGGATACGTCTGTCTTTTTTTCTTCAATATGGCCTACCAATACAAAATGTATTAAATTACTGTTATTATTGTCTACGATTGCTTTTTTCCAAAATGAATTTATTCATAAATAGTAAAACCGCTGTCTGAATTGATACAGAAATTACGAATGCTGTGGCTACACCGTTTATCCCATAGAGTTTTCCCAATAATAAAATTAAGGTAATCTGAACGGCAAGATAAATTCCTGAAGATATTAGTACTAATTTGCTTTTTTCAAGCCCTAAAAACTTGGAAATGAATGTTAATCCTACCGTAGAGGGAATTATTGATACACTGACAATTTGAAATACCTGTATGGCTGGTATAAATTTTGGAAAAAATATTGGTATGATTAATGGTGAAACTGTAATCCCAATGACTGCAAGACCAACTGAAGATAAAATAATGAGTTTCTTAAGCTTTTTGTTAGAATTCCCTATTGCATCTTGAGGAAGTATGAATTTGAAAATAATACTAGGTAACATCTCAAGAATGGCTAAAAGTTGTATTCCAAGTTGATAATTGCCAAGAATTGTAAAACCTAGTATTGGTACAATGATTATCTTGTCTAGCTGACCACTGAAAGTAGTTGAAAGATTTAACATGTAATTGTGAACAATAAATCTTGAGTGTTTTCTAAGTAAAGCAAAATCAATCTTTGATTCTCTAAATCCTCTATACAATCTAAAAATATACGGCAAGAAGGCAATCCCAAGTCCAAGAATTACTCCATTGATTCCTATTAAATGGTAAAATCCTATTGCCAGACTTACCATCAAAAGTCTCTGGACTATGAGATATTTTGAATAACTCTTGTACAATTTCTTTCCTAGTATCTCGGAACTTGCAAGTCCAAAAATCACTGCACCAAAAACATAGGCGGTAATTCCCAAATTATAAAAAATAATTGAAAGAATTACTGCTGTTATGGAAGTAATAATCAGAGAAATAATATAGATAGATGATTCTATTTTGATATTTTTTGCGGTATACACTGTAAGTGTATTTGCAGCTCCCGTTAGTGAAATGGTTGATGCAATACCTGCAATTGCAAGAAAATAACTAATTTGCCCATAATTTTCTGCACCTAATAATGATGCCATGTAAAACCAAAATATTACTGATATTGCGTTTCCTATTATGTCTGAGGATCCAATTATGGTTAGTCCTCTGAATCCTACTGCAATGTCCTTAATTTTATTCCAGTTATCGTTCATAACGAATTAAGTGTTTTACAAAAATGATGCATCTAATCGTGTTTTCCTCTAACCACATTTACTAATGAATAAAGCATTATTGCAGTCATCAAAAACATCAAGCCAAACAATGTTGAACCAATAGCAATCAATGCAAGGATAGGATTGAAAACTCCAAACTTAGCAAAGTATTGGATTGTCCATGCTACAAAAAATAGTCCTATTATGAGGAATGTTAATCCTGGCGCTCCGTAGAATTTGAGAGGATGCTCTATTGATACAAATTTCATCGTACTCATAATTACGGATATCCCATGGGAAACTGGATGATGTGTAGATGTGTCTCCCCTGTACAGTATCTTTATTGGTACTTCTCTTATTCGAAATTTCTGCTTGCCTGCTTTGATTAGGATCTCAGTAGATACTCCCATTCCATACTCTGATGGAAGAATATTTTGCAAAACCTGTTTATTGTATGCACGAAAACCACTTTGTGAATCAGTTAGTTTGAGTTCGGTAGTAGTATTTGTAAGGCTTGTAATTGTTTTTATCCCAAATTTTCTGTATGCTGGTACATTATGATCATTCTTATCTAAAAACCGTGATCCAATCACAATATCTGCGTCATTATTGATGATTGGATCTAACACTGCTTTCACATCCTCAACTCGGTGCTGACCGTCTGCATCAAATGTGATCAGCACGTCAGCATCTATTTCATTGGATTTACCAAACAAGCTCCTAATTGCTGCACCATATCCGAGATTTTTATCATGATTTACAACAAGTGCACCCATTTTCTCTGATATCTGTGCTGTCAAATCATCTGAACCATCATTACAGACTATGATATTGTCAGTTATTTTTTTAAGATTCATGATGACTGACGCGATGTTCTTTTCCTCATTGTATGCTGGTATTCCTATTACTATTTTCAAATTCAGTAATATTTTCAAAAACCATTGAATATTAAAGTTATAGATGGATTAATGTCAAATTAGTAATATTCAGTATACAAATTCTTGGCTTTAATCGGCCATTTCTCTAGTTATGCAATCAATAACGTAATCTTGTTGTTTTTTTGACATATCTGGATAAAATGGCAGTGAAATTATCTCTCGATATAATTGCTCTGAATTTTTAAGATCATTGTTATGACCATTAAATTTCTTAAAGGCAGTAAACATATGCAATGGTTTGTAATGAACAGAAGTCCTTACTCCATATTGTAACAACTTTCTAAATAATTCGTCTCTTGAAACTTTGCTATTGTTTTTGACTCTTAGTATGTACAAGTGATATGCATGATCTTCATTAGGAGAAGATGTGGGCGTGATGAGATATCTGACGTCCTTCAATTTTTTATTATAATATTCAAAAGCTTTCTTTCTTAACGCATTAAGTTTTTTTATTCTCTTAAGCTGGCTTAACCCAAGAGCAGATCTTATTTCGTCTAATCTATAATTGTAACCTGATTCTTCCATATCATAATCCCATGGTTTTCCATGCGAATATCTTTGTGTAAGTGTTTTTGTCAGGCCGTGGTTTCTTGCAGTCATTACATATTTTGCAACATCCTTGGAATTTGTAATAACCATACCGCCTTCAATGGTGGTTATATTTTTAGTTGGATAGAAGCTGAAACATCCAGCACTACCAAAATTTCCAACATGTTTTTTGCCATATCTTGTACCGATCGCATGTGCACAGTCTTCAACTATCTTGAGGTCGTTCTCTTTGGCAATCCTACCTATCTTTACAACATCGCAAGATTTTCCTGCAAAATGGACAGGAAGAATTGCCTTTGTCTTTGAACTAATCTTCTTTTTTATCGAATCAATTGAAATGTTCATGGTTTCTTTTTCTACATCTGCAAAAACTGGAATTGCTCCGCTGAGAACTACGGCGTTTGCAGTAGCTACAAATGTCATGTCGGGTACAATCACCTCATCTCCTTTTCCAACGCCAATTGCCTTCAAAGACAAATGCAACGCAGATGTAGCGTTAGATACTCCTATGGCATATTTTGCGCCCGTAAATTTTGCAAAAGTTATCTCAAATTCACGTAGTCTTGGACCATCAGTAAGTAAAGCGGAGTCCATAGCATCTGCCACTGCTTTTTTATCCTCTTTTGTTATCCAAGGTGAAAAAAAAGGCACTTTGATGCCTGCGTTGAAGGCGTCATGCGTTTTCATACTTCAAGTTGCAATAATGAATTGATCTTATTAACTATCTGCGAGAACTTGTTGGTAAATCTTTAAGGTGTTCTCTGCCATTGATTTTGAATTGCATACTTGCTGAACCAGATTATATCCAGCATTGCCATATTCAATTCTTTTTTTCTCATCTCTAAGTAATTTCAAAATAGCCTCTGCCAATTGAATGTGATTTTCTGGTTCAACCAAAATTGCATTTTCACCATCCTTAATTGTATGGGGTATCCCATGTGCAGTCGTACTAATTGTTGGTTTTTTAAAAGCAAATCCCTCAAGTGGCGTTAACGGAGAAAGCTCCCATCGTGATGGCAACGCCAAGAACTGACATGCAGAATAAGCTGATAACACATCTTCTCTTGGAGGTTTTTTAATTACTATGACCATCTCGTTAATTTTCAATCCATCTATAATTTTATGCATCTCTGATTCAAAGCCAAAATCAACTCCCATTATCACAAGTTTTGTGTTTTGAATCTCAACATTGTCCTTAATTGAAGCCCATGCTTGTAACAAAATATCTATTCCCTTGACTTTGTTGAATCTTCCAACGAATAGAACAAAATCATTTTTGATTCCATACTTTTCTTTAAAGTCTGTTTTACTCTGATGCATCTCATCTAGGCTTATGCCGTTTCTAACAACGGCAATTTTTGCACTTGTTGTATATTGAGAAAATATTTCTTTTTCATATTCATTTGGGACAATAATCTTTGTTGCCCGATTTACTATGAAATTTATCATGGGTCTTTGTATTTTATACATGATTTTTTTAATTAGGCTGTTTCTCTGCAAATCTGGATGCGTGTTGAGTCCTCCCTGATCCGATATTATTAAAGGAATTTTGTATTTTTTTGAAATCAGTGTTGCAACAATTGACTGAAAACTTCTAACTCCTATTGTGTGAATTATGTCTGGTTTTTCCCGCTTCATCTCAAAATACATTCCCAGGTTTACATAGAACAGCTGGTATGAAAGCCATACATGGGTCCGGTTTATTGTAAAACCATCGCAAGATTCTGTTCTTGGAAGATTTTTGTTGAACGTATTTGCGTTGTTGGCAAAATCTAAATCTGTAGTGAATATGACAACATGATGACCGTTTTTTGCAAGCTCTCTGGCAATATCTACGCAAAGAAACATAATTCCACCAAATTGGGTTGCAGGCAACGATGCAGGGCAGACAAGTGCTACTTTCATTTGAATACAGTTTAGTCTGTGATCTTGGTTTTAATTGCTTTTTATCAAATACTACTATTTTACCAACAACTTTATCTAAACTGCGCCTTTGGAAAATAAATCGTAGACATGAATAAATTGTCATTTTTGGCCAGTCTTTTGGCCTACACAATAACAAATCCAAAAATAGGAAGGCAAATACTACAAGCAAAATACCAGTCTTGGCAAGATTCCAAGCATTCCGTATTCAATTATGCGGAAAAAAAATCACAACTCGATGGCATAATTAGAGATCTTTTTCCAGACTTTTCATACTCCGTTGAAGACTTTAGGACAAGTACCGATAAACTGCATAATCACGTAGATGATTTTTTTAACAAATTGAAAAATGAAACATATCCTTCAAAGAAAAAACCGTATCCGCTAGAATACACCTTGGATAACAAAAGCGGCCTTTTCCTTTACATCTTGTGTAAAATCATAAAACCTGAAAACGTGGTAGAAACTGGTGTTGCGTATGGTCTTAGCAGCATGTATATTTTACAGGCATTGTTTGAGAACAAAAAAGGTACGCTCTACTCAATAGATTCTGTGTTTTCGCCGTGGCAATCAAAAGAAATGATCGGCTCGGCAATTCCATCACACCTTTGCGAAAACTGGAGACTTGTTTTTGGACCATCGTCAGAAAAACTTAAAGAAACATTATCATCTCTGGGCTCTTTGGATATATTTTTCCATGACAGCTTGCACACCTACAAAAATATGCAATTTGAGTTTGAAGCAGCGTGGCCTTTTGTAAACAAAGATGGCTTTTTGATATCAGATGATATTTCAGGAAACAGTGCATTTCATGATTTCTATTCAAAGATAGGTTTGGAGCCTTTTATATTGCCGCAAAATGAAAAGTCATTTTTAGGCATACTCAAAAAACCGTAGATTAATTTTTCTTTGCGTACAAGAAACCAATACTTGGCAAAATATTTCTCGTATCTATCATATATGATAATGATTTTAGTTTTTTAGTCATGTCTTGTAGCAGGCGTGGTTTGGTATCTACAAAATGATATTCAACACACATCTTCTCTATTTTATCAAAATATGGATCTGGTAGTGAATCGATTATTTTGTATTCTTCTCCCTCACAGTCAATCTTTAGGAAATTACATTTTTCCAATTTATTTGAATCAAACACGTCTTGCAGAGAAAGCGATTTTGCCTGTATCTGCTTTGAGCCTGTAACATACATGCTGTGACCAGACTCATCTTCATTTAAGTAAATGGTAACAACGCCGCTACTTGTTGAAATAGCTGCATTGGTAGCAACAACATTAGAAATGTTGTTGATCTCTAAATTTGATTCTAACAAATCAAAGTTTTCCTTCACAGGCTCAAAGCAGTAGATCTTTCCGTTTTTACAAAACTGGGATGAAAACAGGGCAAACAGGCCAATATGTGCCCCAACATCAATTACCGTGTCAGCATCTCTTATTTCAAAGCCGGGCTTGTCATATTCATGTAACAGCCACACGTGCGTAAATGCCATGAGGTCAGTCGAATTCACTCTTAACTTTATCTTGATGCCCTTTCTTGTTTCCAGAACAACATGCTCGTTTTTGACAAGATTGAGGTATAATGCGACATAAAGGTGCCAATTTTTAATTGCCTTTACGGCTTTGATCAGAATTCTTGCCTTTTCAAATAAACTTGCACTCAACTAAGCACAGTATCTAGTATTTCATTAAATAGATAGCGCAGGATGACATGAATTTTTAACTAACCAATGGGATGCTTACATTTAATGAAAGTCATGATTACTGGTGGTGCTGGCTTTATTGGAAGCCATCTTTGTGATGAATTTTTAAAAGATAACCACCAGGTAATTGTTCTAACAAGAAACAAATCAAACCTTGGTAACATATCTCACATTCTTGATAAAATAACACTCGAACAGGTAGACGTTACTGACTTTACCAGACTTGGTGATAGTATTGAAAAAAACAAGCCTGATGTAATAATACACCTTGCAGGGGAAACATCGCACTCAAAATCGTTTGAAAATCCGCTGTATGATGCAGATGTGAACACAAAATCTACCCTGTTCATACTGGAAAAAATTAGAACCCTGAATCTTAAATGCCGATTCGTTCTGGGCAGCACCTTCATTGTGATAGGCAGACCTACCAAGCTTCCAGTGACAGAAGAAACGCCGTGCAATCCCACAACAATATACGGTACAAATAGGCTTGCAAGCGAGCACTATTGCATCATATATCATAACGTGTATGGGGTGGATACGCTAGTTTTCCGTATTACCAATTCGTTTGGCCCAAGAGAACAATACGTGGCAAACAAGAATGCAATCAATTTCTTGATATACAAGGCATTCAAGGGCGAAGAAATCACAATTTTTGACAGGGGGAATTTTTTCAGAGATGTTATCTATGTTTCAGACGTGGTATCTGCGATAAAGACAATAATGCAAAAAGGCCAGTCTGGAAACATATATTGGATTTCGTCTGCGACCAAGACTTGGTTTTATGAATTAGGAGGCTGGCTTAAAGAGCTTACTAGTTCTCAAGTAAAGTATGTGGAATCTCCACAATATACAAAAAAAGTCGATGTTGGTAATTTCCTTGTTGATAATTCCAAGCTAAAATCGCTAGGATGGGACGTAAAGACTCCAATAAAAGAAGGGATAAGGAAAACCTTGGACTATTTTACATCACAAAACAAGTGATGTGGGCCTCTACGTTTGAGCTATAAACCGCTCAAATGACGTAAACTTGAATTCTTTGATTATTTCATCCATTTTCAGAAACGCCTTGCCAAGATTATGGTATGTGATGAAACTGTCTATGAAGGGTAGTGAAATCTTGGGCATAAATTCAGGCGTTAACTCCCACGAATGAATGTAAAATGTAGCTGGGGCGTTGTCTTTGTTACAGTTTCTTATTGCCGATTTGATAATTCCTAGCGGCAGACTCCTAAGATAAAATCCTCCCCCCGCAGGAATCTTTTTTCCAAATATGGCAGTCGTAAGTAATGGAAATTCTAATATTTTTCCATTAGGATCATTACCTTCTAATTTATCACTTGAAATCTTGTACGGTTTTGTGTCTGCATCCGCAATTCCATATAACTTGGTTTTTACTGGAACAATGCTGCTGTCATACTGGTAATTGTTTTCGGCAAGTACATCGATTGCCCATGATGTGGAATAGTTCATCGAAAAGGTTGGAGCCCTAAATCCACGAGATCTCCCTTTAGTTAAATCCGCAAATTTTTTGAGCTCTTCGACGAATTTCTCTTTAAAATTAGGAGCATCAAGCCTAGTGTGGTGCATTGTATGAAATGCAATTTCATGCCCGTTGCCAAGTATTTTGTCTAAAATATCTGGCTCTGACTCAAGTAGTTCCCCTACCATGAAAAATGTAGCAAATGTATCATTTTTTCTTAGCCAGTCCAGTATCTTGTCTATTCCTTGTATTACAGTTGGTTTGTTATTTTTTTCTGTTATGTGACGTTGAATTAGTTCTGGGTGAAACCAGTCCTCAAAATCAATACCGAGAAGATTCAACCCATATCACCACAAAACATCATAATACAAACAATTGAGATATTAATGATCAATCTTTTTTACTACCCGTGCTGGATTTCCAACTGCAACGCAATAATCTGGAACATCCTCCGAAACAACACTGCCTGCACCTATCATTGAGTTTTCGCCAATTGTGACCCCGGCAGTTATTATGCATCCTGGAAACAATACTGCCCCCGATCTGATATTTACAGGATTCACTTTTCTTGGATATAGTTTTTTCAAAAAGAGATTTGCAGTTGGATTGGCATGTGCAAAAATCAACGTGTTGCTGCCAATTGTCACATTATTATCAATTTTCACAAGTTGAGGGTATAGTAAATCTATTAGAACATATGGAGACAAATGACAGTTTTCCCCTATTTTGACTCCCCTAGCTCGTTGCATCTTAATCGCAAATCCCGAATCTGGGGATGAATATGCAAGAGAATGCAGCATCCACGTTCGCAGAAACTTGAGGCGTAACCTTAACCTCCCAAAGCTTCCTTGAAGGCCATAGTATTCCAAAACCTCTGCCTCGTTTGTAGAAAAAGCATTCAATTCATCTTTCATGAGTATATAATGCATGAAACAGAACTCTTTGTCTAAAACCTTTCTGAGAAATCCTCGAGTCGTAATAAATAATTAATACAAATGCTTATTGAGAAAATACACTACGGCAAATTATGACCATCGAGCAAAAATTATCATACTACATCAACAAATCTGGCGAGCTTGTAGGAAGAACCTTTGGAAGAAAAATTCGTATAGGAATTCTTTGCAGCTTTACTATTAACGGTCTTGAGGAAACCATCCGTGTAAAATCGGCAGAAAAAAACATTGACTGTACCACATATGTGGGCGGATACAATCAACACAATCAGGAAATTCTAAACCAACAAAGTAATCTGTACAAATTCTCTCCTGACATCACGTTTCTAATCATAGACACAAGAAATATTTTGGGTGATCTTTTTCATGTTCCATACTCTGTCTCTACATCAGAAAGAAAGAGTTTTGTCGAAAAAAAACTAAAAGAAATACAGAATTTATCTAATGCCTTTATCAGCAAAACAAAATCAAAATTGGTTATAACAAATTTTGCCATTCCAGCATATTCTTCACACAGCATACTTGAAACAAAAACTGAATACGGATTTCATCAAATGGTTGAGGATCTTAACCGTAGATTGATTGACTCTTTTGCAAACTCTGACTCTGTTTACGTTTATGATTTTAATGGATTTATCCTGCGATATGGTGAAGACAATGTTTTTGATTACAAGCAGTTTTTCTTTGGTGACATGAAAATTTCGCTTGACTACATACCGTATCTGGCAAATGATCTGATGGGGTACGTCATTGGTCATTTGGGAATATCTAAAAAATGCATTGTATTGGATTTGGATAATACCTTATGGGGCGGAATCGTGGGAGAAGACGGATTTAATGGAATCAAGCTGGGACCGGAACCCCCCGGAAACTCGTATCTGGAGTTTCAACGAGTTTTACTCTCGCTTTATCAGCGCGGAATAATTCTTGCAATAAACAGCAAAAACAACTATGATGATGCATTGAAGGTCATAAAAGAGCATCCGTACATGGTTCTAAGAGAAGAACACTTTGCGTCAATGAGAATCAACTGGAATGACAAGGTATCAAACATGAAAGAAATCACAAACGAGTTGAACATAGGCGCAGATAGCATGGTGTTTTTTGATGATGATCCAGTAAACCGAGAATACATGAGACTAAACATGCCTCAAGTTCTAACCGTTGATCTGCCACATGACCCGTCACAATACGCACAAACGGCCAAACAAATGAACGAGTTCAGCGTTCTAAGTATAACCGACGAGGATGTACAGCGGGGAAAAATGTATGTTGATCAACGCAAAAGAAGCGATCTGGAGCAATCAGCGCCAGACTTAGAAAGCTTCTTAAAAAATTTAGAGCTCAAGATATCGATAAAAAACGCCAATGAGTTTACTATTCCAAGAATATCACAGCTTACGTTAAAGACAAATCAATTCAATCTTACAACAAGACGATATCAGGAGCCTGAAATCAAAAAATTCTCTGATGATGCAAAGTATATTGTAGGATGTGCACAGGTGGAGGACAAATTTGGCGATAATGGCATTACTGGTGTCTTTATTGTGCGTAAGGAAAATTCTGAAGAATGGATTCTAGACACATTTCTTTTAAGCTGTAGAGTTATGGGAAGAGAAGTGGAGAAAGGAATGCTTGGATATATCATAAATAAAGCAAAAGAGAACGGAGTTGAGCAAATAAAAGCGCAATTCATTCCATCGCAAAAAAATAAACCAATTGAGGATTTCTTGCCAAGCTGTGGCTTCCAAAAGGATGGAGATTACTGGTCTTATTCACTAAAAACACAGTTTACAATTCCAGATTATCTTACGGTACGTGTTGAATAATGTCAAAAAAACTACACGAACTAGTAGCAAGGGTAATGAGCGCCCAGTCTTCTGCCATTAACGATGAATCGGGGCCTGAATCAGTTGAGAGCTGGACATCCTTTAAGGGATATGTCTTACTTTATGAGCTTGAGACTGAGTTTAACGTAAAATTCACTATCGATGAGGCCATGGATGTAAAGAAAGTAGCCGACATCAAAAGACATCTCAAAAATCATGGAATAATCCTAAATGACTGAACAACCAAACGAGTACAAATTCGACGAAATTGAACTTGGCGCAAAAGCACAGTTCACAGTACAAATCGACGAGTCTATAGTAAATGAATTTGCAAAAATTTCCGGGGATTACAATCCACTACATCTAGACGAAAAATATGCTGCCAACACAAAATTTGGCAAAAGGATATGTCATGGAATACTGTTAGCGTCTTTTTTTTCAAGGCTGCTTGGCATGCATTTGCCTGGAAGAAACACACTATATTTTTCACAAACATTGGATTTTCAGAGGCCTTGCTTTATAGGCGATAAGGTTACAATAGAGGGAGAAGTCATCGATAAAAGTCAATCAACCAAAATGATAACACTCAAAACTACTGCCTATAACCAATTAGGCAAGTGCCTTGTAGATGGAATTGCCAAAGTTATGGTGTTAGAAAGCACTTCTAAATAAAACAATGATTGAAAAGCTTGGAATTGGAATAGACATCACGGATGTAGATCAATTCAAAAAAATCCCTTATCTGGAAAAACCAAATTTCTACAAGAAAATCTTTCTTCCATCCGAAATAAAATATTGCTTGAAATACAAAGATTCGTACGAGCATTTTGCAGGTAAATTTGCGCTAAAAGAGGCAGTAAAAAAATCAATCAGTGAACGCATATCGATGCTGGACATAGAAACGTCTCATTCGAACTCCAAACCTGTGGTGAAGCTTAGAGGTAAATTGGAAAAAAGATACAAATTTCTTGCATCAATATCTCATGAAAAAAAGGCCGCAGTAGGCATGGTAGTTTCAGAAAAATTAGAGTAACTAGGACAAAATCGAACGCTTGGCTTTCTTACTTAATGCTGCTAAGATAGAATTGAATGTTCTACTGCCTGTTTTTCCTGAGACATTTTTTGGTACAAAAATTTCATCAGGAAATAATTTTATCAATTCTTTATCTGATACAATCTTTTTATTTTCAATCTCTTTGTATTTGCTTACTATTTGATCTTTATTTTTGATTATGTCTATCTCAGCTCTTATCTTTGTTCCCAAGAACCCCTTTGACAAGTAAAACAACCAAACCATCATCTCTATCAATATGAGAGAGATTTGCATCTTTTTGCAAGTGTCCTTTGAATAATGAGTCAAAAGGCAATATCGCCTGTTTCTCTCAAGCCAAAAGAATTTCCTGGAACTCCACTTTAGACTGTAACTTTCTGCATGGTAGATAACTGAATTTGGCACATAGTATGATTTAATGCCAAGTTGTGCGGCCCTCCATCCAAGATCAAGGTCGTCATGATACAAAAACAAAAAAGAGTCAAAAAGACCAACTCTTTGTAGAACTTTTGCGGATGTAAACAAGCACGTCCCGGAAGCATAACCAATCTGTTCTATTTTGCTACGTTGATTATTATCTGGCACGCCCTTGTCCCTTGCGAATCCAAACCCGAATAAATGCAGCATATTTCCTGTGCTTTGTATGACATTGTTTTCATAAAGGGAAAGAATTTTTGGCTGGTATAGCCCCTCTCCAGTTGCACTATATGCTGAAAGCAATTCTGTGAGCCAGTTTGGTGATACTATGGTATCTGGGTTCAATATGACCATGAACTCGCCCTTTGCCAATCTCATCCCTACATTGTTTCCTTCACAATATCCCAAGTTTTCCTTGTTTTCAATGAGGCAAATTTTGTCAAATTTTTCCTTGCACTTTAGGTGACTTTTATCCTTTGATGCATTATCGACTACAATTACTTCGATATCATCATAGTTTGTTTTAAAAACAGATTCTACACAATTTAGTAATAATTCTCCTGCATTATAATTGAGGATTATTATGCTGACTAGCGGACTTGATACTGACAATTTAAAGTGAAATTTTAGTTCCTTCCCCTAGGAGGAATACCTTACTGTCAGCATTATTGGTTTTAACAATCTCAGAATTAAACGCGATTATACTATTTCGTATCTTAATATCGCCATTGATGTTACAGCCTGACATAATGATGGAACTCTCAATATTACATTTTGTGAGCTTTGAACTGTCACCTATGCTGGTGTTTGGACCAACGTAGGTATCTGGGCCAATAACACATTCTTTACCTATGATGACTGGACCGACTACTCTTGAGCCATTTTTGATTATTGTTCCTTCCCCTATCATGACATTGCCATTTATTGAAACATTATCCTCTTTTGTACCGTGAAAGTAAGGCTTCATGCTGCTCAGTATTACTTCATTTGCATGTATGATATCATGCGGGGTACCGGTATCTTTCCAATAATCCGTTACCATGTCGTAAATAATCTTGTAACCTTCTTCCAAAAGCATTTGCAATGCATCCGTTATTTCATATTCATTTCTCCAAGATGGCTTCAACCTGTCTATTATGTCAAATATTGTGGGTGTCAGAAGATAGATTCCAGTTACTGCAAGATTTGTTGGAGGATCTTTTGGTTTTTCCATTATTTTTTTGATTATTCCGTCTTTTACATCTGCAATTCCAAATTGTGTTGGATTACTAACCTCGCATAGCAAAATTGATGCGCTTGCATCTGACTGTTTAAATCTTGAAACATAATCCGCAATACTTCTTTTTATGATGTTGTCGCCCAAAAAAACAACAAACTTGTCATTGCCCACAAATTCCTTGCATAGGCGTATTGCGTGAGCTATGCCTCGCGGATAATCTTGATTTACATAGGTTATTTTTACGCCAAATTTTTCTCCATTTCCATAATATTCTTGGACTTTATTTGAGCCAGTTCCGCCAATGATTATCGTAATTTCTAAAATTCCAGCATCTGCTAATGATTCTAGACAATATTGTGACATTGGTTTGTTTGCAATCGGCAAAAGCTGTTTTGGCCCTGTGTGGGTAAGCGGTCTCAGCCTCGTACCGTGTCCACCGTGTAAAATTATTCCCTTCAATTAATCAATCACTGGCTTGATTAGCTTATCTAGTTTTCCAAGAAACAGCCGTCATATCTTTTGATGAGATGTTCTTGCGCCATTCTTTATTTTTTGTGTACCATTCCACCGTACGCTCTAATCCATCCTCAAAGCTGTACGATGGCTTCCAGTGCAATTCTCTGTGGATTTTTTTAGAATCCAGGCTGTAGCGAAAGTCGTGGCCAGGCCTATCCTTTGTAAAATGCATTAATTCTTTTGATTTTTTCATGATGGTTAGAATTTTTTTTACTATGGTGATGTTATCAATCTCGTTTTTCCCCGCAACGTTATAAGATTCTCCCTTTTTGCCTTTGAGCAATACTCGTAATATTGCATCACAGTGATCCAGCACAAATATCCAGTCTCTAATATTCTTCCCATTCCCATATATGGGGATTTTCTGATTTTTTTCTGCAAGCAAAATGACTTTTGGTATGAGCTTTTCTGGTGATTGCCTGGGTCCGTAGTTATTGGTACATCTTGTTATTATCGCATCGCAGTCATAGGTGGTCACATATGATTTGACTAGCATCTCGGCTGATGCTTTTGATGCTGCATAAGGACTGGAAGGATTGAAAGGAAACTCCTCATTTGCACTATTTGACTTGAGACTGCCAAAAACTTCATCTGTAGAAATCTGCACAAGTCTTTTCTTATGCTTTCTTACTGCTTCAAGAATTGTGTATGCTCCTATGATATTGGAGTCTATGAAAGGTCTTGGATCAGAAATACTTCTGTCAACATGAGATTCGGCTGCAAAATTAACGACAATATCTGATTTTGAAATTATTTTTTCTACAAGCTTTTTGTCTGTAATGTTACCTTTCACATAAGAATAATTTTGACTCTTCAATCTTGGGAGATTTCTCGGATTTGAGCCAGGCAAACATGCATCTATGTTTGTAATCTTAAAATCTGGATGTTTCTCAAGAGTACGTAAAATAAAATTACTTCCGATAAAGCCTAATCCGCCAGTCACTAAAAGTCTCATATTCATAACTTTATTACTGAACAATTTGGCTTTTTCTATTCAAGTACATTTTTTACATTCCATTTAGTATTGTACATAATAATGAGTTTAATAATTACAATCTTTTTCGTAAATTGAATGAAAAGTGACACCATTAGATACGTAAAACTTGAAAAACACGACACAAAAGACATCAAGGACGGACATATCAACGGCTCATTAACTGTAATTTGGAGAGACTGGGACAAAATACTTGAAGTTGAACCGAAAATGGTTTATGTCTCATCCGTAAATCCTGGAGAAATAAAAGGACCGCATTTACACACCACCCGGGATAGCTATTTTGTTTGTATTAGGGGTAAGGTTGTTTTTATCGCCAAAGATTTGCAAGGAAAATATCATGAAATAGAATCAAGTGAAGACGAACCTGTCTTGATACAAATACCAAAGAATCATCCTTCTGCCCACATCAACATAACAGATCAAAAGGCAACTGTACTAACTTTGGCAAACCCAGCATGGAGGCCAAACGACGATGAAATGAAAAATGTTCTATTTGATGATTATGACTGGTCTAAATGGAATCTTCATTGATCGAATTTTATATCATGTACCAGTTTTTCCAACAGCTTTTCTTTTCTTATGATTGTCTTTAGCTCGTCTTTTGTAAGCATCTCTCCAATATCTGAAGAATATTCATCAGTTAGCTTTGCCTTTTTGTATGTGATGACTCTGTCTTCATCTAGTCCCTCTCCACCGAAATTATACACGATATAATCTCTATCTGACTCGTAAGTATTGCGCAATTCGTTTTTACTGATTAACGATTCGTGATATTTTTCCCCAACTCTAACTGGTATTCTAATGGTTTTTGCCTTTTTCCCTAAGAGTTCTATCATTGCATCTTTCATGTCTTCGACTTTGAACGCCTTCAGCTTTGGCACGAATATTTCTCCACCTTTTCCGTATTTGGCAGCTCTGAAAATTAGTTCTACTGCCTGATTCATGGTTATGTTAAATCTGGTCATGATGGGATCTGTTATTGGTATCTCGTTTTTTATTAGAATATTTTCAACAAACACGGGCAAGATGGAACCCCTACTCCCCAGAACATTTCCATATCTGACACAAACAAATCTGCTTTTCCTATCGCCCTTGTAAAAATTTGCAGAAACAAAAAGTCTTTCCATTAGTAGTTTTGTAGCACCATAAGTAGTTGACGGCGATACTGCTTTGTCAGTACCAATTGCCACTGCGAGCTCAACCTCATTGGATAAGCACGCGTCTATGACATTTTGTGCCCCATCAACATTAGTCTTTACAAATTCAAATGGGTTGTACTCAGCCACCGGAACATGCTTGAGGGCAGCTGCATGAAAAACCACATTTACATTTTCCATAGCTCGATTCAATCTATCCTTGTCACGTATGTCGCCAATCAGAAATCTGAGTCTCTTATCGCGAAGCTCTGATCTCATTTTGGTTTGTTTCCATTCATCTCTACTGAATATTCTTATTTTTTCCGCATCTGTGTTAAGGAGGCGTTTTGTCAATTCATAACCAAGACTGCCAGTTCCCCCAGTGATCAATATTGTCTTATTCTTGAACACGTACTCAGTATTCTATCACCAGCTAAAAAACCTTGTAAATCTAAAATTTCAGCCTGAAAATTTACCAAATTACCAATAAACAAATAACGGTCACACATAAAATCACAATCTAGTGGCTCATACTCTGATTTTATTAGAGGGCGTAAACGACGTCCAAGCGTTTCAGAACAAACTTGCCACGGATGATTCTAAAATCTTCTCATTTGATGCAATCGTGCACAAGAAACTAAATGATCTACACATAGAGCACAAAATGGCTGAAGAATGCCTAAACACAAACGATCGACTCCAAGTATTTGATACAACTGTAAGATACTACGAGTGGTACAAAGTCAAACCCGAACTAAATGTAGATTTTGAAGGTGTTAATTTGTTAGGAATGCTAGATACTGCAGAACTACATAATTACCTAATCCGAGTAATCAAAAACTTTATCACAATAAAACGGATCATAGAAAGTGAAAAACCTAAAAGAATCATCACAAATCAGAACTTCTCACTCCTTGCAAAAACCATTACACAAGATAAGGACATAGAGATCGAAGAAATACAAAGCAAATTGTCTTCATCTCTGGCATGGGATAGAATAGACATCAGAACCAATCTTGTAGGAATACCAATATCAATAAACGTATCACGTTCTACCTATACAAAAATCAAAAATTTTACTGAGTCTGTTTTGTATGGAATCTTCAACTTGTGGCATAACATTAACAATAAAAAAAACTCTATCCTGTTGTTGGAGTTTGATCCTTCGTCGTATTCTGATCTTTTAAAAAATCTTGCAAAGTCTGATAAAAATATAATTCTCTATAATACAAGAAGACCGGCAGTCTGGAATTACAAATCATTCAAAACATTTCTCCAATCAAAATGTAAATTACTAGATGTAAAACATCTTTTGAACAATGTGTCCAACGAGCAACTTTTGCACCTAGTATCTGCTTACACAATAAAGATGGAAAACTTTTGGTCAGAAAACAGTTTCTTGCTAGCAGAAGTATTTTCAATTGAAAACCGTAGTATTTGGCCTGCAGTGAAAAATGTCTTTGCTCAGGTCTATCGTGATCGAATTAAGGAATACCTTCTACTCTTGTTGACATCAAAAGCAATATTTGAAAAAATATCTGTTAACTGCATCGTGTCGCTTAACATATTCGGTGAAACAGAAAAATCCGTACTACACATGAACAAAAATCAAGTACCATCAGTACTACTTGAACACGGTTATGCGGATTATACACCAGAAATTTCCAGATTTGATGCTCTGAGTATGTACCCCTTTTTGTGCGGCAAAATAGCTGTTTGGGGCGAGATACAAAGGCGATATCTTGTAGAATCAAAACACATAGATCCAAAACAAGTTATTGCCACAGGAAGCCCCAGACATGATTCTTTCTTTAAAATACATAAAAAAAACAAATCAGGTAAGAAAAAAATAATTTTGCTTACATGTCACCCAATAACTGAAACATCTGGTCAGCCTGATACCACACTATATCTAAAGTTTGAAAATTTTGTCAAGGATTTTTGTAGCGTAGTAAAAAAATTTGATGATGTACAAATCGTAGCTAAATTGCATCCTGGGCAAGACGAACATAATAATGTAATAAAAGAATTATTTAATGAAATTGATAGCTCGATTCAAGTGTATCAAGTGTTTCCAATAATAGACTTGATGACTTCGTGTGATATTCTGGTAAACATCAGTGCTGAAGGCTATGATATATCTACTGTACTGCTTGAAGGAATGATTCTTGAAAAACCAACAATGAATGTTGTATTAGATGGTAATTTCTACGAATTTCAGTATGTCAAAGATGATGCCGTATACACAATTTCGGAAAAATCTGACATTGAAAAGAGTTTGAAAAATATGCTGTACGATAAAGAATTCCGTACTAAACTAACTAGCAATGGTAAAAAACATGTAGAAAAATATCTCGTAAACCGAGGCACGGCTTCACAAAACCTGGCAAATTTCCTAACCTCTCTTTGAGAATACCTCGTTCCAGATTTATTTTATTGTATGTTTATCTTAAATTATTATTTGAGAACATCCCAATACGTATTGTACCATTGGTTATCTTTCTTTGTCCACATGGGACCTCGAAATTGATTTGTCACGTGCCAAAACTCCTCCAGCGATATTCCTATGTACCTACAAAACTCTAGTATGTAATGTTCGCTGCATTTTCCGTCATATCTTCGTACTAAATCGATTGCTTCCTCTCTAGTTATAATACCGTCGCGCAAGTCATAACACGCATGATCCATGCATTGTCCAAATCCAAACTTTATGTATTTTAACATCTGATTTACGTGAACCAAATCTGAGTCCATCTGTGCAAATGGAGCATATGTACCAATTTCATTTGGATCAAAATCCGTACGCCACTTGAGGCCATGTTTCTGAGAAAACTCAGCATTACCTCGATATGACCATTCTTTCAAAAAATATTGTAACCATATTCCTCTGATATTTTTCTCTTCTAACCCCTTTCTGTCATAGTGAAACATGTAAAGATCCCTTTCTTCAATTCCATCGACTTCAAGATATTCTTCCCATCCAGAAGAAAGAGTGTTTATCTCATTTACCTTTAACGCGTTGGAATCTTTTCCTAACCCAGTAAGACTTACACCAAGAGTTAATCCGGGATTCTCTCCTTGAATGATCAAGGGAATATCAAATCGGTCTGCTATGATATAGGTTGATGACCACAGAGAGTACTCTGTAATTTTTATAGGATTTAGATATTTGTAAAAATCACGCCTAACCAATTTTCTCATCACATGTGGATTTGGTCGCAAAGATATTACATCAAATCCCTGATTTTTCAAATTCTCAATATTGTCTCTTCCAATATCTGTAATCCCTTCTGGCTCATTATTCACAAGTAAACAACGTAAACCTAGACGATCGCGCGCAGTAATTGCTTGTTTGGTACTGTCCTTACCGCCACTGACTCCTATTGCACAGTCATAGTTACCTTTTGTAGCTTTCTTGGCCCAATCTACAATTTCCTGTAGTTCACTTTCTCTTATAGACCAATTAATTTTCTTTTTTTCTTCGTCCCAAAGACAAGCGCCACATATACCATCATCATTAAAGTATATTCCTGGTCTTGTGTCTGGCTGAATGCATTTTTTACAAATTCTCATTTGTGATCTTTGTTTTGTGCTATTGTTATTCTACTTTGTCATTTGTAATAAGTAAAATTAACATCTACTTAAGATAGAAAATTTCCAATACTTATTATTTGATACTACTGAATTCACATGGTTGAGAGTTATCGGCGTAATTCAGGCAAGAATGGGATCACAAAGACTTTCTGGCAAAGTCATGCTGGACATAATGGGAAAGCCTATGATATGGCATATTTTTAACAGGCTCAAATCCTGCAAGCAGCTGAGTAATGTTGTTGTCTCAACAGGGGAATATTCCAATAATAAACAAATATGCGACTTTGCACTAGAAAATAAAATTCCTTTGTATGAGGGCAGTGAAACTGATCTTATTGATAGATTATACAAAACGGCTTTACAATTTAATGCCGATGCAATTGTGAGAATAACCGCTGACTGTCCTCTTGTAGATCCACAAATAATTGATGCTATGATCTTAGAATACAATAGTAAAAATCAACAATATGATATTGTTACAAACTGCAAGATTCCGACATATCCGCACGGACTTGATGCGGAGATCTATTCTATCTCAACATTGGAAAAAATGTGGAATTCAATTAAACAATTAGAAATTAGAGAATGGTTTCCATTTTATGTCGATAAAAATCCGCAACTGTTCCGAATCCTATATTTTAAAAATAAAGATGATCTTTCAAAACTTAGATGGACAGTAGACTATGTAGAAGATTACGAATTCGTAAAAAAAGTCTATGAGTACCTTTACAAAGAAAATTCAATATTCACAATGAATGACATATTGAATTTGCTAAAAACACATCCTGAGATTAGTGAAATAAATTCCAAATATGTCGGATTTCACAACATAGGTGCGCCAAAAGCCTAGCTCTGAAATTCGTGTTTGTTGTCCATTATTTTCTGAATTGCGGATACAACATCATCCATATCATCCTCTGTTGCCGGAGGTCTCATTACTATTGTAGATATGAGTTGTTTCTCATGCAGCTTTTCTGTAACTGGGCAAATTCCCTTTTCATACAAAGCACTTCCTTTGTAAAACTTATAGGCAAATGGCTTACTTTCATGATAAATTGGATTCAGATACAGTGGTTTTACGTAGCCTTGGCCGAAAGGTATTCCCTCCGCATTCAAGGCAGTCACAAACTGATTTCTGGTAATTCCGGCACGTTCTTCACTAAACAAAATAGCGTAAAACCAATACGCATGATAAACATATTCTCTTTTTATGTGCTCCAATCCTTCTATACTTCTGATTCGTTTTGTTACGTAATCGGCCAACTTATTTCTATGAATATTCGCCTTGTCCAATTTTGACAATTGGGCTATTCCTAATGCTGCCTCTAACTCAGTCATCCTATATCCCCAGCCTAAAAATTCAGTCTTGTATGTTCTCTGTTTTTGATTTTCTAGAATTGCTTCCCCGTGATTTCTAACCATTCTTGCAACTTGAGCAATGTTTTCATCATTTGTGACAAGCATGCCTCCCTCCCCCGTAGAAATCGCTTTTGTCTCCTGAAATGAAAAAATTCCACAGTCACCAATCGTGCCTACATTATGCCCCTTGTATTTGCCGCCTGCAGCCTGTGCACAATCCTCAATTACTTTGAGATTGTGTTTGCGTGCCAAGGAAATGATCTCATCCATTTCTGCAGAATGACCAAAAAGGTGAACCGGGATTATAGCGCGAGTAAGATCTGTAATTCTTTCTTCAATTGATTTGGGGTCTATACAAAATATGTCGTTCTGTACATCGGCAAAAACAGGTATTGCGTTGTGCATCAGTACTGAAGTAGCAGTAGAGGTAAAAGTGTAGGGTGGAACAATAACCTCCTCTCCCGGTTTCACACCAGTCGCAACAACTGCAGCATGCAACGCTGAGGTGGCAGAATTAAATGACACTGCATACTTTACTCCCAGATAATTTGCAAAATTACTTTCAAACTCCTTAATTTTTTTACCACCGAGAAAATTCTCCCCAGCCTCAGCTCTGAAAGTAGAAAGGTTTCCACTCTCTAACACCTCCATGACAAGTCTTTTCTCTTCATCATCAATCATTGGATGTCTTGAAAATGGTTTTTTCCTAATCTTATCTCCTCCAAATAATGCTAATTTCAAGTTAAACTCATCTCAAAATGCCAACCTCTACGGTATAAGATATATCTTTTTAGAATTATTCTCTGAAGATTCAATCATGGCTAGGATGGCCTCGAGGGCCTTTAGACCATCATCTCCGGATGATTTCGGTGTAATCCCACCTTCAACACATTCTGTAATGTGTTTGACGCCTTCAATCCACATTTCTCTTTTCTGTGGAAATTCAAATGGCAACTTGTGCTTCTCTAGTTCTTTGTATCCAGTATAGTATTTGCTATCTGAAACTTTGTAATATTCTACCTTCAATCCGCTATCTAGTATTCTGAACCTACCTTTCGTTCCTATTATGTCCTGTTCAAATATTAGAAAGTCCTTTACGTCAAAAGCTCTTATGGATGCAACTGTTCCGTTTCTAAACTTAATTGTGCCATCAAGATTTGGATCGTCTGGATTTGATGACTCTACACGACTTTTTTCTCCACTGATCCAATCTATATCACCAAAGAAAAATCGTAGCAAGTCTATCATGTGTGTTCCAGTGTTGTAAATTCCTGCAGTGTAATGGAATGTAGTATCTACGACGTTTCCCAAAGTATTATTCTCAATAGTTTTTTTAATCTCATTCATAAGCGGATCAAACCTTCTTTGATGATTAATCATCAAAACAATATTGTTCTCTTTACAAACCTTGATCATTTTTTTCGCATCTTCTACATTTGTCGAAATTGGTTTTTCACAAAATATACCTTTTACACCAAACTGTGCCGCTTTGCTAACCATATCATAATGTTGTTGTGGCAGAGTGCAGATGGAAACCAAATCTGGTTTCATATTTTGTAGCATGTCGTCAATATTGGTAAAAAGATTAGTAACTGAATATTTCTTGCCATATTTTTGTAATTTTTCTTCATCAACATCACAAAATGCAACAAGTCTAGTTTTTGGATTATTTTTATAGGCACCTGCATGAGTGTTAATCATCTTTCTGAGCGGATCATCGTCAAAACCGCATCCCGCTCTTCCGCAACCAACAACTGCTGCATTAAAAGACATACTTGTCAGATCTTTTTTTCAATAAAATATCTTTCTCATCATTTTGTCACATTTTTTGTATAGATTATCTTTAACTACAATTAAAGCCAACGTACAAAAATGAAGCAGGCAAAAAACAACCCATTCAAATTACGCCCAGCCACCAAAAGTGATTATCCACTAATCTATAAAATAATTAGAGAGTTTCTGACAACAGATCTATCTGTTACATTTCTTAAACTGCCAAGGTATGATGAATTCGTCAAAACATACTTTAAAAATGACTACAAAAGATACATCCTGATAAATAACAACAATGAGAAAATGGGATTTGTGGTATTGACCAAAGACAACGAAATTGGGTATTTCCTTTCTCACGAATATCAAGGAAAAGGAATCGCAACAAAGGCAGTCAAAATGTTGTTAAAATTACACCCACGTAAAAGATATTTTGCTACCGTGCATAATGAAAACAAGCGTTCAATCAATGTGGTTACAAGACTTGGATTCTATGCGAAAGGTACAATCTATGAAAAAACTGTAAAATAATTCCTAACTGTTTCGCTAATGACATCTTAAATAATCGTTATATAGATAAACTAAAAATAAAAATCAAATGTCCAAATTTTCTACCATTAAAGAAATATTTGAAATATTTGTATATAAAAGAAAATTTCACATGTTTCCAATTATCATATTATTGCTTGCCATGATTGGCCTAACGGCACTTGCGCAAAGCGGACTCGTCACTCTCATTTATCCGATCTGAATGGAACTATCTTCCCCAAGATTCAAAGCATTGGCTGTAACCTTTGGTCTCTCATTATGGTTTTTTATAATCACAACCGCAGTTGGAATTTTCTCTATTGATCTATTTGCAGCATTTGTAATAGTCGTAATTACAGTAACGCAAGTTTTCTCAATAAAGCTTTCAAAGGCATTGGATATTTTTGCACTAATCAACACCAAAGTATTTCTTGGTATTTTGTTTGTCTTCATAATATCGCTTTATGGCATATTCTTCAAAGTATTGAGAATAGATTTGCTCAGGTTACACAAAAAACAAGATACATTCTGGCTTGAGATGGAACAGTTAAAGGAAAGCAGAATTTTCAAACAGTATTAAATTGTACGTTCTTGGAATATCCTGTTATTACCATGATTCAGCAGCTGCCATTTTAAAAGATGGCAAGGTTATTGCCGCAGTAGAAGAAGAAAGATTTTCCAGAAAAAAATTTGATGACGGTTTTCCTAAAATGGCAATTGATTGGTGCCTAAAAGAAACAGGAATAACGCCACAACAGATCTCACTAGTTGCATTTTATGACAAAAGTATACTAAAATTCGAACGCCTGCTTGACAACTATATCGCCGTTGCACCAAGGGGAATGCGTAGTTTTCTCGATATAATTCCAAAATGGATACACAAACGATTGTGGGTAAAGGATGAAATCAAAAAACATCTCAAAGGATTTGCTGGAAATATAATATTCCCAGAACATCATTTATCCCATGCAGCACACACATTTTTTACATCACCATTCGAGGAATCTGCAATTCTAACAGTAGATGGAGTTGGAGAATGGACTACTACGTCATACGGTTCAGCGCATGAAACTACGATAAATCTTACAAACGACATAAGATGGCCTCATTCATTGGGTTTGTTTTATTCCGCATTCACATATTATCTTGGGTTTCAGGTAAACGAAGGCGAATATAAGCTGATGGGATTGTCGTCTTATGGCAAACCAAAGCACTATGACACCATAATGAATAACCTCATCGACGTAAAACATGACGGAAGCATACATCTCAACATGAAGTATTTTGCATTCACACATGCCAACTTGATGATCAACAAAAATTTTGAAGAGCTGTTTGGAGTTCCTACAAGGAAAGAAGATTCTGATGTAGTACAAATTCATTATGATATTGGGGCAAGTGCACAACTGGTCTTGGAAGATGTCTTGTTAAAGATGGTAAACTATGTTCATAAAAAGACAGGACAGAAAAATCTGTGTCTTGGTGGAGGAGTGGCGCTAAATGGCGTCGCAAATTATCGTATACTAAAAGAAGGACCATTTGAAAGTGTACATATTCCGCCGTCACCAGGTGACGCTGGAAGTGCAGTTGGCTGTGCACAGTTTGGATATTATTCCCATCTAAAAAACATAAGAAAAATAGAAAATGATCATGCAAAGCGAATACAGGAAAATGTCTATGTTGGACCATCATACTCAAATGAAGAAATAGAAGCATTTCTCAATTCCAAAAAAATTCATTATGAAAAACTTGACCGGCAAGATCTGTTACAAAAAACTGCCAAGCTTATATCTGAAAAAAATGTGGTTGGTTGGTATCAAGGAAGAATGGAATGGGGACCAAGGGCTCTTGGAAATAGAAGTATTTTGGCAGATCCAAGAGAGGAAAAAATGAAAGATGTTCTAAATGAGAAGATAAAACACAGGGAGAGATTTAGACCGTTTGCCCCGAGTATGCTTGAGGAATATGTTTCAGAATATTTTGAATTGGACATACCAAGCCCATACATGCTTTTGGTAGCAAAAGTCAAAAAACCAGATGCAATTCCTGCAGTAACACATGTTGATGGGACAGGAAGACTTCAGACAGTATCAAAGAATGCTAATCCACTTTACTATGATCTGATCAGCGAATTTTACCGATTAACTGGAGTTCCGGTGGTGGTAAATACATCTATGAATGTCAGGGGAGAACCAATTGTCAATACTCCTGAACATGCCCACAACATGCTTCTCAAAACAGAAATGGATTATCTTGTGATGGGAAATTATTTGGTATCAAAGGATGGTAAATAATGTCAGTCAGAGTATCGTATAAAAAACAAATTCTTGTCTCAGTGATGCTATTTCTTACGATTTTAGCTGTGATTGAAGTGGCAGCAAGAACAATAGAGTACAATTACACAAACCAATGTAACATAATTGGAAACCCTGTATTTGCATCTGTTGGCACCAAAATGCAAGAACAACTGTGTGAAGATTATAATAATTTAGTTCATGAAGAGAAAATAATCCGGCAGATTCAGCCGAATCAACATCTGAACACCATCAATATCAACTCTCTGGGATTTCGTGGACCTGAATTTACCAAAGAAAAACCTGAAAACACTTTTAGAATCATAATGGTGGGTGGCTCGACCACATTTGGAATGGGAGCTACATCAGACAATACAACTATACCAGCATATTTACAAAAAAAATTTGATGATCTCATACTAGATAAGAAAGTCCAAGTGATAAATGCAGGAATAATTGCCCAACAATCCAATGCAGAAGTATATGATATCAAAAACCGATTGGTAAGTTATAATCCGGATTTGATAATTGTGTATGATGGCTACAATGATTCGTTTTATGTTGGAGTTGGCGAAATAACAGTATCAAAATCTGTGTCAAACATTACATCCACTAATTCAATCAAAGATTTCATTAAACAGAATCTTAACTTCTATAGAACACCATTTGTAATATATCAACTAGGATGGGATAGATTTCAAGCATCATCACTAACAGGTGATGTGATCACAAAAAATACTGAAGCCTGGAACAATAGATGGAAGAATCTTTGCGAATTTGGAAAAGGCGAGGGTTTTGACACAATTGTAACCATACAACCAATTCTTGGAACAGGAAATAGACACCTCTTTCCGACTGAAGAACACATCGCTAAAGACTTCAAGCAAGTAAAAACTAGAGAGATTGAGGCAGAACTTGCAAAATCTCTGACTGATCTGAACCCGTCCTGTACAAAGACGGCTGACCTTAGAAATGTGTTTGATAACACTACGCAGCCCATATTCTATAGTGGAGCGCATATAACTGATTATGGCAATGAAATTGTGGCGCAAAAATTATTTGAATTGTCCTTACCTGTAATCCTTGAAAAAATCCAGAATTAGAATATTTATTTAAGGTTGAGAGTCTGCCCAAGTGATGGTTAAGGTTCTTGCGGTAACAGTTGAACGATGTTCTGGTAGCGCAATTCTTGTAGGCGATAAGATTGTATTTTCGTCTAGTGAGGAACGATACTCGAGGAAAAAATCAGATGCATCGTACCCAATTAACTCAATAAACGATGGTTTAGAAACCTGCAAGTTAGATCCAAAAGAACTAGACCAAGTCATAATCTGCGGCAACCAACTAAGTCTGATACCGTCTTTACTTCGAATTTACAGCAGTTTTTCAGTCAAAGATCAGATAAAAGCAATGGAAGAGTATTGGTACCCAAGACTAGTAAAAAAAGAACAAAAAAATTTCGTAGAACTGTTTCAGTCAAAAGTTGACCCAAATCAGTATCCTTTCAACACTGAATGGGGAAAACAGTTTGATTATTCCAAGCTTGAAAACCCCGTAAGCTTCGATAATGCGGAAAAAGTATCAATATTTTTGAAAAAAACAATATCATCACATTTGGGAATTGATGAATCAAAAGTATCACACATGGAACATGATTGGTGCCATGCATCATATGCTTTCTATGGTAGTCCGATAAGGGATGACAATACTCTTGTTCTAACAGCCGATGCTTGGGGAGATGACCTTAGTGCAACAATCTCAATCTTTGACAAGTCAACCAACAAGATAAAACGTGTAAAGGAGTATCATCATAAGGACTTTCAGCTTGCTAGGCTGTACCGATATACGACATTGGTTCTAAGGATGCTATCAAATGAGCATGAATACAAGGTAATGGGCTTGGCGCCATACTATAACGGTCCTGCCATACGTGAAGTGGAAAAAGTCTATGAGGGAATGCAATACTTGGATGGTCTTGATTTCAAATTTAACAAGGACATACCTGACATGTATGACCATCTACAGAACAATCTGAGATTTTATAGGTTCGATCACATTGCAGCAGGTTTACAATCCTTTACAGAAAAAATGCTAATAAACTGGATCACAAATATCGTTTCAGAATACGGAACAAAAAGTGTCGTGTTTTCTGGTGGCGTTTCAATGAATGTTAAAGCAAACATGAAAATCTCACAAATTCCAGAAATTGAAAAATTCTTTGTCTGTGGTGCGGGAACCGATGAAACGCTACCAATGGGTGCATGTTACCACTTTGCTGAATTAAATGGCATATCGCCAAAACCGTTACTTAACCTTTATCTTGGATCTGAGGCCAAGTATACGGCTAATGATCTGAAGATATTTGAAAAACATAGAATCACAAAATTCAGCAATACGGATCAGATTGTTGAAAAGCTTCTTGAAGATAAGATTGTGGCTACCTGCATTGGAAGAATGGAAATGGGGCAACGGGCTTTGGGAAACAGAAGCATACTTGCAGATCCGCGAAAGCATTCTAACATTGAAAAAATAAACAAGATGATAAAAAATAGAGATTTTTGGATGCCATTTGCACCAATAGTTCTTTCCGAATATCAAAACGAAATACTTGATAATCCAAGAAAAATTGAATCACCGTTTATGACAGTTGCATTCGAAACCATAAAAGGAAAAGAAAAAATTCCGGCAGCAGTACACCAATCAGATGGCACTGCAAGACCGCAACTACTCAAAAAAGAAGAAAATCCATTAGTTTGGGAAGTTGTGAAAAAATTCTATGACAAAACAGGAATTCCAGCTCTTCTTAATACATCATTTAATCTGCACGGAGAACCAATAGTACGTACCATACAAGATGCCGTGCATGTATTTGATAATTCTGGGCTAGAAGTACTCTGGCTTGATAATAACATTATAGAAAAGCACTAACCTTACAAATCGTGTTCTTTTATGGGTTCATAAGCCTCAAAATTTCTCTTTGCCGCTTTACCTATGACTAGTCCGTATTTTGATGCTGGAATTCCTAATGTTGGCCGCAAAACATCAACGTTTGATTTGCTGAATCGCTCACCTTTTGAAATCTTTTTTATGGTCCAAACCCCGCGTCGCTGAATTATCCGTGTTTCTCTTTCACTCGTTTCTACTTTTTTTATGCCGTTCCCAAGTGCTCTTTCTAACAGCCTTATGTTTTGCACCATTTGCCGAAAGTCTGTGGTATCCAAAGAGTGAACATGATCAGGACCACGCAGTTTTGTATTTGCGGTAAAATGTTTTTCAATTACACAAGCACCCATCGCAACACTTGCTAGTATTACTAGGCTTCCAGGAGAATGATCCGAATATCCGACATTGAGTTTGAATTTTTCTCTAAACGTTTCCATGACTTTTAGATTGGCCTCCGTTGTAGGTGATGGATATTGCGTTATTGCCTGCATGAGAATTATCTTTGTGTTACCTGCTGATCTGATCGTGCTTACTGCCTCTTCTACTTCTTGCATAGTGCTTGCGCCAGTTGCTAATAGTATTGGTTTCATGGTTTTACCTACATATTTGAGAAACTCTAGATTCGTTATCTCGCCAGAGCCAATTTTGATTGCAGGAACTTTTAACTTGACTAGTTCATCTACTGCCTCATAATAATAAGGAGTTGACATAAAATCAATCCCGACACTTTTTGCATATCTACTTAATTCTTTGTGCCAGGAAAGCGGTAACTGTGCCTCATCGTATATTTCCCAAACAGATTTCTTCCATTTTGCCTGAAATGCTAATTTTTTCTCAAAACCATGTCTTGATATTATTTTTTCAGGTACAAACGATTGGAATTTTGCAGCGTCTGCACCCGCATCTTTTGCTAATTTTATGAGCTTTTTTGCATTTGATATGCTACCATTGAAGTTTGAGCCTATCTCTGCAATGACATAGCAACTTGAATCAGCGCCAAGATATCTCATCCCTATTTTCACCGGCTTGATCATCTTACCGCAAGTTTGTTCATGGGAATATATCGTTTTTTATTCAAAATCGCCTTTTCTGGTAAAAAGATCAGACTGACTCTCTAATTTTTAATAGCCAATCTGTTAGTGGTGTTATTTTAGATTTTGTGATCTGCTTTGATCTTGTATTGACAAGTGAGGTGTTTTTCGGCCTTTTTGCAATAAATCCTGCATCTTCTATGGAGCCCTTTCTTACCAAATTCAAATCAAAGCCAAACGCTTCTGCTATATGACAACAAAATTGGTATTTACTGATTGATTCATTTGACGACAAATTCAAAATTCCGACATAATTTGAAAACGCCACATCCGATATTAGGCGTGAAAGGTTTGAAACTTCCAAAGGAGTGAAAACTACATCATCAAAGCCTGTGATCTGTTCTTTCTTTCTAAGCTTTGACAATATACTATTAAAAAGAAATTTACTTTGTGGATGATAACCATAGAAATTTGTCCTTATTATCGCATGATTTGAACAATTTTCGGCTACTTGCACTTCCCCAATGATTTTTGATCTTGCATAAACATTGACTGGATTTGGTTTGTCCACTTCTGTATAATTTCCACACATTCCATCAAAAACTCCATCCGTTGATATGTGTACTAACCTAGCCTTAGATTTTTCGGCAGCAACAGCAAGATTTCTTGCACCATCTCCATTAATTGAGTAGGCTACCTGAGGATTTTTTTCAAGGAAATCAATCTCAGTGTTAGCTGCACAATTAATTACTATGCTTGGCTTGACATCATCAAAACAATCTAATACTTTTTTTCCGTCAGTAATATCTAAAATGTACGAATCTTTTTGAATTTTTGTTAGATTCGTTTGTATGACTATGTGATCTCTGAATTCTTGCGCTACATTTGATCCAAGAAAGCCAGCTCCGATAACAAGAACTCTTTCGGGCAAATACTATCACGACAATTTTTACAACAACCAATAAAAACGTGCTTAAATACAAGATTGTTGTTATTTGAAAAAAATACTCTACTACATCACTGATCACGGTCTGGGACATACCACTAGGTCAGTTGCCATCATAAGAGAACTAATCAAAGAAGGAATTGAAGTAACCGTAAGAAATTCTAACGTGAACTACTTGAACAAGTCCTTGCCTGGCGTCAAGACAATTTCGGGAACAACCGATGTAGGGCCAGCCATTGAAAAAAATGGAATATCTGTTGATGAAAAGAAAACATTAGAAAATGTTGGAAAATGGATAGATTCCATCCGTACAGTATCTGACAACGAGCATGATCTAATCTCAAAAATAAAACCGAATCTTATAGTAAGTGACATCTCCGCAATGCCATTCTTTGTGGCTCATAAAGCACAAATTAATTCTGTTGCAATTTCGAATTTCTCTTGGGTAGATGTATTGAGAGGATTTCCTAGCAAACAAATCGCATTGCTTGAGGAAGCATATGATTTGGCTAATCTAGCAATTCAATTGCCTCTTGGCCCACAGATGAAATCGTTTAAAAATAAAAAACAAGTTGGCCTAGTTTGCAAAAAGCCAACAGATTCTAGAAAATCAATAAGAGAAAAACTCGGATTAAAGGATTCTGATATCTGTGTTTTTGTTAATCTTGGAAGCTACTTTTCAATAAAGCCGCAAATAACAAGCAATGTGAAAATAATTTCAACTGGGGCTCGTGTTTATTCTGATAATGTAACATACATAGACCCATGGATAGAAGGACAAGATCTAGTCGCTGCTTCTGATCTAGTCTTGTCTAAATGTGGTTATGGAATGACATCTGAATGTCTCACAAATGGAATCCCCTTTCTGTATATTTCAGACAATAACCATTTGGAACAAAAGGCAATCTCTGACGAACTAAATAAAATTGGTTTGCAAAACCGCATCCTTGAAAGCAATCTAAATGATCTGGTGTTAGATAGGAGCTCTATCTCCAAAATCAAGGCTAGGATGAAAGAAAACGAAACCCATGTGGCGTCCAACCTATTAAAGGAAATGCTTGGATAATGGAGAATTTTTACAGTTGATAATTAATTGATTTGAAGATTTCTCATTTGTCCTAATTACTGTTTATTAAATGCGAAAAAAAACTGTTTGATGTTGAAAGATAAAATCATTTTTTGGTTGGATGGTGATATAACGCCATTTGGTGTTGCAAAATACCTCAAAGAAATACATTCGTGTGATGTTTTTACAATAATTGATATTACTGATAGAACAAAAAAATTTTTTCAGAAACAAAGTATAGTAAAATTTGAAAAAACATGGTATTATCATGATCACGTTTTACCAAAAACTGCAGTTGATTTAGAGTATCTTTCTAATTTTGAAAAAAAATATCATCTTGATCTATGGCTTCTTGCACTCAACGAAAGGTTGTTTTATCGATTTAACCGGTTTTACAAATTTACAAGAAATGAGATACTGTCAATCCTTGAACAAGAATGTAAGATGTTTGAAACTGTCTTAGATGAAGTAAAGCCAGATTTTCTAATAATAAAGACGACAGATCTGCATCACAACCATCTTTTCTATGAAATCTGCAAATCAAGGGGCATCAAGATAATGATGCTTGAACAATCCAGATTTGGATACAAATGTCTAATAACCCAAGAACGAGATAAGATTGATTACGTATCGAGTCTTACAAATATTGAAGCACATAACAAATCCTTTGAAGAGTTACAAGATTTCTTAAAGGCAAACAATCTGTCTGCTCAACTGAATACATACAAAACAAAATACATAACTTCAAAATGGGAAAAGATAAAGGCCGCTCTCAATTTTCTACTTGTTTCTAAAAACACCAACATAACAACACATTACACATATTTTGGTAGAACCAAATACAAAATTCTTACAAGATCTCTGGCTGATCTGTTAGTAGAAAAATATCGGGAGACTTTCATTAACAAGAATCTCAAAAAAGAAATCGATAACAAAACCCCATTTGTCTATTTTCCACTACACCAAGAGCCAGAAAGGGTCCTGCTGATCGCATCCCCGTTTTATACAAATCAGATTGAGACTGTGCGACATATTGCAAAGTCATTACCTTCTGGCTACAAGTTATGCGTAAAAGAACATCCAACCCAAACCATACGTGGATGGCGTGAGATCTCCTTCTACGAGGAAATTCTTGAAATTCCAAATGTTGAGCTCTTACACCCGTCTGCCTCATCTGAACAGATAATGAAAAAATGCTCACTCGTAATAACCGTGGGCGGAACTTCTGGGCTGGAAGCAGCATTCTATCAAAAGCCGTCAATCATATTTGCTGATATGGGATATGGTATACTACCATCAGTGCATAGAATAAAATCAATAACCGAATTACCTAATGCGATAATAACATCTCTGCAAAAAACTGTACACCCACACGATCTTAGCAAATATCTTGATATTGTTGAAAAAAACTCATTTGAATTTGATTACACTGGCTTTCAAATTGAGTACATCAATTATTTCTATTATGGTGGACATCTTGCAGATGTTGAAATATCTGAAGAAAAAATGCTATCTTTCTTAGAAGATCACAGATCAACACTAGAGCAGCTTGCATCAGAATATGTTAAAAAAATCAAACAACACAAAGAATATCAGTCAAATAATTCGGGGAAAATCTCATGAAGTCGATCTGTTTCATTCCTGCAAGAGGAGGCTCAAAAGGAATACCGAAGAAAAATATTCGAATTTTAGGCGATAAACCACTAATAGCACACACCATAGAATCAGCACTGGATTCAGGACTCTTTGAACGTATAGTGGTATCGACGGACGATGACGAGATAGCCCAAGTATCAAAACAGTATGGTGCAGAAATTCCATTCATGCGCCCAAAAGAGCTTTCAGCTGATGATTCTACGTTTGATGATGCACTAATTCACTGCGTCAAAGAATTGCGTGCACAGGGACAAGAATTTGATATAATAGCTGCACGTGATTGTACTGTCCCATTCATAGACAAAAACGACATAAAGGGCGCAATTGATCTTTTGATAAGATCTGGCAGCGATTCAGTTTTTACCGTCTGTGAAGCCCATCCAAACCCATATTTTGGCATGTTTGAGGCCAATTCAAGAGGGTTTTTGGAGCCGTCAAAAATCAGCCCAAAACCCATCAAAAGAAGGCAAGATGCGCCGATAGTCTACGAGCTAAACGGCTTGTACGTGCATTCGGTGAAACGATTGTTGGAAACAGGCAAGATGTTTACTGACAAAATTCTCCCATACGCAATATCAAAAGAACATGGGCTTATGATTGATTTTGAAATCGAATTCAAAATAGCGGAAATAATGTACGATTTGCGCAAGCAATCAAAAATCAATTTTTAGTTTTTCTTAAAACTTTCCTCTACAAGCTCACAAATTGCATGTATTGCAATTCTATGGCCTTCCTGAATTCTAGCTGTTGATGTTGAGGGAATTGCAAGCAGAACGTCTACGTGTTTTTTCATGGTGATGCCCTTGGATCCAGTCAGACCTATGATACGAGCTCCCTTTTTCTTTGCCTCCGTGATTCCGTCTAGGACATTCTTCGATTTTCCGCTAGTAGAAATGGCAATGACGACATCTTCTTTTTTTACCAATGCTTGACACTGTCTTGCAAAAACATAGTCAAAGCTATAGTCATTTCCAAGCGCTGTAATTATCGAAGTGTCTGTGGTTAGCGCAATAGCCGGAAGACTTTGTCGTTCCAGCTGAAAGCGACCAATAAGCTCTGCAGCCAGGTGTTGTGCATCTGCCGCACTGCCTCCGTTTCCAAACACAACAACCTTTCCTCCCTTTTTGTAGCATCTAATTATCAACTCAACTGCTTTTTGTATGTCTGCTGAAATCTTCTTTGACTCTGAGATGACTGCAATACTGTCATCAAAAATTTTGTTTATTCTTTGTTCTGTCATCTGACCAAAAACCGGCCTACGTTGTAACCCTTAGCTTTTTCATGACTGGCACTTCTGATGGCCAGACTCTTTTTACCCCGTCTCCAAGAATTTTGTCAATTGTTCTAATGTCTCTCACAAGTCGCATCCAGCCCATTGGCTCCAGAGAAGCTGCCTGGTCTGAGCCATACATGGATCTATCTAATGTGATGTGTCTTTCAATGGATGTGGCGCCAAGCATGACTGCTGCAACGCACACGATGTATCCTACCGCTTCATGTCCACTGTATCCTACATTGCAGCCAAATTCCTTTCTCAAGGTCTCAATGCAGCGCAGGTTTGCCTCCTCGATTTTCATTGGGTAAGAGCTGTTACTGTGCTGTAGCTCAAACGGACAGTTATGTTTTTTAAAAATCTGTATCGCTTCTCTGATTTCATCGATCGTACTCATTCCAGTTGATATGAAAGTGTGTTTTTTTTCCTCAGCAATGACTTCGAGAAGCTTACGATTTGTAATCATCGCGGATGCAACCTTGTTGTGTTTTAGATTATATTTTCTAAGAAATAATTGACTGTCTATGTCCCATGATGACGCATACCACTCTATTCCCTTTTGTTTGCAGTATTCGTTAATCATATCATACTGTTTTTCATTGAATTCCAGTCCCATTTTCTGCTCTCTTGTGGTGGTTCCCCATGGGCTTTCTCTTGGCGTGTCCAATACCTCCTTTGAGTAAACCTTATCGATGGTTCTTTTTTGAAACTTTACCGCATCACAACCAGCAGTTTTTGCTACATCTATTAGCTGTTTTGCAATTTCGATATCTCCATTGTGATTGATGCCTATTTCAGCTGTAACGAATACCAATTAAGTAACTTTTCCTACACTAGAATAAATTCTTTAATTATGATTGTTCTAACAATATCAAATCTGCAAGCTCTCTGAATGCACCGTGGCCGCTGTTTGCCTTGCATTTGTAATGACAAATTTTCTTTGCCTCGTCGATTGCGTCATTTGGAACAACAGCTAGTCCTACCATCTTTAATAATCCCAAGTCGTTGACATCATCTCCTATGTATGCTACCTCGTCTGACTTGACTCTGAAATTCTTGCAAATCCTCTCAAGAATCGACTCTTTTTGAACAACGCCCTCGTACAGCTTTGCAATCTTCATTCTCTTTGCCCACTGCCTTGTCATCTCAGTTTCCTCTTTTGTGACAATTAGTGTGGGAATGTTCTTTTTCCTAAGTAGCGTAACACCCATCCCGTCTCTTACAAAAAATCTCTTCATGATGTCGCCTTTGCCGGTATAATACATCCCACCGTCAGTCAAAACTCCATCGACATCGGTAATCACCAGCTTGATTTTTGAACATCTGCAAGCCAAATCAGAATCCATGCTGTAGTTTTTCAGTCATCATTAATATTGTTATTTTTTGATTTCAAAGCAATGGGAAAGAACCGCATTAAAATAGGAATAATGAATGGCAGGCTTTCTCCACCTATTGGCAACCACATTCAATCATTCCCGCTGGATACTTGGAGAGATGAATTTCAAAGAGCACGCAATTGTGGATTTGACGCAATCGAATGGGTCTTTGATCTAAACCCAAACCCAATTCTACAAAATGACGGACTTGAGGAGATGAGATCTCTTTCAAAAAAACACGATATACAAGTAACTGCGGTATGTGCAGACTATTTCATGCAAAAAATGCTTTTCAATGTGGGAAAATCTGATCTGGAGCAAAATCTTGCAGTACTCCAAACACTAATCCAGCAATGCTCCAAACTAGAAACAAAAATACTGGAAATCCCATTTGTGGACTCATCCTCACTGAAAACTCAGAGCAACAAGGACCAAATGATTGCAAACCTGCAACAGATGGTAGATTTTGCCAACTCGCAAAACGTGAGAATCACACTTGAAACGGATCTTCCGCCTCTTGAATTTAAGAACCTGTTAGAAAAATTTGGGCCAGACATAGGTGCAAACTATGACACTGGTAACAGCGCAGCATTGGGATACAACGCAAAGGAAGAGCTTCAAACACTAGCGCCCTGGCTGGCAAACATCCACATAAAAGACCGACTGTATGGCGGCAATACAGTTCCATTTGGAACTGGGAACACTGATTTTGATCTGGTTCTTTCAACTCTAGCAAAAATTAATTACGATGGCCAATTGATAATTCAAGGAGCCAGAGAAGACCAAAAAATGATCGAGCCGCAAGACACGTGCAAAAAATACCTTGAATTTATACAAAATTATCTAACCAAGTACAATTTAGCCACCTCAGAACATACGGGAAACAAGTCATGAGGATAGCAATAACTGGCTCAGAGGGCCTACTTGGAAAAGAAATATCTCAATACCTGGCAAAAACCAACAAGATTCTAAAACTTGATCTCGCGTTGGGCCATGATCTCACAGATGAGACATTTGTAAAAAAATGGTTCAAACAAAACAAAGCAGATGCCTTGGTTAACTGTTTTGCATTAAATGATCACGTGGAAAAAAACCAAAAAAGAGGGACTCTTTTTGACGTAACTCTGGAATCGTTTTCAAAATTTATGGATGTAAACCTTGTTGCATTATTTTCTGTCTGCAGAGAATATGCAAGAAACAACAAAAAGGGTTCAATTGTCAATTTTTCAGCGTCTACTGGATTAGTATCTGCAAGACCTGACCTGTATGATGGAGGACACAAGCACATTGGGTATAGTGTTTCAAAGGCTGGCGTAATCAATATGACGAAGTTTTTATCAACACATCTTGCGCCAGAAATACGAGTAAATTGTGTTGCTCCCGGTGGAGTAGAATTCGATCAAGACAAGGAATTCATAAAAAAATATGCAAACCTTACGCCGCTTAAGCGGATGATGAAAAAAACCGAACTAAACGGATTGGTGGAGTATCTTGTTGGTTCAAAGTCGTCATATGTGACTGGTGCAACGTTTGTCATCGATGGTGGATGGACTACTTGGTAGTCTGTGGAAATACTAATTATTAACAATAAGGTCGATCATTTGATGCAGAAACTAAAGTTCGGTGTGATTGGCTGCTCAAAAATAGCCGAAAGCTCAGTTGTTCCCGCAATACTAAAATCAAATTATTCTGAATTAAAAATAGTAGGAAGCCGCTCAAAACAAAAAGCCGAAAGTTTTTCCAAAAAATTCTCCTGTACAAACTTTGGCTCATATCAAGACGTGTTAGATTCTGATGCGGATGTTGTTTATGTCTCGTTACCTGTAGGCCTACATGAGGAATGGTCAATCAAAGCGGCAAAAGCAGGAAAACACGTACTATGTGAAAAATCATCTACTACATCATACCCGTCTGCTTGCAGAATGGTGAATGCATGTAAAGAAAACAATGTAAGAATAATGGAGGGATTCATGTTTCGTTTTCATCCCCAACATCAAAAAGTACTAGATTTCTTGAATCACAATGCTATTGGCAAAGTATTTTCCTTTCATGGTTGCTATGGTCTGCCATCGATACCCTATGACGATATAAGGCACAACAAGGATCTCGGTGGCGGTGTGTTAAACGATGCTGCATGTTATCCAATTTGTGCAAGCAGAATTATTTTCCAATCTGAACCAGTAAGTGTGAGCTGCTATCTTGACATCGATGAAAGATCACACGTGGATACAAAGGTCAATTTGTCCATGAAATATGATCAAAACCGATTTGCCAGCCTGATTGTGGGGTATGATCTTTTCTACCAGTCAACCTACACAATTTGGGGAAACTCTGGTATGCTAAAACTAAACAGATCATACAATATTCCAGCAGACATGAATGCGACAATGACCCTTAGCACTACAAAAACAGAGGAAATCTCAGTTGGAACCCACAATCACTATCTATTGATGATTGACTCTTTCTGCAAACAAGTAAGGGGTGAATCTATTTCTGGCTTTAATTCTGAAGAAGACTTGGTAAGTCAAGCAAAAATAATGGATGCTGCAAGAATGTCGCACAAGGAAAGCCGATCTGTCGCTGTTTCTGAAATAAGATATTAAACTAATTTGGAGATCCTATAATAAGAGACAACACAATGTACACCTTCAAAATAGAAACACATGTCAATTCTGACTGGAATCAAAATCTAATAAAAAATAACTCTGGAAATTTTTTTCAAAGCTCTGATTATCTGGCTTCAGATTTAGAAAACTTCTTTCCTGTTTTTATTTATGTTCTAGATGAATCAGGCAACGTAGCCGGACAGCTCGGAATATCAATAATAAAAACCGCAGTTCTGTATTCTAGCTACTCATTCCGAACTGCATTGAAACTAATTGCAAGTATTTCCACAAGAGGAATATGGCTGTATGGCCCAATAATCTACTCTGATATCGAAAGAGAAAGACTGGAAATACTTCAACAAATTATAGTAGCAGTCAATACCGTATGTCAAAAATATGACCTTGTATTCATAGAGGGATATACTTCACCGTACGATAAACTGGTAGATGAAAAACACGTACAGTTATTTACAAAAAATCATTACGTTGTGTCTGATTATGTGACGTTCATGGCAGATCTAACAAAACCAATCGAGCAAATATGGCAAGATGTATCAAAAAAGACGAGAGGGGATGTGAATAGAGCTGAGCGAAGAGATATTGTTGCAAAAGAAGTACAAACAATTGATGATCTAAAGGAATTTCTTTTATTGCATAAGGCTTGGGCAAAAACAAAGGGCTTGGACATACCTGATCCTTTCCAAGATCTGGAAAAACTTTGGAGCAATCACAAATCTGGTGTAGAAAAATTCTTTTTGGCGTATCAACAAGGCAAACTAATTTCTGGTCTACGAATATCATGTTTTAATGGAATTGCATACACGCATTTTGTCGTGAGTTCTTATTCAGAATCAACAAGTCTTGGCGGTACACTTCTTACGTGGTCTGCCATCAAATGGGCAAAAAATGCAGGATTGAGGCTGTATGATTTTTCTGGTGGATCGAAATCAAACCTGCAAAATCAGGATACATTGTTGTTTTACAAGAAAAAATGGGGTGGAGATGAATATACGCATTACAATGTAACCCTGACTAAAAAGAAAATTCACTATCTGTTATACCGATTTCTGTTTGGGTTGGTGAGATCTTATCACAACTTTAAGAGTAAAAACACCAAGCCATCAAAAGATGAGAAACGTGAAGATGAATAGATAGATATCACATTATACATTACAATTATTAGATTATAATATGGATTTTGTAAAATAATCATATGGACGAATCACTCTATCTTGGTTTACGTACTGTAGAATGGAAAGATAACGCTGTAGTGATGGTAGATCAGACTAAACTGCCAAACGAGCTAGTCTTTGTTACATACAAAGATTACAACGATGTTGCAAGTGCTATACGAAATCTGGTGGTTAGAGGAGCACCGGCAATAGGAGTATCAGGAGCGTTTGGACTTGCACTTGCGGCATTACAAAGCAATTCCACATCAAAGGAACAACTAATTTTAGATTTAGAAAAAGCAAAAAAAATTCTTTTTGAGACAAGGCCTACAGCGGTAAATCTTGCATGGGGTCTTGAACAGATAATGCAAGTTGCAAAAAATGGAACAAATGCTTCCGAAATCAAAAATTCTATAGTAGAAACTGCAAAACAGATGGCAGAAGACGACATAAAAATAAACATGACGATGGGCAGACATGGTTCGGAATTATTCAGTTCTAATGACACCATAATGACTCACTGCAATGCAGGCTCGTTAGCTACTGTCGGATATGGAACTGCACTCGGAGTAATCAGAGCAACTAAGGATAGCGGAAAAAATATCAAAGTAATAGCAACTGAGACAAGGCCTGTCCAGCAAGGCTCAAGACTCACTGCATTTGAGTTACACCATGATGGAATCGACGTAAGCCTAATTCCAGATACTGCAGTGGGTTATACGATGGCAAACAAGCTTGTAAACAAGGTTGTAGTTGGAGCTGACAGAGTTTTGCGTACGGGACATGTGTACAACAAAATTGGCACATACCAAGTTGCACTGATGGCAAAACAACACGGAATCCCGTTCTATGTGGCAGCGCCGCTTTCAACATTTGACATGAAAAGTAATCCCGATCAAGTCATAATAGAACAGAGAAAAGGAACTGAAGTTACACAAATTGGAGACAGAAAAACAGCACCTGACGGAATCAAGGTGATAAATCCTGCATTTGACATGACTCCGCCCGAATTGATCTCAGGCATAATCACCGAGGCAGGCGTGGCAAAGCCCCCATACGAGGAATCCATAAAAAAATTATTTGAAGCTAAGAAATAGAACGTTTTTATTTATTTTTACTAGTCAAATCAAAATATGGCTATTACCACTGATCAAATCCGAACTTCTCTTAGTCAGTGCATGGATCCCGAAGTTCCGCTTTCTATAGTGGAAATGGGCCTAGTTTACGGAATTGATATTTCAGAGTCTAACGATGTTAGCATAAAAATGACAATGACTACCCAGGGTTGCCCGCTTCACCAAACAATAGTTCAAGATGTTGCAAGATACGTCAAAAAAGTTCCAGGCGTAAACAATGTCCAAGTCGATATAGTCTGGGATCCTCCATGGACGATGGACAAAATGTCAGAAGCCGCTAAGGAAAAACTAAAGAGCTTTGCAAAAGGAGGCACTGTTGCCCCAATTGACTATGAGACTGCACTCCCACAGGGTGTAGGATCACTAATTCAACAAGAAGACGGCTCGATGGTATTGGCAAATGAACACGACCAAGGATTCATGGTAAATCAGGCAATTATCGACTTTTGGAAATCATGCAATGGAAAGCGCAAGATAACTGAACTTGTAGATGTCTTTGCCCAAACAACTGGTCTTCAACGCTCCCAGGTGGAAAAGGAGGTCATTCAACTAATTTCCCAGTTGCGTGATGGTGGGCTGATAACCATTCCAACTCCCGATTCACCAAATGTAGAATTTAGAAAACAAAACTAAATTTCGTTTATCTCTGATATGGTGGCATGCACTGAATCCATTTTCACCACAGCTCGTTTTTCTCCAAACCCTAGTGCCACATACCAGTCGCCAGAATCGCCATCATACTTTGTTTCCAATGTCTTGATCTGATCCTGCGTAATACCTTCATATTTTTTTAAAATTCCGGAAACTGCCAAAGCCACTGCCTGCTTTTCTGTCTCTAGCCGTCTTTTCATCAACCCTATTCCGGGGCTCATGGATTTGGTTGCTCTAATGTTCTAATATAGTTTAGTTCGAGTGAATTCTCTAAAACCTAAAACAACACTGATATTATAAATAAAAATCCCAATCAGTACAGATGTATCTAAAGCAGCGAATAATTGATTCAGTTCTCCCAAATCCGCAAACACTGACCATCATAGTCTCATTACTTGCAACGTTTGGCGTCTTATTGGAGCTCTTGGGGGGAGTTTGGGATGCGTCATCTCATGCTATACGCGCACCTGAGCAGTTCTGGTCAATCCAGCACGTTGCAGTATACTTTGGCGTAAGCACGGTTGCGACCTCTTCAATTCTTGGATTTTTAATGCTACGTAGAAAAATCATAACTGGTAAATCAAAATCCGCAATCAAGATTATCCTTCTAGGCTCCATACTGCAGATTGCCGCAGGGTATGGGGATTCTGTATCACACGACCTGTTTGGAATAGACGGTCTTATCTCATGGTCGCACCAGCCACTCGAATTGGGACTGGTGCTAAGTTCTATTGGAGGCTATCTTTTACTGAGTCACAGAAAAGTAGATCTTTTTAAAAAACTGATACCTGTTTCAATCTTTACAGTGCTTGCATCTTCGTGCTGGCTTGCCTTCAGTCTGTCGCTGTTTGTGTCTGCCATTCCAGTGTGCACGCTAGTCTATGAAATATTTTCATCTGGCTGCGCCGTACTGTAATTTTTCAGCCGCTTGTACACGCTAAACAGTATCAGTATTACACCAATTCCTAAGACTATTGCCGGAATCCTAATTGTTGAGATTTCGGTATCTCCAAATTCTACCTGAAGGCTTGTAGACCTTTCTGAAACATTTGTAATCTTTAATGTATATTTTCCACCGGATTTAAAATCAAAGTAATTAACCGACATTTTGGTCTGTATTTTTTTATCCGATATGACATTTCCGATATGGTCTTCAATCTGAGCAAAAACTGCCTGCCCGTCAAAGTTGGAAACTGTTATTTTGTAATACCCGATTCCGCCGTCCCGTAAATTCAGATTCAGACTTGCAGTTTCCTCTTTTTCCAGTGTTATCGATGAGGTGACCTTTTGATTGCTGTCAAATGTGATGACAATTGCGGCAACCCCAATTGCTGCCAACAGCAAACCGATTCTGAGTGGCGTGATTCTCACATCTTGTTTTTGCACAATCGATATTTAAGATAAAAGAGGGCTCGGAGGGCTTCGATCCCTCGACCTGGCGGTCCGAAGCCGCCCGCACTGTCCAGACTGTGCTACGAGTCCAAAGGGGTAAGACTTTAACGGGGCTAAATATCTGTCTAGATATTTGAAGGTCTCAAAAAAAGTAGCTGGCGTAGAGTATGCTATACGAGATATCGTATCTGCTGCACGTCTGGTGGAAAAACAAGGAAAAAAGATCACGTACCTAAACATCGGTGATCCAGTACAGTTTGGATTCCAGCCTCCAGAAAACGTCAAGGACGCAATGATACGTTCCATCAAAAGCGGCAGCAACTATTATGCGGCGTCTGAAGGACTGCCAGAACTAAGAGAGGCGATAGCAAAAAAAGAAAACGCAAAGGGACTTGCAGTTGGCATAGACGACATACTTGTGACAAACGGCGTGTCAGAGGCACTGGACATGGTCATGTCATCTATAGTGGAAGAGGGAGACGAGGTCCTGCTTCCCGGACCGTACTATCCGCCATACGCCTCATATGTAAGACTGCATGGGGGGATTCCAGTAGAGTTTGCAGTTGATCTGAACAATTCGACTCCGGACATGGATGACATCAAGTCGAAAATCACATCAAAAACGGTCGCCATATGTCTGATTTCCCCAAACAATCCAACAGGCGTCGTGTTTAGCGAAAAGTCTCTAAAGAATTTAGTTGACTTGGCAAACGAGCACGATCTCTACATCATATGCGACGAAATATACGATCAAATTGTATTTGACGAAAGATTCACAGGAATCGGAAGAGTGGCAAAAGACTCGCCTGTCATACTGCTTAACGGGTTTTCCAAGGTTCATCTGATGTCTGGCTGGAGGATAGGCTACATTGGATTTAATCAGTCCAAAAAATTAGAATCGCTGCGCGAGCATTTGCCAAAGTTGGCACGCGTTAGAATATCGACCAACCTGCCTGTCCAGCATGCGGCACTGGAATCGCTTAGGGGCCCGCAAGGCTACATCTCCGAGTTTGTATCTGAGCTAAAAAAGCGGAGAGACTTTGTGGTAAAGAGAATCAATTCCATATCGGGACTCTCATGCCCAAACCCAAAGGGCGCGTTCTACGCTTTTCCAAAGATCGAAACCAACCGGTACAAATCAGATCAAGAGTTCGTAATGGAGCTGCTCAAAGAAACCGGTGTGCTCACGGTGCATGGTTCTGGTTTTGGAACCAAATATGGCAGCGGCCACTTTAGGCTGGTCTTTTTGCCTGATCTCAATACGTTAGATTACGCGCTAGGCGAAATAGAAAAATTCGTCAGTACTCCCAAGTAGTAATTTTGCCTGGGGTTATCTCTATGATGCAGTCTGTGTTGTCCAGTAATTCTTTTGCAGACTTACCATCCAAGTTCTTAAAGTAACGAAGAAGAATTTTTTTTGCAATTTTTTTAACAGTACTTTCCTGCAAAATCAGTCTCGCTTTCCCGTTTCCCATCACTCCTTGTATGGGTGACCAAACCCCGTCGTCTACGCAAAAGCACACCTTGCTATTTTTCTGAACGTTTTGCGCCTTTCTTGTCTTGGTGTTTGTCCCAATGTAGAATTTTACCCCTGTATAATAATACCAGACAGGAACCAAGTGCGGGTTTCCCTTTTTGTCCACCGTGGCTAGGCGAAGAATTTTCTGCTCCTTTAGGAACTTGGCCTTCTTAAACAATTTTTTGCCTAAACCCTACTGCTATGAGTATTCCGCCAAACACGAACATTCCAAATGAGATCTTTGCGTTTGTGATTTCAGAATTCAAAAGAAAGTCCAAAACAAAGTCCGGACTCCAGATCAAAACATCCCTAACTACGACAATTCCGCCAACTACGATAAACAGGACGCCCATGGCAGAGTACCAGTTTCTACCGCGTCTTGGATAGTACTGGCTCATTATAGGATCTTGATGCCTGGATTCTTCATCTTGTTTTTTATCATTGCGTTCAAAAGCAGGGGAGTTGACATTTCTGCCAAGTATGCCAGTGCGCCTGAGCCAAGAAAGATTGTCCTTAGGCCCTTGATTTCCAAAATAAGGCCGTTAACCACATCTAGCGATTCCTTGTCGTCGCCGCAAACAAAAATATCGTAATCCAGTGCTAGTTTTGGATCAATGAGCTTTTTTTCTGATATAACATGAAACGCAGAAACTAGTTTTGTTTTGTTTTTCATGTATTTTTGAACCAGTTGGTGCGCAAACGGTTTGCCTTCCTTTAACGGGATAAACTCAAAACCGGTTTCTGTTTTTACCATTGGAACGATAGGCGAAATTACAGTGCAACTGTCTTTAACTTTTCCAAGTAATTCGGAGCAAATAGAATCAATATTTTCATACGGGATTGCCAAAATCAAAACATCACTTTGTTCTGCAACTGACACGTTGTCCTTACCAGTAATGGTTCCACCTATTGCACCGTGAGATTCCTTTGCAACACTGACATATTCGGATGCAGCATCAGATGCTCTTTGGGAATCACGTGATCCTACCAAAACGTCGTGCTTTAGGCACCATCTAAGCGCAAAGCCTTTGCCCATGCCGCCAGTGCCACCGATTATACCTATCTTCATATTCGCAGGCAGGTAATGTTATTATTATCTTTTTTTGAAATTTAAAAAATTGGGATTAATCATATTTTTGCGCCACGGTCAGGCAAGAAACAACACCGAGCGCGTTTTGGCAGGAAGGGCATCTGGAATCCCGTTAACCGAAAAAGGAGTCAAGCAGGCAAACGATATTGGCAGATTTCTAAAATCATTTAACATCTCTCACATCTATGCAAGCCCGATTGAGCGGGCAAAAAACACCGCAGAAATTGTAGGCAGCCATATTGGACTTGGAACCACTATAGACGAAAGACTGTATGAATTGGAGATGGGCAAGTTTTCCGGAATGCCGTATGACGAATTGTTTGAAAAGCACGGAAACGTGTTTCTAAAATTTTACGAGGGTCACCCTACGATTGAAGAAAACGGCGTTGAGACGTTTGCCGAGGTAAGAAAAAGAGTGCTCGACATGGTAGACTATGCATCAAAAAAACACCAGGAGCAAAATGTGCTCTTTGTGACACACATGGATCCGATCAAGGCGATGATCTCAAACATTCTGAATCTCACCCCGACGTCACTGTATGAGCTTATAATTGCAAACGCGTCACTTACCATCGTTCGTCAGGAGCAGGGCAAGTTTTCATTGTCTGCAATTAACGCAATGAATTCTGAAAGATACGATCAGGGACCTTTCTAATAATCTACAAAACCCTTAAATAGAATTCTAAGGTCACGGGCTGTAACCGGTCATGGACAAAACAATTGCGTTAATGTCAGTTTTGACTATTCTAATAGTATTGCCTACAATTCAGCTCGTATTTGCGGCAACAGATGCTCACGAGTATGTTAACCGCAAAGTTGAGATCTGGAACCTGTTTTTCAAAATGATGACTATTGCATTTACTGTCGGTGCCGTGGTATCTGGCACACTTATCTGGCTAGTATGGAGATTTAGGGAATCAAACCCAAACGCCAAGCCTACAAAATACGAAGGAACTGATTGGTAAATGAGCGGACACTCTAACTGGCCTGAATGGATTTACGTTGGCGTTGTAATATGCCTGCTAGCATACGTTGGCGCAGAAGCATGGAACGTTGAAAGACTAGTAGAGCACGTGCCTGCCGAAGCAGAGGTAATCAAGGTAGTGGGGCAGCAATGGTTTTGGACGTTTGAGCATGCAGACGGAACAAAGGAGGTAGGCGAACTGCACGTCAAGAAGGGACAGCCATACAAATTTGAAATAACTGCCAAGGATGTCAACCACGCATTTAACATTCACGACTATGTCATTTTACAGGACGCCATCGTAGGTAGAATCAACACCGCTTGGTTTGTGCCGGACAAGGCAGGAGAATATCCAATCCAGTGCAGGGAATATTGCGGCTTGCTCCATTACAACATGAGGGGAACACTAATTGTGGAAGAATAAAATGATCAAAACTAATAACTTAATAAAAGAACTCGGAGTGACTCTCTAAGATGGTTCTAGAGCTACAAAAGCCGCGCCCAATCTGGCAAATAATGTTTTCAACCCATCACACAGATGTCGGTCTACTGTACACCATAACATCAATCGCGTTCTTCTTTATGGGCGGTGCACTCGCACTTGGAATCAGAGCAGAACTGTTCTTCCCAGGTACGCAAATAATTGCAGACTCGATGACATTTAACAGGATATTTACCGTCCATGGCACTGCCATGATATTTTTGTTCTTGCTGCCGTTTGCATCTGGCGTTGGCAACTATTTTGTTCCAATAATGGTCAGATACAAAGACATGGCATATCCAAAACTAAATGCAATCGCATTTTGGATGATTCCTCCGGCAGGCGCACTAATCTGGCTTGGCTTTGCGGACTTTACATGGTATGCAACACCGCCGTACTCTGCAATCAGATCACCGGGACCTTCAGCAGACATGTGGATTTTTGCACAAAAGATACTCGGTGTATCGTCAGTCCTTGGCGCAATTAATTTCGTAGTTACGATTCTAAAATGCAAGCATCCTGACTTACCTCTAAGCAAAGTCCCGCTTTTAGCATGGTCATTTTTGTCAGCATCCCTAATTGTCATAGTCGCAGTTCCAACGTTTGCGGCGGCACTTGTAATGCTGCTAACTGACAGACTTGGAGTATCTGGATTCTTTGATCCATCAAAGGGGGGAGACCCAATTGCATACCAGCACCTGTTCTGGTTCACATTCCATCCCGAAGTGTACGTACTGGTAATTCCTGCAATCGGCATGATGTATGAGATAATCCCGCGATTCTCAAGAAAGCCAATCTTTAGCCAGTCTTCTGGAATTTTCGCATTTGTCATGCTCAGCATAGTGAGCTTCTCATCGTGGGCACACCACATGTATTCAACCGGAATGTCATTTACAGAAAAGACCGTATTCATGATTGGAACGCTTGCAGCGGTTCCGGCGTCTGCGATGCACGTGTTTAACTTTATAGCTACCATGTGGGGCGGACGAATCAAGTTTGCAACCCCAATGATGTGGGCAGTCGGAGGAATCGCACTGTTCTTCTCTGCAGGCGCAGGAGGAGTGGCAAACAGCGCAATGCCGTTTGACTTTATCACGCACGACTCTTACTGGGTAGTGGGACACTTCCACCTGTTCGTGATGGGAACAATCGCGTTTGGCTCAATCGGATTCCTGTACTACATGTTCCCGTTCATCACCGGAAGAATGTACAGCGAGACCTGGGGAAAGGTCCACTTTGTAATGTCATTTATCGGAACCGTCATGGTCTTCTTCACACAGCACGTGCTTGGACTGTACGGAATGCCAAGAAGAGTTTACGATTACCAACCGTATCCAGAATACATCATCATGAACCAGATTGCATCTGTTGGCGCAATGATAATTGGCGCAAGCATGATAATTTGGCTAGTGAACATGATTTACAGCGCAGGGAAAGGAAAGGAGGCCAACATGGATGACCCATGGGGACTGGGAGGAAAATACTACTTCCCACACCAGGCCAAAAATCCACATCATTGAGTGATCATACCATGGACCAACACAACGAACAAATCTACAGGACAACGTCGGCAAGAACGACAAAGATGCTAGTGATAATGCTAGGCATCTGCATAGCGGGCGGTGCAATCTTCTTTAGCTTTTGGGATTACTGGATATCGCTTCCACCTGGAAACCAAATGCACAAGGCACAGGAACCGGCAACCTCTGGAGGCATGGCGGCTACAGGAAAACAATTCGACGTTCATCTGAATTTTATAGAGTCTCCAGACTTTAGGACACTTGCATTTAATGCACTGCCTGGCGAGGATGGACACAATCCTGACATCCAGGCAAGCGTAGGTGACCGCATTGAATTCCTTATCGCAAACAACGGCAAGTCATTCCACGCATTTGGTGTTACTACCGCGGAAGAAGGCTTTGAGGGAGTAATTCCTGGCACCGAGGTGCACACTGCAAACAACCCATTAAAGCCGGGACAAACAGGCGAATCTGCATTTGTTCCAAGCAAGGAAGGCACATACTATTACATTTGCACCGTTCCAGGACACAGGGAAATGGGAATGGTTGGCAAAATCGTCGTAGGACCTGCTCAGGCTCCAAGCGGACCGGCAGCAGCAACTGGCGTTAGTCACAATTTTGATCTCAAGTTTGTCGAGTCTCCAGACTTTAAGACACTTGCATTCAACGCACTGCCTGAAGAAGAAGGCCACAATCCAGACTTTAAAGTAAAGTCAGGCGACTCGGTTACATTCAAAGTGGATAATGCTGGAAAATCATTCCATGCATTTGCTATAATATCTGATTTGGACGATCCAAACACCGTGGTGTTTAACTCTGCCATCAAGTCGGCAAACAATCCGATGAAGCCTGGCGAAACGGGAGAGGTCACGTTTACTGCAGGCGCACCGGGCCAATACCATTATGCCTGCACTGTTCCAGGACACGCCTTACTTGGCATGAATGGAAATTTTGTAGTAGAGCCTTAACTTGTTTTTAAAATATCTTGCACTAGCATCGCTAGTCGTCTTGTATTCTCTGATGTTTATTGGGGGGTATGTCTCTTCGGCAGGACTTGGACTGTCGTGCCCTGAATGGCCTTTGTGTCCAAACGGAATCATGCCAGACGAAGAATACTTCATAGAGTGGACGCATCGGTTTGTTGCCGCAACTACTGGCGTGCTGATCGTATCTACGGCAGTTGGAGTGTGGCTCAACAAACAGTCTGATGGAAAAATCAAGGTGACAGGTACCCTTGCAGCAATTCTAGTCGTAACCCAGGTTACTCTTGGTGCGTTGGTGATTGATCTAAAGTTGCATGCGGTGCTTGTCGCGGTTCACCTGGGAATTGGAATACTGCTGTTTGCCATGACTCTGCTTACCGTGCTGTTTGCGTTTCGGATGGGCAAGGCAGCAATGTCTGCTAAAACTTAGCTCGCAGTTTTTTTAGTTTCTTTGGCAGGTATATGTAGGCAAATATGATGGCAGCGCCTACTGCGCCGCACATTATGACATAGGTGAAAATGAAAGCAAACGGACTCTGAGTGCTCATGTTAAACGTGTGCGTTATTGCTTTACCCTCAGAATCATACAAATCGACTCTGAAAATGTGGTTTCCCTGCTCCTTGAATACAAAATCAAAGTCCCAGTATCCTCCGTCATGCGATTGTGGAGGAATGCCATCTACCTGCTTGTCGTTATAAAATATCCTCATGCCCATGGTAAAGTGCTGAACGTCCTTGAGATCCAGATCCGTTACGTGTATTCGGATCGTGCACTTCTCATTAATTACTGGAATTTCCGGGACTGTTGCGATCTGAACCCTGTTGTTCCCTATGGTGGATTCGGCCGAATTAAACATGGCATGCCCACTTGCTTCTTGCATTATGGGTATTATTCCAGACAACAAAAATGCAAAAAGAATAATCCTGATTCGCATGGATCAGAAAATCCGTTTCTTCAATAAAGCGCTTTGGGAAATGACAAAAGCTTTAAATCCAGACGGAAGAAAAGGCCAAACGTTGACTACAGTTAGAAAATCACTCGATATCAAAGCCCCAGTTGACACAGTTTTCACATATTTTGCAAGACCAGAGCACGTATCTGACCAAATGTCAGACAAGGGAGTAGCAATGACTGTGATTCCAATGGAGATCAAAGACGGAATGGGTGTTGGAACAACATTTCGAATAGTCGGAGACTTTGGAGGAAAAAGACTGGAATGGGACTGCGAGACGACTGAATTTGTTAGAGAACAAAGAATTTCTGCAAAAATGACTTCTGGACCATTCAAAAAATGGGACATTACATCAGAATTCAAGGCAGTAACTGAGCGAGTAACAAATGTCACCATGACAGTAAACTATGAGATGCCATTTGGCGTAATTGGCGGAATCCTAAGCAAGCTCAAGTTTGCAAAGGCAGCAGAAAGAGGAATGGAAAGTGCACTGTACAAGGTAAAGGGATTGCTAGAAGGAAACGGCTCTATCCCAGTATATATCACACTAGATGCATACCAGAAACTACTCGAGGAGAAAAAGAAAATGAACAACGTTCCAGTTTCTACAGTACTGACTGCGATTTTGGAAAAATACAGCGAAATCGAAGCAAAGCCCTCAAACTAAATTTTTCAGCTCTACTTTAAATAACGACTTTATTGTTTTTTGCTCTGTGGGTCTATGGCTCAGCCAGGTAGAGCGCAGGACTCTTAATCCTGCTGTCGTGGGTCCGAATCCCACTAGACCCGCTCTCTCTTAGATACGTTATCTGGACTCAAAACAAGTGTAGCAAAATCACAGTTTCGAAGTACTTGACTATGCAAATGGTGTCATACTAAACATGGGAAACGACATCCGACTTACATCACAGGAGATACAAGTAAAGCAACAAAATGCGTTGGAATTATTCTATTCTGGAATCAAAGCTGCAGAAACAAAACGAACAATGACAAGAAATCTCAAAGTCTTCTTGGTTGATGCATGTGCTGATTTGTTAGAAGGTGATCTAGCACAGCGAACGCAACAATTTGTAGATATTACTAAAGATGACCAACAAAAAGCCACTCAATTTGTATTGGCATATGTTGCAAGACTGCGTGAAAAAACATTATTGGACAAGGCAGATCCTTCATATCTAAATCCATCCAGTATTCCAAATAGGATAAAACCAATCAAAAAACTACTGGAAATGAACAATCTAGGTCTTGGTTGGAAGAGAATCTATACAACATATCCAGAATTTGACAATACTAATCAGGGACGAGGCTATGCCAGAGAGGAAATCCAAAAACTCTTGGAACATTCCAATGGAATAGATACTAGTTTTATCGTCTTGGCATCTAGCTCTGGAGGACTTCGTGTTGGTGCATGGAATGATGTTCAATGGGGAGATGTTTTTCCAATCTACAAAGTAGATGAAGAATACAAAGTCGATCTTACCAAAAGTGAAACAGGAAGAATAGTCTGTGCTGCAATGAGAATTTACCGAGGAACACCAGAAGAATACATGGCATTAATATCAATAGAGGCATGGGATAAGCTACAAGAATACAAAAAAATCTGGATCTACAAAATGAAACGAGAACCAATAGACTCTGATCCATTAATTTTAGAACGATTCACAAAACTGACGTCAATCACATCAATAGCAGTAAAGATGAGGATCGAAGACTTACTAAACTCCTCAGGACTCAGAACTCCATTAACTGAAGGAAAAAGACGTCATATCGTTCCCGCAACACATGGATTTCGTAGATACTGGAACAAAATAATGATGAACTCTCAAAGGAAGCGTGGGACATTATCTGCACTTGTGAACAAGGAACGATTAATGGGACACGGTGGAATAGTGAAAACCGACAAGAATTATTTTTGGACAGATGTTCTAGATTTAGTTCCTGATTATCTTGAAGCAATGCATGATTTGATGATAAATGATGAAGCAAGGCTTGCACAAAAACTAGAAGATGAAAAAGCAAAGTCTACAAAATTAGCTCAAGAAAGTCTGGAAAAAGACGTAGTAATACAGCAAATGAAAGAGCTAGAAGCCAAAGTCCAACGAATTATGAAGTATCAAAAGCTTTAGGATCTACAAACTCAAAAATGTCTTTTCCCCACTCCTTTTTGAATTCCTTTCTAGCTATTAGCTGTTGTCTTTTTGGAAGCTTCAAAATTTGCCCCGCATGTGGATAAAATATCATGCTGAATAGTTTCCAAGAATCAGCATTTTGACCTTCTTCGACAAGTTGTCTTATCATAGCGTCATGAATTTTGTATTGTTCAGCTTTTTGAATATTACCGAGTGATTTTTGCAATGCTTTATTTTTAATCCCAAATGCTTCTGCAGCAGCAGTCTTACTTCCAGTGACTATCCATTCTTTCAGACGTTTCACTTCTTCATCTATCGGAATTTTTCCAGATCTTAATGAGGCAAATTTATGGCTATCATAATAATGATGATAGCCAAGAAAATTTGAAAATCTTTTTAACGAATCTTGTAAGGTTGCTGGTTTTTTCCAATTGGGATTTTTTTTGATTTCACTCTCTTCAGGTGATTTAAGAAAGCCAAAATACGCATCCATATCAGAATACGTTTTGAGAAATTTGATAAAATGTATTTGAAATTTTTTAACAAGAGACTGTTTTTTAGTCCAGCTCAATTCCCTCATCAAATGTTTTTTCTGCTCAAAGAAATGAATTTTTAATTTCAAGTGAAAAAGACAAATGCAATTACGTACATTCTGTTCAAATGTAACTTCGTCTATACCATTATTGTCGTCAAATACTATTTTTTTAAAACGGGGACGTAGAATTACATCTGATCTCATCATTCTTTTTAGAACAACTAATTCCTGTCCTAGAACTGGATTTACAAAAAACATTCCATAAATAACACCTATCTTGTTTTCTTCAAGTAGTTTTGTTATGTCTTTTTTTACAATGGTATAATTTGTAATCCTTCTATCATATTTGTCTGATATTTCCCGAATTGTCGAAAGGGGCTGTTTTTCAAGAAATCTTACAATTCTCTTTTTTCGCTGTTCAGCACTACGATATTTCAATGTTAGATTGATTGCTTACGATTTATAATAAATCTGTAGCAAAATCATGTTTTCGCTATACTTCACTACCCCATTTCGTATACTATAACATGGTACAAAGTTTAGTTCTGAGATGTGTTCATGAAGATAGAAAATTCAGATTGATATGTGCTTGTCAAAAAACTGGAGACTACAGTTTAGAGCTATGCGAAATATGCTATCAAAATGAATCCAAAGAATTTGTTATAGGGGAGGATCTATTGTAATGCCCGTTCATATCCCTCAAGTTATTTGCATGGACTGTAAAAAAGAAACGATTCTTGTTGAAGGTACTACAAAAAGAGTCTGTCGTAATTGTGAGATAGAAGTGACAATTGAGGTAACTGAACAATGAGTTCAAATGAGAATTTCATAACACTTCGAGATAACGGGATACGGTATGGGCAGTTTCCAAAAAAACAATTAAAGTTTATGCAAAAGGCATTAAAAATTAACGAAGAAGAACAAAGGGCATTTTGTGTAGGAGATTTTCATGAATTAACACCTGAAAATTTTAGACAGTATGTTCTGAAATTACATAATTATATTGAAATTGTTACTCCATCATATCCAAAATTTTACAAAATAAAGGGAGTCAATATGATGGTAAATAACTTTAGAAAACTTTCAGGCACTGTTCTGGGCGATAATGTGCTTTCTATGCTAAATAAATTACCCAGACAGCAAATTATTGTAAAAGATTTAGAAATGCGAGTTGGAATAAAACCTGAATTATTCTATGGGCTTGTAAGCTTAGCAACAAAGTCTGTTGATTCTAAAGAGATTTTATGTAAACAATTGCAATATGATTCAGAAATACTATCCACCGTAACAATTACACCAGAATTAATCCAAATCTTACTAGAAGCAAAGAAACAACCTATTGTTTATGATATGTATGGAATATTGAAAATAACAAAAATTCTTGGCATTTTTGAAGGAATCATCAGAAGTAGATTTTCTGAAACTATATCATTGCCCTCCATAGGAGACTGGAAATGTGTTTCGTATAGCTTAGGAATGGATGGTCAGCATAGATATGATAAACCTGAAGATTGTGTAACATGGAAAGATTTTGCTGGGGGAATTTTGAGAAAATATTCAGAGATGGATGGGAAATCTGACATTGACATGTCTATTGATACAAGATTATGAACATGATCACCGTTAGTAATTTTTGTTAATATTATTCCTAATGCTTTATAATAATTTTAATGAGAAGAAAATAACAATAGCTTGTGTCTACAATCGGATATTCATGCAAACATTTGTAATTTCTGTATAAAAATGGAATAAATCCCAGCAATATTCCACGAGCAAACAGATCTTAGTATGGGCAACCACATCTCCGTACAAAGAGTGTAAAATTTGCTAAAGAAGATTTATAATAGTTTTATGAAATCAGTGATATTTTTGAATTTTTTTCTTTGAGATAATAGCGATTATTATTAATGAAGTGATTGATCCAATTAATCCGTAGGGAAAAGGCAAAACTATCTGAGATCCAATAAATGCTATCGTTGACAGTATTATTGCAGTAGCAATAATTTCTGTTTTTGGACTAATCTTTTTCATTACAAAGCCTATTACTACAAGAATCAAACCAAATATCCCAAAGATTACTGCCATAGTCGTTAAAATATTAGATGCTGCACAATTGTTTACAGCGGTTTCGCCCCCAAATGCTTGTCCCATCACACCTAATGGACTTTTACAAAGACTACTAACATCAGCTGTAGTTAATCCCATATCATTAACTGGTACAACAAACACGCTACTTGCAATAATGACAAGTACTATCCCAAGAAAAATCAATCCTTTTCTTGGTTTATGTTTTGAAACGATATTTTTTTGGTTTGGTTTTAAATCATTTTGTAGCGAAGCACCGCATTTAACACAGAAATTTGAATCATTTTGTAGCGAAGCACCGCATTTCCCACAAAAAATAGTCTCGGATATGTCATCAATTCGACTCTCTTCATATTTTTCTTCTGCGGATTCCTTTGAATTGGATTGATTTTTAGCTGATAGATATTTTGACGTCAGTTCTTCAATGTATTTTTTATCCGATGTGTAAAGTGTCCTTTTATCTTCCAAAGCACTTTTGATGTGTTCAAGTCTGCCCAGATCTCCCCTGCCTAATCTAATTAATTCATAAACATCATCGATGAAGCTATCCAACTTGAATCAGTAATTATCCATCAATATAAGAATTATCTTGGTAATCTTGGTTACCTTGGCTATGTATATTCTTGATAATCTTCTTTATCTTGATGAATGGCAAGAATTCTAGGAGCAAGCAAGATCACTGTTAGATACCAAGTCACTATTCCTGAAGAAGTAAGAAAACACATGAAAATTCAAGAAGGTCAGACATTGGTTTTTGCTGAAGAGAATGGTAAAATTATTTTAAAAACTGAATTATAGCATTGAAGAATTTTTCAAATAATTTTAAACATATTTTTTAGTGATGAATTTTGAGTTTTTGTTTGATATGCCATTTCGTACACATGGTATGTTTGAAATGTAAATATGCGGAAAACGTACTTTAAGATTTCAGGAAGATCTTTCAACAAATTTGATTCTACCATATAGGTTTGAATCGTTTAATCTCATCGATTATATCATTTTTAGGAGAAGTTATTACCTTAATTTTCTTTAAATCCATAAGAATTTTTATTTTTGTTTGAAGATCATGGGTTTTTCTCTCATGTGCTAAATGTCCTCTTATTTCAAACAACATTTTCAAATCAGCTCCCAAATCATTTGAGATGTAGCCAAGTTCTTTTAATATGGACATTTTTTTATCAAATGCTATACTCTGTAGTTTTGTAGTTTCAAACAACATTTCTATTATTTCATCAATATAAAATTCAACATGATTTTGAAAAACTAAGACTATTGCCCTGATGTTTCCATTTGTACTGTTTAACTCAGCAAGCATTTCGGAATTAATTTGATTCATTTTTAATCGGGGTTTCATATTTGCAAAACTTATATCATTATCAGAATTTTGTTCAGCATATATTCAAATTCCAGAACCAATTTTTTAATATCTGTCATTCTTTCTAATCATTTCAATTAATACATCTAGATTTTCATTAATTTGTTTTAATAGTTTAACATTACCTTTCATATCTCCATGAACTAGTGTATTTCTAAAGTCCTTTACAATGTAAAATATTTCAATCATTTTATTAGAAAGAATTTCTTTTTCTTTTAACTCTGTAATTATGTGCATTATTGTAGGTTTACCACCAACATTAAGTCTATACCTTTCTATTATTCTGAATAATTCTTGTTCCAACAAACTCCAATTTATGAAGAATTTTTCAATCAAATGCTGATACTTTGGTGAAGTAATTATCTTACTTTCAATCTCATCTAATTCTCTTTGTTTAGAAATAATTTGTTCCTGTAGCCAATTCATTCTGTCCTGTATTTGGATAGATGCATCTTTATTCGTAATACTTAATCTCAAATAAAATGTTAATTCTTCTTCTAATTTTATAATTTCTTCTTTTGTTTCTTTCTCTAGCTTTCTTTGTTTATTGAGGAATTTCTGTTTTCTAGAATATTGATAAAAGGCTGAAATGCCAAACGCCGTAACTTCTAGGACTATTCCTAGGGTTCCAAGAGAATTGAGGTTATTGATACTATCTTGCGATGAACTAAAGGTAAACGTGGTTACATTTCCTAATGATTTTTTATCAGATTCTTTTGAAAAATAAATTCTACCGGGGGCGTCATCTGACAGAATCATCACACCTTCAATTTTTTTATTTACGGAGCTTTTAAAATCGATAAAGCATGGAATATTAGTTGAAATTTTTTCAAATTTTATTTTGTACGTATCTGTAGTTTTATTTTTAATACTTCCTTCAAAACAAAACTTATCGTGGAATGATATTGGATCTCCTGATGTAATTATTATTTCTGCATTCTTAGCTTGAACAGTTCCTATGTTCTGTACGCTAAATTGTTCAAACTGTATGTCTGAATTAACCTTAGAGGTAATGAATACTTGGTAATCTGGATATGCCTGAAAATAATGTTGATCCGATAATATCCCAAATGTTACTGTGATTAATGCAGCTATAATTGCAGCTATTATAGGGATGATAACATTCCGCGTTTCTGTATTTTCAAGAACCACCGTTTTTCTATACTCTTGCTAAATAACAGGTTTTCTAATTTAGGTTTTCACATTCCTATGTAATTTTTAATGAATCCGTTTTTCTAGCAGAAATTTTGAATTCTGTTATAATGAGATTCTACCAATCGATTTAACGTTCATTATTCATATTGATTATATTCATCCTTAGTAAGATTTACACGCTGACAAAGGAAGGAAAAAATATTCTTGATAAAATGATAAAAATGGGAAAATCATAATCTTGGAGCAATACTACGTGATAATACTTATCAAGAATATGTTTTTATTTTTGTTAGTGCATATCTATAACTAAGTTGGAACTTATAATTTCAATTTTTAGCTCGATTGGTAGTGGTCTACTGACTAACTATCTATATGATTATTTTAAAAAAATCTAATTTGGAGAAACTAAATTCACCAAATACGCATGAAACCATACGTTTGTGAATTAAGACATGATGTATTTGAAAGGCGCAAACTGCGTCCTCTAAGAACTGGTCTTAAAAGGCAAATAACCATCCCAAAAAAATTATCAGCTTACATATTGAATGAAAATATGACAATCGGCATATGGATAAATAAAAAACAGAAATTGGAAATCGCTTTAACACCTGTAGATTTTAAAAAAGTTAATGGAATTGTGCTAATACGTAGAATTCTAACTAATGGACATTCGTATTCTTTTGTAATTCCACCCTCGGCATACGATGTACTAGCCAATATCTATGATACCTATCCAATTAAAAAAATGAATATTCTAGTAAACTCACAAAAAAATCTAGAATTAACGCCAATTAGATCTGTATCCAAAGAAGATACAAGTAGAACAATCACTAATCAAAAATATCGAACGGAGTAAAATAATACATTTTAGCAAATTTCCACGAGCAAATATGTCTTCTTATATGAAATCAGATCGTCATACAAAAAATTTTAATTTTTTATTAAAAAAGAATTATAATTGTTTATGTGCAAAGAATTTTTGCTTTATCTCTTCTAATGCTCTTTGGTTTGTTTTCATGAATCCCTCAATGGTTCTCTGCATTAATGGATCCCATGCATATTTTGAAAAAAAGTTATGCCAAGTAGGTATCTTTTGTTCTTCTATGTAGCTTGTGGCATGTATGAAATAATATGTCAAAGCTTCATCTACTAATAATAAAAATTCTTTATTAACTTCAAAATTGTTAAAGACTTTATCTAATATCGTAGGATCATCTTTTATTTTTTCTATATCTATATTTAGAATCTCTTTGAATAATATTTTGAAATATGTAGCAACAAATAGCAGTCTTGCATATCTCTTTCCCTCAGGATCTGCATCCTGATTACCATATCCTAGCGTTTCGCTATAGCATTTAATCAGATAAGGATATAGTAATAATCGATAATCTTCTTTCAATTTATCATCAAAAATTTGATCATAATATTTTCCATTTGGCATAAAACTTGCAATACTGGAATAAGGTTTTGTGGGATTCTGAAAAATACCTGCAACCATTGCTTGAATCGCATCCTTCGCAGTAACTAGTTTTTTATGATCTTGGGTAAGATAATTATTGTAAACTCTATGACCATTATAGGAATTCTGTTCAGATTTTGTCATATTTAACCAAGAACCAGCCTGTGTTTCATAAAAGAATCCATAATTCTCAAATTGACCTCTGATCCTAGTATGAAAATGTTTTAGTGAAATCAGATCTTTACCTTTTACTGCATTCTGAGAATTTCTAAATCTGGTGATGTCTTCTCTAGTTGTTTTATTTGATTCTTTTATGATTGTTAATTGTATGCTTCCTTTCACATTTGTATAGTAAGGAAGTTTTTCTACTATAATACTAGATGTTTGAGCACCATTTACTATCTGTGGCTCAATGAGCTCAATTCTTCTATCGGTATCACTAATTTTGAAATCTTTTACAACAATAGTAATTCCATTGTTATAGTAGAACACTTTGTCGGCATTGTTTTCTAAAGTTTCAATTAATCCGGTGTTGACTTTAGTTCTTTTTAGATATTTTCGTATATTGGATTCAAAAATGAATGATTTTGTTTTATCAATGAACTTAACAAGTTCTTGAAGCGAAACGACACCAATTATGGCATCTTTTCCATATGTAATTAAATTCTCAAGATGTAGGTTTTCTCTTTTCCCTTTAGGTAAACCCGTTATTTCATTCCATAATGAATTTACAATTTGTTCAAAACCAAAAACTTTGATAGTTTTATCTTTATAGTCAATTTTTTGATTTGTGATAAAAAAAAGCTCAACTTCTAATTCCTCTTTTTTTATCGTGAGATGCAGATCTTTCAAATCATCTCTCTGTATATCACTAGTCTTCATCTTCAGAAAATTATTGATGTCATGTTTGAATTTCAGAATTTCTTTTTTAATATCGTATGATTTTCCATATTTTAGCTGAAAAATCTGGATCTGTCCTTTGTTTTCCCCCTCGCTTTGATTCTCAACTTTTGCCCACGCATCAATCCCCATATCGTTAGCACCGTCTGTAATTTGACCTTCCATCTCTACAGGCGAAATATCAAACAATCTTGTAATTACCCATTTTAAGAATCTGTGACCTTTTTCTATTGTGTTTGTCCCTTGTTGAACTTCATCCTCTATACTTTGTTCAACACTTTGAATGAAACCATTCGAAGGTGTCTCTAGATCTTCTCTTAACAATTGACTAGTTTGTATTATTTGTTATAATTAAAACTGATCATATTGTGGAAGTGATGCTTTCATAATGAAAGTTCTACGGTTCAGTTTTTCAAAAACATCTTTTTTATTATGTGCATCAAATATGTGTTGATTAAACCGGATTTGATCTCTATGCTGAACTCAAACTAAGAATGGACTCAATGTTATCATAGGTTGCACCATGATCTATTAGTGTTTTTGAATGTGGTGTTTGTTTGTACTTGGCTAAAAACTCATTAACATACTGATCAGCTTCAGATTTTTTTATATATTCTTTGTAAAAATCTATATCGATTCTTTGACCTATCGTTAATGCTGCTACATCTCTGTAATCTTTTTCAATTTTAGGTGGTAGACGATAATGACCTGTCTGATCAAAATCTCTTGAGCGTGCAACTGCAGCCATCATCTTTGTTATTATGAGAAGCTCTCTTTTTGGTACAATTATTTCTAAATCTTCAATTGTGAGTTTTTCTTGAAATTTTAATGTCCATCCCCAATGAAATTTTAATCCTAATCCAACTTCGTCTTTCCATATCTTCTCTCCGTTGAATACATCAACAATAATGTCTCTTGCACCTCCTTTAGTCTGTACTATTTTCTCCCAATGACTTGGTATGAGTCCTATTTTTTTTACTACAAAATTATTTGCTGGAAAATAATGATTGTACAAATGTTGTACTATGTCTTCCTCACTGATCATTACGATATCTATATCTCTTGATCCAGAACCACCAGCATATGCGTATACTGCCCAGCCACCAGTTATTGTTGGTCGAGGACTTCCCAATCTTTCCAAAAACTGTAGTATTTTTCTTAATTCATTAAAACTAGCAGTAATTGTTTCTGAATCATAAAATTCTGAACTCATTATGTCCACACTTTTGGAATGAATCTTTCAGATGCATATGCCATATTGTTACAAAAGAGATCAATTATTGTCCGAGAAGGAGAAGTGACTTTATATCCATTTTTTATTTTAATTTCATCTGGTAGATCATACTGATATATTATGACTTTTGTATTTCCTTCAATCTGATTTTTCATTTCTTCTAAAAGAGTATTATTTTCTACATAAGCATGTATTGTCGGATCACGATAGTACTCTTCTCCGTATATTTCTAAAGCCGTTGTTAAGCACAGTATACCGCCTACTTCATTAATCAACTTGATTGTGGATTCTCTATTTGCGGCTATTGAAAATTCATCAACAATTTTCTGCTTCATGTCTCTATGTCTGCTGAAGAATTTAGCTAATTCTATTCTGGAAGGGACTTCGTATCTAGCTTTACCTCTTTTTGTCTCATTTGTTTTTGCTACAAACTTCAGATCTTCTAACCATCTTACGAAAGCGTTTACCTTTTGCCCAAAATGCCACCCTAAATCACTGGATAATTTTCGTTGGTCAAACCTAGGGTTCTCTAGCATGTAGTACAGTGCTTTGTAGGCATCTATTGACTTGAATCCTTTCATGTTGTTTCCTTATGATCCTGATTTTGGGATCTCGATCAATGACGGTATAGATCTGATCCACATTTCTTGATCGAGATCTATACCGGGGTGGATCATTTCAACTTAATGGTTAAAAACACGCCTAGCTCATCGCAAAAATGCTGTATTTATGCGTGAAATTGGTTTGAAAACTGCAAAAAATAAAAAACACACTTTTTGCAGTAGAATATGCTAGCTGAAGAGAAAATTAGAGAAATTTTCCTTGATTCTTTTGGACGAGTAAAAATAACCCCTAGGCATGAATCTGCAATTCAGGTCATGCTAGAAAATGAGTTTAGCCCATCGCAGGTAAAAACAGGTTTAGCTAGACTAGAAGATGTGGGATTTCTGGGATCAGAGAAGATAATTGAAGATGATGCCATTCTAGCAAAATTCTACTTTCCAAAAAAATTTGAAGAAAATGGGAAAATTAAGGAAAAAATTAATCGTTCTGTATATTGGATCAGAAGGTATTCCGATGTGAACGTGATCAAAATGATAGGGGATCATTTACATGATGTCGTAAAATCAGAGTTGCGTGCACAAAATTTTAGCATATTAAATGAAAAGAATGTCAAAGAGTACAATGGAAAAAGATGGAGGGGAAACGAAAATCTAGACATAATTGCAGTACATAAAGAAAAAACCCATCTTGTAATCGGAGTGGAAATCAAAAACACTCTATACCCACCACCAAAATCTGAGATTACGTTAAAAATGGAAATGTGTAGATTTCTTGGCATTGTTCCTGTCTTTGCTTGTAGGTGGCTTGAAATTTATCGAAATACAATAACAGAACAGGGCGGTTTTCTATGGCAGTTTAAAAATCAATTATATCCTAGAGGTCAAGAGGCATTTGTAGAAACAATAAGAAAAAGATTCAAACTTCCTGTTTCAGTTAGCCCCAGTTTGCCCATAAATGCTGTTGATGAGATTGAAAAGTGGATATCGCAATTTTAGGATCACAAGTATTATTTGTATGATTATGTAATCTACATTTGTGAACGAATTCACCGAATTAATGAATTATACATATGATATGTGTGAAGAAGGGAATTATGACGACGCAATTCAATATTTTAATGTCATTCTAAAAAAAGATCCTGAGAATGTTATCATATTAATTGACAAAGGAGTAACACTTGAAAATTTAGGAAAATATGAGGATGCCATTATTTGTTTTGATAAGGCATTATGTCTAGAGCCTAATAACTTTCATGCTTGGTTGAATAAAGGAATAGCTTTACACAATTTAGAAAAATATGAGGGGGCAATCCGTTGTTACGATGAAGCATTAAAAATTGACAAAAATTCTCCTATGACTTTAACTTGTAAAGGAATGGCACTTGGCGAGATGAATTACATAAATGAATCTATATGGCATTTTGATAAAGCAATTAGTCTGGATGAAAACTTTATCATGGCTATAAATGGAAAGAATACAGCTTTAAAATTGAAGAAAAACCTCTGAAGGAGAATTTTCACTTTTATTTGACTCAGAGATTAATCATACTTCACACTATAGAAGGAAAATCAATTATGAAAAAAGCATCATGCTCAAGTTTCAAAACCCACGATCCACCAAATCCGGAGAATCAATCATAAAAATATGGAGTGATCTAAAAGAAAATTGGAGACTCTATAAGCGTGCACAATTAGAAGATAATTTTGTCAATATGAAACAGTATGCATCAAAAATTAGGGAATTACAAGATGATCTAGGAATAACAAAGGCAGAATTTCCGGAACTAAAACTAGAATCAATTAACAATTAAAAATAAACTAAGTTTTACTGAATTCTGTAATTTGCATGATATTTGAGAATTTAAAATATGATCGTATTTTGATTATTGTCTTGTGAAGCATTTCCACTGTGTTATTTCTTCGATGCGTTTACAAGTTCTTTCCAATCTAGAGGAACTTGATTCGTGCTATCGCAGAAAGGACATCTGTCTGTGTTAGTCACTCTATTTGCCTGTCTCCAATAAATTAAACCACATTCATTACAAGCAACAATTGTTTGTGGATATTTTATTCCCATATTGACTCATGATGTAAGCAAAACTAGCCCACAATTGTTACATCCAACCGCAATCAAATTTAATCCTCTTAATTGTCCTCGCTGAAGATCTGTGTCCCATTGGTGTTTATTTTGAATAAATACATCTTCTATCTTTTGAACAGAATTCTTGCAAATTGGACATTGACTTAACACGATCGAGTACTATTCTTAATATTGATTAGTTGGTGGTTATTGTGTTATTACCTAACCATTAAATTTTGGAGAATTATAATCACTCTATGATTCAAGATTTACAAATCTTGAGTCCAGATCGCATATCTAAGGGGCGATTATTCCCACTAGACCCGCCTCTATACCATCATTTCCAAAACAATATTGAAAACGATGCACTATGTAGTTTACTTATTGGAATGAAAACTATTATCGTGATATTTATCACAAAACCAACAGAATACGAAGTGTGATAAGCCCACTTAGTTTTGAGCAGACAAAACCGTTCACTCGATTATGTAAAGATATAATTTCAATAGATAACAAAATAGCGTTCGTTTCTATTATTAACAAAAATGGTCGGCTAATCGAATCTGAATACGGTTCAAATGATATAATTGAAAATTTATCAAGTAATGAATTGGAAATGCTGTTCATGCAAAGGACGCTACAAATTTCAATGGTGCAAGACCTAGATGACAAGCTAAGCAGATTCCGTATAGCGCTCATACAAAGAGAGTCGTTTACAGAATGTATATTCTCAATTTATGGTGGCTTGATATTGGTGATTTTAAATTCGTATACTGAAAACAATGAGATCATAAAGAAAATTTCAGATCTTATATGCAAAATTGAACTCTGCCGCGACACTAACCTGTTAGACTGATAAACTTCCTGTGCTGTATGACAATATCTTAGAAGTCCTACTTTAATGTAATTGACTGCAAATTACTGTATGATGAAATGATCTCTTTCATCAAGTCATGATCAATTGGCTTGTACAAAATATCAGTAGCTCCCAATAGGATCAGTTTCTGCCTTGTCTTAATTGATGTGTCTGCAGTAACCATGATTATTTTGGCAGCAGGATTGAATTGCTTTATCTTGATCAACCCAAAATATCCGTCGTAGTTAGGCATCTGAACATCCAAAAAAACAAAATGCGGTGTCAGTTTTTGATATAATTCAACTGCCTGTTTTCCATCATATCCAACTGCAAGCACTTTGATCCCTAGCAACTCTATATAATGCTCCATTAATTCTGCATTTTCAACATAATCGTCTATTATGATGGCCGTTGGCACACTTTAAGATAGATAATTTGTAATTTCTATCTGATCATAATAGATCATGTAAAGCTTGTAATTGTATGGATCAAATGTATTTCAAATTTTTATTATGGCCGTATCAAATTCGGATATCGTTTGACATGAAAGGCTGCACTGGCTATAAAAGAAATATCTGTCATCATGTGATACTGCCATTGTTCACTGATTTATCAAAGGATGATAAAAAATTACTATAAACGAAATTCATAACTCAAGTGGTTTTACGTTGTCTATGTAAATATAACAAAATATCTGTCATTTTGCAGACTAGTCTTGTTTATGATTAACTGATTCTCGATTTAACATGGTTACAAGTGATGATATGCACTTGATGCAAAACGCCTCATTTGCCAAATCTGTTTTGTAGGATCTCATGACTACGTGTTCTGTGGAATATAACATAAAAAAAGAGCAAATAGATCTCAGACTGGTATGGTTAGTATGGGATCAAAAAACCGATCAATATGACAACCATATGATCAGGTACAAATTGATGTTTATTTGGCTCAATAGCAAAACAATTCTATTGATTTTCCAACATTGAGATTTTGGGATTGTTTTTTATTGGATAGTGATGGAAAATTCTCATGGTGAATCTAAAGATGCGTGTTTTTGAGAGCTTTGCACTCATGGATATAATTGGGGAAACACCTCCCGTCGGACCCGAAATGACAAGAAAAATTGAAGCCGAGATGCTTTCTTTAGTAAAGAACCTCACAAACAAGAATCAAAAGGGTCTTGAGGAAACTCTGACTGAACAACTAAAAATAAAACGAGAGCTAGTTCGGCTTTCAGGCGCGATGGCGTTATCACAACCCAAAATACAATTGTTCATTGAGTTCATAACAAAGTACATTGCTGAAATTGAATCCAAACTAAATAATATTGACACTTAACTACTCGTTACTATTATGAGCAATTATACATTAAATCTGTAAAACCTTGTGTAGTTCAACAAATTTCTGATACATCTGTATCCTCGAATCGTTTTCGTTTTTGATAATATCATCTGTTTTATATTTTGAGGGAAGCTTCTTTAGAAAATCAATTGTTATATCACTATCGTGGATTGATCCTAAAATATCTTGTAACTGTTTTAGATTTTTTATAAAGTTTGAGGATTCATGATCTTCTGTTAATTCTAAAGCATATCTGAGCTTTTTGTATTCTTTTCTTAATCTGTGAAGCTCTTCTACAAATTTGTGATCTTTGATTACTTTTGGCATTAATTCTTGAATGTTTTCAATTAATTCTATTAAGGTTTTTTTAAATTTTTTTTCTAATTTTGCGTTGATTGTTTCGTCTTTGTTTATTTTTGGATATTCAAAATTTTCTAGTGCCTCTGCCTGAATCTTGGCATCTGCAATCCGATTCTTCCTCTTTTTATCGATTAATCGTAAAATTTCTTTATTATTTTCTGATTGCTGTGAAACTATCTTCTGAGTTATTATGTCAAAATCTCGGATTTGATTGTTGGTCTTAAAAAATTTCCTAAGCTCGGATGCAAATTTCTTTATCTTTGTCTTTTGCCTGATTTTCTTTGGTAGAATCTTAAATGCCGCATCCAATCTACGAATTGATGTTCTAACATCGTGAACATTTTTCTCATTTGGATCTTGAAGGTACGCAGATAATCTTTCACTAGTCTTACTTAGGTTTTTGTCAAGCTGTTCAAAATAGTATTCTGTCTTGAATTCGTGCATAGCGTTCAATTTCTAGTTTTTAGAAACAAGTCGATTCTTTTTTTCATATCTTCATTGATCTCATCCATGTTCTTATTTCCGTCGATGTGGACTAGACCGTATGTTTTCTGCATAGTCTGAAATTCCTTTGCAATTCTTTGCTGGTACATAATAAACGACTCAAACATGTCATCTGAAAGACCCAAGTCAGCTCCAGACTCATAGTAATCAAGTGAGGAATACTTCTCAAACACTCGATGTATTAGCGTATATGGATCTACTTTGAGATAATACACCAAATCTGGAACCAAAGCAAAACCGTACAGATCATGCGACCATTTCTTTGGAATGCCTCTGACTGTATTTCTTGCCATGAGGGTGTAGATGTATCTGTCTGCAAGTACGATGTAGCCAGCTTCTAGGGCAGGAATGATTTTCTGTTCCAATTGGTCTGCAAAATCGGCAGCATAAAAAAGTGCAAGTGTTTTTTTCCCTAACGAAACATTTCTTTTTGCTTCCAAAATTCCCTCGCCTACAAGCTCTGATCTTTTTAGCCCCGTGTTCAACACTGCATGTCCGTCTGCTTCTAATTTCGTAGTCAAAAGAGAAATTTGAGAGCTTCGCCCGGAAGAATCAGGTCCTTCAATAACAATCAGTTTGCCTCTGGGATTGATATCGTGCAGGTATGGTATGCCCTTTCCGTACCACCTTATCTTGTTTCTATTTTCTTTTTCGTCTAATCTCATCTTTTTTAACCTCTATTTCTTCTACAAGTTTTTTTGGTGATACTTGCAGAACCTTTGATCTCATGATCTTCTGTTGTTCCTCAATTCCCAGTGTCGCATCAATTATGGTGAAGTTTTCTTTTTCAATTATTGACTCGTATTGTTCGATAATCCGACTCTGAAATATACGATAGCTGTCATACGGATCTTTACTTAGGTTAAGATCCATTCCAGCCTCATAATATTTGAGCTGTGGTCTTCCTGCAAGAATTCTATTAATGGCTGTATCAATTGGAGTGCGAAAATAAAACGTAATGTCTGGTTTTATTGCAAAGTTGTATGTTTTTCTGACCCAATCGAGATTGCAGCCTCGTGTTACGTCTCTTGCAAATGCAGTGTAGATGTATCTATCAGCTAAAACGAAATAACCTGCACGCAAAAGCGGGAAAATGTTTCTCTCATATCTGTCTGCAAAGTCAGTTGCATGCAGTAGGCTAAAGGTTGTTGGAGTGAGCCTGGCCTTTTTCTTGCCTTTTGAAGTGATTTCTTTAACTAGTTCTGACGAGTTCCATTCTGTAAGAAAAACACGCTGCCCATTGTATCTGAGCCATTTTTCCAACAGTCTAATCTGTGTTGATTTTCCAGAACCATCAATTCCCTCAACTACTATTAGTTTACCTGGAATGGCGTGTTTTTTAGATTTTAAAACAGACAACGGTTTTGTAAGTATGTCCCGTTTTATCTATATCTTATCTATAGATTATACATAATTTACCGAATTTCTAGAGATTGTGACTTGAATTTTGAATTATCGACAAAATATTCTATTTTTGTATTGAATGCATTTGATAGTTTAACACATTCTTCTTTAAACAACAACGTTGGAAACGTGACTTTCTGTGGATAAATTCTGATTTTTATTACATTATTATCCATTGATTTGAGCTTAATCTTTGCATTTGATTTTTCCAGCACTTCAGCAAGTGAAATCAAAGAAGCGATTTTTTTGATTGGTCTTTTATCTGATTCCTGAAGAATTGAACTGAATTTATCAAATACCTTGTCCATGGTTTTTTTCTTTTTTGCGTAAATTATTGCAAGTATGGCAATTAGCTGTTGGCGGTGGGAAAGTGAACTATCAACATCCATTCCATAATAGGCAAAATTAATTAGATTTTGAAATGTCAGACTCTGTGATACCTGTCTTAGAGCCAACGATAGTATTAGACGTTCTTGCTCGTTCATGTACTCATACGATATTAGAAACCTCACAATATCTTCCAGATGCGATGGAATGATATCTGGTTCGTACGAAAAGCCTACGGATGCTTCAACATACTGTTGATTGATTTTGCCTGCGGCAAATTCCTTTGGATGCTCTAGTGACATCAAAATTGTTCCTTCTCTGAGACCCTGTGCGCTGACTATGACTTCATCAAATCCTAGCCTTTGCATTAATAGGTCTATTAGGCATGCTCCTGCAGTTATTGTGTCTGCTCTATTGCTACTGATGGAGCTGATCTTTGCAATTTTTGTAGGCTTTAGTGAAGAGAACTTGTCGTTAATTGCATGCACTGATCTTGCAGTCATTTTGTAATTGTGTATTTTATTTAATGGATATTTTGTGATCTCTTGATTGTATTTTGCAATTGAGCGTAAAGTTCCCCCAACTCCAACTAGAACGCAAGAATCATCAATTTTCAGGGCCTGTCTTTCTGGAAGATATTTGTTAATGCAAGATTTCATTTTTTCATAGTTTCTTTCTGATATTTTTCCCGTTTCGTCAGCAAATGTTTGAGTTAGTCGTAATGCCCCCAATGGAAGTGATATAATTTTTTTGATTCTATATTGCTCTGCGTATACCATCTCAAGACTTCCTCCGCCCAAATCAAAGAATAATGCAGTGGGTATTCTAAGGGAACGCGTTGTACCTGCATAAGAATACAATGCCTCTTCGTCCTCTGAAAGCGTTCTAAATCTGAATCCTGTTTCAAAGTATATTCTATCCAAAAACTCTATCTTATTTGCAGCGTCTCTTACAGCACTTGTTGCAACAGGTAAAACGTGTTTTATTGCCTGCATGTCTATTATTTCGCGAAATAGTTTCAAGGCTTCGATTGTTCTTCGAATTGGTTCCTCTTTGAGATTATCTGTCTGTGCCAGACCTTCTGCAAGCTTTACTGTGATGGCTTCCTGTTGATATGCTTGATAGGAATTGTCATGGTTGATCCTAAAATTAACTAGTTTCACTGAGTTTGATCCTAGATCTATTACGGAAATTTTTTGCATTTTTGTTATCATGTCTAATTTTTTGATGTTCTTATCTGTGTAAACTGAACAAAAAATGACTCATTTACAGAATTTTCTTATCAGTTTTGGGGTAAGCGCCAATTGCAGATCTCCTTTCATTTTTGGTTCCAAAGAACTAATCTTGAGCTTAATTATTCCTCCTGTCTTTAGTGAGATGTTTGTAGGTATATGTTCAGCGGAATTTATTATGTAATTTGCTAGGTCTACCAGAAGTGGGTTATGACCAACAACTAAAACACTTGCATCTTCTTTTTGTGAGCCTAGTATCTGGCAGATCTCTTCGACTCTTCCTTCAGGTTTTAGCTCTTCTAATTCAGTAAAACTGGATTTATTTTGTTTTTTTAGTATGATTTCTGATGTCTGCTTTGCACGTTTTAGTGGACTGGAAAAAATATGGTCAAAATTTACCTCTATCTTCTCAAAAAAATTGGCAACATTTTCAATTTCTTTTACTCCGTTTTCGGAAAGTGATCGCTTTGAGTCATCGGTTAGTTTCTTTGCATTAGAGTTTGCATCGCCATGTCTTAGAATGAAAATTTCCATCATTGATGCCTCTTCCAGATCAACTGCAATTTATCATTATTCGTATCTATCGGTATTTTAATCACACCGCCACCTGGTATCCTGACAAGTTAAAAAATTTGAAGCACTCTGGATGATTGTCTTGTGACACAACATGGCAACATTTTTTGCACATTTTGTAACTAATTTTTCTACACTCTGTGCATCTGGCATAGTCAATTAAACTACCTCCACATTTTCTGCAACTCTCATCTGGCATAAGTTGCAATGATCACAAAAGGTAAAGTCACTATTCAAAATAGATTTCTGACATTTACGTAAACTATGTACGTATTTTTTTCTTTGTGATACCATTTCATCACAATCAGTCACTGTAAAACTGCGGGGAGCAGTTGAGTTTTTCATAATGCCCGCTTGTTCAAAGGTCCACATCGTTTACTGCTTGAATATAATCGATGAAAAATAACTGGATCATAGTTATAGTATTACAACAAACAAAACATAGCACTATGTAGATAACATAGTTTGTTTATATTTTCGTAAAGTTTTCGTTTAAAGCTTCATCTACAAGAAACTGCTTTGACAGCTTGTGTTTTCCCGTGACAATATAGTTTATTGCATCACTCATAAACATAGCATGATCTGCTATTCTCTCAAGATATCGTAAGACCAGTGCCTCTGCAAGCGCACATTTAGTATTTTCAGAATTGATGAGCATTGGAAGTCTTTCTTTGTAAAGCCTATCTACAAAGTCCTCATTTTCTTGCATTACTACTGCCTTTCTGATATCCAGATCTGCAAAATACATCACTGCATCGTGGATCATGGTCTTTACTTTATTTGATGCCTGGATGAGCCAGCTATTGTCGCATTCTGAAATGTCGCCAAACATGTCTCTGACAAGCGTTATGTCATACGCATATCTGCCAAACCTTGAAAACCCATGCGAAATTTCAATTGAAGATCGAATTAATCTAAAATCGTCCGCAACTGGCTGATATTTTAGCAACATGTCAAATGTCAATTCAGCAACTTGGAAGTATCTCTTTGTTATCTCGTTTGAAATATCGTGAACCTGATTTACCGTATTTTTTCCATACAGGTAAGAGTCTATTGCAAGCATGATTCCTTGAATGGAAAGATCTCCCATTTCAGACATCAAAGAGGAAAGTTCCTTAAGGGATGGATCGATAAGTCGGGTCATCTAACCAAACTGGCCTTGCACATATTTTGCAGTTAACTCATTTTTTGGTTGAGTGAAAAGCTTTTTTGTTTCGTCAAATTCTATCAAATCTCCAAGGTACATAAATGCAGTATAATTTGAAACACGAACTGCCTGCTGCATGTTGTGTGTTACAATGATTATGGTGAATTCTCTTGCAAGCTCTGTAATCGTTTCTTCAATTTTTTGTGTGGCGATTGGGTCTAGTGCGGATGCCGGTTCGTCCATTAACAAAACCTCTGGCTGAATCGCCAGTGCGCGTGCAATGCAGAGTCGTTGCTGCTGACCTCCTGATAGCTCAACTGCGGGCTTTTTGAGATTGTCCTTTACCTCGTCCCAGATGTATGCCATCTTTAGCGAGTCTTCCACTATTTCATCTAGAATTTTCTTATCTCTTACTCCGTTTAGACGAAGACCTGCTGAAACATTGTCATAAATTGACATTGTTGGGAATGGGTTTGGTTTTTGGAACACCATGCCAACTTTGCGCCTGTGGTATATTGGATCCTTGTCCTTTGCATACAAATCCTCTCCGTCTAATAGAATTCTTCCTTGCACTCTGGCGTTTTTTGTCATATCGTGCATTCTGTTTAAGCAACGCAGAAATGTGGTCTTGCCGCATCCTGACGGGCCGATTAGAGATGTCACTGAACGCTCCTTGAATTTCATTGTGACATTTTTTACAGCTTCTATACCATCATAAAATACAGAAACATTTTCTGCTATCATTTTGTATTTTTTTTCGCTGATTGAGGAGATATCTCTTGAGATTTCGACACTATCTTGTTTACTATCCATAACAGTAGTCACTTTCTACTCATCCTCAATTTACTTAGAAACCTACCTTTCTTATTATTTCTTGTAAAGTAGTATCTTACAGTAATGTTGATCGCAAGAATTATGATTATCAGTACGAGCGCTGCCCCCCACCCCTGCATCTGGGCACTGTCGTATGGCAAAAGTGACATGCGCCATATTCTTAGCGGTAATGCGTCCATTGGAGCGTCCACCCCTGAAAAAAACTGACTGCTTCCGAGAACCGTCATTATCAGTGGCGCGGTTTCGCCGCCAATTCTTGCCACTGCAAGCAAGATGCCTGTTATCATTCCGCTTTTTGCAGCGGAAAGAACAATCCTAAAAGTGATGACCCATTTTTTTAATCCAAGTGCAATGCCTGCCTCCCTGTACGTTACTGGAACCATCTTCAGTGATTCCTCTGTAGTTCTGGCTACGATTGGAAACATTATGAGAGATAATGCAAATGCCCCTGCCCATAACGAAAAATGCCCAAGCACTAGCACTATTACCAAAAATGCAAATATTCCAAGCACTATGGATGGAAATTCCATAAAGACGTCGTTGAAAAAGCGAACCGTTCTCCCAAGCCTATTGTGCCCAAATTCAGAAAGAAAGATTCCAGACATGACCCCAATTGGTACGCCAATCAGGCTTGACATCCCTATGATGATCAGCGTTCCTTGAATGGCAGGACCAATTCCGCCCTCTCCTGAGCCTATTGCTCCAGGCACCTGCGTCAAAAACTCAATCGATATTGCAGAGATTCCATTTTTAAAGACCTCAAGCAAAATACTGCCTAGCGGAATAACTGCAGCAACAACGCAGCCAAAGACAATCCCCATCATGACTTTGTCTACCACTAATCTGCCGCTAACGTTTTGTTTGAAAAGCAATCTGTATTCTGCACGTTTTTGACTCGATGACATCATGCGTTGATGGCTCCCTCTCTTACCTTTAGCATCCTTGAGACAAGTATGTGTGCAACAACGTTGATGCAGATTGCAACCAATAACAAGATGAGACCAACACCTACCAGTGCCGGAAGGTGCAATGAGGCAGGAGATGCCTCGATGAACTCGTTTGCAATTATGCTTGACATCGTCTGTCCTGCCTGGAACAATGACTGTGGAAAGGCGCTAGGACCTGTGGCATTTCCAATCAGCATGGTTACTGCCATTGTCTCGCCCACTGCCCTACCAAGTCCTAAAATTGCAGCGCCAATTAGACCTGTTTTTGCATAGGGGAACACAGCAAGTCTGAACATCTCCCATTTGGTTGCGCCAAGCATGTATGCTGCCTCCTTTTGCTGTTGTGGAACTGCGACCATTATTTCCCTTGAGACGGCAGAAACAGTAGGAATGATCATAATTGCAAGTATCACACTTGCACTAAAGATGTCTAATCCAAATGGTGCAGAAGAAAAAATCCAAGGATTGTCTCCGAATATTTCGTATAATGGATACTCTACCCAATCAAGCATTACCTGTCTGAAAACAAAAATTCCCCACAGTCCGTATATTATGCTTGGAACTGCCGCAAGTAGCTCTATTAGAATAGAAAGCGGCCCGCTCAAATATTTTGGAGCCTGAGAAATGAACATGGCAATGCCAATACTCAGCGGTACACCTATTGCCATTGCAAGGCTTGCCGTAACTAATGTGCCAAGTATGTATGGTGCAGCACCGAATGACTCCCTACCTTCAACTGCATTCCAATCTGAGCCAGTTAGAAACGTTAGTCCTTCGTGCTGCCAAATGGGGTAAGACTGTGAGGCTAACTCAAATATCATTAATGTGATAATTACCAAAACATATGCGCCAGCAACGGTTGCACCAATCTTGAATAGTTTGTCGGTAGGTAATCTACGCCTAAGAGAAACCTGCATTGACATATGGTGACTGGCTCGTTTTGGCTTATCTAAGATCTGTACATATTCTACCGAGAACATGTAGTTCTATATGCCTCAATATAGTTTACAGTCAAAACCAGTATTAGCTGTTAAATCTTAAGAATAATTGATTGCAATCACTACAGGATACAAAGCAAACTAGGCGCATACAGATAAGCGGTGGCTCGACATACACGATTTCTCTTCCAAAGAAATGGATCGATGAGCTTAAAATTAAAAATGGAGACAACATGACAGTAATAAAAAATGCAAACCGCTCCATGACGATATATCCTGGGATTGGCACTGAGACTCCTGCAAAAAAAGCAGTCATCACAATTAGCCAAAAGGATTCTGAAGAATCGATACGGAGAAAAATCATCGCTTTGTACCTGAATGGCTACAAAACAATCCAAATAACCACAAAGGGAATGAAAATACTTTCAGAGCATTCGCGCTTAATCAAAGATCTGGTCCGTCGCTCAATGATAGGAACAGAAATAGTGGAGTCTGATTCTGAATCAATCACAATACAAATTCTGACTCGACTTCCGGAGCTGACGTTTGATGTGGCGCTAAAAAGAATGTACCTTATGACGTCAAACATGCATCGCGAGGCAATCGAGGCCCTGAAAAAGCATGATGTCGAATACGGGGAGGAAGTTGCACGGATGGACGACGAAGTCGACAGGTTCAGCCTGTATATTATGAGAACTCTGATGATGGCAATACAAAACGCCAGCATGCTGTACGATGTGGGACTGGAACAGCCGTCTGACTGTCTTAATTTCAGGACTGTGATATCTCGCATAGAAAGAATAGCTGATCATGCTGCCCTTATGGCAAAGAGAACGAGATTTCTAAAGGAGCCTCTGGAGCCAAAAATGCTCAGGGAATTGGAGACTCTGAGCAATGGAGTGATTGGCTGTTTTGAGAATTCTATCTCTGCATTAATCAATAAAGACCACGTTTTGGCCGAAAAAGTAGCCTCAAACATAGCCAAAATAGTAGAAGATGAAAAGGAACTCATGTATGGAATGAAAGAATCAAAAAATTCTACCGCTATCAAGTTTATCCTAGAAGACATCCGAAGAACAGCAGAATATTCAAGCGATATAATCGAAGTAGTAATCAACGAAACCATTCAGAACATTATAACTGAAAAATAATTGTATAATTAAAAATAAAAAAGAAAAAAAGTTATTTGAGATTTTGCTGCTCTGCTTTCCACTCTAACGAAGATTTGGTTGAGTACGTTGGTGTTATAACGTTCATCTGTTCTAACAGTGGATTCTCTGATACGTATCCCTGGCATAAGAACTTGAACTCGTCCTGAACAGCGAATCCAACCTTTCCGCCACTTGTGTATGGCTCTTCCTTGTCATAATCTGTGTATACTCGGTAGCTATTGACTTGGCAGCCACTATATACAAATGATCTGACTGGTTCTCCTGCCTGTAACAAGTCTACTTTAAGATCGAATCTGTTGTATTGCCATTCGACGGTACCACGATTACCTTTTGCAAGTAATTCATCAGCTGCTTTATAGAGAAGCGGTGTGCTGCCTGGCACTTTGACTAGCAAAAACTCTGGTTGAGTGCCTATGCCGTTAGTTCCAGACAGTGATGAAGTCTGTGTGAATATCTGAAAGTCAGATACTTCCTCACCGTCGGTGAATTGGAATGTCACACGTGGATTTACTCCTTCGGCAAATACGTACACATTATTTCCTTGTGGTACTGCTGCTGAGATGTTTTGGGTTTGCGATAAACCAAAAACTAATGCAATCGATGCGATTGCAATTGCAGCAATAATGGATGTCATTATTGTTTTGTTTTTCATCATTGATGCCATTTTGGTGGACAAATAATAAAGAAGATTCCATATTGATTGCGTATAATACGATGTATATCATAGACTATATAGATAAAAATTCTAATCTTGATTTTACGCGCAGAAACACAATTTAATTCTCAAAAATTAGGCTTTTTTGTAAAAATTCAATTTGTACTTAATCAAATCTATATAGTATATGAAGACTTACGAATGAAATGTAATCTATGTCGATTATTTGTATATAGCAAATTACAACTTTGTTGATCAATGAAGAAAATACTTTCAATAGCACTCAGTCTAATCCTTATGGCAAGTGTCTTTGTACCGTTATCTGCAGATGCAGCATCTGGGCCAGAACCACCAAAGTCTGACAAAAAGTTTGCGATAAATGGAGCCGGTGCCACATTCCCATATCCACTAATTGATACTTGGAGAGTAGAATACAACAAGCTGTATCCAAATGTAAATCTGAACTATCAGTCAATTGGTAGCGGTGGAGGAGTAAAGCAACATACGGAAAGAACTGTTAACTTTGGAGCTTCTGACGCACCACTTACAACAGCAGAAGCTAATCTTGCTTCGGGTACACTGCACATTCCGGAAGCAATTGGATCTGTAGTTATGGCGTATTATTTGCCCGAAGTTCCAAAATCAGGACTCAAACTAACTGGTGAAATTATAGCTGACATTTATCTTGGAAAAATAACGAAATGGAATGATCCAAAAATCACCGAGATAAATCCTGATACAAAGATGCCAAACAAGCCAATACTTGTTACAAGACGATCGGATGGTTCAGGAACCACGTATGTGTTCACCGACTATCTGTCAAAGGTAAGCAAGGAATGGGCTGCTAAGGTTGGCACGGGTAAAAGTGTTCCATGGCCAACAGGTGTCGGAGCTGCGGGAAATGAAGGCGTTGCATGGGCTACAAGAAATACCAAGTATGCAATAGGTTACGTTGAATTAGCATATGCCGCACAAAATGGAATGACTTTTGCATATTTGCAAAATGCAGACAAGACTGGCTTTATTGAGCCAAACCTTGATACCGTATTTGAGGCAGCACAGTCTATCCCAGCAGACAAGCTTCCAAGACCTGAAGCCGATTGGAGTCAGGTAAGTATGACTAATGCTCCCGGCCCGAACTCGTACCCAATAGCAAGCTTCACGTATCTCCTTGTGTATGAGCGCCTAGACCGCGCCGTATCTGACATGGATAATGCAAAAGCACTGGTACACATGGTTCACTGGATGGTAACTGACGGACAAAAGTTTTCCAAGCCGTTACTGTACGTGCCTTTACCGCCTGCGATACAAGATCTTGACAAGCAAGCCTTGAGCAGAATCACATTCAATGGAGAACAGGTATGGAACTATCAATCAAAGTCAGTTGCAAGCTCTGATGCAAAAATAGACACAACAAAGACAGAACCAAAGAAGACAGAGACAAAACCAAAGCCAACTACAAAGCCAACAACTGTAAAACCAACAACAGCAAAGCCAACCACAAGTAGCAAGTAACGAAAACTGCTACATACTAAATTTTTCTTATTAGAGTAAATTTGGATTTTTTTGGATCGATTTCTTCATGCATATCCACATTACTGATTATCTTTACTTTGAAATCAAGCCAGCGTTTGTACATGTTTCTTCCCCACGTGGAAATGTAGCCATCTTGTATCTGACTTTCATTATCTGAAAAATATTCGACATTTAAAATGTATTTTCGAGAAACCCTGAACAACTCATTTACCGATTTTTCCATATCTGAATTATCAATATGGTTTAGGGTACTTCTTGTAAACACAAAATCAAACGAAGAATTTTCAAACGGTAGTTCCACAATTGAGCCTACTTTGAATTTGAAATTTGGTAGATTCTGACTGGCCTTTCTGACTGCAGATTCATTAGGATCAATCCCATAGACGTCAAATTCTTGCGGAAATAATTTCAAGTCGTTTCCAGAATTGCAGCCGACCTCAAGCACGTTTTGAACCCTTAGTGATACTGCAAGATCTCGGATGAACTTTGCCATCTCTTCATTATAGTTTGAATCGGAATTCTCTGCATACTGGTTCCAATATTCCGTATCGTGATCCAATGTATGATCTCAAGGTATGTGGTATTTGTTATTTCAGTGGGAGCACTTGCATGGTATCATTTTGGTATCAAATGTACAGTCGTGGGGGCCTTCTGACTTTGCATCAATCGGAATCTCTTTCATGCATTCTGAGTGCCTGCCCTTTTTGCAAAACCAGCAAATTTCGTCACTCTTTCCTCCGACCGAACAAGAATCCATGGTTTTGGTACAGTAAAATCTCTAAAAAACCTAGTTCTAGATGTATTTTAGCCAGTGAACAAATCGCTCGTCATGACCCATTGCAACATCCATGAATGATTTTTGCAGCTGTTTTGTGGTCTTGCCGATTTTTCCGTCTCCGATGATTATGTCGTCTACCTGGGCTACTGACTTTACCTCTGCAGCAGTGCCTGTCATGAATATCTCGTCTGCAGAATAAAGATCGTCCCTATCGAGTTCTCTCTCAATTACGTTTTGCCCGTCTGCACGAAGTATCTGGATGGCGCTATCCCGAGTGATTCCTTCTAGTATGCCAGATGTAAGCGGTGGTGTGAAAATTTCGCCATTTCTTATCACAAAGATGTTTTCTGCGCTGCCCTCTGTTATCTTTCCGTGATAGTTTAGCATTATTGCCTCATCGTATCCGTTGTTTAGCGCCTCTACTCTTGCCAGTGCCGCATTTGCATAGTTTGATGCGGCCTTTGCCTGCATTGGCTGTGATCTGGAATCTATTCGAAGCCAGCTTGAAATCTTGCATCTTGCCCCTGTCAGTTTTCCTGCCTTTGACTCACCAAGCTTCCACTCCCAACATGCAATTGAAACGTCCACTTTGTTTGGAGTCGGAGTTAATCCCATTGTGCCGTATCCGTAGTATGCCAACGGTCTGATGTAGCATTCCTTAAGGCCGCTTGCCTTTACCGTTTTTATTATTCCGTCTGTTATCTGATCCTTTGAAAACTGCATCTTCATCGAATACATTTTTGCTGATCTGAATAATCTATCTACATGTTCTGGCAGTCTGAAAATGGCAGAGCCATTTGGCGTGTTATAGCATCTGATTCCCTCAAAGACTGCAGTTGAATAATGCAATGCGTGGGTCAAGACGTGAACCTTGGCATCCTTGAATGGTACCAACTTACCGTTCATCCAGATCTTGCCTACTTCCTTCATAGAACGATGCATAAACATTCGTAATTTAAAGAGTTATCTCGCATGATTTGGGGGCAGAACTAAATACCGAACATGTACAATTGATGCATGGACTCGATTGTTCCCTTTGTGGCAATAGCACTTCTTGTTTCCGGCCTTATCGGCCAGGGATTTGAGATGAGAAAAATACGCAAGTCGATTAATGTAGAGGAAGAGCTAGAACCAAAAAATGTATTCCTTGACAAGAGAAACATCAAGTGGTATGTAATGATTGGAGTAGGCCTTGCGTTGTGGTATGTTGCAGGCGGAAAATTTGGTCAGTGACTGTATGATCTAGAATTTTTGACTGACCATTTTTGTATCGTGTGATTGCCAAGTCAGGCACGAACTTGATAGACTATATAGATCAGGTCTAAATATTGCCTCCACCTAACACTAAACAGTGCGTGTTTTGGGTAACGCCGGACTGAATCTAGATAAATGGTCCAAGAACAAACCCAGCGTGGCTCTGACGGGACAACCCTGAAGGGCCATTTGCGATTTTGTTTTCAAATTCAAATAAACGTAATTTTTGATCTTTCCGAATGCACTGCGCGAATTGCTTTCTCGATATTGTCACCTGAATCATCAGTCACTATGATGACTCGTGACGTTTCCTCTTGCGCGTCCATGTTCAAGATGTTAAGTCCTGCCTCGCCAATTCGCGAGCTTGCCTTTGATACAATTTGATGGACTCGCCACATTTCATCGCCGATTAATGTGACGACTCCGCGGTTGTACGTAATTGTGGCAAGTGAGTCGAATCCCAAAACATATCTTTCGTTTCGCTTGACATAGTCAGAATCCAAAAATAAAATCCTTGTAAATTCTATGTCGTCTTTTGTAAACGGAGAAAGTATGACAAACTCGCTGTACCTCTTGTCTTTTTCAAGTGATTCAAGCAGCCTCTGCGCGGACTCGCTCTCAATTTTGAGTATTGCGCAGTGTTTTTTGCCTGTCACAATTTTTAACGGATGGCCGTTTTGGTTGTCCGACTTTCTCTTTATGGTTGTTAATTTCTGCGGGTTCTTCATGTTTGTTATCATGATCGGCATGTCTACGCCGTTTTCTACAATTTCTTTGATCGCAATCGGGTCTAGGATTTTCATTCCAAACATACCTGCAAGCCTTGCCTCATTGTATGAAAGCTGAGAAATGTCTTCCAGCTCTTCTGAGACAACCCTTGGATCTGCTGACACAACAGCGCTGTCTTTTTCAAAATCAATCTTGGTGTCGTATTTTTTGTGAAACAATATGCCTAGATCTGCAGCAGTTCTGTCCGAGCCTCCGCGCTCATATGTGGTTTCTACACCGTCTACTGTTTTTCCAATAAAGCCGCCAATTGACACAACGTCATTTTCCTTTAGGAGTTGTTCGACTGGCTCTATTCTCTTTATGGATTCTGAGGCAAGAAAGTTAGTTGACTCTATGTTGTTGTCTGTTATGATTGGCCAGATGTCATACGAGACCACGTCTGATTTTATGCCGTTACTTTTCATGATGTAATTCATCATGTATGACATGAGAATTTCGCCTGAAAACGCAAGTGCCCTTGAGCGTACCTCGTCTGCAAACGAGCGTTTTTGCATTGCCTCACTGTACGCCTGCTGGGTTTTTTCCAAAAATGAGTCGATTATTTTCCCGCACTCAGTTCTGTATGACTCTGATACAAAACTGAGAATTTTCTCATATGGTTTTCTAATTTCGTTGATATCCGGCGTTGTTCCCTCCTCCGCCTTTCGTCCAAGAAGCAGTGCCAGGTCAGTTAGTGACTTTCTCTTTCCATCATGAATTGTAAGAGGGGCAGAAAAAACCGTGATTACTTTGGAGTCTTTTTTTAGTTCTTTAATGCGATTGATTATCTCTAATACATGTTCACCGTCAATCCCACTTGCGCTACCACCAAATTTTGCAACAGCTAGTTTTTCCAATTCGTGATTTTCAAAAACCTAAATCCTCTTTTAAGCATTAGCGGTTATGCCAGATGTTCCTTGATGATTTCATAGGCACGACTTGCACCGTTTGTCTTAACGGGAGTTCTGGACGATTCTAGTTTTTGGGGAATCAGCGTATCGAGTTTGAAAATATCCTCATACTGATAGCCTTCCTGTCTCGCATTGTCTTCCTGCTCAAAATGGTTCCTGATTGGGATAAAAATTCCAGGCGTTCCGTATGCTTTTGACTCGTCTATGGTGGATTTTCCTGCAAGCGAAATCACAAGATCAGATGCATAAATTATCTCATGGAGATTACCGACAAATCCAAGATTTCTGATGTTTTGTGTGTCTAGTTTCAGAGATGGGCCTGATACAACTACCAAGTCTGCATCAAGCTTTATCTTTGAAAACACGTCCATTGTTTTCTCTATTAGGAATCTGCCGGCATCAGTTCCTCCAACGCTGAGTATGATTGTTTTTTTGGAAAATGAGAATTTTTTCCTTAATTCATTCCTGCTGTGTTTTGTAGCTCGTACTATGGGCCCAACTCTTCTGACGTTGTCTTGATCTTGACCGAATTCAGGTATTATCACAACATCACATTTTTGTATGATATTTTTCATGGACTGGTTCATCTTTTTTTCAATTAATGCACCAATACCCCGTGTGAATCTTGTCTCTAGGATATCTGTGATTAGAATTGATGGGATTTTGTTTTGTTGTGCTATGGTAAGCGATGCAAAGTCTTCATCGCTTACAACTATCCTGGGTTTTTCGTTTTCAACAAATTCTTTTGCAATTATTCTGCATTTTTTGTAGTACTGGTAATACGTGAGAAGCCATTTGAGTGATTTTTGGAGCGATCCATTTTTGATTTTGAAGTTTGGGGGAACATACGAGTCGTTTACTGAAAATCCACACTCTGAAAATAATCTGGCGGCGCCGTTTCCGGTTACAAATTTTGCTAAAATGCCGTCAAAATGTTGGGCAATTGCAATGTCTCGTGTCGCATGGCCCAATCCAATGGGACTGCAGAAAAACCCGACATCTAGCTTGTCAGTCAATGATTCTTTTTGTTCGGTTTCTCAAAGTTTAAATGGTTTCTGAGAAGAAATTTTGCTGGGCTCATGGTCCAGATCGGTTATGACGTCGCCCTTACACGGCGAAAATCCAGGGTTCAAATCCCTGTGGGCCCATACATAATTTGCAAATTATTCAATTTTGGCTCTATGATATCTTTGTACGATCATACACTCTGATCATAATCTTAGTATGATGTCAACCATCAAAACAACACTTCCTATTGCTACCGTTACTATCATGAATGGGAATCCAATTTTGAAGAATTGATTGAAGGTGATCTTGTGGCCGTACTTTTCTGACAGTCCTATCGCAATTACCCCTGCACTGGATCCGATGAGTGTCCCGTTTCCACCTAGCCCTACCCCCAAAGATAATGCCCACCACAACGGGCTTATTGCATAATTAAATTCTGCAGCAATGGTGGGATTGTGATTTAGGATTTCGATTAGAGGTATCATGGTTGCCGCAAATGGGATGTTGTCTACAAAGGCACTTGCGATGGCAGATACCCACGTTATCATGAAGAAGCTTGCCCATGGATTTCCGCCCGTAATGCCAAGCGCAGTCTTTGCCAGTGCATCAATCATTCCCGATTCTTTCGCTACGTTGATTGTGATGAAAAGACAGGCAAAGAATATGAGGGTGGTCCAGTCTACTTCGTGTAATATTTTTTCAGGTTTTATTTTTGATATGAGTAGCAAAACACCTGCACCGCCAAGAGCAATAATTGAAGGCTCAACGTGCAAAATTCCATGAATAACAAAAAGTGCTATTACACTAAACAGTACCAACAGGGATTTTATCAACAGTGGTCTGTCTTTAATGAAAGACTTCTCATCCTGACTCATTAATTCTTCAAGATTCTGCGGCTTTGCCTTTAGCTCCTTTCTAAAAAATACCTTGAACATAACCAATGATGCTATTAGCGAAAGTCCGATTGTGGGCCCCATGTGAATCAAAAATGAATTAAAATCAATGTTGGCAGCCGATCCTATCATTATGTTTGGTGGATCCCCAATGAGTGTGGCAGTCCCGCCTATGTTTGATGCAAGTATCTGTGCAAGTATGAAGGGGACAGGTGACATGCGAAACGCCTTGAATATGGAAATGGTGACGGGGATCATGAGCAGAATCGTTGTAACATTGTCTATGAACATGGACGTCACTGCAGTAAACACGCTCATCATGACTAGCAGTTTCCACATGTTTCCCTTGGAGGCTTTACTCATTTTGATTCCAATATACTGGAAGATGCCCGTCTCAGCCAAAATGCTTACAATGATCATCATTCCAAGCAAAAGACCTATCGTGTTAAAGTCAATGGAGCGAACCGCAAACTCGAAACTTTCATCAGCAGAAAAAAGATCAGTCGTGATGCCGATCACAATGGCAATGGTAGCTGCCACCAACACAATTACAGTCCTATGAACGATTTCAAACGCAAGCATGATGTATATCGAAAGCAGGACTATTGCCAAAAGGCGCAAGGGAACGCTTACATCAAATCCTAACATTTCAGGAGCAATCCAAATTAAAATGGCAAGAATGCCTAAGAGCGACAGTCCTGTGACTGTTTTTTTATTGATAGCCTGGATGTGATCAGAAGATACCGTCATCAACTATCTTCAAAAGGGTCTCTGAAAAATCTTTTGCAGTGTTTTTTATTGCGTATAATCTACCAATTTGGTCTCACTCTGGCCTGAAATTTCCTCAATGGAAGCAGATTTTCCAGAATAATTCCGACTTGCTTTAATGATAAAGTAACTAGTTGTGGGCATGAAGGCATACGTGATACTTGTTCTGATGTTGGCCATGTCTATATTCACAGTTGCCGATGCATATGCGGCGATCGGCTCTAAAGTGCAGCCAAAAGACCAGCCAAACTTCCACTCAAAAATCACAAAAGTGAAAATCAACGGAAAAAATCTGGAGATTGTAGAATTTCAGTGCAAACTAGCAAAATAACTATTCAATTCCTACTTGATTGTCATGGTATAGCTCAGTGCTGATTGTTCAAAGCCAATCTTTTTGTAAAATCTATGAGCGCCCTTCCTCTGATTTCCTGACTCTAGTCTGATTCTGAAACACTTTTTCCTTTTAGCCGTACTGGTACATGATTCCATGAGGGATTTTCCTACTCCCAATCCTCTGTGGTTCTCTGATACGACTAGATCTGGAATGTATAATTCCAATTTGGTGTGATTCAATCTTGGAAGCAGCATCATACTTGCGAGTCCAATAATCCTCGAATCCTGCTCAGATACAATGATTTTCTTGTCTTTTTCGTTGAGATACTGGAGAATTCGTTTCCTAAACGCAATGTTTTCTGATACGGTTTTTGGTTGTGGCCTTTGTAATTGATATAAAAGATTTAAAATTCCATCAATGTCGTTCTTGTTTGCTTTTCTTATTTTGGCATTTTCCATGTCTCGTATTGTAGTTTAAGGTATTAAACCAATTTCTAAGATCACAGGTGTAAGATTACGCCTTGTTTATGATAAAATGTATGCACAGAAAGTTACTTTGCCTTCTCTGTGTGCCTCTCTTTGGCTCTCTGTTCCATTCTAGCCAAACCTTCTGCAAACTTTTTCTTGTCCTCTTCAGTCTGAAGTAATAGTTTTGGAACTATGGTTGGCTTGCCGCTGTCGTCTAGCGCAACTGATGTTACACGGGCAGTACCTGTCAGCATTCTCAAACCAGTTCTCAAATTTTCAGATTCGACTTTGACCTCGATTTCCATCGATGAATTCTTGATGCAGTTTAGCCTTGCATTGAGGATTAGCAAATCCCCAACAAAAACCGGCTTGAGAAAGTCAACCCTGTCTATGCTTGCAGTTACCGCGTTTGTGCCGCAGTGTCTTTGGGCTACAATTCCTGCAACAATGTCAATTTGCTTTAGGATCTCGCCACCAAACACGTTTCCTGCAGGATTGGCATCAGATGGGAACATGCGGGTGATTACCTCCACTTTGGACTCTGTTGCGCTTTTTGTATTCAAGCAATCTGATACTGACTCCAAGTAATATCTACTATTCTGTGACCGTATCAGGCATAAATAATACTTGATTTCGACGGCGATTTATCTAAGAATCTTTTTTACATCCAAAGGACGAACAAAAGAAAATGACTGACCTGACATTTAACGACAAGATGATTTTGGTCCAGTTTGCAATCCAAAAGTACGAAAACGAATCTCTGCTGATTGAAAAACTAAAGTCTGTCTTGTCAGAAAAAGACGCGCAACGAAGCATTGACACGCTGATTGGGACACAGCGAGTGCGAAGAATTGGGACTGAAATCTTGGAAAACAACATTAGCCATACTGAACTGCCTGATCTTCCTGATCACCTGAGGCCGATAATTGACAGTTTGTAAAATGATCTTATTGTCGTATTGTTTTGTTAAAATTATTTTTCGTCAGTGAATTACTTTTTTACAATTATTCGTAATGTACGAAATCGTGTATGAAATGTTGCGGTATTATACACTTAACAAATTTTACAAGATCGTGTTTTTATTAAAATTTAAATCCAACCATTTTGATAATTTTGCATAATGTTGCGGAGATTTTTCTAATGGTGGATATTTGGACGTTTGTTGCGGTGTCGATTCCGGCTATGATTCTACTTGGAATTCGTCACGCATTTGACGCAGATCATGTGACTGCGATAGATAATCTTGTTAGACTTCATAATGCCACGAAAAAATCAAGATGGGTCGGGACGGGATTCAGCACTGGCCACATGATCTCAGTACTGGCCGAAATGCTCTTCATAATCCTGATAGTTGGTAGCGTAACCGCAGCTGAGAATATTGCATTCTGGGGCGGAATAATTGGGATTGTATCGTTAGGCTCAATTGGTGCAATAAACCTAGTTGCAATGAAAAAGTGGGGAAAAACCGGCTCTGCAATTCTTGCAGGAAAGGTAATGAACAAAACTGGAATACTTGGACCGTTTGGCTCTTCGCTGGTAACTGGCTTGGTTTTCGGATTAGGATTTGACACTGCAACACAGATTTCGGCAATCACAATATCTGCAGTTGCCTCTGCTACACTGGGCGTTCAGGCTGCACTGGTCTTGGCAGGATTCTTTGCGATTGGAATGATTCCGCTTGACACATTGGATAGCGCATTACTGCGCTCTGCATTCTCAAGAATAATCGGAACAAAGGGCTTTAGAAGAATGTCCTATGGTCTAAGCGGAGTTGCAATGACTGTAGCCGGCGTTGCCTCATACGAGACAATCAGCAATGTGGAAATTCTGCCTGATTGGGCAGGACCTTCTCTTGCAGGCGGAATAATTGCAAGCTCGTTTGCATATTCGTTTTTCACGCATTCTTAGCCTTACAAAACTCGAACTAGAATCCTCTAAGTCCGGTGGGTCTTACCACTTCTGGATGCTGCTTCATCCACGATATCTTATCTAGCATCATCTGCTTGTCCTGCGGGAACGTTCCCTTTATGGTATATGCGTTGGAGCCATGGTTTGCCCTAAAAATCACCTCGTCTTTCACATCGATTTTTCCTATCAGATCTTCCAATTCGTCTAGCGACTCAGCATCGTTTACTGGAATAAACGGCTCTCCAAACTTTGTCTTAAATTCGTCCTTAATTCCGTTTTCCAAGTACAATGTTAGGGCGCCAACATAATGTGGTGCTGACGCGTTTATCACATCTGCAGTTCCCTTGATATGCTCCTTGGAATGTGTCTTGCCGCCAAGTCCCAAAATTATCATGCATGAAAGAATGTAGCCTGCGTCCTTTGCCTTTTTGCATGCACGAATTATGGTTGCAGATGTGGCACCCTTTGTCACTTTTTTTAGTATTACGTCTGATCCACTCTCAATTCCCAAATAAAACATGTTCAGTCCTGCATCTCTTAACGCTTTGAGCTCCTCTGGAGTTTTTTTCAGAACATTCATTGGCATAGCATAGCATGATATTCTCTCTAGGTTTGGAAATTTCTCATACAGGTATTTTACGATGTTTTTCATATAGTCAGTTTGCAGATTTAGTGCATCGCCGTCTGCAAGAAAAATTCTACGAGTTTCTGGGAGTGTCTTTGACATGACATCGATTTCCGCCCTTACCTCGTCCCACGGTCTTTCCGAGTATTCTTTTGATCTGTACATGTCGCAAAACGAACACTCGTTAAACGAGCATCCTAGCGTTACTTGGAATATCAGAGAGTCTGCCTCAGACGGAGGCCTATACAGCGGATAGGAATAGTTTAGCATCATACTTTGTACACTGTCCTTTGGTCAATTTGCTATATTATTTTTGCAGTCGCAACATCTTTTTCTAGTCACACAAAAACTTGATTCATAATGGCAAACGACCCCTACGCAAAGCGGCTTTTATGGTTCGTATTCGCAGGCTCAAGGGGCGGCCTGAACCGATTAAGGCTTGTCTCTATACTGAAAAACACACCGCTTAATGCCAACCAACTTGCAAAGGAATTAGGCCTTGATTACAAGGCGATCCAGCACCACGTGCGGGTTCTTGAGAAAAATAACATCGTGACCAAGGTTGGAGAAAAATACAATGTCACTTATTTTATCTCAAATTTCCTTGAGGCTAATATGGAATCGTTCAATGAGATTGTTGACAAACTGGAAAAGGACAAGTAGTTTAGAAATCCGCATCTAGACACACACCAAATTGTTCAAGTTTGGTTGCTGTCATTTTGAGTAAATATGGGTATGACCAAAACAAGATTTTTTTATGACTGATATGGGCTAGGATACTATGGTTAAACTAAGTGAACTGAGAGCCTGCAAGCAATGCCATATGGTATATTTCAAAACTTCGTCTGAAAGATGCGCACACTGTAATGCATCTGTACACCAAGAAGAAGTAAAATTCGATTAGAGTTTCGTTTGACGGATCTAATATTCATTATTGTTAGATCTATATTTTCATAATTTCCAATATGCGTTTAGCATTAGATATATTATCTAGTAAAATCTTGGTTATGGGAATGGACTATCATCATTTTCATGGGAAAAATATTCCGCATATAGAAATAAACCCCGACATGAAAATCGACGATCTTGTAGAAATTTATGCAAGCTCCGGTTACAACGCAAGGCAGCTTGGGGAAGCTGCAAAACTATTCCGCAAGATGATCGAAGACGATGCAACAATCTGTCTTACTATCGCTGGTGCTATGACTCCAGTTGGGTTTGGAGGTTTGTTCAAGTCTCTCATCGAAAAAGGATTTGTTGACTGGATAATATCTACAGGTTCTAACCTGTACCATGAGGATCATTTTGCATGGAATCTGCCTGTAAAACAAGGGCATTTTGAGGTTGATGACATGATTCTGTATCAGAAAGACATTGTAAGAATAAGAGACGTCTATATCAAAGGCGAAGAAACGCTGAAAAAACAAGACACAATCGTACAAAAAATGTTTGAAAATAATTTGTTTGAGAAGCCATTCACTACGGCAGAATTTGCAAACTGGATGGGCAAATATTCAAAGGAATACTCAAAAAGTCCAGAAAAAAGTTTTGTTGTTTCTGCATATGACTATGACGTACCGCTTTACATTTCAACACTGAAAGATTCCTCACTTGCCCTTGACCTGGCCCCGCTTAGGCTTGCCAACAAGCCATTTTCCTTGGATTTTGTAAGGGAGATAATTGAACAGGCAGCAATCTTGTACAACTCGAAAAAGGCAGGAATCGTGGAGATAGGTGGTGGTGTTCCTAAAAATACTGCGCAACAGACCGGTCCATTACTGGACCAGATCCTAGGCCTTGGTCATGGGGGACAAAACTACATTATCCAGATTACTGATGCCAGACCAGATACTGGAGGTTTGTCTGGCGCTACGCTGCAAGAAGGCAAGAGCTGGGGAAAAGTAAAGGATTCTCACGAAGATGTTATTGTAGTTTATGCTGATGCTACGATAGCGTTTCCAGTTCTGTGTTTGTACGCACTGAGTATGGAAAGCCCGCGAAAACCAAAACGACTGTACAAGAACTTGGGGAAATATTACGAAGACCTATCTGAGACTTATTTCAATAAAAAGAAATCAAAGTAGTGCCTATTTCACTCACTGAATTCTCATGTGCCAGACAATCTGGAGACATGTGCAATTTTTGGGATCACAAGTAAAATTTCAAGAAATTTATACTACAACCAAAATTAGAACAGAATGGAAGAGCAAAGTAGGCCAGTAAAAGATATTTCAATAAAAAACGGAGATGACATTCAAAGCATCTTTGAGCAGCTATCTACATCAGGCGGTTTTGAATCAAGAAATCTTGCCGAGGGACTAGAAATTCTCTCAGAGATGATAAACGATAAAGACTGTGTAAAATTCCTCTCGTTTGTTGCAGCAATCACGTCTACTGGGCTTAGAGGGATAATTGCTGACATGCTAAAGAAGAAAATGTTTGACGTTGTCATTACCACATGCGGTGCACTAGATCATGATATTGCAAGATATTTTTCACATTATTTAGAAGGATCATTTACTCTGGATGATTCAAAACTTTTAGAAAAGAACATTCATCGACTGGGTAACGTGCTTGTCCCTATGGAAAGCTACGGACCAATAATTGAAGAAAAGATGCAAATGTTCTTAGAGGCAGCTTACAAATCTGGCAAAAAAGAAATGTCTACTGCAGACATTACAAGAATGATAGGAGAAAATCTGGGTGAGGGTTCATTCCTGTACTGGGCATACAAGAACAACATACCTGTGATTGTACCTGGAATAGTGGATGGAGCAGTTGGTAGTCAGATTTGGATGTTTACCCAAAAGCACAGCGACTTTAAACTCAATGTTGTTGCTGATAGTGAGATTTTATCCTCACTTATCTTTAAAGCAAAAAAATCTGGCTCTCTTATGCTCGGTGGAGGAATATCAAAACATCACACTCTTTGGTGGAATCAATATAGAGATGGTCTTGATTATGCTGTCTATATTACCACCGCACAGGAATTTGACGGAAGCCTGAGCGGAGCACTTGTTCGAGAGGCAATTTCATGGGGGAAAGTTACTCAGAGTGCAAAGCAAACTACGATACATGCGGAGATAACTACGATTTTACCATTTCTCTATTCTGCACTTCTTTCTAGAATAAAATAGTAAAGTTTTACACATGTTGAAATTTTACATAAATAATTAATTTTAAGGTTGAAATAATCTAGGGTAAATTATTTTACCAGTAGAACATCTTTTTTGGAATTTGATACAACACCGTTTGATACACTGCCGAGTAATTTAGAACCCCAATCAGCTCTGCCAAGCACGATAAGATCAAATTCTTTTTCATATTCTAGTAACGTTTCTCTTGGTTGTCCTTTTGCTATTATTTGAGAAAACTCTATTCCATTTTCCTTGCATTTTTCTTTTGCAATTTCCAAATATTTTTCAGCGTTTTCTTTCTCATGTTTTCTCCAACGTTGTTCTAAAGCAACATACAGGTTTCTAGGATATGGTGCAAGAACATAAATTCCTGTGATCGAGGCGTTAATGCCTTTGGCTATTGGAATTGCCGCATTCAAACATCTGTTTAAACTAGATTCATTTCCGACTGCAACAAGAATTTTCTTGATTGTCTTCATGCTGGAAAGAAAATCTTTTTTATCTAAATATGTTTGCACTTACAAAATTCATCATGGTATAGTACGTACTACATTTCATACATGATATTCGTACATTACGAATAATTTTTAAAACGAAATAATTGCTCACAAAAACTGACAGTCTCAAAAAATAATCCTGAACCGTTTCAATTAAAAAATTAATTTCTTTATTGTTTTTCTATTGCAAATACAATGCCGTAATAATCAGAAAATGACACTTCGGTTATTTTCAAATTATATTTCTGCTTTAGTTGTTCTAGAAATTCGAATTTAACTATGTGCTCATTAGTCTTAATTTTAACTCTGTCCCCGTCTGTCAACCTCTCCCAATCAGGCTTGTGTTCAGTTATAAAATTAAAAATATCCTCATATCTTGCCAATTTGTTATTCTCAATATCCACGGCGAATTTCTCATATGGATTTGAATCTTAAACCTTTGTTATCTGAGCTTTTAATTTCCTAGTAATAATGATGCATCTGTCGTTGTTCTAGTCCTTCTTGTTCAAAGTGATTATGTGACTTTCCACCATCATGGTGTGCGTGAACAGTTCCGTCAATATGACAGTGCGTGTTGTCAATCTCGTCTTTCATGAATATGTCATTGACATTTAGTATCATATTAGTTACAGCAACTCCTGTTTTGACCATCTGTTGTTTTACTACCAGTGGCTCAATTACATTGTCTGGAAATATTTCTGCAACTTTTCTTTTTTCGGAATCTATGCCGTACCATTTGAGCGTGTCTTTTGGGCAATTTGCGTATTTTGCCCTCAGTTGAGTCAGCGTGTCTATTGGATCCATGCCTACGTTTCTTGCTAGAGTTATTGGAATCTCCTCCATTGCATCTGCAAATTTCTCAATCACAATCTGCTCCCTGTCTTCTACCGTTGTACTTAGATCTCTGATTCTATTTGCGATGATTGCCTCAGTAGCGCCTCCGCCTCGAACAACGAACGAATTTTCGATAAAGTTTCGTAGAACATAGATTGCATTCAGTGCATCCCTGTGAAATTCATCAAGATAACGCTTGGAATTGCATCTTAGTAGGATAGTCACAGATTTGGGATTGCTGCATCCTTCTATGAACACCATTTTGTCGCCTCCGACATTTTTCTCATACACTTTTCTTGCAAATCCTAATTCATCCCTGGAAATGTCCTCCAAACTCCTACATGTTTTGGCTCCAGTAGATTTCTCAATCCATGAAAGGTCATTCATTTTCACTCTGCGCATTGAAATTATCCCTTCTTTTGAGAGATATTCCTGCGCGATGGAATTGATCCCTTTTCTGGATATTACTACATTAGCTCCGGAATTGACAATTTTTTTTACTTTTGCACGTATGTCTATTGTTTCCTGATTCAGGAAAAGCGTCATCTGCTCAGGCGAGTTTATTTCAATTTGTTCGTCTGTTTTGGTACGCATCATTTCCAGAGGCTCGTTTAATAAGAGAATTTTTGCATTTTCAATACTTCGCGGCATGGCGGAATTATCAATCGTTTTATCGATTACCGTTCCCCTGACTAATTGAATACTGTTTGCGTTTCCTGCCTTTTCTTCAATCTTTATGTCGTCTATGTCTATCTCCTTTCTTGGGAAGTTAGCTACGCTACAAACCGCGTCTACAATTAGACTGGCAATAGATGTGTCTTCAGAGACCAAACTAGTCATTGCTTTTCCTGCTAAACATGACGTGGCAAGACGATACATGATTTTTTTGTCGGTAACGCTTTCCTTCTTTTTAATTTCATCAAGTATGTTTAACGTAAACTCTAAACTCTTCTCATAACCTCTGATAATAGTTGCTGGCGCTATTTCCATTTTCAATAATTCCTGTGATTTTTTCAACAGCACTCCAATTAGGATAGCTGCAGAAATAGTTCCGTCACCAACATGAGTGTCGACTGTATTGACTCCCTCGATGATAGCTTTTGCAACTGGATGTTTAACATCAACCTTTCTCAAAAATGCACCACCATGTTTTGTGATTGTATCTTCCCCAAGAATGTCGATGAAAACCTTTTCCATTCCACGAGGACCAAGCGATGTTTTGATTACATCTGTGATCATTCCACCTACAATCAAATTTAATTTTCTGGATTCTTCTATTCCAACTCGTGCCACATCTTCACTGAGCAGCTCAGGATACTTCATTCACTTGAGGTGTTTCTTAAAATATTAAAGCATATCTGCCAAAAAATTTGATTGTTAAAAATTTAGAACACGTTGATCTTCGCATCGAACCGCTCAACAATCTTCTAAAAAAATCAAATCATGATCTGATGATCTTACATGATATGATCTAGTCAGAATCAAATGTTTGACTCTCAATTCACAATCATGTTTTTCTTAGGCTGTCAGGAGTTCTGGCCTCGACATATGAAAAATAATTTTTGTCATCATATCTTTCGCTCCCGCAGTTTTTTTTGAATTACGAATCTATTGAGCGCAAAAATACAAGCGTTTCTCATAATTGCATTGTTTTTTTAATAATTTTTTGATTTTTTCTTAGTAAATTGTACTATTGGTGTTGTTTTTACCTATAAAACGTATAGTACGTAATTTTTCGATAATTATTGTATTTTTTTCTTAGAAATGTACATTCTTTGTATTATTTTACAATTATAAAACGTATAATACTTAATTTTTTTAATATTTATATAATTTTTAATTTAACGCAAAGTCATGGTGGAGATAACTGGTTATGGCATAGCCGTAATTGCTTTTCTCGCTGCGTCGCTAATAGTTGGAACTCTAACATACAAGCTTGTACAAAAAAGCGGTAGAAGGTTAATCGTTGCAGGAAAAAGCCTGCCTTTGTTTATGGTTGGGACGATGCTTGTGGCACAATCAGTCGATGGAAACTCATCGCTTGGAGCCATTGCGCTTATCTACCAATACGGTTTCTGGGCAGGAGCAGTCATACCAATTGGACTGGGTATTTGCCTTATTTTGACAGGCGCATTTTACGGAAAAAAACTCAACAAGATGTCCATGTTTACCTTACCTGATTATTATTTCAGAAGATATGGAAATGCTTCAGAAGGAATTTCGGGTATCTTGATGATAATAAGTTTCGTTGTACTAGTTGCTGGGAACTTTGCCGCAAGCGGTTTCATCTTACAGACTGTTTTAGGAATACCGTTCCTACTTGGAATTATTATTGCAGCTCTAGTAGTCTTGACATATACTGTTGCAGGAGGACTGTTTGCTTCTGCATATACTGATATTTTCCAAATATATCTTGCAATTGGATCATTCTGGGCAGCTTTTCTTTTCTTCGCAGGAGGATTCTCTGGCGTTTCGTTTGATACGATCCTAGCTAGTGCTCCTGCTGGATATCTTGATCTTTCTGGACTGTTTGACACTGCAAATGGCGCTCTGATTAATTGGGCTGGAATACTTGCATTGGGATTAGGCGATATTGTCGCACTAGACTTTATGGAAAGAGTGTTTGCGGCAAAAGATCCAAAGACCGTACGCCGAGGAGCCTTCATGGGTGCCGGACTTACATTATTTACCGTGATACCTGTTGGCATGTTGGGCATTGTGGCATTTCATTTTCTGCCCGGACTCACGGATCCATATATTGCGTTACCAGAGCTAGCACTCAACCACATGCCGTTTGCAATCGGCGCATCAATTCTAATGGGAGTTCTTGGAGCTTCAATGTCTACTGCAAACGGCGGACTACTTGCAATATCTAGTGTAATTTCCAGAAATCTGCTTCAACGAGTTATCAGACGACGTCTGCTAGGCAAAGAGTCTTGGGGCGATTCCAAATTACTCATGATAACCAGACTCTGTGTCATTCCAGTCATGGTAGCTGCACTTACTCTTGGTTACTTTATACCTCAGCCTGGTGTATACTTGATTCTCGCATTTGATATCGTGTTTGCTGGTGCTCTTGCCCCACTGACATTGGGCTTGTTCTGGAAGAAATCCAACATGCCAGCGGCCGTAGTGTCACTTATTGTTGGTACATTACTTAGACTACTGATGTTCTTTATCATCCCGCCAGAATTGGCAGGTTTGGATACGATGATACCTCCACCAATCTCATTTGCACTATTTATCATAGTGGCACTTGCAACTCAGAAGAAGTACCCAGGCAAAGAAAGACACGATGTCAACGATTATGTTCCTCCAGAGGAAGATCTAATATCTGGCGAAGACTTGAAACATTTCCGTGCTAATGCGCCTGGATCTGTCTGAGACACATAATTGAGATTGAAATATTAGAAGACTGAATTTTTAATTAACTATTGAAACGTTAAGGCCTTAACTTGTTGAGGAATGACGTTTTCTTACTCTTTTCTATTTTATTTAATATTTTATTTTTATAATGCAAAGATCTGGCGTCGTTTGGATCAATTTCTAGCGCTCTGTTGTAATATTTCAAAGCCTCATCAAATCTATTGCATTCAAAGAACAGGTAAGCTTTGTAGCTTAACGCGTACACGTATTCTGAATCAATCTCAATAGCTTTATCGCAATAAATCAGCGCATCTTCATACTTTTTCTGATGAGCTAACACCCAAACCATCGTAGATAGAGCTTTTACATGTATGGGATCGATTTCCAGAGCTTTGCTGCAATGTGAAATGGCCTCTTCATATTTTTTTAAAAAATGAAAGGCAACTCCTTTGCTATATAAAGCGCGAACATTATTCGGCTCAATTTCCAATGTTTTGTCAAAGCACGTTATTGCTTCCTGATATTTTCCTATTCGGTTGTACAGGAGACCTTTGTGAAGATGAGGTTCAACATTATTCGGCTCAATTTCCAATGCCTTGTCAAAAAAAGGTATGACGTTATTCGGTGGCACTCCAAGCAAGTCAAGCACAAAACCTTTCGCAATTAAAGCGCGAACATTACCCGGATTGTTTTCCAAAGCCTTGGTGTAGAAAGAAAGTGCTTCATCATACCTGCCGCGTTTCTTAAGCTCATTACCCTCATCATACAAATCTAATGAATTATTGTAGTTTACATCTATTGATCTATCGATACATGATATGGCTTCCTCATTTCTCCCAAGCTTGCCTAACGCAAGCCCCTTGTTGTATAATGCATTAGAATTGTTTGATTCCGTCTCTAGGACTTTGTCAAAGCATGATAGTGCCCTCTCAAAATTATTTTTTTTAGAAAAAGAAATTCCTTTACTGATTAGATCGTCTGAATTTTTTGAAAATCGAACATGCATGAATTACTAGTTATGTCTGACTTATTGAAGATTTATTTTTTGTTCATTGGTATCTAGACTGGTAATTTTCCGTAATTCGTCGATATGCTTCGCAGTCGTATTGTAAGTTTTATTAGTTTGGCAATATTCATCTCTTCGTTGGTAAGCAAGCAAAACATGATTGCAGTAATACTGATCTTATTGGGCGTCGGTCTAACTCAATTCAAACCTCAAGAGCCGTTTACTGTGGGACTTGGAGTGGGAACAATTGTAATTGCGTCCATGTGGATAGTTCTTCTTATAATACGAGATTTGAAAAAGAAATAATCTGTCTAAATTTTAACTATTGAAAGAACACTTGTATCCAATTTTGTGCTTGTAATCTGCCTTAAAACCGAATAATACGCCTAAAACAAGCTGGCTTTGCAGTGACTCGTATCTCAGAATTACTGGATAATCAAACTCTGCAGAAATTGTCAATTACTTTTTGTATAGTTTTAATTATTTTTTAGAATGGTGAAAATTTACGCAAAGTAATTTTATCTGATTTTTCAGTATGAAAATTATATAAACTTCTATTCCAAGTATGTCGTGTGCCAGGCAAAGGTTACTCTACCATCGGATTAAAGCCCGATCTTCTTACAAGACTGCAGAACATCACCAATACGTATTATCCTGGAATGTTTCTTCCTAGCACGCTAATTATTATGATGAATGAGGTTAAACGTGGATATTACAGCGTAAACTTTCATAATGTCAAATTAGATTCGTCTGGGCGTTACAGCTCCATTACTATCAGATTAGACGTAGATGATTGGCTCAAAGAGAATTATAAAGAACTAAAAGAAAAATACGAACAAAAATACCATGTCAAATGTTTTACTACATTTACAAGTTATTTTCTGGCAAATTTGTTTGAATCAAAACTTGACACTCAAAATCACGTAATCAAGTTAAAGGAATCTGATTTTGGGTGGCTTCAAGAAGAATATGCAAAATTTAAAGCTAATAGCAAACTGAAATACCCAATACCTACGTTTGAAAAATTCGCCGACGCGTGCCTAAATGAATTATTTGACAAAATCAAGGCCGCAAAGGAGATCCTGACACTTACCAATTTTTCTAGTAATTTGGATTTTAAAAATACCAAAAAAAATTAAAGCGGAGTCTTTGTATCTAGTAATCTTGCATTAGTTACTTGGCCGTCTTTTTCCTGTATCTCAAGATCCACTGTGTATTTTAGAGAATTTAGCATGAAATTAACCTGAACATCCCATGCTTCTCTTGGTCCTTTTTCAGGAATCTGGAATGTCTCGTTGACGCGAAAATCACTCACATTTCCATAGAGGGCAGAAATTACTCTTTTAGATTCTCTTTCGATATCTTCTTTTGAGCTGACCTTAGTCATGTCTTTGTAGTGTGCTTAACAGGTATAAAAATTTTGTAAAATTATTTTTAGAAAAATTGATTTCAGTATTGAAATTATAATTTGATTAGAAGATTTTTTTGAGATGAATAAAATGAAATCACAAGTAAATTACACATACTTGTTTATGATTTCTCTGTATGTTTCAATCTCAATTTTATCAAATTGATAAATAAAATACGTAGTTTACTTGGAATGTTTAATTATTCAATTATGATATCAGAATTGATACAAAATGGGAATGGAGTTCTACGGTGATGATTACAATGGTGCTGATGTTGCGCCGTTTGTTGGCATCAACACGTTCTTGCATTTGCCTTGGATAAGATCCCATCAGGAACTAATTAACGCAAAACCCGATGTCGCTATCATTGGCGAGCCTTTTGATTTTGGAACTACAATTCGACCTGGAGCACGCTATGGCCCACGCGCAATTCGTGCAGCATCTACGATTCCATCACCACCCTATGAGCGATTTAATATTGAAACTGGTGCAGATCCGTTTGGAACTTTTAGAACTGTTGATTATGGTGACGTACAGGTTTCACCAGGTGACGTAATCGAGTCTCACAAAAGAATGACTGCAAAAGTCAAGGAAGTTCTTGATGCACAAGGAATTCCTGTCATGTTGGGCGGGGACCATTCTATTACATTTGCAAACGTTCGCGCATTTGCCAAAAAGTACAAGAATATTGGCATGATTCACTTTGACACCCACGCAGATTGCGCACCACAGGGTCTTACTGGTTACAAGTACGATCATGGGGCACACATTAGAAGAATAATGGAGATGGGCTGTTTGAAGGGGAAAAACTACACTTTGGTGGGGCCAAGAGGATACTGGCCGGGACGCGATTTGTACAAATGGATGGCAGATCAGGATTTCCAATGGTTTACGATGCTAGATGTCGAAGAACTGGGAATCGACATGATTGCCAAGGAAATAGCAGATAGAGCTAACGATGGAACAGACGCAGTATATCTTAGCTGGGATATCGACTCTTTCGATCCATCTTATGCACCTGGCACCGGAGAACCGGAACCAAACGGTCTTACATCAAGAGAGGGAATGAGGATGGTAAGATTACTGTCAAAATCGTTTGATCCTAATAGATTTGCAATGGATCTTGTGGAGGTAGCTCCAGCTTATGATGTAAGTGATAGCAGTTCGTACAACGGGGGTATCACCTCTGGACTTGGACAGAGACTCATCATAGAGCTATTAGCTGGCCTGTCACTTACAAAGCGGGGTCTGCAAGATGGTGATCCTGTACGACCGCACAACTACCGGGGAACTGGAAACACATATCACTTTAGTAAAGGTCCGCGTGCACAAATTCCAAAGCGCGATTGATTAACATCAACCTGACAGTAAAGGGGGAGCCAGACGTTTCTCCTTTTACACGAACATATCAGTATTCTAGCAAAGCAGACGAGGAAATTTTTGCAAACTCTGTAACCATGATAAAAGATAGGCTTGACAGAAATCTCAAAATCAATATCAACGAAGTTATCACTCTGTACTCTTTGTTTATCGTCTCTGAGATTCGTGATGGTAAAAAAATCGAGCAAATTCAAAAGAGTATATCAAATCTCCTTAGCCCAGAACAGGTGATGATTGGCGTTCCTGAAACCTTGAGAACAATGTCTTTTGAGGTCACACTTGATGATGCGCAAATGAAGACTGTCGTTTTGAACACTCCTATCAAAATTTCAGATTATGTTCTAAGGTCTAACTGAAAGCATCAAAAACGTATAGGCGATCTCTTGAGGGTTGTGACAATTAAGCAAGATCGCTTACAAACTGGAAAAAAGTAAATAAGCTATGAGAAGAGGTCTTTTCTAAATGGAGCCAGTCTTCGCAGTTTTGTCAGGCGTGTCAATTGTTAACATGATAGTACTTGGCATCCTGATGTATCTGTTTGGCAAAATGTATGTCAGAACAAGAGCACAGATGCCGCTGGGCATGATTGTGTTCTCTGTCATGCTGTTCTTACACAACATCATAGGGGCGTACACGTATTTTTCAATGCACGAATTGTTCTCACACGAGATATTCCCATACCTGCTTGGGGTGCATATAGCGGAGCTTGCCGGAATTCTAATCTTTTTGAAAATTACAATGGACTAGGTTTATCTGTTGTAATATTTTGAAAAATTCATGAGGCAGAGCTACCGGGATTACATAAAGCTAAACAAAAATTTATTCTTGGCAATAGTTATCGCCGTAGCGTTTTCTGCAATTGCCGCTCAACTTTTAGCTGATCAGGAGGATTATCTAAACAGCAGTTATACTTTGTTGGTAGATCTAATTGTTTTTTATTCCGCGTTTGGAGCGCTGTTCTATACTGATAACAGAAAAAAATACCGAACCGAGGCTGGCACAGTTGATTCGAAGCGTCTGAAAAAAGATCTCATAAAGATAGTCACGTCAATTGGAGTGGGAGAAATAGTATACATGGCTGTACGTTGGTACCTGCAATACTATCTTCTTACAATTAACTATGAACCGTATGCAGCTTCATTAATCACTCACGTGATATCCGCAATTATCTATTTAGCTATTGTTAATCTAGGGGTCAAGCTTACAAAGTTGTACAAAGATGGCGCTTAGCATTTACGTTGACGGCTCTGGCGGGGAAAATTCTGGGTATGGGTACTTTGTAAAGGAGACAGGCGAGTCATTTTATGAAAAAAAGCAAGGAATCACAAACAACCAGGCTGAATACCTTGGAATCCTCTCTGTTTTGAAAAAATTCTCCCAATCAAATGAGGAGATCACAATATACTCTGACTCAAAAAACACCGTGTCTCAGCTGAATCACGAGTTTGCAATAAACAGCGAGCCACTGCGCGAACTTGCAAGAGAATCCTGGACTCTAATGAGAACCATATCGAATCTGAAAATAGTGTGGATCCCGCGTGCACAAAACTTGGCAGGAAAAATGCTTGGAAGTTAGCGATCAAAACTCTCTTTGAATAGCTTTATTACGGAAAATAATGCGCCAAATCTGATATGGGAGAGTCAGTTTTTCTTTCACCAAAATCTATTGCAATAATCGGCGCATCTGACAAGGAAGGAAGCGTAGGACGCGCAATCACATCAAACATCATGAAGGGCTACAAGGGGAAAATTTTTCCAATCAGCCCTACTCGTGACAATGTATTTGACAAGCCTGCATTCAAAACCGTACTTGACGTAAAGGAACCAATCGACCTTGCCGTAGTAGTAACAAAAAACGACATTGTTCCAGCAGTGCTAGAAGAGTGCGGCAAGAAAAAGATCAAAGGGGTAATCGTAATCACTGCCGGGTTCAAAGAAGTAAATGAGGAAGGACGCAAACTTGAGCAAAAACTAAAAGACATTGTCAAAAAATACGGCATAAAGCTAATTGGGCCAAACTGCCTTGGTGTGATGAACCTTGATCCAAAGACAATGATGAACTCTACGTTTCTCAAAGTGACTCCAAAGTCAGGGCAAATTGCATTGATATCGCAAAGTGGGGCAATCTGTGCAGCTTTAGTAGAAGATGCAAGCGCGCAGGGCATTGGATTTTCGGCAGTAATTAGTCTTGGAAACAAGGCAGAGATGAGCGAAGTTGACGTACTCAAAATACTTGCCGAACACGAGCAGACCAAAGTGATTGTAATGTACTTGGAAGACATGGGAGACGGCCAAGAATTCCTTAAGGTTTGCAAGCATATCACAAAGAAACTCAAAAAACCGGTACTAGTGCTAAAGTCGGGACGAAGTCCTGAGGGCGCAAAGGCCGCAATGTCTCACACCGGCGCACTGATGGGCTCTGACGAAATTTATGATGCAGTACTGCACCAGGCCGGCGCGATCCGGGTGGATACCATGGAGGAACTATTTGACTATGCTACTGCCTTTTCAAAACAACCGCTCCCGTCAAAAGGAGATCTTGTCATAGTATCAAACGCGGGAGGCCCTGCAATCATTTCAACTGACGCTTGCTCCAAGATGGGAATCAAGATGGCAAGTATTGAGGACATCAGACCAAAAATAAATGCCGTAATTCCTCCATGGGGAAGCTCAAGAAACCCAGTCGATATAGTTGGCGATGCCGACTACAACCGATTCAACAACGTACTGGAAAACGTACTGGGGCACAAAAACGTCGGCTCTGTCATTGCCATGTGCACTCCGTCTGCCACACTGGATTACGACAAGCTTGCCGAAGTCATTGTAAAGATGTCAAAAAAATACAAGAAAACAATGCTTGCCAGCCTGATGGGCCTTGACGAGGGAGTCAAGAACAGGGAAATCTTGGCAGCAGGTGATGTACCATACTACAACTATGCAGAAGGGGCGATTCGCGCACTGCGTGCAATGTTGAAATTTACTGCCTGGCAGCAATCCTCGGAAGGAACAGTTACCAAATTCAAGGCAGACAAGGCAAAGGTAAAGAAGGTTTTTGATGCAGTCAAAAAACAAGGAAGAACCAATCTGCTAGAAGAGGAAGGCCAAGAGGTCTTGCGTGCATATGGATTCCCGCTGCCTCAAAGCATACTTGCAAAGACCGAGGATGATGCGGTTAAGGCTGCAAAGAAAATCGGATTTCCAGTCGTAATGAAGATTGCATCCCCACAGATAATTCACAAATCAGATGCGGGCGGAGTTAAGGTAGGAATGTCAAATGAAAAAGACGTATGTGATGCGTTTAACACCATAATCAAAAACGCCAAAAAATACAACCAAAAGGCCACCATCAAAGGAATCCTGGTCCAAGAGATGGTAAAGGGCGGGAAAGAACTGATAATAGGATCAAAGCTAGAGCCTGGATTTGGCCCTGTCATAATGCTTGGAATGGGGGGTATCTATGTCGAGGTACTAAAAGATGTCACGTTCCGACTGGCACCTGTAACAAACAAGGAGGCAGACGACATGATAAACTCGATCAAGACAAAGAAGTTACTTGAGGGGGTAAGAGGGGAGAAGCCATCTGATCTGAAAAAACTCTCAGAACTGATTCAGAAACTTTCTGCACTGGTGACTGACTTTAAGGAAATAAAAGAGCTTGACATGAACCCAGTGCTTGTGATGGAACAAGGGAAAGGCTGCAAGATACTTGATATCAGAATCGGACTTTAGAATACTGAAATAATTACAGCTACTGCTGATGCAAAAATAACAAATCCATAAAATCCAAGTTTGTGCCTTGGGAGATTTGCTTTATTTGCCTGCGTGTACTGGATAATTTTTTGAATCATTTCTTACCTATGATCTTAAGGCAATGGCCTCTAGCTCTACTTGGTGCATGTGATATCGCGGCTCTGTGACAAAACTGCATTTGAGACAGACAAACTGCTCAAAATCCCTGCCGCAGCTCTTGCACGACTCTGCCTGCTCGTATTCTTTCATATCGTAGCCGCATTTTCTGCATAAGTCAATTCGCATTTTTCTTCATTATTGGTTGGAAACCAGCCGATATTAGCTAGATTCAACAACTTAGCTGATTAATCATAATGCCAGCTTACTACACCCTATGAACATCCCAGAATAATATGAAGTATGGAACAAACTCAAAAGTCAACTCATTGGAACTACGAGGTTCGTGCACCATTCAAAAGAATCCTTGCCTGGGATGCTCTTTTCTTTGTTCTTGGCATCGGTGTGGGCGCAGGAATCGGGGCATTCCTAGCTACGGCATAGGAATGCTTTAATTTTTTTTAAACTACTGAAAAGAAAATGGCACAAAAAACCATACTTGGGAAAGCGCTTGATTTTTTGCTGCTTGGCATGGTGATAGTGTATTTTGTTGGGTTTTTGTCGTTTCACCCGCAATCTCTTTTTCTGGCAGAGCCCCTCTTTGATATTCCGCACGAATATGAAATTTATTTTGAAGTTCTGCTCTGGGCAATATTTGGCCTGCTCATAGTTGATCTTTATTTCAAGTATAGAGAAATAGACAACTGGAAGTTGTTCTTGAAAAAGCACTGGCACGACATCGTGATGCTTGCACTAATTCCGTTTCTGGCTGGATTTAAAATTGCAAAGATTTCCGTGAATCTGGTAAAGACAATAAAAGCGTCAAAATCTGGATTCAAGGTATTTCAGAAGGCAAAAAAGGCTTCAAAACATTTGAAAGATTAGAAAATTAACAGCAGCCTGGCATTTCGCAACACATGGTTGCCATTTTTTCTGATGTCTTGACGATATCGCTTATGAGCTTCGAGATGTCTTTGTTTGCAATGGAATACATTGTCATCTTGCCGTTTTCTCTTGTCTTGACAATTCCGCATTCTTTGAGGGCACGTAGGTGGTGCGATACGAGAGGCTGGTCTTTTTTTATCTTTGCCACAAGATCGTTTACCGACATCTCGTCGTTTTTCTGCAATATTTCCAAAATACTGAACCTTGTCTCTTCACAAATGCATTTGAGAAGTATTGTGCCTTTCATATTAACCGTAATTCATATAAACTGAGATTTATATAAGTTTTTTATGCCTGCATCCAAAAAAATACTGTTTGTGTGCGTAGAAAATGCCGGCCGAAGCCAGATGGCAGAAGGCTTTTTTCGAAAATATGCACCTGCCGGATATGAACCACAAAGTGCAGGAACAAAGCCAATTGACACGATAAACCCGCTTGCTATTGCAGTAATGGAGGAAATCGGGATTGACATTTCTAATCAACAGCCAAAGATAATTTCAGATTCTATGATTCAGCAGTCGTTTCGAACAATAAACATGGGATGCATGGACAAAGAGTCCTGCCCTGCATTATTTGTTCGAAATATTTTGGACTGGGAAATCCCGGATCCAAAAGGAAAACCTGTTGACGAAGTGCGAAAAATTCGCGATCTGATTGAAAAAAGGACACTGGATCTTTGCAAAGCCCTAGAATGAATCTCTCTTCAAATCAAAAGAGGTTTTTTGCTGAACTTATTGGAACCTTTGTAGTAGTTGTGCTTGCAACAGGCTCAGTCGTAATCAATGCGCAACATGGGGGAAAAATTGGGCTCTGGTTTGAAGCATTTGCCCCGTTTGTGGCAGTGTCTTTGATGGTTTACGCGTTTGGAAAAATCTCAATGGCCCACTTTAACCCTGCAGTGACAGTCACATTTCTGATCACAAGACACATGCCGAAAAACCAATTGTTCGTCTATCTTTCAGCTGAGTTTATCGGCGCATTTCTCGCAAGCCTGTTTGTAAAGTTTGTAATTGGAACCGATGCAAATCTAGGTGCAAATGCTCCAAATTACTTTTATCCGTTACCGATAATTTTTGTTGTTGAGGTTATTGCCACTGTCTTGTTATTGGCAGTAATCTTGGCCGTGGTTCACACAAAGGGATTGTACGGCGGCTCTGGTCTTGCAATTGGCGGCATTGTTGGTCTTGACATTCTCTTTTTTTCTTTTATTTCAGGTGCATCCATGAATCCTATACGTGCACTTGCCCCCGCAGTCCTGTCTGGAGTTTTGAGTGATTTGTGGCTTTATTGGTCTGCTACATTTGTTGGTGCAGCAATTGTATCTGTGATATATAGAACGAAATTTACTAAAGCAATCTAATTCTATAAATTAACAATAATGTAATTTTTAGAAAATGACACAAAGATGCGAATGGGCAAAAGACGATCTGATGATTCTGTACCATGACAACGAATGGGGCATTCCAGTACACGATGATCAAAAACTCTTTGAGATGCTAATCCTTGAGGGCGCCCAGGCAGGACTGTCGTGGTCTACCATACTAAAGAGAAGGCAAACGTATCGCGAGGCGTTTTCCAATTTTGATCCGCTCAAAGTTTCAAAATACACGCAAAAAGACGTAAATCGGTTACTCAAAGACGAAGGAATTATCAGAAACAAACTGAAAATTCAGTCTACGATAAACAATGCAAGACAATTTCTTGCAATTCAACGAGAATTTGGCTCATTTGATGCATACATCTGGAGTTTTGTCAACAACAAGCCGATTAAAAACAACTACAAAACACTGAGTAACATTCCCCCGTCCACTGACCTTTCCGATAAAATCAGCAAAGATCTAAAGAAAAGAGGATTCAACTTTGTCGGCTCGACAATCTGTTATGCGTTCATGCAGGCAGTTGGAATGACAAATGATCACACCGTAAACTGCTTTAGGTACAAATCTAAAAATTAGTTTATCCTAATATCGATTCGTCAAATTAGCCCGTTTTGTCCGTGATCTGGCTGATCGATATTGAATATTTATAACAGTTCGGGCAATGATGAACATGCCAATTAGAACTGGGCAGGAATACATCCAAAGCTTAAGGGGCAGAAAACTCACAGTCTATCTTTTTGGAGAATTAGTAAAAGATCCAGTGGATCATCCAATGATTCGTCCTTCAATTAATGCAGTTGCAGAAACATATGATCTGGCAGCAAGGGAGGAAGAACTGGCATCACCAATGTCAAGGATCTCAGGAAAACACGTAAACAGATTCCTGCATATTGCAGAATCTGCACAGGACTTGGTTTTGCAAAACAAGATGCAAAGAAAGCTAGGACAGCTTACAGGAACATGCTTCCAGAGGTGTGTGGGAATGGATGCACTAAACTCACTTCACTCAACCACATTTGAAATAGATGAAAAACATCACACAGGTTATCACAAAAGATTACTCGAATTTATCAAACAAATGCAGGAAGAAAATTTTGTCATAGGTGGAGCCATGACCGATGTCAAAGGAGACAGAGGCAAGGCACCACACGAACAGGCAGATCCCGATCTGTTTCTTAGGATAACAAAAAGAACCAAAGATGGCGTGTATGTCAAGGGGGCAAAAGCGCACCAGACAGGCTGCATCAATTCGCACTGGATAATTGTAATGCCTACTATGAGACTAACCGAAAAGGACAAGGACTATGCTATAGTTGGAGCAATCCCAGCAGATGCACCTGGAATCACATACATCTACGGACGCCAATCGTGTGACACTAGAAGCATGGAAGAGGGAGACATAGATGCAGGAAACTCAAAATTTGCAGGGCAAGAGGCCTTGATGATCCTAGACGACGTTTTCATTCCAAATGACAAGATCTTCATGGATGGCGAGTATGAATTTGCAGCAATGCTAGTTGAGCGATTCACATGCTATCACAGAAGAAGCTATGTCTGCAAGACGGGACTTGGCGATGTACTGATTGGCGCATCAGCAGCAGTTTCAGACTACAACGGAATACCAGACGTTTCTCATATTAGAGACAAGCTTGTCGAGATGACACACCTGAACGAATCTATCTATGCTGCAGGCATCGCCTCCTCATATCAAGCACAGGAAATGAAGTCAGGCGTGTGGCTAAACGACGACATGCTTGCAAACGTGTGCAAACATAACGTGACTAGATTCCCGTACGAAATTTCTAGACTTGCGCAGGATATAGCTGGCGGACTAGTTGTCACGATGCCATCCGAGCAAGACTTCAAGCATCCAGTTGCAGGACCGCTGCTCAAAAAGTATCTTGCTGGAAGAAAAGGAGTAGATGTTGAAAACAGAATGCGAGTATTGCGATTAATTGAAAACATGACGCTTGGGCGAAATGCAGTGGGATATCTGACAGAATCAATGCACGGTGCTGGATCTCCTCAAGCCCAAAGAATTCAGATTGCGCGACAAATGCAGCTTGGATACAAGAAAAAACTTGCAAAGAACCTTGCAAATGTCAAAGAAAATGCAGACGAAACTCCAGAGAACTCTGATTACTTTAAGAGAGTATTCAAAATTCCACAAAAATAAATCCTGTTTAGTGCATTAAAGATTTTATAACATTTCTAGAGTCGAATCATTTGAATTTTTTTAGTGCTCTGCTGATGTTATTCTGTATTTGCCTGTTGCCAATCTCAGGCATTATGTGATTGTAAGCAAGTTGTGCGCTTGGAACAGTATCTGCCACTGCCTTTGCGGCAGCATGTAGCAAACCAAGACTGATCTTTCTTATCCTCTTGTCCAGGATAACCCTCATCAGATATGGAAACACGAGCGCATTGTTGATTTTGTTCTCATACATGTAGCTGCCAGTGGCAATTATTCTTGCCCCTGATTTTTTTGCAGTCTCTGGGTCTATCTCCGGATCCGGATTTGTAAGTGCAAAAATTATTGGATCCTTATTCATACTGTGTATCATTTTTGGCAAAAGAAGTCCCCTGATTCCGGAAACTCCGATGAAGACGTCTGCATTTTTTATAACGTTTTCTAATGTGCCCTTCTGTCTTTTTGGATTTGTAATTTTGGCAATTTCGTTTTTGTATTTGTTCATGTTTCTCATTCGTCCTTTGTAGATTGCGCCGTCCGAATCTACCACAATCAAGTTGCGGCATCCTGCAAATCGTAAAAGCTTGCAGATTCCATAACCTGCTGAGCCTGCCCCCGCCAGTACAATCTTAGACGATAGCGGTTTTTTGACAAGCTTGAGTGAGTTAAACAGGGCGGCCAGTGCCACAACTGCAGTTCCGTGCCTATCGTCATGAAATACCGGAATCGAAAGTGCTTTTTCAAGCTCGGCAGAAATCTCTAGCACCTTTGGAGACTCGATGTCTTCAAGATTTATTGCGCCAAAGGCAGGCTCGATTGCTTTAATCGTACTTGTGATTTGGTCTTTGTCTGTTGTGTTGAGGCAAATGGGAAATGCGTTCACATTGCCAAATTTTTTGTACAGTACAGCCTTTCCCTCCATGACTGGGAGCGCTGCATATGGCCCGATGTTCCCCAAGCCGAGAATTCTCGTTCCGTCAGTTACTATTGCAACGTTATTGCCCTTTGAAGTAAGGTTGTACCTCTCAGAGGGCTTTTTGTAAATTGCCTCGCAAACAAAAGCGACACCTGGCGTGTAAATCAGCTTAATGTCTCCCTGCTTGAGGTTGCGAATCTTACCTTCAATTGTTATTTTGCCTTTCAGTTTTCTGTGAAGCGATATTGCTTTTTTTGCCGTGGTCATAATTGAGACTGTTAAAGGGTCTCCTGTATGCTTTAATGTTTTATGATTGTACTTTGAAAGTCTGAGCCTTGGGTTTTACTTGTTGTTTCGATCCTTATCGTCTGTGTTTGAATCTGGTGTGGAGTCGGTGCGCTCTGTATCTGGAGATCTTGTAGACTCGTCTTTTGGCAAATCAGAGACAGAACCGCTGTATTCTGTATCAGGCGATTTTGTAAATTCTTCACCTGTGACAGATTCTGCCTGCGCAGTGTCAAATACGGGTGATTCTTTTTTGCCCTTTCCGTAATACTGTTTTACTACCATTATGCCGATTATTACCGCAATTATGATGTAGTTGATCGGAGGCGTTAGGACCCTCGTGATGTATCCTATCTGAGGCACGACATAGACTACTTTGCCAATGTATTCTTCTTCTGTTAGTGGATAATCAGTTCCTGGAATAGAACTTGGATTTGCGTCGCCCTTAGTTCTAATTGTCTTCGGATTATCATCCAAAAATTCTGCTACCCTGTGGACAATTACTCTGTCGTGTCCACTCGGTCTGTTAAACACAATGATGTCGCCTACTTGGATGTCTGAAAATGGTACATGACCTTGAACAACTAGTACATCGTATACCTGTAAAACTGGAATCATACTTCCGCTAGACACCACATAAAATGGGTTCTGGGTTCCAAACGCTAGCTGTAGTCCAAACCAGATTGCGGCAACTCCTACTGCAACTATGATGATGTCCTTTACAATTGTCTTTGTAGTGGAGCTTGAAGCCATGTTACAGCTTGCTTCCGCAACTTTCACAAAATTTGGAGCCTGCCTTGTTCTCAAAATTACATCCCGCACATCTCAAAGCTGACGATGCTCCTGACTGTGTCCCATCGCCTAACAGGATTATCTCGCCAATCTTTTTGATCTTGCCCCACTCTATTGTCTCATCAGAGCCGTTATTTTTTGCCACGATCAGGACTACCTGATGTGCTGAGTTTACTCCTACCTGTTTTGCGATTCCAACTCTTTTTGCATCCGAGTCGTAAACTGGCATTCCGACAATTGAGCTAAACGCGTTCTGTGGATCCGATGGTGAGGAAAATGTTTGGGCCTCTGGTTGTGCAGATGATTGAATGATTGATTCAGAAATGGTTGGCTGGCTGGGTGATGGAGAAATTGGTTTTGCAAGGCCAACGTCTGCCTGTTGATTTTGCTTTTGGAATTCCCTGTACTCTGCTATGGTAGAGCCGCAAGTGGTACACATGTACTGTCCTCTCTCTAGTAGAATCAGATTTTGCGCAACTTCCTCGTTTGGATTCTCGTATTCGATTTTTGGACTTCCCTCGTAGTCCTTCTCACATGTATTACAGTAATATTTTGAAATTTTTTCCTGATCTAGTCTTCCAATTGGAGCCAAAAATAGGTCAGGTCCGCCTAGGTTTCCCTTTCTTTGCTGATCGTCTGATACTTGGGCCATGACAAATCCGCCAGAACCTCTAAGCTTTTTCAAACGCAGCTCTGAGCTCATATTTTGAAAAATAGCCAGAGGACATTTAAGTATATGTTGATTTGCCAAGAACTCTTCCTTAACATATTTAGATACGTTTGACTAGAACGATTTTGATAAAGATGGCTTTAGCACACATAACAAACGCAAAGGACTGGCAAACCCAAGTCGTCGATTCCGCAAACCCGGTATTCGTAGACTTTTGGGCAGAATGGTGCGGTCCATGCAGAATGGTAGGTCCTGTAGTAGAAGAGCTTGCCAAAGATTACGAAGGCAAAGTAAACTTTGTCAAAGTAAACGTCGATGAGGCAAATGAACTGGCCGCAAAATACAACATCTTTAGCATTCCAACTCTAATGCTTATGCACAAGGGCCAAATCGTGGCTCAGCAGGTCGGTGCAGCATCAAAGGAATCCTACAAGGGCATGATTGACAGAGCACTCTCTAAAACCTAAATTTTCTTTTTATCAAAAAGTAATTAATAAGCGTCTTACGAATTTGTGACATGTCGCTTGGTGAAGTAGATACACTAAACCTTTTAGCAGAAAAATTAGATAATTTGTTCAAGGATTCGCAAGGATACTACGAGTCGTTTTTAGACGCAAATACAATGTACAAGCATGGAAAACTATCTGACAAGGAATTTTTTGAAAAGATGGGCGATTACATCGTTGCATATTCTGCGCTAGAATTTCTGGCAGTAAAAGTACTATTTGAGATGAAAAAGGCAATAGACAAAGTTGGAGCAGGAAACCTCGGCACAACCCAATCTCCAGGACTGATGCCTGGCATGGGAGGCGGAATGATGCCGGGTATGGGGCGAGTGCCAGTTATGCCTGCTCAGACACCCGGAAGGCCACCGTCAATTGTTTCGGCAGGTGAGGCATTTTCTTCACCAGGTACACTACCTTCACCAGATCCCTCTATGATGCCGCGTTCTTCACAAACCGGATGCAGGTCTTGCGGTGCGGATCTTAGGGCTGGCGCAAAATTCTGCACCAAGTGCGGAACCAAAACCTAAGTTTACGAATATAGTATTTTACTCAAGTTTTTCGTATTTCGTGAAAGTCTGAATCAAGTATTGTTCTTCTCACTATTTTTGTTATGTCGTAAACCAGCCGAATAACATCCCTTGTCGTATTTCCGATAATTCGTAGCAGTATTCCATTTTCTTTTGTCATGGTGGACCATCCTATGTCAATTTCTGAAGAATCCTTGATTTCATTTTCTAAAGTTCTAATTATTGCCTCGACATCTTTTGTTTTTGTCAGGACATACATGGTCGCCGTAATCTGTTTTTGTTCTAACAACCCAAAACCCTGCAAATTCATCTTTTTTGGCTCAATTTTTGTATAATCTGTAAACCTCAACTCGTCTTTGTGATTTTTTCCAATTGACCTGAGATAGCATATGTCATAAGCAAAGGTTTCCCCCATGCCCGTCCTTCCAGGGCTTATGATTTCAGAATAAATCATTGTGGCATTATCGTGCACTTTGAAGTTGATCTCTTGGTAGAATCTGGAATCCTTGTAGGGGATTATCTGATCTGGGATAAATTCCAGATAGGCGCCTTCGTCAAGTGAGACATTTATCACTTGAATCGCATTGCTTGAATTCATGCCATAGACTCTTGTGGCTCCCTGTGTTGTTATGTGGGCTAGTGCGTCTTTTTCTAAAACTATGTCGATTTCGTACTTGTCTCCCTGTAAAATTCCGCCAGAGCTAGATACCATATAGACATGGGTCATGTTTGGCTGAAACTGGTCATAGTAAATCTCCTTTTGAACGCTGAGTGGAAATGTGGATTCTTTTTCCTTAATTCTTGTTCTTCCAGAAGAGTCTGTGCCAAGAATTATTTTCAGTTTACCGTTTTTTCCAGATTTGCCTGCCCCAAGCTGCTCTATCTCTTCATTATGCTGGAGCATTTCAGTCGATATCTCTTCCGTATTTGAAAAATTCAATATATCTACTGCCTCCGCCTATCTGATAGCGTTATCTTCGGCGTGCTGTCAAAAAGGAGATCTCTGATTATGTGTTCTGATACTGTGTCTATTCCAACATTGTTTTTGCAGTTGACAAATGCATACGGCTTGTCTTTGCGAATTCGTAATGCGTCCTGCTCCATCACATTAAGATCTGCGCCAACATTAGGTGCAAGATCAATTTTGTTTATCACAAGAAGGTCGCAGCTTTCTATCCCAAGGCCGCCCTTTCTCGGATATTTGTCTCCGCCAGCAACATCGATTATGTATATGAAATAGTCCGCGAGGCTTGGGCTAAAGGTGGTCGTGATGTTGTCTCCACCGCTTTCTATTATGATTAGGTCTAGCTCGGGATGCTCTTCTTCAATCTCTTCTATCACTGATATGTTAATTGACGGATCTTCTCTAATTGCAGTATGCGGGCATCCTCCGGTCGCAATGCCAATGACAAGATTCTCTGGCAACAGGCCACGCTCAGTTGCCAAATTTTTTCTCATCCTGTCTGCATCTTCTTTTGAGATTACATCGTTTGAAATTATGCTAATGCTGTATCCTCTGGATGCGAGTACCGGGACAATTTTTTCGATTAGCATGCTCTTGCCAGAGCCTACGGGCCCCCCAATCCCAAGTCTTGGTATTCTGTCAGTCATCTGCCAAATTCCCTTTGTTTACGTAATAAACATTTTAGAATCCATCCTCTCATGATGCATTTGTAAAATCTCCAAGTGAGGCGCAAATTGCCAAATGTCCTTTGCGGATTTATCCAAGTTCTCACTTGCAATCTGGCCGATTAGCGGCTTTAACTCATGAATTATTTTTTGAGCCTGATAATGTTGAGTTATTCCCATTCTTGACGCTGCGCCAACTACGCTTACCACAAAGCCATACAGAAACATCAAACTTGCCTTTTGAGGATTGATTTTCAACGCGTTTGCACACAGGCCGAAGCTGACTGGATACGCCCCGTCAACTATTCCCTTTTTATGAAGTTCCAGATATTTCTCAAGGGTCACGTCATTGACAAACTCGTTGACGCATCTTGCAAGCTGAATTCCTGACCTTCTGGAAGCCTCTCTAACTTCCCTGATGTTTTTCATCGAGTTAATTTTCGTGTCTATTTCTGATATCTTGTCAATTTCTCTCTCGCTTGCAAATTTCAACGCACTTGTCATTACTACCAAATCTGTCGGGCCGATCTGTTGTTTTAGCTGCGTTTCGATAATACCTGCAACTTCAAGGTGTGTGATCTTTTTATTATTTTGAAAAATGCTTTCAAGACCGTTTGAGTTTGCGTACAGTCCCGTGGGAAAGAATGAATCTGATATCTGCATCATCCCCAAGTCCTGATTCATCTCGTCAATGTTCATGAACGTTCATCCTCTCGTCTGGCCTGTAGATCTTTTCTTCGACGTTCATCTCAATTTTTTCTATTATTGGCGCGAACAACCTCTCAAAGACCTCTAATTCAGATTCCGCCTGTATGGGAAACGTCACCGATTCACCTTCTAGTGAAATCGGCCTGTGCCTATTTCCAATTATGTGGCCCAATAGCACCAATATCTCAAAGGCATCGTCTTTTTCCTTTGTTTTTACAGTGATGACTTTTTCTGGAACCTGCTCAATCACCACAAAACTTTCATCCTGTTTGAGAATATCCCCGTGTTGCAGCTTGGTACCGCGTTCCAATATTATGGCAATGTCAATGCCCTTGTCAGTCGTCCTACGAATTCTGTTTTTCTCTAAATCGTGACGCGATATCTGTAATTTTTCAAATGCTTTTCCCTTTAGAATCTGTGATCCGTTTTCAGCGAAAATATTCCCAATAATCGATGTCGGGCTTAGCATGACAAATCTACTGTCTGCTCAAAGTTATCTTTTCGTATTCCGGATTTAAGTAATAAATAGAATGATTTCATACCCATAGCGATGATGTTTACCCCTAAAGATCTTGATAAACTCAGTATTTTTGTTGCGGCACAGTTAGCGCAGAGGCGAAAGGAAAGAGGTCTGAAACTAAATCACCCAGAGGCAGTTGCCCTGATCACCGATCATATCCTTGAGGGTGCGCGTGACGGAAAAACCGTTTCAGAACTTATGCTCTCTGGCAACAAGGTGCTAAAAAAAGACGATGTCCTGCCTGGCGTACCTGAGCTTATTCATACAATTCAAGTTGAAGCCACATTTGAGGACGGAACAAAGCTTGTAACAGTGCATAACCCGATAGTGTAAACCATGATACCAGGAGAATATTTCATTTCAGACCAGCCCATCATAGCCAACGAAAATAGAAAAACCGTAAAAATTCTAGTAACCAATACCGGGGACAGGCCAATCCAGGTGGGATCTCACACTCATTTTTTTGAGGCAAACAAGGCGCTGTCTTTTTCCAGAAAAGATTCCTACGGATTTCACCTAAACATCCCTGCAGGTACGTCCGTTAGGTTTGAGCCAGGTGACTCTAGGGAGGTGGATCTGGTAGAGTATGCGGGAAAAAGAATCGTCTTTGGGTTTTCCGGACTAGTCAACGGGAACCTGGATGAAAAAAGAGAGAGCGCTCTAAACAAGTCAAAGGAAAGAGGTTTCAAATCATGACACTGAAAATTCCGCGAAAGACGTACGTTGATCTTTTTGGTCCTACCGTTGGTGACAAGGTGAGACTTGCTGATACTGATCTGATAATTGAGATTGAAAAAAATCTTCTCGTGTATGGCGACGAGGTAGTCTTTGGAGGAGGCAAAAGTGCCAGAGATGGACTGGGTCAAGCAAGCGGTGTGAAAAGAGAAGACTCGCTTGACCTTGTGATTACAAATGCAATCATTCTAGACCCAATCTTGGGCATCATCAAGGGCGACATTGGCATCAAAGATGGGGTTATCGTAGGAATAGGTAATGCTGGAAATCCAAACATCATGGATGGAATTGACATGATTATCTCGTCAAACACCGAAGTAATCTCAGGAGAGCATACCATCTGCACTCCTGGTGCTATCGATACTCACATTCATTTCATCTCGCCACAACAAGCCATACACGCAATTTGTAGTGGCACTACTACCATGATTGGCGGAGGAACCGGTCCTGCAGATGGTACCAACGCTACAACATGCACTCCTGGCTCTTGGAACATCCAAAAAATGATGGAAGCAGTTGATGATCTTCCGTTAAATTTTGGCTTTTTGGGCAAAGGAAATGACTCCCAAGAGGCAGCACTGATGGAGCAAATAGAGGGCGGCGCATGCGGTTTAAAGCTACACGAGGATTGGGGAACGACTCCTGCCACCATTGACTCTGCCCTGAGGGTTGCAGACAAAACTGACACCCAAGTGGCAATTCACACTGACACGCTAAACGAATGCGGATATGTGGACGACACAATAAACGCAATAGCTGGCAGAACCATTCACACGTACCACACCGAAGGCGCTGGAGGCGGGCATGCCCCAGACATAATGAAGATTGCAGGCGAAAAAAACATCCTTCCGTCATCGACAAACCCGACAAGACCGTTTACAGTAAACACGTTATCAGAGCACTTGGATATGATGATGGTATGTCATCATCTAAATCCCTTTGTTCCGGAAGACATCTCTTTTGCAGAATCAAGAATTCGCGGCGAGACAATTGCAGCTGAGGATGTTCTGCATGACATTGGAGTGCTGAGCATGATGTCGTCTGATAGCCAGGCAATGGGTAGGGTCGGTGAGGTGACGACAAGAAATTGGCAAACTGCCGACAAGATGAAAAAAATGAAAGGCAGGCTAGCACAAGAATCCGGAGAAAACGATAACCTAAGGGTGAAGCGATATCTTGCCAAAATCACAATAAACCCTGCAATCACGCATGGGATATCGCAATATGTGGGATCGCTTGAACCTGGAAAAATTGCGGACATTGTGATATGGACGCCGCAATTTTTTGGCATCAAACCAAAATTGATAATCAAGGGAGGAATGATTGCATACTCTCTGATGGGAGATCCTAATGCGTCTATACCGACCACCGAACCAATCTCATATAGGCCGATGTTTGGTGCAATGGGCGGCGCAAGACACTCTACATCTGTGACATTTACGTCGCAAATTGCCATTGATTTGGGACTTTCTTCTAAAGTCAAGACAAATAAAAAATTGGTTCCAGTAAAAAATTGCAGAAATATCGGCAAGAAGGATATGATTTACAATGATCTTACGCCAAAAATTGAAATCAATCCAGAGACATACGAGGTCAGAGTAGACGGAAAGATTGTTACCGTTGATCCAGTTGACAAAGTATCGCTTGCAAGATTATACAACCTATTCTGAGCATAAACTTATGTTGTCAACTAGTTTGGGACTGTTAAACATAGTTCTGACCGCGAGTCAGTAATCTGATTGTTGGAGTTTTATCCAACGGAAATTAAAATACGGAAAGATTTTTCATAAAACAAACCTCATTATAGAATTTCATTTTAAGGGCGTGGAATCATACATCAGTTTAAAGCGACCAATAAAACTGACCTACTTTGTTGAAATCATTTCTCTTTATTCTTGCATTAATCGCAGTTGTATCGTCTACGTCATTTGCGTTTGCTGATGCTGAATATGATGAAAAGCTTGCATTTGCAGGCTCGCTTGAGGAAACACTAGGCCACTTTTGGGCAATCGAACAAAACCTTGACGATAACAATGCAGAGCTTGCACTGGTTCACGCAACTCATCCAATCGCTGAGTTATATGATATCATGAAGCCAGTACTGCAAAAGAATAGTCCAGATTTAGATACCCAAGTGAAAACAATTCTTTTGGATCTTGGCAAAAAGACTGGCAAGGATGTAACTCGCCAAGATGCCCAAAAAGCAATAGATGACGCAAAAGAGGTAGTAGAAATTGCAAGAACTGCAATAGTTGGAGATGAGCTTAGTCAGGATACAACTTTCAAGATGAAACTAATGCAAGGATTACTGGAGACCTCCAAGGGAGAATATGAGGAAGCGATAACCGACGGTGAGATAGGCATGATGGCAGAATTCCAAGATGGCTCTGCGTTTGTCTGGCGCTCCCAACAAATCTTTGATGAAATCAAGTCCGAATTACCAGAGCATGAAGCAGAAGAAGTTGAAGAATTCTATGGTGATTTGTGGGTAGGATATGACTCAAAGGCAGATCCCGAAGAAATTGCAACTATGGCAGATGGTATAATTCACGAGCTTGACGTAATTATGGGCGTTGAAAGCGAGGACACTGATCTTTTGGACTATGTTGAAAACATAAGATCTCTATTGAAAGAGACAAAGGAAGAGTATGCCGCTGGAAATACTGATGAGGCACTAAGCCTTGCTACAAAGGCATACTTGGATAATTTTGAATTTTTAGAGTCTCCCATTGCTCAGCAAAACCCTGAGCTAAAAGATGAGATGGAACACATGATGCGTGAACAATTACGTGACATGATTAAATCTGGTGCACCTGCATCCGAAGTAGATGCACAAGTTGACGCAATACTTCTCAAAATGAACGATGTTGCAAAAATCGTGCCAGAGTTTCCATTTGGCGCCCTGATTGCAATGACGTCTATCCTAGGCGTAGTTATTGCAATTACCAGAATCAAAGGCTCCAAACTACTCCGCAACTAAGTCTTCTGAGAACGCTTTCCGTTAGAATTGTGTAACAACAAAAGAACCGACTATCATCAAAGCTCTAGTAAACAATATACATCTAATACGGATCAGCATTCTCATGCAAGTTTTCAACGGAAAGGCCGCAGCAGAAGACTATATGTCTGCCCACACGCTTGCCTTTTCCACGCCAGAACTTACGCTCATGAGATATTCCTTTTGGCTTGCAGATATCATCCCGGATCCAAAGGACAAAGACAATACTATTCCAAGAATCATGGCTTATGTTGAAGAAAAAGACTTTGCACCAGTAAACATAATCGACGATGACAAATACGAGCCAACAGGCGCTGTCAGGAACACAAGCATGTATGGAAATGTAAACAAAGTTACTGACTCTGACACGAAATTTTGCTCGGAATGCGGCTCTAAAATTTCCATGTCTGCTAAATTTTGCACCGAATGCGGTGCAACCCAGGACTGAAGTCTTCCAAAAATATTTTTTCACATTAAATGAAAGAGTAGTCACCAGTACAATGATCAAAATCTGCCAATAGCAATTTTCCAGATTTGGTGGATGATTAGCTGTACGTTCTTGTACTGGCGACTCTCTTTGATCTTAACTGCGATGGCGGTTGCTGCAAGATCAAGTTAACAAACACATTTGGAATTATTAAGAATGCTGAACATTGCAACGTGTAATTTCATCAGACTAGTACAAAAGCAAAGAACAAGAAACTACAATCAGCACCAGTCTTAATTTGCTCTGTCTTAATCTGTATCTCATGAGTCAAACAGAATTAATTTCAAGAAAGCCGTGGATTCTTGTAAGTACACTAAAAGAATCTACAAACGAGCAGGACATAGAAAAAGTGCGACCTCAAATAAGTGACTTGATCGATTCTTGGCAGTCCCAAGGACGAATAATGTGGTCTGGTGCATTAAGCGACAACAAGACGGGAATAGCAATATTTGAGGCTACAGACGATGAAGCAAACTCGATTTACGACAACTATGACAAGATCTGCTCAGACGTACTTGACTACTACCTGTACCAATGGGATGCAATGCCAATCCTATCGTTTCTTGGTAAGTAAAAAAGCAAGATGACAAGGACCTTTGCAGAATGGTGGGATACAATCCCAGAAGATCTGCGAATCAAAGTCAGAAACGGCGATGAACAAAACAAACCGTTGCTAAATCAAATTAATTTTATCTGGGTAAGTAATCTGATGCATAACAAGTCCGAACTCAATCCAACTGCACACGAGTTACTTGACTGGATTGTGACAGGTCAGATTGATGCTATGAGAAAATAATCCTAGTATTTGCTCATTATCTGTCTGATGTGAATTCAATCCGTACCTATTTGCCTGATAACTTTTCAATCCGTCCACGATACTTTTCCTTATACAAACCTCTGCACGACGTGCAGCAAAAAAATCTCTCAAAGTTTGCAAATTTCAAAATACTTGGCTTCTCAGGGACTGGTCCATCACAGTAATCGCAAGACATCTTGACAAGCAGACCTTTTCTAATCTTTGTATCGTGATTTTTGATGGCCTTTGAGCGGATCATGTCTATCTTTATACCTGCCTTGTTCTCGAGTTTCCCAAAGTCTATGATTGGCAAAACCGCTTTTATCAAGCCGATATTCACTAGTCTCTCATATCTTGTCTTTACTGTTGGCGTGCTTACTTTGATTTCCCTTGAAATTTGCCTAAACGATTTTCTTCCGTCTTCATTTAGGGATTCAAGTATTGCATAATCAATATCGTCTAGCTTGAATGGCACAGCATATGGTGGGCTGATTAGCTTTTATAGATTTTACAATTGTAAAGTGCGGATTTTAAGTATACAGTAAACCCAATTTGTGATATGATGGAAACAAAGCAAACCGTACTGAAAATTGGCGGCATGCATTGCGCTGGCTGTGTGACCTCTATCCAGAATTATGTTTCCAAGCTTGACGGTGTTAAAAAATGCGAGGTAAACTTGGCGTCGCAAAAAGCACTCTTGGAGTTTGATCCAAACGTCGTCGATCTGCCCAAAATAGAGAATGCGGTAAGAACCTCTGGCTATTTCGTGGTTTACGAAAGATTGACAATGAAGATTAGTGGAATTACAGATTCCTCTGACGCAGATAATCTGGAAAGAAATCTCCAAAACATAAGTGGAGTCAAGGATGCGTCTGTAAACTATGGTAACAGCCAGGCCATAATACACTATAATTCAGCACTGGTTTCGTTATTTGATATACGGCAATTCCTTGCAAAAAGCGGTTATCAGATCCTAAGTGAGGACATGTCTGCGCCTGCAGAGGAAATAGAGGCAAAAAAACTCAAAAAACTATTCGCAGTAGCACTAGTCTTCACAATTCCAATCGTTTTGCTTGGGATGCGTGATTTTTTTACATTCATTCCAATTGGAATTAACTATTCTGCATATGTTTTGTTTTTGTGTGCAAGTGTGGTTCAGTTTGTTGCGGGAAGCAGGTTCTATGTTGGTGCATACAGAATTGCCAAACTGAGATCAGCAAACATGGACACGCTAGTTGTTATGGGAACTTCAGCAGCCTACCTGTTTAGTGCATACAATACATTTCCTACACCTACTTGGCACAATTTGTACTATGATGCTGGTGCTACCGTGATAACATTCATTGTACTGGGAAAGTATCTCGAAAACAAGACAAAGGGAAAAACATCATCCGTAATTAAAAAAATGTTAGATCTCACCCCCAAGACTGCCAGAGTACAAAGGGATGATGCTGAGATCGAAGTGCCAATAGAACTGATAAAGCTAGGCGACATCATAGTTGTAAGGCCTGGTGAAAGAATACCAGTTGACAGCATTGTAGTAGGTGGACACTCTGCAGTGGATGAGTCCATGATTACTGGCGAATCCATCCCAGTTGAAAAAAAAATCGGTGATCTAGTTATTGGAAGTACTGTGAATCGGGAGGGGGTATTGCAGGTTAGGGCAGAAAAGATTGGAAACGATACTGTTCTTTCACAAATTATCCTACTAGTTGAGGATGCAATGGGAAAAAAGCCTCTGATACAAAAGATGGTCGACAAGATAGCGGGATACTTTGCGTTTATTGTTATGGCGATATCTGTTGGAACTTTTCTTGGATGGTACTTTTTCACTAATCCAAGTGAGCATCACTTTGCGGCATCTCTTATCCCGGCAGTCGCAATATTGGTAGTTGCATGCCCATGTGCTTTGGGACTTGCTACGCCTACTGCTGTTATGGTTGGAATGGGAAAAGGTGCACAAAATGGGATCTTGTTCAAAAGTGGTGAGGCACTAGAAGCCTTGAGTAAAATTGACACCGTGGTGTTTGACAAGACTGGCACATTAACTGCAGGAAAGCCGCAGGTGACTGATGTCGTATCACTCGATGATTCGTTTAATGAAAGAAAAATTTTAGAACTTGCAGCAATTGCTGAAAAAAACTCTGAGCATCCTTTGGGGAAAGCAATTTTGCAAAAGGCACAGAATGATGGGATTGTGATTTCTAATGCATCTGATTTTGTAGCTGTACCTGGACAGGGAATAATTGCAGAGTATGATGATTCCAGGATTCTTGTTGGAAGTTCCAAGTTTCTTTCAGGTGAGGGCCTAGAATGTAACTCTGAAGTTTTACTGCAACTGCAACAAGAGGGAAAAACTGGAATTGTGATCGGGCTAGACAAAAAGCCAGTTGGAATAATGGGCATACTTGATGTGCCACGTAAGGAGGCAGCCATGGTTGTAAATCATCTAAAGAAAATGAGGATCCAAGTAATAATGCTGACTGGAGATAATCAGAAAACAGCAGATACCATAGCTAAGGAAATTGGGATTGACAGAGTAATTGCAAATGTCTCTCCAGATCAAAAGGCTGATGAAATAAGAAAGCTGCAAGAAAATGGAAACAAGGTTGCAATGGTAGGAGACGGGATAAACGATGCGGCCGCCATGACTGTATCTGATGTTGGAATTGCTATGTCTAGCGGTACTGACATTGCCATAGAAGCAGGAAAAATCGTCTTAGTACGAAACAATCTAAACGATGTCTTGTCTGCATTTGAAATAAGCAAAAAAACCGTGGGAAAAATAAAACAGAATCTTTTTTACGCGTTTGCGTATAATGTAGCGCTGATTCCAGTTGCTGGACTTGGGTTGCTCTATCCAACTGTAGCAGGAATGGCAATGGCAGCCAGCTCTGTATCTGTAACTGGAAGTTCTTTAGCGATGAAAAGGTGGAATCCTGAGCGCCGTTCTAAATAATTTACAAATTCGTGCTACGTGTGGCTAGGAATTGTTTTTACCATAGTCAAAAAATCGGTGTTTTAGGCACAAAATTACTAATTATGTGCCGTCAGAGAATCGTGACTGTTCCGAATCAAACACATTGACTACATGGCTTGCCAGTTTTTCGATGTCAAGTGTATGATCCGCTGAAATCAGCAATGTCAGTTCCGTCAGGGGAAAGCTAACTAAAACAATCTTGTCCCTTCTTGCGGCAAGATAGTTTATCGGACCTAGCGAATCGTCAAACGATTTCCTCTGTGAAATTTCATAGACGAACTCCATGAACTCCTCTAGTCTTAGTTTGTCTTTTTCAAGTGGAACAATTTCCTCTTTGAATCCGCCTGCCACTATTGCGCCTTCCTTGTCAATTATTGCAGCGAATCTAATTTCATTTTCCTTTGTTAATTGCTTGCACTTTACATCATATCCAGGATATAGGATTTTGTGGAGTAGAGGTTTCATTCTTGTCCCTCTATTCCCATCAAAGTCAGAGTAGAACGAATTCTGTCAATTCTACGAATCCTTGACGTAATGATGTCCCGTACCATCTCACTTGATGGTGCTTCTACTTTGGCAATAATGTCGTATGCACCAAATACTCCATGCATTTCCTTTACTCTTCCAACTGACTTTAACTCAGTGATTACTTTTTCCTCCGCTCCAAGATCACAGTTTATCAAAACGTATGCCGACGACAAAATCATCTCTCCGGCACATGCTTTTTGCAATAGCACTTTAAGTCTGTGCACTCTTTGAGCGCTTCAATGTATTCGTCCATTGGTTTTTTCTCGTAGTCGCAAAAGCAGACTTCTGCCTCGTCTCCACATTCTATACAATAGCTCATGACGTGTTATAGCACATTTACATATATATGATGATTTATCAAAAATCTATTAATTTATTTGATTGGATAATATAATACTATACAAATATTCATTCTTTTCAATTAATTCCCAACAAAATTAAACACATGCAAAGTGATCGCATTCACGCCTGAACAGATTATCAGAAAACACAAACACACCCTTATCTTCTTTGATGCCGTACGTGTTACAGGAAGCTGACACGACATAGAGGCCTGTGTTGTTGTGGCACCAGTTTGCCGGTAGACACTCCCCGTCTGCCCAAAGCAAGAGATGCCTTTCAGCGAGTCAGCTTCGTCCTATCTCTCTGAAAACAGTTCTGACGTTAGTTGTTTTAAAATATTTTGCATAATATCATTACGTATGCCTTTACTGAAAATCTTAAAAGCCTCATCAGCGTATCATACCGATGGAAGATCAAATCCAACAGTGTCAGTGTCCTCCAGGATCTGAAAGTTACGAAAACGAAGATGGAGTTAACATCTGCCGTTCTTGTGGCGGATGGGTGCCGTTCAAGTAATACAGAGCAGTATCTGTCATAGAACACTGGAATTAGATTATCCAAATACCATCTCTAGATGTAATTATTGGAATGTTTTTTTCTACATGACGCAAAAACAGTTTGGATATTATTCCGCGGATCTTACGATATGTGGCATATCTTGGCTCGTGATTTTATACAAATTAATATTCTGTACATTGCAAATACCGTGAATCATTTAACATCTAACCTGTGAGAATTAGTTCATCGCCTTGAATTGGGTCTTCTTTGGGTCATAGATTACATTTTGATGCATTTTAGGCACATAAGATCCAGCAATTTTGAGAATATAGCCCTATTCTTGTTTAATGTGGTGGACTGGGAGGGAATTGAACCCTCGACTTCTGCATTGCGAATGCAGCATTATACCACTAAACCACCAGCCCTTGTAATGGACAGATTATGCCTCTATTTTACTCATTTACTTTGGTAAATCATTATTTTATAGACAAAATATTCTATATTGTTGGGCAAAATCAAAGATCCCACTCTATCTGATGGGGGAAATCTCTCATACTGTTGGGCAAAGTCTCACATGCGAATTCTTACTCATTCCATTAGTAAACTGAAAGAATCGCAACCTTTCAAAGGAATTACTCTGGGGTTTTGTCTTCAAGTGACAAAGGAAACGTCGGTACTACTACTTGGTGTAAAAGAACTGGGTGCAAAAGTGGTGGCGTGCGGCGGAAACCCACTTACCACCCAAGATGATATCGCCGCCTTTCTTGCATCAAAAGGAATTGAAATTTTTGCATGGTCAAACCAAACAAAATCAGAATATGATTGGTGCCAAAGCAAGGTTCTATCATACAAACCTGATATCATAATTGACGATGGGGGAGATCTTAACACAAAGGCTCACTTTGATCGAAAATTTCAATCGCTCAAAACCATTGGTGCAACAGAAGAGACCACTACTGGAATCACTAGGTACTATTCGATGCAAAAGAAAGGAAAGCTACGTTACCCAATTATTGCAGTAAATAATGCAAAGACAAAAACGATATTTGACAACAAGTATGGAACTGGTCAGTCAACAATAGCTGGATACTTGCAAGCAATGAATCTCCTTTTTGCATCAAAGCGAGTAGTGGTGTGCGGGTATGGCTGGCTTGGCAAAGGCGTTGCCCAAAAGTGTGCAGGAATGGGTTCCAAAGTTATCATAACTGAGGTTGATCCGATAAAGGCGCTAGAGGCACACATGGATGGATTTTATGTGATGCCTATGAGTCGTGCTGCAAAAATTGGAGACATTTTCATCACATGTACTGGTATGCGAGATGTAATTCAAAAGAAACACCTGCTTTCCATGAAAAGCGGCGCAATAGTTGGAAACGTGGGGCATTTTGATGTTGAAATTGACAGCAAGTTTTTGCTAAACCAAACCGTAAGACCAGTCAGACCAAATCTTGATGAATGTGTCTTGCAAAACGGAAAGAAAATCTACCTAATCAGTAAGGGACGGGTAGCTAATCTGATTGCGTCAGAAGGTCATCCTGCAGAAATCATGGCACTGTCATTTTCAAATCAACTGTATTCAATTCTGTATATTTTAAAAAACCACAAAAAAATGCAAAATTTAGTTTATGATGTGCCAAAACAAATCGACGACCAAGTAGCTGTGGATACACTAAATTCAATGAATGTCAAAATAGACCAACTTTCAAAAAAACAAATTGCATATCAAACCAGCTGGTAACCCTATCAAAGCATAATAGCAGGATTTTTGCATAAAAGACAGTTTGACTGCAGATTGTATAATACTGGACTCTCATATCATGACACCAAAAGGGGTTTTGGAAAGAAACATCGTAATTGACGACGGGAAAATCATGGATTTTACTACCGATATACCACAATGCGATAAAAAAATCAACGCGAGGGGATTGGTTGCAATTCCGGGATTGATTGACACACACGTGCACTATGGGGTTTATTCTCCAATCGAAGATGCCGCAAAGACAGAGTCGCGTGCAGCCGCACTTGGAGGCGTTACTACAATGATGAGAATGCTAAGACTTGGCCACTCGTACAGAACACATCTTCAGGCACAACTTGCAGCATCCAAATCATCACATTACGTGGATTATTCCGTACACGCAACAATATTTGATGTAAATCAGGCAGACGAAATGAAGTATATCACAGAAAACGGAATCACGTCATTCAAACTGTACATGAATCTTGGCGGTGAAGTTGGACATGTTTACATGGACATGGATCCTGGCTCGTCAGATCTGTTTGAGTCTCACGTTCAACTGGAAACTGACACAATAAGAAAGGTATTGGCAAACGCGGCACATCTTGGATGTCCCGTTCTTGTTCATGCAGAAGACTATCAAATGTGCGAATGCGGAATAAAAAAAGCAAAGGAAAACAAAAAAGATGGATTGCCTGCTTGGTCTGAGAGCAGGCCGCCTGACTCAGAGGCAAAAAGCATCAAAAAGATTTGTGAAATTGCAAGGGAATCTGGGACGACTATCTATTTTGTACACATTGGTTCTGCTATTGCGCTAGATGCAATTGAACAAGAAAGAAAAAAGGGAACCAAGGTATTTGTCGAAACGTGTCCTCATTACCTGACACTGTCTTATGAAAAACAATCGGGATACCTGGCAAAAGTGATGCCGCCAATAAGATCTTCATCGGACAAGGAAAAAATCTGGAACGCCATATCGCAAAAACAAATCAATACGATTGGGACTGATCACGTTGCAAACCAGTTAAAGCTCAAAGTTAGAGATGATGTCTGGTCCTCCTTGGCGGGATTTCCTGGAATCGGCACGCTCCTCCCGATTTTGTTATCCGAAGGAGTAAACAAAAACAGAATCAACCTTTCACAGCTAGTTGAACTGACCAGCACAAATGCAGCAAAAATATTCGGAATGTTTCCACAAAAAGGCACACTCCAAAAAAACTCAGATGCAGACATTACACTAATTGACCTAAAAAAAGAACAAAAAGTAAGCGCGGACTTCTTTGACGCCTTTTCGGATTATATCGTGTATGAGGGTTGGAACCTAAAGGGTTGGCCTCTAACTACTATGGTTAGGGGACGCCTGGTCACAGAAAACATGCAAGTTGTAGGAAAGCCTGGTTATGGGCAACTAGTTAAGCGAAACCTAGGCTAGAATATCGAATTTTCCGTTCGCTTTTGCCTTGTATATGACATCTGGCTTTCTGGTAAAGATTCCTACTTCCACTACTCCGGGAATCTGTTTTATTTTTTGAGAGAGTGGTTTTGGAACCATGATCGTACCAAAATCACAATCATAGATGATGTTGCCGTTCTCCGTAATGAATGGGTATCCTCTATCTATTGTTCGAAGGTCTGCCTTGCCGCCAAGTTTCTCAATATTTTTTTTTGCGGTGCTTCTTGCAAACGGATGAACCTCGACCGGAACGGTTCTGTTGAGGTGCTTTACAAATTTTGTCGAGTCTGCCATGATTATTACCTGTTTTGCAGAAGAAATCAAGATGTTTTCTCTCAGTAGTGCGCCTCCACCGCCCTTGATCAAATTTCCCTGAGAGTCAATCTGATCTGCACCGTCAAAGACTGCATCGATTTTATCAATATGATCTGCCCCTGTGATGTGAATTCCGCTTTGCTCTGCAACGATTTTAATTTGCAATGACGTCGGGACTGCCCTTACTGTGAGATTTTTTTCTTTGACATATTTTCCTAATTCTTTTACAAATGCAGTTGCAGCCCTCCCACTGCCCAGTCCAAGCACAGAGTTATTCTTTACAAATTTTAATGCATCTTTAGACAATGCCGAAATGGCATCATCAAATGACAATTATTCTACCTCAGCTTGCTCTAATTTTGACAGCGTTTTCATTATTTCGCGTTTAATGGAATCAAGGTCGTCTTCATCGTCTTCAACTTCTTCTGGCTCTGGTATGTTGACAGTTGGTTTTTTCTTCCTCTCCTCTTCTTTGAATTCAAGCTTTGGAGGCTCTTCTCTTATTTTCTTTTCAATGTCAATTGGCTCAAACACTGGCTTTTGCTCTTCTAGTTTTTGTGGAATCGATTCTGCGATGATCTCTTGTTTTGGCTCAGACTGAATTACCTGAGGCTGTATGATTTCTGGCTGAATCTGTGGAGAAACCACTTGTTCCGGGACTCCGATTGTCGGTGTGATCTGTGGTGTAACAGTAAAGTTTCTCGGGATTTCCGTTAGCGTCGTGATCTCTAGCCTTCTAGTTGGTTTAGCAAATGACTGGATTAACTCCTCAATTGTTGGCGATGTGATGATCTCTTGTTTTTGAATCACTTGTTTCTCAACTGGTTTTGTTTCAACTGGCTTTGTCTCTATTCTGATAACTTCTTGTTTTGGCTCAGGCTTTTCTATCTGAACGTTTGTAACTGAAATCTTTGATGATATCTCTGTCAGCCTTCTATCCAGCGCGGAAAGCTTTTGATCCATTAGGGTAATCAGACCATCTCCGATAGGGCCAAGATCCGGATACTTGCTTGCAGTTTCTAGTTTCTCAATTTTGGCTAGAATAATTCCAAGCTGGTGCTGATACCTTGAGAGTAGCTTGTCTCGCTGAATTCTTGTTAAATCGGAGCTATCCTGGTATAATCTTGATATGGTCTTTGTAAGAATGTCTTTTTCAATTCGCAGTGTTTCAATCTGACCTTTGATGTGGGCATTTGCGCCTAAAAGAGAAATCTTGCTTCTTGGTAATTTGCCAACTGTTGCTGCGGTGCATGCACCTGCAATGGAACTAATAACTAGAGCAATTTCTTGCATCTACGCGTACCATTTGATCCAAGAGTACTTGCGAATTCTTGCATCTGGAAAACCACAACTTGAACATCTGTGCTGACGCTTGTGATAGGAGTTCTTTCCACATCTTCTACATCGTATATGGGGATGCTTTCTTGACATCAACCCCATCGAAGGAGTTCCTCTAGTCATATATCATCACGCAGGTGGTGGGGAAATCATTACTACGTTGTCCCCTCTCACAACAATTGTTCCGATGCTTTTTGCTTGACCGTCAGCAGGGATCTCCTCTGAGTTGTCAAGTAGCAGGTTCATGTGTTGGTCAAAACCACGAAGATTGCCTCTGATGGTCTTGCCGCCTTTGAGTTTGATTAAAACTACCTTATCGATGCTCTCGTCCAGTACTTTTACTGCCATGTCGACTGACATTTAATTCACTTATTGGCTCTCCTAACGAGGTAATATATTAAAATTTCATTGGTGTATGAGTTTTAATCAGTAAGGCAACTTTGAGACTTTTTTGGTGATGTTTTGCACTATTTCAGATAGCATTCTCTTGCCGTCTTTTTTAGTAGCTCTTGTGGGATCTCCCCAAACTCCGGTTTTGGTAGCCTTGATAAAGTGCGTAGATGCGATCTTGGATATTTCTGATTTTTGTTTGGGGGACATTCTGTCTGTGACTAGTCCCCTTTTTGCACGACCCATCTGTACGTTATTTGATACTGCAAGCATGAGTGAAGTTTCTGCAAATCCCGCATGATCAAACTCTTGTTCCATGTGGTGCCAGTATGAAATCACAAAGACCTTGCTCTTGTCTTTGGATAATTTGCCTGCTATTTTTGATAATGCCTTTTGGTTTCCATGATGCCCGTTCAGAATTATTATTTTTCTGATCCCGTTTTCTCCAAGTGATCTGCAAATGTCAACTAGCTGATTCTGCAGAGTTGCATCTGTTACGCTGAGGTTGAAAAACGGAGCATGCTCAAAGGAAACCCCGTATCTTATTGTGGGCAAAAGCAAGAGATTGCATTTTTTTGCAACCCTTTTTGCAACCTCCGTCACTATGTCTGAATCAGTTGACACTGGCAGATGCGGGCCGTGCTGCTCAATTGAGCCTACGGGAATTATGGCAGTCTGTCTTTTTGCCTTGATTATTTTTCTTAGGTCTGGATCAAAACTATCTTGTATGCCATTCACTTTGCATGCACTTTTCTCCAACTGACCTCAAGCTTTCCTTCAAGATGCATCTTTACTGCTTTAAGCAAAGTGTTTGCCTCAAGCTTTTGGCCTTTTTGCCTTATGGATTCTAGAGTGTCTTTTGGACCTACCTTAAAGGAGTCTTGGAAGATGATTGGACCTTGATCAAGCTCCTCTGTTACATAGTGGGCAGTAACCCCGACAATTTTTGTTCCTCTCTCAAAGGCCTGCGCATATGCAAAGGCACCTGGGAATGCGGGTAACAGTGACGGATGTATGTTGATTATCCTGTGTGGATATCTCCAAACAAAGTTGGGCGTCATGATTCTCATGTATCGTGCAAGCACCACAAGATCAATGTCATATTGTTTTGAAATCTCAATTAGCCTGTTCTCTGCCTCAAGCTGATCCTTTTCGTCAACTATCACAAATGGAATCTTCGCCTTCTTTGCCATTGGTTCTAGAGTTTTTTCGGTTCCAACGATTACGCTTATTCTGCCTTTGAGCTGGCCTCTTGCGTTTGCATTAAGCAAAGCTTCCAAGCAGTGCGGCTCCTTTGTAACAAACAGTGCGATGTTTTTGTGCGAGTTAATCTCATGGTAGATGCTTACCTCCATTCCGATCTTTTTTCCAAGGCCTTGGAGCTCTTTATCGAATTTTTTGATGTCTATCTCCTTTGAGAATGACGCCTCAAGGTGCATTCCAAATAGTCCCTTTATGACATTTTGATTTACCCGTTCGATGTTGCCGTCTCTTTGAAATATGAAATTGGTAAACGATGCTACAATTCCCTCGCTGTCTTTTCCGACAACTGTTATGCCTATTCGGATCTTTTTCACAGAATTGTGTCACGGTTTGACCTTATTAATTATCTAGTCTGATTTTGGATATTTTTTGTAAAAAGAGTTTATGGTGCGGAGAGTGGGATTTGAACCCACGAACTCCTAAGAGATAAGGGCCTAAACCTTACGCCTTTGACCGGGCTGGGCGACCTCCGCAGTGATGCTCCAATTTTACACAAACTTATTGGTTACCATTTCAACCAAAACTGCATTTGACTGCCAAAAGTCATATGAATGACAAATTCCGACTCAAGGCAGTTGATAAAAATTATGGACTGGACAAAACTACCCAATTGAAATCTCTTCACTTCATCCTAAAATCAATAATTCTCTATGCATCACTTTCAGCAGCATTTTCAGTACTTGGACTATTCCAAATACTTGAGCAGCTCTTGCCAAAGTCATATCTGATCGGGAACCCGTTGGAGGTAAGCGGAATTTCCATAGAGCATGTTGTCGGTCATGTGATATTTGGCATGATCGTGGGGATTGCCAGCAGGCGAATCAGGTATGTTGCCATTGCAGGGTTGTTCCCAATTGCTTTGGATGCAGACCATCTGATTCAGTTTCTAAATATAGAAGCAGTCCCGCGCATGGCGCACTCTATTCTATTTGGGCTGATCTCAATGCCGCTGATGATGCTCTTTGTGGGAAAAAAAGATTATCTGCTTGGAGCCATTTCATTTTCGGCCGTTTTAGCGCATGTTTCTTTTGACATCTTGCTTGGTGGCACTACCTCTTTTCCTCTCTTTATACCAGTAATCAACAAGATGATTACTTTTCAAGGACATGACTGGATCATTTTCTTATTAATCGCGATTGTAATTGTAGGAATTGCCAGAATCATAACGAAAAATCCCGCCATTGAACGCAAATCACAAGAACTCTGAAAAGCACAAATTTAGCTCATAAAAGTAAGAGTTAATGGGAAAATTATTTGGAACCAACGGAATACGTGGAGTTTTCTCAGAGGATCTGAACCTAGAATTCATTTCTGACATCGTCTCTTCCATTGTAACATATTTCAAAAAAGGCCCGATTCTTGTAGGCTATGACGGACGGGATTCTAGTCCGCTTATTGCAAAAGTGGTGTGTTCTACCATAAACTACTGTGGATCTGATTGCGGCTTGGCAGGCCTCGTCCCCACCCCTGCATTGGAATACGCCACAAAAGCGCTTGGATATTCAGGCGGAATAATGATTACCGCGTCTCACAACCCACCTCAATACAACGGCCTAAAACCGGCAGCAAAAGACGGCGTAGAAGTTTCACGGGAAGACGAGTTGATAATAGAAGACATTTACTTTAACAAAAAATGGATAAGAAACTCCAAAAAGTTTGGCAAAACTCAAACCGAGTCAAGAGTGATTCGCACATATCTTGACGGAATCAAATCACAAGTAAATGCACGCAAAATTAAATCAAAAAAATTCAAAGTGGCACTTGATCTTGGCAATGGGGCACAGGCAGTGGCAGCACCTGATCTTTGCAAAGATCTTGGCTGCACAGTTTTTCTAATTAATGAAAACGTTGACGGAAAATTTCCAGGAAGAGGATCAGAACCGACTCCAAGTAATCTGCAGAAATTATCAAAAAAAGTAATTGAAAAGAAAGCGGATTTCGGTGTTGCCTTTGATGGTGACGGTGATAGGAGCATTTTTTGTGACAATAATGGAAAAATTCTTACTGGTGACAGATCCGCACTGCTTTTGGCAAATTATCTCTTAAAGAAAAACCCAAAATCCAAAATTGTAACCTGTCTTAACTCAAGTTCGGTCATAGAAACAATAGCTTCCAAAACAGGATCAAAGGTGATTAGGACCAAAGTTGGAAGCGTCGAAGTGTCGAGGAAAATGGTTCCAGAAAAAGCGCTTGTCGGGTTTGAGGAAAATGGCGGCTTTATGTATGGAAAGCACAATCAAGTACGAGACGGATCGATGACTCTGGCATTGGTCTTGGACCTTATTGCAGACTCTGGAAAAACCATATCTGAAGAAATGGATGTACTCCCTCCGTCATACACGACAAAGGACAAGGTCTCTTGCTCTAAAAAAGAAGCGACAAAAATAATATTGCAATTAAAAAGGGAACACAAAAACCATGACATGACAGACGGGATAAAACTAATCTTTGATGAGAGAAACTGGATTATGATTAGACCCAGTGGTACTGAGCCGATAGCGAGAATCTATGCCGAGGCAGATTCGGAGGAAAAACTTGGTAACCTCATGTCAAAATACACCAAAAAGGTAAACGCGATTCTGGACAGATAACACTAATAAGGCGATGTTAAAGAACTCAAGGAATGGAAATGATCCCTATGGGTGATATAATTGGCTAAGGCTTATTACGTAAAATTCGAGACTCCAGCTGATCTCGTAAATCCTATACTTGAAGCAGTTAGAGTTGCATCGCAAAGTGGTAAGGTTAGAAAAGGAACAAACGAAGCAACAAAGGCAATCGAAAGAGGAATTAGCAAACTAATAGTTATTGCAGAAGATGTAGAGCCTCCAGAGGTAGTAGCACATCTCCCAATAATCTGTGAAGAGCAAAACGCCGCATATGCATTTGTTCCAAGCAAGCAAGACTTGGGAAAGGCATTAGGCATCGACGTGACCTCGGCCGCTGCAGCAATAATTGATGCAGGCGATGCTAACCACATTGTTGAAGAAGTTGTTTCTTCAATAAAGAAGATTAAAGGTGGCAAGTAACCATGAGCACTTCCCAAACGGAAGATGTAGTATCTGCTGAAGTAATACAACTTGTTGGTAAAACTGGGATCGCAGGCGAAATAACCCAAGTTAGAGTAAAGATTCTCAGTGGTAGAGACAAGGGAAGAATCCTCACAAGAAACGTAAAAGGCTCCGTAAGAATGTCTGATATCTTGATGCTACGAGAAACAGAACGCGAAGCTAAAAAAATTAGGTGATTGAAACTTGAGCCTTCTAGTAAAACCTTGCAGTTTTTGTAATAGACCAGTCTCAAGAGGTTCTGGCACCATGCTTGTAAAAAACGACGGAACAGTTCTGTGGTTTTGTTCTCCAAAATGCAAAAAGAACATGTTGGTACTAAAACGCGACCCACGTACTCTCAAGTGGACGAAAAAATATCAAAAAGGCGGAATCGTCAAAAAATAAACCATAGGGAAAATTGGCTGAACAAACTCTCTTCATAGTAAAACCAGACGCAGTAGCGAGAAAATTAACCGGGCAGATAATCAGCCGATTTGAAAACAAAGGATTCAAAATTTTAAAACTCAAAATGTTTGCATTTACAAAAGCTCAGGCAGAGGACTTTTACTCGGTGCACAACACAAAGCCATTCTTTGGTGAACTGGTGGAATTTATCACGTCAGGTCCAGTTGTTGCTGCAGTAATTGAGGGAAATAACGCAGTTGCTACAACAAGACTGATGATCGGTGCAACAAAATCATTTGAGGCAGCGCCGGGATCAATTCGCGGAGATTTTGGCCTTGGATTCTCAGACAATATCATTCACGCGTCCGACTCTAAGGAAAGTTTTGAAAAGGAAGCGAGGGTAGTATTTCAGTGAGTTGCGTTGCGAATTCGACAACCAATAGTGGCCGTTCTGGGCCATGTAGACTCTGGTAAAACCTCCCTACTTGACAAAATCCGTGGAACCGGCGTTCAGGGAAGAGAGGCAGGTGGAATCACCCAACACATCGGTGCAAGCTTTCTCCCGACTGAGACAATCAAAAGCATGTGTGGCCAGCTATATGACAAATTAACAAAAACCGAGCACGAAGTACCGGGCCTTTTGGTAATTGACACGCCTGGGCACGAAGTTTTTACAAATCTTAGAACAAGGGGCGGCTCTGCAGCGGACATTGCAATCTTGGTAGTGGACACAAATAGAGGATTCCAACCGCAAACAAGTGAAAGCCTAAAGATTCTCCAAGCAAGAAAGGTTCCGTTCGTCATAGCACTAAACAAAGTTGATCAGATTCCAGGTTGGAGAAAGGTTGACACCCCGTACATCACACAGGCAATAAAACAGCAGGATCAGTTCATGCAAACTACAATTGATGAGCAAATTTACAATGTTGTTGGCACGCTCTCAATACTTGGATACCAATCAGAAGCATTCTACAGAATACAAGACTTTTCCAAAGAAATTGCAATTGTCCCAGTCAGTGCAAGGACTGGTGTAGGAATACCTGAGCTCCTGACTGTACTTGTTGGACTGACTCAACAATATCTGCAAAAAAGACTTGCCCAAGAAGAAAAACCAAGCCGTGGAATCATCCTTGAGGTAAATGACGAGATTGGACTTGGAACCACTGCCAACATGATCTTAATTGACGGTCAGATGAATAAGGGAGACAGCGTAATTGTCGCAAAAAGAGATTCCGTGATTGTCACAAAGCCAAAGGCGATGTTGTTGCCAAAACCGCTTGACGAAATGCGTGATCCTCGCGACAAGTTCAAGCCCGTAAACCAAGTTGAGGCTGCAGCGGGAATTAAAATTGCATCGCCTGACTTGGAAGGAGTGCTTCCAGGAAGCACCGTCTATGTGACAAGTGACGAATCCAAGATAGAGGAATTTAAGAAAATCATAGAATCAGAAATGAAATCAGTATTTGTAAGCACGGAGACAAATGGAGTTATTCTAAGGTGTGACACCATAGGCTCACTTGAAGCGCTAACTGAAATGCTCAAGCGCGCACAGGTACCAATAGCAAAAGCAGACATTGGACCAGTAAATCGACGCGACGTCATGGAGGCAAAAGTGGTTAAAGACAACGAGAGGCATCTGGGCGTGGTCTTGGCATTTAACGTAAAGATATTTCCGGATGCTCAGGAAGAGGCAGAAAACAACCACATCAAAATATTCAGTGACAAGGTAATCTACAGCCTAATTGACAATTACACCAACTGGGTCACCGAAGATTCGGCACATGAGGACGATGCGATATTTGGCGAAATTAGCCCAATTTGCAAATTTACGTTTCTTAAGGGCTACATATTTCGAAATAGCAATCCTGCGGTGTTTGGAATACGCGTCGACGTGGGAAAGGTGCGACAAAAAATCCCAATCATGAACAAGCAGGGCAGAAAAATAGGACAAGTGCACCAGCTGCAGGACGGAAAAAAATCAATAAGCATTGCAACCCAAGGCCAAGAAGTTGCCTGCTCCATACAGGATGTTACAATTGGAAGGCAAATCTTGGAAGAGGATGTTTTCTACTCCCTACCAAAATCCTCGGAGGCAAAACTTCTCATTGAAAGGTTTTCACACAAGTTGTCTGCAGAAGAGCAAACAGTACTAAACGAGATTTTAGAAATTCAGCGAAAGAGCGATTCTGCCTACGGCTACATCTGATATTTCTTGGCAATCATGTGGATGCCCGGTTCGCCTACTGCTCCAACCATTCTATCCACTGGCTGTCCGTTCTTGAACATGATAAATGTCGGTATTGACTGAACCGCAAATCGCATTGCAATGTCCTGACATCTATCTACATTTACTCGCGCAAATTTGACATGTCTGTATTTTTTTGACATCCTATCAAAAATCGGATGCATTGATTTGCACGGGCCGCACCACTCTGCCCAAAAATCAACCAAGACAAGACTGCCTGAAACGGTCTGGTCAAAATTTGTCTGATCCAAATCAATTACACTTATCTGGGATTGAGCTGCCGCCTCAGATTGCTGCTTTAGCATCTCTTCCAACTTTCGTTGCTTGATTTTCTCAATCTCAGGATCTTCCACGAAAATCTGGGTGCATGTTTGTTATTTATAATTTAGAGGTCCAAAAGAAAACGCATCATGACACCGTTTTCCTGTTTTATCTCCATCATGTGGAATGTAGGGGATTTTATTTCAACTTTGAAATGATGCTTTTCAAAGCTAATGTCCTCGCCTGTTAGCACGGCTGTAATCTTGTAAGATGAGTTTTTTTCAATGTGAATGCTGATTTTCTTTGCGGCAAAACCGTCCGTGATTGTGAGTATGATCATTTCCTCAAGCCAATTGTACAGCAAGTAACTGAGATCTTTTCCAGTAACTATGAGCGTTTTCTCTTTTTTCTCCTCGACTAGACTAGAATCAAGAATTGTATCCACGACAGATTTTCCTGCAAGCACAAATGCCTCTTCCAGTGTTGGCGCCTCAACTTCAATTATTGCATCTGTAGCGTGTTCCAAATATCTATACGACAATACTGTGCTTGACCACTTCTATTATTAATAGATAGAAAGCAGCAACGTCTAAATGCATTAATCTCACAGTTTGTTTTGAATTGAGTCTTCCGAGGGGAATGAAAGATTTTGAAACTGATGAGCTATCAAAAATTGAATTTGTAAGGAAAATATTTCTTGAAAACTGCAAGACATTTAGCTTTAATCTGATGGATCCATCTCCACTAGAACTTGTCTCTGTAATAGAAACAAAAAGCGGACCTGCAATTAGAGATGAAATTTATTTTTTCAAAGACAAAGGAGACAGAGACATCGCACTTCGATTTGATTTTACTGTGGGACTGACGCGTTACCTGGCCGCACAAAAATCCATTAGGCTTCCAGCAAAGATTGCAGCCTTTGGAGGAGTGTGGAGGTATGACGAACCACAAAAAGGCAGGTATCGATTCTTTCACCAATGGGATCTGGAAATATATGGAAAACCAAGCCTTGAATCTGACGCAGAAATAATCGAGTTTACATCAAAGTTCTTTTCAAAACTAAATCTTTCTGGCGTGATAATAGATATCTCGCATAGAAAACTAGTTGAATCAGTAGTCGCGAAGATTTTCCAGTCGACTGATCCTGTCCTGATTGCCGACATACTGCGTGCAATAGACAAAATCCAAAAAAAGAGAAAGGAGGAAATTCTAAAAGAATACGCGCAAAAAGGATACTCTGCAGACAAACTAGAACAAATACTGGAGTTTTCAAAAATAAAAGGCACTCCTGAGCAAGTTGAAAAACAATTTGACGTTTCAGGACTGGACGCTTGGAATGAGATAAAATCACTATTTTCCTCTCTCAAAAACAGGCATGTTGAGAACGTTAGGATTAACTTTGGAATCGTAAGGGGACTTGACTATTACTCTGGCGTGGTCTTTGAGGCATTTGACACTACCTCTGATTATGGCGCATTGGTTGGAGGTGGCAGATATGACAGTCTGCCAAAAGCATTTGGACGCGATGATCTGGGGGCAACAGGAGTTGCCGGAGGAGTGGAACGAATCATCCTGTCGCTTGAAAAACAAGGCATGCAAAAAATTGATTCGGCGCCAGTTGTCTCCGTGCTGTTTGTAAATGAAGAAATGATAGCGCCCGCGGTAAACATTACATCGCAACTAAGGCAGATGGGAATTGCGACTGACATTGATCTTGTTGGAAGACCGTTCAAAAAACAAATCGAGAACGCATCAGCATCAAAGTTTTGCATAATCGTAGCGCCAAAAGAATATTCCTCAAAACAAATTGTTGTAAAAAACATGTCTGATGGAACAGAATCCGTTCAAACAATCGACTCTTTGATCTCAAACGCAAAGTCTGTTCTTAATCTGTAAATGCGCGCGTAAGCATCATTATTTCTGGGCCGTTTGTCAGGTTTCCGACTACGATTGCCTTGTTATTTGCAAGAATTCCGGATGCGACATATGGTATTCCTCCGTTTATTGTTGCAGGTTCTATCTTTACTTTCAATATGTCTGAAACTGCCTTGATGTCGTCATCATCAGTTTCTGGATGAATTATGCCGCCGTGATTGTTTGCGTATACCATTGCGCCTGCCTGGTGATACCCTGCGATTTTTTTCTGAATTATCTCAACTCCTAACGTGTCTTGGATTGTCTTTAGTGATTCCTTTGGAATTTTTGGTGACACTACTCCCCCCTTGTCGTTAACGCATATCATGTTGCCTAGTGCTGTTGTCTTTGCATCTAGTACTTGGACGTTAAGCCCGGTTGCTTTTTTCAAGTACGAAAGTTCGTGCTCAAAGGAAATGTTTGGAATGAGCATCCCGTGGTTGTTTACTACCATCAGGGTTCCAATGAGCCTCGTATTTGCAACCGATGTGAATAGAGGCTCTACTTGCAAATGAGTCGACAGAGTGCGTGCTTTTGTTTCCGCAAAACCGTTTGGTATGAAAACAAAGCTGTCGTTTGCCTTGGTGTAAATGCCTATGTTTGGCCCTCGATATACATCATATTTGAAAATATTCAACTACTAGTTTTGTGAATCAAAAAATATGAACGTAGGGGCCGATCGTCAAAAAAACGGTGTTATAATCAACTTGGATTGTCGATCAGCAGTTTAGTTTGCACTAATTTTGTTTAGATTTAAATAACATTCCATGAAAGTACTCAACATGCCAATAGACGAACATTTCCCACAGGGATTAAAACCAATAGGCAAAATTATGCACTCCGATGGAGAACACTTTCACTTTATGTGGGGACCAGGCAGAAGCGACGCAGAATGCTTCTCAAACCATGATGTAATCGCAGCATACGAAGCACGTGGTGAGACACAGGTTCCATTAGGTGTCAGTGGCACAATGGTTGCAGTCGACTGGGATTCTTGTGTAGCAGATGGAGCATGTATTGAGGCTTGCCCAGTACAAGTATTCCAATGGTACAGAACCGAAATGGACATTCCAGCAAAAGATGTTGTTGGTAAGACATTTGCAGGTACCGGCTCTTCAGTAAAAGAAGAACGCAAAGACCTAACCGACAAAGCAGATCCAATCAGAGAACATGATTGCATCTGGTGTATGGCTTGCGTATCAGTTTGCCCACCTCAAGCTATCAAAGTTGATCAAGGAAACTTGGAAGCACATGAGAAAGCAGCTGGAACCTTCATCAAGCTGACCGGTGGAGAAAATCCACACGCACACGACTAGAAACAACATTTCTTTTCTTTTCTTTTATAATTTTTACTTTATATCCAAAATCAACAATAAAACAAATTTTAACTGGTTCTAATCATCGAATCCCGCAGAGGTCGCCTAGCTCGGTAGGGCGCGGGCCTTGAGAGCCTGTGTGCGCAAGCACCCGGGGGTTCAAATCCCTCTCTCTGCGCTTATTTTCCAAACTTGCTGAGTTCTGCCAAAAGTGCAGACAGCTGAATTTCCGGATTTGCGCCGGAGAGTATCCTGTAATCATATTTTGCAATTGTCTCTGAAATCTCTACTAAATTAGCTACCTTTGATTTGTATATTGATTCGTTGATATATTTTAGAAAGTCAGACTCTGACATCCCATACACCTTGATGAGTTCAATCATCTTGTTTCTTGCATCGACTATCTTGCCTGCCAATGCCATCTTGAGAACTTCGTCTACGTCGTTTGTTTTTGTAAGGCCAGCTGCACCCTTTACGCTCTCCTCCGTGATGTTTCCAAGGCTTGCCGCTGCCTGCATTATGTTAATCGCATGTCGCATGTCTCCTTCGGAATAATCAAAAATTGCTTTCAGGCCATCTTCGTCCGCCTTTAGCTTTTCCTTTTTTGCAATCTCCTTTAGGTGTGTAATTATCTCTTTCTCGGAAATTCTTGTGAACTTGAAAACAGCGCATCTGCTTTGAATAGGCTCGATAATCTTGGAAACGTTATTTGCAATCAATATGAACCTGCAATGCTTTGAAGTGTCCTCGATGATTCTGCGCAATGCTGTCTGCGCGTCAGAGGTCATTTCGTCCGCCTCGTCGAGAATTATTATCTTAAACGGAATGTCTGCATCAAGCCCTGCGAATCTTGAAAATTTTTTGACTCTTTCTCGTACCATGTTGATTCCACGCTCATCAGAGGCGTTAAGCTCCAAGGTGTAATCTCGCCATCCGTCCCCAAGTATCTCCCTTGCAATGCACACAGCTAGAGTGGTTTTGCCAACTCCTGCAGATCCGGAAAACAAAAGATGCGGTATCTCTGTGACGTTTTTGAGCAATGAACTAATACTGCCGACTACTTCCTTCTGGTTTACAAGATCCGCTATTTTCAGGGGGCGGTATTTTTCAACCCACATCATGTTTGAAACCGGCATTAAGTTGACTCTTCAGCTAGTCTTACTAATAAGTTACGGCTGAGGATCAAATGATCAAAGCTTCTTGTAAACACAATTGATCGATCGTATCCATTAAATCCTTGAACTCACTTTCATAACTGTTGAACATTAACGAATTACTCCAAGTTTACAGCATTGGCTATGGGACTCAGGATGTAAAGGCGCTCATAGGCCACGATTTTAAGATAAATGTTTCAAACATTTCTATCGACGGAAAACAGGGCGAGATATTGAACATACCTCGATGGGTTGCACAAACCCTTGAATCCGAAGGACACGGCGAAATCCAAGAATCTGACATGGGAATCGAACTCACCCAGTCCTTGTCGAAAGAAAATTTCCAAGGCGAAGAACTGTCTCATCTGGAGCCAGATTTTTACATAAAGATGACTGGATACATGGCAAGACAGTCAGAAAAAGAATATGATAAACTACAAAGCTTACTCAAGACGCTGATCCGCAAAAGACTTGGAAAATTGGTTCCGCGGGCAAACTCCATGGCACTGACTGCAGATATAGCAAAAAAATTATCCATTGAGGAAAGAGCACTGTACAACATAATACACAAAAATAGCGACGACTTCATAAATCAAATATTTCGTGACGAGAAATGACCCTGGAGACACAAACCCGTGCAGCACTAATTGATCAAGTCCAGAATTTCTTGTCGTCATTTAAGGACAAGTCTGGCTCGTTTAGGTATGTAGAAGAAATCGACCAGATGATGGCAAAACAGGCGCTGTACATCGTAGTTGACTACAACGATCTGGTCTCTCAAAGAGAGATTGAAATCAAGTTCAACAACGAACCAGATGAAATACTATATGCGTTTGCGCGCGCCGTGAAAAACATTCTTGAAGAAAGATTTCCGGAATATGCAAACAAAATTGACGATGATATCAGAGTAAGAATAGCAAACTATCCTATACAACGCAGCCTCAGGCAGATCAACGCAGAGGTGATCGGCAAGATGGCAAGTGTCTCGGGAATGGTTGTGAGATCATCTGAAGTAAAACCGCTTGCAAAAAACGTTCATTACAAGTGCCCTGAAGGACATGTAACTGAAGTGCCGCTTGAGAGGGGCCTGAGCATATACGCGCCTTCAAAGTGCAGCCATGACCGATGCACGCAGCGTGATCTTAGGATTGATCCTGAAAACAGCAAGTTCATTGACTTTCAAATAGTTAGACTGCAGGAGCTTCCAGAGGATCTCCCGCCAGGACAGCTCCCCCATTACCTTGATGTCACAATAAGGCAAGACCTTGTGGATAATGCACGACCCGGGGACAGAATCATCCTAACTGGAATAGTGCGAATAGAGCAGGAGCAAATCACGGGAACCAGAATCAACAGCGGACTGCACCGACTTCGAATCGAGGGAAACAACATAGAGTTCCTTGGCGGCAGGGGAACAAAGAACTCTAGAAAATCGGAGAGGGAAGAAATTTCCCCAGAGGAAGAAAAAATAATCAAGTCTCTTGCAAAGAGTGACGACATCTATGAAAGACTGGTAAGCTCATTTGCGCCGCATATCCAAGGACACGCCATAATCAAGGAAGCAATTTTACTGCTAATAGTAGGATCAACTCAAAGAATACTCCAAGACGGAACCAAAGTCCGAGGCGACATCAACGTCTTTCTTGTAGGTGATCCGGGTACTGCAAAAAGTGAAATGCTAAAGTTCTGTGCAAGGATTGCTCCGAGGGGGCTGTACACATCTGGCAGAGGCTCCACCGCGGCAGGCCTTACTGCGGCAGTAGTTAGAGACAAGACCGGAATTATGATGCTCGAGGCTGGCGCAGTAGTGCTTGGGGACCAAGGACTGGTCTGCATAGACGAATTTGACAAGATGAAGCCAGAAGACCGAAGCGCACTACACGAAGTAATGGAGCAGCAGTCTGCAAGCATTGCAAAAGGAGGAATTGTTGCAACGCTAAACGCAAGGACCTCAATTCTGGCAGCAGCTAACCCGATGTATGGAAAATACGATCCATTCAAAAACATAACAGAAAACGTTGCATTACCAATTCCACTTCTCACAAGATTTGACCTGATTTTTGTTGTAAGGGACATTCCGTCAAAAGAACGAGACAGAAACATTGCACGACATATCATTGGATTGCACAGGCACTCTTCTTCTGAAACTAAAACCCTGATTGACATTGACATATTCACAAAATACTTGGCATACTGCAAAAAGTCAGACCCCTTACTTACACCGGATGCAGAAGAAAAAATCCTAGAGTACTATCTCAAAATGAGAAACGTCGAATCCGAGGAAATGATAACCGTAACCCCAAGACAGCTTGGTGGGCTGATAAGACTTGCCACTGCAAGAGCACGACTGTTGATGAAAGACCAAGTAGATGCAGAGGATGCAGACAGGGCAATATTTCTAATTCAGAGCATGCTTGAGGATGCTGGGGTCGATGTCAACACCGGAAAAGTTGATCTTGGAGTACTGCAGGGAAGACCCCACAGCGAAGTATCAAAAATGCAACTATTCATGGACGTGCTAAAATCACTAGAGGGTGACAACAAAACCCCAGTTGAGGAAAAGTTATTCGTAAAGGAACTTGCTAAAACGACAAAATTCACCGAAGAAGAAGCTAAAAACTTCATTAGAAGAATGCTCCGCGAAGCATCAATTTATGAGTCCAAGCCAGGTCACTATAACCGTGTATGAAAATAACCGACTTGGCGCTGGCAGATTCTGCCCTAGAGTTTCTTAGTCAGCAGGGAATTGCCAAATTATATCCGCCGCAGGAAGATGCAATAAACGCAGGATTGCTTGAGGGGAAAAGCATCCTGGTGTCTGCACCAACTGCAAGTGGCAAAACACTGATTGCGATACTTGGAATCATCAATTATTTATCCAAAAACAAGGGCAGGGTGATTTACCTAACTCCGCTGAGGGCGTTGGCATCGGAGAAATTCTCAGAGCTAAAAAAATTAGAAAGTCTGGATCTGGGCAGGAGTATAAAGACTGCAATCTCAACTGGGGATTTTGACTCTGTCGACAAGGATGCGGAAAATGCAGACATCATAGTGTTGACAAATGAGAAAATGGATTCACTTATTCGCCATGGTGTGGACTGGCTTGATAAAATTGGGCTTATTGTGGCAGACGAAATACATCTTATCGGGGACACTGACAGAGGTCCAACCCTTGAAGTGGTTCTCACAAAGCTAAAGGAGCTTGAGAACACGCCTCAAATTCTTGGACTAAGTGCGACTGTAACAAATTCTGACGAAATATCTGAGTGGCTTGGGTGTACATTGGTTTCAAGTGAGTGGAGACCAGTCCCTCTGACAGAAGGCATCTTTGACGGTGGAACCGTCATGTGGAACAATGGGGAATCATATGAGATAGAATCCAGTATTAGAGGACCGCCTGTGGATCTATCACTTGACACCATAAAAAACGGAGGGCAGTCACTGATCTTTGCAGAGACACGAACACGCTCAGCATCCTTGGCAACTAAAGGGGCAGATGCCGTCTCAAAATTTCTCTCCGACTCTGAAAAAAAAGACCTTGAGAAAATCTCATTAAAATTACTTGATGGAAATGAAAACACGGATTTAGTTAAGACGCTTGCAGCACTTTTGAAAAAGGGAGTCGGCTTTCACCACGCTGGATTAAACCAAAACTGCAGAGAAATAATAGAAAGCGAATTCAGAAACGGCAAAATCAAACTGCTTGCCTCTACTCCAACGCTTGCAGCAGGAGTGAACTTGCCGGCAAGAAGGGTTGTAATATCAAACATTGCAAGGTATGACGTAAAGTCTGGTACAAACAAACCGATTAGTGTTTTGGAATACAAGCAGCTTTGCGGAAGAGCGGGAAGACCGCAATATGACAAGTATGGCGAGGCAATAATTGTTGGAAATTCAAACGCGTCTGATCTAATTGATTACTACATCAATGGAACACCTGAACCCATAAAATCACAACTTGCCGACGATCGTGCACTGCGAACTCACATTCTTAGTCACATAGTAACAAACCCTGGAATCAAAAATGAGGATATTTTTGATTTCTTCCTAAAGACTCTGGCCGGGCTACAAACAAGAAAAAACACACTCAAGTTTGCAATAGATATTTCCAAGAGATTTCTGTTAAACGAGGATCTCATAGTGCAAAAGGGAGAGCGATTTGCGGCAACGGAGTTTGGCAAAAAAGTATCCATGTTGTATGTTGATCCGATAACTGCAATTTACTTTAAGCGAGGACTAGAAATGGTATCGGAGAATCAAAATCACACACTGGGATTTCTACATCTAGTTACAAGCTCAGAAGAGTTTTTTCCAAAATTCTCACTCCGAAACAAGGATCACGAAGTTCTTAGCGTATTGCTTGAAAACCATTCTTCAGAACTAATAGAGCCGATATCCGAATACGATTGCTCTCGAAGTCTTCTCGCTCTGCAGTCGTGGTTAAGTGAGTCATCTGAAATCCATCTGTCTGATAGCCTAAATATTGAATCTGGGGACATGCATAGGTTAGTTGAGACTGCCGACTGGCTCGTATACTGCCTTTACGAAATTGCAAAGTTGCTTGGACGGTCAGACCTATTGGAGGAAATCTCTACATTGCGAAAAAGAATCACATACGGCATAAAGGAGGAACTGGTCGAACTTGTCCAGATCAAAGGAATAGGACGCGTTCGTGCAAGAAAACTTTATGATCACGGTATAAAAAATCTTGAAGATTTACACACCATTCCCACAAAAAAACTTGCAGAAATAGATAAAATTGGTCCGATAATTGCAGATAATATTAAATCCCAATTGAAAAAAGTTAGATAATTGCAACAAGAACTAATTGCAGCCATAGTCATATCCGTAGTCGCTTTCTTTGTTGTTTATGCTGTCACACCATTTCTGATACGTGAACTTGGTAAGCGTAAACTCGCAGTACCAGACGTTAACAGAATTGGTGGTGCGATGGTACCGAGACCTGGCGGACCTGCCATAATTGCAGCAATACTGATTTCAGAAGCTATTCTTTTTTTGGTGTTTCCATCTGAAATGAGAAACCTAAAGATAATCGCTCTTATGATAACTACGTTTCTTGCATTTGTAGTTGGATTCATTGATGATAGGAGAGTTCTGGGAGGTTGGTTCAAGCCTCTTGCACTCGCAGTGTCTGCAATTCCGCTTGTCTTAATTGGCATCTATGATCCTACAAGTGTCTATGATCCAAATCTTACTTTTCCAATTTTTGGCTCAGTCAAGATTCCGGCGCTATACATTGGAATTATAATTCTAATGATACCGATTACGGGAAACACCATTAACTCAATCGATGTGATGAATGGAATAGCAAGCGGATTTATGGTCATTGCAAGCTTTTCTCTTACTATTGCGCTTCTAATAATGAAGAATTATGATGTTGCACTGATTAGCTTACCTTTAGGTTTTGCATCGCTAGCATTTTACAAATATCATAAATTCCCAAGTAGGATTTTTCCAGGCGATTCTGGTGCCTTAACCCTTGGGGCAATGTATGGCGTTATCGCTATAATTGGCCATGCTGAGATTGTTGCAGCAGTTGCGCTTTTACCTGCTGTCATCAACTCTTTTTTGTTCCTATCAAGTGTAAAGAAGATAGTAGAGCACAGACAAATAAAAAATCCAACAACACATACTGATGATCACAAGATTATTGCAACAAAAGAAAAAGATGCGCCAATTACGCTTGTAAGGCTGCTTGTAGCAGGGAAACCCCTGACTGAAAAAGAGATAGGATTTACAATTTTCAAACTGGCGATATTCTCAGGAATTTTGGCCATAATTACGGCATTTCTTATGGAGGTAAGAATTTGAGACACGCCCCAATGTATGCATTCGTTGGAATGATGTGGCTTCTCATATTGGCAGGGGGAGGCATACTGGTTACCGCAGTTTCTAAAATTTCTATATATGGATATGGAAGCGAAATGGATTTTCTAATTGCATCAATAATCAAGGCAGCGATTGCAATTTTGTTTGTTGTTGTCTGGATTGTCGTCCTTTCTAAGCTGAAAAATAGGATATTTCAAAAACAGATCAAGTCTTAAGATTTCCATTCTTTCTGTTTTCTGTCGTATTCTTCTCTAGAATATTTTACCTTTGCAGGAACTCCCGCCACAAGAACATTGTCTGGAACATCCTTTGTTACAACTGCTCCCATCGCAACCACGCTGTTCTCACCTATTGTCACTCCTGCCTTTATAACAGCACGAGATCCGATTATTGCTCCGTCCTTGATTGTAACGCCGATTAGCTTGTCACTTGGCGGGTACGGATCATTTGTCAACGAAACTGCGGGGCCTATGAAAACATTTTTCCCAATTCTTGACAGGGGCGGAATGTAAGCTAAGCCTTCTACCATGGTATTCTCACCTATGATTACATTGTAGTCTATGTGTGCCAGAGAGCCGATCTTTACATTGTCGCCAATTGTGGTATTGTCGCCAACATACGCAAAATGCCAAATTCGGACGTTTTTTCCAATTTTCGCCTTTTCTGAAATGTGATTAGTAACCATAGTTACACATGCCATGGTTTTGCATGTTTAATTATTTTTTCAGGCAGTTTTTTCTGATTTTTATCAAGAAACTCCATGTCTTGCTTTTTGTCGCGCAATTCGTCAGGCAACATTATTGGTATCTCCTCAATTATTGGGTAAAATCTGGAGCATTTGATGCAGTACAGGGCGCCATCAATCACAACTTCGCCTTTTGACTCTGTCTCAAAAATTTCAAGCGGAAATTGTTTGTCAATTGGACATACAAGTATGTCCATCATTTTTTTGTTCATTTTAGCTCCAGGTATATTGGCACGCCCTTCTGGCTTGATAAAAGTGCCGCTTCAGCGATTCTTGTTACGTTTAGCGCATCTTCTGGCCTCACCCTGAGGGTTTCTTTTCCCTCTATGGCCTCAAGAAAATTTCTAATTTCGACTGTCAGGGGCTCTGCTTTTTCTTTTCTTGGTATCTCTGCCCCGCTGTCTTTTTCAATTCTAACTTCTTGTGATATGAAATCAGCTGAGATGATGCCGTCCGTACACACTGCATTAAAGTGCCTCACTCTTGCAGGCGTAATCCAATTAGACGATATGATGGCAACCTTGTTGTCCTTAAACCCGAGCATTATCGTGGCAAAATCTTCATGGTCGTGTCTTATTTTGCCTGATCTTGCAAATACTACTTCTGGAGTATCATCAAAAAGCCACATCGCAGTATCTATGTCATGGACCGCCGTGTCGTAGATTATGCCCACATCTTTAATGTGAAGGGGCATTCTGTTCTCACGATGAAATTCAAGCATGATCAGGTCGCCGTATTTTTTTGATTTGACCAGTTCTTTGACCGACTCGACTGCTGGATTGAATCTCTCAATGTACCCACAAGTCAAAAAAACGCCGTTCTTTTTTGCCATCTCTAAAAGAATAGTGCCTTGCTTTGACTCATACGTCATGGGCTTTTCAATAAAGACGCTCTTTTTTTCCTGGATTATCTTAGAGGCAATATCAAAATGCGTCGATGTTGGTGTGCAGATGAACACTGCATCAAACTGTGCCTCTTTTAGCATGGAATCAATCGAGGTGTAATGACTGACACCGTATTTTTCGCCTGTCTCTTTTGCTCTTTTTTGGTCTGCGTCACAAACTGCCGCTAAAACTCCTAACTGGGACAGGACTCTGGCGTGGTTTTTTCCCCAACCGCCGACTCCTATTTGCGCTATTTTCAAACTAATACACCGAGGTTACCCAGCTAGAATATTTCTCATTCTTATTCATTACCACATCAAGATATGCTGACATTATCTGTTGAGTGATTTTGCCTGCCTTACCAGTTCCTATTTTTTTGCTGTCTATGTGTGTGATTGGGGTGATTTCTGCAGCAGTGCCTGTAAGAAATGCCTCATCGGCAAGGTACATCTGTCCGCGTGTAATTTCACTTTCTTTAACTTGGTATCCAAAGTCTTCTGCCAGCTTGATGACAACGTCGCGGGTTAGTCCTTCCAGTGCTGATGAGCTAAGTGGCGGAGTTGTCAGTTTACCGTCTTTTACCATGAAAATGTTCTCTCCAGGTGCCTCGCTTACGTTTCCTTTCAAATCGAGCATGATTGCCTCGTCGTAGCCGTTTCTCTTACACTCCTGCGTGGCAAGTATGGAATTGAGATAGTTTCCTCCCATCTTTGCAAGTGGCGGAGTTGAAGCATCGCTAAACTTTCTCCACGAAGAGATTCCGGCACTGATTCCATTTTTGTTAAACAAGTCACCAAATGGAAACATGAACATTGCTACATGGACTGGGGCAGTTTCATTTACGTGCAAATTAATTCCATACTCTCCAACAAAATAGAATGGACGAATATAGCATGATTTTTTGATATTGTTTTTTTTGCACAAATTAATTATTGCGTCAATGAGTTCTTCGTCTGTGTACTTTAATGATATTGAGTAGAATCTTCCAGAATTTCGGAATCTTTTGATGTGATCCTCAAGTCTGAATATGTTGAGATTTTCTGAATTCCAGTATGCCCGTATTCCCTCAAAAATAGACGTCCCATAATGAATCGCGTGTGTTGTGATTGGAACTTTGGCCTTCTCAAGCGTTGTGTATTTTCCATCAAACCAAACAAATTTTGAAATGCTGGGTTTCATAAGCAGTCTGTAAATGCGTTATTAATCTATCTTGTCTTGAGGCTCGCTTTTGGGAATTTCATTCCGGCAATTCTAGTAGTCATGTCTTCCGTGGCGGCGAATTTTTTTACAATTTCCCAATTATCTTCGATGATTTTTATTACTTGTTGCGGAACGTCGTTTTTCCAGTCTGTGTCTTTTCCGCTGGCTGCATCATACATCTTGTTTTTTACTGATGATGCCGAAATTTCCTTTCTTGTGCCGACCCTTGGATTCAATCTGTACATTTTGAGCATCACACCCTCTATTCTGTCGCCAGTATACGTGAAATAGTCGTTTTTCACTCCTTGCAGGATTTGGCTTCTTAACTTCCATGAATACGGTGATAGCAATGGTGGAAAATACTTCAAAAATGGAGCATGAAATGTATAGTTTGACGACGTTTCAACGGAATCCCCAAAGACTGACTCTAGCATCTTCTTTCTAATTTCAAAACTAAAAGGAAAACTGCGGCTGTTTATCTCTGCGCCGTTCTTTAAGAAAACTACCGGCATGACTATTACTTTGGATTCTTTTTTGAGCTCATTGATAATCTCTACATGCGCGTTTGTAACCGGATTCAGATGTGCAAGGTAAATTGCAACAGTCAATTGCCTTTCTTAAATTTCTGTCATATTTCAATGCTTGAAAGTGGGGACGATGGGACTTGAACCCATGATCTCCAGCGCCCGAGGCTGGCAGTATACCAAGCTAACCTACGTCCCCAAAATTGGGACAATATCATTCAATATTATTTTTGGTATCTTATCCGTAGGACTCGTACTTGACCTCAAAACCGCCGTCTGGGCGTTTGTTTCTTTCAGTCGCAAATCCCTTAGCGCTAAGATAATCCATACATCCGTCTATGGTTCCCTGCCAACCACAAATGTAAAACATTGTGTTTTCGGGAGTGACCTTTTCGCCAATCAGTTGCTCCAAGGGAGAGGGATCTCCGTCCTTTGTCCTAAGGAATGTCTCGACTCTTCCAACCTGGCCACTCCATGATCTGTTGAACCATTCCTGTGGTCTGCTAATTGCAGCGCGATATCTAAAATTCCACTGGTCTCTTCCTCTGTCAAGACTTTCAATTTCCAAGTCCGTAAACAACTGCTTGTAACTTAATTCATCCACATAACTTGCACCGTGAAGCACTATCAGCTCTCTCTTATCACCAACATCGTGCAGGTGTTGTGCAAAACTTACAAAGGGTGCAATACCAGTACCGCCTCCAAGACAAACAATTCTCCTTTCGTCTTTTTCGCCGTTTGGTAATTTGTCATTAATTAAAAGTGCGGCACCAGTTGGTTTTATCCAAGTAAGTTCGTCTCCCTCCTTTGCATTGAAAAGCTGTGTAGTTAAACGACCCGGGAGTGGCTTTCTAACCCAACGTATGACGAGCTCAACATATTTTTTGTTCTCTGGATGGGATGCAATTGAATATGCTCTTCTGATTACTTTGCCCTCACTTGGCACATTCATTCCTATGGTTATGAACTGTCCAGCTTTGTATTCTGGTATTACTCCGTCATTTGGAACCATCCTGAAAACTGCTAAATCTTCTTTTAGTAATTGAACATAGGTAAGTGTCGCTTTGTTTTCTACTACCACGTTACGATCTTAAATCCGACGGTTAAATATTTTATGTTGGATGATTATCAAAAAATTTCGCTTTAGTTAAACGTTAATACTCAATTCATAAAGTCTAATGTGTTCAGAATTTTTCTGACAACATGGGCCGGTCGTCTAGACTGGTAGGATACGCCCTTGGCATGGGTGAGATCGAGGGTTCAAATCCCTCCCGGTCCATCTAACTTACTTTTGGCATAATCAAGCAAATCTCTAATCTCTGGATCTTTGGAGGTTTCATCTAGTTCTGCAAACACGGTATGATCCCCAATGTCTATTGCTGCCTTTATGGCGCTTTTTCTCACCTCCGAATTGGGGTCTTTCATGCATTTTTGGATTACAGGGGTTGCCTCTGCTACCTTGAGATGCCCTAATGCACCAACCGCGCAAGACCTCACCATTGCACTTTCATCTGATGTTAGATCGATCATTCTTGGAATTGCCGTCCGATCGTTTCTGTTTGCAAGAACCAGTACAGAATAACCTCTCACGTTTTTGCTCTGGCTGTTCAAATTTTGCATCAGGGCGTCCGATATGTCATTTTCATTTAGTACTAGTGCACTAAACGCCTCTCCCCTAATCTCAATGTCGCTATCGTCTAATGCTGAAATAATCGTATTTAGTATGGCAGAATCTTTGCACTTGCAAGTCGATTCTAGGATTTTGACTTTTTCTTCTTTAGAATCAGAATGCATAATCCTTTCAACTTCCTCGTAGGTTATCATTTTGATTTTGAATGACTATCTAGTTAATAAGAAATTTTGCGATGCGTTGTTTTTTCATTTTAGCTTTAAATTATCCATATATAGCCATCATTACATGTCAACCGAAAACAGAGACGTAATCTTCATTGGTAAGAAACCTTTGATGGCGTATGTTACTTCTACGCTCATCCAATTGGCAAACTTACCATCAGTGCGCATCAAAGCCAGAGGACTCAGCATCGGTCGTGCAGTGGATGTTTCACAAATCATCTCACGCAAGACGGAAAACGCTGGATATTCGATCGGTGAAATAAAGATAGGTTCTGAACAGCTAGAATCACAAGATGGCAAAACAAGAAACGTATCAACAATAGAAATTGAAGTAAAGAGAAACTCTTCTTAATAGCTCTTTACTTGAACTTTTTTATTTTATGACTTCCTTTTGTAACGATTTTCCATATTTCTAAACTTGGACAAGTCCACCAAGTCGTTGAACTCGTCAAAACTAACTACGTTTTTCTTCAGTTTTGCTGTTGTTCCTGATTTTTTTAACTCCTTTAGGATCTGAATTGAAGCAAACGCGTTTGCAAAAAGAACAGAAAGTGGGTACAAAATTATTCTAAAACCCATCTTGTGCAAAGTAGCAGATGGGATGACTGGAGTTGCGCCACCCTCAATCATGTTTGCCACAAGCGGTGCGTTAATCGACCTGCCTATCTTTTTCATCTCGTCAATTGACTTGGGCGCTTCGACAAAAATTACGTCTGCGCCTATTTTTCTATAATATCTGCCTCGTTCGATTGCGTCATCAAGGCCTTTTGTCGCTCTGGCGTCTGTGCGCGCAACAATGATGAAGTCTTTGCTTTTTCTAGCGTCTAGCGCGGCCTGCAGTTTCTCAGCATACTCTTCTTTTTCAATCACCTCTTTCCCGCTCATATGGCCGCATCTTTTTGGCCACCTTTGGTCTTCTAAGAAAATCCCAGCCGCCCCTGCAGACTCTAGCTCATTTACAAGCTTCCAAACACTCAGCGCGTTTCCATACCCTGTATCCGAATCAACAATCACTGGAACCGAAACTGCTCTGCAAATTCTGCGAGCATTTTCAATTGTTTCGGTTGATCCAATAAAACCGTAATCTGGCATCCCAAACAAAGTCGCAGATGTGCCGTAACCCGTTTGAAACATCGCCTCAAATCCAGCCTTTTGTGCTATTTTCGCACCTATTGCGTCATACACACCTGGAATGACCAAGGGCTTTGAAGAGTCGTTGATCATCTTCCTCAGGTTTTTCATCAAAAATTATGACGACTTTAATTATTTATGATTAGCTTTACGTATGTTCCATATTTGGGCAATTGAGCTAAGTACTGATCGTATTCCTACATAGGATTTAATTATGTCTGGACTTGATTGAAATTTGATGACAAAGGTATTACTTCAAGTACTAATTGCAGTAGCCGTACTATCTTCAGTCTCATTATTCACAGTCAACTCGTTTGCTGAAAACGCAAACTGCGGTAGAGATTGTGAAGCTCCAACATTGGGGGTTTTAGATGATGGGCAGCGAGTGATAGAAAACGGACTTACTATCAATAGTAGATCGGTAAATGTAGAAGAGCATATCCAATCAATTCCAACAACGACGTTTAACACAGGCGATACAACAAAAATGAGACTGGTAGTCTATGAAAACAACGGTGTCGGCGGATTAAGACACACAGCGCTTTCAATATCTGATTATAAAGACGATAAACATCGCTCAGACATAGCAACTGTTTCTTTTGACCAAAACTTTGCAGGAACCCAAACAGTAACCGTTACTGATCCTAATGGTTTTCTAGGTGGTGCAACAGCAAAGGCAACTGAACTAAACGAGTTCTCAACACTAGTAGAGTTCTCATTTAAAGTCATGAAGCCATTTGAAACATCTGCCGTTATTGTTGAATCATGGGATGCTAATCTTAGTTCTAGAAGCAACATATTTCTCAATGCTGTAAAAGCAACCGGGGAGCCAATAGTTGACAAAGCCCCTATAAGACCAGCAAATATTGTTCCTGCCCCACTAAAACAAGTAAAGGCAGGGGTTGAACCAGAACAGGTTGAATGCAGAGAGGGATTTGAGCTAGTCATACGCTCACCAACTGGCGCGCCAGCTTGTGTATATCCATTCACTGCTCAAATATTGAGAAACTGGGAAATGGTTGCAGCTAACTAAAAGCACTTAATCACTTTCTTTTATTTTTAAAAAATCTGTTAGATCATCCTTGTCCACATAGGATTTATTTAGATGTCTGTGACGATATGAAAATATGACAAAAGCGCTGTTTTCATTGATAATTGCAACTGTTATTCTATCATCCTCTCTACTTGCGGTAAATGCGTTTGCTGACACCGGATGCAGAAGGGACTGCGAAGCACCAACACTGGGAGTTACATACGAAGGAAAACGACTAGTTGACAACGGCCTGACCATCAACGGCAAGTCATTCAACGTCGAGGAATTGACTCAGACTGTTCCAACAACAAAAGTTAGAACCGGCGATGTCGTAAAGATACAGCTAATCACTTTTGAAAATAGCGGTGCCGGGTATTTGCAAGATGTCTCTACGTCTATTGGCGACTTTGCAGATAACAAACGCGTGAACATTCTGGCCACCATGTCATTTAAGCAGGTTTTTAGCGCAATCCTAAAGGAGCCTCTTTTACAAGACTCTGATGTTTCAAAAATACCTCTTGTTACCGATCCTAGCGGCCTACTCAAAGATGTGTCGATAAAGACAGCTGAAGTTGACTCGTATCGCACCGCCGTTAATATCTCGTTTAAAGTGACAAAACCAATCCCTGTTTCAGACATTATAGTTCAGACGACGGATGCAAAAAGAAACACTCACACAAACGTCTTTTTTGACGCGATAACCGTAACTGGGGACCCAATAGTTGAAAAGAAGCAACCGGTTCCAGTAGTAAAAAAAGTGCTCCCGCCTGTACAACAAATGAAAAAGTCGCACTCTGCTCAGGTTGAATGCAGAGAGGGATTTGAGCTAGTCATACGCTCGGCAACTGGCAAGCCTGCTTGCGTGTCTACGTACACTGCAGAACTGCTACGAGACCGCGAAATGGTCGCATTAAGATAAGAAATTATTTTTAAAAAACTCAGTCTATTTTGATTTCTTTACCGTGATTGTCGTCTTTTTCGTCCAGTTTTTTGAGCTCTGCTTCTAAGAATTTTCTGTATTTCTGAGTCTCTTCTTTTGTCATTTTAATTACATTTGAGCTAAGGCTTGAGCCCATCATGCTCATTCTCTCAAGTATGTCCATTGTCGCAAACCGTCCTACATTTCCAATTCTCAAAAGCACGTCGAGCTGATTTTTTATTATCTTGTTGACCGTTTGCAAATCGTCCGACGTATCCTTTCCCTTTTTTGTTATCTGATATTTGCCGTCTTTTGACTCCTCGATTAGGCCTTCATCTAATAGTCTTCCAAGCAGCGGATAGATGAGCCCTGGGGACGGCTTCCACTTGCCGTCGCTTTGCTGAGTTGCAGCATCGATGATCTCTTTTCCCGTGTATGGTTTTGTTGTCAATAACTCCAAAATGAAATGTCTTGAGAATCCTCTCGGTATTGAACTTCCCACTCTTTGAAGCCATTCTCCTGTCATCACTAGCGATATCGCTAGCGATAAATATAATCATTACTAAATATTCCGCAAAAATCAGACTTACAACACATATTTATCGGATTTTTAGCAGTTGATGATAGAAAATGGTAGATTCTATTGAATATGATTTGCTAATAGTAGGATCTGGTCTTGCAGGACTGCGTGCCGCAATCGAGGCTGCAAAAACAAGTCCGTCAATTAAGATTGGCGTGATCTCCAAAGTGCAAGTCATGCGTTCCCACTCTGTTTCTGCTGAGGGGGGCACTGCAGCTGTCCTCTTTGAGGATGAGGGAGACACCATAGAATCACACATCTATGATACCGTAAAGGGAAGTGACTTTCTGGCAGACCAAGATGTCGCAGAATTACTCTGTAAGGAAATGCCAAGCGAAGTATACCAGCTTGATCACTGGGGAATGCCTTGGTCAAGAAGAAAGGACGGAAGGATAGGGCAGCGAAATTTTGGAGGTTACAGTTTTCCACGGGCGACATACGCATCTGACAAAGTTGGATTCTTTGAAATGCAGACATTGTACGATACGTGCCAAAAGTTCGATAACATTGAGTTTCTAAACGAATGGTTTGTCACAAGCATAATCCATGACGGACACCAGTTCATGGGAATAACTGCAATACAAATCTCAAGTGGAACATTTTATGCAATCAAGGCAAAGTCACTAATCATTGCAACAGGAGGTGCGGGAAGAATTTACAGTTTCTCAACTTATGCCCTGTCATCGACTCCTGACGGAATTGACATGGCGTACCGTGCAGGACTAGCGCTAAAGGACATGGAGTTTGTCCAGTTTCACCCGACCGGAATTCTACCGTCTGGCATTTTGATTACAGAAGGCGCAAGAGGTGAGGGAGGATACCTTGTCAATAAAGACGGTGAGCGATTCATGAGCAAGTATGCTGCAAGCAAAATGGAGCTTGCGCCAAGGGACATCGTATCTAGATCAATAATGACTGAAATCAAGGAGGGTAGAGGATTCAAGCATGAAACGGGAGTTGACTGCATGAAGCTCGACTTGAGACACATAGGCGATGCTGTTATCAAAGAAAAACTAGGGGCAATCCGAGAAATATCAATCAAGTTTTCAGGGATAGATCCATCAGAAGAGATGCTTGACATTCGACCAGTCTGCCATTACATGATGGGCGGAATACACACCAACATTGACGGCGCAACCGAATTATCTGGAGTCTGGGCTGCAGGAGAAGCTGCATGCAACAGCGTACACGGGGCAAACAGACTTGGCGCCAATTCGACATCTGAGTGCATTGTCTGGGGAAAAATCACAGGAGCGCTTGCAGCAAAGCATGCGATGAACAGCAAACCGTCATCACAGTTTCCGCATCATCTGGTTGCCCTGGAAGAAAAAAGAATTTACGATGGAATTTTCAGGGGCAGGGGCGAGTACAACCCATACGAAATAAGACAGGAACTCACCGACATAATGACTGACAAGGCATATGTGTTTAGAACAGAATCCGATCTAGTTGACGGGCTAAAGAAGCTGCGAGATCTCAAAGCTAAAACTTGGAAGCACGTGGATGACAAAGCAAATGAATACAACACAAACTTTACAAACGTTATGGAGCTTGATTCCATGTTCCGAGTTGCAGAAGTCGTATTGGTTGGAGCAATTAACAGACGTGAGTCACGCGGATCTCACTCAAGACTTGACTATCCACAAAGGGACGATGCGAACTTTTTACATCACACACTTGCTTACTATGATCCAAAGGAGCCTATAATGAAAAAGCATCCAGTCACCATAACAAGATACCAGCCAGTGGAGAGAAAATACTAATGAAACGAAACGAAAACAAGGAAGGAATCAAAGGGATGGCAAATCCAGGCAGATACGGAATAGAGCGAGTTTCATACTGGCTGATGAGGATCACAGGACTTGGACTGCTTGCATATTTTATTGGTCACATCTATGAGACAAGTTCAATACTTAGCGGAAAAGCAATGTGGAACTCGATGCTAGAACTTACACAGACAACACAAGGCCACATATTCCTGACCTTGGTTATCGGAATGTGTGTATTCCATACAGCAAACGGAATCAGACTGATGTTTGCACACGGTGGGATAGGAGTCGGAAAGCCCACAAGACCTGATTACCCGTACATACCAAGCTCACAGAACATGAAAAACAAACTCTGCATTTATGCCTCAATAGGGATAGCCGCTCTTGCAATGATGTATGGCCTGAGCGTACTGTTTGGTGAATAAAGATGCGCGAAAGCATAATCATGAAGATTCATTATGGAACCGCACTTGGCGCTGTGGTTCTAGTTGCAGTCCACATATTATACAGAATAACTATGATGAGCTTTGGAGATTCATTAGCATATGAAAACGTGGTTGCAAACTACAAGTTTGTCCCTTATGCCATAATGCTTGAACTAATTCTGGTGCTTCTTTCAGTTCATGGGTTTAACGGATTGCGAGTTATTCTGCTTGAGCTAAAACAAGGCAAATCGTACGAAAAGGCAGTTACCTATGGATGCCTTGCATCGATGGCAATATTGATAGCATATGGTTCAAGAACTATATTGATGACAAGCATGGGGATGACATAAAATGGTCGACCCGCAGATAGCCCAAGAACAGTCATCCACCGAAGCATCTTCAGCAAAGATAATCACACTAAGAATAGCGAAATTCAATCCAGAACACGACTCTGGAAACCAATTTGCAAGCTTCCAAGTGCCATACGAGAGATGGACCACTGTTTTGGACGCAATTTTAGATGTGAAAAAACATTTGGATCACTCAGTTGCCGTACGTTATTCCTGCAGACAAGCCACGTGCGGATCCTGCGGAATGAAGATCAATGGGCGACCGCGACTTGCATGCTTTACAAAAATCTCCGAACTAGACTCTGACGTTGTTACTGTGGAGCCAATGAGCAACTATCCGATAGTAAGGGACCTTGTAGTTGATCTTGAAAAGATGTTTGACAATCACAAAGAAATGAAGCCTTTCATGATAAGGGAGGACTCTGAAATAACTCCAAACACGAGGGAGCTAAACCAAACCCCAGAACAAGTTGAAGAATACATCCAGTTTGCAAACTGTATAAAATGCGGACTGTGCAATTCCGCATGCCCTACGATGGCTACTGATTCGTCATTTCTGGGACCGCAGGCACTTGCACAGGCATACAGATACGTTGCAGACAGCAGGGACAAGGGCAAAAACGAGAGGCTAAAGATTATTGACGATTCTCATGGAATCTGGAGATGCCACTTTGCCGGCTCTTGCAGCCAGGTATGTCCAAAAGGAGTCGATCCTGCAATGGGAATACAAATGCTACGCGGATATCTGCTAGGATTTAAGAAATAATCTAAGATACTGCCTTTTTTGGGTTTGCGCTGTTGTTTACCTGATTGTTGATCTGCTCTGCCATGAAATGATTTGAGACGTTTACCTTTACGTCATTTACCCCGTCTATCTTTAGGAGATTGTCATGAACGTCTTGCGCAATCTTAAAACCAAACACTGCAGGACAAAACGGACTCGTCAGGTGCAAGTCTATCTTCACTGCAGAATCTGCAATGTCAACATTGTCCACAAGCTCAAGGTCGGTAATCGATGTGTTTATCTCGGGATCCACAATTCCAGATAATTCGTCAAAAATTTTTCTTCTCAACTCTTGTAAATCCTGAGTCATATGCGACAAAGCGTCTATGCTATATATAACCATTATAATCCCTAGTTTGATGTATCGGTCACGACTAGACCAAAACCTTGGAAAGCAGACACTTGATTATGTTTCTTCAATTTCTGACGATTCGGAAATTGCATTCTATGACATCATTGGAAGCCAAGCTCATGCAATAATGCTTTATGAAAATAAAATCATAACCAAATTAGAAATCAAAAAAATTCTTCAAGCACTAGAAAAATTAAAAAAAGAAAAATTCCAAAACAACTCTTCCGCAGAAGATATTCATGAGTTAATAGAGACACTTGTCATAAAAAAAACAGGAGTCAAAGTCGGCGGCAAGATGCACACTGCCAGGTCACGTAACGATCAGGTGGCGCTTGACCTTCGCATGAAGATTCGCGACGACGTTAACATTTTGTGCAAATGCATACTGGATACAATAGATACGCTGGTTGTACTTTCAGAAAAACACACAAACACTCCGATGCCGCTCTACACGCACCTCCAGCAGGCACAGATTGGGACCTTTTCGCACTATTTGCTTGCATATTGCGATGCATTGTTTCGCGACCTGGACAGGCTATATGCCGTATATGGACGAGTAAACGAGTCGCCACTTGGCGCAGGTCCGATAGGCGGAACCAGCATTCCAATTGACAGAAACAGTACCGCAAAAATGCTTGGCTTTAAGGGACTGGTGGAAAACTCAATCGATGCGACAAGCGGCAGGGACGTGGTTGCAGAGTACGTGAGCGCCGTAACAATCCTGATGACAAACCTTAGCCGCATATCTGAAGATCTGATAATATGGTCAACCTCGGAATTCTCATTTGTTGAACTGTCTGATCAGTTTTCATCGCCGTCAAGCGTGATGCCGCAGAAAAAAAACCCGGACATCTTGGAGCTAACTCGAGGAAAGACGGCACGAGTGATAGGAAACCTTGTGGCAGTCTTGACTACGATAAAAGGACTTGCGTCTGGATATGGAAGGGACCTGCAGGAAATCAAACCGTCAGTCTGGTCGACATCAAAAATTGCAATATCTGCACTGCTTGTGATAAACGCAATGTTTGCCACTCTGAAGATAAACAAGGAAAAAATGAAAAAGGTTGCAAACTCTGGATACCTGACCGCACTTGATGTGGCAGAGGCACTGGTAAAGGAGGGATTACCGTTTAGGACCACTCACAAAATTGTAGGCCAACTGGTTCAGACTGCATACGAATCAAAAAAATCACTCTCGCAGCTGACTCTGGCAGAAATCAACAAGTCTCTAAAAGAAAAAGACATCGACTCTAAGAAGATACTGAAAATAATCACCTCGATTAACGCAGATTCGTCTCTGAAAAACAGAACCTCTCAAGGCTCTTCTGGGACTTCTGAGCAAAAAAGAATGGTTTCTAACAGAAGGACGAAGGTCAATATGTACAAGACCGGTGTGGCAAAGCGAAGCAACGAAGTAGCGTCATCACTTGACTCTCTCACAAAAAAAGTAAAGTCGCTGGTATAGGCGTCTCTTGCAGAAAACTGATCCTAGACGCCTTTTGGATTTCTCAAACAGCCTGTCCACACTGCAACTAATCCCAAAAAGGAACTATTGAAGCGGGTTCGCGGGGATTCGGACCCCGGACAGCCGGATTAAAAGTCCGGTACTCTACCTGGCTGAGCTACGAACCCTTCGCAGTTTTGCCAATCGTGTATAATTTAGTCTTTTAGTAGTCTTTAACACCAGATGTAAACTTTAAAAAAGGAATTTTTACATAAAGACACAAGCCCTTGTAGTATAGCCCGGTCTAGAATTCGGCCCTGTCACGGCTGAGACGCGTGTTCAAATCCCGCCGAGGGCGCTTTATTTTCTTTAAACTCATCACTTGCCAAACAACTAAAAAAATTATTCAAATTACAGTTTTAGCTGCCCTGAGATTTCTTTGAGAATGTCATTGTTTGCCGCAGCTATGAATGAAAGTCTGGTCTCGTATGCAAGATTCGAGTCTAGCGGCTTCATCTTTTGATCCAAGATTATTCCTCCTGCCTCTTTTGCAATGAGATATCCTGCGGCCATGTCTGTCACGCGAATTTTCTCTCTCAAGTCAATGTACACATCAATCAAACCTCGCGCAAAAAGCGCAAGCTCAAGTGCGTTTGCACCAAGATGTCTTGTGTGATTTGAATTTTCAAATAGCGGCTGAATTCTTTTTACAAGCTGCGGTTTTGCACCTGACACGTTGACTCCGACTATTTTGTAGACTGGCTTTTCCTTGTGAACCTGGATTTTCTTTTTGTTGCAATAGGCGCCTTTACCTTTTGTTGCCCAGTACATGTCTCCTGAGGACAAGTCAGTTACGACTCCTGCGGTAATTGAGCTCAGTCTGTTCTCTGTCGCAAACGCAAGCGAGCAGCAATAGAACGGAAGGCCCCTGACTGCGTTTGCCGAACCGTCGATTGCGTCCATTATCACAAACCCCTTTGGATTTTTTGACAGGTCTACTCTGCCGCATTCTTCGCCAAGAACAATGCACTCAAATTTTATTTTTTTTAGATAATCGAGAACAGTTTTCTCTGCAACGATGTCAATTTTCCTTGAAGTGTCTCCGCCTGCACCAGTCCCGTAGTCTTTTCCGGCAGCTTTTGTTCCTGCCAGATTTTTTACATTTTCATATACTAGTCTTGAAGCTTCTCTGAGTACCTGAATTGGTTGCACAGCACGTCTTGATTTTTTCGTAATTTAAGTCAAGAATTTTTGAAAGCATAAATAATAAGAAAAATGGTGTGCTTGTGTGAGTGGCAAGGACCAGTCTGTTGTTAGTAAAGAAGCGCTAATGTCGACAAAGTCTGGTAAACAAATCATAAAGCAAGGTCTTTTCAAATCAAAAGGTTTTCGATTATTCAATCAGTACAAAGAAGAGGCGGAAAGAGAATTTCCAAATTTTGCAGACAGATTCACAGATGATCTGTTGCGCGAGATAAAGTCAGACCAGTCCGCAAACTCCACGCAAAAAGAATTTGCGCTAGAGGTCGGATCCGAGGAAATCATCCTGCAGGAATCTGAGATCGGCCCAATAAGGTCAAAGCTTGAGAACCGCGACGTACTAAAGGACAGAGTACTGCGAATACTAAACTCTAATTTTGTAAAGATGACATTTCCAGTATTTAATGCGCTCTATGATGCGTCCGCCAGCTACTCTGGGACAAATGATCCTCAAATGCGACAGGATCTTGTTGATGGCCACATAATAGCAATTGATCTCAGCGAGCCGATGGACAGGATAGTTGACAAAGACGAGGATCTTGAATACCTTGATGACTACAAGCTCATGAATCCGTACATTCTGAGACTTGCCCGCTCTAAGATAGCAAAAGGCGGAGAGCAGGTGCTTGCAGAATTTGAAGAGGGGTTCAAGGACGCACGGGTTGGCCAGTATATCGATACAAAACTAAAGACAAACCCAAGAAAAATCACAGAAGAAAAGATGAATGAGTGCTACAAAAAGTACCGTGCTGTGATGGGAACTGCCGGCCGCAACATGGCGCTTGGAAAAAACCCACTTGGAGAAATCTTTTATCTCGGGATGGCACGTGCAGCAGAATCAGTCGGATGCGGAAATGAAATCGAGGACTCGATAAAAAACAAATTCGTAAAGGTCCCGTCATGGCCGCTTTACTATTCGTTTTTGACAAACGACGTCAAAAAGGGATTTGATTTTACTATGAAGAAAAGTGAACTGTATCTCAGCGACGCAAGACTTGCACTTGAACTCCTACCAAAAGAATTTGCGCACACGGAATTCTTGGAGTTTCTGTTTTTGACAGTGGAGCATTACAATCAGTATTGGTATAACCAATTAAGCAAGGTAAACCTCTGGTCAGAATTTTCTGCCAACCTACCCAAGTGATCAAAAAATGATGTGGTCTGAAAAGCATAGGCCTCAAAAGATCTCTGACATGGTGGGAAATGAGGAAGCAAGAAACTCTTTTGTCGACTGGCTTGTAAAGTGGAAAAAGGGAGCAAAGCCAATTCTTTTGGTTGGGCCTCCAGGTATTGGCAAAACCACACTTGCGTGGATAACTGCAAAAGAGTTTGGATATGACATTGTGGGACTAAACGCAAGCGATGTCAGAAACAAGACAAACATCGACGACATTCTGACCCCTCTTTTGGGAAACACGACACTTCTTGGCAAGTCGCTTATTTTCATAGACGAGGTGGATGGGATTCACGGCCGCTCTGATTTCGGCGGAGTGGAGGCGCTCCTAAAAATACTCAAGGAGCCGACAATCCCAATAATTTTGGCCGCAAACTCTGACCAGTCCGACAAAATGAAGGCAATCAAAAAAACGACAAAGACAGTCTACCTAAAACCCGTGCCGCCAAGACTTCTTAGGCTGTATCTGGACAAAGTTCTAAGAGACGAGGGAGAAAAGCTCAGTCCTGGCTCTCTTATCAAAGTGATCACAGAATCAAGGGGAGACATTAGGTCAATGCTAAATCTTACACAGGCGCAGGTGACTGGATTTGACGCGCCGACAGACAAGTCATTTGAGGTACTAGATGTAGAGCCTGCGATAAATGCGTTCTTTAAGGCAAAGTCAATAGATGAGGCGCGGATTGTTCTGTACTCGCTAAGAATAGATCCGCGAGAAAAAATCAACTCGTTTTATTCCAGCATAATAACAAGCAATCTTCCAAGCAAGGACCTGGCAAGGATGCTTGACATCATATCTGAAGCAGACATGCTGTATGGAAAAATAATGAGAACACAGGAATGGCGGCTGCTCAGATACCTTGACAACATTTTGCTCAAACTGTACGGCGAAAACCTCCAAGTCCAGTATTCCCAGTATAACCTTCCGTGGCCGCTTCTCAACAAGATCAGGTGGGACGGAAAGACCATCAAATCACTTGGACTGTTGCTTGCAAAAAAATTCCACGTCTCGCAGAGTGCCATTACCACGTTTTACTTTCCGCACATTTTGTTTTGCATGAAAAACAAAAGCCTCGCACTTGAAATCAACCCAGAATACAACGAAGTTCTCGAAAAGGAGATCGCGCTACTGAAATGAGCTGGCGCAAAATCGCAATGAAGTTTCCTGGAACATGCGTTGTCTGCAACCAGAAAATCGAGGCAAACGAAACTGGATTGTGGGCAAAGGGGCTTGGCGTAAAGCACGAAAGATGCGCGTCAAAGGAGGTAAAGGAGCTAAAATGCATAGTGTGCGGCGCTCAGGCAGGCTGCCCGCAATGCGAATTCCAGGATGACTGTGACCGCGATTTGGTTTCAGGGCTTTGCATATGCAAAAAATGCAGCGACCTGAAGGATTCTTTTATGTCATATCAGGATGCCGTAAAGAAGAACTTTGCACTGCTAAACCTCAAGCAATAGACAAAAATTGTATTGCTAAACTACGATAATCATGAAGGCACTAGTATACGAAGAATACGCACCTGATGACGATTACAAGAGAATTCTCAAGATAAAAGACATCCCTGAACCCAAACCAAAGTCAAACGAGGTTGTGTTCAAGGTAAAATTTGCCGGCCTTAACCATGACGACATCTGGGGAATGAGGGGAAAGCCAATCCAAATCCCAATGCCGCACATATCTGGTACGGATGCTGCAGGTGAGGTGGTGGCAATAGGGGAAAATGTAACTGATATCAAAATTGGCGACAGGGTTGTATCGCATGGAAACATTTCGTGTCGAACCTGCAGGGCGTGCACATCTGGCAGGGAATACGACTGCAAGCAAAGAAAAGTCTGGGGGTTTCAAACCGGGCCGCTATGGGGTGGATACTGTGAATTTACACACCTTCCCGAAGTAAACGTGGTGAAAATTCCAGACAACATAAGCTACGAGGAGGCAGCTGCCGCATCCATGGTGATGACCACCTCCTGGCACATGCTGGTGGGTCGTGCAAAAATCAAACCGGGTCAAACCGTTCTGGTGATGGGGGGAGGATCCGGCATGGGAACGTTTGGAATTCAGATTGCAAAGTTGTACGGCTGCGACGTCATAAGCACCGCAAGCTCTGACAAGCTCGAGAAATGCCTAAAGATTGGCGCAGACTATGCAGTTGATCACAGGAAGGAAGACTGGCACAAAGAGGTATTTTCAATATCAAAGGAACTGGCAAAAAAGAAAAACGAGCCGCCGGGAATCGATGTGATCTTTGAGCACGTTGGAGGCTCGCACTGGAACAAGGAGCTTGCCATGCTCAAGTACGGCGCCACCCTTGTCACGACTGGCGCCACGACCGGATACGACGTGCAAACTGATCTCAGGCACATCTTCTTCAAGGGAACAAACATCTTGGGATCAACGCAGGGAACAAGAGCAGAGCTAGAAGAGGCCATGTATTGGATGTCCAAAGGAAAAATCAAATCAATAATCGACTCTGTTTATCCGCTCGAAGAAGCAGTAGACGCGCATACAAAGATGCTCAAAGGAAACGTCTTTGGCAAAATCCTGATGAGGCCATAGCCAAACCTAGTCTGCACAACGCCATAACTGTACGGGACACGTCGAGCCATCAAAGCAAGCTTATTTGATTCAAACATATTATTGGTTATCATGTTCTAAAATGCCTTATTTTTGTTGGCAAAGTTTATTCGTAAAAGTACAGAGGCGGATGTACCTGACAAGAAGGGAAGAATGATATATTTTTCAAAATCGCCGTCTGAAAACGCAGAAGCGAGTCAGGAAAATCATCCAAATGAGCCTGATTCTAACAAAGAATTCCATAAACTGACAACCGACCCCAACGAGCAAGTTTCAATTGACAGCATAGACAAAAAAGATAGAATCACCAGGATTAACGATGTAATCAAAGAAGAGGAAAAACAGATAAAAAACATTCAAACCCTAATTCATCAGCAATCAAAAAGCCTTGAGCAAGCAAAAAAACTCCTAAAAGAAAAACAGTCTCTGCTTCAAAACGAGTTTACCAAAAAAACAAGCCAGTTCTCCAACTCTGACAGGTTTTCCATAGTAGGGGAATTTTCGTCAAAAATGGCGCACGACATAAGAAATCCTCTGTCTGTGATAAAAATACAGGTGGATCTCTTAAAACTGCGCTACTCAAAACAGGAAGACAAGATACTTCTTGACTCTCTTGGAAGGATGGAGAGAGCTGTAGGCGGAATCACTACCCAGCTGGACGACGTCCTGCATTTTCTCAAGGAGCGTTCACTGCATCTTGAAAACATCGGCATCTTGAAAATTTTAGAAGAGTCACTTTTCTACATAGAGAAGCCTGAAAACATAACAATCGAGCTCCCGACAGAAGACATTGCCATATTATGTGATAAAACTGGAATGCAGCGAATATTCACGAACATAATCCTAAACTCTATCCAGGCAATGAACGACAACGGAACAATCTCAATTCACGCCTCTGAACAAAATGATGACGTTGTAATCGAAGTGAAAGACACTGGCCCTGGGATTCCAGGCGAATACCTGTCTAAAATCTTCGAGCCACTGTTTACAACCAAAAGTGGCGGAACCGGACTGGGACTGTCAATATGCAAAAAGATAATCAGTGAGCATAATGGCTCTATTGTGGTAAAAAACAACCCGACCACATTTACCATAACCGTTCCAAAAACACAACCGCAGTAACACCAAACTCCGCCTTGGTAGAAGCTTAAAATTATTCCGACTAATCGAACACATCAATGACTGAGATTGAGCCAAAAGAGAGCGAACAGACGCCTTATCAGATCCCATCTTACAAACCAGCGCACATTCTCAGCCCAGAATTTGGAGGGACGTCAAACTATGAAGTGGGAATAACCGGCCTACTCAAAGAAAAAATGGATAGGCTAGATCGGCTAAGGGGCGATCCGGAAGCAAATGCTGCAGACATTCGCCAGGCAGAAGAGGATCTAAAAACCCTTGATTACCTATATGAAAACTTTAACATCGGAATGAATGTCTTTAGAACCGCAAAAGGCGGACGGGACAAAATTAAAGAATAGATATTCTAAAATTAATATAGCCTGCGTTGCGCTCATCTGTTGCGGGGCCACATGCATTCTGATAAGATTGAAAAATTTTTAGAGAAACAGAACACAGCGCTTGCAAGTGGCGGGCAAGACAAGATACTAGCTCAGCATGAAAAAGGAAAGCTTACTGCGCGTGAACGAATTGATCTGCTCCTAGACGAAGGCAGCTTTACAGAACTTGATTCTCTTGTTACTCATCATTACTATGAATATGATATGCAGAAAAAGAAATTTTTCACTGACGGCGTAATTACGGGATACGGAACGATTTCCGGAAGGCAGGTCTTTGTGTTTGCTTATGATTTTACAGTTCTTGGCGGAACGCTAAGCCAGATGGGTGCTAAAAAAATTACCAAGGTCATGGATCATGCAACTAGAACCGGCTGTCCGATAATCGGAATTGCCGACTCTGGAGGTGCACGAATTCAAGAGGGAATTCTGAGTCTGGACGGATTTGCAGACATATTCTATCACAACGAAATCGCATCAGGTGTGGTTCCACAAATCACTGCAAGCATTGGGCCATCTGCAGGAGGGGCAGTGTATTCTCCTGCGATGACTGACTTTGTCATCATGGTGGAAAAGGCCGGAACAATGTATGTCACTGGACCAGAGGTTGTCAAGACTGTTCTTGGCGAGGAGGTGTCGTTTGAGGATCTTGGCGGCGCAATGACACACGGAACAAAAAGCGGAGTCGCTCACTTTGTTGCAAAAAATGAATACGACTGCATGGACAAAATCAAAACCTTACTCTCGTACATTCCGTCAAACAATTCCGAAGAACCGCCAATAGTTGCAAACGACGACGATCCAAACAGAATGGACCATAATCTGATAAACAAAATACCTGACAACTCTCTTCAGCCATATGACATGAAAGAAATCATCAGCTCGATTGTGGATAATCACATATTCTTTGAAATCCACGAACTTTTCGCACCTAATGTAGTCGTGGGATTTGCAAGGATGAATGGAAGAACAGTTGGAATTGTTGCAAACCAGCCGCTGTTTCTTGCAGGCGCATTGGACATTGACTCTTCAAGCAAGGCATCACGATTCATCAGATTCTGCGACTGCTACGGAATTCCAATAATCACACTTGTCGACACTCCGGGATACATGCCGGGAACACACCAGGAGCACAACGGAATAATTCGACACGGGAGCAAACTACTCTACGCATACTGCGAGGCAACGGTTCCAAAAATCACGCTAGTCATTGGAAAGGCATACGGGGGGGCCTACATTGCAATGGGAAGCAAAAACCTCCGAACCGATGTGAACTATGCGTGGCCTACTGCACAGATTGCAGTACTTGGCTCTGAGGCCGCGGTCAAAATCATGAACAAAAAGGATCTTGACAAGGCAAAAAACCCAGAAGATCTCAAAAAGCAGCTGACTGCCGAGTTTAACGAGAAATTTGCAAACCCCTACGTTGCGGCATCTACTGGCTCAGTCGATGCGGTAATTGATCCTGCCCAGACAAGGCCAATGCTAATCAAAGCGCTTGAAATGCTTGTAAACAAACGAGACAAACAGCTTCCGCGAAAACACGGAAACATCAACTTGTGATTAACATGATAACAAAAGTCCTTATCGCAAACAGAGGAGAAATCGCCCTACGTGTAATCAAAACGTGCAAGGCGCTTGGCATCAAGACCGTCGCAGTGTATTCTGACGAGGACTACAACTCGCTGCATGTAAAGTATGCAAACGAATCGTATCACATCGGCAAGGCAGCTCCAAAGGAAAGTTACCTGAATCAGGAAAAAATCATGGAGGCAATTCTTGCATCTGGCGCAGACGCGATTCATCCAGGGTACGGATTTCTTTCTGAGAACTCTGATTTTGCAAAACTCTGCGAGGACAACAAGATCAACTTTATCGGTCCGTCATCTGCATCCATGGACCTTTGCGGCGACAAGATGAGATGCAAGTCTGCAATGCTAAAGGCAAAAATCCCAACCATTCCCGGTAGCCCAGACTTGGTAAAAGACGTCGAAGAGGCTCTCAATATAGCAAACAAAATTGGATATCCAGTTTTGCTAAAGTCAGTTTATGGGGGAGGTGGAAGGGGAATCCGACTCGTAAACACTGACAAGGAACTGCGCGAGGCATTTGAAACAGTAACTGGTGAATCAATAGCGGCATTTGGAAAATCAGCAATTCTTGTTGAAAAGTTCCTTGAAAAGATCCGCCACATCGAATACCAGCTGGCACGAGACAAGCACGGCAACGCAGTCCACATATTTGAAAGAGAGTGCTCCATTCAAAGACGTAACCAAAAACTCATCGAGCAAACGCCATCGCCTGTAGTTGATCAAAAGACAAGGGACACCATTGGAGAACTTGTAGTCAAGGCAGCCGAGGCAGTAGATTATACAAATCTTGGAACTGCAGAATTCCTAAGGGCCGACAACGGAGAATTTTACTTTATTGAAATCAATGCAAGACTGCAAGTGGAGCACCCAATCACAGAGCTTGTATCCGGACTGGATCTTGTGAAACTGCAAATTGACATTGCAAACGGAGAGCCAATCCCATTCAAACAAAAAGATCTAAAGATGAACGGTTATGCGATTGAATGCAGAATAAACGCAGAGGACACGTTTTTGGACTTTGCCCCATCCACCGGACCTGTACCTGATGTCACAATTCCGTCCGGCCCAGGTGTTCGCTGTGACACTTACTTGTATTCTGGTTGCACCGTTTCCCCGTACTATGACTCTCTTATGGCAAAGCTCTGCACGTGGGGACAAAACTTTGAAGAATCAAGAACTCGAATGCTTAACGCGCTGGATGATTTCTACATTCAAGGCGTAGAGACATCGATTCCTCTTTACAAGACAATTCTAAAGACGGAGGAATACAAAAAAGGAAACCTCTCAACAGACTTTTTGAAAAGATACGGGATAATCGACAAACTGACTCAAGATATCAAAGATGAAAAACTCGAGAATAAGGAAACTGCACTTGCTGCGGCAATAATGCATTCTGAATACTTGAAAAGCAGAGTAAAGAATTCTTCTACTGGAAGTTCTTCATGGAAAAATAAACTGGGTTGATGACATGGAATACAAAATAGAAGATATCACCGGAACGTTTCAGGGCCAGATACTCAAAAACCTGGGAAACAACGAATACGTAATCAAGATAGACTCCAAAGAATGCCAGCTCAAAGTTCTCAGCATGGATTCTAGGGGAATCGAGTTCATCTTGGATCAAAAATATCACAAAGTCAAGTATCTTGAAAACACAACTGCCCAAATGAACATGGTAGTTGACGGAGTCCCAATGAAACTAAACCTGAATTCCAAGTTTGCTGAAATCGTTTACAAAAATACTGGCGGTGCAGACAGTGGCGACGCGCAAACGAGTCTGCGAAGCCAGATACCCGGAAAGGTGGTCTCAGTAAATGTAGAAGACGGCTCCAACGTGAAAAAAGGCGACGTCGTATGCGTTTTAGAATCAATGAAGATGCAGGTGTCAGTCAAGTCTCACAGAGACGGAGTAGTAAAAAAGCTAAAAATCAAAGGCGGAATGTCCGTTGCAAAAAACGACATCCTTGCAGAAATAGAATAAAAAGAAAAATTAATTTCCTTTCTTTAGAAAGTCAATTATTTCCTGATAGTTTGGTTCAACTAGAGGACTTTCTGAGACCCACTTGTATCTGACGGTTCCGTTTTCATCCAGTATGAAAATAGAGCGCTTGGCTGCATCGTATCCTTTAACGTGCAAAAGATCTGGCATCAGTATGTCGTAATCCCTAATTGTTTTGCTCTTGTAGTCTCCAAGAACTGGATAGTTTAGATTGAATTTTTCCGCAAAAGCTTTGTTTGCAAATGGACCATCGTTACTTATTCCAATTACTTGAGCGCCAAGATTTGATATCTCACTCCACCTGTCTCTGAACGTACACATCTCTGTAGTGCATACAGGAGAGCTTGCAGCTACAAAAAATGACAAAACTACTTTCTTGCCCTTGAACTCACTTAGTTTTCTCATTTTCAGTTCTGTATCAACAAGCTCAAATTCTGGAGCTCTGTCGCCAATATTTACGGCCATGAGCTAAACTCGGTTTTGTCATATATCAATCATAACGAGATCACAATTTAGATCGCATTTTTTTGTGCATTTTTTTTGCATAGCTTTTTATATTATCAATAGGGTGTCAAGCTGATTTGGTTGGGGAATATGCTGCTAACTTTAGTCATGTTCTTCTGATGTTTGGATTTGCTATAGTTGCAGTAGGGCCGGCACTCTTGATATCACGTATGATTTCACCACGGAGAAGAAGCAATCCAGTAAAATTCCTCCCAATGGAATGTGGCCAAGTCCCGCAAGGCGAGGGAAGGACTCACTTTATGATGCAATACTATGCGTATGTTCTGATGTTTGTTGTTTTTGATGTAATGTCGATTTTCCTGTACGCTTGGGGCAGCACACTGCTTAATCTTCCAAAGACTGCGACTTTGCCAATTATCGCATTTTTGGGAATCATGTTTGCGGCAATGGCGTTTGCACTTTATCAGTCAAAGAGGCGTAACATATGGTAAATTTTATTACTCATATCCAAAGTAGCAGAGGCAAGGGATTACTTTGTTAAAGGAACTCATAACTCCGCAGAACGCAAACGTGTTTGTCGGCAAGCTAGGAGACATCCTAGTCAAGGCAGTAGATGCACCGCTTGGCTATGCCATTAACTGGGGTAGACTCTGGTCACTCTGGCCAGTGCATATAGAAACTGCATGCTGCAGTGTGGAGTTTGGCGCCGCATCAGGCCCGAGATACGACGTGGAGAGGTTTGGAATCATCGAAGCATTTGGATCTCTCCGACAGTGTGATCTAGTTGTGGTACAGGGAACCATTACAAGAAAGATGGCGCCACGACTCCGATTGGTATATGATCAGATGCCAGAACCAAAATACGTAATCGCCATGGGCGCGTGTGCAATTACTGGTGGATTATACTTTGACTCGTACAACGTCCTGCCGGGAATCGACGGAATACTTCCAGTCGATGTGTATGTTCCAGGCTGCCCCCCTAGACCTGAGACCCTCATACAAGGATGCATGCTACTACAAGAAAAAATCAAAAGGATGAAGGCTAGGTAGAATATCTTTATGAGCCAAACAGAATCTCCCGAAACAAAACCAGTAGCAACAGCACAACCTCAAAAGGAGCTGCCGAAATTTGAAAAATCGATCGCAGACAAGCTTGAAGACAAGTTTAGCACTAAGGTGGCAATTGAATTCGTAAAGCCAACTCGAATACGCGTCAAAGCAAAAAAAGAGGACGTAGTAGAGGTGGCAAGATTCATCCGAGACGAGCTTCATTTCGATCATGCTGAATCAGTAACAGGAGTTGATTATCCTGAGCAAAAGGAAATCGAGGTCACATATCACTTGGGATCCTACACCGATCCTGAATTATCAAAACAGGTTTTGACATTGGCAACAAGAGCTCCGCGCGAAGAAAATCCAAACCCTGGAAACGACAGCACACGAGTCCCTAGTCTTAGAGATATATTCTATAGCGTAGAGTTTCACGAGAGGGAGTGTTTTGAAATGTTGGGAGTTTACTTTGAGAATCATCCAGATAACAGACGACTGCTCTTACCTGAGGACTGGGCAGACTTACCACCAATGCGCAAGGACTTTAAGATAAAGGGAAGATAGAGATGACCACTCAACTACCACCTGGATTACAATTAGAAAAAGTCGACGAACGTATCATGACACTCAACGTCGGCCCGCAGCATCCCGGCTCTGGCCACATGAGACTGATAATCAAAGTAGACGGCGACTATATCGTATCATGTGATCCTGACCCTGGCTATGTACACCGGGGAGAGGAAAAGATGGCAGAGTACAGAAACTATATCCAAAACATTCCACACCTTGAAAGGCCTGTAATTCACGATTCTTGCAACGTGCTATACCCGTACTGTCTGGGAGTAGAAGAACTGCTTGGAACCGAAGTACCTGAAAGGGCACAATACCTCAGAGTCATTGCATCTGAACTTAACAGGTGTGTTTACATCCAATACTGGCTTGCAATCTACGGAATATTCCTTGGCCACTCTACAATGTTCATGTGGCCTGCAGGCGACAGGGAACTGCTAATTGATCTTTTGGAAAAAATGACAGGTGCGCGAGTAACGCATGCATATTTCATTCCGGGCGGAATAAGAAACGACGTCCCAGCAAACTTTGAAGACATGTGTCTCAAACGTGTTAACTATTTTGAAAAACGAATCAAAGAATACGCCGCAATATTTTACGATAACCCAATCTTGATGTCAAGAACACAGGGGGCCGGAGTCCTGTCACGAGACGACGCAATACGCCTTGGAACGACTGGTTCCACCTTGCGCGCAAGCGGAGTTGACTTTGACTTGAGAAAAAGAGAGCCATACGACGTATACGGCGAGCTTGACGTTCATTCCAATGTTCTAAAAGACGGCGATTCATACGCTAGATCAAAAATCCCATGGCTTGACATGCTGGAAAGCTGCAACATCATCAGACAGGCGCTGCAAAAAATGCCAAAGTCAGGTTCCGTCAGGGTAAAGCTAAAGCCAAATCCAAAAGGAGGAAACGACGAAGTCTACAAGCGAGTAGAATCCGGCCGTGGCTCACTTGGATGCTATATCGTTTCGCGCAGCAAGCCGGAACCGTACCGGGTCAAGATGAGTGTTGGCTCATTTAGGAATCTCATATGCATGCCATATTTGCTAAAGGGAGAAAAGCTAGGAAACATGCCGGCAGTTTACTGGAGTCTCAACTACTGGCCCGTGGAGGCTGACCGATAAATGTCCGCAATCGCACCCAAGTTCCGCTTTAGCTATTTTCTAAAATCCTTACTTGATAACATTTTTTGGATAATTACCATCTTTACACTAATTGGGATTCCTCTTGCGATGGTAATGCTGTTCTATTTCCCGCTGCCAACCATGAATGACAAACTCCCGTCTCCATACCTGATGCTTACAACACTGGCCGACCCGTCAAGACAAATCCCAATGCTAAAATCAATTATCCACTCTGACTTTTTTAGAATAACGGCATTTCCTGGATTTGGATTTGCCGCATTGCTTGCCGCCGCGACAATTTTTATCGAACGAAAAATGCTTGCCAAGCTCCAGCTCAGGGTAGGCCCATTCTACTGTGGCAAGGTGGAAGGAATACTGCAGCTGATGGGAGACGGCCTCAAACTAATATCTAAAGAAATCATCATTCCTGCAAAAGCAGACAAGCCAATCTTCTGGGCAGCGCCCATTCTCTTTGTGGCAACTGCAGCTGCATTTGTGTCACTAATCCCTGTTGCAAGCGGAGGGTGGGTCGTTGCAGATGTCGACGTTGGGTTGCTGGCAGTCTTTGCAGTAATTGGATTCTTCCCTGTCATCACCGTCCTGTCAGCATGGTCTGCAAACAGCAAGTACCCGTTCATTGGCGGACTTAGGGCACTGCACCAGATGGTCTCATTTGAAATCCCGCTAATCCTGTCAGTCCTTGGAATCGTAATCCTGACTGGCACACTAAACCTGACTGAAATCGTAGATAGCCAAGACACCTACTGGTGGATTGTCTTCCTCCCGATAGGCGCAATCGTGTTCTTTATCGCCATACTTGCAGAGCTTGAAAGAATCCCGTTTGATCTCCCAGAGGCAGAAAGCGAAATTGTCGCAGGATGGCTAACCGAATTTTCAGGAATGATGTATGGCCTAGTCCAGCTGGGATCGTACGTCAAGCTGTACGCGTTTGCGGCCTTGTTTGTTGTGCTGTTCTTGGGCGGATGGCACGGACCTATGGTGTGGCCCCCGTTCCCAGAAGAGATCATCACGCAGGGAATAACGATGGGACCAATAACCGTGCACCTGCCAGGACTGCCGCTACTTGATCAGCAAATGATCAACGACGTTCTCTGGTTTGTGATAAAAACAATGGGCGTAATCTTTGTGATACTTCTCCCAAGGGGTGTGTTCCCGAGAATCAGAATTGATCTCCTGTTGCACATCGGGTGGTACAAATTGATCGGATTATCTTTTGTTAACATCTTTATAGCACTCGGCTTGCTGTATGCAGGAGTACTAGGTCCAGGGGGAATATTGTAAATGGGAACAGCTACTGGAATCATCAAAGCATTAAACTCTGGAGTAAAGCATCTTGCAGTAAAGCGATTTACACTCAGATATCCTGAACAAAAACTAAAGTTTGTAGGGGATGGATACCAGTTTGATCCGACTACCGGCGTTGGAATAGCAGGATACAAGGGAAGACACATGCTGTTCCACGACAAGTGCACCGGATGCCAGCTCTGTGCAATTGCATGCGAGGGTGTGGCAGAGGCAATAGGGATGGTCAAAGTACAGGAGGACTGGAAACAAAACAAGAAGGGAATCATGCCGCAAATCGATTACGGAAAATGCGTCTTTTGCGGACTGTGCGTTGACGCATGCCCGTTTTATGCCCTTTACATGACAAACGACTACGAATTATCATCATTTACAAAAGAGGCACTGATTTACACGCCTGCCCAACTGCAGGTAAAGCCGTTTGTGCAACAAGACGCGGAAATCGTATTTGAAGCAAGAGGTGCCACACATGGCTGATGCAGTGTTTCTGGCCCTGTCCGTTCTGACAATCGGCTCTGCAATCGCAGCACTCGAAGTGCGCTCTCTGATTTACGGTTCCATATCTCTGATGGGAACGCTTGGAGGAATAGCCGGATACTTTTTGCTGCTTGACTCTCCGTTTGTCGCAATGTTCCAAATCGCAGTATACATTGGATCGATTGCAGTATTGATTCTATTCACAGTTATGCTTGTCAGACGCCAGCTGATCTTCTTCAAAGTAGAGGACAAGAGAAGAAGATACGCTGGAATCGGACTGATGCTGATAATGATGGTATCACTTGGCGCAATAATCTTAAGCTCCGGAATAAAGACAATCCAGACTGATGCTCCGCCAATTGACTTTAGGACAATCGGCGCAGACTTTCTCACATACTACTGGCCAGCTCTGATACTGATGGCACTGATTCTGGCATCGTCTGTAATCGGCGCACTAACACTTGCAAGAAGGGAGGACATAGAAGATGACTTACGAACTAATTGACTTTGTAATCGTATCAATTGCACTGCTTGCAATTGGAATCTACGGCGTGTCGGTAAAACGAAACGCAATACGCATGCTCTTTGCAATTGAAATCATAATCAACGCTGCAAACCTGAACCTGGTCGCATTTGCGCGATACATCCCAAACAGCCAGGGACAGACGTTTGCACTGTTCTCAATCGCAATTGCCGCAGCCGAAGTCGCAGTGGGCCTTGCACTTATCATAGTAGCATACAGAATGTACAAGAATGTAGACATTGCAGAATTTAGGAGCTTGAAGGGCTAATGGAGTTTGCATTACTCCAGGCAGTCTTCCTGCCCTTGTTATTGGCACCAGTCGCATACATCATTGGAAGAAAGGTAGGCCCAACTGCGGCAACCTGGTTTACATTCGGACTGCTTCTCTACTGCACGTTCCTTGTCATCGACGTGGCACTGAGCGGAAACTATGAGGAGCATTACACCTGGACTAAGCTTTTCGGCGAATTCGGCTTCAAACTAGACGGACTTGCAATTCCGTTTGCAGTAATAATCTACGTGCTGAGCACGATTCTTGCACTGTACTCAAAGCCATACATGATACACAAGTTCAAAGAGTTCTTTGAGGAGCACACACATGGTCACTCCCACGAGTCTGGCGCTCACTCCCACGAATCGGGCCAGTCAACTGCAATGGTAGAGTCCACTGCCATGACAAGTTATGTGAACCACCAGTCGGGCCTGTACTTTGCACTGTATCTGGTGTTTGCAATGGGCATGCTTGGAACAGTCCTTGCAACAAACCTGATAGAATTTTACATATTTTTCGAGGTAATGCTAATCCCCGGTTTCTTCCTGGTGGCATTCTGGGGCGACGGACCTAGACGAAGAATCTCGCTCATGTTCCTCTTCTGGACCCACGCAGGTGCAGTAGTGCTGCTGTTAGGATTTTTGACAATCGGACTTAATGTAGGAAGCTTTGACTTTACGGCAATACAGGAATCCAAGATTCCGTCAGACGTCGTGATGCTTGCCGCAGTTGCAATAGTAATTGGACTTGGGGTGAAGCTTGCAGCATTTATCTTCCACATCTGGCTGCCGTATGTCCACGGTGCAGCACCGACACCAATCAGCGCACTCTTGTCTCCTGCAATGATCGGAATTGGAGCATACGGAATATTTCGACTAATCATTGAATTCCTGCCAAACCAATATGCGGAAATGGCGCTCTGGCTCCACATATGGGGTCTTGCCACCATGATTTACGGCGGTGCGATGGCCCTCATGCAAGACGACATGAAGCGACTGCTGGCATATTCTAGCGTGTCGCAAATGGGATACATTTTGTTTGGAATCGGTTCCTACTCTACACTTGGCCTGGCTGGGGCAGAAATGATGTATGTGACCCACGGACTTGGCAAAGCTCTCCTCTTCATGACTGCAGGCATACTAATAGTCCAAGTGGGCTCTAGAAGCCTAAGCAAGCTTGGGGGACTGGCAGGAAAGATGCCAATCACCGCAGTGTGCGGTGTCATAGGCGCACTTACGATTATCGGCGTTCCACCAACTAGCGGATTCATGGGCGAGTGGACCCTGTTCTACGGCGCACTTGAAACTGCAATCAAAGATCATGCGGCAACCGGCTCTGTCCTAAGGATGGTGACATTCGGACTGGGTCTTGTAGCTACTGTAATTACAATGTCCTACATGCTCTGGATGCTAAAGCGCGTCTTCTTTGGAAAACTTCCAGAAAACCTCTCTCACGTAAAAGAGGCAAGCTGGTACATGACTGCCCCGATGATGGTGCTTGCAGGATTTACCATAGTTGTCGGCCTGTATCCTGACATTTTCTTTAACGACATAATTCCATATATGAAGGGAGTTTTGGGTGCATAGCATGGAACCGCTATCTGCGCTTGCATTTGACCTTGGCGGAATGAACGCATGGGCAATATGGATACTGCCTTTTGTCGCAGCCTTGATTTTACCTGCAGTGGGCAAGGTCTCCAAGAGGGCAACTGGCTGGGTGGCAATAGCATTTGCACTTGCTAGCGCACTTTGCGCAGTATCACTGCTTCCAGGAGCACTGGAATCGCACGAGGTGCACGACCAAGTAAACTGGATTTCGTCAATCGGCATCAAGGCAGGAGTCTTGGCCGATCCGCTTGCAGTAATAATGGCAAACGTTGTCGGCTGGATTGCATTTTTGATTATCGTATACAGCACAGGTTACATGAAAGGAGACAAGGACATTGTCCGATTCTGGTTCTGGATGATGTTCTTTATCGGATCAATGCAAATCATCGTGCTTTCAGACAACCTGCTCATGATGTTCTTTGGATGGGAGGGGGTAGGCCTTGCGTCATACGCCCTTATCGGATTCTGGTACCGCGACAAGGCAAAGGACCACGTCGGAGTCCCCGGAAAGAAGGTGCTTGGATTGGCAGACTATTACTCCCCGACACATGCAGGAATGAAGGCATTCATCATGACCAAGGTGGGCGACATCATGATGCTGTCTGGCATGTTTTTGATATTTGCATTTGCAGGAACGTTTGGATTTAGAGAACTGATGCATGACACCGCATGGGCAACCTCGATGCAGGCACAAGGATTGCTTGTACCTGCGGCAGTGCTGTTGTTTGGCGGCGCCATTGGAAAATCCGCCCAGTTCCCACTAAACGAGTGGCTCCTTGAGGCAATGACTGGCCCGACTGCAGTATCTGCACTAATTCACGCAGCTACAATGGTAAAGGCAGGTGTCTTCCTAGTTGCAAGACTTGGACCGTTGTTCTTTGCATTGGCAGCAGCCGGATTTGCAATGGATCAGTTCTTTATGGTAATCGCCTGGGTTGGAGCAATAACTGCACTGCTACTTGCAACGCAGGGAATGGTAAATCCTGAAATCAAAAAGGTTCTTGCATATTCTACTGGCTCTCAAATCGGCTACATGATGATGGCACTTGGAGTAGCTGGCCTCTCAAAACAATTTGTCGACGGATACACTGCAGGATTTTTCCACTTGATTTCGCACGCGATGTTTAAGGCTTCGTTGTTCATGGCAGCAGGATCACTGCTCCACGTTGTAGGCTCTAGGTTCATGACTGACATGGGCGGCCTGCGAAAGCACATGAAAAAGACATACGCATTCATGTGGGCAGCAGGACTTGGCCTGATGGGTGCACCGTTTATCACAACTGGATTCTGGAGCAAGGACGCAATATTTGCAGCAGTATACGAATCCGGAAGCCAGTGGGCACTGCCACTATTTGCAATAGCAGTACTAACAGCAGTAATCACAGCATTCTATACGACAAGAATGATTGGCATGGTCTTCTTTGGAGACAAGAGCAAACACATAGAGCACATGGAAAAAGAAGGACACCACATCCACGAGGCACCGCTCTCAATGTGGGTGCCATACGGAATACTTGCGGCACTGACAATAGGAATCGGCGTAATCGGACTAACGGCAGAGCACGGAATTCACGAGCTGTTCACAGAATACCTTGCAAACACTTTCCACATCGAGTCTGCACACGTGGCAGCAGAGTCCGGCATGGGAATTCCATTCCTTGAGGGAATCAACCCAGTAGCGCTTGGCGCATCCCTTGCAGCATTTGCAATAGGAGCAGGCCTTGGATACATATTCTATATCGGAAGGTTTGTCGACCCAGTCAAATTTGTAAACTCTAACATCTTCTTCTATTCAATTCACAAGGTTATCCTAAACAGATGGTACCTCAACGCCATGGTGTACTGGTGCTTTGTTGTAGCGCCTCTTTGGCTAGCAAGGGGAGTCTGGAGATACTTTGAGAAAACAGCAATTGACGCCGGCATGAACATGGGAATCGAGCGCGCAGTTGGCTGGAGTGCCAAAGTAGTACAAAAGACGCAGACTGGTGTTGCACAATCATATCTTTACGTATTTGGAGCTGGAATACTTTTCGTAGTCCTGTTTTTGTTCATTTAGGAGACATGGCATGATCGAAATAACTTCTCCACCTGTAATCCTAATAGCGATACTTGGAACAATCGGAATGATTCTTCCGGTAATCAGCATGCTGAGAAAGGAAAAAGGCTCGTCATCTCTGTACGCAGTAATTGCGTTTGGTGCACTGATTGCCTCAATAGGATACGTGGCATACGAGATATTCACAAACCAAATCCCGCACTCTGCACTGTTCTCAGGTGACGTACTTGCAAATGATTCGTTTAGCGCGCTATTTGCAATTGCAATGCTTATCGTATCGATCATGACGACTGTCGGCTCGTTTAATTTCATGCGTGGCCAGTCGCATCCCGCAGTCTACTATTCTCTGATATTGCTGTCAACAATCGGAATGGTGCTAGTCGCATATTCGACTGACCTAGTAATGCTCTTTGTGGCCTGGGAGCTCATGAGCATCCCGACATACGTACTTGCAGGATTCATGAAAAAGAATCCAAGCTCAAACGAGGCGGCACTCAAGTACTTTTTGTTTGGCGCACTGTCGTCTGCAATCATAGTTTACGGAATCTCACTTGTCTACGGACTTACCGGCTCTACAAACATCGGAGTCGTGATAGCTGGCCTCTCACATTTGGACCCGCAGATGATGCCACTTGGCATCTTGGCAGTGGGAATGTTCATCGCAGGATTTGGATTCAAGATGGGACTAGTCCCGTTCCACATGTGGCTTCCAGACACCTACGAGGGTGCACCGCCTACCATCACCGCACTACTTGCGGCAGGAACCAAAAAGGCCGGATTTGCAGCTGCGCTCCGGGTCATCATTATGGGTACTATAGCGCTGAATCTGGACTGGACATTTGCACTTGGCGTAATTGCCGTAATGACTATGACTGTTGGCAACATTGCAGCCATCATGCAAAAGAACATCTCAAGAATGCTTGCATATTCCAGCATAGGCCATGCAGGATACATCCTCATTGGGCTGGCAGTAGCACCGTTTACAGTCCTTGGAATACAGGGCTCGCTATTTCACATTCTAAATCATGCCGTCATGAAAGGCGCGGCATTTATCGCAATTGCAGGCATAGTGACAACGCTTGGCATCACAAACATCGACAAGCTAAAGGGGCTTGGCAGAAAGATGCCAATCATATCTATCGGTCTTGTGATCTCGCTCCTTGCGCTTGCAGGCGTTCCTCCAACTGCCGGGTTCTGGAGCAAGCTGATGCTCTTTGGCTCCGCACTTGACACTGGCGTACCCTCATGGGCACCATGGCTTGCAATAGCTGGCGTTCTAAACAGCGCACTGTCTCTGGCTTACTATGGTTGGATAATTCGCAAGATGTACTTTGAGGGAGAGACAGAAAAGAGAGTCGTAGAACCAAAATCCATAATCGCGGTGATGGTATTTTCGATAATCTTCCTAGTCGGAATAGGTGTGTATCCAGATCCAATAATTGACTTTACAAAGACTGCGGTACCATCGCTTAGCGCGATGATTACACCTTCAGGGTAGTAAACTTTAGCAAGAATTCTAAATGCGATTTTGCGTTACTCTCTGAGATTTTTCGCAAGCTAGTGTTTGCCTTGTCCGCATAATCCTTTAGCATTTTTTCCATGTGGTTGAAGACGTCTCGGGGGTCTGCGCTCTTTTTCACAAGCAAGTTGAATAACTTGTCCTCGTTTTTCCAGTCTATCAGATCATCTCTTATCTGGTACGCGATGCCAATGTTCTTTCCATACTCTGATAGTGCCATTATCTGCTCCTCGTCTCCACCCCCAATTATTGCGCCAAGCCTTGCAGCCGTCTCAAAGGCAACTGCAGTCTTGTATTCTATTACCTTTAGGTAATCGTCAAACGTTACGTCCTCGCTTGTCTCAAGCCTCGTCTCTATTACCTCGCCTTCGCTCATCAGCATTGCAGTGTTTGCCAAGTCCTTTGTGACTCGCGGGTCGTTTAGTCGAGACGAAATGTTCAGTATCAAACCCAAAACAAAGTCTCCAGTCAGAATGCTGGTGTTGTACCCGTACTTGATGTGGAACGGATCCTTGTAGCGCCTTGACGTCTCATTGTCGATGATGTCATCATGTATGACCGACTCTGTGTGCAAAAATTCGACTGCACATCCTGCAATGTATGAGCGCTCGTCGATTTTTCCAACGCATTCGGCGGAGAGAAGCAAAATCAGCGGCCTGATCCTCTTGCCACCCTCTATTGCATATTTGAGCGGCTGCATAAACTCCGACTGCGAGTACAGCGCAAGCTCAGACTCGAGTGCATGATCAATTCTTGTAATATACTCCTTATACGTCTCAAATAATGGATTTATTTTCAGATTTTTTCGATCCAAAAAACTGCTCAAGTTTTCCTCTCACCTGTGATTATTAATAGTTGTAGGTGCTCCCGCCGGGATTTCCATCACGTAGAATTTGGACCCGGGATCTCCGCCTTGAAAGGGCGACATGCTTGACCGGACTACACCACAGGAGCCCGTTTGCATCGCCGTATCGAGTCCTTAAAATCGTTTTGAACATGAAAGATTTTTTTATCGGCAGAATGTCGTATTTACATGAACTCACTTTCAAAAAAAATTGACACTATCATAGAAGAAAAAAGCTTACTTAAACACCCATTCTACCAAATGTGGAGCGACGGAAAGCTCTCAATTGATTCACTTGCAGGCTATTCAAAAGAATACTTTCAGATGGTAAAAGCAGTGCCTGGTTTTGTTGGGGCAATCGCATCGTTTGCGCCAGAGTCACTGGTCACAGAAATCAAAGAAAACCAGGAAGAAGAGGCAGAGCACCTGAAACCTTGGGTGAACTTTGCAGCCTCACTTGGAGTTGACGGTGCCGAGGTCGTGAACTATTCGGGCCTAGAGAAGACAAACCACGCAGTATCTGAACTATCCCAATTAATCACAAATCTTGAATCCGGCGCAGTCGCAATGTATGCGTTTGAAAAAGAAATTCCAAAAATCAGCCACACAAAGCTGGACGGACTGGAAAAATTCTACAGCATCACTGCAAGCGAGGCAACCGAGTACTTTAGACTCCACATGGAGGCAGACATACGACACGCGGCAACATGGAGAAACATCATCGACGCAATACCAGAGGAAAGACACGACGAACTAATTGCAGTGGCAGAAAAATCAATGTCTGCACAAAATCGCCTGCTTGACAGCTGCTACGAAAATTACTGCCAAGCTCTATAACTTTTATACGCAAAAGAAATCTGTTTTTTGGGGCCCATAACTCAGCTTGGTAGAGTAACCGGCTCATAACCGGTGAGCCAAGGGATCGAAGCCCTTTGGGCCCATAAAATTTTCTTTTGCAATGGAAAATTCATCGATTTTTTGTTTCAACTAAAAAATTCCTTTGGAAACTGGAAAGGGATTTTCCAATTTGTACAGAATTTTTCACAAATCAATTGATTGGGTCCTTTAGGCTTCGATCCTACTAGTGACGTGGGCCCATTTCAGCAATTACTTCAGATTAACAAAAGATGAGTAAGATTTAAGGAAAATAATGCTAATTCTTAGCATGAATAAGTTTGCGATTCTATTCTGTTCAACCGTTTTCGGAATGTTTGCATTTTCAACTAATGCTTTTGCATCCTGTGCTGTGAATACAGACTGGCCTGATGCCCCATGTTTTGATGTCTTACCAGTGAATCGAGAAGAATACCGAAACGCATGGGAGCCGTACCATGACTATAAAGGTTCAGAGTGGATGGAGCAAAAAAAGCTGGAAATGTTTGATGCAAAAAACAATGGTAAATTAGCCGAATGGATGGACCGCGGTATTTCAAACCACAACGTGTTCTCTTATTATCACTCTGTAGGACAAATATCGTTTCCTCCAGAATATGACCGTCCTTTCTTTGAGGATGATTTCAGGTACTATACACAGTTCCAACAAGTATGGCTGATTATCATAATAATTGGAATAATTTTGGTATCAATAATCGTAGGAGTATTAATAATTAAAAAACGAAAATGAAAACTGTACTCTTAGTTTCAATCATCGCTGTAATGGGAATCTCGTTTACAGCACTGGTTTTTGTATATCAGGATATGCAAAATTGTCAAGTACAAGGTGGCACAGTTACAGGATTTTTACAATGTGACAAAAGCGATTATGATCTGGCGCAAGAATTGTTCCAGCAAAAGTATGGACCAGTGCATGGACTTGTCATTGACGGTGTGACTTCTTCCATACAATTAACTGCCTTTGATATGGATGGAAGCTCCATAATTCTGACCATCAAAGAGGGAAGAAACGGCCCATACAACGCAGAATTGGTATGCAAGAACAAGGCTTTGGGAACGACTAATGTACAATTCGAAGACATTAACCAATACCTACAACATGAGAACTGTTTTTCGACACCCGACAAAGAAATTATTTCCAGACTATTGACTCAAAACCAGATAGAGCATAGCCAAGACAAACTAGTCGTGACTGGCGGGCTTGCACTTAGAGGAGATCCACGATGTGGCGCTGTCATCGATCTCAATTCAACAACACATTGGTTTGGCATAGACTCAATCTCGAATCCGCAAAAGATGACATTTTTTTCTGAAAACCCAAATCCGTGCAAAGTAAACACTGGTTCTTGTTTTTGCAATGCACAAATAGAGTTAACCGCACTGACATTGGACAAATTATCTTATTTCAGCCCAGAGGAAGAAGAGACGGTTGCAAACACTCTGATAGATTATCTTATAAAAGAAAACATCAACAGAACTCCCAAATTCACAGTTGGCAAATTTAACATAAACTACACCGAACCATCTGCAATTGGGTACTGTGGCGAATTATGGGGATATAACACAATTGATTATTTTGATGGGGCGATAGCAAATGGTCAAGTCAAAGATTATGGATTAGCGAAGGAAATCTCACCGTTATGTGCAATATCTAAAGATGCAAAATGGTGGGAGAAAAAATAAGATAGGGATATTCTAAGCGTCCCAATTCGCTTTCTGCCGTATGGGCTTCGATCCCTATGTAGGAATGGAGACCTTTGGGCCCATAAAATTTTCTTTTGCAATCAAAAATCCACAGGTTTTTCGTTTCAATTGGCAAGGTAATGGCGGGTGATTACATGCCACTGCTGTTTTTCTTGGCGCCCCTGTTACTAGGTCTAATCCTATCATGTTCCTTTGACTGTGTCATAAAATTGATTTTATAGACACCATCCGAAATCTTTCTGACTCCGCCACCAACTAGCAGACCGTGCTTTTCCACGATCGAAACAATGGTATCAACCATTTCGTCAGTAAATTTGTCAGTGTGAGTGGATTTAGTCTTGACCACCCTTGCAGTATCACAATATGTGTTAAAAAGTTTCAACGATTCTCTCAATGAACGCGGGAAAGTTCAATTAAGTACTATGGCTGGTCCACCTGGATTTTTTCTAGAACAAAGAAACCTTTAATGTAAAGTTAGGTGCAAATAAAACGATGACGGCAGCACAAACAGAACTAAACAAATTGGAAAAAAAGGTGGAACTGCTGTCCAAGGTTATGCATCTGCTACTTTTTGAGGAAAAAGAAACACTGTCAAAAAAAGAATCTAAAGAAATAGAGAAAAGACTGTCCTCTTACCTCAAAGGAAAAAAGAGTGAATTTGTGAATCTGGAAGATGTAACTAATGCTGGCAGTAAAAATACACAAAAGCGCGCTAAAAGAGCTTAACTCGCTGCCCACTAATACAAGAAGCAAGATTCTGGACGCTTGCAAATCCATGGCGAATGATCCTTTTGAAGGCGATGTAAAGCCACTAACTGGACTTTCTGGGATATTTAGGAAACGTGTTGGTGATTACAGGATTGCATTTAGTGTAAATTTTGCAGCAAACGAAGTGTTGATAATCAAGATTGGCAAAAGAGAAAAATTTTATGAAGAGTTATGATTATGTGACTTGATTGGAAAGACTAGATCTACAGCGAAAAATCACGATGAAATACTGAAGCTAGTAGATAAAAAAAACCAAAGAGCACCTTGATCTGTACAAACGTCTTTCCAAGTGCTGAATATTTCTTCATGACTTTATTGGCAAAAAATTGGAAAGTGGCATTCTGAGCCCCACAATGGCTCTCTGCCGTTATTTGGGCTTCGCTACTCTCAGCATGATGAAGCCCTTTGGGCCCATAAAATTTTCTTTTGCAATGGAAAATTCATTGATTTTTAGTTTCAATTAAAAAATGTGCATTAAAACGTATGATGTATTTTTATACAAATTCTGCATATGTTGCAATATGGAAACAAGACACGACTTGAGAAGACCAAACTGCCCAAAAGCAGAACCTCAAAAGTTCGTGAGTCATTCAAACGGGACTATTTTTTACCAATGCAAGAACTGCAACTATCTGGGAACAATAGATGCTTTTACAGCGACCCTTCATGTTTCTGAAATAGCGCAATAGCATCAATCAGACTATCTGATGCCTTTTCTAGCTGAATCAATATCTTGTCATAATCTGCAATTTTGGCTTTGTCCGTCATGATGTTTCTCTGAGTTTTGATGTTTACTATGGCATCTTCAACATTCTGAAATGCTTCCAGTGTCTTATCCAGAGATTTTGTCACGTCATTGGTGATTGTTCCATGTTTTTAATCTGATGATAAATCTGAGACAAAAAATGTGATTGGCGTATTGTAAGCCACACAATGACTTCCTGCCGCCTCGTCCAACTCTGCAATTATACGAACCTAGAACCAAATTTGGTATTTCGTGGCTTGGTTTTTAATCTGCAAATACGGTGAATTTTTCAGGCATGCCCAAAAAATGCAAGCAATGCGGAAAAGACTATGATTCTGACTCTCTGTTCTGCTCGGAGATCTGTCATGACGCTTTTGATCTTGACATCAAAGAAAGACTGGAGGATGCCCTGAGAAACGACAAGAGCCATACTGAAGAAATGAGCACATAGTTACCTTTGACTAAAACTAGCGCCTTGACATTATTTTACCAAAACCACCGGACAGTGCGCGTTTAGCGCTATGTTAGTTGACACCCTGCCTAGCATCATTTCTTTTACCATTCCGTTCCCATGCGTTCCCATCACGATATAGTCGATGTTCTTCTTTGTGGCAAAGGAGATTATCGACTCTGCAATGGTGCTTGACTCTAAGATAATTGCCTCAAAATGGATTTGAAATTTTGCAGCCTGCACTTCTAGCATCTTGAAGATTCTCTTGAATTCCGAGTTCCTGCTTTTCTCCATTCCGTGCTGTCTGCTTGGCGTGTCGTTGAGCCACTGAGTTGCCTGGTCCTCGTCTGTCACAGTTATCAGTATTATTGAGGAATGATACTTTCTTGCCAAATCCAGCGCGTGTCCAAAAGCCCGCACTGCGTGCTTTGAGTTGTCAAACGGAACTAGGATGTTTTTGATAAGGGACGTGTTTACTATCTGGCAGCTATCCACGCCGGTGCATATTATCTGACTTTCAGCCGTTGGTTTTTTTGCAAAATGTGATCTAAAATAGACGCGTTTGTCCGACTCGAAAAGATTGGCAAAACCACGCCTGCCGTACCCCTAATGAAATCAATTTAAGATGTGATGGTCACCTAATGATTGGCCGCAATGAAGAATCAGAGTTATATCTGAAAAATGATGTGAAGGCATTTGTCTGAGCTGCCTTTTTTCAATGCGAGTTTCAATCCTTGGAGTATATATAAAAGCGGTATATAACAACCTCAGATGCCACAGACAAAGCCAATTGTTAGTATTGAAAACGTGGTTGCATCTGCTACGGTAGAACAGAAACTAGACCTAAACGAAATTACAAAAAAATTCCCAGACACCGAGTGGAACCCTGATCAGTTCCCAGGACTCGTATTTAGAATAAAGAACCCTAAAACCGCAACCCTGATCTTCTCGTCAGGCAAGATGGTCTGCACCGGAGGAAAATCAGAAGACATGGCAGTAAAGGCAGTAAGATCAGTAGTGCAGCAGTTGCGCAAGGGCGGAGTCAAAGTGAAAAACGAGCCAATCGTTACTGTGCAAAATATTGTAGCTTCAATTAATCTGGGCGGAAAGATTCACCTCGAGCAAGCAGCAAGGACGCTTCCTCGAAGCATGTACGAGCCAGAGCAGTTCCCAGGACTTATCCACAGGATGCTTGACCCAAAGACTGTGATACTGCTATTTGCATCAGGCAAGCTGGTTTGCACGGGTGCAAAAAAAGAGGCAGACGTGTACCGCTCTGTGCACAACTTGCACAACAACCTTGAAGAAAAAAATCTGATGATTTACGACAGCTAATCAGGCTGATACCTGTTTTTGTACTCTGTCTAGAATCGACTCGTCAATCAGTTTTGCATCAGCTAACGTCTTTGCAATGCTGAGAACATCAAGTATGTGGTGCATCTTTACGTTTTCCCGCTCTAGTGATTCCTGCGCCCCCTCTAGGCGATTCACTATCACATATGCGTCTGTTATGATGGCGCCTTCCTTTTTGAGTTCTCTAATTCCATTTATGACAGAGCCGCCCGTGGTTGCAACATCGTCTACAACTAGGATTTTCATTCCCTTGGAGACTATTCCCTCGACTAGTTTTCCAGTGCCGTAACTTTTTGCCTGGCTTCGCACGTACACAAGCGGCTTTACAGTTTCTAGTGCAAGGGCAGACGCTATGACTAACCCGCCTGTCGGCACTGATGCGATTGCATCAAAGTTGTCAAGACCGACTTCGTCCGATATGGTGTTTTGAAGGTGCTTTATCATGTGCCTGAACTGGTGCGGGAAGCTAGGAACAATTCTCAAATCTACATAGTATGAGCTCTTTTTGCCGCTTGCCAGTGTAAAGTCTCCGAAGCGAATTATGCCTTTTTCGTGCAAGAACGTTGCAAACTCTTTTACAAACTCCACACCAAAATTTACTATACTGGATTTATTTTGGTTTGTTTTCTGGATATAGTCGTGCCTGAAATATGGTTAAACTACGGTGCGACCGATGTCGTTCTTGATATAAAGGCGGAAAACCTCGAGCAAAAAGTAGAGTTTGACAGCCCGCTTCTAGATGACACTGCGTCATCTGAAAGACTGGACGCACTTGATCTTACAAAACCGCTTGACCTTGTTGTCCTAAACTATACGGACTCGGTAAAAAAAACACTGAGGATGATCCTTGAGAAATGCGCCCAAAAGTCAGTTCCAAGGCCAAAGATTTTTGCAGACAAGCAAATCATGAACCTGGTAAAATCACTGCTTCCGCCAGACGGCCAGGTCTTGGCATTTGACGGAATGGAGAGCGCAAATCCTGACCTTGTGTTTGTAGGCGAGATGGAGTTTGACGGGCTTTTCGGGTTTGACACGGTTTCTACTAAACTACTAAGGCGATTTGGCAAAGACTCGATGCTTTCTGCATATGAGAAAAGACGCGGAAACCTTCCGAGCTCAGGCCAGGAAACGGAAAGCCTGCAGGTTGCAAAAAGTTTCACGGATTCCTTTGAGATATCTGCAATCGAAATTGTCGCAAGCCCAAAGGGAATCGCCGACATATCGGTAGGGCATCCGTCTAAAACGCTTGAGACATCAAAGACACTTGGGACATTTGTGCAAAAAATAGAAAAGCACAGAACTCTTCTCATCAGCACAGGAAAGGACTCTAGCAACTACACGCTTGGAAAATCGCTCAACTCTATCTGGAACTGCCACTCGGCAATACGGGACGAGGGCCTTGCAATTTTGCTATGTGAATGCAAGGGGGGAATCGGCTCTGAGGCAATAAGGCAGTACCTTGAGGGGAGGATGAGCACTGACAGGCTTCAAAAGCCTGCCAAGTATGTTGACGGGATGGAGGATCTCTTGTATCTGACTGAAATCCAAAAGAAGATCCAAATCGGACTTGTTTCTGTCCTGCCAGAGTTCTATCTGAAGAAGCTTAACGTGCTTTCGTTTGACGGCGTAAAAGAAACACTTGATCACGTGCTAAAGGTTCAGGGCGCAAGACAAAAAGTTTCAATCGTTCCAGACGGCTCTCGAATACTACTTGGGCCAAATTGAATCTGGCAGCGGCGCGCACAGTGCAGCTGCAATTACGATTCCTATGTAGAGAACTTTTCTGTTTTTTGAAAGAGGCGATATGTCGTCAAGCGGCCTTGCGCTCATGTTTCTGATGCTGAAAATCAAAATGAACATTGCCATGAACTGGTAGTTTAGAAGAAACAAGACTCCAACGCTTGCGTATGTTGCAAACTGGTGTACCTTTTGGCCAAAAATTGCGCGTGCCATGTGGCCCCCATCGAGCTGCCAAGCTGGAAGCAAATTCAAAAACGTAATCAAAAATCCAAGCCATGCGGCAAACAAAATTGGCGACATTATCACCTCTGTGTTGGGTCCGCCCTTACCGTATGCGCTAAGGGCCAACTTCATCAGTATGCTGTCGTTTAGTTTTTCCAAGTGAAGATCGGAAAATCCCGCAATGGTTGACTCGTTCAAAATGGGCGACGTGTATGCTCCGTAAAATGAAACTATGACGGTAATCACAAGTCCTGCAATCGGCCCTGCAATTGCTACGTCAAACAAAATGTCCCTGTTGATTGTAAGGCTTCTGGACTGGATAAGTGCGCCAAATGTCGGTATTCCAAAGACTGGTATTCCAGGAATGAAATACGGCCAACTTGTGCGAAGTTTGTGAATTCTTGCGGCAATGATGTGGCCTGCCTCATGCACTCCCAAAATCCCGACAAGTGAAAACGTGTACAGGATTGCAAAATCAAGCGGGTCTCCTATGAAGATGATGCTGTTTACGCCAAGCGTCCTATAGTATCCGTCGACCATCACAAAGGACACAACTATCGCAAAGAGTATTCTTGGCGTCCATGATTTTGGAATCAGCTTAAAGCCGCGTCGCTGCGGGGGGAGCCGATTTACCTGGATTAGCAGTCTTCCCTGCGACTTGTTGATAAAACAAACAAGTCCTATCTTTTCCATCTTTTGCGCAAGTGTGACGAATTTCTGTTTAAAGTCCAAATCAGAGATCTCAAACTCCATTTTCTCAAGAGTCGTTGTTACCCCCCTGACGTCAAAAAGCGAAGAAACTGTGCTGATTACCTCTTCCTGTGTAGGCTCACTCATTCACATTAAATGGTCTTTGTGTGCATTAATTGTTATCTCCAAATTTCTATGATCCTGGAGCATATCTTGTCAATTAAATAAAAAACTCTAGTGTAGAAAAATTTAGTGGCTCCGTTTAAATCGGCTTTGCCGTCTGCGTTAAAGAATGCGCGCTGTAAAACAAGTACTGTTCTTCTCTGCCTTGTTCTCACTTGCCATATTTGCAAGTCACGCAGCTTTTGCTCAATCCGATCCACTCACTGGAATCTACAGTCCAACTCGTGACGCACTAACCGAGTTTGCCGTAAGTGTGGCAGGTAGCATACCAAAGATAATTGCAGCAACAATTCTGCTTGTGATTGGTTTTGTAGCTGGAAAAATTGTCGGCAGAGTTGTCACCAAGATTACAAAAAATATCCTGCAAAAGACTAGGCAGCAAGCCCAGGATTCGCAAATACTTGAGGGATTATCAGAAAAATTCGACTCTGTACGACTGATTTCTGCAACCATACGCTGGTTCGTCTACCTGTTTTTCATAGTTGCGGCAGTAAACGCAATGCAGTTTGACCAGCTTTCAACTGCGCTGACAAACCTGTGGCTCTGGGTTCCAAACCTACTTGCATTTGTCCTAATAATCGTAATAGGCTCAATCGTTGTCAACTTTGTGACACGATGGGTGGAGCACCAACTGTTGGAGCACCACGTCGGCAGCCCCAAGTTCATCACCCCAATAATCAAGGCAGTCCTGTATGGGCTAGTCTTTGCAATAGGCTTTACACAGCTTGGCGTGGGCGAGTCAATAATCCCTATTCTGGTATCTGCGTTTTCATGGAGCATCGCAATCGCGATAGGCGCTGCAATCGCAGTAGGCCTTGGATTTGCGCTAAAGGACATAATCCCAGCATCCATAGTTGGCGCATCAAACCAGCGCTCCCTGCTCAAGGTTGGCCAAAAGGTAAGAATCGGAGAGATAACCGGCACAGTAACTGCGTCCCAGCTGCTGTACCTGATAGTGACAAACGAGAAAAACGAGAGCACCGTAATCCCGACCAAGGACCTGATGAGCAAAACAATCGTGCTCCTAAACTAGCAATTCTGATCCTGTGAATAACTCCCCGCGCAATTCTACTTTAACATTAAATATTCTAGTATTGGGGTCATAGCAATGCAGATAATCAACAGACAGGTTGGCGATTATGTTGTTAGGAGATGCCAGCCAGGGGATCTGATCCCTGTCATGGAAATAAATCTGAAAACTTTGCCTGAGCATTACTCTGATTATTTCTACGAGAGTCTTCTTGCAGAACTGCCGGAGGCGTTTCTTGTCGCAGAACTAAACGGAAAGGCAGTCGGATACATCATGTGCAAGACAGAGTACGGGTTTTCAAATTTCAAAAAATTGGGATTTGTAAAAAAGGGCCACGTGGTCTCTGTCGCAGTACTCGATGAGCACAGAAAGCAGGGAGTGGGCTCTGCAATAATTGAAGAGTCAATCAACGGAATAAAGGAAAAACGGTGTGACGAGCTGTACCTTGAGGTGAGGTGCAGCAATACTGATGCCGTAAGACTGTATGAGAAACTTGGCTTTGTCACAAAGCAGAGGCTCAAGGCGTACTACCGAGATGGCGAAGACGCATTTTTGATGGCAATCGAATTCGAATACTAGATTGAGTTAAATTACTCAACTCGAGGTTTTAGCTAATGTCAAGGCGCAAGGCTACTGGAATTTTCATATTTTGCGCGTGCATCATTGCGTTTTTTGTCTATGCGTACCTGCTCATGTTATCGGAGTGGAGCCCAATCGTGTTGCAGCTTTCCGTTCTGATGATTGCTGGTGGAATACTTGGTGTCATATCCTGGATTGGGTACATGATGGCAACGACAAAGCCGTCCCCGTCGTCGATTTTTCCAGACGACAAATAATTACTTGGTTATCCTGACGTCAACTACTGTCTGGTAGTATCTTGGGCCGACTGCCCTGACCATTCTTCCTCCTAGGATTTCCGATTTTACTGGAGTTACCTGCAGATAGTGCTGCTTTGACACATCAACTGCGTCTTGTCTCTTGTCTGCGTGTTGGTGTGAGTAATAATGGATTATCCCGCCGCTCTTGGTTGCACTGATTGCAGAACCCAAAAACTCGTCTGACCTCTCAGGCAGAAGCATCAGGGTTCTGTCGCCCGCGTCCTGGAGCTGCTCTTTTACCACCTGTGCCGCGTCTCCCTGAATCGAAATCACCTTTCCTGCCAGTTTGTTGAGCTTTATGTTTTCCTCGCAAAGCTTGGCAGCGTATGGGTTTAGGTCAATGTTATATACGGTGCATTTTTTCTTTTTAGCTGCAATTATTGAAAACATCCCGACTCCGCCAAACATATTGATCATTGTCTCCCCGTCTTGGATCATCTGCGCGATTCTGTCTCGTTCAGTTGAAAGCCTTGGAGAAAAAAACGCCTTTTCTACATCCACCTTGAACCTGCAGCCGTATTCCTTGTATTCGGTTTCCGTATTGTCCTCGCCTGCAAGTATCTCGAGGTTTCTTGTCCTAAAATCCCCCTCCACAGGTGTTGCCTGGTAGAACACCGATTTTGCCGGGTGCACGTTTTCAAGCAGCGTCTCGCCAATCATCTTTTTCTTTGACAGCAAAGAATCTGGAATCCGAACTATGATTATCTCCCCTATCTGATCAAACGCGGAAAACAATTCCAGGCTCTCCTCCTCTGTGAGTATGCCCTCCAGTGCTTTCTTTAGCATTCGTGTCAAATCTTGTAGTAAAAGTTGCCAGTGTCTTTTTGCATCTTGTCTAGTCTGCTTTCTGCCTTGTTTACTCTGGGCCTGCGAGTTGCCTCGTCTCTCCTAAACGTGATGTCAAGTGACTTGAGAAACATGTTCATTGCCTCTGCCTTTGTAAGGGGCGACGTGGCATGTCCTGCCTTTCCTGAGACTCCCTCGAAAATCACCATCTTGTCAGAAATCAAATCCATCAGCTGAATGTCGTGATCAATTACTATTGCTGACTTGGCGTACGAGCGGACGAACCTCTGGATGAATTTTGCCACCGCTATTCTGTCCTCAACGTCCAAGAATGCAGACGGCTCGTCTAGGGCGTACACGTCTGCTTTTTTCAAGAGGCACGTGACAATTGCCACTTTTTGCAATTCCCCGCCTGACAAATTCTTGACTGACTTGTTGTAGAGTTTTTTAATTTTTAGCGGATCGACGATTTGCTCCTCCTCCACGCTTCCAAAAATCGGCCCGCCGTTTGCAGCATCGAGTACTGATATGACGTCGACGTCAATGTCGTTTGTCAGATACTGCGGCTTGTATGATATGGTAACTGCCCTGTCTATTTCTCCGACGTCTGGCTTTTCTACTCCCGCAATCATCTTCATCATTGTCGTCTTGCCAAGCGCGTTTGCGCCCATTATTCCAAGGACCTCGCCCCTCCTTACCTGTCCTGCATCGATTGATACAGAAAATGCCGGATAGAGGCGCTTTAGTTCTGGATAAGATATGACGACCTCGCCTTTTTCAAAATCGTCGGTGGATGTGGATACGTCAAATGTGAATTTCTTGTCCCTGAACCTTACGTTCTCGTTTGGCAGGTAGCCGTCCAAAAACACGTTGATGCCTACCTTGGTAGACAAGATGTTTGAAACAATTCCATACGCTGCGGGCTCTCCATAGAGCACGTCGATATAGTCGCTGAGAAAGTCAAGCAGGGTCAGGTCGTGCTCCACTACCATTACGCTTTTTCCGATGTTTGCAAGACTGTGGATTACCCTTGCCACCCCCCTCCTTTGGAATACGTCGTTGTACGATGACGGCTCGTCAAAAAAGTAAAAGTCAGCTTCCTTTGATGCTGCGACTGCCACTGCCAGCCTCTGCAGTTCTCCGCCGCTGAGCTCCTTTACGTGGTGCTCGATAGAATTCTCAAGTGACAGCTGTCTGATCAAGTCCTGTGTGACGTTTCGCTGGTCATACTTGTCTAGCAGTTCTTTTGCAGTCCCGTCAAAGACCTCTGCGACATGGTACACCTGCTGCGGCTTTATGGACGCCTTGATTTCCTGGCTCTTTATTTTTTCAAAATGCGTCTTGAGCTCAGTCCCGGCAAAAGACTTCAAAATCTCGTCCCACTCTGGGGGGTTTTCATAATTTCCAAGGTTTGGTTTTAGGTTTCCAGACAGAATGCTCACTACCGTGCTTTTTCCCATTCCGTTTCTCCCAAGCAACCCTACCACCTCGCCTTTTTTCGGGGTCGGAAGTCGATACAGCCTAAAGGAGTTCATCCCGTACTGGTGAATTTTTTCAGTTCCAAGCTCAGTTGCTAAATTAACAATTGTAATTGCCTCAAAGGGGCAAACCTTTACGCAGATTCCGCACCCGTTGCAGAGGTCCTCGTCTATCTGCGCTTTTTTTATCTCCTCGTTCATCACGATGCAGTCTGCGCCGGACTTGTTCACTGGACAGTACTTGATGCACTCAAGGCCGCACTTTTTTGGCTGGCACAGTTCCTTGTCAAGCACTGCTACTCTGTGGGTCACAAAAATATCTCGGACTTGTTCAATTTATATCTCATAGAGGTGCTTTTTGCAAATCTAAGAGTAATCTTAATACAGATCAAGCAAAGAAATGTTTTCAAGCCGGCCACAGCGTTGGGGCGCGACCCAGTCTCTTTCCGAACCTGGAAGTCAAACCCAATGTCGCTACTGTGCTACTAAGGTGCGAGAGCTCTTGGGAAGCAGTAGTGCTGGCATCTTTTAATCAAATAACCTAATAAGAGACAATTTTCGACATCCATCCATGCCAACATGCACTGTTTGCGGCCAGCAGATAGAAAACGACATTCGATTCCTAAACCACATGATGGAAAAACACGGATTCAGAAATTCAAACGTCGGCACGCCTGACAGAAACTCTAGGGGCTACTAGCCAGGTAATCTACAGCAAGCCTGACGCCAAACCCTGTGGCGCCCTTTGGATTGTAAGATTTTTCCTTTGTCCCTGTTTGAATCCACGCTGTCCCGGCAATGTCAAAGTGGGCCCATGGTACCGTTCCAACCGCATTTGCCAAAAACGCAGCGGCGGTGATTGCACCTGCAGCCCTTCCAATTCCTACGTTTTTGATGTCAGCATAGTCTGACTTTATCATGTCCGTGTAATCGTCATTTAGCGGGAGCTGCCACACCTCCTCCCCTGTCCTCTCTGACGACTTTCTAATCTTGCTTACCACGCCGCTGTTGTTGCTCACAAGCCCTGCCACGTTTGGCCCAAGTGCTACGATGCATGCGCCAGTCAGCGTTGCAAAGTCAAGCACTGCCCTTGGCTTGTACGTCTTTACTCCGTATGAGAGTGCGTCAGACAGAATTAGTCTTCCCTCTGCATCAGTGTTGAGAATTTCCGCAGTGCTTCCACCATACATCTTGATTATGTCGCCAGGCCTGTATGACTCCCCGCCAGGCATGTTTTCAACCGAGGGGATTATCCCAACCACGTTTACTGGCAGCTTTAATTCTGATACTGCCTTCATTATTCCCAAAACTGTGCAGCCGCCGCACTTGTCAAATTTCATCTCGTCCATTTTGTCTGCAGGCTTGATTGAAATTCCGCCAGTGTCAAATGTGACTGCCTTTCCTACCAGGACTGTCGGTCTGTCGTCCTTTTTCCCGTTGTATTCTAGTATGATCAGTTTTGGCTCGTTTTTACTTCCCTGGCCAACTGCGGTAATTCCGCCAAATCCCTTTTGCCGCAATTCGTTTTTTGATATGATGGTACACTTGAGCTTGTTTTTTGCCGCAAGTGACTTTGCAAAGCCTGCCATGTGGACTGGCGCGCACTCGTTTGGAGGAAGATTTGCAATGCTTCTGGCAAAGTTCACCCCCTCTGAGACTGTTTTTGCTTTTGCTATGTGGTCTGATATCTTGGTCTTCTCTGGTACAAGAATTGTAAGGCCGTGCAGTTTTCCATTCTTTTCCTTTTTGTATTTGTCAAACGAATACTGTGAGAGGATGACTCCTTCGACTATTGCGTTTGCAGCAGAGTCTGCCTTGAGCGGGAACTTGTCTGGAAGCACGATGGAAAATTCAGATATCTCAAGTTCTCTCATCTTTTTTGCTAGCTTGCCAGATGATACTCTGACGGTCTCGTGAGTTACCTTGTGGATTGGTCCAAGTCCTGCAAGAACAATTCTTTCTGCAAGAATCAGTCCGTGGGTGTGAATTATGTCAAGACTTGAGCGCTTGCCCTTTGTCTCTTTTGCAGACTGCTTTATCGCCGCAAGTAATTTCGCGTCCATCTTTGGAATTCCAAACGGTTCTGATTTTTCTGCGACAAAAAAACACAGAGCTCTGGTTTTCTTTTTTATCGGATGCGTGTTTTCCGAATTGATAATCATTACAGTTCTGGTTCGCATTTTTTGCGCTATTATAGATTGCTTTAATCCATATCGATAAATAGCTGATTTTTCCCTCAAATAATATGACTAGCATGAAATGCGTATCTTGCGGAATTGGGTTCTTTTCGCCAACTGGCTCAAACAAATGTCCCAAGTGCACAAAAAACCAAGGCACGGAAATGGACCATGGCCACGACTCTTGCGGTTGCGGACATAGTCACTAATTTTTTATTTTAAATTTATAAAATTCGTCTACTTCTGCTTCTCGTCAAAGTATTTCTGGCACTCGAATTCCTGGAAGGCCTGCTGCATTTTTTCCTTTCCCTGGGGGTCTGAGACGAGGCCTGCTATTTGCCCGAGGTCCGGGTTTATCGCCGCCTCCTTCATGAGTGCAGGTGTCAGGGCGTTTCGAAATTCGTCCGGAAGTGGTTTTGCGAAAAACTCTGCTCTGCCGTCCGGTGTTCCCAAAACTTCTTTCCAGGGCTTGAACTCCTCTGGATAGTTGGCAAGCAAGACGTCTATCTTGACACTGGGCAATTTTTCGCCGCTTGGGTACTCGCCGTAAGCGATGGCGTAAATCAATTCGCACTCTGTGTTGATCTTGTATGTTCCAGAAGTCTCTGCCATGTCTGGTCCTAGTATTTTGCTTGTAACATCCTGCGCGTTACCTGGCGCCAAATTTTGTCTTGCGATGTCTTTCTGGTTTGAGATCGTATACACTGCAAAGACAATTGCGATCGCAGCTGCAATTCCTGCAACCATGATGATGTTTTTCTTTGCTAGCAAGCATACTCACCAGAGGCGATCAACTAAAAAACCTTGTCTTGGCGTAAAAGAAATTTTTTGTAATCAGAATCCTAGGACTTGGATGTTCTCCCTCCAAGCGATATCGAAATTGCTGTACGTCTGTCTAATCTTGGAGTGGCACTCTTGCGGGACTGCAATGAAAAACGGAATCTTGAAGCCCTGAGACTTGCCTCCCTTCATCAGCATTTTTGAAAAATCCGTAAACTGCTCCTTTGTGGACTGTTCTCCAAGCTCAGAGCAGAGCTTAACCTTCCCGATGTATCCTAGCTGGTTCTGGGGATTGACTGCAATTACGTCTGGCGCGTGGCGCGTTATCACAAACGGTTTCTCAAAGCCCTCGTAGCTTGCATACTGGATTTGGAGCCCGCCTGACACGAAATGATCTATGAGGCCTTTGATCAAAGTTGGGCGGCTCTGCTTTCTTGACAATGCGATCCCTAGGCGTGAGACTATAAGAGATAGTTGGTGTTTGATTCAGGAAAACCCCTTCGTTTTTATGTGGACAAAAATGCCGACAATCATGTCATACAACAAGAAAATGTATCCATGCACTTGTTCCGATTGCGGCAAGTCAGCAGAGGTACCTTTCCAACCAAAAGAAGGCAAACCAGTTTATTGTCGTGAATGCCTACCAAAGCACAGAACTCCAAGATTTTAAATTAAATTTAGATTTTAATTTTTAAAATAATCTGGGGCTACTCTTTTTTATTTTACCTAAATCCTAGCGTTAGCTCTTTGTCTTGTCTTCCACTATCTTGAACTTGGACAACTGCTTGTACAGTATGAACACCAGCCCCGCAATTATGAGAAAGTCAATCACGCTTGCAATAAGGTCGCCATACGCAAATGTCGACTTGTATACTGTAAATGACAGCTGCTTAAGGTCGCCTACATCTTGCAGGGCAAGTCCGATTAGCGGGTTTACGATGTCGTTTACCACTGCAGTCACAAGCTTCGATGACGCCGCGCCGATTACAAACGCTATTGCCAGCCCTATTACTCCAAATGTCTGCAGAAACCGCGCAAACTCCTGAATGAGTCCTTTTTTCTCAGGCTGCTTTTCTGACATGTCATATGTACCGTTTTGCGAATATATGCAAACAAGTGCTTTATGGTGGTAGATCTTTTGGTGAAAAAATCTTAGTTTATTCTTATTTTTTTGCTGTGCGACAGCAGGCTGGCAGATCGCAAAAAGACGGCCTTTGCAGACTTGCACTCCGTCTCGCATGCGGCCTCATCTGCTGTGCGATGGCCAGTGCTTGCGTCGTGGCGAATTATTGCTGATATCAGGGGTATGAGGGCGGCCCTTCCGCCAAACGCTGTCTTTCCGTCGACAAACCAAAACATCTCAAGGGCGCTTGAATCAAGTATCTGGCCTCGGATCTTTTCGCCAAGATCCGTATAGTGGCCGACAAGCGTTAACCTTCTCCCTGCCACAAAGTCTACGATTCTGGCAAATTTTGTGCAAAGGTAGCACCGGTTGTCATATATGATGAAAGGGACCATTCCCTGCAGATCTGCCATGGATGTGGTACGGGGTTCTGAGATTAAACTTTAACAGAAGTAGCTTTTTATTGAATTCAGGAAAAGTCACAAATCATGAGTCTGCCGATTATGAATTTTGATTAGAAATGGGCCTAAATTATTATCAAATTAAAAAAAATGTTCGCAGGGCGCGCAAGCTTGTAATCAAGGCAACCTCAAACGCCGGCTCCGGGCATCCTGGCGGATCTTTCTCGATGGCAGAAATAATGGGCTGCGTGTTTTTCAAGCATCTCAAGTTTGATCCGAAGAATCCGCAGTGGGACCAACGAGACAAACTGATTCTCTCAAAGGGGCATGCATCGCCTGGACTGTTTTCTAATATGGCACTTGCAGGATATTTTGACCCGTCAGAGCTTGACACCCTAAGACAGTTTGGAAGCAGGCTGCAGGGACACCCTGACCTAAAGTGCCCAGGGGTGGAGTTTTGCGGAGGATCGCTTGGAATAGGGCTGTCGTTTTCAATAGGAAGCGCACTTGCTGCAAGACTTGATGGCAAGCAAACAAGAATCTACACTGTCATGGGAGACGGGGAGACAGACGAGGGCCAAGTCTGGGAGGCCGCAATGTCTGCATCAAAATACAAGGTGGACAACCTCACTGCGATTTTAGATAGGAATTACATCCAGCAGGACTCTTACACCGAAAAGGTCATGCCGCTTGACGAGGAACTAGTCAGCGACGACCTGTCTGAAATGTGGAAGGACGCAAGCAGGTGGAAAGTCGGCGACAAGTGGAGATCGTTTGGATGGAACGTGATTGAGATAGACGGACACCGAATAGAGCAGGTCGACTCTGCGATAAAAAAAGCGGCGCAAACCAAGGGAACCCCGTCAATAATAATTGCAAGAACGATCAAGGGCAAGGGAGTCGAGCACATGGAGGACAACCCCAAGTGGCACGGCCAGGCGCCAAAAAAAGAATTTGTCCCGATAATTGAGATGGAGCTTGACTCGCAAACAATGATCGCGCCATCCATAATAGCAGGAGACATGGCAAATCTTGAAAACGAGGTGAAGCGATGCGTTGCAGGGAGGGCAGACTATATCCACCTTGACGTGATGGACGGCGCGTTTGTTCCGAACAAAACTTTTGATCACACAAAAATAAAAGAGCTCAGGCCGCTTACCGTAATTCCGTTTGACACGCACCTTATGATAAACGAGCCAGTGCGACACGTCAGGGACTATGTGGATGCGGGTTCTGACATCGTGACGGTTCACGCCGAGGTCTGCGATGCTGCAAGCTTTGGGGAAATCCACGACATCCTAAATGCAAATCAGGTGGGCGTGGGACTTGCAATCAACCCGGACACTGAGCTACCCGAGTGGTCACGGCAGTTCATCTCAAGGCTTGACCAAATCATAGTGATGTCTGTGGTTCCAGGCAAGTCCGGACAAAAATACATCGAGGCGACCCACGAAAAAATGCAGAGGCTAAACAAAATTTTATCAGAGCACAACTTTGACGGGTACATCGAGGCAGACGGCGGTGTAACGCTGGACAACATTGGTGCGTGCTTTGCAGACGGGGCGCGGGTGTTTGTGGGCGGAAGTGCCATCATAGGGCAGCAGGATGTGCGTGGAATAATCAGGGAGTTTAGACACAAAATTGCGCACGAAAGGCGCAAGATGCTGATCCAAAAGGCGTTTGACCTTGGGGGAAAGGAACTTGTCGCAAAATGGATTGATCTGCATATCATTGGAGAAAAAAAGAATCTGATTAGCCAAATAGGAAAGGAGCTTGGATACGTATGATTGGACAGATGACTGACATGCGCACAGTCTACGGCAAGACTCTGGTGGAAATTGGCGATGAAAATCCAAACGTTGTGGTTCTTGGAGCAGACACGACTGACTCGCTAAAAACAGCAGACTTTGGGAAAAAGTTCCCTGACCGATTTTTCAATGTTGGCATAGCTGAGGCAAACCTTGTCTCAGTTTCGGCAGGGCTTGCAATATCTGGCAAAACCGCATTTGCAAGCACCTACGCGATATTTCTTCCAGGTCGGTGCGTTGATCAATTGCGAAATGCAATAGCATATCCTTCGCCGCATGGCAACAAGGGGCTAAACGTAAAGCTCGTCGTGTCTCACGGCGGAATCTCAGTTGGCGCAGACGGGGGATCACACCAGCAGATAGAAGACATTGCGATAATGCGCGCAATCCCGCACTTTTCTGTAGTAATTCCAGCAGACACTGTTGCAGTGGGCAAGCTGACCAGGTTGATGTCGCAAAAGTACGGCCCGTTCTACATGAGGATGACTAGATCAAACAGTCCTGTCGTACACGAAGACTCTCAGGAGTTTGAAATGGGAAAGGGCATAACAATGAGGGACGGTGCTGACTGCACAATTGCGGCGTGCGGCATAACAGTAAAGATGGCACTTGATGCCGCAGACTCTCTAAAGCAGGAGGGGATCGCCTGCAAGGTGATTGACATGTTTTCGATAAAGCCGATTGACTCTGCACTTTTGGAAAAATCCGCAAGGGAAACTGGCTGCATAGTGACGTGCGAGGAGCACAACATAATGGGCGGATTTGGCTCTGCAGTTGCCGAAGTGATATCCGAATCGTATCCTGTCCCAATCAAGCGCATTGGCGTAAACGACAGGTTCGGCGAATCTGCGCGTGACCACGAAATCCCGATGCTGCTAGAAAAGCACGGCCTTACATCAATTAATATAGCAAAAGCAGTAAGGGAAATCACAGGTAAGAAAAAACAATGAAAATCTTTCTTGATACTGCAAACCTACAATCAATTCGAACATACAACGACATGGGCCTGCTTGACGGAATCACGACAAATCCGTCATTGCTAGCAAAGGAAGGCGGCGACCCGCTAAAGGCGATGGAGGAGATTACAAAAATAATCAAAGGAGACGTGAGCCTCGAGGTTGTCGCAACCGATTACTCCGGCATGATGGACGAAGGGCACAGGCTAAAGAAATACGGACAAAACGTCGTAATCAAGGTCCCAATGACTGCAGACGGACTAAAGGCCTGCAAAAGCTTCTCGTCTGAGGGAATCCCAGTAAATGTAACGCTAGTGTTTTCACCAAACCAGGCGATTCTTGCGGCAAAGGCAGGTGCAAAATACGTCAGCCCGTTCATCGGAAGACTAGACGACATTGGCCAAGACGGGATGAGCCTGATTGCGGAGATAAAGCAGATATTTACAAATTACAATTTCAAGACGCAAATTCTGGTTGCAAGCATACGACACCCGATGCACGTGGTAGAGGCTGCCAAGATTGGGGCAGACGTGGTTACACTTCCGCCAGACGTCCTAGGAAAAATGCTAAAGCACCCACTGACAGATATAGGCCTCAAGAATTTTCTTGCAGACTGGGAAAAGCTAAAACAAGAAAACCACAAGTAACTACTTTACCAGATATACTGGAATCTTTGACTTGTGCACTATGTAATTAGAAACGCTTCCTAGCATTTCGCCGCTTGCAGATCCTGCACCTGTAGTGCTCATTATGATGTGATCAAAGTTTCCGCTTTTGGCAAACTTTATCGTGTCAACTCCAGGTGAGCCGCGAATTATTCTGGACTTTGCGCTGATTTTCTTCTTTTTGGCATACGCGACTGCCTTTTTCACTATGTCGTTTCCCTGCATTATCAGCTGCTTGTCGAGAAGCTTTGTTCTGGGGCCGACTACGTCAATGCGCGGTATGACATGAAACAGGGTCATCTCTGCACCTGACTCTGCTGCCAAGCTGATTGCCGCGTCTAATGCCTTGAATGATTGCCTTGATCCGTCTATTGGAACCAAAACCTTGTTGAACCAACCCATGCAACTGTCCTAATTTTCGCACTTAAAAGTGATTTCGTATAATTTCAAATCTGAATTTCACACTGATGCTAATGCGCGTGCGATGTCTGTTTTGCTCAGCACTCCGCTAAGCTTGCCGTTGATCAAAACGCCGACGCCGTTGACATTATTATCTAGAATGATTTCGCACGCAGTTATCAGATCATCATTGTAATCTGCCGTTACTATTTTGCCGCTCATTACTTCCTTTGTGAGAATTGTCTTGCCAAAGCCTGACTCTGAGAGAAATCCTTTTCTTGGGAAAATCACCGAAATCATGGAATCTGTATTGTCTACTGTGCTGTCTTCTTGTCCCATGGTGAGCGCAATTCTGAACAAGTCCCTGAACGTGACTATTCCGATTGGCACGTCGCTTTTGTTTTTTAGAATTATTCTGGATACTTTTTCTTCTATCATCTTTGAGGCAATCTTGTAGATTGGATCGTTCTCATACATTGAAACATATGATACTGTCATAAAGTCGCCAACGCTTTTCTTGCCTACGTGATTTTGCAAATAATGCCTTACCAAATCTGTCTTTGTAATTATTCCAGTGGTCTTTCCGTGCGAGTTTATGCCAAGCGAGCCTATTTTTCTGTCTGCCATTATCTGTGCGCATTCTTTTACGCTCATTTCCTCATCGACTGTTACAAGGGGCTTTGTTACCCTGCTGAGCGGTATTTTGTCCAGGTTTTCCTCGGTATTGTCTGCCAAAAGAAAGAACCCAAGGTCCTTCTCTGTTACAATTCCAATTGGCTCGCTTTGATTGCTGACTAGAAGTCGTGATACCTTGTGATCAAGCATTTGCCTAATTGCGTGGGACACTGACGATTCCTTTGGAATGGAAATTGCCTTTTTCGTTATTGATTTTACAGCTGACAACAAAGACACTGGACATGCCAGACTATAAATAAAATCAATTAATTTTCAGTCTTGGAAATTAACCTTCTATTATACAAAGATCCTTGGAACCTACTTGTCGTAGATCATTAGTTTTTTTTCTTCAAGTAGCGCATGCAAATTGTTTACGGAGCGGTACACGTCTGCCTCTTTTTTTGCACCCGTGCAAACCAGCTTGCCTGATGCAAATAGCAGTATCACGGTTTTTGGGTCAAGCATTCGGTGGATAAGTCCCGGAAACTGCTCTGGCTCGTACATGCTTCGAGGAAGCGTCCTTGCAGCAGACTCTAGGTGAATCTTTCCGCCCAGATTAATTGCAGCGACAATGTTCTGAACCACGATCTCCGCGTCTTTTTTTATTTTGATTCCTCCCTTTCGCAGTTGCTGTACAACTGTTTGCACCGCCTTGATTGCCATCTCTTCTGATTTTGCGCCAGTGCAGACCATCTTTCCGGTTCTAAATATCAGAGTCGCAGTCCTTGGAGTCTTTAGTCTAAAGACAAGTCCTGGAAACTGATCGGGATGATATTCAGTGTCTGGGAATTTTTTTGTTACTTCGTTTAGGTCTATTTTCTGGTCAACTGATGCAGATGCAACCACGTTTTCAACGCTAACAATCGGCTTTGTCTGTGGCATCTGCGGTTTTTAAATACCTCCTTTATATATAGATAGTAACAATTCTACGATTTAGTGATGGTTTATCCACTGCGTGCGATATTCCTCATCAAAAAGCTCTGATGTAATATCTTCGTCCTTTACTATGGTGTCGTCTAGCCGTATGTCGAAAAACCCAAGCTTGCCCTTGGTCGGTATTGGAATCTTGAACTCTTTTGCGTTTTTTAGCAAGAACCCATATTTTCTGTACGGCTCGTCTGACGCAAAATGATATTTCTTGTCTGACTGCATCTCCTTTTTTGTTTTGTAAATCTTCACGTCGTAGATCACTGCCTTGCCAATTATTGCGCCGGTCCTGAGATTTGCTTCGTTGATTCCAAGCCTCTTGCAGTCGTCTGATTTTATCTTTGTCGGCGAGTGGATGAGAAATTCTCCACGAAACCGGGTGTTCCATTTTCTTAGCTCGATCGTCTTTTTTCCCTTTATGATCAGGTCAGCAAACGGCTGAGACACGGAGAGGCATTTTGCAATTGGCATTTGGTATCTGTTGTTTTCGTAGAATTTAATCTAGTATGATGATTTTATTTTCGATTAAATACTTGATTGCATTTATGAACTCGCCTTCAGTTATTTTTCCAGACGCCCACCATGACGCGTTGTTTCGTATCCAGTCTGGTATCTCGCTTTCCGACTGCGTGTCAGGGATGTTTGATATTGCGATGAAATCATTGTCGATTAGATATTTTATCCCGTTTGCAAAGTCAGAATCAGATATCTGGCCGCTGGCCCATTGTGCCGCCGTGCTCTTTATCCAGTCTGGTATTTTGTCCTGCTCGATGTCAAAGAATTCGTAGATGGACTCTCCTGGAAACTGCGAGTCAAACCACGTCTTGTATTCTTGCTGGTTGTTGTATCTGTCCAAATAGTACTGGCGAGATTTTGTCGAATCTGGAAATGATTCTATGTGGGTTTTTTTGTATCCGACAATTTCCTGTATGGTGTAGCCGTAAAATGTCTTCTCAAACCATTCCCTAAATGCAGGCTCGTTTTGGTACCTCTCAAAGTAGTGCTGCGGCGACGCGTCTAGTGCGGGAAAGCCCGGAATCTTTGGCTTTGTCTGCACTGATGGCTGCATTGGCGTGCTTGTGGGCGGACTTTGTATTCCCTGATTCGGTTCTAGGCTGAACTGAAAAGTAGACGTGTCAGTCTGCCCGTCATATGCAACAATTACGCTGTACGTTCCAGGCAAGCTCCATTTTGCGCCCTTTGCAAAATATTCCTTTGAAAACGAGCCATCGCCTGACGGCATGAACTGGTCAATCTGCACCAAATCGTTTGAGCTTCGAATTTGGAGGCCGATGTATTTTCCAGACGCCACATTTCCGACATTTCCAGATACTATGATCTTCTCGTCTGGACCGTAGGATGTCTTGTCAGTACTGGAATCGATTGCGTAGACATATGGAACTGATAAAACAAAAAGAAGCGACAGCCCGAGCAGTGCCTTTGTACCAAAACTAATCATGTTTGACTCTTGGCTGATCAAGCTTATGAATCAAGTCACATCTTGATGCTGCATCTGTTTGGTCCCATCTCCAAATCGGGAATCTGCATCGGGGACATTGGCATCACTCCCTTGTTTATCTTGATGATCATAGAATAGTTCATCGGTCTTGGGGTCGTTATGCTGACAACCTTGGACACAAATGCAGTCTGATCAAGATCAAGCAGGGGTAGTTTCTTTGCCATTTCGACGGTGGTATAGTAGATGCCACTCTCAGTTGGCTTTACTCCCTCTCCGTGATGTGTCGGGAAAATCTTTGCGTTGTCGGAAAATTTTAAAAGCTTGTTGTGCAATGTGTCGTACAGTTTTGTGGCGTATTCCTCTACCTGGTCTCTGAGGTCTGGCCTGCCGATTCCCTCTACGAACAATATGTCTCCGCTGAAAACATACTTGTCATCAAGGACATACGACATGCTTCCTGCGGTGTGTCCTGGCGTGTGGATTGCACGCAGCTGTTTTGTCCCAAATGGTATGGTGTTTCCGTCTTCGACTGCCTCGCTTTCTATTCTGTATTCTTCCAGTTTGCTGAAATAGAGTTTTGCGCCAGTGGAATGTGCCAGTTCCTTTGCCGCAGAGACATGGTCTGCGTGCTGGTGTGTGTCGATTACTTTGGTGATCTTGAGGCCTTCTTTTTGCGCAAACTCGACATATTTTGAGGCAGGGTATGTTGGATCAATTACAACTGCCTCGCCGTTTGAGCCAATTATGTGGGAGAGGCAGCCCTTGCCTATTTTCTCCACCTGGATTATTGTGATGTCTCCTTCTTTGAGCGTGGTTGCATTTAGCACCTGGTTCCACCATGCCATTCCGCCGACAAGAGATGTTGCCTCGATTCCGTGTTTTGCAAGTGCAAACGTTGCAACCATGGAGCGATTTCCATGCGAGCATATTGTTATGATTTTTTTGTCCTTTGGAATTTCTGACTGTGATCCTGGGGTGAAGAGTCTGGACAGCGGGATGTTTACTGCGCCTGGAATTCTAAACTCTGCATATTCCTGCGGTTCTCTGACATCTAGCAAAAACACGTTCTCGTTTTGTTTTATCGAGTTCCACAAGTTGTCGCCGCTAACTGTGGTGTCATGTGTGCTCTTTACCGTCTCTTTGTTCCAGCTTTTCATTCCGTCTTTTAGGTAATGTGCGTCAAACCCGAATCTTGCCATCATTGTGGCGTTTTCTTTTGACGCGGTAGCATCGTCATCGATTAGAACGATTTTCATGTTTTGCGGGATCTTTGACATTATGATCTGTTTTTGTTGCATTGAATCGCATATGGCGTTTGCCGCCCCTGGCACATGGCCCTGCATGTAGGATTCCTTTGCCCGGATGTCCAAAATTAAAAGCGGGATCTTACTTTCTATATGTGATGATAACTCGTCTTGCGTGATTTCTATGCCCATAATCCCATGTCAATTTGACGCTAAATTTAGAATTTATGGTTGTGGATTATTCTGCACTCAAAACTGCAAGGACTCGGTTTGGAATGTCCTTTAGTCTTGACACCGCAAGCGTGTTCTCGTATCCCAAATACTTCAAGTTGTTTGCAATGTTTGTTGCGCTAAACGTGTCCCTGCCGACCCCGATTGCGACCATCTTGATTCCAAGTGCCTTTAGGGATTTTATCATCGAGCGCACAGCATCCGGGTCAGACGGCTCGCCGTCAGAAAGCGTCAAAAATATGTCTGGCTTTTTTGAGCGCAAGCTCGCATACATCTTTTCGTAGACTTCTGCAAGCGGGGTTCCGCCGTTTGCGTCTATCTGCGCAAGCCTCTTTGCAGACGCGTTGTTCCACTTGATGTCTTCTGGCTTTACAAGCCAGCACACCACTTGCTTTTGGGTGGTGTTAAACGCGTACACTGAGAATTTTATTTTCAAAAACGACAGCACCTCGCAAAGGGCAAGTGTCGCCTTCTTGTACTGGATTTGCTGGTCCATTATGGATGAAGAGTGGTCAAGCAAGATTACGATCTTTGCCTTGATTGATTTTTTCACGTCCGTGACAAACGGGGCGTGGTGCCCCTCCGCATATGACTCCTCGTCAAACTCGTCGCCTGATATCACGTGCTGCTCGCTCCAGCTGGTCTTCCACTCCTTGAACTTTGTCTTTAGGTTGCTGATCAGGTCCTGGTCGTAGATTCGAGTCTCGTCCACGTTGGTGGATCCTGGGATCTGTATTCCGACCGACTCGGTGCTAAGCCCCTTGTTCTCATTTTTCCTGTTTTCGTCTTTTAGCACCTTGAATTCTTCTGCAACTGACGTGCTCTCCAAAATGTTTTGAACGTCGATTTTTCCAAAATCTGCCTCCTTGTTCTTTGCCATCTTTTGCACCGCCTTTACAAAGTCCTGCTGCGTTGTCAAAAGACCGGGGCCCTTCCACGGGATTGAAAGCGGTATCGTAACTAGCGCGTCAAGATCCAAAATTTTCAGAATCTCTGGGATCTTTTTCTCAATCCACTCGGTGTCGTGGTTTTTCTCAAGCGCCTCGCTCACTATTTCCTTTGCGCGAGCTGACGCGCTTGTTATTTTATCAAAGTAGCTTGGCTGCAGTTCCCCCTTTATGTCGCCAAACAAAAAGTACTGGTAGAACGCCTCCACAATCCTGTGCTTTCCCAAAACGTTTGCAAGCTGGGACCTGTACAGCCACTGGTACGTGTAGCTAAAGATCATCTCCGCATCCATACCTCGCCATATTTTTCTTCCAAGCAGTTCTATCCTGCGGGTCTCAAGCGTGTTTAGCACAAAGCCAAAGGCGTGCTCGTTGCTTAGGATTTTTTTGCAAAACTTGATTCGCATCGCCTCGTACCAGATTGCGGTTCGAAACTGCCTGTACTTGTCAAAATCAGTTCCTGCAAGCCTCTCAGGAGACACGAGGCTGATCTTGTTTTCCTTTAGCTTGGTTTGCGTTTCCCGCTTGTCTGAGAACTCGACTGTTATCTTGTCTTTTTCAGACCATCGTCTTGCAAGAAATGTTGCGATTTCAACTAGCGTGTCGTTTCTTAGGTGTAGCGTTTGCATTAACTACCGAACATGGACGTGATAATGTCGTTTACTTTTTGATACTCGACGTTTCCCCACTGCGCATAGACGTTGCCAAAGACGATCACCGCTGCCTTTTTTGCATCCATGCCGGAAGCAAGGAGCTTTGCAAACGCAATTGTCTCCCTTAGGCTTGGGGAGTAGTACAGCTCTTCCACTGCCGCCGCCTGGCGAAGCGTATTTGCAAGCTTTATTCCCTGGATAAGCTTTTCGTCATGGCCGTTTGAGGCGTATCTCTTTACTATCTGTAATTCAGTTTCTTCCGGTGGATAGTCAAGCCTTATCCTTATTGGGAATCTGCTTAGGATTTGTGGCGGAAGCTCCTTCGTTCCTACGTGCGTGAGCGGATTAATTGTTGCAACTACAAACCATTTTTCATTTGCCTTGATCAGTTCGCCAGTTGACTCCTTGAGGACTATCTGCCTTCTGTCGTCTAGCGCCTCGTCAAGCCTTAGCAGGACGTCTGCCTCTGCAGCGTTTATCTCGTCCAGATAAAGAAGACTTCCCTCCCTCATGGATCTGATCAAAATTCCCTCGTCAAAGCCAATCGAGCCCTCGGTTAGCGTCTTTGACCCCACCAGGTGGCTCTCCCTCGTTCGAAGTGAAAAGTTGACTGACTCTAGCTTTGCTGATTTTTTTGCGGCAAACTCTCGAACTAGCGACGTCTTTCCGGTCCCCTTTGGGCCTATGATCAATGCAAAAAGTCCGGCGTCGTGCGCCTTGTTCAAAATTTCAATCGAGTTATTCCAGTCAAGATACGTTGATGACGCCTGTAACATGATTTTTCTGTCTGCCTTACTTTATTTAAGACTAGTCAGTTTTCCCATTTTTCCAAACGTGCAAACGACTCTTGGAGTATTTTCTGCAGGTTCTTGTTCCACGTGTCAAAGCCTTTTGGGCTCTTTGGATAATTGGCATAGTGCTCTGTGAGAAGTTTGTTTCGCTGCGTGGTGTATCGCAATCCTTCTGCCAGTTTCATGTTGAGCGCTCCCCTCATGAGCATGCTCATCTTTCCAATTACGCTCATCTTTCCCACTGCGCTAAAGTCCGGGTGCTCTCCTTTGCTTATTGCCTCGACATCAAGGTTTCCCAAAAAGTGCTTCATGCCGTAGTTGAGCTGAGCATTAGTAAGCATCTGCAAAAGTCTTCTGAACACTTCAAGTCCAGGTGTCTTGTATCCATACTCTCTGACATAATCAACATTGTACTGCCAGAGTCCTTTTTCTGTGACGTCGTTTGATTCGATTGCGTCAACTACGTTTTTGCCAATCAATGATCCTGCGATTAGTGCCGGGCCGATTCCTCCGGCATCAAGCGGCTTTGGCATCCATGCCGAATCGCCAACTAGCATAAACCCGTTTGAGACCATGCAGTCGTTTTGTCTTCTTACCGATACCTGCCAGTTGCCAGTCGCGTTGTGTATGTCGGACGGATCGTCAGAAAGCCTTGGGTTCTTGATTGCCTTGTTGCGCGCCACATACTGGTTTATCAGCCCTGTGACGTCGTCGTGCTTTCCGAGTCTCTTGTTTCGCTTTTCCAAAATTGTCTTCTCGACGCCAAGGCCGATGTTTACCTTGTCCTTGCCTTTTGGAAAAACCCATCCGTAGCCGCCAGGCGCTATGTCCTGGTCCAAATGAATCAAGCAATAATCAGGATCAAATTCTGTCAGGTCCTCCACCCCTTTTTCAAAAAACATGATGTGCCTTCCAGTCGACTCTAGGTCTCTGCGGTCAATTTTCTTTTCCATCTTTGTGGTGTTCTGCACCCCGTTTCGCAGCATGGATGCAACGCCAGTTGCGTCAATTACCACTTTTGCCGTTTTCTTGTAGGGCTGGTTTGTCTTTCTGTCGGTTCCCTGTACACCGATGACCTGGTTTCCGTCATAGAGCAAATTGGTAAGGTTAATCTCAAATTCAAAATTTATTCCCATCTTTTGTGCCTGCTTGTACTGGCTCTGCGGAAGCTCCTGCCTGTTGAGCAAGTACCCGTCGCCGTCAAACGGGATTGACGTCTCTCTGTCTGGCGATAACGCGATTACTCCCTTTACCTTGTGTTCAAGCTCAGGCTTTCCCCAGATCACGTTGATCTTTTTTCCCATGTAGTCTACTGCCTCTTTGCTGACTGCGTCTCCGCAGACCCATCCGTTTAGGGTCTTGCGTCCGAGAAAAATCGACGGGTTTCTATCAATTACTAAAATGGACAGTCTCTGTTTCGAATGATACGCTGCAGACTGGGCAGCAACCATTCCGGCAAGTCCTCCCCCCGCTACAATCAAGTCGTAATCGGCTTTCACTATCAAACAGCTGAAGCAACATTATTTAAAACAATCTTGCACTGAATTTTTTTGGGTCAGATCGTCGCGGCATCTTCACAGTATTACTCAGACTGGAGCGGCTTTGCAGCTCTTCATTCCCGTTTCTGTACCAATCAAATTGATATTAAATCGTGCCTTGCGTGAGAAGTCTGGTAAAAGTATCCTCGATGTCTGCCTGCTTGTATATCGGGGTGAAAATTTTTATCTTGACTGGCTCCTTGTCGCTTAGCACTATTTCGCCTTTTACAAGCGACTGCTTGCCTATCCTCAGGTACAGTGTCGAATCGTCGTACCTGTTTTCCAGATCCTCGATTATCGTATTGATCTGCTCCCTTGGAATGGATGCGACTAGTTTTTTTACAAAAAACTGCGCCTTTTTTTTCTTAATCTTTGAATGTAGCATGATGATTGGGTTCTCAAAGTGGCCTGTCAGGTCCTGCCTGTCAAAGTCTTCCCTGTCAACGTCAAACGTTTCCTTGAACGTGGAAAAGATCTTTTCCAAATCCTCGGTTGCATGAACAATTAGTTGAATGTCTACTTCGAGCCTTTTTTCCATAAGAATAAAGAAAGTCTATTGCGCTTGTAGCAATGCGACTTCGGCTTCTGCTGTTCTGATTAGCTTTACTTTCTCGAGGCCAACGTGTCTCATGCGGATGACCTTCTTTGCTGCTGCCATGATGTCGGAGTTTATCTTTCCATAGCACGTTGCCTGGACGAACTGATCAATTGTCATCTCTTTGATTGTCTTGCTCATCACCTCGTTTGCAATGTGTCGTAACGCGTGCTTTCTTGACGTGTTGAGCTTTTTGTGTGTGAGTGCGATTATCTTTATTCTGAAAATGTAATTGTCCTTGGTCTTGACATCCATGACATAGCTTACCTTGCTGGAGCCGCGTCTGATGAGGCTTCGCAGGAATTCCTTTGCATACTCGTATCTCTTGAATATCGAGTATGCCTTGTCGCCGTCGATCTTGCTGATCTGGAAGTAAATCTTGTACTGGTACTGGGATGGATCCCCTTTTAGGATGTCAAACAATGTGACCTCGATGACTCTGCCGATTGCTTTTTTCTCATCAGTGATTGGGATGTACGCTATTGGTGCGTTGTTAAATGATTCTGGGGCGATAACTGTAACCCATTTTTTCTCTCGCCACTTGTCTTTTACTTTTGCACCCTTTCTACGCGCCAATTACTAACGGCGTCTAACTCCAAAATATAAGTTGTACTACCTAGATGGCACTTGATCCGAGGTATTTTTGCAAAGCCTTTGGCACAGCAATGTGTCCGTCCTTTGTCTGAAAGTTCTCCATGATTGCAACAAGTGTTCTTGTGGTTGCAACAAGTGTGCTGTTTAGAGAATGCAAATACTGCGTCTGCTCGTTTGTCTTGTCACGGAATCTTATCTTGAGTCTGCGGGTCTGAAAGTCAAGGCAGTTTGAGCAGGACACTATTTCGCGGTACGCGTTCTGGCCTGCCATCCATGCTTCGATGTCGTACGTCTTTGCGGAAACTTTTCCCATGTCGCCACTTGATAGCAGCATCACCCTGTATGGGATTTCCAGCTGCTGGTAAAACTCCTCTGCAACTGCAAGCATTCTTTCGTGCTCCTTCCACGATTCCTCAGGCCTTGCAAACACGTATTGCTCTATTTTCTCAAACTGGTGAACCCTGAATATTCCCTTTTGGTCGCGTCCATGCGCACCTGCCTCCTTTCTAAAGCACGGGCTCACTCCGGCGTATCTTATTGGCAAATCCTTTCCCTCCAGAATTTCGTCTGAGCGCATTGACGCAATGGAGTGCTCTGACGTTCCAATCAGAAACAGGTCCTCGTCCTGTATTTTGTAAATGACATCCTGAAAGTCCTGCGCGATGATTGCGCCCTCCATCGACTTTTGGTTAATCATGTATGGGGGCTGGATCAGAACGTACTGCTTTTGCTCCAGGTAGTCAAGCGCAAAGTGGATCAATGCCTGGTTCAGTCTTACCAGCCCGTTTTTCAAATAATAGAATCTAGCACCTGCAGTCTTTGCAGCCCTTTCCAAATCGACAAGATCCAAGTTCTGCGATATGTCGATGTGGTCCTTTACCGGAAAATCAAACTTTGGTATCGTCCCGAACTTTCTGATTTCCAAATTGGCGGCCTCGTCAGGTCCAATCGGGACTGACTCGTGAACCAAATTTGGAATTGTAAGTATCAATCTCTCATAACTTGCATCCGTCCTTTTCTGCTCTTCTTCTAGCGATGCTAGTTCCTGGGAGACCTGCTGCATCTGAGCAATTGCGGAGTCTGCATCCTGGCCTGATTTTTTCTTCTGAGCAATTTCCACAGATACTGTGTTTTTCTTTTTTCTCAGCTCGTCTGTCTTTATTATCATCTCCCTTCTCTTGGAGTCAAGCGATATCAGCGAGTCCAAGTCAAAGTCAGAGTTTCGGTCCTTGAGCATCTTTCGGATTAGGTCTGGCTTTTCCTTGATTGTCTTTGGGTCGAGCATTATTCAATCACCTTTAGCGCCATCTGCACGTGCGCCAAGACCTCGTCTATTGTGGGGATTAGTTTTTTCATGCCGTCTGTACTCTGAAAATTAAAGACTAGCGCATTATCAATATTTTCTATTTCAAGTGACAGCCCTTGTGGAAAATCCACGTTGTCCGGCTCAAGGGCGCTTCGGACAGCCCTTGCCTTTTTCTCAGAAATGTTGTTAATTGCTATTTGAACTCTGCACGTGAGCGACATTGTCTTCAAGGTAATCCAAAAATCCATCCAATTTGTCTTTAGTTATTTTTGCCCCTGCTGCGCCGTCGTGCCCTCCTCCAATCCCGTCGAATTTCTCAGCGCCGTTTCTCATCAGCGTACTCAGGTTGACGTCGGACTTGCAGCCCATTGACTTTCTTGATGAAAACTTGATCGTGTTTTCCTCGCCGTTTGTCCTCAGAATTATTATCTTCCCTGCATTCTTTGGGGAGCCTGCAAGAAGCGACGAAATTGTCCCGCTCATCGTCTCTGGAACAACGCCCTCGCCGTTTACCATTAGACAGCTGACCGAGTCGCTCATTCTCCAGCGCTCGTTTGACAAAATATTCATGTAGTCTCTGATCATTTTTCTGTACTCGCCGAGGATGTTTTCTCCGGCCTGCAGCATCTTGTTTCTGTCGCCCATGCAAATTGCAATTCCAACCCCTGCCTTGCTTATTCTTCCGCAGGAGTTTAGCATGGTTGAAAACTCGCGGGCATCGCGCAAAAAGCTGCGCCTGTCCTCGCTTGGAAAAGTGTATGTGTATCCGATTAGTTCCTCCATTATCTGGGTGGCGTTTTGGCTGCTGGCAAACTTTGTAATTGACTCGATCAGCGTTCGTTTTTCATCGTCTGTGAGATCTGACGGCGTTCTCCATCTTCCGCCGTCCTTGAGGTTTATCCCAGACGTCCTAAGTAACGAAAAGCACGCGTCCCTGTTCCATGTCAGCCCCTCGATGAAAGGCTGCGATGTAAATGCCAGGGAGTCTGCAATTGGCCTTGTCTCCCTTCCGACCAGTAGTAAATCCAAATCAATTCTGAGGTGGCCTGCGTTTTTTGCCTCCTCTGCAATTTCCGAATTCATTCCGGTAAACGACTTTCTCTCGCCCTGGTCTTGCCTGTCGCCTAGCGCGGACACTGCCGCGATTGCAGCAAGATTCGAGTTTCTCCTGTCAAGTGACTTTGCAGCAAGATATGCCATGCCGCCTGCGCAGATTTCTGTTCCGCCGTTCATCCCGAACTTCCAGGCGTTTATGACGCGCTCGTTTTCGTACTCTTCTTGTGGGATTTCGTGGTGGTCCAAAACAAACCAGTTTTCTCCAAACGCCTCGTCAAACTGCTTTGCAAACCCCCCTCCGAGATCCGTCACTATGTGCAGGTCGCGGGAGTCCTGCTGCATGTTCTTGATTACCGCACCGTTCATCTCCTTGGCAGTCCTTACAGTTACCTTGGCACCTGCATGGATGAGTGCCTTTGTGATTATGCTCCCAGATGTCAGTCCGTCACAGTCGATGTGAGTTGTAACTATGACGTCGCTTCCAGATTTTATGCAGTCTGAAATTTTGTCGTTAAAATTTGATAAATGCTCGCTAAAATTTTTTCCCATTATTCTAGTTGGGCTACTACTGACTTATATTTCCAGTTTTCAGGAAGCACTCCGATTCTTTTATAGTATGTAGAAATTCTGTGGACCTTTGCCTCTACTAGCTCAAGCGATCTGACGTTTCTCTTGTCAGAGTTGTGTGTCTTGAGGTGCTTTTGCAGCCCGACTGCTTTTCTTACAATGTTGTTGAGGTCTTCTGGAATTTCTGGTGTGACTCCGTGATCGTCAAGAATCTTTTTGATTGATTTTTTGACAATTGGTTTTACAAGAGGAACTGCGTGCTGATCTCGCATTCTGATTCCTATCTGACTCATTGGGACTCCGTCCTTGCCGTATTTCACAACAAGATCTTCTACCTCTTTTTGGCTGATCGTCAACCAAGAAGGCGTTCTCTGTGTGATCGGTCTAGTCGAGTGCGACTGTCCGTGTCTGTGAGTGTGAACTCGTCCCATGAAAATCGTCACTTTAGAACAAACATAAACGTTACCCCGACGGAAATTATCAAAAACGGAGATTAGAAAAAAGTTAAATAGAAACCTTGGTTTCCACACAACAGGTAAACACTATGAATAAAGCACTATTAGGCGCATCAATACTTGCCCTAGCTGCCATCTCTGTCAGCATGATGACATCACAGGCCGCAGCCCAGTACATGGGAAGCGTCGGTGAGAGTGGTAAAACAGGCAAGAACACCTTGGAAGAGACACTAAAACTTGCTAAAGAGCGAGTGGATTATGCCAAAGCAAACCCATCAACCGGTTCAGGCACTCCATACCTTGCAGCAGATGGTGTCTTAGGAGCCTCAGCAATTTCCGCAGCAGTCTTTGGTGGAATCGCAGCAGCATTCTACATTAGATCAAGAAGTGGAAGATACGCAGCTCAAGGCCGAGGGTAAACAAAAACCTCTTTTTCCTATTTTATTATCCAGTCCCTAGTGTAACCGATCTTGCCGAATTTTTGATTATCACAGAAATGTATATAACGCACATATTGAGTTGATTAATTCAATGACTCCATTACTCGGTACAGTGTTCAGTATTCTGTCTACCGTATTTGGACAATTAGGACCAAACTATGATCCATTGTTCTACGACGTTATGGTTTACATCTTTGGCACAATCATGTTTACTGTGTTCCTACTCGGAATCATAGCATACTGGTTGCGTGTACACGGCTGGTCATACAAAGACAACCGTGAAAGATGGGTAGACGAGTTAGACAGACACTTCGAAAGAGAAGGAATCGGCCTCATTCCAGACAACGGCAAATACTGGTAAATTTCTCTTTTTTCATTCTTTTTAAAATATCCCTGTTCTTCCTTGCTGCCGCACGTCCTGCGGACTTTGTGCATTTTCAGATGTCTGGATAATTGGTATTTTTAGTGCCTGCTATTGAGGCGGGGCAAAGTCGTGCTCTTTTGACTTGTCGTAGGTCTTGGTGAAGAATTCCGCACGGTAATGGTATCCGTCTACTAGCGGGGCGTGGATGTACTCTTTTGCCTCGTTGCCGTTTACAAATATCTTTGACTTGGAGTCGTCCATGTCCGTCTTGGGGAATCCGCCCTCGTGGTACTGCGTCCATGTCCACAGGAAATGCCCTATCTCAAACGGATACTCTTCCTTCCACTGCGCATGTATCACTCCGTCATTAGTCAATGTGTACAGCGAATGCCTGCAGTTCTCGTTGTTGCCTATGTTTGCCGGGATCTCGATTTTTTCGCCGTTTACGTACAGCTCCAATGTGGCAGTAATCTTGTAGTTTGCATCGATGTTGTTTGTGCACATTCTAAGCGGGTTGTCCATGTTGAGCCACTGCTGGATGAAAATGCTTGTGACTCCGACCGATATTCCGACCGCAGCTGTGAGCAGCAAAAACTTGAGCGTTTTTTTCCTTTTTGCAGGATCGCCCATCCCAGGCCAAATCATGCCTGAATGATTCCTAGATTACATAAAGTCTTTTCTACATGTTTTTGCAGACTTTGCAAAATACTCCACAGTGTGTCTGGATAATAATAAAATGAAAAGAGAGGGTGTTGGTTTTAGATTACTTGCCAGGGGCGAGTTGCGAATGTTATGACGTAGCCAACTCCAATGATGATTGATTGATACATGATGTTTGTGTATGGAATTGGTTTCAATATTGGTTCGCCAGTAACTACTACTGTCTGTCCTGGGCCTAATCCTGGTCCAACTGAAGCAACATTAAGTTGTGTGTGTACGTGATATACCCCTGGTTCTAATGCCTTTGCCCTAATCTCATATGGGACTACAGCATTGCCTGGTATCTGAAAGACGTTTCCTGGTGGACTTCTTGCGAGAATCTCCCATCTGTTACCTGCGTTGGTTGACTCTGAGAATATAGAGTTCCAACCTCTTAGGTCTCTTTCAACAAGACTTACGAACTTGCCGCTGAGGACTAGCTCTTCACCGGTTTGCAGTGATTGTCTGTTGAAGGTTTCATCTTCAATTTTCACGAAACGACTTTGCAACTGTGCTTGTACACCGTGCGCTTCTGCAGATTGTAACATGTGGGCCAAGTTCGGGCCAAATGTGCCAAGTGCTAAGACTGCAGCGAGTGCCACTACGAATATTTTTTTGTCGACCATAGTTATCCCGTTAATTACTCACATCGTCCACATGGAATGATATATGTTTTACCGTTGGCGCCAATAATCGGACATGATCCTGTGATTGTCAGTTGTGATCCGTTAGCTCAGCACTGATGTTCAACATTGGAACGGCCTGTTTTTAGCATAGGATAATTTGTAAGTACGCCTTATATGTAACAAAATTTTATACTGTTTGTATAGATTTCATGTAAGAAACGCAAGAAATTTCTGTAAACGTAAACTCATCTTTTATATAGCAAAATTTACTCTAGGGATTCATGGCACAGATGCCGGCATTAATTCCAAAAGAAGTCGAGATCCAGAGATTAAAGAAAATCTGGCTCATCGTCATCGCAATGGGATCTACAGCAGCATCAGTGGAAGTTGATAACTTTGTAGACGGTTCTCTACATCAGACCTCTATCAGAGATTCAGCATTTACTCCAGCACACTGGTGGCTCTATAGCCACTTCGTTGCACTACCACTCGGTTGGGGAGCAGCTGCAATCTATGACAGAAAGGTCCCAATTCTCAGAGGCCCAAACAACTCCATGAACACCGGATTGAAGATGACCATTCTAGGTTACCTTGCAACCATGTTCACAATCGGAGTCAATGAAATGTGGCACTTCTGGTTTGTAGAGGAAATCTTCGCAGTACCAAACCACTGGATGTTCAACATGGGCGTAGTAGTCGCCTTCATGGGAGCACTAGCATATGTCGTAAGAGTATACGCTAGACTAGTCGAACTAGGTGCAGAAACACCAGGTGAGAACCCATATGTTGCAGAAATGTACAAGCTAGCCCTCGAAGGCAAGCTATACAGCAGATCCATCCCATAAGCGTAAAATCGCTTTTTTCTTATTTTTCGTTTTTAAATCCAGACTGATCTATGCCCGGATTTTAAGAAAGACTTAAAAGGATTCTTTCGATTAGTAACACAAATGACTCTACCAAAAGGATTTGGCTCCGGTGGCAGTGGCGCATCAAGCGCAGATGTAGAGAAAATGATTGGCAGACGTGTCGAAAACATGACTGGAATCATCACATTATCATACATCGCAGCTTGGCTTGCAACCTTTGGTGGTACAGCCGCAGGATACTTCTATTATCCATGGGCATATCCAACACCAAGTGGTCACTACGCATTCATCGTCCTAACAATAGTTGAAGCAATTGGCTATCTCTTCTGTGTTAAAGTAATGGAAGAGGGAACCAAGAAGAAGAGCAACGGCATCGTGGCAGCAACATTAGGTGCAACAGCCGTTGGAACTGTATTGATATCTCTATTCGTAGGCGTTTAGAGAACATCTTCGTCTTTTTCTTATTTTTAATTTCACTCCCCACGGCGTCGTTTTTGCGCTCCGATCTCGGTATTTTTCTAAAATTTTATATACTGACATCTTGTCTACTGGATTAATGGTCTGGCTTAGACGATGTACTCACTACTTGTTCATAGTAGTGGTTGCAGTAAACTCTACCCTGCTAACAATTAACGCAGGAGACTACATCTTCTACACCGATTGGGCCTGGACTTCGTTTGTCGTATTTTCAATATCACAAACACTGATGTTAGTAGTCGGCGCATGCTACTACCTGACATTTACTGGAGTCCCAGGAACAGCAACGTATTACGCGTTGATAATGACTGTTTACACATGGGTAGCAAAAGGTGCATGGTTTGCACTCGGATACCCATATGACTTCATTGTAACACCCGTTTGGCTTCCGTCAGCAATGTTGCTTGACTTGGCGTACTGGGCTACAAAGAAGAACAAGCACTCACTGATTCTATTCGGTGGTGTGATGTGTGGAATGTCATTGCCGTTGTTTAACATGGTCAACCTCATCACTGTGGCTGATCCATTAGAGACTGCATTCAAATATCCAAGACCAACGCTTCCGCCGTATATGACTCCGATAGAGCCTGCCGTAGGCAAGTTCTATAACAGTCCAGTCGCACTAGGTGCTGGCGCGGGTGCTGTATTATCAGTAACCATGGCCGCATTGGGATGCAAACTGAACACGTGGACATACAGATGGATGGCAGCTTGGTCCAAGTGGGACTAAAACCCAAACTCTCTTTTCCTTTATCTTAGATTCTGGTACCATCGGTACGATTTGATTAAAAAATATTGCACACATTGTGATCTTTTGTTGTCTTTCGAAAGGAAATGACATTCTGACATAATCCCATATTGAAGCAACAACTGCTCTTCTCAGAGCCAAAGCCGTTTGTAAAGTGGGCCGGCGGAAAAAGGCAGCTAATGCCAATCATAGAAAGACACATCCCGTCTGACTTTGGCGCGTACTTTGAGCCGTTTCTGGGAGGGGGCGCAGTGCTGTTTCACTTGCTGTCAAAAAATCCAAGTCTGAAATGCAACGTCTCTGACCTCAACTCCGACTTGGTGTTATCGTATGTCGTGATTCGCGACAGGGTCAAGGAACTGATCACCTCACTTGAACGCCACTCAAAATATTATTTGAAAAATCCCGATTCCTACTATTATTCAGTGCGCGACAGCGAGCCTGCAAGCAGCATCGAGAAGGTCTCAAGACTGCTGTTCCTAAACAGGACGTGCTTTAACGGGCTGTACCGTGTCAACAGCAAGGGCAAGTTCAACGTGCCACTTGGGCGGTACTCCAACCCGAACATAGTAAACGAGGACAACCTGCTTTCTGTAAGCCACATCCTGCAGTCAAAGAAAATCAGCATCACATGCCAGGACTTTACGTCCATTTTGTCCAATGCAAAGAAGGGCGACTTTGTATACTTTGATCCACCGTACCAGCCGGTGAGCAAGACTGCCAGCTTCACAAGCTACACTGACAAGAACTTCACGCACGAGGACCTGGAGATGCTAGTTGGCGTCTCAGAAAAACTGCACCAGAAGGGATGCAAGGTCCTCCATTCCAATTCCAAGTCAAAGGACGTAACTGACCTGTTCTCGTCCAAATGGAAGGTGATAGAAATTCCGGTAAACCGCGCGATAAACTCGGACTCTGCAAAAAGGACAGGGCACACCGAGCTGCTGATTAAAAATTATTAGAGCTTCGAACGGGATCCGAACCCGCGACCTTTACCTTACCAAGGTAACGCTCTACCAGGCTGAGCTATCGAAGCACGAATTTTTGCTCGCGAGGATCCTATAATAATGGTTTATGTTGCGCCATTATGCGCCGGTTTCAGCTGCTATTTCATGAGTGCAATGCAATCCTGACTTTCTTATACCAAAAAGTGCTACACTTGCCCATGTCAAACATAGAGGAAAGCTTCGACGAGTACAAGGCTCAACTGGTGCACATGCTGCATGACAAGGTGGACGCAGACCTTGCGATGAAAATAATGTACCTTGAGAGAAAGCTTCCAGACGCTGATCCCAAAGTGGATCTTGACATCAAGGCAAGAAGCGAGGCATCTGCGCTAAACCTGAAAAGCCTGTTTGGCGCCAAGCTTGGGTACATGACTACAAACAACAAAAGCCATCTCACAATTGTCGGCCGCGTAAACATTGAGGATCTGACAAAGATTGCATCGCATCCTGACATTGAATGGATATCTGGCAGCGCGACACCAGCATCGTACTGAAACACTAACCGTTAAATTTCAGCCAAAATCTAACCATATCGCAGGAGTAGCCGAGCCTGGCCAAAGTAAGCAACATTGCTTTTGGATGCGCGGGACTTAAGATCTAATAATGGGTGATCCCGTCTCTCAGGGGTTCGTGGGTTCAAATCCCACCTCCTGCATTTTTTATTTCGGGTGCTTGATTCCCTTGGAATTTAAAATCTCGTAAACGTCTGGCAGCGAAAACACAAATCCGACATGAACGCAGTCCTTCTCCTCACAGAGCTGGCAGAAGAGTTCTCCCTTTTGGACGGTGACTTCGGCAATCCTGTTCTTGATGTTGTCCTTTAGGACCACTCTGTCCTCGTCAATTGCGATTTTTTCTAGCTTTGGAGCATACCTTGCAAAGGTCTTGTCCTTTTGCATCATCTCCTCCAGCATGTAAGTCACGTATCCTGAAAAGCTGTTGATGCCCTTCATGGTCAGGTCCGACTTGTTCTTCTCGAACACGTCGTAGAACTTGTCGTAGACTTGTTCTGATACTGTTATTGATTTGAAACCTGCTTTTGGCATTTTACTTACCTGTTACCGTACTCTTAGGTAATATACTATTTAATGTTTCTTGTGCACGGGTCCTGTTTACTTGGTGACTAGTTGTATCTGACAAAACTGTCCGCATACGTTATGTTGCTCTTTACGATGTGGTCTAGTTCGGTCAGTATTCTCTTGTAAGTCTCAGAGCACTCCAAAGAGCAGAATTTTATCTCGTCACCGTCAAACTGGTTGTCGCAGTTAAGGCAGTTTTTTAGCATTTTCCCCAAAATATGAATCTCATACTAGTATATGACATTGTTATGTCAGCCGTCTATCTCTCGCAGACGACTTGGCTCTTCTGGATTCTGTCGTCTGTTGCAAATGGCGAGTATAGCAGATGGACGTCAAGCTCCTGATGTGATGCAAGAAGCCAGTAAACCCAGGTGTCTACCGCGTCGCCCCTGAGGCCTTCAATGATAAAACCAGATCTTGACGCATCCGGCTCGTACTTTGGATAATACGTGTCGTACACTGTCATAGATGCCGTCGTGATTACTAGGATTGTCCCGGCGGTGAGTGCAGAATATCTTGTGATTTTTCTCTCTAGATTTTTCTGCGCCTTTTTGATCTCGTCTATGCCTTCGGCAATCTTTCTTACGTGTGCTGACAGGTCGTCATCATTTACCACGCAGATTCATGTTTATCATTTGCCACGTAAACGCATGTACCGTCATTGCTCTTAAAAACTTCCAAACTTGAAACCCCGTTTGCGTCTGAGGTCGTCTGCCAAGCTTGGGACTTGATTGTGCGGGACGATCACAGCATAAATAATTAGAAACTGTATTTCAAAGCGTCAAGAAATGGCAAGAGGTTACTCCCTGGAAGAAATACAGCAAAAGCTAATCGACGTTCTGTCTGACTCAAAGACCGGGCTTTCCGGGGTGGAGATTTCTGAGAGACTCGGGGTCAACCGAGCTACTATGGCAAAGTACCTGAACATATTTGCAGCAGAGGGACTGATAAAACAAAAAAACGCAGGAAACATCAACCTGTGGTTTGTAGAATCGGGGACCGAAAAGCTTCACTTTCCAGACGACTATTTCCATGTCAAGGAAAAATTCCTAGAGTACCTGATTTCAGGATCTCAGGGGCAGGTGTACCATCTGATAAGAAACTGCCAGCACTCCGGCGCGGACGTTTCAAAAATCATAAACGAAATAATAATTCCGGCAATTGATTCAGTCGACGAGCTGTACCTGCAGGCAAAGATAGGAAAATCAGAATCAAAGCTGTTCCACGGGATGATTTCAAACTCGATTCAGATTCTGGGCATGATTCCCCACGAGTCCAATCAAAAGAAGAACGTAATCGTGCTGTCTGCCGACTCGCAGAGCACGCCGTATTCCCATGCCGCGTCGTGCACGTTTGGCTCGCTTGGCTGGCAGGTCTGGGAGCTGGGCGACATGTCTGACGCAATAGACGTGATGTATGATTTGGATCTGCAGAAATTCCTCACCAGAATCTGGAAGCAAAAGCAGGGGGTGCTAGTCGTGCTGGTGATATCTGCAATGGATGAGAGAGCCAAGTTTTTCTCAGAGGCGGTAAACTCTGTAAAGCCAAAGTTTGGAAAAAACATGCACCTTGCAATCTATTCCAGGACGGGAAAAAAGTCGTCCACAAAGGCCGAGTTTGCATCTGACGGTTTTGAAAACATAGTCCAGTGGGCAGAATCCGTATCTGAAAGTGCGCTTGGATAAATTGATGGGCCGAGAGAGATTCGAACTCTCGACCTTTCGATATCTGAAACGATATTTTATCAGTCGAACGCTCCAGCCAAGCTGAGCTACCGGCCCTAAAAAATCCTCAAAAAGAAGTGTCTTTTAAGTGTGTGGTCACTTTTTCCATTTTATGGAACAACCGATGGAAGGATCAAAATCTTTTGCAATCTTTTGGCCGCCAAGTAATTTCTCAATGTTTGAGATCATTGTCTTTTCGGTTGCCTTGTCCTCTGGTTTCATTGCGTTGTCTATTCTTCCGTGAAAGACCAGCTTGTGTTCCTTGTTGAACAGGAACGGATCCGGCGTGCAGATTGCTCCGTATTTTTTTGCCACCTGCTGGGTCTCGTCCACCAAATAAAAGAAACCAATGTTCTTGTCTGCCGCAAATGTTTTCATGCTCTCAAATGAATCGTCCGGGTACGCGACAGAGTCGTTGCTGTTTATGCCGACAACTGCCACTCTGCCCTGGAACTTGTTATGGATTTCGTTTATCGCGTCTACCTTTGCCTTGACATATGGGCAGTGGTTGCACATGAAAACTACCAACAACGCGTCATAGCCCTTGAAGCTGGAAAGCGAGTATCTCTTGTCGTCAATTCCTGTCAGGTCAAAATCGGGCGCCCTGTCTCCTGCCTTTAGGATGACTTGGGATTCCATTACTACCATGTTTTTTGTCTCGAAATTTACAAATAAAATTCTTGGCATCAAAACAACAACAATTAAAATCCACGCGAGCAGGTACTATTTTTAATGGGCTGATAGTTCAGCGGTAGAATACTCGCCTTGCACGCGAGGGGTCAGGGGTTCAAATCCCCTTCAGTCCATTTTTATCATTTACCCGATCATTTGAAAATCCGCACCTGAGAGATGGATTTAAATATGATAATTTTGTCGACAAACACATGGCAAATGCAGCCGCAGCAATCGGCGTATGGATACCACTTATTGTCGGTTTAGCACCAGGATTAGTATACTGGCTAGCAATAACCGCAATGAAAAGTAAAAAGTAAAAACTTACTCTTTATCTTTTATATTTTGTAAAAGCTTCTAGTCCATATTGTATACAATATGATATTTCTTATGTGATTAATCATCCCCGTGTATCATAATCAGTTGAAAAAGACAATTGCCATATTCACATTACTAGTCATGATGCTCCCAGTCCAGGGCTTTGCGCAGCTGACCGACACGCCGTCAAGCCTTGGAGTGAAGCTCACGGGAAACACGTTTAGCTACCAGGACAGCGAGGGATACACCATAGTCCTAGGAGAGGTGGAAAACACAAAGACCTTCCCCGTCACCAACGTCAAGATCTGGGCCGGGTTCTACGGCGAGGGCGAGTCAAAGAACCCCCTTGAGACAAACACGGGAAGCACCATACTCACAGTCGTGCCGCCGTATGGCAAGTCGCCGTTTATGATCAAGTCAAAAACGCCCGACCCTGAAATTTCTGAAATCTCTGTAAACATGCTAGGGTTCAACTCCGCATCCGCAAAGCAGCAGCTGCTGGAGGTTGCCCCGTCCTCTCTTTACATCTCTGATACGATGAGCCTCTCTGGCACCATAACCAACAAGGGCCAGCAGCCAAGCCTCAATACCGTAGTGCACCTGATATCGTACGACTCGTTCTCCCCGCCAAGAATAGTCGGAATACAGACAGTCTCAGTCTCCGAGCTAAAGCCAAACACTACATACGACTTTGGATTTGACGGGGCAGTGGACCCGCGCGCAACCTCGTTTAAGGTAATTGCAGAATCAAACAACTACCAGTCAAAGGCAACGCCGGTAACCGACGTCTCAGTCGACATCATGACGCGGCTGATTACCATAAACGACATCAAGGTGATGGACGCTTCCGGCAAGCCACTCTCCAAGATAAAGCTCGGAACGCCAGTTGACATAACAAGCGCACTCTCAATCCAGTCGCTTGCAAGCGGCAGCCAAGAGTACGTCTACTATGCGCAGGTCAAGCAGTTCGGGGAGCGGGGTACAGTAGAATTCCTCGGCACTGCGGAAGGGACATTCAACTCGACTGCACAGCAGAGCCCGCACGTCACCTGGACACCTGAGGCAGAGGGCGGCTTTTTCATAGAGACATTCGTGTGGGACAAAAACGGCGCGGCACTTGCGTCCCAGTCAAACACCGTGTCGGTAATCCTGGTATCGCCATAAATTTAATCCCCGGCATCTCAGTGTATCCATGTTTGGGCTTGTGGCAATGGGCGGCACGTTTGATATCATCCATGCAGGCCACATCGCGCTCCTTGAGCGGGCGTTCTCCGTATCATCAAGTGTGATAATCGGCCTGACAAGCGACTCCCTTGCGGCAAGAAAGGGAAAGAAACTCTGGCACACGTACCAGCAGAGGCTTGGCGCCCTGCAGTCGCTGGTCGAAAAAAGGTTTGCAGGAAAGTCCTACGTGATCAGTTCCTTGGATGACGACTTTGGGCCTGCCGTGCTGGAAGAAAATGTGGAGGCGCTAATCGTAAGCGACGAGACCGCATACCAGGGCGATGCGCTGAACCTGCGGAGGGGGCAGAGGGGGCTTGGGCCCGTCCAAATCATAACTGTCCCGATGGTCCTGGCAAGTGACGGAACCCGAATCTCTAGCACCAGGATCCGAAACTCTGAAATCGACGCAGAGGGAAAATTGCTGAAAAGTTGACAAACTGCTTGCCTATGTTTGATTCACCGAAATAAAGCGAAAATTTTTCCAAACCCATAGTTGACGCTTGCAAACCACCTCATGAAGCAGTTCGTGACCGACGTGACCAGTTTGCAGGAGGGCCTCCACCCGGAGAACCTGGCGTTCTGGTACGACAAGATAATCCGTGAGGCAAAGGACATGGCGCCGCCGTGGCTTGCAGACAAGATTAACGTAAGGCAGGACCCCGTGCTGAAGATGAAGTTCAACCTGGACATATCAAAGAGGGCCGTGCGCCACTTTATGATGGCAGTTGACAACAACCTTGGCGCGATGCCAAACTCGACAAAGATGTATTTCCTAAAAGTGCAGGAGACTCTGTCAGACGAAATGGACAAGTCGCTTGTCTAGCCTTTTGTGATTTCCACCGTATCGCTTACTGCCTTGGTGTCCGTTATCCTGTTTTCCTTTTCCACAACCGACTGGATAAAGTCTGTAAAAACTTCCACCTGCCTTGCGTCCCTTAGGACTATCGAGTGGACCGACTTGTCCTTGAGCGAAATGACAATCTCGTTTCCGTACACGTTGACTACCGAATGGATGAATGTCTCCATCCCGTCCTTTATGAAAATCATGCTTGCAAGCTTGACTGCTTCGTTCTTGTCCTGGCAGGCTATCTGGACTCTCATTTGTCCTCAAAGAGGAACTTGTCCAGCTGGCTTTTTGCCTTTTCGCGCCTTTCCTGGTGCACCTTTAGAAAAGAGTTCACCTTTTCAATCAGGACTGCCTTTAGCTCGCCAGTGAGCATCCTGCCCGACTTGTACTCGTCGTATATGGTCTTTAATTTCCGGTCGTCTGGCTCAAAGAAAATCCTGAGGTACTGGTACGACACGTCGATGTCCGGGTTGCCTCCGACCCTTCTGTGCTCCTCTACCGTTGCCTGGCCGCCTGAAAATGCGTACTTGTTTATTTTCTTCTTTACTATTTCTGGCGCATCCGTGGTGTATACGGTTCCTGACTCGTCTGATGCAGACATTTTCCCACCGGGCCCGGAGAGTGACGGTATCATGATGTTGTGGATGAGTGCCGGCTTTTGCTTTCCAATCCTTGGCGCGACGTCGCGCGTTATCCTAAAGTGCGGATCCTGGTCCACGCCGAGCGGAATCAGGACGGGCCTGTCCTCGATAAAGCACGGCGCCGACTGCAGCGACGTGTAGAAAATCATGCCGACGTTTGTCTCGCCCGTAAACCCGAACACCGCCTTTGTGTTGGAGAAGTTGATCTTTTTTGCAACCTCCGCGGCTATCGGGTAGAGCGTCCTGATGTTTCTTGTGTTGATTATTATCTTTGTCTTTTCCGGCTTGAATCCAAGCGCGATAAAGTCAAGCGCGTTCTCGTACGCAAAGTTCCTAGTCTGCTGTAAGGTGAGGTCCTGCTTTGCAAAGAACTTTTCGTCGTCGGTCAGCTGAAAGTAAATGTTGGTGTCAAATTTCTCCTGGAGCCATTTTGCGAAAACCCACGGCACCAAATGCCCGATGTGGGTGTGCCCCGACGGCCCGCGCCCCGTATACAGGAAGAATTTCTTGCCCTTTTCGTATTCGTCAAGCAGCCTGCCCAGGTCCCTGTGCGAAAAGAACACGCCGCGCCTCAGCATGAAGTGGATTTCGCCTGTCGCCTTTTCGATTTTCTTCAGTATCATATTTGTGATCTTTTCAGTTCCGAACTGCTTGATCAGCTTGTCATAGTCGATGTCGCCCTCGACGTGCCATGGGGTAACGATGAATTCGTCAGGGGGCATTCATGATTGGGGTAGATTAAGGTTTAAAAAGTCTTTTCGGGTCGTTGTACTGTTGTCCCCCGTTCTGCATCCGATTGAAAAAACAATGATCAAAATTCTAAAAGAGATGCCGAACCTTACGCCGGAGGAAATTGCAGAAAGGAGCGCACTCTCAATTGATCAGATAAGGCGCGGAATAGAGTGGCTGCGGCTGAAAAACCTCGCAGTGGTCCTCGAATCTGAAAAGTCGTTTGTGGCTCTTGGAAAGAACGGGCTTGCGTCAATCGAGGAGGGGCTGCCGGAGCGAAAACTTGTCAACCTGATTGAGACCAAGCCCATGTCACTTGACGAGCTGAGAAAAAAATTATTGGATGAAATCAACGTGGCAATTGCAAACGCCAAAAAAAACGGCTGGATTGCAATCGAGAAAGGCGAGACATCAAGCATCGTATCACTAAATGGCAAGCCCGAGCAGACAAGCGAGGAAAAGCTGATACTTGCGGTGGGAAAAAGCAAGGTACCAGTCGAGCGAATCCGGGATGCGTCGGCGCTAGAGTCGCTGAAAAAAAGGCCCGACTATATCACAATTGAAACCGTAAAGTCAAAGACAGTGTCGCTTACAGACGAGGCAAAGGTAATCGATCTGGATTCCGTAGATACTGGCGCAATCGATGTTACGGCCGATGCGCCTGTCGTGTTTGCCGCAAGGACGCACCCCCTCAAGGATACCATAAATGAGATCCGCGAGACCTTTGTGAGCCTTGGGTTTACCGAGGTGCTGGGAAACTTTGCGCAGCCGAGCTTTTGGAACTTTGACGCCCTGTTCACGCCGCAGGACCATCCTGCGCGCGAGATGCAGGACACGTTTTACATCAAGGGAAAGATGGCAGAGAAATTTGCAACGCCTGCCCAGATAAGGCAGGTCTCCAGTTCCCACAGAAAGGGATGGAGGTACGACTGGAACGTGGATGCCGCAAAAAAGATGGTGCTGCGAACGCACACCACGTGTGTTACGATAAAGTACCTGGCAGAGAACAAGCCTGATGACGCCCGGGTGTTTTCGCTGGGGCGCGTGTTCAGAAACGAAAAGGTCAGCTACAAGCACCTGGTGGAGTTTAACCAGGTGGAAGGTATAGTGGTTGGAAAAAACGTCTCGCTGCGCGACCTGATGGGGATACAGAAAGAATTTTACAAAAAACTCGGGCTGTCAAAAATTAAGTTCTGGCCGACGTTTTTCCCGTATACGGAGCCGTCGCTCCAGACAATGGTGTACAACGACAAGCTGGAAAAATGGGTCGAGCTGTTCGGGATGGGAATATTCCGACCCGAGGTGACAAGGCCGTTTGGAATAACGCGGCCAGTCCTTGCATGGGGAGGGGGGATAGAGAGAATAGCGATGCTCAAGTACGGGCTAAACGACGTTAGGGAATTTTACAACAACAACCTTGGCTGGTTGAGGAACGTATCAAAATGCCAGTAGTAACGCTGTATCTTGACAGGCTGCAAAAACTGGTCGGCGGAAAGGCGGGCAGGGGAAAAATTTTGCAAGTGTTGCCTTTCTTGGGACTTGACATAGAGGAGGAGCAAAAGGATTTCGTCAGAGTGGAGTACAGCCCGAACAGGCCTGACTATGCGACGGACGTTGGCATTGCATCCGGGCTGCAGGGGCTGCTTGGCGTAAGAAAGGGGCAGGTGAAAATATCGCTCAAAAAGGAAAAAAAGAAATTTCTGATAAGGACCGACTTGGCTGTCAGGAAAATCCGCCCGCACATTTCTGCGATAATTGCAAGAAACGGGAAACTTGACGACGAGTCCGTACGGCAACTCATTGCCTTGCAAGAAGACCTTCACTTTGGAATAGGGCGCAGGCGCAAAAAGGCGTCAATTGGAATACACAACCTGGATTCGATATCGTCGCCGCTCAGGTACACTGCCGTATCCAAGGACCACGAGTTTGTGCCGCTATCATCGAGCAAGAGCGTTACCATAAAGGAAATACTTGAAAAGACCGGCACCGGTCAGGAATACTCGCACCTTTTGACCGGCCCCAAGGTCCCGATCATCCTGGATGCGAAAAACCGCACCGTGTCGTTTCCGCCGATAATCAACTCTGCACTGACTGCCGTATCCACCGGGACGAAAAACCTCCTAGTCGAGGTAACGGGCATGGACAAGAACGCAGTAGACGATTCCCTGTCGGTGGTTGCAACCACCCTGCAGAACATGGGGTTTGCAATATCAGACGTTACGGTGGACGCGAAAAGCTCATCAGACGTGTTCAGGGCGCGAACCGTTCCACTTGATCCTGTTCTGGTAAACCAAATTTTAGGACTGGATCTGAGCATTCCGAAAATCTGCGACTCGCTGAAAAAATGCCGGCTTGATGCCGTATCTAGGGGGAAGAAAATTCTCTGCACCATTCCGCGGTTCCGATTTGACATCCTGGGCGAGATGGACCTGGTCGAGGAAATTGCACTGGGTCACGGAATTGAGAATTTGAAGCCGTCGCTTCCTCCGTCAGTATCTGTCGGGGAGAAAAATACCGTCACAAAAAAACTCGACCAGATCACATCCGTGATGATTGGGCTTGGGTTCACAGAGGCACTCAACTCTAGTTTGACTAGCAAGCAAGTATTGTACGATTACACCAAAAGGGATCCGTCAGAAACAATCGAGGTATCCGAGTCAAAGAGCCTGGAGCACACCGTACTGCGAGACTCCATACTTCCTGGACTGTTGGAGAACCTGTCAAAGAACATACACGAGTCGTACCCCCAGAAATTATTTGAGACCGGAGTTGTATTTTCGAAAGGGCACCCGATTTCCGAAACCGTTGTGCTATCGTGCGTCAGTGCGCACAAGGACACGAATTTCACCGAGATAAAATCAATCCTGCAGTCCTTGTTGAAAACCGACTCTAATATTGTCTGCAAGACAAATGCTTTCACTCATCCGTCCTTTGCAAGCGGAAGGACTGCAGAGATTTTGATTTCAGGAAAGTCGGCAGGTGTGGTGGGCGAGATAGACCAGCAGGTAATTGAGAATTTCAAAATCAGGGTTCCGGTATCGGGATTTGAAATCAAATTGTCTGGATTAATATTTGACTAGACCTATTTCCTATTGCCCAAGAGCATACACGTAGACGGATTAGGATGAGTCGATCGTATTAGATTTCTGTGATTTCTAATTCACCCAGATGTGTAACAATGGGGCAAAAAATACCCCGGCTACAGAGCATATTGAGGGTTTGGCTAAAAGCCGATGACGTTATGTGAGTCAGTGCCGGGGTACAATCATAGACCGTATTCTCAAGTCTGAAGTGAGTATGTGTTGATACTGTTCGTATGTTGTGCTATAACATATTTTAAATGTGATAATCGGTACATTGTACCGATGGACAGAAAAGAGTTAATTCTCGAAGGTAACGATGCTCTAAATTTTGAGAATGCGTTTACTAAAAAACTCTCAGAGGACAAAATAAAAGAAATCGAGAAAGCCGAGGCGTTATATAAAAAACACTGCGCGCTCTGATCGTGTTTGAAAAAGTTTTCCATAGATGAGCTTGATTTTGGTTTACTAGATCCTAGTGATGATATATCTAAACTAGATTGACTTTTCGAAAGAAACGCGGAGATGCGGAGATCGGACATATACAAAACATGCCTGACGATGTAATTGAAAAATATCGTGACGATGCACATCTTGAGACCGTCTTGAAGAAAGAGCGAGTTACCTTGTTAACACAGCTAAAGAAAAAGTATAGTGAAGATAATACCTGCTGATTTATTTTCCCATGGATTTTGTATCGTAGGCTCTAAAATTTAATCTCCAATTAGTTCTATTTTCTTCATGTCTTTTCCGCCGTACCTGCAGTAGTCTGCCCCGCCGTCAACAAACGTGTGGTTCTCGCATGAGCATTGCTGATAGTCATGAACGCTCTTGCTTTGGAGAATTTGCTTACAAACCGTACACCGTATCTTCAACAGATTATCTATATGGGAATTATGCCATAAAAACAATCTCTATCTCTGACTGGATTTGAATGATCGAAGAAACCTCTCTAATCTGACAGTAAAAGAATTATTAGTTTTGAAAAATCATCCATGTCATGGCAAACTACTGGCTTGGAAAACAGGAGCCAAGCTCGTACAACTTTGACTCGCTGGAAAAAGAAAAGAAAACCTCGTGGGACGACGTCCACAACAATCTGGCGCTAAAGCACATGAGGGAGATGAAAAAAGGAGACCTTGCGTTTTTCTACCATACCGGAACAGAAAGGCAGGTGATGGGAATAATGGAGATAACGTCCGACCCATACCCGAACCCAAAGGAGAAAAATCCTCGATACATCACCATCGACGTGAAATTCAAAAAGCGACTTGACAGACCCGTCACCTTAGATGAGATAAAGGGCAATGCCAAGTTTGCAAGCTGGGACCTGTTGCGAATATCGCGATTCTCAGTAATGCCGGTTCCGCCCAAAATCTGGGACGAAATCATCAAAATTTCCCAAAAACAGAAACAACAATAGGTTTATTGGATCCTGCTACGTACCGTTATCATGGCGACAGCTTATGTTTTAATAAACTGCGAACTCGGATCTGAAGAAGCGATCATAAAGCAACTCAAATCCCTGGAAGGAGTAAAAGAGGTTCACGGCACATTCGGTGCATACGACATCTTGGCCAAAATCGAGTCTCCAACAGTTGAAGCGCTACGCGAAACCATCACATGGAAGATTCGAAAGATAGAGAAAATCCGATCTACACTGACCCTGATGGGTATTGAAGGCCAATCTTAATCATCTCTTTTTCTTATGCTCTTACATTTTGTATTTGTCATAAACAGGGACGATCTCGGCCGGCGCGACTTTGAATTTGAATACGTAAAGCAGATGGCGCAGTTTTACAAAAAATGGATTCATGACGTTTTTTCTGTAGACGTCGACATCCAGTGCGACGAGATGGCGACAGGAAAGGCAAGCCTCCTGCGGAAGATAGACACAAGCGCGCTGCTTGACGATCACAGGATGCGCGGCGCAGACACGTTTCATTTCTACCTGAGCCACTTCCGACCGCTCTGGACTGACTGCAACTGCGAGGGGTACTATGCGGAGAACTTTGGCATGACGCTGTGGCAAAAGCCAAAGGACGAAAAAGACATCTTGTTTCTGGCAGAGAAAAACTGCGCGCCGGTATCGCACGAGATAGCGCACGTGTTTCTGATGAAGAAAAAATCCAAAAAGCAGGCAGAGGCAATCCACGACGTGTGGAGGCAGCACCTCTTTAACAATCTGCAGTACGAGCACTATGACAAGAACTTTGCAAAGACTGGCGATGCGCCGTATTTCATGGCAATCGACTCGTCCGGCTTTGGGTCATTATAGAATTACTCGTTGTTTTAATTTTCACAAACCGCAGTGGTACCATGCTGGTGTGCAAGGGAATGTGCAAGACAAAGTACTCCGAGTTCCTGGGAGAGATATCGTTGCGGTACAACGGTCAGAAAAGGTGCGGGGTGTGCGACGTGTATCTGAAATGGGATGATGCAAAGTGCCCGTGCTGCAATTCCGTGCTGCATGTTCGGCCGCGGCATTCTAGGGCAAAAACGAAATACTATGAGAGCAAGGGCGTACAGTGGATTTAGGTGCACTTGGTAACAGAGTAAATTCTGTTCTCAAAGTTTGCAGTCTTGATTTCCAGTCTTGATTCTGCGTCTGTCTTTCTGGTCTTTGACAGCCTTTCTAGCTCGACAAGCGAGTCTCCCTTGAAGCCGACTGACGTGCCAAAGATTGCGTCTGTCAGCATCGTGCCGTGGTCGCCTTTTTTGACATCATCTATTATGCTGTAAAACTTGATTGCCTCTCTTTTCTGGACGGGCGTTCCGGTTGACTTGTTAAATGCAACTGCGATATACATGCCGTTGTTTTTTACCGCGACTGGGACCTTGTGGTTTTTTCCAGACGCGCCTGGGATTGACTCGTTGATCAAAATGTCGCACTTGTGGTACATGCTGGATACATATGCGTAGAACCTGTAGTCTGCGAATTTTCCCGAGTCGTCGCTTTCGCAGTCGATGAAAATCTTGTGCAGCGTTGTCAGTGCGATATCGTTCATGCTTTGCAGCCTGTCGTCGAGTCTGCCGCGCTCCAAAAGGTCGGAGCCGCACTCTTTGGCTATTTTTTTCAAAATGAAATCAGGAAGATTATAATTTTTCAGCGCCGCAATAAATGCGCCTGCTTGTGAATTGCCAAAAGCCGGGAACCCCTTATTGACCAAACGCATACCCCCAAGAAAGCAACAAATGAACCATAACTGATACCATATATAAGAAATGGTTTTTGGCTTATAACTGTTCGGGAATTTGTCCCGCATGAGCTGAAAAATTATTTTTGCACTTGTACTTTCCAAATTTGGAATTAAAACATCTGATACGATTTATAACTAATTATTCCGGAATCATATCTGATGCAAATCGAGACCACACCCGATCTGGTGTTATCAGTTTATGAAAAATTAGAAAAAAACATTTCAAAGTTCAGAGATATTGTTAATCGTCCGCTAACGCTAAGTGAGAAAATTCTCATCGGGCATTTCTCTGAAGATCTGCACGAGCCAAAGCGCGGGGAGAGCTACGTGTTTTTGAATCCGGATCGCGTCGCACTGCAGGATGTCACGGGGCAGACAGTAATGCTCGAGTTCATGCAGGCGGGGCTAAAGCAGGCAAAGCTTCCTACAACCGTTCACTGCGACCATCTGATACAGGCTCGAGTCGATGCGGAATCTGACACCAAGGCTGCCATATATGAGAACAACGAGGTGTACCAGTTTCTGGAGTCTGCGTCTCGAAAATATGGTGCCGGATTTTGGAAGCCTGGCGCCGGAATCATACACCAGGTGGTTTTGGAAAACTATGCGTTTCCCGGGGGATTGATGATTGGAACTGACTCTCACACGCCAAACGCTGGCGGTCTTGGGATGATTGCAGTCGGAGTGGGGGGACTCGATGCTGCAGAAACCATGGCAGGAATGCCCTGGGAGATTTTGTACCCAAAAAGAATCGGCGTGTACCTGACTGGCTCGCTGAACGGGTGGACATCGCCTAAGGACATCATCTTGTATGTCGCAGGTGCACTTACGGTTTCTGGCGGGACAAACGCCATCATTGAATATTTTGGACCAGGTGCAGAAACTATAAGCTGCACCGGCAAGGCAACCATCACAAACATGGGTGCAGAAATCGGCGCGACATGTTCAATATTTCCATATGACTCAAAAATGGAGACGTACCTCAGGGCTACAAACCGCGGGGAAATTGCCGACATTGCAAATCGGCACACTGACATCCTGACAGAGGATCCCGACGTGGAGCAGAATCCTTCGAAATACTTTGACAAGGTAATAGAGATTAACCTGACTACTTTAGAACCGTACCTGGTTGGACCGCACACGCCTGACCTGGCAAGACCTATTTCCAAACTGGCTGAAGACGTGAAAAAGAACAACTACATCGACGACATTTCCGTTGCGCTGATTGGTAGTTGTACAAATTCGTCATACGAGGACATGTCACGCGCATCAAGTGTTGCAAGACAGGCAAAGGACAAGGGAGTAAAGTCAAAGATTCCATTATTGGTTACGCCCGGCTCCGAGCAGGTGCGCGCCACCATCGAGCGCGACGGGCAGATGGACATGCTAAAGGAGATTGGAGCTACCGTTCTTGCAAACGCATGCGGTCCGTGCATCGGTCAGTGGAACAGGCCTGAGCTGAAAAAGGACGAGCCAAACACCATTGTTACCTCGTTTAATAGGAATTTCCCCGGACGAAACGACGGAAAAAGAAACACGATGAATTTCATCGGAAGCCCTGAACTCATCATCGCATTATCCTTGGGCGGAAGCCTGTCGTTTAATCCGTTGACTGATTCGCTGACTGCAAAGGACGGAACCAAGTTCAAGCTTGCCCCGCCTGAAGTGGCACCCGAAGTTCCAAAGGACGGATTCAAACTGGGAAAGGATGTCTATGTTGCACCTGCAGCTAATCCTGATTCAGTCGAGGTTGTGATTAATCCTGGCAGCACCCGACTGCAAAAGCTGGAACCGTTCCAGAAATGGGACGGACACGATTACATCGACATGCCGGTAATGGTAAAGGCAAAGGGAAAATGCACTACCGACCATATTTCTCCTGCCGGTCCGTGGCTCATGTTCCGCGGGCACCTGGACAAGCTAAGTGACAATCTGCTTCTGGGTGCGGTAAACGCGTTTACAGGCGAGGTTGGAAAGGGGAAAAATGCGCTAAATGGAATGGTGGAATCATTTCCAAACATTGCCAGGCAGTACCGCGGACAGAAAATAAAGTGGGTCATAATAGGCGATAACAACTATGGGGAGGGGAGCAGCAGGGAGCATGCCGCACTTACTCCGAGATTCTTAGGATGCGGCGCTGTGATTGCAAAATCGTTTGCAAGAATACACGAGACAAATCTCAAAAAGCAGGGGCTGCTTGCACTCACATTTTCAAATCCGCTGGACTATGACAAGATTCTAGAATCAGACAGGCTGAGCCTTGTGGAACTGGGCAAGCTGCAGCAGGGAAAGCCAGTCAGATGTATCATCCGACATGCAGACAACTCCAAAGAAGAGATTGTTCTTTTGCACTCTTACAACACTGCCCAGATAGAGTGGTTCAGGGAAGGCTCTGCGCTCAACGTCCTGAGATCAAAGAAATAGACGTGGGGCCGACCGGAGTTGAACCGGCGATCTACAGGTCACTGCAGCTCCAAACTCACATCATCTCGTGTTATCAGTTTGGATTTTTTACTTCTGGAGCCTTTAGCGATGACTAAATCATAGTCGCCCTACCAGGCTAGGCTACGACCCCACAAATGAGAAAAACAGGGGCTTGGATTTATTCTCTGTGTTAGATCCAAGGAAACTAGATTTATTATCGAATCAAAAGAGAATGGTGTAATGAAGCCGCTCATACTGATCATTGCAGCGATTCCTATAATCTTTGCAGGGATGATTGCCATACCTATGATCATGAACCCGCAGATTCCGTTTAGCGCCACAAATTCTGATGACAGAATTTCAATTGAGCTTACCAGATACGACCTGAAGAAAATCTCTTTTGGGTTGACTGACAGGCTCAGCCCTGTAAAGTCTGAGATTCTGATCATATCAAACGAGGGAAACGTTAGATACCTGGTGACTGAAGACGAGCATCCTCTGCCGGAGAAAACAATGGTGCTGGAAAAAGACGAGGTGAAAAAACTGACTGCCATGATAAAGGAGACTGGCTTTATGAGCATCCCGATTGACTCCATACCTGCTGACGAGTCAGTATCAGAATACACGAAATTCTCGCTCAAGGTAACGCTGAATGGAAACACAAAGCAGATCCAGTGGTCTGAGGGAAACGCAACATCCACATTTGTTCCGCCCATAATCACCATGGTGGAATCAGAGCTGGAACGAGTCATTGAAAAATTCAACTAGGGATTTTTGTGTTTTTAATCAATTGTACGAATAATGATAGTATCTAGTGAACAAAAGAGTTTTAGGGTAAAATGACTAACCATAAAGTGATACGATTGGAGAAATCTAATGCCGTTTATTCGCCCCCATTATCGGAAAAAGAAATTAGTGATGTCAAAAAAGCTCTAAAGTCAAAGGGGAAAATATATGACGACGTTGACGACCTCATCAAAGACTTATACGCCGAAAAATAATGTGGCGAATTGAAAAAAGACCTCAATTCGCAAAACAATTTAAAAATCTTGGAAGCGCTCGTCAGTAACTAGTTGACGTAGCTCTGCGAGACTTGGTTTTATCCCCTGATCCTGCAAAAAAAGGAGAATACAAACCAAATCTGAGAATCTGGGCTTATGAATTGAACAAATCTGATAGAATTCTGTATTCTATCGATTATCAGCAAAATGTCATTATCTTGTTGCGTGTATGTGATCATAAATCGGTATATGGAAAAGACTAGTTTTTAATAATCAATATGTACTATGTGACATGAGTACGACAAAGATTCGAAAAATACCTGTCTCTTTAGATATTCAAGAAAATGAATCAATGGAAGAGCTGGACCGTCATTGGATCTTTTAACACAGACCGTTATGAAAGACCAGTAGATTGGTAATCCTTGTTTCTGAAAAATTCAACTAAACGGACAATTCGATCCGTTATTATAAATATGCAAATCGCGACTAGTCCTTATGATTCCGCTCTCTGGCAATCTTGACTCTGCAAAGGGAAAGATAAGCGAAAAGGTAGGACCTTCATCGATTACGCGCGGCACGTCCACCCTGAAACGTGGATTTGCGCACATGCTAAAAAACGGAGTTGTGATGGATGTCACAACTGTAGAGCAGGCTGTGATTGCTGAAGAGGCAGGCGCAGTGTCTGTGATGGTCTTGGACAAGCTTCCGTCCGATGTTAGAAAGGCAGGAGGGGTTGCAAGGACTGCAAGCATTAGGGTCATCGAGGAGATAATGGATGCAGTCACCATTCCAGTAATGGCAAAGTGCAGAATAGGCCACGTGTATGAGGCCAAAGTTTTGGAGGAGGCAAACGTGGACATGATTGACGAGTCCGAAGTCTTGACTCCAGCTGACGAGCTGCGTCACATATGGAAATGGGATTATACCACACCTTTTGTAAATGGCGCCCGCTCGCTTGCGGAAGCACTGCGAAGAATCGAAGAGGGTGCTGCAATGATTCGTACTAAAGGCGAGCCTGGAACTGGAAATGTTGCAGAGGCCATAACACATATCAAAAAAGTAAATGACGAATTGCGATTAATAAAATCAATTTATGATTCCGGGGACAACCAGGACCTGATTAGGATGGCACGAGAATTCAAGGTGTCATTTGAACTGGTGGAGCAGACTGCCAAGCTAGGTAGATTACCCGTGGTTAATTTTGCAGCAGGTGGAATTGCAACACCTGCAGATGCTGCATACCTGATGTCACTTGGGTGTGACGGGATCTTTGTCGGCTCTGGAATATTCAAGGCAGAGGACGCAAAGGAAAGGGCCCGAGCTGTTGTTTTAGCTACGACGTTCTGGGAGGATGCTGATAAGGTAAAGGAAGCCCAAAGAATGATTGATGAGCGCCAGTCAATGCTTGGACTGGATGTCAAGAACTTGGAACTAAAAATGCAAGAGCGGGGAACTGCATGAGCGTTAGTATCGGAGTTTTGGGATTGCAGGGCGATGTTGCTGAGAATATTGTTGCAACCAGGACTGCATTAGGTACTTTGGGAATCAAGGGAACTGTAAAACAGGTGAAGACACCTGACGAGATTTCCGCACTAGATGGATTGATAATTCCCGGCGGGGAGAGCACAATGATGGGGCAGATGTCTCTGGTAAATGGCGCACTCAAAGTGATCAAGGAAAAAATCCAAGCAGGAATGCCAGTCTTTGGAATTTGTGCTGGATTGATTTTGTTATCAAAAAACGCTAAGGATAGGGTAGTTGGAAAAATGGACCAGCCACTCTTGAATTTACTTGATGTTAGGGTTGAGCGAAACTCTTTTGGAAGGCAAAAGGACTCGTTTGAGGCCGAAATTTCTGCTGATTCCATCGGTGTTCCAAAGACAAAGGGCGTGTTCATTCGAGCACCATCAATAGAAGACATGGGAAAGGACGTTCAGGTAGTGTCAAAGTTTAATGAAAAAGTGGTTGCAGTAAAGCAGGGAAATATTCTGGCAGTTTCATTTCATCCTGAACTAACGCATGATGTGTCAATGCACAAGCACTTTGTCAGCATGATAAAGCCAAGAAAATAGTCGACCTACAATATTTTGACGTTTATGTCTCTGATGAATTCTGGATATTTATTTAGAAGAAAGATCCTGTATATCAAATGACTCTGTGTGGGAGAGGTCATGATAATTGGAGTACATGGACATCAACGAATGGCAAAATTCAGAAATATTGCAAGACATGCCGGCAGTTACGTGCAAGACGTTATTCTGAAAGAAAGAATAACTCTAAAGGAACACATACGAGAAAACAATTTCTTGAAAAGCTGAAACAATATGAAAGATGCCCCCGATGCAATCGCGAATGGGAGGATGTTCCATATTCTAAGGGATCTGCAAAATACAAAATAACTGAAGATCACATAATACCACTATTAGAAGAGGGAACCGACGATATTGATAATATTCAGCCTCTTTGCTATCAGTGTAATTTTAGAAAGGGTCACTCGATCAAGAAATGATGGTGCCTGTATGCAGTAATCACCGAATGTAAAACTATTTGTGGTTATGGCGTCCTAATTAACCGTATAATTAGATGATGTGATTGTTATTTTCAAAATGTTGAAAGCCAAGTCTGTCAGTATTGGTGTGTTGCCGGACAAGTTTTCCAAAGAAACGAGAAGTAAAATAATGTCTAGCATCAAAGGGAAAAACACCGAACCTGAGTTGATGATAAGAAAAATTCTCTGGTCTAAAGGAAAACGATATAGAATTCATGACCGAACTGTCTTTGGTACGCCTGACATATCGATCAAACGACAGAATGTGGCTATCTTCCTAGACGGATGTTTCTGGCACGGTTGCGGAGTGTGTTACAAGGAACCTAAAACCAATTCTGAATTCTGGCGTAACAAGATCGACAGAAACAAGATGCGACGAAAAATAGTGAAAAAGCGCCTCAAAAAAGATGGATGGACGGTATTGGAATTTTGGGAGCATCAAATACGCGATAACCCGCATTCTGTTGTTGAAAATATCCTGCACTCCTGACTGCTACAAATGATGCACTCGTTTAGCGTAATGTTTGTTAAGTAAAAGAGGCAAAGTCAATACGTGCCAAACAAGTATGTGGATTTTGTATCCGACAAATGTTTTCTGGAATGCGTCCGCATGGTATGTAACGTATATCAAAAAGAATCAAAATCCGCAGACCTGGAACAAATGCAAAAAAATGCTCTGGATCCCTTCAAGATGGTTTTTGACATGTTTGCAAAAAACATGAATCTGAAGGAATGGATTGAGAATGAGAGTGCAAGGCAAAAGGACAAGACCATCAATAATTCCATAGGCGAGTTCCATCAGAAGTTGCTTGGATGTGTAACCGGTTGGGAAGATCTTAAGACTGGGCATGAACTTGGAATGGATCTGAGAAAGACTGACAATTCTGTTTTTGTAGAGCTGAAAAATAAACATAACACTACAAAAGGGGATAACCTCAAAGACGTCTACAAAAAACTTGAGAATGTCATAGCGGCGTACCCTCATGCAGTTGCCTACTATGCATATGTGATACCAAAAAATGGTAAAGGTGATGAGATGATGTGGAGGATTAAGGGCAAGGAGAATCGCCAGATAAGAATAATCTCAGGACCTAAACTGTATGAGATGATAACTGGCAAATCCGATGCACTCTTGCAGGTGTCGAAAGCGCTCCCGCATGCAATCAACGACTTGTTGAATTCGGATCATAGGATAACCAAAAGTGACGACAAGACCATGAATGAAATAATGACTGACACATTTTTTAAAGAAAACTAACTCTGTTTTGTTTTCTGTATGCCGTTTATCTTACGCTGTCTCTGATTTTATTTTTCTATGCAATAAAATAATTAACAGAACTCCCTGATCTTTGATTGCAACTTTACTGTTGCAAGCAGTTCCGGGTGCCTCAACGACTTGAAAATCTCCTTCCCTAATGCAGTGGCAAGCTTGACTGGCACTGCATTGCCTATCTGTCGGTACTGTGAGGACAGGCTTCCAGTGAACTCCCATGAGTCAGGGAATGTCTGTATCCTTGCATACTCTCTTACCGTGAATGGGCGTGTCTCTTTGGGGTGGCATCTCTCTGTCATCTTCTGTGCCGGAGAGCATGTGAGCGTAAGACATGGCTCATCCCATGAGAGGCGCCTTCCCATACCGCGCCTTCCTCCTGATGAGTAGAAGCTTTTTCCCATGTACTCCTTTTGTACCTTGACTGGCATGTCTATCCAGGATCCGCCTGGGGGAACGTGGCTCAACATCGCCTTTTTTCTTTCGGAATACCTCTCGCCGATTGATTTTGGGACGTTTTGCAGCGCATCCCTCAATGTCATCATCCTGCTTGATGGTCTTGGGTACTCGAACTTGACGCCGTTTTTGGTTCCTACAAATATTATCCTCTTCCTCTTCTGAGGAACTCCGTAGTGGAGCGCATTTAGGATCTTGTATTGCACGTCATATCCAAATGAGGATAGGACATTGAGTATAGTCCTTAGGGTCTTTCCGTCATTGTTCCTTACTATTGCCTCGACGTTTTCGGCGACGAATATCCTCGGCCTGATCTCCTTGACAGATCTGGCAAACTCGTAAAACAGGGTTCCTCGGGTGTCCTCAAAACCCATCTTGTTTCCTGCATGGCTGAATGCCTGGCACGGGAATCCACCTGTGACAACATCTGCCTCTATCCCTCTGAAATCAATCTCCTGTATGTCCTTGTGCATTACATTCCATCTAGGTCTATTAGCCCTGAGCGTTGCAACGCAATCCTTATCGTATTCGACAAGGAGGCTTGTCTCAAAACCAGCTTGCTCTAGCCCTAGTGCCATGCCTCCTGCACCTGCAAACAGCTCCACTGCAGTAGGTCTGTCTCTGTTCAATGCCTTTGTTCCCCATCTGCTGTTTTTTAGTTTTTTGTGTCAGCTTTAGTTATCAAATAAACATAGATAAGGAAAGCAATGATCTGCTGCATTGGCAAAATGGATATTTGTGATGACCGGGAGCGAGGATGAGTTCAAGAAAAGGATCGCTGAAAAGAAATGGCCGGTGTACAAGTACACGTCCAACAAGAGCAACACGTCGACGGGAGATGACATAATATTTTACGTGGGCGGGCTGAGGAGCTCAAAATACTTTGCGGGAACTGCGGTCATCGCGTCCGATCTTGTCCAGGTTGACACGCTGAACTACCATCTGATCATGAAGGACGTAAGCATCTGGAAAAAGCCCGTGCTCGTAAGCAAGGTTGTGAACGACCTCAAGTTTGTCAAGAACAAGGACAACTGGGGGGCGTACATGCAAAGTGGGATACTCCGTGTGACCGATGATGACTATGGGATAATCACGCGGTGTGCCCTCGACAGTAATGTCAAAAAAGTGCCAAATTCATCCTGATTCTGTCACTACCAATGAAACGCATGATGATTTTTACTCATTTTACGTCCTTGGTTCCTAGCCAGTCTTTCATTCCTGCCCATCCGCTGTTGCTGTATGCTTTGTGGGGGTTTGATGGGACATACGGGTTTTTTGCTCCGGATTTGCAAAAGGCATACCACTCTTGTGTTTTTTTGATACCTGTGCCTCTGGCATATTCCCTGGCCTCCTTAAATCTCAGGTGGTACCTGGTATAGCTGTAGCTCGAAGTCGAACCTAGCCAGTCCTTCCAGTTTATCCATCCTCTGTCTTTGTATGTCCTCTCTGGTCTGGCCGGTATGTTGGCGGGTTTTTTACCCGACTTGCAATAATCTTGCCATCCCATGAATCCTTTCAACCCCAATCTTGACACGTGCTCTCTTGCATCCTCGTAGCTGCAGTATTTTCTGTTAAACGATGCTATCCTGCCAGTCCCCAACCAATCCCCATATCCTGCCCATCCGCTGTTGCAATAAACCACTTCTGGACAACGTGGTATGTCCTGAGGCTTCCTACCAGACCTACAATATGCTTTCCATTCTGAAACTCTGTTAATCCTGATGCTCCTGACGAACTCCCGAGCTTTTTTAAAATCCTTGTAATGCACTACATGCAGAAAATGACGTTGAGATTTTAGTTTTTCATCCTTCTTTTTTTAATCCATAATGTGTAATGGCCTTTCTTCAGCATCGAAATCTACCAGTGTGTGCATCTGGAAGTTCACAGTCTAACTATCTCAATGCAAGAAAACTGTCACTGCCTAAAATGCCGAATTCTCCAGAATTGAAGTCTGTTCAAAACGTGACAAGACTTTGAGCATTGAGGATGTTATTCACATTAAAGGAAAAAATATTCCAGAAATGATTTCTAAGAAAACTGACGTTTGCACTACTTAGTCAAAAGAAGATTTATCCCATACGTTCTTGAAATAGTTTAACAGTTTTTTAATAATCATGTGTTCTGAAACAACCACTCCTGCATTAAATTGACCCAATAAACTATCTTGTGTGAGATCTGCTGATGAAACTAATGCTTCTTGACTGTCTTTTAGTATGATTCGTGAATGTATATGTTCATTCGTTTTGTGCTTCTTACCTAATGTTTTGTTAATGTAGTCAAATCCTTCTTTTGCACCTTTGCCCGCAAAATCTTTTCTTGTTCTGGTAATAATTTCGATATTGACGCCGTTTGAATGTTTTTGTAGTATTTCTGATATTAATGACATGTCTATGTAAGGTGTTATTATTTTCAAATCATGTTTGGACGAAGAAATTAGTCTTTCCACGTCATGTTTGATGGATTTATCATGCGGTGGAATTGTAGTCACTAGATCAAGATTGGACGTGGCTTCATCCCATTCTTCAGATATGAGTACTTTGATTTCTTTTGGCGTAGAAAATGAATGTCGGTTGTCTAATAGGAAATATGCACTATAACTTTCATTTATCTGAATTCTAAAGTTTCCTATTTTCTCAAGATTGCTACCATGAAGTGTATTTTTAGGATAAGAAAATGTTGTATTTGTTCTTGTTATGTTTGGTAATATCCAGTCGACAAATTGGCATTCGGTTATTATGTAGAATCGTATATCCAAATCTGCATTGTTAGCTGTTTGTTGAACCGTAAATCCTCCCTGAATAACATGATTGTCTTTACCGACATGGTCAATTTGCTTTCTGATTAGGAAAATCCCATTGTAACCCGTTCCGACTTTTATGGTATCATTGAAGTGTTCTATCTGTTTATGCCTGGAACTCAATATGAAACATAAACATAGATGATTTGAATAGTTTTTGTATCTTCACTTATTATATGGGGATAATCTGTGCATGGAATTTTTTTTAATACATATCTTAAAAAAGTAAATTATTTTACTGGATTTTGATCATCTTTAAGTACGAATATGAGAAAATATTCTCTAAAGTGATGATCCTCAATGTCTGATAAAATAGTTAAAAATTTGGTCGAATTAATCGATGAAATAATAAAAGATGCGGAATCCGACAACGGTCCGACGTGGTATCGGGGGCATACAGATGAGAGTTGGATACTACTTCCATCGTTTCATAGGGACTCACACTCTAAAACTGAAATTGATTATTTGAGGGAATTTAAGCAAGATGCTATGTTATTAGCTAATCCAATTCCGGATGCACCTCATGAATGGTTATTTTTGATGCGACATCATGGAATTCATACCAGGTTATTGGATTGGTCAGAAAACCCATTAGTCGCCGCTTATTTTGCAGTACAAAAAGATGATGCTGGAAATATAGTTGAAAAAGACGCAGTGATTTGGGCACTTTTACCCCTTAAATTAAATGGCAATATCACTGAATTGGAAAATAGAAATTCAATACCAACATTTGACGAAGATAGTCCTATACTAGATCCATACGCCCCAAAAGATTATGAAGATACTGAAACACTACCTACAATAGCGTTGTTGGCACCACGAAACTCTCGACGAATGCAGTCCCAATTGAGCGTATTTACTATTGATGGTCATAAAAATACTGTTCCGATAAACGAAATCGGCAAAAAAAATCACACTAAAAGATACATAATTCCAAAAGACGCTAAAGAAACAATTCGGAAACAGCTAAAATTACTTGGTATAAACAGTTTCCAAATATATCCAGAGTTGTCAAGTATTCGTACGAAATTGGAGGGTAATTAAATGGATATTGATACTATTGAAATGGAAAAATCCAAAATTATGCAAATCTACTCTATAAGAAAAAATATAGATTTAGAACCGCCATATCAAAGAAATGGCGGTCTGTGGGAGTTAGATAAAAAACAAAAATTTCTAGATTCAATTTTTAATGGATATGATGTACCGAAACTCTACTTCCATCATCTAGTTTACTTGAATAAAAACTCTGGAAAGATTTCATCATATTCTATTATTGATGGTCGTCAAAGACTAGAAACTCTGTGGGAATTTATAAACAATGAGTTTCCTCTTGGCAATTTTATGATAAGTAGATTAAAAGTTCCAACTAATCTTAATGGGATCTTCTATAGGGATTTAGCAAAAAATTATCTGTCTTTAAAATCATTCCTTGATAATTATAAACTTCCAATCATGAGTGTAGAACTTAATGATGAAAAAAAAGTTGATTTGATTAATGAATTATTCTTGAGACTTAATTCCGGTGTTACCCTGACATCTGCCGAAAAAAGAAATGCAATTGGTGGTAAGATGGCAAGCATAATTAGAAAGATTGCTAAACATGAATTCTTCAAAAGATGTGTTGCTGTAACGAATAAGAGATATCAACATTATGAAATTACAGCACGGTTGCTTTTCTTAGAGAACTCAATTCAAAATCACAAAATCATAGATACAAAGAAAAAATTTCTAGATCAGTTTGTTCGTGATCATAAGGAAAAACTTCCTCAGAATGAAACTATTCAAATGATAGAAACAGTTTTAGATATTATGATGCGTGTCTTTTCTGAAAAAGATAAACTTCTTAAAAGACAGGCCAAAATCCCAATTTATTATCTACTAACTAGGGAATCTAAACGACAAAATAAAATCCGAAATATCACTAGGGATTCTTTAACAAAATTCAATAACCGAGTAGAAGAAAATAAAAAATTAGCAAAAACGAGTCCTAGATTAACAAAACCCGATCTTACTGATTATGATAGATATACCATTCAAGGCACTAATGATGCTGGCTCAATAAAGGCTAGATTTCACATCATTTCAAAATATTTTGATATTGATAGTTCTGAGATAGATACTCTGGATTGAGACCTATGATATGAAATACTGATAAAATCTACTCTTTAACGGAATGTTAATTCTTGGAATTGAAAGATAACTTTCAATTAGGATCGTTATACGCACATTATCATACAGAAGAAATTTCTCTCGTTATGACAAAGGGAATTAAAGTGAGCTAATGTGCATCTCGAGGAAACCAGACTATCCTAGTAAATGCTGATTTTTTTATCTTCATATCTCTAATCAAAAATCTTTATGCCTCTATATCCGTTCTATTCTATTTTGTGCATCGGAATCAAATCCTTTGCAAATATCTTGAGCGGCTCTGGGATTTCAATTGAGATTACATCCTTCAATGACAATCCCTTTGACTTCTTTTCATTCCATACTTTGGAATTGAAGTCTGACAATTCGGCTGTGAATTTTGTCATATCTTCTATTCCATCAGATTTTGGCAAGATCTGCTTGTGAATTGTCTCTTTAGAGTACAGTTCCTGCCACATGTAGTCCGTGATAAATGGTGTAATTGGAGCAAGCAATAGAAGAATGGTAGACAAAACCTTGTGCAACGTGTAAATTGCAGCATTTTTCTCATCCTCTGTAAACCCTTCCCCATACGCACGTGCCTTTACCATCTCGATGTAATGCGCGGCAAAAAGATTCCATGTAAATTCCCGGATTGCTATAGCTGGGACAAAAAAGTTGTACTCTGAATATCCTTTTCTACACTCTAAAATCAATTTGTCAAGTTCTGATAGAATCCATTTATCGGACTCTGTAGGCTTGCCACTTGATACCACATCATAGCTGGAAATGAATCTAGATACATTCCAGAGCTTTGACAAGAACTTTTTTGTAGTCTCTATCTTTTGCTCATTACATCTAAAGTCATATCCGTGGTTGATTTCGCTTGCGCTCCAGAACCTAAAAGTGTCTGCGCCAAACTTTTGAATCACCGGCAGCGGATCCACAACATTTCCCTTGGATTTGCTCATCTTCATTCCCTTTTCGTCTAGGCCGTACCCCATTATCCACGCCTCAGACCACGGAGCTTTTCCCGTTAGCTGCTCGCATCGTAAAATGGTATAGTACAACCAAGTACGTACAATATCCTTTGCCTGCGGCCTCAAAGTAGCCGGATATGTCTTCCTGAAAAATTCTGGATCCTTGTTGAATTTGGAAATGAACAAAGGCGACACGCTTGAATCCATCCAGGTATCAAACGTCCTAAACTCACCGACAAACTCTTTTGAGCCGCACTTGATGCATTTCTCAAACGGTGCGGAATCCTTCCACGGAGTATAGTACTTTCCAGGCTCTGGGACATGCGGCTCTGAACATTCCTTGCAGTACCATATTGGGATCTCAGTCCCGTAGAACCTTCGGCGGGATATCGGCCAGTCTATTGATATGGAGTCAAGCCAGTTCATCAGGATCTGCTTGTGCATTTCAGGATAGAATGTTATTTTTTTGCCAATCTCCCTTATCTTGTCAATGGAGTCAATCTGCTTTACGTAATATTCCTCCATTGGTATGATCTCAATTGGAATCTTGCTTCGCTCTGATATTGGCGTGCGGTGCGATATCTCTTCAATCTTTTCGACCAGTCCTGCATTTTGCAAATCCTCGATGATCTGGGTTCTGGCTTGCTTTACCTTCAGTCCTGCATACTTTCCTGCGGATTCAGTCATCAGTCCGTTCATCCCTATTGCGACAATCTCCGGCAGCTTCATCTCGCGGAACAGTGCAACGTCGTTCTGGTCGCCGTAGCTGCACACCATCACTGCCCCGGAGCCAAACTCCATCTGCGCGGAATGGTGCGCCCTGATCTTTACCTCTCTATTAATTACGGGAACAATGATCTCCTTTCCGATAAATTCGGAATATCTCGAGTCTTCGGGATTTACTATTACCGTCTGGCATGCGCATAAAAGCTCAGGACGCGTACTTGCAATGATTATCTCCCTGTCAGTATCTTTTATTTTGAATTTCATGTAGACTAGTTTTGTTTGAATGTCATTGTACACTATCTCTGCATCGGCTATCGTGGTGCCCGAGACCCAGTCGTAGTTGTTTGGCCTTGTTGCCTTGTAGACTATTCCCTTTTTCCACAATTCTATAAACGTGGACTGGGTCAGAATCCTATACTCTTCAGAATCCGTCCTGTAATAATTTGAAAAATTCCCGGACAGCCCCAGGCTCTTCATTATCTGGATCATCTCTGCCTCCAGATCATCCAGCGAAGACCTGCATAATTCCAAAAATTTGCTACGTTCAGTCTCCTGCATCCTGACGTTGTGCTTTTTCTCAGTATACAGTTCCACAGGCAAACCGTTCCTGTCTATTCCTATTGGAAAATACACGTTGTTCCCAGACATCCGGGCGGTTCGAGCAATCATGTCTATCTGGGAATAGTGCGCTGCAGCCCCGATGTGCCACGGCCTGCCAGACGGATACGGCGGGGGCGTGTCTATTACAAAGTTCTTCTCAAGCGGCACAAAGTCATACAGCCGAGTCTCCTCCCACTGTTTTAGTATCTTTAATTCAAGCTCTGGGTTCCATGCCGTCTCTTTTATTTTGGGTTCCATGCTCAGGCCTTTGAGACTTGGGATATCAGGTGCGCTCCCTTGTTGTAGCCCTCGTAGATGTACACCCCTACTGCCTCGATATTCTTTGGAAGCCTTGGAACCAGAATTTTTATTATTTCAGTTGACAGGTTTTCCACAGTTGCCTCGCCCTCCAAAAGGTACGCCGTGCCCTTGGGGACCTGCATGTCAAACATCCCGCGCGGCCCCTCAAACGCTATCCTGTAGTGGGAGTCGTCCTCGCTTTTGAGGTACTTTCTGTTTATGAAAAACTTGTGATCCAAAATTCCGATTGCCTCCTTGATTATTTTCTTTGCCTCGCCAAAGTCAATTAGCAGATTGTTCTTCATGTCGCCTACCAGTTCTACAAAGACGTTTGATGTGTGGCCGTGCAATATGGAGCATTTCTCAACCAGCGGCAAGATGTGCGCATAGTCAAATGCAAACGATTGGTCCTCCATGAATATGGAACCAGACTGCGCGTCCTTTGTATCATAAAATACAATGTCGTCCAGCTCCTTTAGCTTTGCTGCAAATTTTGGATGCCCTATTGCTATTATCTTGGCGTCGGGAAGGAATTTCTTTATCTCCTTGTACTTTGCAATGTCTGAATCAGAGTCGATTACCTCGATTAGCTTTCCGTCGCCTGTCCTAAAGTCAACCAGAACAGTATTCCCGTTTACCGTGATTTGGTGCTGGTAGGTGTAGTCTATCCCTACAAATGAGAGCATCTGCGATATGGACAGCTCCGTTCTTGATTTTAACAAAGTTCCCTTCTTGTCAATATACCTAAAATCAGAATCAAGTATCGGAGTGGCAGTCATTTGATGGGATTCTCTCAATTCTGTATATAAATTGAATATGGCTCTGAAATGTGTAAACTACCTTTACGGCACCTTTTCATTTCATTCCCTTAGATTTTTCTCGACGTACTCGATTATCTCGTGCCTTGCCCTTGGGTTTAACGAGGCTGTCGTATTCCTTTTCCATAAAATCAAAAATCCATCTTTTGCCAACTCGTCTACTTTCTTTCTAACGTTTTTGCCGTTATTCTGAACTACCTGTCCAAGCCAGTTGGCCATTGTGTCGATAGGAAAATAATGCTCACCCCACCTAGTCTTTCTCATGAGGAAGTTTAGTATCAATGCCATCAATTCCCCATATGGATAATTGCGCTTCATAAGTACACTAAACATACCTTTAGAAGTCTAAACTTAAATACTTTTAATTGACAAGTTATGTCATGGAAGATCAATCCCTTCTCATCAAAGTTCTTGGACGCTCTCCAAAGATGAAGATCCTAGACTATCTTCTGGATTTTCCAACTAATGACTTTACAAAAAAAGAGATCATAGAGACATTGGGTATGAGCAAACAGACGTTTTACAAGTACTTTGGCGACTTGGAAGAAGTGGGAATCGTAAAGGTTAATCGGACAATAGGCAAGGCAAAACTGTACAAGGTAAACCGTGAAAACACGATCGTCAGGGATCTTGTGAATATGGAAAGAAAGATGTCTCTTCAGATCGCAGAACAAGAAGAGACAAAACTAAAGAAACCAATGCCTGCAAAATAATCTCAATTTACAACATGATGCGAGCCAGTCTCTCCCTTCTTGGGTATTCTCTGGAATAAAGGAGTTCTTGAAGACACCAATGTTGCTTTTTCATAAACTTCGCTCATCGTATATCCAACAGCAATGATTTTTTTATCAAGTATGGCAACCCATTTTCCCTGATATTCTGAAAAATCCGCCGTTTCTAAAAATTGGGATTCTACGCTGGTCAATTATCTCGCCTATGCTGAGGCTATTCTAATAAATAAATGGATATATGATTATTTTAGCGAGTTGAGCGTTCTTGCCAATTTTATGTCATTTGACGTGATGCCGCCCGCATCGTGCGTGGTCAAATACACTGACAGCCTGTTGTACACGTTGAGCCACTCCGGATGATGGTTCATCTTTTCTATATGGAACGCAGCCTTTGTCATAAAGCTAAACGCCTCCACAAAGTCTGCAAACGCAAATTCCTTGTAGAGTTTTCCGTTTTGTATGGTCCATCCCTTTAGATCCTGCTCTTTTAGCTCGTTTTTGATTTGATCTTCCGGTAGAAGATGCATGTCATGTAATGTCAGAACAAGAATATAACTTTGGATCAATCAAAGTAACTTAGAACAGACGCAAGGTCAGTTGCCTCTACTACTTTCATTCCGTATTTTTCCTCAGTTATGGGCGATAACGGCTTTGCCTCGGACTTGCAGCTCTTGTACACAAACGGTCCCTGCTGCGATTCCTCGCATTCTTGGACCATGGTTATTGCCTGCCCCCTTGGAACGATGAACGTCTTTGCGCCGTACTTTCCTGCAGCGTCTGCCTTTTCTGCGGCGCCCCCGATTGGTCCTATGGTACCGTCTGGCTGGATGGTTCCGGTAAGCAACACCTTGTCATTTATCGGCCTGTCTTGAATCTCCATCACAAGCAGAACCGTCATTGCCATTCCCGCACTCTGGCCGTCAACTGCCTGCAGCTCCTCATTGTTTTTTGCAGTGATTGAAAATATGATGTCCTTGTCTGACAGGTCTGCATTTGTGTACTCTTGCGCCACACTAACTGCGGTTTTTGCAGATGTCTGAAAGTCAACGCCTGTTGGGATTTCCGTATTTACAAGCACCAGTCCCGTGCCGTCGCGTATGTCAACTGTAATGCTCATCACCGTTCCCTGGTATATGACATTCTGGAAAAAGCCGTCACTTGTCATTATAGGGCGGACTGCTACAGCGGTAATCGACTTGGAGCCTGAGACAATTGGGATTTTTTCTAGCTGTGATTGCAGCTTTTCCAGGTTTTCCTTCTCTGCTGTTATTGCGCCAAGCTTTTGCTGTATCTCGTCTGCCTGCCTTTGAAATGATTTTACCTGGGAGTCCAGGTCCTGGATATCCTGCTTTAACGTGTGGGTGTCCTGGTACAGCGCATAGTTTCCATAAAGCGATACCGCGAGTGCGATTCCCAAAATTATCGTAACCTTTGACATTACTTTATTGTAATTCTGCCTGAAGGAATAATTGTTTTTCTCCTGTACAAAATAAGGGGAGAGATGAAACGTCTAGTCTGTCGCATCTAGTATGGGTTCTACGGAGCGGTTCTTTTTGGCAAATGTCGATATGTAGTGTAGGTCATACTCTGTACTGTTTGCGCCAAGCTTGCCAGTTACCATGTACAGGCTTCCGTTTTTCACATCGCGAATTTTCTCACCAGTAAGCGATACGCTGTACGTGTTTTTTCCGCCCATGACCTGTCCTGTTGCACTAAATGCGGACTTGCCCTCACTGATGTCCGTTTTCCAAGTCTCTGGCACTATCTTGTAGGTGCCGCGCGAGCCTTTTTCAAGTATGAAAACTTGGCCTTTTTTGACCTGGTACGTGTCAGTCGAGTTGGTTCCAGTCGAGTTTGTAGATGTTATTGCTAAATCGATTCTAAAATGAGATCTGTGCAGCCCGCCGTTGCTATCCACCGCCGCGCCTACTCCTACTCCTGTAGACACTGTCTGGCGTATTTGCTTTGCAGCTTTTGCTTTTTCATCTCGCTTTGATTCCTTTGTCTTGTCTGATTTGTCTTGTTTTCGTTCTGAATCTCTAGACTTTTCTTCCTTGTCTGCCGTTGCATGGGGGATTGCCACTATTGCTGCTACTAGCATCAAGGCAAACAATCCTGCATACATTTGTTTTTTGAGTTGCATTTTCTTTCTTGTCAGAATTGTTTTCGTTATGGCATTTAACGCTCAGGCAGAACTCATCAGTAAGATTTGGTAGCAAGCTTAATCTAGTGACATTGAATTGTTCCGAAATTTACCGCAAGCGCTTTGTATGGGGCGACTGTTTCACAAAATGATGCCTGATATTCTGCTGGAGCAGATCAAAAAGACCGTACTGGATACTGTCCTCACAAGAAAAATCGCAGTCGCGTTCTCAGGCGGAGTGGACAGCACCCTGGTTGCAAAGGTCTGCTCCGATCTCGGGTATGACGTCACATTGCTGACAATCGGGTTTGCGGACTCGCACGACATCCTGTTTTCTAAAGAGGTAAATGAGATTCTAAAATTCCCGCACCACATCTTGGAGATAAACCCCGACGAGTTTGATGCCATTTCAAAGAAGATTCGCGATGCCATATCAACTGACAATCTGTCATGGAACGAAAACTGTATCGCGTTTTACCACGTTGCCAAACTGGCGCAGAGCCTCGGGCTGGATACCGTGGTTACTGCAAACGGGATTGACGAGCTGTTCTGCGGATACAACGGGTACCGTGACGCAATCAAGGAAGGGGAGTCCAAAGTCGTCGAGCTGATGAACTCAAAGCTTGAAAACGAGCTAAAGATGATGAAGGCGGTAAATCTGGTATCGTCAGAGTTTTCAGTGGAGATACTCCAGCCCTTGCTGTCTCCAAGCTTTGTCAGTTATGCAAAAACCGTGCCTGTCTCTGAAAAGATACTGCATCCTGACGACCTGCTGCGAAAGCATGCAATTAGAAAACTCGCATCTCAGATTGGCGTTCCTGAAATTTCTGCAAACAAGCGGAAAAAAGCGCTACAGTACGGCTCTATGATTCACAAGGCCCTGATAAAGTCTAGATAAACTTCTTGCAGGCTTTTTGCACGAGTGCGTTTACGTTTGCAATTATTTCAGGTGACGCGCCAAGGTGGCTGTCTGCTGAAAATATTTCATCGATTTCCTTCTCGGATAGTTTTGATGAGATGGCCTGGTCGTTTTTTACAGCATCGATATAGTCCGTCCCCCGGTCGTGCGCAGAAAACGCAACTCGCTGCACGTCCCTGTATGCGACAAACCTTGGTACTCCTTTTTTGATAAGCGCTTCTAACACAAACTCTGCAAATATCTGCCCGTTTGTCACCTGCAGGTTGCTAGTTATTTTTTCCACGTTGATCTTCAGGTTGTCAATTATTCTGATCATCGTTTCAAGCATCTCGTCAAGCAAAATGGAGCACATTGGTATGGTGAATCGCTCGTTTGCCGAGTTTGACAGGTCTCGCTCGTGCCACAACGGGATGTTTTCAAACGCGGTGCTCATCTGGCTGCGCAATAATTTTGATAAAGATGATATGCGCTCGCTCTTGATTGGGTTTCGCTTGACAGGTACCGCACTGCTTCCCATCTGTCCTGCCTTAAAGTGCTCTGCAACCTCTCCGATTTCGGTTCTCTGCAAGTTTCTGATTTCAATTGCAATTTTTTCAAGTGTGCTTCCCAACAGTGCCAGATTGAAAATGTACTCTGCGTATCTCTCCCTTGGTATGACCTGCGTTGCAACCTCTGCTGGATACAGATGCAGCCTCTTTGCGACTCTTTTTTGAATCTCCACTGCCTTTGCGCCCATCAGCGAACCAGTTCCTACCACGCCAAGTGTCTTGCAGATGAGAATTCTCTTTTTGATCTCCTCTAGTCTTTCAATGTGGGCTGCCATCTCTGCTGCCCAGTTTGCGAATTTTAACCCAAACGATATGATGCTTGCGTGCTGCCCGTGCGTCCTGCCGACTGCCGGAACGTCTCCGTACTGCGTGGCCTTTTTTGCCAGGATGATTCCAAGGCGCGCAACTTTGGGTTCTATTATGGATAATACGTCTTTAATCTGAAGTGAATTGCTAGTGTCGACCAAGTCGTTGCTGGTAAGGCCATAGTGCACCCACGGCCTTGCAGAGACCTGGCATTTCTCACTTAGCGCCTCGACCAGTGCTGCAGTGTCGTGGTCTGACTTTGCCTCCAGCTGCTTGATTCTCTTTGCAGAAATCTTGCCAGAGTTTGCCGTTTTGAAAATATTCGTGCCGGAGGCCTTTGGGATCATGCCTATCTCGCTTTGCGCAAGTGCGGTGGCGCCCTCTATCTGCAGCTGGTAGTCAATCTTTTTCTGATCATCAAAGACTGCAAGCATCTCCTTTGTTCCGTACCTGCCGCTGTCTATTGGTAGTATTGGCACAATTTTATCCAAAACCACATCAAAAATAAATCTACTTGCGTCGCGCGCCAACTCCAGCTGGTTTACCGGCATCATATACCATATGGTGTATATACGATATAGTATATCCTCAGGTGAGCGCCGCTGTCTGCACTCTTAGGTATTCTCGAAGCATTTTGTCGCGCACTGCATATCTTCCGCCTGTTTTTGTGACCAAATCTGCATCCACTAGGGGCTTGAGATATCTTGGGAGCTTTTCCAGAGACACTGATATTTTTCTTGCCAGCTCAGACACCGTATGCCCTTCGCTACTGCCTGACAATGCCTGCAAAATCGTCTTTAGTATTGGCCCGCCTGTCGCATCGGCGAGGTCTTCGGATAATACGTATTCTGCATAAAGTCTCAAAGTTCCAAGCGAGTCAGTTAGAAGACTTTGGAAAACCGCATTTACGTCATCACCCTGATTCCATTTTTCTGCTATTGCCATGAGATAAAATGGCTGACCACCAACTAGATCATATGCCTGTTCTGCGGCTTTGCTGCTCGGTTTTGCTTTTTTTGCTGCAAGATACTTGTTGAAGAACTCTAGAGAATTTTGCTTGTCCATTTCTTGAATGGAATATCTCTCAAAATGAACAAACAATGGGGATTCTCCGCTGCCGAGAATTGTTTGCAACATGTGGACACGGGATCCGCTTACGATAAAGGAGACCGTCTTTCCTCGTTGCTGGAGAACGCTTCTAAACAAACTAAATATGTCTTTGAGACCTGGGTATCTGTCAAGATCGGATATGTCTTGAAACTCGTCTAGGATTATGATGAATTTCAGATTGCTTTTCTCGGCAAACGCCGTTGCCGATTTAAACACTGACAAGAACAAGGTGCTATAGTCTGCCATCTTGTCCTCGAATTCGATCTTAGGTAAGATGATCCCACTTGAGCTGATATCTGCCGTTATGCTTTTGATTTTTTTTGAAGTTAATGCCTCCCGTATCTTTACAAAAAACTCCGTTGCTCTGTTTGCCTTGGTGCCTATCCTGGTGGAAAAACCCATCTTTTCCAAGTATGCGTCAAAAATGGCTTTCTCCAGCCTAGTTAGGAACATCTTTGGCTCTGCCATGTTTTCTTTTACGTCAAAATAGACAACTGCCGTTTCCCCACACCTTGACAAAATTTCTTTTACTTTGAGCAGGATCGAAGTCTTGCCTATTCTTCTGTAGCCTAGAACAGCAAGATTGTAGCTGATTCCCCTTGACTTCATCTTAGTTACGATATACTTGACTTCTTCCTTTCTGTCCATTAGATCCTCCGGAGGTGCAGGTTTGCCTACATAGAATCTTGTCACAAGTTACTATATACGATATGGTATATATACAATTTGGTATATGAAATTACTGCAATGCTAATTTGTCAAGCACCGTTTCGCATCCGTCTGTACTCGTTTTGCATTCCAATAAACCCTAAAATGTCTTGATTCCTAAACCATGCTGTGATAGACCACTACGAGGAATCGGCAAACAACTTTTTGGAATTATCAAGCCACCAGAGGCTGCAAATAATATTCAAACTGCTGGAGAAAAAATCCAAGGTAGCAATCATGGCAAAGGAATTGGGCTCTACAAACCAGGAGGTCCACAGAAATTTCACCAGACTAGAAGACGGCGGATTCATCACAAAAGACAAGGACGGGTTTTACTCGCTTACCACATACGGCACTACCATATGCTCCCAGGTGCCGTCTATAGTGTTTCTCTCCCAGAACAGAAAATACTTTGAGGACCATGACTTTGGCGACATTCCAGCCAAGTTCATCATGAGAATTGGGCAGCTCTCCGCAGGCAAGCACCTCAAGGGAATATCGTACGCGCTCGAGCAGTGGAAGTCAATTTACAAAAACGCAGACCAGTACATCTACGAGACGGTATCCGAGATTCCGCTTGACAAAATCGAGCCGCTAGTGAGGCGAATCAAAAAGGGAGTCCAGTACCACTACGTCCTGTCTGAATCAGCCGTAATACCAAAGGGAAGAAAAAAACTGCTAAAGGAATTAGAGTTTGACGGACTAATTGACGACGGGCTTGTCGAGCGAAAGATGGCAAAGACAGTCCAAGTGGTAGTCGTACTAAACGAAAAGGAGGCATCAGTTGCATTTCCAAACATCGATGGGGAATCCGACATTACGGAACTGTTCTATTCCAATGATCCGATGTTTCACGAGTGGTGCCTTGACTACTTTAGGTACTGCTGGTACGGCTCTGACGTCTTTCACGAAAGCAAAATAAAAGAATAAACCGTTTCCAATCAAAAAATAACAGATCCAAAGAATCTGGATCACTTGAATTTCATGAGAGGCTTTATCTATTTGTAATAAATAAAATTCTCACTTGGTGGGTATTGGGGCAATATTTGCACTAGTGATACTGTTATCGGGGATAGTTGGATCTTTTCCAGTAGGCAATGCCGCTCCATATGATGACGCGCCGTCAAGTCTGGCGAATTTAGTTGATATTACATTTGACACAAACCTGCCAATTATTGCTCCGCACGCATCTGCTGATGGTGCACAAACACAGCCTCAAACCGTAAAATATCTCTCGTACCAAAACAAGCAGTACGGTTTTTCAATAAAATACCCGTCAACTTGGGCAAAAATTGAACTCTTGAAAAAAGACGGCACCTTCTCAAACATGGTAAACCTGGTGCGATTTGAAAATCCTTCCAAGGATGCCGCATTTGAGCTGGAGTTGATACAAAACGACAAGGGAACATCTCGAAAAATTCTAGACGAGACTGGCAATCAAGTTAAGACTGAATTCAAACCTGCCTTTTGCTCGCAAGCGCCTGCAGGTGCTACCTGCCTGGTGGATGTCTTTGAAGACATCTATTCTGCTAAAAACGGATACAGCGGACACGTGCTGGGGGTCGTGGCACAAATGTCGTCTGCACAAACTACCGTCCAGATTGCCCCTGTCGGAATAGCGGTGATTCCTGATGGCAGTAACAGCTGGATGATGCTTGGCAGCAATCTTTCCGTCACTGAAAACGAGCAGAACTCGCTCGTCTTCTCTGACATGTCTGACTCGTTTTCAATTTTCAACTACAAGGGAGGGCAAGCCCCGTCTGAACCCTCATCGCCGTATGCAAAATCAAGCGCAGGTGATCTGCAGGTAAACTCTGACCAGTTTACTTCTTCAAAGTACTCGCCAGCCGAAGTGATCGTGTCTGGAAAGATAATCAACTACCAAAAAGGAGTCCTCCTTACACTGACGATTGTAAAGCCGGACAAGGGAACCTCGCAGCAAAATGCCGTGGTGACAAAGGACGGAAATTTCAAGTTCCCTCTAAAGCTTGACAGCAGCTGGCCTTCTGGAAGTTATACCGTATCTGCCAAATACGGCTCAGACGATATCGGCTCTGTCTCATTTCGGGTAAGCGAGGGCGGCACAAAACCGGCTGTACCAACTGCAAAGACTCAGGCGCCGCCGTTAAAACAAAAGCAGTTCCAGCTGGACGTCAAGGCAAGCCAGAAGGACAATTTGGTAAATATTGTGATTAAAAACTCAAAAGACTCCTCAGGCGATGTTTACGGCATCAAGCTGACAGTTGTAAACGGCAAGATGACAAATTTCATAAAACTAAACGACTGGACGCACGAGCGCCTCGGTCCTGACTCTGTGATGTATACGACGACATCGTCTCCACTGCATCCGTCTGACACCGCTCAAGTCAAATTAAAAGTTGATAGCAAAAATTCCGAAATCGCGTGGGAGGCATTTGCAAAAGATCAAAAAAGCCTTGGAACGGGGAAAGTGAAGACCTGATGAGGCATACTTTTTCATTTCCATTCTTTCTACTCGTGCTGCTTTCTCCGTTTACTATAACCGGAAACGCCTATGCGCTAACGCCTGTGGCTGACCTTACAGGAGACTGGTCTGGATTTGGGCAATTTAATGAAATGTCTATTTGCCAACAGACAGTAAAACTGAATGCATCTATTAAGCAAGACGGAAATAAGATTTCTGGGACTTATTCTTTTGTAAGTACCGGCTCAAAACCGCTAAAGGATGACGTTGATTGTTCAGATGGTTGGGATCCGACGGAAGGAAGTTTTTTCGGAACCATCGACGGTTCAAGAATATCGGTAACGCTCAGTGATGACGGATTACGCTATACTGGCTGGTATGCAAGCAGCGGAATCAAACTATCCGTGCAATCCGACTGGCTAACTGGCACCATACAACTTTCCCCAACTAATTTTGCACCTCCCCCTTATCAGACCGACGAATCTCCCCAGTGCAGGGCAGACCAGGAACTTGTAGGTGATCAGTGCATGTGTCCTGAAGAAGAACAGGAAATAAACGGAGTCTGCCAAATCCCAGAAGAGCCAGATGGCGATGGCGACACATTTCCTGATTCAGTAGATGAGTGCCCGAATGATCCTGAAGACTCGGTTGGAATAGAGGACGGCTGCCCTGAGGACGACCAAGGCGACGAATTTGCCGAAGAGGAAGACGCTGCCGAGCCTGACGAATCACTCGATGTGGAAGATGAATCCGAGCCACAAGATTGGGCAGAAGACACTGGCATACCTGAGTCGCAGGTAGATGAAACAGAGCCATCTGTCGGCGAAGACGTCCAACAAATTCTACATGATCGCAAAGTTGGAAATCTTCAGGTGTATGAAGGGAGTGCAACGATAACAACAGACGATGGAACCGTCGTGGACTCTAACGAACTAAAAATTGGATATGCCATTCAAACAGGAGAAAACGCCGACACTAATGTAAAAATCGCACTTGAAAATGGCGGAATTATGAATCTCAAGGAAAACACTAAACTTGATACCACTGGAATAGTCTTGCAAGAAGATCAAGACCTGAGCTTCCTTTTTGATACAGTTGACAAGCTAAAGCAAGACTCTGAGAACACCGGAGTTGATCAAGACCTGAGCTTCCTTTTTGATACAGTAGATGATCTCAAACAAAAATCTAGAACGGATCAAGTCTATGAGCAGATACGTCCAGTTTTAGAAAAAACAGGACTGAGTGATGAAAAAACATATCTGCTTGCCTCGAGCTTTTTTGCTGGAGGTTTACTGGGATTGATTCCGTCAGGGGGAACTTCGGCAGCTCTGATTGCATCTGGCTATCTCCTGATTGTGGGCTCACTGTATTATGATTATGACGCTCGCATTTCCGAGGAAGAACAAAAAAACATAATTTTCACTCCTGACGCGGCATTGGTTCCGCATGGAACGGAATTTACCGTCACCGTACAAGATGGAGCGACAAAACTAAACGTGTTGGAAGGCGAGGTGTACGTCGTGCCTTATGACACAATTGATTCTGTAATAACCGTAAGTGCCGGCGACTCTATCCTTGTATCTGAGAACAAGTCTGAAAAGACAAAACTGGACGCAGCGTCAACTGACAAATGGTGGGATGAAACTGCACAAGCTGAACAGCCTGTCCAACCCGCCCCACCGAAAAGTGGTGGCTGCCTGATTGCCACTGCCGCATTTGGCTCTGAGATGGCACCACAAGTACAGCGGCTAAGGGAAGTAAGAGATGACGTCTTGTTCGGTACCAGTTCTGGAACAAGTTTCATGGCTGGCTTTAACCAGTTCTATTACTTGTTTAGCCCAACAGTTGCAGACTGGGAACGACAAAACCCTGCATTCAAAGAAGTTGTAAAGATGGCAATCACTCCGATGCTGTCAACCCTATCAATCCTAAACTATGTGGATATTGATTCTGAGCAAGATCTGCTGGTGTATGGAATTGGAATCATACTGCTGAACGTTGGAATGTACTTTGTAGTTCCAGCCGTTGTGATTGTAAAATTAAGATCAAAGCTGATTTATCGAAAAACAAATTATTAAAAATTCATCAAATCTTTATAAAATCGCATCATCTGGCGACATGACTGCATAAAGGTTTTATCGATTCTGTTGTCTTGACAGTTGAATACGCATTGTCGCGCGTCATAAACCGTAACATTGGCAGGGCATCACTGATGGTGATTCTCTTGGCGTCAGTTTCGTCCGCAGGTCTTTCAAATTTTGCTTTTGCCAATGCTCCTCCAAGCCTTGATTACATAGGGGCTAGTGAAAATCCCGAACTTGACGAGACATACTACCAAGTTTTCTTCAAGGACCCACTGCATCCAGACCCCGATGGGGATCTAGTCTATGTCACGTGGTCGATTTCTAACAAGTGTGGGACCCTTACATATGATAACCAGTATGCGATATGGAAGCATCCAAGCTACTCATGCGGCACAAGGCCGGTTTCTGCAGTCATCACTGCAACAGTAAGCGATGAGAAGGGAAACGCGTCAACACTGGTATATGACAAGGGCTCGCAGCCAGGAAAAAGTTCGCCTGACAATACAATCTCTGCCACACAGGAAACAAAGCCGCCAGAAACTCAGGGCGATGACAAACCGCCGACAATTTTTGGAACCGAAATCAAATCCGAGGGACCAAAGTGCGGGGACCTCAAGGCGACAATTGTCGGCACGGCGCAAAACGACATACTCCGTGGCACTGCAGCTAGTGACGTCATTGTGGGCCTTGCAGGAAACGACATGATTTACGGAATGGGCGGGGACGACGTGCTATGTGGAAACGAGGGAAACGACAAGGTGTATGGCGGCGACGGGAAGGACACTATATTTGGAAATGACGGAAATGACTGGCTTTATGGTGAAAAAAACAACGATGTGATTTATGGCGGCAAGGGCGATGACTTTGCTGCCGGGGGAGATGACAACGACAAGATACGCGGGGAGGATGGCAAGGACGAACTTGTGGGAGAAAAAGCGGGAGGCGGAACGATAAAGACTCTGGGAACAGGTGACGATGAAATCTGGGGCGGACCTGGAGACGACCTGGTGTCAGGCGGATTTGGCAACGACAAGATGTATGGGGAAAAGGGAAAGGACAAGCTGTTTGGCAGTTATGGCAACGACTACCTGCAGGGGGACGAGGGTGATGATGGCCTGTACGGGGACGAAGGCGACGACAACCTGCATGGAAACGACGGAGACGACACAATGGTTGGAAACTTTGGCAACGACAAGCTGTATGGGGATGACGGAAACGACAAGATGTATGGCGAGCTGCCGTCAAACACCGAAGAGGGCGCAGGAAACGACTACATGGAAGGTGGTGCAGGCAACGACCAGATGGACGGCGGTCCTGCAAAGGATGTGATTTACGGACAGGACGGCGATGACAGGCTGTTTGGCGGAAGCGGTGACGATTACGTCTATGGGGAGCAGGGAAATGACTGGATTGACGGTGCAACCGGAAACGATGTTGTGGAAGGCGGGGATGGAAACGACAAGATGTATGGCGGAGACGGGGCAGGCAACGACAAGCTGTACGGGGGACCTGGCACTGACTCACTTGACGGCGACTATAACATACCGAAAAAAGACATTGATGATTTAGACGGCGGCAAGGGTCCGGACAAATGCATCAACGGCAAGAATTATTCAGAATGCGAGAAATACCAATGACAGAAAATCAAAATAATGACGGTTCAATCTTGGCGCGTGTCCGCTTATCATTTAAATTGTCTTTGCAGTCGCCATACCAATAATGTCGTCAATTACTCCAAAAAAAGTTGGAAACATGCAGTATAGAATCGAAGCCGATTCAAGCAAGGGCATGAAGGTGCCAGTCACCATATATGCCGACGAGTCGCTCATGCAAAAAATGATGACAGACAGAACCATTTTACAGGCAATCAACGTGTCTACGATTCCAGGCATTCTAGGACATGCTGTGGTCTTGCCTGACGGGCACGAGGGATATGGATTTCCAGTGGGGGGAGTGGCCGCAATGGATGCAGAGGAAGGAATGATCTCACCTGGGGGCGTCGGATACGACATAAACTGCCTCCATCCTTCAACTAGGGTTTGCCGAGAAGAAGGAACCTGGAGGCGCATAGATGCGATTGGCGACAAAGACATTACACTATCATTTGATACCGAAAGCAAATCGACCATAAAGACTACACCCGTTCTAATTCTTAAGAAGAAACATAATGGCACCATACATAAAATAGCCACAAAATTTGGCAAGGAGATCCTGGTAACAGGCGACCATCCACTGCTTACCGATAAGGGCATGATTGATGCTAGATTCGTATCGATTGGCACCAGATTGGTTTCACACGGGTTTGAGGGATTGGAATATTCTGAACCTGCCGAGCATGTCATTTACAGCTTAGCTGACATAAGCAAGGCAATGGACGAAATCGGAATCACCGAAAAAGGAAATGCCAAGTCGCAGGTTTTCAAATATTTGAGCAAATTAGGGCTCACAGAACTCAAAACAACAGACAGCAAGATCCCAAAGTTGCTCAAGATATTGGGAATAATACTGAGCGATGGGACGATACCTCAAGGAAACAGATACGTCTCAATCTATGGAAAACAAGATGATCTAAAATCAATAAAGGCTGATTTGAGTGATCTGGGGATCCCGTCAATCGTGGTCTCTAGGAAAAGAGATCACAAGATCAACACGCATTATGGCGAGACTGCTTTTCAAACAATGGAGCACTCACTAAAGATAACTTCCAAAGGATTCAGAGTCATTCTACACGCGATGGGTATGCCGTCAGGAAACAGATCATTACAAAGATACCGAATACCCGCATGGATAAAATCACTTGAGGCGTGGCAAAAAAGACTTTTTGTTGCCGCATATTTTGGCGGTGAGCTCACAAAACCAATCTCTCATAATGGCTACAACTTTCACATGCCTGCATTTAGTGTAAGCAAAGCGGATACTTTGGTAGATAACGCATTTGAAATAATAAATGACATGAGAGAAATTCTTGACTCTCTTGGTGTGAGGACATCGGAACCAACGCTGGTGGATGGCTATACCTATGTCGGCAAAAATGGTACAACAAGGGCTGTGCGCTTGTCAATAGAGTCCAATGCAGAAAACGCGCTCCGATTCTTCAGTACTGTTGGGTATGCGTACAATAAGGAAAAGGAAATTCTTGCCAGCTTAGCCTCATTGTATCTGCGCTTTACTACTGAGGTCAGACAGCAAAGAGAAATTGCAAGAAACACAGCACGACAAATGTATTCAAGCGGAGTAGGTTCTGGACAGATCTTGGCAACATTGACAGGTGAGTACTATACACAAAGTTTTGTAGAGCACTCAATATGGTCTGAGAGGAAATCCCCAAGGGTTTGGAATGTCATACGCTTCAACGAGTTTGTGCAAGAGATCTCAATAGGTGATGGATACGGATGGGACCAAATTACAAAGATAGAAAAAATAGATTATGATGATTATGTCTACGACCTAACCATAAATGACCACAATCACAACTTTATCGCAAACGGCATCGTGGTGTCAAACTGCGGGGTCAGGCTGCTTCGAACAAATCTTACAGAAAAAACCGTTCGACCAAAGCTAAAGGAACTTGTAACTGATCTTTTTAATTCGATTCCGTCCGGTGTCGGCTCTAAGGGAGCTGTAAAACTAAACTATTCGCAACTAGACGAGGTGCTGGTGCGGGGTGTCAACTGGGCAATCGAGCACGGGTACGGCACAACAGATGATGCAGATGTCTGCGAGGAAAACGGGCAGATAAAAAACGCCGATCCAAACAAGGTATCTGACACTGCGCGAAAAAGGGGCGCGCCGCAGCTTGGAAGCCTGGGTTCTGGCAATCACTTTTTAGAAGTTCAAAAAATTGAAAAAATTTACGACGAGGAGGCCGCAAAGAGAATGGGAATACAGGAAGGAAACGTAACAGTCCTGATTCACTGCGGTTCCAGAGGGTTTGGGCACCAGATATGCAGCGACTATCTGCGGGTGTCAGAGCAGGCATTGCAAAAATACGACATCCAACTGCCCGACAGAGAACTGGCATGCGTTCCAAACTCGTCAGAAGAAGGCGAGTCATACAGAAAGGCAATGTTTGCCGCCCTGAACTTTGCGTGGAGCAACCGACAGATGATCACCCACTGGACAAGAAAGTCGTTTGAGCGGGTATTCAAGCAGTCTGAATCGGACCTTGACATGGGACTAGTCTATGACGTTGCACACAATATCGCAAAGGTTGAGCGACACAAAGTTGACGGACGCGAAAGATCAGTTGTCGTGCACAGAAAGGGAGCAACAAGGGCGTTTCCTGCAAACAGAGAAGAGATTCCGCTAAAATACAGGGACATTGGACAGCCGGTTTTGATTCCTGGCTCCATGGGAACTGGAAGCTGGATTTTGCTTGGCCAGCCAAACTCGATGAACCTAAGCTTTGGCTCCACTGCACACGGCGCAGGCAGAATGATGTCCCGCTCCAAGGCAAGGCGCGACTTCACGGAAGACCAGGTCAAAAAAACACTTAGTGATAAAGGAATTTTCATCAAGTCCTTAACAAGGGACGGGGTGGTAGAGGAAACTCCGGAGGCATACAAGGATGTGGACGCAGTGGTAAACGTATCGCACGAGCTTGGAATTGCAACAAAGGTAGCAAAGCTTGTCCCCATCGGCGTGATAAAGGGATGAGCGACGACCACGAGCTTGAAATGCTAAAGGCAAAGCGCCTGGCAGAGATGCAAAAAAACATCACGTCGCAGTCAAAGCCGCAGCCTCCTGCGGAGCCAAAAAAAGTCCAATCGTTCCGTGACACTCTGATTCCAAAGCTTGGGTATCGCGGGATGGAAGTATTGCAAAATGCAGAGCGACAGTTCCCAAATGAAACCAAAATGATAGTTGACAAGCTTGGCGAACTGATACAGACCGGCGAGATAAACGAGGAGCTTGACGGGGGAAAGCTGCTTGCACTGTTTAGATCAGTTGGAATCAACGTGAGAATGGAAACTAAAATCAGCGTAGAGCAGGACGGCAAGTTTGTCTCGCTCTCCGACAAGCTGACAACCAAAGATGATTCAAATGATTAACACCGTATACGAAATAAGCTCGACTAATTATCTTGATGACAAGTTCACAATCAACAACGCACTGTCCGAGCTTGCAGCCAAATGCGGACTGCAAAACGAGTTTGACTTTGGGGAGCCGACGTCAAGGTTTGGCTGGACATTTTTCAAAGTGTGGATAAAGCCGAACTTTCAGATGAAAATAGAGCAAACCCTTGCGGACATGATAAAGAAATCAAAGGGAAGCAAGCACGAGGAAAAATTTACAAACTTTCTCTCTGACTATTTCCATTCAAAGGGCTGTAAGGTAAAAGTAAAACTAGTTGAGGTCTAGACTCTTCTTCCTCTCTTTCCACCCTTCTTTCGTGTGGTGTCGTGAGGAATTGGTGTTACGTCGTCGATTCTTCCGATTCTAAATCCGCCTCTTGCCAAAGCCCTGATTGCTGCTTGTGCGCCAGGTCCTGGCACTCTAGAACCTACACCGCCGACTGCTCTGACTCTGATGTGAAATGCCGTGAATCCTTTGATCTTTGCTGCCTCTACTACCGCGTTTGATGATTTCATTGCGGCAAATGGTGACGACTCGTATCTGTCTGCGCTGACATGTCTTCCACCTGAGCTGATTGCGATGGTTTCTCCGCCTGTCAGATCTGTCATGTGTACTATGGTATTGTTGTAGCTGCTGTAGATGTGAGCAATACCCCACTTTTCGACCTTCTCTTCTGACATTATTTATCGAAACATTGGGGGGTTTAAAATACATATTCGTGATTCATACGTGGCTCCACGGATGCGTTTGTTCGTAATTATAAATTGGACAGTATTTTATCAATCCCTACATGATCTTCAATCTAGGCAGCAAGTCAAGTTTTTTCGATGCGAAGATCCAAGCGCGATGATCAAAAATAGCGATTGTATGCTACTTTATTTATTGTGTAAACACCGGAGCAGATAATGTTGATTAGAACAAAGTCGATTTACAAGCCAAAGGAAGAATCTGATGGAATTAGAATACTTGTCACTCGATTTTATCCAAGAGGGGTAAAAAAAGATCATTTTGATCAATGGGTACGAGACTTGGCTCCAAGTGCTAGCTTATTGAAAAGCTACAAACTTGGAGATGTGAACTGGGAAAAGTTCACACTATCTTTGTTGTCGGAATTAAGAGATAATGCTGCAAGTTTGGATATCATTTACAAATTGCATGGACAGAGTGATAATGTAACATTACTTTGTTATGAGAAAGATGGGGCGCCATGTCATAGACATATACTAAGAGAAGTCATACGGGATCCTGATCGTTTAGGATCATATTTTGTATCTGAAAATACTGATAATCATGAAAGATGTACGGTGCAAGGACATGTTGCCTACAAGGAAGCTTGTATGGTACCCTGACTCTCCAATGTGGAGATTTTTCCAGACATCTTCTTTTTTCTCTGGGTTACGTCTGAGCCATTCGTAAACCCCCCATTCTAGTATTTGTTGATCATGTGGTTCCTTAATCTTGCAATTAGAACACCGATATATCATTCTGGGTTGAACATCATAATTGTGAACAGTCTTGAAAGGTTCATCATTGAATAGACCAAGCTGAATACTGGAATCAAACGTATCACGTTTTTTGAATTTGGGCTCGAATGATTTTGGTTTTATTAGTCCCAGACTGAGATTTCTTTCATTTAATTCCTCAACACACCCAACACCAAATCTTGAATTTAATTCGTTTACTAGTGACACCCAATCTGGTCGCTTTAACTGATCATGAATTTTTATCTTATCTGCAAGATTATACCACTCGTCTTTTGAACCTTGTATTTTCCAACTTTCATCTCTTGTATCTTTGATATTTCGTTCGAGTGGAATTTCAATTACCTGCCATCGTTTAAGATGGGCGTTTGGTGGAACCGGATAAATCCTGATTAAACCGTGTTTTCGTGAAAACCCTGCAGCGCATACTGTCTTTCTACCGTCCTTTATTTCGTCTGGCACTGCTTCTCCTAGAACAATAAGATCATCAATGACTAATTTTTCCTGTGACATCAGTCAATCTCCAAACAATGTCGTTTGGGCATTACCTTGACGATTCTGATTTCAAACAAATTGATAGGGGGTGATACACCCATTCTGATCTTGATGGTTGGCATCGTGCCTGTAAAATATCTGGTTATTGTGACATAACCTAGTCCCATAAATTAGAACAAAAGTCATGATCGAGTTGATAGTTTTTCAAATGCAAACTCAGAGTTACCTAGCTCGGATCGTGAAACAGTGATCATCTTTCTATCATGCTCTATTTCTCCTCATTGCTAGGCAATTCATGGGATGTGGCGAATATAGAAAAACGTACTGGACTGCAGAAAATCTAGTTACTATCTAAAGTGAAGCCAGCCGCCTGACTCTATTTTCTTGTTTGCAAGAAACACGCCGCTGCCCCTTTCTACCGTACCTATCTCAATTAGGGAAATCTTGCGCGATTTTGCAATCTGCCTTATCTTTTTTAGATTTTTTTGCGGTACCGTTGCGACAATCTCGTATTCCTCGCCGCCGTTAAGGACCAAATCAATCACGTCCAGCCTGTTCTGTCTTGCAAACTGTTCCAGGCTAGGATCCATTGGAAGACTATTGATTGCAAACTTTTTCTTGCTCTGGGTGGACATCTCCACCAGTGTGGTGGAAAGCCCGTCGCTTGAATCCATTGCAGACGAGAGGTATTTTCCTGCGGACATTCCAAAGCCAAGCCTTGGCATGGGGTGGTACACTGCATCCTTTATCTTCCTGGCAAACTTTGGCGCTGCCCCTTTCCCGTTAATCACGTGTCTGAGGCCTGCAGATGCGTTCCCAAACGGACCTGTAACTATGATAGAGTCACCAATTTTCGCACCTCTTCTGCGCACTATGTCATCTGAGATTCCAAAAAACGACACTGACAGTACCAGTTCCTCGCCCTCGTTTGTGTCGCCTCCGAGAATCTTAAACCCAAACTCCCTTGACGCGTCTCTGAATCCGTCTGCAATTTCTTTAATTTTTTTAGCGGAATATTTTCTTGGTATTGCAACTGAGATGATACAGTATGACGGCTGCACACCCTTTGCTGCAAAATCAGAAACGCATGCAACAATACTTTTTCGCGCGGCATCGTACAGTTTCATCTTTGGCGGAATGTCTGTGCCCTCCACCAGGGTGTCAGTCTTGATTACGCCTAGTTTTTTTCCCAGTGAAAACGTCTCGACATCTTCTGAGACAAACTTGCCAAACCCTTTCTGAAATATTTTGATTATTTCCTTCTCATCTAACTTGGTCATGACTTTGTTTTACTAGAGCGGTTATATCCTTTTGAATCCTCTTTGCTTTCTGCAAATCACTTGACTCTACAGAAATTCGTATGATGTCCTCCGTGTTTGACTTTCGAACCAATGCCCACGTGTTCTCGTCTACGATCACCTTTACCCCGTCAATTGTTATTATGTCACCAAACTTTCCCCTTACGTTTTTTTGGAATCTCTCAAGTACTTTGTCGTGCAGTCTTGACTCTATTGCGATTTTTGTTCTAAGCTGGGAGTAGCTTGCCACAAACCGTATTATCTGATCAACTTTGTCTACATCCATTGCTGCAATCAGTCCGCTGGTCAGTATCCCGTCGCGGCACATGTTAAACTCTGGCAGTATGAATCCGCCACTACTTCCCTCTCCCCCTGCCTGACACTTTTTCTTTAGCATCATGTCTATGACGTTTGCCTCGCCGACCTTTGAGCGAATCACAACTCCGCCGTTATCCAAAATGTATTTTTCAACTGATATGCTGGTGTCTATGCTAAGGCAGAATCTCTTGTAGCCCAAGTCAAGTGCCTTTGATACTCCAAGCGCAAGCGTTGTGTCTGGTGGCTGCTTTTTACCATCCTTTACCACTACCAACCTGTCGCCGTCCAGGTCAAACGCAAACCCGATGTCTGCCTTTTTGCTAGCTGCAACTAGATGTGCCAGGGAATCTGCAGTGGGGTCTGGCCCCCTTTTTGGACTGATCACCCGGACCTTGCATCCGATTGCCTTGAGGAGTGTGGGTGCGACATCTTGAGCCGCGCCTCCTCCTACGTCAACTGTGACGTTTGGTTTTTTCGCCTTTCCGATAATCTTTGATGCCTCCTGCACATATTTTGACGAAATCTTGTACTCTGTGCCGATTTTTCCAGGAGGGTGTTTTTTTTCCTGCAGTATTTTTTCAAACTCTTTTTCATTTGGACCGCGACCGTCTATGATGAACTTTAGTCCGTTCCACTCAAGGGGGTTGTGAGAAGAGGTGATGATTAATCCTGCGCCATACCTGCGGGCCTCCCGGAACACCACCGGCGTTGGCACCATTCCTGAATTGTACACGTCTACTCCACGCTCAAGCAGTGCGGCAATCGCAGTCTCCCGAACCATCTCCCCTGAAGGCCGGGTGTCGTTTCCGACGACGCATTTTTTTGATTTTATTAGCGGCGCAAAATTGCTGCAGAATTGCAATATGTCTTTTAGTGTAAGGTCGTCTCCAAAAATCCCCCGTATCCCAGAAATGGATTTTTTCAATTGCTCCAAAGTCAGAAAGGCTTTTTATAAACTCTGATAACTCTGCGAACCATGCCTCGATAGCTCAGCCTGGTAGAGCGAACGCCTCGTAAGCGTTAGGTCGCGGGATCAAATCCCGCTCGAGGCTGTAAAATTAAATTTCTAAAAAAGATCGTTTATTGTTCTTCTGGGGATTCGATGTCCATCTCAAGTTCTTTTCCAAGCCCTTGCCACCATTTGCTAGTCTGTTCTGCCATGCTCCCCATTAATACCGTAAAATCCTCCCTTATAGATCTGTCGGTTTGCAATTTGCAATATCTGGATTTGTGCAAATTCTATTTCTGATCCACAAAAACAATTTTAGATCTCAGGGCTTGATTCTTTTTCTTTTTGATCCTCTGTACAAAATGATTGCAAGTGCGCCGCCGGCACATCCCCAAAATATCGGCCATCGCAGGGGGTTGTCCATCATGAACAAGAACGAGTATGCGGTTCCGCCAATCAGTATAAATCCGATTAGCTCAAGGGTCTTGCTCATGAACACTTGAAATGTTGAAAAGATATATTGTTTTTTTATTTAGACCATACGTGGACAAGTACCTTCTCATCATCCTGACGATGCTCTGCGTGGGAATGGTGTTTGCGATGATGCAGACTCCGTTTAACCTTGTATTGTTCTACGGCCAGCTCGCAGGCGCGCTTGTCATAATTGCGTATACTACAATCAAAAACAGACGAACTACACCTAGAGCAAAACGACGATAACTACATGTCTAGACCAAACGATTCTGCTAAATCTTGGAATCGTCTGTATGACTCGAGGTACTGCTTGCCCTTTGTTGTTATGACAAAGGTGTTTTTGCCGTCGTAGTCAATTTTGTTAATCAGGCCTGCACCGGTCAGGTTTTCGACAAACTTGGATAGTCTCGAATGTGACAGATTTGCCTTTGTTAGAAGGGATGTTACCTTGATTCCTTCCTGGCCACACTGGTCAGTAGCAACTAGTAAATCCGCTACAATTTGCATACTGGTACGGTATGTGGTCATGACTGGTAGTCGTCATACCTGAGATATAAGGGTATTAATGTTTCCCACGATCATTTCACTCACGATTCAAGCGTTTGCGGCCTGATCGGCGATTTGGTATGCGCCGATCATATTAATAATGAATCTGGTATTTTTCCGGTAAGCTTGTCCAGTCCCATTCCATGGTTTGATGATTTTCTAGGAGTCGCGTACAGGTACTATGACCTTAGGATGAATGTCGTTCCGCTGTTTTCTGAGCGAAAGCCTGCAAACGATCTGTGGAACAACGTTGTGCACTGGTGGAATGATCATGACATCAAGATTCGGTTTGTGGAAAACGGGGACCAGTACTGGTTCATCATGGGCTCTGACTCAAAACGACCCGACAAGAACAGGGGGTTCTTCAAGGTCTTGCAAAAGTCGGAAAACTATGAGCGGTTCAAAAAAGGACATGCAGGTGAGGCCTACATCAGGTTTGGCGCATACTCTGAAAAAAACGAGTCAAACGCAAAGGACGAGGCGACATGCAACTGCGGCCACCGGAAGGACGATCACGACGGTGTCTGCCTGGTTGAGGCGTGCAACTGCCAAAAGTTCGAGTCCTTTGTGGTGAACCTGCTGAAAAAGAAAAAAACCGTCACCAACATCAAGTTTCTGGAAGAAAAGGACGTCAAGGACGATTCGCTTGCATGGAACTGCCTCTATGTCAACAAGTACAAAAATTCCGAGTAACTATTCCTTGTCTGTGTTTACCCGCACGTGTTCGCCTGGATAATGCTCTCCAAGCTTTTTGGAATAACACGCGCTGCACAATGATCCGTTGACGTTCCATGATTTCATTGGAACGTATTTCTGTACAATCGCGCCCTTGCATATTGCGCATTTTTCGTCAGATACCAACATGGTCGCATCTTTGATTTCTATATAAAAACCCTGTTCATCGGGTCTGAAAATATTCATTAAATATTAGTAAGTAACAGAAAAATCACGATAGAGCGTCTGGCCATTGTAAATCTCCTGCAATTTTTACGTGGTTGGACTTCTATCGTACTTTGATTATAGCAAGCTGTTGACAAGCTTTTTGATGCTCTCGATCTCGTCCTCTTCCTGCCTGATTTTCTTGTCAATGACCCTCAGCATCGCCTCGTTCCACACGTGATGCGAGAAAAAGTTGTGCTTTGTGTTTGCGATTTCCATCTCGTCGTCTACTACCGTGTCTTCTAGGAATTTTGTCACCACGACATCTGTTAGCTTCATGATGCGCTCGTTTAGCTTGTAGCTTTTGAAAATGGGCTCTAGCTTCATCACGTCTTCTTTGAAGTCTGACTTTGTCCCAAGGACGCTCTTGTGCAGTATTCTAAAATATGCTCCGACAAAAAACAAAGTCGCGTATCTTTTTGTCTTGTGCCCTCCGCGCTTGCCATAGCCTAGGGTCTTCTTTGCGTACTCTTTTACCAAATATGGGTAGAGCAGCAACCTGTAGTCGTCCTTGAGGTTTTCATTGAAAACGTCATCATACTTGCTTCCGCGCGGCAGAAACTGCGCAGGCGAGCTGTATGACTCAGTCGGCCTCTGCTCTATTCCTGCAACCAGAACCTGGATTGCGTCTTTTGCGACGATTACTTTTTTGTGATTGTCAGGCAGGTACCTGTTGTATATGGTATCACCGTTGAATTCAGTCTGCTGCGACTTGGTCTTGCTGTCAAATGATCCTGCCTGGATTTCGTAAAAGTAGCCATAGTTTTCGAGCTGCGACTTTATGGACTTGTGAAAGTCCATGAGGGACACCAGGTCCTTACCCCTCACCGAGTTTTGCGAGTTTCTGTATTTTGTTATGTTGTTCTGGTCCAGCTCGTCGTCTGCTTTTATGATGGTGACTGTGATGCTTCCGTCAAGATTGTTTGTTCTCTTTGCGTGATCCAAGATGGAGTTTGATGTCTGTGCGCCGTTGACTATCTGCGGCGCGTGCAGCATCATGTTGTTTTCCTCCAGCTCTTCAAAGTCGTTGACTACTATGGTGATTCCGTTGTTGTAGTAAAAGAATTTGTCAGGTGAGCTCTGCAGCGTTTCCCTGATTCCCTTGTTTACGTTTGTCTTAAACTGCATCCACTGCCTGATGTTTGACTCAAAGACATAGTCGCGATTCTTTGCGACAAAGTCTGTCAGCTCTCGCAATTTGAGAACGCCTAGGACAGTATTCTTGTAGTGAATCATCTTCTCAAGCTTTATGCGGGACTTTTTGCCTGCCGCCGGTTTTTTGATGCGGTCCCAGAGGTTTTGCACAATCTTGTCCATGTCAAGTATCTCGACTGCCTCGTCGCTTTGATAGTCGACTTTTTGGTTTGTTACATAGCAGCATTCCACCTTGAGGTTTTTCTCCTGAATCTTTGTCACCAAATTTGCAAGCTCTGGCCGCATCTTTGTCACGTCGCGGTTTAGCAGCCGCTTGACGTCGTCTTTGAACTTGGCGATTGCCTCGTTGGAGTGCGACGTTCCGTACTTTGACTGGAATAATCTAATCTTGTTATCTGAAAAATCCACCGGGAGGTACGCGTCTATGCCAAGATCGTTTGCGCCGTCTATTATGGCGTCTGCCGCATCGTCTTCGGTTGCCTCGTACACCCGCGTCAAAACCCACTGGAGAAAATTGTGTCCCTTCTCAACGTCGCTTTTCCCAGCCTCGGTGTACTCTACTAGGCTGTCTTTGATGTTTTCTGCAAAGCCTTCAAGGGGCTGCTCGCTTTTCTTTTGGAGCAGGAGCGACTGTGATCCTGGGATGTATTCTAGCAATCCCGGATTTTTTTCCATCACGGCTTGCTCTGGGAGTACTGTATTTAGAAAAGCTGGTTATTACATTATACCCCAATGACATTGAAATAAGGAATCATCAGACACCAAAACATGATCGAAAAAGACGACGCAGTAAAGGTATTGCAGACAATTGCGGAAAACCTCTTGGGCGTGGCAGGGAATCCCTCCAACTTTCAGAGGCTGCCTGACAACTTTTGGGGCTATTTTGCAAAGGGCCATGACAAGAAAGGAAAGTTTGGAGTTATAGTGACTTATTCTGAGCAAGGTGCCGACATTGAGACGCTGCTTGCAATGTACAACGACTGGGCTGCCAAAAATAAAAAAGACAGTCCGTAATCCCCTGATTTGAACATGAAAGCAAAACTTGTCGCAGTATGCATAACTGTAGTGCTTGTCCTGGCAGCAGCTGCCTTTCTTGGCAGCACCCAGGCCGGGGTCATGGAGACCGTTCCAATTGAAAAATCAGACGTGACAATTCCAATGTCTGCATCGCGTCCAGGATGCGATGAGTCTGACTGGTGCTACTCTCCGTCTAAAATCACCACTGCTGTTGGAAACACGATAACCTGGATAAACGAGGACAGCGGGTTTCATACGGTAACTAGCGGATATTACGACAGCTCTGACGGCATGTTTGATAGCGGCCACATTGATCCTGGAAAGACGTTCTCATACACGTTTGCCAAGTCAGGCGATTTTCATTATTACTGTAACTTGCATCCTTGGATGGAAGGAACAGTCACTGTCAAATAAGTAGTAATTTACAAATTTTGTTAGGTTGTTAAACTTCTTTCAAAAACTGTTCTAATGTGATTCCAGCTTGATCTAATATTGATTTCAAAGTCGTAGGTTTTATTGGATCATGTCTTGGAATTGGTACGATATTTCCAGAAGAATTCTTTAGAATCATGTGACTTCCACGTTGTCTGTCTAAAACATAGCCCAATTTTGTTAAAGCTTTTAAAACTTCGCGCCAGTTGTGATTCCTTAAACTCATGCTGGGATTGTTACTGTTATTCTTTCATTGGGAGGGCAATCTTTTTCAATTGATTCCAAAACAAGCTGAATTACTTCTTTCATGTTTACCAATAATTCGTCTAGGGTTTCTCCTTCACTTATTGCTGCAGGAAGTTCAAGACATCTTCCTGAATATCCTCCAGTTGGGTCTTTCGTAGCTCGAACTGTGAATTTTCTCTCTTCTCCCATGAGTGTAATTTAGCTTATTTGCTATATAAAATTAGATAATGAAAATCTAAAAAAAGAAGAATCAAGTAATTTCTTACTATTCTCTAATTCGGTTATGTGATACTTCTGAATGTTAGACATTAACTTCTACCAATTCTTCGTCTATTGGTGGAGGAGTTGACTCACTGTATTTTTTAGACTTTGAATGTATCCTTCTATTGCATCTTTGATGTTATCTAGCGCTTCATTCCTCGTATTTCCCTGTGAAATACAGCCTGGGAATGATGGGCATTTTGCAACATATGTTCCATCATCATTTTGTAATGTTACTCTGTACTTCATCTGAACACTGTTACTCCATTTTCTTATTTGATCTCACTCAAACTATGTTCTGAAAAGTAAATTCAATAAGAATCTCTTCGAATCGTATTATCTCTTATCTCAGTCGTAGAATGCTGATGAAAGTAAAGAGGTGAGGAAGGGATTCGAACCCCTATAAAATTCGCTTTGCAGGCGAACGCATAACCGCTCTGCCACCTCACCGCAGTGAACCAATCGATTCAACGAGAATTAAACTCTTTAGATGTGGATAAATCAATCATGCGTTTACTTTTATAATATTTCTAAATTAGAAAAAGACTAATTTTGTATGTTCTTGTATAGATCGTCTTTTTTTTCTGAATCCAACGCCTCAAAAAGTTTATCGTATTTTTTGACAAATTCTTCTACGAATTTTTCGCCGTCTTGGTTCATGCCTCGCTAACATGATTTGTAATATTTAAGCCTGAAAACACGTAAAACAAGGATCGACTCTAGATCAAGATTTCACAAAAGACTTTGATGCAAGCTTGACATCCTCGCCGCGGATGGTTTTTCGTCCGGCGTGGTTTGACATGTCTACTGCGCTAGTTGCAATCGTAGTTGCGATGTCCTCAAGCACGCGCCTTAACTCGTCTGCGGACTCGTCGCTCACCCTTTCGGCGCCTGCCTTTTTTAGAATTCTATACATTGCAGATAATCCTAATTCCGATGACTTCATGTATGGATCTTAGGAGTCCTTCTGATAAAAGACTATAGCTAAAAAGTTCCACACACTAATTGATTTTCACAAACTTAAGTATGCAGTACAGTTCATCAAAAACATGGCAATGCTTGACGCGCACATTCACCTGTCTGATCCAGAATATCAGTCAGACCTGGAAATGATCCTAGCATCCATGAAAAATCTTGGCATCCGCGCATGCGCAGTATCCATGGATAATGATTCGTCAAGAACCACGCTGGACCTTGCTACTAAAAGCAACCTGGTGCTGCCCTTTGTCGGGATACACCCAGAAAAGTTTGCAGACAATCTGGATTCGATGGTACACCTGATTGAGGCAAACTCTGACGTGATATCTGGGATTGGCGAAATCGGACTGGACAAGACGTATACAAAAACTGACGGCGATTTCAAAAGGCAGAAAGACGTCTTTACAAGACTCTTGGGACTTGCAGAGGCACTCAAAAAGCCAGTCTCCGTCCACTCTAGGAAGACGCTGGATGAAATATTTGAGATAATCCCGTCGTACGACATCTCCGGGTTTTTGCTGCACTGGTTTGACGGAAGCAAAAAGCAGCTGAGCCGCGCAATGGATCTTGGATGCTTTGTATCGTATGGCCCCGTAATGGTGTATTCTCAGGACAAGCAGGTATTGCTCTCTGGTACAAATCGCGACAAGATCTTGGTAGAAACAGACGGTCCTGTGAGATTCTCACACTGTTTTGGCATGAAATCAGCTCAAATCAGCTTCATTCCAAGTGTAATATTCTGTTTATCCAAAATACTGGGACAAAGCTACGACGAATCTGTATCGATGCTTGAAGAAAATTCCAAGCGCTATCTGGAAGCATAGTATAAAAAACCCCCCAAAGCAACTTTGAGAGTGGATAGAATAAAGCGACTTTCAATGCAAGCCATATCACGATATGGTGCAAAGTTCACAAGCGACTTTAGCGAGAACAAAAAAATCCTAGAACAGATTTCTATCATCCGCTCAAAAGGCCTGAAAAACGAAATCGCAGGTTACATTACAAAATTCATCAAACGCGAGAAATCCTCAAAAGAACTGCCAACTGAGGATGACGTCGAGATTGAATCTGAAGAACTAGTCGACGAAGCCGAAGAATCCATAGCAGAGGACATGGCCGAGACTCCGGACGAAATCGAGATAGTCGAAGAGCCAATCAAAGAATCAAGTTAATCTAGCCAATCGTACAAAACCAATTCAAGTTGCTTTCAATCAAATTACTCGGCGGTGCCAAAAAGTCATTTGGAACCGACTTTCTGCCAGTCGACTTGGATGGCGTTCCAATCAAAACTCTGCTTGAGCACCTCCTGTCGATAAAACCAAAAGACACCATCGCGCTTGACACGAAAAACATTCTTGTCGCTGTAAACGGCGTCGACTCGTCCGCACTGGACGGGTATGATACCGTTCTGCACCAAAACGACGTCATAACAATAATTCCGATAATACACGGCGGCGCTTGTGCGCGAAACAAATTCCAAGTCTGCGCAAAATCAGCAGAACTGTTCCACATAAAGGACGCACCTGAGAAAAACTATGACTTTTTAAATTCTGCAAGAAAAAACTTTCCAAGCCTTGTGCTTGAGGGAATATCGTCGCAGTGCATACTCGGGGTGCAGCACGCAAAAAAGATAATCGGAATCTCGCTCTTTGCGCAAAAGCACGACTCGTTACTGTCAAAAAAGCTTGAAACTGACATCCTGCTGCGGTTTGGGGTGACCACCCAGATATCTGACGCAATCAAGACAGTAGGCATTGCAGACTCGAAGGAGTTTACAATAATTGCAATAGGAAAAAAATCCGAGCTTGAAAAATTATACAAATTTCTAAAGCCGTTTCTAAACCCGCACGTCTCGTTTGAAAATAACTCAAAGCTAATCCAAAAGCAGTTCAAAATAACAAAAAAGCACCTGGACTCTGTGGATTCGAAGTTTCCGCTTGAGGACTTGCTTGCAGAAAAGGCGGCAGTTCTGATTTAGATTATTCGCTTTTCCTTCTCAACAGACAGTATGTCTGAGTCTTTGAGAATGGAAACGCCCGATATCTTGCCTACCACTTGAACTAGGACAATCCAGTCGTAGTTTTCAAGCGATACTTTGTTTTTTATCTGGTTTGCAATCTGCGTTATTATTTCGCCTGATGAAATCTCAGAGTGCCTTTTTTCAACTGTTATCCTGTACGTGTCCTCTGGCTTCATCTTGTGGCTCTGCTCGATTACTGCCTTTGCAATTGACTCTGCATCTGTATTGACTGTTGCAAAAATTGGAATTGCCCTAAGCGTGTATCTCATTGCCCACGGCTCGTCTTCTATCTTTTCGTGAATTTTTTTTACAATCTCGTTTGGATCGACTGCAGTCTTTACGGTAAGAATTCCTGACATTTCAGTGATTGTTATCTGCGGATCCGAGTCTCCAAGTTCCTCCAGTATTGCGCCAATCTCATCCCTTGTCTCCCCCTCAAAGTGTCTTGCGCAGGTAACCATCAGGTCCAATTGTGATTTGGGATTTCTTTCATTCAGTATTATACTGTTTGAAAAATTCTAAAACTAAATAACTGATCAAAGACTGTAATTATGCAGTTGAGTACTAAACCTGATCTGGATGACGGCTTTGAGGATGATTTTGAGGATGCAGAAGAAGACGAAATCGAAGACGAAGACTTTGATTAGATGGTAAGGCCGTAGCCGTCTGCAAACTTGTTAAACGTGTTGTAGGCCTGCAGAAATTCCCGTCCGGTGTGGCTTATCTTGTATTTGCATGCGCCGCTAGAGTTTGACTGCTCGAGCAGTCCCTGTGATACCAAATTGTTTAAAATTTTAGAAATCCTGCCATGTGAAATGTTTGCCTTTCTAATCAGGTATGTGATGCTTGCCCCCTGCTCGTCTGGCGTGTTGTCCCGGGTGGTCAGTAAGATGTCGCCAATTATCTGCATGTGGGTTCTATATGATGACATGTCGAGTGAATTGCTCACGCGCGATTCTTCAATATATTAGCGGGCTAAAAATAGTTGACAAAATTATATTATTGACTAGATTCCACGCCTACAGATTCTCGTCGAATTTTATTTTTGTCAGCGGGACCTTTGTGACGGGGATAAAGAGCATTATCAGGCCGGCAATTTTCACCGATATTGACACCACGTTTAGGACTGATTGCGGAAATACGAAATAATACCATCCCAGAAATTCGCCAAATGCTAGCGACCACAGGCCGCACGCCACCAAGATGGCAGTCTTTCTCCTGCTTGCAAAATACGACATCAACGTTTCAATTGCACCATACGCAAGCAAGATAAACGAAATTGATCTGATGATGTTCTCAATTGAGATGAACGAAATCAAAAACAGCGGAACAATCCCGATTGATCTTAGGTAGTTTGATTTTGGGAAAAATGATTTTATGGTGTGGGAAAACGCGATGAAAAAATACCCGACCGTCTGCACTGCGATGCCAAGTGTCTGCACCCACCTTTCCACGTGCCCCGTCTTGTATACAAAAGTGTCAAGCGACTGCCCAAACCACATTATGAAAAATCCAGCGCCTATTGAAAAGAACGCAAGTGTCAGCCTGAACAGGGTGGGGCTGCCGGTGTTTCTAAATCCGATGTACGATATGGTCCCAATTACCATCCCTACGATGAATCCGACTAGATTCAATATGCTTTCAAGAAAAATTTCCAAACTACATCAATTCTGCATGCACTTGATTTTAAAAGTTAATCCCACTCGTCTAGAGTTCCGTGCGTTTGGCCTTCTGTACTTGGTATGTAGTCGCCAAGTATGTCTGAATACGTGACATCGTTGTGAGCTACAAACTTTACGTAATCCCCGTACGAAATATCCAAGTTGCAGTGGTCGCACTTGACAAATGCAAAGTCAGGTGAGAGCTCCGCCACGCCCTTGCACTTTGGGCACTTTATTTTCACGATCTGATTTGGCGTTTTCTGTTATTATCTATTGTCAAAGAATAAATTGACATCATCCGGAGTCTAGGCATGGTAAGAACATGCACTAAATGCAAATCAGAAATTCCAGACTCTGAGGAACTTGAACCGACAGCGGCAACTTATCCGTGCTGTGCCAAGTGCTGGAAGGAGTGGAAGGAATACCGAATAATGGTAATGAACGAGCTAAGGTTGGACATGTCTCTTCCAGATCACAGAAAACTTCTAAAAAAGAACGAGAAGATCTTTGCAGGCGTACTGTCCCCGCAGGGCGACGTCATTGACTTTGCAAACGAGGACAACCGCAAGCCTGACAAGCCGCAAGCCTAGATTCCAAGGCGCGACTTTGCGCTCTGGGGCATTACCAAAAACAGCCTCTTTTTGTCGTCTTCGGACAGTGACAGCACTATGTCCTTTAGGGTGCCAAGTATGGCGTCCTGCTTTTGCTTTTCAAGCGTCAAGAAGATCTCCAGGATTCCGTCCAGATTAAACGGCACCAGTTTGTGCGGATTTCTCGTAATTTCTGCCAGGTATGTTGAAAACATTATTTTCCTTTTCTCTTCGGATATCGTGGCAAGTATTCCAAGCCACGTGGCAAAGAGCTTTGAAAAGTTTGGAAACGGAATGGTCGGGCCTGCCTCAAGTGCGTTGTTTATTATTTCCTGTCTTTCCGGAAGACCCATCGTAAAGAACTCCTCCATTCTTTTTTTCAGGATCGGGGTTCTGAGAAAATCCGGAAGGCTTGCTAAATTGATGATTATGTTTCCTGCATGGTTTGGCTCTGGCACGTCATGTGGTACGATCTGGGGGATTAAAATTGTATTATACGATTCTCGATACTTTAGCTTAAATAAGTCAGAACGTTTGAGCTAAACATGCCTTCGACAGTTGTGGTTGGTGGATTTTTCGGAGACGAGGGTAAGGGAAAAATCATCTCGTATCTTGCGCAAAAGGACAACCCTGAAATTGTGGTGAGGGGCGGTGCAGGTCCAAACGCGGGACACACAATAGAAGACGGCAACAAAAAATACAAAGTAAGAATGCTGCCAAGCGGGTTTCTAAACAAAAAGGCAAGGCTCATGGTGGGGCCGGGCGTTGTGGTAAACCCAGATGTGCTGCACAAAGAGATTGCAGAGTTTGACGTATCAAATAGAACTTTTGTTGATTTTAACTGCGGAATTATAGAGGCAAGCCACCTTGAGGCAGACTCTGCTGGAAGACTCAAGGAAAAAATCGGAAGCACCGGCTCTGGTACCGGTCCTGCAAATGCTGACAGGGCAATGCGTACACTGAAAATGGCAAAAGAGATTGACTCGCTAAAAAAATACCTGACTGACGTTCCAGGAGAAATCAACACTGCGCTTGAAAATGACAGAACTGTCCTAGTTGAGGGAACGCAGGGAACGTTTCTCTCGCTGTGGCACGGGGGCTATCCGTTTGTGACATCAAAGGACGTTACCGCGTCTGGAATATGCGCAGACATTGGCCTTGGGCCAAAGAACGTAGACGACGTGATGGTCGTGTTCAAGTCGTACGTGACACGCGTGGGCGAAGGCGTGCTTGAAAACGAGATTTCCGCTCAGGAGACAGCCTCGAGGGGATGGTCCGAGGTAGGCACGGTAACAGGAAGGCAGAGGCGCGCAGCCGAATTTAATTTCAGCCTCGCAAAAAGAGCGATACTGCTCAACAGTGCAACGCAGATTGCGCTGACAAAACTTGACGTCCTGTTTCCTGAATGCGCGCACGTGCAATCATTTGACAAGCTAAGCGAGGCTGCAAAATCGTTTGTGACAAAAATCGAGGACGAGGTAAACGTGCCTGTCCTTTTGATTGGAACCGGGGCAGGCGTTGATGACATCATCGACCTGCGCGTGTAGCTCGAAAAATTTTTGCCAAGCTTTAATTTGCCAATAATTTTATTGGACTTGTGGAACAACCAAAATCCCCAAACTATGTTCAGCTTGCATCTCAGCTAGATTTCTCACGCCTCGTGTGCGCCCTTGAGCGAACGCCGCGGATATCATTTCTTCACGATTATGACGGCAAAAAAATACTTGCAATCCAAATGGACTTGCTAAAGGAGCGCCCAATCATCTACTACATTCCTGCAGACAGGCTCGGGCACTATCTCTCGTACGGCTTCAAAAATGGAAAGGAGGAGGCAGGCGTAGTTGATTCCATATCTGAATCTACAAAGATCTATTCCCCCATTGTAAAAATAAAGTCCCTGCCTGCGTCGCTAAAGCCAGTCTCAGGTGACCAGCCTGACAAGTACGAGTTGCTTGAGCTAGACGACCTTGCGAGCCTGGCAAAGCTGAGCTACGGCTACGAGGAGGCGCCGTTTCCGCTCTTCACATTCCCGCACAACGGCAAGTGGCTAATCGGCGTGTTCATGAATTTCAACGAGGACGGCCCTTCGTATTTCTGCCACTTTGCGCTTGACTCTGAGCCAAAGCAGCCGTTCCTAAAGTACGCCATGCACAACGGCAACGTTCCTGTATTTGTCGATAACCTAAACGAACACGGCTATTCGTATATCAAGATAATAAAGCTCCAAGAGACACACCCAACAATCAACTATGGCTAGCTTCAAAAACAGAATCAAAAAACTCTCTTCTGACAAAAGCCCACTAATTCTTGCAAATGACTATGAAAGCGGCGTCTCTGACATTGAATCTCGGACAATCAAAAACATCAAAACGCTCAGCCCGTACCTTTGCGCAATAAAGTTCAACTTTCACCTGCTGCTGCCGCTTGGGGAAAAGCAGATAACAAAAATCACAAAGCTTGCGCACGATCACAATTTGCAGACAATTGCAGACATCAAGCTAAACGACATCGGGAATACAAACAACGTCACGGCAGAAACCCTGTGGAACCTGGGATTTGACTCTGTCATAGTAAACCCGATGATGGGGCCTGGAAACTTGGAAAAACTAATCGCGCATGCACACAAAAACAACAACGGCGTAATTTCCCTGTGTCACATGAGCTCACCTGAAGCGCAGCTGACATACGAGTTGCAGGTGCAGCTAAAGTCAAGAAAGACGGTCCTGTACCATCTGTTCCTGGAATGGGCAACATCGCTTGGCGCAGACGGAATAATTGTCGGCGCAACGTTTCCTGACATAGTGTCTTTTTGCAAGAAAAAAAGCAAGGGAAAAGTAAACATCTACTCTCCGGGGATAGGTACCCAGGGGGGTGACATACAAAAGACAATCCATGCCGGCTCTGACTATCTGATAGTCGGGCGCACAATTCTGAATTCCGAAAATCCAAAAGAGACTGCCCTGTCGCTCTTTGACTTAGCTAAACGCTAGTGCCTTTGATTTTTCCAGCAAGTTCTTTGCGTTCTGGTAAGTTGTCTTTTTGCGCGCATCGTCAAACTCAAGCCAGATGTAGTCCAAATGCTCGTGAGAAATTTTCACGTCCTTTGTACTGGTGCGCGCCAAAAAGAATATGACCTCCTTTCTTACCGCCTTTCCGCTGTACTGGTAGCTGTACTGTATTTTTTCCTCAAAACCGTCGATAAACTCGATGTCTGTAATTCCTGTTTCCTCGCTTGCCTCCCTGATGGCTGCCTGCCTTGGGGTCTCGTCCTTTTCTATTCTTCCCTTGATAAAGTCCCAGTGGCCCGAAGGGTAGTGGAGAAGCAAGAAGAGCTTTTTGCCTGAATCCTCCCTGAAAAGCACGATTCCTGCGGATCTTTCGTCGACCATGGATTTACCTCCCGACTCTCCTATTTCTCTTTTGAAAAATTCTAATTGCTCGCATGAGATCAATTTTTCTAAACTCCGGCCACAGGATGTCCAAAAATATCAGCTCGCTGTACGCGCTCTGCCACAGCAAAAACCCGCTCAGCCTCTGCTCGCCAGATGTCCTAAGTATTAGATCAGGTGCCGACTGGGGCAAATGCGCGGTGTAGAGATTTTCCTCTATCACCTTTTTGTCAATGTCTGAAACCTGGAGGTTCCCGTCTTTGATTTGCGCGCCAATCTTTCTGATTGCGTCCACCATCTCGTTTTGTCCTCCGTACGCGATAGCTATGTTCAGATAATGCTTGTCGTAGTTCTTGGTCGCGTCATCAAGTCTTACCAGCACATCGTTGATGAAATCCGGCAGCAGCTCTGTTCTGCCCATTGCCTTTACACGCATTTTGTTTTTGTGGATTCGGGGATCATTGTATAATTTTTCCAGCCTCTGGTGTATCAGCTGGAAGAGGTACTCTATCTCGTCGTCCTTTCTGTCCAGGTTCTCAGTTGACAAAACGTACAGCGTGATTATCTTGATGTCTAGCTCCTCGCACCAGTCAAGGAGATTTTCGACTGCGTCTGCGCCCCTGGTGTGGCCTTTCTCCGACGCGGCAAGTGCCCTTTTTGCCCACCTCCGGTTCCCGTCCAAAATGACTGCGATGTGGTTTGGGATTGGCTCCTTTTTGATCTCGCTTTCCAGCCTCTTTGCGTATAACTTGTAAAATCCTGAAAGGTAAAGCGTCGTTTCTTTTATTCCGTTCATCCCTAGATCAAACGAGGGTAATTCGGGCGATATTTAGGTCGTTTGAAAAAAAGTAATGATCTTTAGATCATTCTGTCAGGACTTCGCCGCCGCGCTTTTTCCTGTACTTGCGGAACAGTACCGTGGCAGAGACTAGAGTTATTGCCAGCCCTGCAAAGAACGGCGGAATCAGCGTAAACGAGCTCTCGTCGTATATCAAAAGATTCGTGAACTGGTATATCGTAGGATACAGGGACACTAGGACAATCAGCCTCAGTACGTCTGTGATCTTTCTGAGGCTTCCCTTGAGCCAGTTGCTGAGCAGGATTCCTCCAAATATGGAGCCGATTCCCATCCACAAAAATGGCAGCGCGCCGACAATGAACTGGCCCAGTGTCTCTCTGTCTGCAAATATGTTTGGAATATTCGAGTCTAGGATCTTTGGATCAAGTATGTTTGTGTGAATCGTGGAAAATCCGGACAATATGGACGCCAAAATGATTATCGCACCTGTCACAGTTGTAAATGCCCTGATCAGTCCTGCCGGCGTAGGCTTTGCCCACGATGCCCATGCCCTGTCTACGTCAAACGCTCTTATCAAAAATGCTCCGCCCAAGATGCTTATCAACACTGCAAAGATTTGCTGGGTGTATCCAAATATTGTCCCGATTCCGCCGATAAGCAAAAGAATTCCCGGGACTCCCAAAAAGAACTTTGAATATTTCGAGTCGTATGCGATCATCTTTAGGTATTTGCCAAAGACTGCATAGGAGTACTCGACGCTCCTGCTGACCTTCATCACACACCGCTGCACTGAAACAATTGGAATTACATTTTGTATGATTGGAATTACCGACTCGTCGTCCTCGCCGTCAGATACGATGACTGCGCCGTTTGCTGAAAATCTTTCAAGCACCGACTTTACCTCGCGGACAATTTTCTCGTCTGCCTGTACGCCCCTGTCACCCACCCCTGCCACTACTATGACCTCTGCCTGGTATCCCTTTCTTGCCAGATCCTCGTATGTCTTGATTGCATAGAAGATGGAATTTGCATCCGCATCCTCTGGATCCTCCAGGGCAAGCTTTTGTGCAGCCTCGATGCAGGCGTTTCGTCCTACCACTGGTGTTGCAACGCCTGCCTTTTCTCCGACATCGTCGTCCCTGTCAACGCAAATTACTAGCAGCCTGCTTGTCGTGAGGTTTTCAAGATTTTTCTCAAGCTTGCTATCTTTTAGGGACAATACCTGTATGGTGCACTAAATTCCCTATTAACCATTCCCAACCTTTGAAATTATTAGATTTAGGAATTCAGCCGTGGACTATGGCCTTGCTTTCTGTGACGCATCTGCCATCGAGGCCACGTCACTTAGAATGGCATCTATCTTTGCCTCGTCCTCAGTTACATCTGCTGCCGGATTCTCCTTTAGCTTGTTTGCCACTACTATTGTCTCCTGCAGGTATGCATTGTACGCCCGCAAAGAATCCATGTATGCCGAATAGCTTCCGCGCCACTGCTCTGGGACGTCGCTTTGGACTATGCTGATGATGAAAGAGTTTACCTGCGATGATGAAATCTGAGCTATGCTGATGTAGTTATCCGGCGTTATCTCGCCGCTTTGCATTCTTGCGTATTCTTCTGCCATCGTGTCCGAGACTGTCTTTTGCTGCTCTATGATTCCGTCCAAGTTGTCCTTGGCGTCTGAGACTACGAATTTTGTCTGGGTTCCTTGCGGCATTACCCAAATTGTAAAGCTTCCAGCCGTAACTGCTGCAAGTATTATCATTGTGATGATGATGCCTTTTCTTTGTCTCAACTTGACTTGGTTCTGAAATTGTTGTTTATAATGCAAGTGGAATTGGCAAAAAGGCGATTTTCTGGCTCTGGGCCTTTTTTTTACGATCCGAACCACGATAATTTGCCCAAAATGCCCCACTACTATATAACAAATGAAACTTTGGCTGAAATAAATTCAGTCACGTCTAATCGTATAGTTAAATAATTTTTACAGGCTCTTTCTAAATACACGCACAGCCTAGTTTGCTCACAATGGTTCAAGCTTACTGCGTCAAATGTAGAGCAAAAAGGGACATCAAGAATCCTAAAGAAACAAAGCTCAAGAACGGACGACCAGCTGTAAAAGGCACATGTCCAAAATGTGGAACTAACGTTTTTCGAATCGGTAAGATGGAATAGAAAAGCAAAAGACCACATCCTTCTTTTTAACTTAAACTCATATAGGCATCATATGCCATATTGGATCGTTGGCAAAAACTGACTATGAGAAACTCCTAAAGAGAATTCAGGACAAGATATCGGAAAAGAAAACTCCTGACACTGAGAGATTCGAGCTTCCGGCGCCAGATGTGGTGTGGGAGGGGCAAAGAACAATCTTGAGAAACTTTTTGGACTTTCCGAAAATCCTTCGACGCGACCCTGACAAGTTTCTCCAGTACCTGTCAAAAGAATTTGCAACGCCGTCTGAGCGAAGCGGGGAAAAGGCAATCTTCGTTGGAAGGCGCGACCCGCATGACTTTGTAAACTTGTTTCAAATTTACGTAAAGGATTACCTTGAATGCCCGACCTGCAAGAGCCCGGACACTAGAATAGAAAAGGAAAACAGGATTTCGTTTCTGGTCTGCGAGGCATGCGGCGCAAAGTCCTCACTCAAAGGCAAATATGCATAAATGCAATTTTCAATTCGCACTACAAATTACCAGGGCAACATGATGCTCAACATCTGCGATGAGGACCTGGTGGGCAGGACTCTGAAAAAAGACGACTTTGTTATGAACATCAGCAAAAGCTACTATGGGCAGAGGGTGATTGGCAGGAGCGAGGCAGAGGACCTGATGAAAAGCTGCTCGATACTTAACATGGCAGGTAAGCAAACAATTGAGATGTCGATAAATCTGAAAGTTGGAACAAGACAAGGTGTAAAAGAAATTGACGGAGTTCCATTTCTGATTGTTTTCAAAATGTAAACACCACGATTATATACAAAAATTCATCCACCTAAGCATTGGGAAAGAGAAAGGTACTCAACGAAAGTGAGCTAAAAGACATTCAGCTGCCGCAGCAAGGTGAACTTTTGGGCAGAGTGATAAAGCTCTTGGGCAGTGATCAGGTTTTAGTAAAATGCACCGACGGAAAAACAAGACGTGGAAGAATCAGGGGAAAACTGAAACGAAGAATTTGGATTCGTGACAACGACGTTGTAATTATTGCTCCTTGGGATTTCAAGCAGGACGACAGGGGCGACATCACGTGGAGGTTTACCTTGTCGCAAGTTGAATGGTTAAAGAACAATGATCATCTTCCAAAAGATTTCTAGCCAGTTCCAAATCATACCGTAACATAACATGTCTTCTGACGATATTGACATTGACGATTTTGACAACACTGATCCTGAGCTGGAAAAGTTTGAAAGCAGCGACGACAGCCTAGCAAAGTTCGAAAAGATTTTTGCAAAAAAGCGCAAGGTGCTGGAGAACGGATTTGACAGCAACAAGGTCGAAAACCAGGTGCTTGACAAGACTACGATGTTTACCATGTATGAGATGATAAACGCAAAAATCATCTCGTACGTAAACGGAATTGTAAAGGCAGGAAAGGAATCCGTTTTGTTCTGGGCAGTGGCACCTGACGGAACAGACGTGGCACTCAAGGTGTACCTGATATCTACTGTCAGTTTCAAAAAGCGCGCAATGTACATCGTTGGGGATCCGCGCTTTACGCGCCTAAAGAGCGGGACTAGAAACATGGTGTACCTGTGGGCAAAAAAGGAATACCGAAACCTGCGCCAGTGTGCCAAGCACGGCATACCTGTACCTAGGACCATCCATGTCTCAAAGAACGTGCTTGCAATGGAGTTTGTGGGAAAAAACGGAGTCCCGTCGCCAACTCTGCACGAGACTGAAATCACAGAGTCAGACTATGCCCAGGCAATTGAAATAATGACAAAACTGTACCAGGACGCAAGGCTTGTGCATGGCGATTTCTCAGAGTACAACGTCCTAAAGACCGATTCTGGGCTTGTTTTGTTTGATCTCGGATCGGCAGTTGACATACAGCATCCCAACGCTCAAAACTTTCTCGAAAGAGACATTAAAAATATGACTTATTTCTTTGCAAAGCGAGGATTGACAGTGAAAAACCCAGCAGACGTTCTCTCTGAAATAATATCATGAGCTTTGAGAAAATAGTTAGAATTCCGGTGGACCGGGTAGGTGCGCTAATTGGCAAGTCTGGAAAAGTAAAACAGGAGATTGAAAAAAGCTGTTCTGTTAAATTAAACATAGACGGCGAATCAGGAGAAATTGAAATCATGACAGAGGGAAACGTCGAGGACATGCAGCCGTTTAAGGCAATGGAGGTGATATCTGCAATAGGCCGCGGATTCTCGCCGCAAAACGCGATGAAGCTGATGGGCGGAGAATACCTGTTGCATGTAATAGATCTTAGAGACTTTGCAGGAAAGTCCCCGCAGCAAATTGAAAGGATAAAAGGAAGAATAATTGGAGAGGGAGGTAGAGCAAGGACTAACATGGAAAATCTCACTAACACAAATATCTCAGTTTATGGAAAGACCGTTTCAATAATTGGAGAGCCGCACCAGATCAAGATGGCAATAGCTGCAGTCACTTCCATATCAAACGGAAGCAGACACGGCGTGGTGTATGGCAAATTGGAGGCAGACCGTAGGAGGCAAAAGATGGACCGAATGCAATTGTGGGAAAACAAAGATGTCTAAAGAAGTATTCAATCAGATTTCGCCAAGCGAATTTTTCTACAGAAACAGGGACCTTGCAGGATTTAGCAACCCGACCAGGTCGCTATACACTGCGGTAAGGGAGTTTGTAGAAAACGGGCTTGACGCGTGCGACCAGCAGGGAATTTTGCCTGACATTCATCTTTACATCAAGGCAGTCGACCCCGAAAAGCCGGACCCAAAGCCGTACATCCTGACAGTAAAGGACAACGGGCCTGGAATGGACTCCAACCAGATACCGCTTGCGTTTGGAACCGTACTTTATGGCTCAAAGTTTGGACTAAAGCAGGCAAGGGGAATGTTCGGGCTTGGCGCAACGATGGCAATCCTGTATGGTCAGATTACGACAAACAAGCCAGTTACAGTATCAAGCTCAGTTGACGGCAAGGTGCTGCACAAATACGAGATGATGCTTGACATACAAAAAAACAAGCCAGTCATAATGAAGCACACAAAGGAGGACACCAACAAAAAGGGACTAAACGTCAGCATCACGCTTGACGGCGACTACTCCAAGGCAGGATCAAAAATCCGCGATTATGTTTACCAGACCTCGCTTATCACTCCGTATGCGACCATAACGTTTGATGATCCAAAGGGCGAGAAGTTCCAGTACAAGAGAATCGTGGACACCATGCCCCCTGCCCCCACCATCATCAGGCCCCACCCTCACGGAGTGGACGTTGAAACCATCAGGCGAATGATTGCAGACACACACTACCAGGTGCCAGTACTGGATAATGCGATGATTGAAAAAGTCAAAAAGGAATTAGGTTTATCAAAAAAGAATCTCAACTTTGAGGGGATAATGGCAAGGGCGGAAAAAAAGTGGTCGTCGCTATCAAGGCCTGTCCGGGTGATAGTGTCCGTGATGTCGTTTTTGAACATGGACTTTGAGAAGATAATGAAAATCAGGCTCGAGGACATCGACTTGGTGCACAAGCGCCTCACTTACTATGACTTTGGGGACTCGAAGCTGGTGACAGTCGACATGCCCAAGTCAAGCAACTATTACAAGCAGCTGGCAAATACTGTCCAAGGCGACAGCCTAGTTACGTTTCTCACAAAACGATTCCAGAGAATCGGGCAGGCAACTGCAATCAAGTTTGCAGAGTTTGCAAACCTCAAGGCGGAAAAAAGAATCGGCTCCTTTACAAACGAGGAACTGGTCCAGCTCAGCGACTCGCTGCAAAAGTACGAGGACTTTTTGACTCCCGACCCAAGCTGCCTGGCCCCGCTAGGCGAGGAACCGCTACGAAAGGGAATGAGCCAGTTCTTCAAGCCTGACTTTTTGGAGGTGTACCAGCGAAGCGCGTCTGCGTATTCCGGATTTCCATTCGTAGTCGAAATGGGGATTGCGTACGGAGGAAACATTCCTGCAGGAAAAATGACAGTATACAGATTTGCAAACAGAATCCCGCTGCTGTACGACGAGGGAAGCGACGTGGTACTAAAGGTGGTAAACGAAACTGACTGGAACAGGTACAAGGTGAAAAACGAGTCACCCGTAGTTATAGTAAGCCACATCTGCTCCACTAGGATCCCGTACAAGACAGTCGGAAAAGAAAACGTGGCAGACAGGGAAGAAATTGAAAAAGAAATCCGACTTGCACTGCAGTACCTCTCAAGGAAGCTTGCGTCATACATGTCAAAGCGTGGCCTTGCAGAGATAGAGAAAAAGAGGGCAAACCTGTATCTGAAGTATCTTCCACTAATCGCGCAATTCTCAACAGAGCTGGCAGGTAAGAATAAAGAGCCAGACTACAAGAAAGTCATAAAGGATCTAAACAATGTCCAAGTCGAAGAGCAATAAGGCAGCCAAGGTGGCAACGGAGAAAAGAGACGCGCTACTGGACTTGCTAAAGCTCCAGGGCGCGCAGGTGTACAACGATCTTGACAAGGGCAAGTTCCCGCAGTTCTCAGTGCCGAGCAGATCAGTTAGCAACATCGTATATGACAAAAAACTGCGCCAGTACGTGCTTGGAAACGCCGCAGGACTCAGGAGCTCGCGCAACATGTCGCAGCTTAGATCATTTACGCAGCTGATGTGGCTTGCGTTTTTTGCAAACAGGCTCGTGCACGAAAAAAAATCATCAACGCTTAGAGACGTTTACTATTCATCGCAGGCATTCGAGGTGGAGTTTGAGGACCAGCCAGAATCTGACAATATCATAGTTGACCTGGAGGCAGTGCTTGCGAGGCCCCGGGAGGACTTTCACATATTCCCAGAAGAGCGAAGCAGCATCTTTGGGGATCTCACAATCGAGTATACAGTTCCTGGATACGAGGGAAAGAGAACAAACCTGTCTAACCATCCTGACGGATACCTGATTGGGCCAAGCCTTAGCAGCGCAGAACTGGTTGACACCAGCGCAGAGCTTGTAATTGCCATAGAGAAGGGCGGACTTTTCACAAGGTTCATCGAGGAAAAGGTGGACAAGAAATTCAAGGCAATAATCGTTGACACTGCAGGTCAGGCACCGCGCGCGACAAGGTACTTGCTAAAGCGACTCCACGAGCAGATGAAACTGCCAGTCGTAATTCTGACTGACGGGGACGTGTACGGGGAGCACATTGCAATGGTAATAAAATCCGGCTCTGCAAACGCGGCGCACCTTCGCGAGCTGACGGTTCCTGACGCAAAGTGGATGGGGGTATGGGCGTCTGACATTGAAAAGTTCAAGCTTCCGACCATACCGATGACAGAGTCTGACATCAAGAGAATTTACGATTTGCAAAAGGATCCAAGATACCAGGAGGGAATCTGGAAGACAGAGCTAGAAATATTTCTGAAAATAAAACGAAAGGCGGAACTTGAAGCATTCTCAAAGTACGGCCTGACAAACATTACTGACAAGTATCTTCCGCAAAAGCTGGAACTCTCTAAGAGTCTGTAGCCTTTCTTATTCTTAGTGTGAGGACTCCGTTTCTGTACTTGAAGTCCTGTATCTGCATGTCTGATGCGCCGTCGATTGGTATCTCTTTTGAGAATCCTCCTGCGCCCCTCACGTACAGTATGCCGTCGACAAACCTGACTGTTATCTTGTCGTCAGGTCCTGGCACCTCTGCGACAAAGACGATTTCTGCCTCGCCCTTGATCAAATCGTAGACCCAGTTCTTGCTTTCCGTATCGCGCGCAGTGTATTTTGGCTTGTCCTGCTTTGTCATCTTTTTGATCACCCATCCCCAGTAAACCATGGTCGCAGCTGCAATCCCTACCAGGATGAAGCTGACAGAGCCCTGGCCGTATCGCATCGACATCATGTACACTATGCCGAGAAACAAGATCAGCATAATTGGAATGATGAAATTCAGAGATTGTCCGTTGGGGTAGGTTCTGCGGTAGCTTGCCAATTCACCTGAGTTCTTACCTTCCAAAATATAAAGCATCGATGCTTTTTATTATCGCCCAAATTCAAGCGATTCATTGGATAAACAAGGCCCGTCCCGACCGACAAAGGAAATTTTTCTCAAGGGCTCGCTAATCGGACTCATAATTACAGTTCCGTCGCTGATAGCGTTTTTCGTAAGCTGGCTTGTCACGGGAAACAAGTACATCGCACTTGTAATCGGGGTAGTCGTACACTTTATCGGGATGGGATTCTCGCTCAAGCTTGCAAAAAAGCTATTCAAGCCAAAGCAGGCCTAGTTCACATTTAATTATAGAAATCGCATATCATCCCTGATGAGCCTCAGCAAGATAGAAAGCGATCTGATAAACGAAATCCAGCTAAACCCGATTGAGGCAAAGGCGTTCTTGCTTGTCACAACAAAGGGAAGAATGGAGGTATCGCAGATTGCCTCCGAGCTTGGGATCCCGTATGACGACGCGCTTACCGTGGCCCAGAGCCTTGTGATTCTTGGCGGCTTTATCGAGATGTCAAAGACCAACTTTGAGGCAATGCACCCGAGGTTTACTGCGGTAAACATGTACAGGAAAATGTGCTCGCGCGAACACATCGAGTTTAAAAAAAATCTCATAGTTGACAACATCGGGGTCGCACTTGAGAGGCCGTACGACTATGCAAGGACTAGGACTAAATAGTACATTTGTAAGGTGAAAAATAATGAGCGTTGACACTGAAACCTGCAAACACCAGATAGTGTACCTTGGGGTGACAAACATCAACATTGATGAGAGAACAATCGGCTCGGTAGATACATGGAGATGCGCAATATGCAAAAAGAAATTCTGCGAGGAAAAGCAGCTTGGAATAGAATCGATCTCAGACTATGTGGGAATGCCAAAAATCGACGCTGACGAAAAGTGGGCAGTCCTGGTAAGAAAACTCTTCAAGGGAAAGGAGAGGTGGAATCTAGTGAGGCTGAAAAAGGACGGCACCGTAAAGGTGGAGAATCCCGACGACAAGGTAGTGGAGATTCCAGTTAAGAACTACAAGGTCGATAACCCGGAGTATGCAAGTTTTCTAATAGATGATCACGTCAACAAAGCAATCGAGATCTAAGTTGGATCTTTCAGTTAACATCAAAAGTCTCAACGGAACCCAGATGGCGGCAAAAATCACCGGCACCTTTACAGTTTCAGAAAAAGTTTTTCCGTTTACGGCAATTGCCTTTGGAAGAATTGGCGGCCACAACATCGGGGCAAAGCTGACAAAATCTACAGAAAAGGAGCTCAAGGGAATGGGCCTTGACGTAAACGAGATAATTGACGAGCTGCAAAAAAGCCTGATTCAGGGAAACCTTACTCTGCCGGAGGGACTTGACAAAGAGTCCTTTGTGGACGACTAGAACTCTGCTTCCTCTAGCGCCCTTGCACAGGAGCATCCTCTTGTGTGTGGTATCTCTTTTGGAATTGACGTGAGAATCTTTTTCGTGTTTGCGACGTTCTTTGACAGTGTCTCGAGAACCTCTTTTGCAGTGACTGGCTTTTCTGCCCACACGTCATAGTCTGTCACAGTTGAAATCGATGCATAGCAAATCTGGGCCTCCCGCGCCAGCTGGCACTCTGGGACAAGCGTCATGCCGATGATGTCTGCGCCCATCGAGCGGTAGAACTTGGACTCGGCCTTTGTCGAGAATCTTGGCCCCTCTATGCACACGTACGTGCAGTCCCTGTGGACTGGAATCTTTTGCGCGTCAGCCGCCCTCAGTATTGCAGATTGGAGCTCGGGGCAGAACGGGTCTGCAACGGAGATGTGTATCACCCTTCCCTCTTCTGAAAATGAAAGCTTTCGTGACTTTGTAAAGTCGATAAACTGGGTCGGCAGAACAAAGTCGCCAGGAGCGTGCTCCTCCTTGAGGCTTCCTACTGCGGACGGCGCAATTATTCTTGTAATTCCCATCTCCTTAAAGGCCCAGATGTTTGCCCTGTAGTTTATCAAGTGCGGGGGGATGGTGTGCTTTCTGCCGTGTCTTGGCATGAATGCGATTTTTCTTCCCTCAAATACGCCGACTGTGATGGAGTCTGACGTCTTGCCGTACGGCGTGTCTACTGTGATTTCTTTTACTTCCTTTAGGAGGCCCGAATCGTAGATTCCCGTCCCGCCGAAAATCCCTATCTCTGCTTGCTCCACTAGTATTTCACCAGCGACTCGCATCTGTATTTTGTTAGCTTTTTCATCCCGTTAAGATCAGTAAGTTCCACCATGAATGCAAATCCTGCCACCTTGCCGCCGATTTTTTCAACCAGGTCTGCTGCCGCCTTTGCAGTGCCCCCTGTTGCAAGCAAGTCGTCACAGATCAGGACTCGCTGTCCCTTCTTGACGGCGTTTTTTTGTATCTCCATTGTCGCCTGGCCGTACTCTATGTCGTATGCCTTTTTGACCGTGGCACCTGGAAGCTTTCCCTGCTTTCTTATCATCATCATGCCCCTGTTGTATCTTAGGCTCAGGGCGCATGCAAGCGGGAATCCCCTGGACTCGATACCTGCAAGAACGTCCACGTCGTTTGTATGGAATAGTTTTGCAAACTCGTCAACCACGTGGGAAAGTGCCGCTGGATTTCCCAGAATCGGGCTGATGTCGCGGAACAGTATTCCTTTTTTTGGAAAATTCGGGTATTCTTCGATTATGTTTTTTAGATTCATATCGATTACCCGAGTGCAGAGTAATAAAAAACGTTTCTCGATCTTACTGTATGGACAGAGTCGTCTCCGCAGTCTGGCTTCCGGTCTTTGCAGACAGCTTGTAGTCTCCAAGTATGGTGTCTATTGGTATGATCCAGTCCAGCTTGAATATGCCCTCGCTGGTCGTAAACGTGTTAAGATCAGTTATCTTTTTGTTGGCTGAATCGTAAATTGTAACCACGACTGACTGGGATTTTCCGCCGCCGGTGCCGGTTATTTTGACCATGTCTTTTGGCTTGTATGTTGCCTTGTCAATGCTGACTGTGAACCCTTCAGTTGCAGTGCCTGCAACGCTGATCTTTACGTCTGCATAGTTTGCGCCGCTTTCTGCCCTGACTGTCCACGTTCCCTTTGCCCCGTCCGCTGGAACCCTAAATGAAGAGTCCGTGAACTTGCCGTTCTTGTCGGTAAAGACGTCCTTGTGCCTTATTACGGCGCCGCTTGGGTCGCTGAATTTCAAATTCAGCAGCGAGTTTGGCTTTGCAGAGCCCAAAACAAGTATCGCATTACCCTGCTGGTATTCCTGCTTTGTTGACTGCATCTTTATTTCGCCTGCTGCGCCTAGCTGCAAGCCGACTGTGAACACTTCGACGTCCTGGGATTTTTTGTACTTTAGCACTGCAGAATAAACGCCGGACTTGTATGTGGCCAAGTCAATCTCGTAAACTTTTCTGCCATCAAGTCCAAGTGTCGCAGTGTCTGTCACCTTTACCTTGTCTGAGGGATCCAAGATTAGCACTGAAACGTTTACTCCCGCAGGCCCCTGGATTGTCATCTTTGCCTTGTCGCTTGTGGAATAGTTGAGCTTGTCAAACTTTGCAACGATGCTCTCGCCGGGCGGCTCGCCCAGTCCTATTCGTGCAACATCCGTGCTGTCTCCCTGAGCTACAAGAACTATGTATGTGCCCTTTGTAGATGATGCGTCTGTTGCAAATTCAAACGTGACAAATCCCGAATCGCCAACTTGTATGATGTCGGAAAATATTTCCTTGCCGATGGGATCCTTTATCACTATTTCAAGCGGCTTGCCTGCTGCCGCAGTTGCATTAAACATCATCTTGTCCCCAGGTGTATACTGGCTGGTAGATGACTTGACGTCTACTGAACTTAGATTTGTTATGCTGATTGTTTTTGTTATTGTCTCAGAACCATCGCTTACCTCTATCTGTCTTGAACCGATTCCTGCATCCGGCGGTATGGTGGTCTCATGGGACCAGTTTCCTTGCGTGTCAACTGGCACTGCGACCTCGTAAATCTTGACGCCGGCGGGATCCTTTGCCGTGATTGTAAGCGTGCTTCCTGGTTTTCCAGTGCCTGACGCCGTGACTGTCTGGCCTGGCTGGACTATCTCTGGGAATTCTTTTACCGTGATGTGTTTTTCCTTGGGGCTAACTGGCTGGCTCTCGACAAAGTCAATTCTGATGCTGATTGTCTTTTTGTTGCCGTCTGCATCTGCAAGTGAGAATTCGACTCTGTCTAGTTTGTTTATTGGAATCTTGGCCTTTCCTAGCAGGTGGCCGGAATTGTCTGTCATAAAGTCGTCTATTATCTCGTTGTCGATGTAAAAGTTGATCTGCTTGTTTGGAGGAAAGCCGTCGCCGACTACTCTGATGTTATCGCCGTTCTTTGGCTTTTCAGGAATTATTCTAAATGTCGCGCTGTCGAAATTTTTAGTTGCTACTTTTGTATCTGGCTGCGTCACTGGTGTGTTGACTGGCGTCACTACCTCTTCTGGCTGCTCTGCATTTGGCATCGCCTTTCCGATGGAAATGTCGTTGCCGCTTGCGTCAATTGTTTTCCAGTTTATCCCGGGGCTTGCAACCTCTGTTCTTATTCCGAACTTTACTGACTCGCCCTTGCTTACAGGGTTTTCTGTGGAAAATATTATCAGTCCCTGCGGGGTCTTGGTGCCAATCCAGCCGCTTTCCGTCTTGAAGGACTTGAAGGTGCCGCTGTCCTGGCCAAGCCACATCTTTACTGTCTTTATCTGGACGTCGCCGTTGTTCTCAAATTCGATTATTGTGGTCTTTTCAAAATTGGTGCTCTTGGCAGGGGTGTCTGCAAACGCACTACTTAGAATTATCCCGGAAAATAAAACAGATACTATGACACTACAAATGACAAAATTTACGCGATTCATTTCCAACTCACTTTATTTCTATTAGCATTATTTACTAATCCTTTTGTTAGTTTGGGATTATTCATGAGTAAAATACTTTAAGCACTATTTGGGCTTGCTTTTCTGGAACTTGGTAAGACCTACCTGAGCAGTGATGTTTTGCTGCTGTCTTATTCGCTCTGCAATTAGCCTGAATAGTGCCCTGAACTGGTCCTTTGTCTTGTCTGTGAGAAAATCCGCCTCCTTTAGGGCGATTTTTTCGCAAATGTACCTAGATATCTCCTCCACGTCAAACTCGTTCCAGCCGTCGTCTCGGTGCTCTGCCCAGACTGCGTGCAAGTCCTCGATTATCCCCTTTTTGTTCTTGGACGTGACGTCCTCTTTTGACAGATTCCTGTAGCCTTCCTTTCTTAGCTTTATCTCGTATGTCTGGTTGACTGCGTGCAGATAGTCGTCTGGGACAATTAGGTCCTCCATTGACTCTATCTGCTTTCCTCCCTGCTCTAGGTAGATTATCTGCAAGTCAGTAAACTCGTTTGCCTTGAGGTACTCTGCAATCTTTTTTGACTCTATGGTATTGTCAAGTATCACAGATACGTTGTGCCCGTGGTTTCTGTAAAATATTGCAAGCGGCAGCACGGAGTTTTTGCTAAATGCCGCAACCACGTTTAGCGGGTTCATTGAGATGTTTGGATCCTCTAGGAATTTGTCAAACGCATTTAGGTACATTGCGTCTGACATCGTCTCTACGATTATGACGGGCCTTGAGTTTGTGCCGATTTCCCTGTCCACTATGGACTCCACCAGACCTCGCGAGAGCCCGTAAAGAATTGGGATGAGTGTCGCGTCGTCCGCATTCCAGTAGTCGTAATGGATTCTGCTTAGGTGCCTTCTCTTGTCTAGCTCAACTACCAGGAGGTTTCCCGGCGTGTAGTCAAATATCATAAACGGCGAGTGCGTCGCGTACAGGACCTGGTTTGATCCTGCCAAATTTTTGAGCAGGTCTGATATTCCCATCTGCTGCGCTGGGTGCAGGTTTCTTGCCGGCTCGTCCAAAAGAAGTATCGCCTCTTTTAGCTCAGCCTTTTGCGTCTCTGCTGCGAAATTTACTATAAATGAAAACGTCCACTTGAAACCCTCCGCCCTCCTGCTGAGAAGCCCAGTGTTTGTGACAGTCCCGTCCTTGTGCACGTCTGATATCACGACACTCATCACGTTTCCTGGGTTGAACCTCAAGTCTACGTGTATCGGGTCGCCCTTCCATGCCGGGTTGAGCCTGTCTGTCAGCCTCCTGCTTGCGGCGTTTAGGAGCTTGATTAGTTTTGGCGGGCTGTTCTTGTACTCTTCTAGCTTCTCAGTGTCAAGCTCTGCCAGATAAAACAGGTTCTTTACCGTCTCAGCCTTGTCAAACTCTTCTGCGTACTCTAGGCCCTCTGGTCTTTTTATCTCCTTTATGTACTCGTCCAGATTTATGTTGCCGTAGATTTTCTTGTAGTCAGAAAAGTAGACAAACCTTGGGTGGAGGTGCTCCAGGATGAAATTCTCAAGTGCAGTCTTCTCGGTGGTACCGACAAGCAAGTCGTCGTACGTCTTTTCGGCATTGTGGTAAAACTTGGCCCACTCTGCCAAAATCAGCGGCTCGTCTGCAGCAAGCATCTGCAAATTATTGTTAAACTCCGTCATCTCGCGGATGTACGTCTCCTTGTTTGGCGGCGCGCCCTCGAAGAACTTTGTGTCAAACTGGATTCGAATGTGATTTGGAATAGTATCTATGAAGTCAAGAATTTTCTCAGTGTAATTCTCCCACGAGTTGAGCGCCCTGTTCTGCTCGTCGCTGAGCTTGATGCCTCCAAAGTCGTACTGGACGCGCGGCATCTTGTTTGTCCTGAAAATTCTAAGTGTGAGAATGTCTGGGATGTGCGGAAACTTTTCCTTGATAAGTTTTGTCTCTGACGGTATGAGATTAAAGTGGCCCTCGACTAGGATCATTTCTGATTTTAGCTCCTCCGTCATCTCGTCACACATGTCAAGATCAGACACGCGCTCGTCCTTGTTCAGTAGGGTGAGTGCTTGAAGAATTGTGGTCTTGCCGCTTTCGTTTCTGCCGACAAATGCCGCCAGGTCTCCCACTTTGATTTCTCCAGAATCATGTATGCATCTGTACGCGCGCACTCTGAACTTTCGCAGCCTCATCTAGCGACTATCGACTTTGCAACGATTTAACTCATTCGTCATTATTCTGTGCGGCTATTTTCTAAATAGATATAAAGCCAAAAGGTGCCTTCAACAAAACGTTGGCACTCCGCGGCACTGCAATTGCAGCATTTGTAATTCCAATTGTATTTTCTTTCATTTACGGGGGCGCGGTTCTCTCCCTTGGCCTGTCTGACCAGTCAGAAACTGGCGGGGTCACTCAAAGCAGCTCTGGCTCCATAATGATAATCGGACTCAAGGATGATTACGCGGCATCTGAAAACATATCTGCTCAGGTATCTGTAAACGATCCTGCGTACGACTGCGGCGACTTGTACCTTACCGTGTATGACGTGTCTGCTGAGAAAAAGGCCGTAGGCCAGCACGCCTTCTTTGATCAGTGCTATGGCACAAGCGGAACACTGCCGCTAAACGAAGACTTTACAGAAAAAATTGACAACCCGGGAAAATACACACTTGTCGCTCAGCTATTTGACAAGGACGGAAACAAATTCCTAACTACTGAAAAGCAGATTACTGTAAACTAGATTTTAGAAGCGATATTATATATTGAAACAAAATCACTAATATTCATTATATCTGTGTGATAAAAAATGGCAAAAACAAAACCCTCTGACAAACCTTCAAAAAAAGACAAGACCTTGCCATCTAAGGTAGACAAGAAAAAGGAAGAAAAAAAATCTCCGGCAAAAGAGGACAAGAAATCTAAAAAGACAGCTGCCAAGGAAGAAAAGAAAAAAGAGGACAAGAAAGCACCAAAGGACGACAAAAAGTCCAAAGAAGACAAGGCCGCGCCAAAGGACGAAAAGAAAAAAGACAAGAAATCAAAAAAGGCAGAGGAAGAAGAATCCGAAAAGACACTTGACGAGGAACTAGAGGAGCAGCTGACAGATGAGGAAATTGAGAACTTCCAAATTGAAAAAGTCGACATGGAAAAGCTGACAAATCGCGTTTGCCTGTTTTTAACAAATTATGACAACGGTATTATCCAAAGCGAGCTTTGGAAGAAATTCAAACTAACAAGCAGGGATGGATCACGACTTGCGCTAAAGCTGGAAAGGATGGGAATCATCACAAGAGAAAAGATTCTTGAAAACAAAAGATGGACCTATGTGCTTAAAATCAAAAAGACTCCTGTCAGCACCGAGTCAATTGAGAACGCCCCGTGCCTTGTATGTCCAGTCGAGCAAAAATGCAGCTTGGAAGGCGAGGTGAGCCCAAGGACGTGCAGCTGGATTGAGGACTGGACAATCGCAGAACTGTCAAAACCAAAGAAAAAGAAAGAATAATGAAACCAATTGATGCAAAGCGAGACCATTATAGAAAACTAGCCCGTGAGCAGGGGTATCGAAGCAGGGCTACATACAAGCTGCTGGAGCTGAATAACTCTTATCGAATAATCGGACCCGGGTTCTACGTTGTGGACCTGGGGTGCGCCCCTGGTGGCTGGTCGCAGGTGGCAGTAAAGCTTGCGGGAAACAAGGGCAAGGTGGTGGGAGTCGACATGGACTACATGGAAGAACTGCCCGGCGCGTATTTTATCCGGGGCTCAGTTGAGGACGAGTCGGTAGCAGACGAGGTGCTAGAATATCTTGGAACAAAGGCAAACGCAGTCATTTGCGACATTGCGCCGCACGTATCTGGACACTGGTCTGTGGATCACGCAAAGCAGATTTCGCTAAACTATTCGTGCTCAAAAATAATGGACAGGGTCCTGACCCACAAGGGAAACGCTCTCTTTAAGGTCTTTGACGGGGAATACTCGCTAGAGTTCCGCGACTATCTGAAAAAAAAGTTTGCAAAGGTGCAGCTAAGAAAGCCAAACGCAAGCAGAAAGCCTAGCAGCGAAATGTATTACATTTGCCTGGGATATGGAATCTAGCTGAACAGTTCAAGTATCTTGTCTATCTTGCAGTCTGTCCTAAATCCGGTCGGGTTAAACGAAGTCGGGCTTGACTTGTATCCGTTTTTCTGCAGTGTGGCAATTGACTTTTCAAGTGACGCGGGAGATTTTCTTCTCATCTCTGCAAGCTCATCTAGCGTGTAGTAGCATCCGGGCATTTCTGATTCTAGGATGCACCGCTCAATGGTCTTTTCGCATTTCTTGTCGACCGTGTGGTTTGGCGCGTCTTCTAGCATGTCTTTGAGAAACTCCCTCTCAAAGAGGCTGCCAACCCAGAGCGGGCCTGCAGATATCATTTTTTGGTTGCAAATGCCGCAGAGTTCTTTTTTCTCCTTTCCCATCTCCCTGTTTCCGCAGGACTTGCAGTGCGAGATGAATCCCATGATGTCGCGCGTGTCTGACTTGTTTAGGATCCTGACATAGACCCGGTAATAGTGCATGTTGTTTTCGACAAAAACAGGCGTTGCCTCCACGTCAAGCCTTGCGGCAATCATGTGGATGCATCCAAGTATCAGCCTTACTGCTATCTCGTCTGCATAATGCGTCTTGATTGGTGTGCCGTAGTACTTTTTCCTGCACGCGTCATTGAACAGCCCGTGCAGTACCTGCAGGTCAGTTGCAGTGACAGACAGTATGCCGCCATGGACAGTTGCCCTGATGCCGCAGTCAATATGCCTTACCGGGGACCCGAACGGATCGATATCGACAATTGCGGCGCGCATTCCCTTTCTTGAAAAAGAGCTGAGAAACCTGCACGTCTCTTCTTCGGACGCGGCATAGTTTTGCAAGTTGTTTAGTTCTGCAGATTTTTTTCCCAACTCAAGTGCGGTTGGGTTTAGGTCGTTGACATACACCTGCTCTATTTCCTTTATCTCGTTTGCGACTCGCAGGCCTCGCGCACCGACGCCTGACATGGAGTCAAGAAAAGTCTTTGGCCCCTGGAATTTTTTTATAAACGCAGAATATGCGATGATTGAAAAATCCCGGCTAAGCTTTGCCCGAGGATTGAAAAACGCAACATCCATTGGCGGAACCTTGCTCTCTATGGATGCCTTTGGCACGAGAATTTTTGTCCTGCCTTCCGTTATGGTTGTTATTTCTGTGTCTATCTGCAACTGAGAGGATGTCGTTTTTACTCCTATAAAGTTCTAGTAATCATTTCTGATGTCAACTCAGTTGGGTTTTAAGGCTACAGATTTTTGTCAGTTACTGTTGGTTTAATGATAATCAAGTTTTGCTAATTCTGGCACGTCGTTTTGTGAAATGAGATATGAGCTAATCTGACCTGTTCTACAACTGCAGCCTTCACATATTTGTTGTAATTCTTTCTTAAACTCCATTTTAGAGTCATATACAATTACTCCTTTGGTTTTGAGATAATCAATCGGACTTAACGATTTGGCGGCGGTCTCGTTCATCTGATATTGCATAGCCCACCAATTTTTTAATTCGTCTGGCATGTCGCATAGATGCACAGTATTTTGTACCCAAATTTTACCTGGAGGTGCACTATGTTCTTCAACTAGGATCAATACTAGGATAAGTCCAATTAACGCACCTACTCCAATTATCAATAAAAGAATTAGAGAAACCACAAATTGAAAACAACAGAAATGTGAATAAACTTATCAGTGTCAAATAATTTCAAGTAATTTCGTCTTGGTCTGTAAAGCAAATTCAACCCAGCACTGTTTAATATGCAAATGCATCAGCTCACAAACATGCTTGTTTGCGGCGTGGACGAGGCAGGACGGGGCTCCATGGTTGGGCCTCTTGTAGTTGCAGGAGTTTCGATTGAGAAATCAAAGGTTGACGAGCTTACTGCACTTGGGGTCAAGGACTCGAAAAAACTGTCTCCGTCTGCAAGGGCGTACCTTTACAAAAAAATAATCCATCTGGTAGATGATTACGCAATATCAAAGGCGACGCCAAAGGCAATAGACGACTCTGTCGCAAAGCACCAGCTGAACCACCTGGAAGCCGTACACATGGCAAAGGTGATAAAAAAACTCGGGGCATCCGTATCATACGTTGACTCTTGCGACGTAAACCCTGCTAGGTTTGGAAAGGAAATCACAAAGATGAGCAAAACCGGGAAAATAAAGTCATACCATCATGCAGACAGCAAGTTTGTCGTCGTCTCTGCCGCATCCATTGTGGCAAAGGTGACACGGGACAGGGCGATTGAAAAAATAGGCAATCTGTATCCGATTGGGAGCGGCTATCCGTCTGACGGTAGGACAGTCAAGTTTGTGAGGGACTGGTTTTTGGCAAACCAGAAAATGCCTGCGTTTGTCCGCAAGAGCTGGGCTCCTGTAAAACTGATTTTGTCCAGCTAGTCCTTGCCAAGGTACTTTGCAACGACTAGCGCATGGTCCTTGTCAAACGGCTCTAGGTCGATGTTTTGTATGAACGTAAAGTTTGGCTCCAGTTTTTTTATCTCGTCCTCGATTATTTTTCTCGGTGCACGAGTTACGTCTATGCTGCGAGTCTTTATCACCAGGAACAGGTACCCTCCCTCCTTTAGGTACATCTTGCAGTTTGTTATCGTGATTTCCGTCTGGTCTGGCTGCGCAATGTCTGCGTATACAAGATCAACTTTTCCAAATATTGAAAAATAGTTCTTTGGCTGCCTTGCGTCCTGGAGTATTGGCACGACGTTTGGCCTAAAGCTTGCAACCCTGTCCAAAAAGTCCCGCGCAACCCTGCTTGCATGCTCCACTGCAAAGACAATCCCGTTGTATCCTACAATGTCGGAGATGTGGCTCACCGTGGTGCCAGTGGATGCTCCAAGGTACAGGACCTTGGTTCCTGATTTTATTGGAAAAATGTCAAGGCCTATTGTCAGTGCCGCCGCAAGCTTGCTTCGGAACGGATCCCAAATTCTATACTCGTCTCCGCCTTTTTTGATCAGCTTTTCGCCGTAAACCTGGTTTCCCTCAACATAGTTTATTGTTGCCAGCCTTTTTTGACCTTCAGACTTGAGCCAAAAAACGGACTCACTTTCTTCTACCAAATCGCTTTCTCTTGTTTCCTCCAGACCTAAAGTCTCGGCCTCCCCTGTCGCCTCCACCTGATCTGTAGTCCCTTCCGCCGCTGCCTCCGCCCCTGTATTCTCTGCGCGGACCTCTTGACGTGTAGCCTCCGCCCCTTGGCCTGTCGTCAAACCTCTGGTACTGCTGCGGCGGTCTCTCGACTGGCTCTTTGTACTTGTCGCCGATTTCTGTGACTCGGACGTTTAGCTTCTCAAGCAGCGTCTGGTTGAGCCCTGCGCCGTACATGTCAACTCTTGCCGCGATTGCAGCCTTTGCAGCTATTGCGCGCGCCATCTTTCCTCGCTGCCATCTTGGGGCTGCGTGTACTATTGGGTGCTGGAAAAGTATTCCGTGCTTTGGCGGTGCAGTCCCAGTCTTTAGTGCTCTAAAGAGCGCCTTTTCTGCGCCCATTATCTGGATGGTGCTTGCCGGCATCGACGCAAGTTTCTTGAGGCTTCCTGCCTTTGCAAGGACTCGCGCACCTACCGCCGTGCCAAGTATTGCACCCAAGTTTGGAGCAATTGACTTCATTTCGTTTTCAACGTGATTCTCAATGTCCTTTCTGACCTTTGTCATGTCAAGGATTTGTTTTGCGATTGCCTGGACTATTACCATGTTTTCTTTGGATATCTCTCCGCCCCTGCTTTTTCCCTGGATTACTGACAGCATCTCCACTTTGTTTTCAGGAAATCCGGCGTCCTCGTAGACTTTTTTTGAGAGGTCCTCTCTTCTTCCTGCCATTACTATCTGCGCGTACCCGTTGATGCTGTCTATGATATTGTCAAGCTCTGGAAAGTGCAATCCGTACCATTCTCTTAGTCTTGATGAGAGACCGTTCATCATCACGTCGATTTCGTCTTGCGCCTTTATTCCCTGGATGATGTGCAAGTCTGGACTCTGGGAAATTTCCGTTACCTTTGCAGACGATAGCTGCAGCGCAAAGTCGCGCAATTTTGCCATGAGTTCGCCCTGGTTTTTTGCAAGGCCGGCTTCAATCATTATTGCAAGCTTTGATGACTGGATCTTTTCAATTTCTGCCTCGCTCATCAGCTGCGAGTCGACTCCCTCTTTTTTGAGAATTTTCAAAAGCGGCTCCTCGTTTACGCCGACTCCGAGATTTGATTTTCGTAAAAAGTCAATTATTGCCTTTGAGCCGATTTGGCCTGCCCTGATTTTGATAAAGTCAGCTGCCGGGCTGTCAAACGGAAATGATTTTACGGGCTTTTCATTTTCTAGAACCAAAATGCCAAGCTCAGTTAACATGACAAAATGCATGAGCACTCTTTCATCTTCTCATTAAAAAAGGTACCAAATTTTCTTATGCGCATTAACCATTATAAGACAATAAAATAAAGTCAATCAAGTGAGTCCTGATCTTTCCACTAAGGTAGGAACGTTGAGCCTTGAGCGCCCAACAATGCTAGCGTCGGGAATCCTTGGCATATCACTTGAGGTGTTTTCTAGAATTTATCAGAGCGGCGCAGGTGCCGTGGTAACAAAGTCGCTTTCAAAGGAGCCGTGGGAGGGCTACCCAAATCCCACAATTGTCGGGATAAAGGGCGGATACCTCAACGCAGTCGGCCTCTCAAATCCTGGCGCTCCGTACTTTGCAAAAATGATCTCGCAAAACAAGACCGTCCCAATCGTTGTGAGTCTGGTCGGCTCCATAGAGGAAGACTTTGAGTTTATGGTAAAGCAGTTTGAAGGCGTGCACGTCGTGGCGTACGAGCTGAACCTGTCGTGCCCGCATGTGGAAAAAGTCGGACTCGAGGTGGGCGACGACCCTAACCTTGTCACAAAAATAGTGAGAAAGGTAAAGTCGATGACAAATGTGCCGGTGATTTCCAAGGTGGGCCTTGGCACCACGAACTATCTTGATACGGTAAAGGCAGCAATGGATGGCGGGACTGATGCCATAACTGCAATCAACACGATTCGCGCAATGGGAATAGATGTTGAGACGCAAAGGCCGCTGTTGAGCCACAAGATTGGCGGGCTGTCAGGCCCTGCGATAAAGCCAGTTGCGGTAAGGTGTGTCTACGAGATTTCCTCAAAGTATGACATCCCTGTGATTGGATGCGGCGGCGTATCTACCTGGGAGGACGCAGTGGAATTCATTTTGGCTGGGGCGTCTGCAGTCCAGATTGGAAGTGCAGTGGGGGACAGGTGGATTGATGTCTTCTCACAAGTAAATGACGGCATTGCAAATTACATGAAGCGAAAGGGATTTTCAAAAATCCAGGAAATGGTGGGGCTTGCAAGAAATTTCTAACCGCTCATCAATTAGGGTGATTGAAAAAATAATCGACGAAACGCCGACTGTGCGGACGCTTGTCTTCTCAGACGAGTCGCTCTCAAATGTTTTGCCGGGCCAGTTTGCAATGGTGTGGATTCCGGGAGTAAACGAGCTGCCGATGAGCGTAATGGTTACGGAGGAAAAGGGAAAAGCCGCATTCACAGTTAGAAAGCGCGGCGCATCGTCAACTGCGCTGTATGATCTCAAAGTCGGAAGCCAGATTGGGGTGCGCGGCCCATACGGAAACGCGTTTACCATAAAGGGTGGCAAAATCCTACTTGTTGGAGGCGGGACGGGGCTTGTGCCGCTGATGAGGCTTGCAAAATTTGCAAGGCCTGACAACGAGGTGATAATCCTGATGGGATCAAAGACAAAAGACGAGGTGTTCTTCGAGGACGTGGCAAACAAGATCCTATCAAAAAACAAACACCAGGTAATTGCATGCACAGAAGACGGCTCGTACGGGCAGAAGGGGTTTGTCACAGATGTGATGGAGAAATTAATTTCTGATACAAAGTTTGACGGGGTCTACACCTGCGGCCCTGAAATAATGATGCACAAGGTGGTGCAGATGGCAAACGCAAAGAACACGTTTGTGGAGGCAAGCCTTGAGCGGATGATGAAGTGCGGAATAGGGATGTGCGGAAGCTGCTGCATGGATGACACACTGGTGTGCCATGACGGGACTGTCTTTGACGGCGCGTTTCTTGCAAAAAGCCGAGAATTCGGGCACACCCACAGAAGCAAGGCGGGAATACTGGAAAACTACTAAATCCAAACTCGTAGAATCATTCCAGGTAACCAATCCAATGCCTGATCGCACCTAAAGGTTTAAAATCAATGAAAATCGAATCGCTAATTGAGATATGGGTCACCCAAAGATCGTTTTAACAGCCGATCGAACATTAATGTCGAACTATCGTGGGATATCGCTTGCAACATTCTTTGGTTGCGCACCTGCAATTGACCCAAACCGTGACAAGAACAGCTTTTGGTACAAGATTCTAAAAAACCAAGTAACGCCGCGGGTCTTGTTTGACTTTATCTGTAAACCTATTCCTCACACAAACGGAGTTGCAAACTATGCGCCATACGGGCTGCGAAAAGTAGAGGCGGGACTTTTGCGTGACGGCTACAAGCGCGAGGACGTAGTTGTCGCACACCCTGACTTTGTAGGCCAGTTCATTGGACCTGAGACCGAGGTGGTGGGAACATACGAGATGGACCCGCTTGGAATGGGACCTGTAACTATGACTTTCACATATGGCAGAAAGCAAATGTCGTATGACGAATTTTACAACAGAGACCTTCACATGAAAATTAACGAGGCAAAGAAAAAGAACGGAAGCAAGGCCCGAGTCATAGCTGGTGCGTCTGGCACATGGCAGTACAACTATGATCCTGCAAAGATTGAGGAGTATGGGCTGTATGCAATACTTGAAGGTGAGCTTGGCGGAATTGCGCCGGAAATTGACGGACACGCGGGACGATTCTTTGACTATCTGATTAACAACGAGTTTGACAACATGGATCCGTTTAGGAAGAAAGCAGACTTCAAAGTGGACATAAAGGAATTCAAACGCGACGACAAGACATACCACGGAAGATTTGTCAATTTCTGGGACAGGCCTGAACTAGAAGACATACCAAACATCGTGGAACCAAGCATGCACGGCATGATTGAGGTGATGCGAGGATGCGGACGCGGATGCAAGTTCTGCGACGTTACATTGCGCTCTTTGAGATACTATTCGCCTGAAAAAGTAAAGCAGGAAATCGAGGTCAACATCAAAAAGGGCGGACTGAAAAACGCGTGGATTCACAGCGACGACATCTTCGTTTACGGAATGGATCCTAGGACAAACAAGCAGATGGAGCCAAACCGCGAGGCGCTAGAAGAATTATTCACAGCGGTAATGTCAACTGGAATATACCACACAAACCCGACACACGGAACCTTGGCTGGCGCAATTGCAGACGAAAAACTAATTCCAAACCTATCTAAAATAATAAAATCCGGCCCGACAAACCTCACTGGAATCCAGTGCGGATTTGAGACAGGAAGCCTCAGGCTGATTGGAAAATATGCAGACAGGAAGCTTGCCCCATACAAGCCGGAGGAATGGCACTGGGTGGTAAAAGAGGGAGTAAAAACACTAAACGAGAACTACTGGGTTCCGGCATTTACGCTAATCATGGGCTTGGATAACGATGAGACCCCCGAGGACTCGTGGGAGACAATATCATTAATCTCTGAACTGGAACGGGAGCAGCCAGACGCAATGTTTACTGCGACGCCGCTTACGTTTGTACCGATTGGACTGCTGGAAAAATCAGAGTTCTTTAACATTGGAAACGAGATGGATCCTGCTCAGCTTGGCGTGATGTACAAGACTTGGCAGCACAACTTCAAGTACGGAATCCAGAAATTCATGACCAAGACCGGAAGCCACGGCTCTGCACAGAAGAGCTTCTTTAACTTGATTGCAAGATCACTTGGAGGAGTGCCACTTGGCGCAATGGAAAGATATGCAAGAAAAAAGGGCCGAGAACACGAAAAGGTAATTGAGACAATCAAGGCAAAATACTGGTAAACACATAAATTCCAAACAAAAGCCATCCTAAAACATGCCAACACACGGATCGATTACTAAAGCCGGAAAAGTTAGGGGCCAGACACCAAAAGTCGAGGGCCGCAAAAAAATCAGCGTTTCATCAAGCCTGAGAAACAAGAGCAATTTTAAAAAGAGATTCACACTGCACAGAACCCCTGGACAAAACAAGCCAGGACAAAGAAAGAGAAAACGATAATCGTTTTGATTTCTGAAAAAACCCAATCTTCAACTAAAAATTTTCAATCCATTTTGCCAGAATTGTATGGGTGTGCAAACTAAACACACAACGGTTTACCTAACCGTGATGCGATAGTATGGTAGGCGAAGCTGTCACCAAATACTATATTCTATCTATGGTGTTGGTCTTAAGTTTCGCGAGTTTTTTCCGTAGTATGATTTCTACGCGCCCGTTATATTGTTTGGAGTGGTATTGGTGTAATCCGAGGAGTCATTCGGGTAGTTTACCCATTTGGTTGGAAGTTGGGACGTGCAAATCCCCAACTTTCAATCATCAATTCTAGGTGAATGGAAATTCAATCAGTTCCGTTTTATCGAATCTGTCCGGAATCAATCCATGACGTGCATTTGCCATGAATGTAAGATCATGTTCTTTTCCCAGCAGGGACTGGAAGTACACAATCAACAGAGGCATAAGAAAGTAGAAGAAAAGGACAACCGGATACTGGACTCGTTTGCGCAGTAATTCCTTCATCTTTTTTTGCTGTGATTTTCAAGCGCACACTTATTGCTTAGGCGCACAAACACGACGCATTGTCAGAATCCCAAAAGGAGACAGAATACCTAGAAAACTATAACGATGTAAAGAAGGGAAAAACCTCAAAGGAAACCGAATACCTAGATGAAAGCTACGACGATGACGTAAATGCAGACGAGCAAGTAGAAGAAGGCTAGCGCGTCACACTGGATTGTTTCCAAGTATTATGTTAAAGAGCGCCCTTCCACCAAATATTGCAGCCACCGACAAACCCAGGTTCAGCACCGCATTTAGCGCCATCATCCCGTATTTTGCATCGCTTAGCAGCCCATGCGTGTCAAATGCCACTGCAGACATTGTGGTAAGTGATCCGCAAAAACCAAACGCAATCAGTAGTGCGTATTTTCCGTCAACGTTCCACTGCTGCGACATCACTGCAAATGCACCCAAGATGAAGCTGCCGAGCACGTTTACCATCAGGACGTTAGCTTGCAGTGCGCCAAGATAGACCGGAGCTGAAATCATCTTGTATCTTAGGAATGTTCCTGCGACTCCACCTAGCGCCAAAAATGCCAATTCGATTATTTTCATGTCTACCATTTTCTCCTTTGCTTTGGTAGACATTATCAGAGTCGGACTCGGTTTAGGTCTACTTGACCAAGGCTAATGTCATAGCCTGATTTTGATGCGGTGTTCTGTTTTTTATGTTTTACTTGCTTTTGAACAAGAATCAATGTATCACAAGCGCTAAATGCTGTAACGACATACCATACTGTACAATGAGATGCGAAAATTGCGGCGAAATTTTGAAAGAATCAAAATCAGACGCCGTCGTAGTATGCGGTAACTGTGGGCAAGAATCCAAAAAGACCATTCCGGCCTAAACTCCCCAAGTTTTTCATAACTGCTCTTGAAATTTGGATCATGTTTTTATCTTGTTATCATACATTAGGAACATGGTAATTAACATCGGAATTTCAGATAGCAACAGGAAGGGCGTAAACCAAATTCTGAACTCTCTTTTGGCAGACCAGTACGTGCTGTATACCAAGACTAGAAACTATCACTGGAACGTCACGGGCCTCCAATTCAATGACCTGCACAAGTTCTTTGAATCACAGTACACTGCAATAGGTGAATCAATAGATGCAGTTGCCGAAAGAATACGCTCCCTTGGGGGAATGACTACTGCAACCCTTGCGGAATTCTCAAAAAATTCTAGACTAAAAGAGCATCCTGCCAAGTATCCTGATGCAAAGGTGATGATATCAAACCTGCTATCTGACCACGAGTCGACAATACGCAATCTCAGAAAAGACATCGACACATGCGACCAAAAGCATCATGATACCGGAACTGCCGATTTTCTTACGGGACTCATGGAAGACCATGAAAAGATGGCCTGGATGCTGCGAGCATTCTTGGAAAAATAACACGTTAGATAATTTTGAAAAACCCATACTTTTTGGGGATGCAAGTGGGCTTGATTTAGATTGCAAAACATGAGAACCAAAGATGAGAATTAGCACCCAGATGATATAATCAACAACACAAAAACAATCATGTCAAACTTCAAAGCACTAAGAGAATCCCTTGAGAAAAATGGCGAGGTAATGATACGACTGGACAATGGAGATAAAATCGAGCTTCACAGACACAACGTTACCTTCAATGAATCTACACAGGAAGTCGTGGTGGATGCGGCAACGGAAACCTACTGGATTGATGCAAACAAGATTGCATACTACTGGATACATCGAGAAGGAATAGAAGGAAAAGCATAATTCCTCTAAACTAATTTTTTATTTTTGATTCTGTATGGAGCCTACCTTGCCATTGAATGGATCGATCTGTAGATTTATGTTTTAATTCTACAAATAGTTAAAAGCGATTTGTCAAATACGACTGTGTTGTCCTTTACGGATCAGCACAAAATGGCATTGGTTTCCTGTATAGAAATGGTCTTGATGATGAGGGGAAACGCCAATTATCACTTGATAGTGGCCAAGCTTAGCTCGCTGTATAGTTGTTCGATTTTGAAATGCTGCGATCATCCTGACTATCTGCTAACTGTGCTCAAGGAGGTGTATCCTGAAGACTATGACTCTATCATAGACGAAATCAAATCCCACCTAGGTGATCTGATCCGTGAAAAAGACGTGGAGCATTTTTTCAGAGTCCTGGAAAACTAGGATGATTCTTACTATGTTCTGCCATTCTGTGGCTGCTTTTGGTACTAAAAGTCAGTTGGTTAAGTCGTACTTGGGAGGATCTATTAATAAACATCTTCGTATCTTCCTACCATTAATTGACAAAGATTGACTATGCGCGAGAAATATTCTCTTTTACTATCGCAATCTTAGTTATTGGTTCATTTGTTTATTTTTTTTGGTATGCATTAACTACAAAACCAGACATAAACACGGCAAAAGAAGTTTCAGCTCTGTTTGGAGGTTATGTCGCCGCAGTTCTTGTATATTACTTTGGACAAAAACAGGCTCAGAATCTGACAAACCAAGCTGTGGAAGCTAGAACTGAACAAGAGAAGTTCAAAAAAGCATACGAAAATGACAAGTCGCGCATTGACCATTCTACGGCTAATCTTAATAGGCTAGTTAACGAACTGGAAAATTTAAAAAAGCAGTATGGTCTAGAATAGACATGGCTGAAGTACCTCTAGATGCAAAATCCAAGATCGAACTTAAAGTGAAGCTAGATAGCATCATCTCACAAATGAAAGCTGAAGTAATAAAATTAGAGGAAAGTAAAAAATTATCAGAATCTCTGGTAAAATAATGGGCTGTTTATTAGAATTTTGAATCGCGTCATCCTTACTCGTCGTCTAAATCCCCTTTCAGAATTTACTTCTAAATTCATGTGCGTTTTACAGAGTCGTGATAAGTTCAAAGCCTTTTACTCGATTTATTGTCTTTGACTATCTGATCACAAACACCAATACCTTTAATTAGGTATGGTACCGTACCATACGGTATGGTAGATGAAATGAGATTAGACAGTCTTGACGGCGTAGGCCCAGTCACGACAAAAAAGCTAAGCGACGCAGGAATTCACAATATTATGGATCTAATTGTTCGTGGTCCGGTGGATGTTGCCGAAGTCACTGGCATGGATAGAGATGCAGCAGAAAAAATTGTTACTAAAGCAAGACAAACAATGGTTGAGCAGGGACTGATCACAAAGGATTTTGTCACGGCAACCGAGATTTACAAGAGACGACTAGACATTGGCAAAATAGCGACTGGAACAGAATGCCTTGACATGTTATTTGACGGAGGCGTCGAAACCCAGGCACTAACCGAAGTCTATGGCGAATTTGGCTCAGGAAAGACCCAGTTCTGCCTAACAATGTGCGTTAACGTTCAAAAAAGTAAAGAAGAAGGTGGCCTTGGCGGCGGAGTGTTATACATTGATACTGAAAACACCTTCAGACCTGAGAGAATAGTTTCCATTGCAAAGGCAAAGGGACTTGATCCAGAAAAGGTACTTGACAACATTATAGTTGCAAGAGCATACAACAGCGCCCACCAGACGCTAATCCTAGAAGAGGCAGGACCGATCATAGAGCAGCACAACATCAAACTAATCGTAGCTGATTCTGCAGTGGGACTGTTCAGATCAGAATACCTTGGAAGAGGAACTTTGTCTGACAGACAACAAAGAATCAATCGCTTTGTGCACTTGCTTGTCAGGACTGCAGAGACATACAACTGTGCAGCAATTGCGACAAACCAAGTAATGGCATCACCTGACGTGTTCTTTGGCGACCCAATCCGAGCAATTGGAGGAAACGTAGTTGCTCACACCAGCACCTACCGAGTCTACTTCAAAAAGTCGGGCAAAAAGAGAATTGCAAGAATGGTCGACAGTCCTCATCACCCAGAGCAGGAGGTAATCTTTACAGTTACCGAAGCCGGTGTTGCAGACCCAGATGAAGAAACAAAAAAGAAGAAAAAGTCAGAAGATTCTGAGTAAGTCTTAAAATAAGGGCTTCCAACCCATTTCTTTATGACTACAAAGAAGCCATCTGGCCACTCTCACGGTTTTAGATACAAGTCCAGATCTGTCTTGACAAAGGATGCTCCGCGTGGAGTTTCTTTCCTAATGAGAGAATACCATGTGGGGGAGCAAGCGCTAGTAATCATCGATCCAAGACAGCACAAGGCAATGCCTCACAAGCGATACCACGGAAAGGTGGGCAAAATTACCGCAGTAAGCAGAAGGGTAGTCACAATGAACGTAAAGCTAGGGAACAAGACGAAAACCTTAATCACTAGATTAGACCATATCAAACCGTTTGGTGTAAAGTAAATGGAACAAGTAAAAAAAAGCCAGCCTATCTCACTTGCTGAAGTAAAAGAAATTCTTGAAAAGGAAGACGCTGAAAAAATGGATCAAATCCAGCGATGGACTTATGATTATGTTACCAAGTTTGCCAAAGTAGAGGCAAAGGCAGCAAAGAAAATCAAGCAAGAACTCAAAAAAGAATGCGGTCTCACCGAAGAAGAGGCAGTGGAAATCGTAAATATCATGCCGACCTCCTTAGCTGAGCTTCGGGCATTTACGTTTGGCTGGAAAAAACTGATTCTTGCTGAAACACTAGAAAAAATCCTAAACATTCTCAAGGGGAACTCCTAATACAAAAGTGAATTCCCTTGGAAAAGAGTACCACTCAACCACGTAAGTATGAAGAATTTGCATATGTCCTAGACTATGTCACGCGCGGCAGGTCAAACACCGTCAGGGGCAGAGAGGGAATCATCATTACCGCAATTGGCGAAGACAGGCTCACACTACTTGAGGTGCTTGGCATGCCAAACACGTCATTTGAGATTGGGGAGAGAATCTACATTGGAAAGGAAGGCAGGACGAAAATTCTCTCAGTGCTTGGAAAACTGGATCACAATTCAATCTCGGCAGCTGCGCAAAGCGAGCTCAAAAACGTAGTCCAATCAATAGTGATAAACAACGAAAAGAGATTTGTAGATTACATAAACAACGCACAGCCGCTCACCCCAAGAATACACGCGCTAGAACTAATTCCTGGAATCGGAAAAACCTACATGAAGAGCATCCTAGAAGAACGCGAAAAGAAAAAGTTCACCAACTTTGACGACTTGCAGACCAGGGTGGGACTAAAGGAGCCAATCAAGCACATCACGGAGAGAATCCTAGATGAAATAACAGGGGAGTCGAAGGTGTCTCTCTTTGTTAAGCGATGAAAAAACGGCAACGACTGGGACAGCACTTTTTACAATCACAAAACATCGCAAAATCAATAGTTGAATCGGCCAAAATAACAAAAAGCGACACTGTCCTGGAGATTGGAACCGGACAGGGAATCCTGACCGACATGCTTTGCGGACAGGCAAAATCAGTCGTATCAATTGAGGCAGACTCTGAACTGTATTTGGACGCACGGGCAAAGTTCTCCAATATATCAAACCTCACGCTAGTCCACGGGGACGGGTTCAAGTCAGACGTCGAGTTTACCATATTTGTCTCGAATCTGCCGTACTCTCAGAGCAGAAAGGCAATCGAGTGGCTTGCCCAAAAAAAGTTCTCGCGCGCAGTGATAATGGTCCAAAAGGAATTTTCTGAAAAACTGTTCTCCGAGTCGTCACACGAAATGAGATCCATCTCAGTCATCGCAAAATACGCGTTTGACATGGAATCAATCATTAACGTGGGAAAGGCCAACTTTAATCCGCCGCCAAAGGTCGATTCTGTTGTGTTATACCTGAGACACAAAAACGTCGTACCAAAGGAGCTGATCAAAACCGTAAACCGCCTTTTCTCGTACCGCAGAAAGACCCTTGGGAACATCCTAAAGCAATTCGGGCAGACAGTCCAATCCACAAAAAGACTGGAAGAATTATCTGGAGATGAAATCATAAAGATTGCAAAACAAATCACTCAGTGACACGTATGCCCCGTCGGAGGACACGTTCTTTTTTGCAGACTGCATCGCAGACGAGTCTGGCGACTCTGCACTGGAGATAGGAACCGGCTCAGGATACTTGGGAAAGATCCTGCAGGAAAAATTCTCAGTCGTAGTCGGGACTGACATTGACCACTCTGCGCTAAAAAGCCAGGACTACAGGATTCAAAACTCCGTATGCTGCAAGGGCGCAGACGCGCTGGGAAAGGAATTTGATCTTGTCATCTGCAATCTGCCGTACCTACCGTCTGACTCTGTCCAGGACATTGCAGTGGATGGGGGGCCTGAGGGACTGGCAGTTCCGCTAGAAATAATATCGTCTGCCGTATCGCGAGTAAAGCCGGAAGGAAGGCTCTTGTTTCTCACATCCTCACTTGCAAACTATCATGTGCTAATTGAAAAGACAAAATCCATGGGGTTCTCAGCTGCGATACTTGCAAAAAAGCAGCTGTTCTTTGAGGAACTAATTGTGGTAAGGGCAGTAAAACTATCTTCTTAGCTTTGTCTTTGCAAGTGCAATGATTGCGTCTGTCATTTGTATGGTGGTTGCGTTTCCGCCGATGTCAAACGTGACTGCTTTTCCCTCGTTGATCACCTGATCGGTTGCGGCAAATACTGCGTCCTTGATGTGCGGCTCTCCCAAATATTCTGCCATCCACGCGCCTGACAAAATGGACGCAGTCGGGTTTACGGTGCCTAGTCCCTTAAACGACGGGGCACTCCCGTGAGCTGCCTCAAACATTGCGTACTTGTCGCCCATGTTTGACGAATACACCAGTCCGATTGAGCCGATTATCCCAGATGCAAGTTCTGATACTATGTCCATGAACAGGTTTGTGCTTGCCAGTACTGCACCGTTGAACTGGGAGGGGTTTACCACCAGCTGCTGCATCATGTTGTCGATATAGATTTCCTGTATGTCAAGTCCTGGGATTTTTTGTCCTGCCGTCTGGACCTCGTCCCAGAATATTCCGTCTGTCATTTTGAGTATGTTTCGTTTTGTTATTGCTACGAATTTTTTCATCTGGTATTTCTGGGCCCAGTCAAGCGCTGCGCCGATAAACCTGCGGCATCCCTGCCTTGTTATCTTTCTAATCGCGATTGCCGCATCATCGGTTAGCTGAATCTCGATTCCGGTGTAGAGGCCTTCAGTTGCCTCCCTAAAGCACACAAAGTCAAGGTCGTGGTTTGGGGTGATTCTCTTGTATGTCTTGATTGGCCTGATGTTAGAGTATAATTCAAATTTCTGTCGCAATGTGACTGCAACGCTCCTTGGAGCTCCGGGCTTTGGTATTGTCGTGGTCGGTCCCTTGAAGCACGCGTCTGTGGTTTCCAAAAGTCTCATGGTTGATTCGGGAATGTACGTTGCGTCTTTTTCGCCGTTTTTTTGCCACTGCTCAGAGCCTGCGTCTGCCAAAACAAGCTCGGACTGGATGTTGCATTCTTTTAAAACTCTGATCATCGAGTCAACAACTTCAGGACCAATTCCGTCTCCTTTGATCACAGTTGCTTTTTTGCTCAATTTAGTGATTTGAGCTGGGAATCATTATTTAACTCTTATAAAAAATTCCATATTTCACAAAACTAATTTACCGTAATCTATCCATTACACTTGTGATTATAGTACAGCTATCTGACATCCACGTGGGCTCGCAGTTTCAGGAATCTGTCTTTGACAAGGTGGTAGAAGAGGTAAATGCTCTAAAGCCTGATGCAATACTGATTACGGGCGATTTGACAAACGAGGGGCTCTCAAAAGAATATGAGAAATGCAAAAAGCTGATCTCTCGGTTTAACACGAAAAAGGTAATTGCAATCAGCGGAAACCATGATTATAGAAACACCGGATATCTGTTGTTCAAGAAATATTTTCCATTTGAGACTGTAAACGAATTAGATAATGATGTCATAGTAGTGACGCTTGGAACCGCAAGGCCTGACAGGGACGAGGGGGAGGTCGGATATAGGCAAAACCTCTGGCTGGAAAGGACGATGAAAAAACACGAGCACAAGATAAAGATCCTGGCGATGCACCACCACCTGATTGGAATTCCAGACACAGGGTCTGCAAGAGTTGAGGTAATTGACGCAGGAGATGTCCTGAGAACCATACTTGCAACCAAGGTAAATCTCGTATTGTGCGGACACAAGCACAGGCCGTGGATTTGGAACTTTAAGGACTTGTCAATTGTAAATGCCGGGACCACTGCATCTGAGCGAGTCAGGGGACTCTTTGAGAACACGTACAACATCATCACGATAAAGAACAAGAAAATCCAAGTCGACCTGAAAATTGTCGGCGGCAAAAGAATGCCGCTTGAGAACATTGTGAAAAACTACGCGCGATCCGAATAAGAGTGAATTTATTTACAGACCAGAACCTAGCACCCTTGAGCGGGGGTCGCCTAGCCTGGTAGGGCGTGGGATTGCTAATCCCATGTCCGCAAGGACCCGTGGGTTCAAATCCCATCCCCCGCGCCATCTATCATTACGCGTTGTGGTCTTGCAGTGTTTCTGCGGGACTTCAAAAATAGATAATATCTCTTAGTGTGCCAAGCATGTGATGAATGCCAGCGTAAAGTCTGTGTTTACATCAGTCCTGTTCTTTTTCCTGGCCGGCCTTTGCGAGATTGGCGGCGGATACCTGGTATGGCTGTGGCTTCGAAACGACATGAGCTGGCTTTTTGGAGCAGCCGGCGGATTTGTCCTGTTTTTGTACGGAATAGTTCCGACGTTTCAGAAATCTCATTTTCACAGAATCTATGCGGCGTATGGCGGCGTCTTTATTGTGATGTCTGTTCTGTGGGGCTGGTGGGTTGACGGTGCTGCCCCTGACACATATGACGTCATTGGTGCAGTCATTGCAGTAATTGGTGTTGTGATAATTTTTTACATTCCGCGGAAGGATGAGTGAATTTGGTAGAAGCGATACTTGGTACACTTGGCCTGTTCTTTTTTGCCGCACTGCTGGAGATAGGTGGGGGATACCTGGTCTGGAAGTGGCTGCGGGAACACAGGGGCAAGGTCTTTGGGTTGATTGGCGCACTGGTGTTGTTCTCATACGGAATAGTTCCGACGTTTCAGCCTGCAAACTTTGGACGGGTCTATGCTGCATATGGGGGAATTTTCATTGTATCGTCAATTCTCTGGGGATACTGGGTGGACAAGAAAAAGCCCGACAAATTTGAGATTATGGGGTCCGTAGTCGTATTGATTGGGGTAGCAGTGATGTTTTACTTTCCACGATAAACTGCAGACTTTTTGCCCTGGACGACGTCTGAACGTTATCCTGCGAATGTGCAAAGGATACGATCTGATTTTATCTGATGGTGACGTAACAGAATAATGGTAATCGTCTGGATTGGAATAGGCATAGGGGTCCTGCTTGCAGTATTTCTGATAAAAAAGATAATGGGGACATCCCCAAGGGCTCCGTTCAGACTCGGCTTTTACTGCAAAAAATGCGGCTACAAGACAAATGGCCTAAAGTGCCCGCGGTGTGAAAACGCCTCCAGCCGTCAGAACTGGAAATAATCCTACAGTCTCCTGATATGAATTGGTTTTTGTCCTTCTATGGTAACGTCGCCTATTTTGAATCTGCAGGTTGATGAGAAAATTAATCTATTAAGGCTGACAGTCATCTGTGGGCGTGTTCAAAAAAATGGGTGCTACAAATAATTGAATAAAGAGATTGGGTTGACAATCGCAATTGTAGCCTCCGTCATGATGTCAATTGTAACAATACTGTGTTTGTACACAAATAATGAGATGACCAGATTAAACGACGAAATAACAAGAACTGAGTCAAACGAAATCACGTCATTATCTACACGCTTCCAGCTAAGACTGCAATATGTTACCGGAATAATAGAACTCGCTGCACAAACCAATCCGATTGGAAACCCGCCGACTAGTTCAAACCTGATTTCTGAACACCTAAGGGGTATACCTGAAGATGCGGATCTGGAAAAAAGAGAATTTGCCAAGATGCTGCTTAATAAAAAATTTGATCTTGATTACGTGTTTTATGCGATGCCTAATGGGGATATCTACTTTTTAGAGCCGTTTGACTCGCAGACTAATCTGACGCAATTGAATTTTGCCTTTAGGGATTGGTATCATGGTGCAATCGACATTGGCTCAACATATGTGAGCGAAGTCTATGTCTCGGCAAACGAAAAGCACAATGTAATCGGCATAGCTGTTCCGATATACGCTGACCGCACAAATCAAACTCTGAGCGGCATATTTGTCGGCGCACTCAATCTTGGCACACTGCAAAAGTCTCTGGCAATGATAAGTCTTGGACAAAACGAGTACCTGCTTATTGTTGATCATAATGGTAATGTGGTGGCAGACACTAGAAAATCAGAATCTGATACGCAAATTAGAAAATTCACCTTGGATTTGAGCGCGTACGCGGACAGTAACCGAGTAAGTACCATTACGCAAACAATTGACGGTAAAGACATGTTCATAACTTTCAAAACTGTTCCTGTTGGGACACACAAGTGGCTGGTCCTCTCAGTTCAGCCATACGCCGACGTATTTGCCCCGTCAATCGTGTTGAAAAATGAGGCAATCCTGATCATCGTATCAACTATCTTGACTCTTGGCACCGCGGGATTTTTCCTGATTAGAAAAATAAACGCGAATCTGGCCCTTGCAGCAAGACTGCGGCGCATTGATGTGGAGAAGGAAGAGTTCTCTGCAATGATTACCCACGAACTAAAAACCCCGCTTGTGCCTATAATCGGGTACTGCAAGATGTTCAAGACATCGCTGCTTGGCAAATTAACTGACGAGCAGGCAAACATACTTGATGTGATAGAAACCAATGCAAAACGACTTGAAAGGCTAATCAACGATATTCTGGACGTACGCAAATTAGATCTAAACAAGATGCGATTTAACATGGACGATGTGTCTGTTGACGAGTTTTTCGATGATCTAAATACAAGCTATAAGCAGGTGTTGTCGCAATCTGGGAAACAATTTACAATAGACGTTCAGACAAAAGGGTTGTACATGCGAACCGACAAAAATCGTCTACGCCAATGTTTTGACAATCTGATCTCAAACGCAATAAAGTTCACTCCTGCAAGTGATGGCAAGATCACAGTGGGCTGTAAACTGGAAAACGAGAAAATAATCTTCTCTGTTGAGGATAACGGTGCCGGTATCTCGCCTGACGCACAAAAATATCTGTTCAAAAAATTCTACCAAATTGATACCTCTGAAAGAAGAAACGTGGGCGGGAGTGGCCTTGGCCTTGCAATATGCAAAGGAATTGTGGAAAATCTAGGCGGGACAATGTCGTTGCAAAGTGATGGAAAATCCGGCTCGACCTTTTACATGAAATTCACCTATTAATACAGAATTCATCTGTTGGTATATTATGCTAATAATTTCCTACTATTCCATGTTATTCTCATACTATCACATATTTGTACATGAATTCCTCGCCTGACCCAAAATCTTATTAACCTATCAAATCATGTTAATTGATGAAAATCTTGCTGGTTGATGATAACCACGACATCACTGACATGTTTTCAAAATATTTCAAATTAAAAGGACACGACGCGATGGTTTCAAACAGCGGACAAAATGGTTTACAAATGATTGAAAATGGAAAATACGACGTGGTTTTGCTTGATCTTGCCATGCCTGAATTTTCAGGACGCGATATTGTTGATCATCTGTATCAGGACGGCAAAATAAGCGATCATCTGATTGTCTCGCTTACTGCATCTTCAATATCTGACGATGACAAGGCATATCTTGTAAGCAAAGGAATTCACTCCGTACTTAGAAAGCCCATTGACCCAGACGCATTGTTGGACTATCTGATAAAAGTGACAAGCAAGTAGAATGGATAGCGAGCGACTATCGCGCGAATTCCAACAAATCGCGCTAATCCAAAATAGAATTAATGATTTGGCTTCAAGTGGGATCCCGCAAAGCGAACAGGTCAAAGAAATAATTGATTACGTTACATCTACACAAAACTTTGTAAGCGATGTGGTGGATAACGCACTGTCAAATAATATTGTGTTGTCGGAAAATTCCCTGAGCCTTCTTAACCACGAACTCAGAACCCCGCTTGTCCCGATAAAGACGTACACGAAAATGCTGTCCCAAGAAAAATTTGGGCCGCTAAACCCAGAACAAAAAATGAGACTTGATATTGTAAATAAAAATATTGATCAATTGGAACAAAAAATCAAACTGTTCCTTGACAAAAACATGTTTGCACCAAGCCTTTCTGACGATCATGACACACGGCACAGAATAAATGAACTGGAGCAGGAAAAACTAATTCTTGGAAAAATCAACGAACTGCTTATAGAAAAAGAAACTACTGCTGAATCAAAAATAGGAAAACTAAAGGACGATCTGACCAAGTCCGAACACGACAAAAATGAATTTGCCCAAAAGGCATTTGTGCTTGACAAAACTGTTCGCGAAGAGGAGCAAAAGATCCACCGCCTCACTAAGAAAAACATCGTCATAGTTGTAATGGCTGCACTCGTTATGGGCACGGGATTTGCAGCCTATTCGATATATGTAGCCGGGCTTGTGGGCCAGCAATATCAGGTCTCAAATCTAGGCACGCTGCCCACTGGCTACGTGATACAGAATCTTAGGGGAGATACGGTAAATACGTGGCTGTCATGGAGGCTGGTCTCCGGTAGCACATTACATGTCGGTGTTACAAACGGTATGCAGCATTCAGAAAAAATCCCGCTGATAATGGACGTAATCTTGTCTGAAGAATCTATATCCGTTGACGACTCCCTGCTCCACAAAGGGCCAAAAGGCACCACTTCAACATATTATCTTGGATGGCAAGGGGCACTAAACGCGGCTGCTAAAAAATCCACAGAGTTTTACATACCGACCAAACTTGAAGTCATTGAATCGACAGGCGGTGAGGGAGAAATAACAATAATTCTGACTGACAGCGCAAGTGGTGATGGCAATTCTGGGTTTACCAACTCGATAGCCGACACTGAACAGAATCAGATTCTAAAATCCAAGATAACGATCTATAATGTAAGTGACCTAAGCGATGATCAGTTCAAGACCATTTTGCGCCACGAGTTTGGCCATGCTTTGGGGCTTGCACACTCTACTGCCCCTGAAGACCTGATGGCGCCAACAATCATGACGCTTTATCCGTACATTTCAGAATGCGATGTTGACTCTATCGTTAAACTGTATGATGGCGGGAAAAACAGTCAGGTAATTTGCGACAAGTAGGATCTTGCACGTGTGCCGTCTGGCATCCGTCTCTGTGAAGTTTTGATTCTCAGACGGGAGTGTTTTTTGGTATCGTGACTGTGAATCTTGTGGGGTTGTTTTGCACACTAATCGTGCCGCCATGAGCTTCTGCTATGTTCATGCAGCTCACAAGTCCAAGTCCTGTGCCTTTTTGCTTTGTTGTAAATAACGGCTCGAAGATTCTTGGCATGACGTTATCTGGTATGCCCTGCCCCGAATCCTCAACTTCAAATGATATGTCCTTTGGACTGTCCAGTATCCTAATTGTCACAGTGCCGGGTTTTTCGTCTATGGCCTCCACTGCATTGGAAATCAAATTGCTTAACATGACCTCTATGTGCCTCCGGTCGCACCTGACTTGCACGTCGTTTGATGGTAGGTTTAGCTTGATGTTTTGCGGTATTTCGGTTGTAATTGATGCCGAGTAAACGATGTCTTTTGCAGAGTGTAACTCCAATTGTATCTTTTTCTCTTTGACAAAGTCCATGACATCGTTAATTTGGTGAACCACCCTGGACGTGGCCGTGTCTATTAGTTTGTAATATTTTCTGGTTTCCGCATCTATTTTTTCCGAGCCCATCAAAAGCATCGATATGGCAGTTTTGATTACTGACAAGGGATTTTTCATGTCATGAGCTAGCCTTGCTGACATCTGCCCTATGGTGTACATTCTCTCCATCTTCATCAGCCTCTCCGTCTCTGTCTTCAGAACTCTGTAGATCAAGCGTATCATGAGCAGGTGGGTTGCAATGTTTACTATTGCAAGGATGATCTGGAGCCAGATTAGAGTGGTAGTTAGACTTTGAACCTCAAACGCAAGATCTGCAGTAAGTTCGTCGTTTTGTTTTACAAGCTGATCTGCAATGGAAGATATTTCAATTATTTCAGATTCCTCGTAGCCGGTGACTGCAAAGTCGTTAATCGTTTTTTTGTATTTTAGAAAAACATCATTTATGTCACTCCACTGCGCGCTGAGTTTTTCTGGAAGTGGGGCAAGCTGTATTCCATCCTCACTCCCTCCGCCCTTTAGCAGTCGGAGATTTTCCTCATATGTTCTTAGCACGGATGTCGGATCTCCTGTTATTTTTCCCCCGATGTATTCGCTTTTCACCTCACTAAGTGACAGCATTGCATAGTACCGGTTTTTTCCAGCCATGTTGACAGAGTTTCCCAAAAATATTTTCTGCGACTCAAATGACTCTAGTATGATAAAGCTGACAAGAATTATGCCAATCTGAATGCCGACGATGAGGGCGATTTTTTTTGAAGCCTTACTTGGATACTTGGTTGCCATTTAACTAACCACAATCTGCAATATGTGATTATTATTGCATACGTAAATGTATGTGTTGAACGTTTTGTCCCTCAAAACCACCGTAGGCTGGGAAAAATGAACGCCGTCAATTTCTCTATGCCCCCAAACAGATTCTCAAATATGTGCCAAATCTGGTCTAAATGCGTCACAACATAAGCGGCAAACAGTATTCCGATTATGAACAGGCCTAATCCTAAAAACCACGTCGCCTTCATTTACTTGTCATCTTCCGTGACACTGTATGCTGAAAGATGAATGTGATCACAACATGCCGCGGCTGTGAGAAGTGAGATTTTTTTCATAGCTGCCATTTAGTTTGTTGGCAATGCTATTAAGCCGCGCTTACATTTGCGTTAGTTTCATGGACTGTTCTGTCATTGTGATTTGTCGGCATCAAACGAATTCGATGATTCAGTCTCAGACGATATCTTCCAACGCTTTATTGTGTAGATCGAAGATATGGTACTGATATAATTGCAAACTCGATCCAAGAAAAACAAACCGTTAACAAATGATGAGAGCCGCACCGAGAATAGGCTTGAAAAAAGATCCTATCATGAGCATCCCCCGGCAAAAGGGATTCAAAAACAAAGCAAACCAACTAGAAAAACAAAAGTAACTAAATCCCACAAATCAATTCGCTGATGCAAGCAAACCTGTTCTGAACTGAGACTCAAAAAAGTTGCACTGGGAGTATTGTTTTATCCGCTGGGTGTCAGGTCTACCTGAGGCACTGTTGTCTGTGCCTGTGGTGTTGCCTCGTACGCAGGATATGGCTTTACGCCCCAAGGGCTAGTTCCAAGAAAACCGCTTTCGTTAAACATGTTGTTTGGGAACGTCCTGATGTTTGTGTTAAAGTCTCTGACTCCGTCGTTGTAGTATGTTCGTGCAACCGCTATTCTGTTTTCGGTTCCCGCTATTTCGTCCATGAGTCTTGTGACTGTCTGGTCTGATTTTAGGTCAGGATATGCCTCGTATGTGAGGATGATCTTGCTTAATGCCTGCTCGATTTGGTTGCTCAGCTCAACCCTGCCCTCCGTGCTGGTGGATGTCTGCCACTGGGAGCGAAGCTTTGTCACGTCCTCAAGCGTCTGCTTTTCAAACTGCATGTATCCTTTGACTGACTCTACAAGGTTTGGGATGAGGTCGTAACGTCTCTGCAGCTGCGCATCAACGTCTGCTGCCAGCCGCTTTACGTTTTCGTCCTTTGCCTGAACTGTATTAAATCCTGAAAAGTACATCCCGTATAGTGACACAATTATTATTGCAATTATTGCTATTGCCGCAATTATTCCGATAACTGCTTTGCTTACCATGCTATGGCTGGCCCTGTCCAGTCAAATAAACCGTATTGACTATCGTCCGGCACCTCCGCCACCTGATCTGCCTCCGCCGCCTCCAAAACCTCCACCACCGCCCCCGAAACCTCCGTATCCTCCGACAAAAAATCCGCCAGATCTTCTGCGACGGCGATTTAGAATGGAGAACGCAAGTGGAAAAGCTATGAACAGCAGAATCATCACAATCTGCTGATAATCAAACTCGTCTTGCGGGGGCCTTGACTGCTGATACTTGGGATCATCATTGACATAACCGATTTTGTCGCCCAACGCAATTGCGGTATCCAAAAACGCCTGATCAAATGATTGGGCGTTTCCATTCTCGTACGCATCCCTTGCAGGAACCAGATATGCATCCAAAATTGCGCCAGCAGTTCCGTCCGTGATGTCGCCCTCAAGCCCCTTGCCCACCTCGATTCTCATGGAGCCGTTTGCAGCATCGCGTTCCAGCGAAAACAAAACCAGCACGCCGTTGTCTTTGCCCTTTTTGCCGATTCCAGTTATGCCGTCAAGCGGAACCTCGTTGAAAAGATAGTTTGCAAGCGTGTCCCTGTCGTTTAGCTCCTGTCCGTCCTTTTTTATCCCATGGCCTAAAAAGCTTGGAATCGTATAGATGATTATTTCAGCAGACGTGGAACTGTCAACTCTTCGCAGGTAATTGTCTATTGCAGATTCGTATTCCGGACTGATTATTCCTGCCCTGTCATACACGTATGTGGAGCGCGATCCCTTTGCCTGTGCAAATGCCGGGACGGCAACAGACGTGACAAGTATTAGAAAAACCATCGAAACTATCAGGGTGCGCACGATGTACAGCTTGAATAGTAATCACATAAACTTTGGTTTGTTTTTCAGATTCTGATTTGCCTAAAATGATCTTAGCTTGGATTTGACGCTGCTATCTTTTCATCTAGTAGGGCCTGAAACGCGGAATACGGCTGCGCTCCGGTCAACTGGGTGCCATGTCCGTTGGCAATAACAATAAACGTCGGGGTGGAACTGACACCAGTTCTTGCGCCAATGTTTTTGTTCTCATTGACCCTGCTTTCATATTTGCCAGAGTCTATGCACTTGGCAAATGCGTCCGCGTCAAGCCCTTCTAGTTTTGATACTAGTAACTTGATGTTTTCTGCCTTTGCCCACCCGTCGTTTTCATGTCCCTGGTTTGCGTACATGAAGTCGTGGTACTTCCAGTAGAGCCCCTGCTCGTCCGCGCAGTAGCTTCCTGCATGCGCCTTGATAGAATCCGGCCCTAGAAACGCAAAGTCCATGTAGATGAGCTTTGCCTTGCCTGCATCGATGTAGTTTTTCTCAATTAGCGGCTTTGTCTCGAGGTTCCATTTCTGGCAAAACGGGCACTGGTAGTCGCCAAACTCTATGATTGTGATGGGTGCAGACTGGGAGCCGAGAACAGGCGATCCCTTTGTCGTGTCAATGGTGTTGCTCCTTGCCTTAAAGTCAGCGCCGCTGTTTAGTGCCGCCGCGATTCCAATTATTATTATTGCGATAATTCCAAAAATGACAAACTTGGCCTTGCCTGATTTCTTCGTATTATTTTTTCCTGCCTTGTTTTTTCCCACGAGTCTGGTCTTTTTGCTAGTCTAAAAAACATTATCCGTCTTCTGGCTGGAACCAAAACTCGTTTCCTCCGATTCCTACTAGTTCAAACCAAATTTAATCAAAGGTTATAATCAAAACTGTCCTAGTATTGCTGACAAAAATGGCACAATCAAAAAAGACAGTCATAATAATAGCAATAGGAATAGCGGCAACACTGATTGCGGCGTATTTTGCCCCCGTGCAAAAAGAGACAACAATCATTCCAATCACGTCTGAAGACAAGGAAATGTACGAGGCACTCGGTGTGGCCCAGCAATTCATTCCGACTAGCCCGACATTTGCGTTTGATGGAGACGCCAATACGCTAAAGACAGAATATGTCGGAGCTACAAAATCGCTGCCCCCACAGCACATGATCCGCGCAACGTTTGAGTCCTCACATGGCGGGTTTGGCGACAGGCAAGGCCAAATGCTGACCCAGGTAATCACTCCTCACGAAATGAACATTCTCGTATCTGAGGGGGCGGTAATCTCTGCGGTGACTGATGACACGTGGGATGAGCTCAACCACCAGTTTGTCCTAAAGGTACCATCAGAGGAAATTCCAGACGCGAACCCAAAACAGGTGGCAAACCCTGCATCGACACACTGCTTTGAGAACGGAGGAACAATACAGATCAGAGGGGACGGCGAGTCTGCACAAAGCATGTGCGTGTTCTCAGACGGCTCTGAATGCGAACAGTGGCAGTACTTTAGGGGCGAGTGCGGCCCAAAGGAAAACCCCTGATTTTTTTTAAAACCCTGAACCCTCTTACATCTGACGAACCGGAGTAATTTGTCTGCAGTCTAAGCAAAATAAAATAGTGTTATTTCTTCTCGTTTATCTTTGATAGCGTCTGGGAAAAAATCTTGCCGTAGTAATCAAGCGCCTGATGAATGTACTGATCACAGAGTTTTATCATCTTCTCGCGCGTGTCGATGTTGGATTTTTGCGCACCTGCAATCATGTCTATTTGCGTGCAGTATAGGTCTGTCACGGTATTCCAGTAGTCGTTGATGGCGTTCAGGGCCTTGCTGTCAAACCCAAACATGTCAAAGTACTGTTTTTGCCACAAATAACACGTCCCAAAATAGTCGTCTAGCATGTGAAGATAGTCTGTGTACAAGTCAGAGTATGACTGTATGTTTGTGGGAATCTGGGATTCAATCTTTCTGATGACTTTGGTAGTGTTGTTTTTGAAAATATCGCAAACTGAAATTTCGCCTTCAGTTGACTTTTTTGCCGATTGCATCTTGACTATTACGTACGTCGACTTGCCTAGTAAGCATTGCTGTACTATGTTCGTCTACGATTGGCAACTTGTCAATAATCTAGCTTATCCATCATCAAACCAGCTGACTAAGCTCTATCTGTACGGCTCACAATATGTGATCATGAATCAAAAACAAGCTCACTGGAACTATCAGGTTCGAGCGCCGTTTAGAAAAGTCATGGCCTGGGACGCATTGTTCTTTGTCCTAGGTATTGGCGTCGGTGCCGGAATAGGTGCATTCCTAGCAACGCTCTAGGAATCACTTTATTTTTTTAGATTTAATAATCATAAACCATGTAAAAACTGCAGACCATGGCAGAGTTTTTAAGAATTGAACCGTCGTATTCGTCAAAGGACGCCTGCCGCCTTGTCTGGAAGGGGACAGAGGACGACGAGGAGCATGTGGTGTTCATGAGCAAGGACGAAATCGACCGCCTCTACGACATACTTTCAAAAAATACCGCAGGCCAAGTGGAGCTAGAAGACGAGTTTTCCGCCATACTGGTAAATTCCGATGTCACGCAGTTTCGATTACAGGACAGCAAGATATTTGAGGTGCAGACCCAAGTCCTAAAAAAACACCTGGATGGGATTATGAAATGAAAACCAGCAAGACCTACCCAAAGGAGTATGCCCCGTCTGATGCGTCGACCAAAGACGTAGAGGTCAGGCAGAATCTCCTAAATGCGATTCTTACATCAAAGCCAAAGAAGACAGTCCAGGATACTGATCTGTTCAAGGTTATGGCGTCAAGGCGCTCCACTAGAAAGTTTGACAACAAAAGAATGGTCGAAGAGTGGAAAATAGACAAGATACTTGCAGCTGCAGACACTGCGCCCACTGCCGGAAACTTTCAGGGCTTTGAAATATTTTATGTCCGGGATCCGAAAATAAAAGAAAAGCTAGTAGAGGCTGCAAACAACCAGCCGCATGTCAACACGCCAGTAGTTATAGTGTTTTGCAAAAACCCGTCTCGCGTAAAGCTTAACTTTCCCCCTGAAATCCTGGCCAAGTTTGCAATCCAGGACGCTACGCTTGCCGCCGCATACTCGCAGCTTGCGGCACACGCACTTGGCCTGAGCTCGATTTGGATTGGGATGTTTGACGAGCAAAAGGTAATGGATGCAATCGGAACCGACCTGAGGCCGTCGTCGCTTCTCTGCATCGGATACCCTGCACAAAAGCGCGGACCTCGCTCCCGGCGAAAACTCAAAGACCTGATTCATATTGTATGATCTGTGCCGAATCCGTATCGATATTCGTGATATGCAACTTTGGCAATCCTTAAATTTAATAGACCATACATAATTTGCCTCGATATGGGACGCCGAAAGACTCAAAAAATAATCAGGACAGCCCCAAAAAACGTAACCACAGGCATGTGTCCTAAATGTCAAACGGTTGGTCGAATCTTCCTAATAGGTCAGGTCGGCGCCGAGCACGCAAAGTGTGCCTCTTGCAACCAAGAGTTTGATTTGTAACAAAAAACTGACCAAGATACACAAAAATTCACCCATAAATTTTTAAGCTCTTTTTCTGACTGTATCGTATCATGAGTTCAGAAGGAGAAACAATCTATGAGCGCGTCGCAAAGCTAGAGGACGAAATCGCGGCTTTGAGAAACGAAGTGGACGTCCTAAAAAAGGCGCTGCGCAACAAGCTTGCAAGACACGAGATATCCCAAGTCAAAAGGGGAAAAGACATCACGTCAATTATCGATTAATCTTATCTCTCACATTTCTTATCATTTCTAAAATAAAGTCGACGTCTGGCGCCTCTGGCGCGATTTCTAGGTACCTGTTTAGGTATGTCATGGCACTCTCATAGTTTAGCAGCCTCTCCTCTAGTATCCCCTTGTCGCGTATCTCGTCGGGGGAATCCGGCTCAACTGCCAAAATCATGTTTGTGCACCTCATTGCCTTGTCGTATGCGTACGACTGGGCGTACGAGCTTTTCAAATTTCGCAGTATCCTGATCAATGCCTTGTCCTGCGGCAGCTCGTCTAGCATCTCTGGTGCAAACTCGATCTCCTCTTCAAAGTTCTGGTACAGGATCTCGTCTAGGTCTTCAACGTCAAGCAGCCTGCCGCCCCCGAACGGGTCAAGTATCATCTCCTCGTTGTATTTTACAACAACATGGCTTGGGAATCCAGTAATGGTGAGGTCAAGCCCGATTCTTTTTGCGACCTCGACATAAATTATTGAAAGCGTAATCGGTATGCCGCTTTTTTTATCAAGCACCTCGTTTAGGAAATTGTTTTTTGGATTATAGTAGTCGTCCGTGTCTCCTTTGAACTCTAGTGTCTGAAAGAGGTACTCGTTGAGCATTGATATGAGATACGTTGGGTTCTTTACATCTGATAGCAAAACCTTGAGCGACTTTGCAATCTCGTTTATCTTTTCTATCTGCTCCTGTATGTTCAGGTCCGGGTACTCTAGTATCTGCGCAAGCTTAAGGCATTTTTCCACCAAGTTGTACCTTGCGTCTGATGAGAATGAAATCCATTCTGCAACAAATGGATCAAACTTGTCGCTCATTTGGGCTTGTTATGGTGCTCTGCTTAGGTACAGGTGCGGGTCCTTGAGTTCCCTTGTGGTGGGAGGGCTTTTTATCAGAATCTGGAACGTTTCCTTGCCGTGTTTTTCAAACACTGCCGCGGTAAAGTCCTTGCCCATGTTTTTTCTTACCTGGTACGACGAAATGTCGGTCCCCATAAACGTCATCAGGTACTGGTGAAAGTCCTCATCGTCCCTGAGGATGTTCTGGACGGAAAACTCCGCCATCCCCTCCATCGTGGAAAACGCGGCATGGTGTTTTTGAATGGGAGTGAGCCACCTCTGGTATATTTCCAAAATCTGCGGGACCATCTGCTGGATTGTCGGGTCTATCTCGACTTTGGTGTATGTCATCACGTCTGGGCCTAGGACGTTTACGATAAAGTTGTCCGGGTTTAGCATGAAAAACAGGTTTGCTCTCTTTGCAATAGGAAACTCGTCTGGCACTGACGGCAGCTGCAGATAGTCAGACAGCCTTGTCACGGTGCCGTCGTCTAGGGCTAGGATTATTTTTGCCAAATCCTCGTTTATCTTGTTTACCTCAGTTACCGCCTTTTTGTTTTCCTCGTACAGGTTGTTCTGGACGGAGTGGACCAGTTCCTCCAGTATGGTCATCTTCAGGGCTCCGACATATCCTGACTTTATCATCTCGTACCTTGACTCGTATGGCGGCCCCTGCTTGTGGAGGACTATCTGGGGATAGCTTGACAGGACAAAATTGTTTATGTAAATTTTTGAATCCAAGTAATCGCCGTATGTTGTGGAAATTTTTGAAATGTAGGACTTTGCGTATGTCGAGTACACCAGAAACTTGGCAGTGTCCTGCTTTACCATGTCTGCGATGCCCTGCCTGTTTTGCTTTGCGACTGCCAAAAACAGCTTGTCGACAAACTCCCTTGCGTCTGGCGTGGCAAAGACCTTCTTTCCCTTTATTCCCTTTAGGTCTTCTAGTTCCGGAAACTCTATTGTCACGTCGCCTGATACGCCGATTCCCGTAAACTCGGCAACTCGCTGTCTTAGCCCAGGCGCTATCTGATCTGAAATCTGCTTTGGCGAGTCAAATCTTACCTTAAAGTCCCTATCCTCTCTTATTCTTGAGGACAAGGTCGCAATGTCATGCTCCTCGTTTATCTCAACTGAGATCTGGTCAAGCAGCGCGTCTGCAAACTCTTCTTGCTCAGTCATCGATAGTGACTTTGGGTAGTTCCCATTTAACATTAACTGGATTTCAAAATAAGTATTAATGCAAAATCCGTTTTGAGTAAAACTGGTTTGCACGAATCCAGTCTGAAAAACATCTGCTGCGTGAGGTGCGGAAAAAAACTGTCACTTGAAGTGCTAAAAAAGGACACAGAGATTGCAGAAGGGTTTCTGTTCTGCGCATACTGTGATCTGCATTTTCCAATAATTGGCAAAATCCCAATACTGTGGGACGATTTTACGATTTATCTCTCAAACAGGCCGAGATTGGGAGGAATGCTGTATGCAAAGGCCGCTTCCCCGAAACTAAAACGCTACATCAAGGACGGCCTTTGCTCCATACAAAAGAACCGCGCCGACGTGTCTTTGGTGGAGAAAAGATGGTCCTCAATATACGAGAGAAACAAAAAATCAAAGTTTTATGACGTGATGAAAAAGTCTCTTGAGAAAATATTGCGCCCCGGGACTGTACTGGAGCACGGCTGCTCAATTGGAATAATGACACAACATCTGGCAAAATCGCACGATGCTTTTGGAATCGACAAGTCGTATTATGCGTTAGAGATTGCAAAGAAATCCGATTCTCATAACGTAGATTATTTTGTGGCAGACTCTCTGTCTTGCCCATTTGGAAAGACAAAGTTTGATTGCGTGGTGGGGCTTAACCTGTTTGAGATAATAGAACCAAAGCCGTTCCTGCGTCTACTTTCAAAGCAGGTAAGAAAAGGCGGATTTCTTGTCCTCTCTGATCCGTATGACTTTGAGAGGGGCGACAAGTCAGTCAAAGAACCGTTGCACGCAGAGTCGATACGGGAAGAACTTGCGCGGCTTGGATTCTCAATGTCTAAAGAAACAAGAAAGCCCGCGTTTCTCAAATGGAATCTCAAATTACACGAAAGGGCGATGCTCCAATACAAAGTGGATTTGATTATCGGAAAAAAACAGTAAATGAGAAAAGAGGGTTTTTGGGATTATTTTTTCCACATTTTTTGCCACGTCTCGGCAAACGTGTTCATCAAGTCTCCGTATGTTTTCATCTGGTCGATTCCCGGCTGGTTTGTTATCTTTTGCCAGTTTTGCCCAAACTGCTTGGTAGCATTAAGACTTGCCTCGCTCATTGTTTTTTGCCAGTTGTCGTAGAACTCTTTTAGTGTTTTTTCACTGGATTCGTTTAGTGCCTTGGCGGATACCTCGTTGTACTTTGCCTGTACCTCGGCGCCGATTTTTTGTAATGCCTGAAATGACTGCGTCCATTTTTTTAGCAGCTCCATGTACTCGCCCCATAGGCTATCCCAATCTCTTGATTTGGTGTCTTTTGCCATGATATTATTTGGCGTGGTCTGATAAAAGAGGTTCTGTTAACTTGTAGCCCGATGGACAAACCAAAGGGAGATTAATTGCAAAAAGCATCATGGTTTGTTTGTCAGGCGAAAACTTGGATCGTGCCACCTCTGAGCAACTTGCACATCTTTACAAGCTAGGCTATGTCGGTGCCAAGCCTGCGACAAAGCAAGAAGCCTCTGAGATCATATCGAAACTGCTAAAGTCAAAACGGACCAAGCCGTACCTGTTTTCCACTGAAAACGGCTCAGAGCCATACCTGGTTCCGATGGACAAGTGGCCAGACCCATACAAGAATGAAAGTGAGTTTAGGGCGGAAATGCTAAAGGACTGGGAAAACAGCGAAAAAAGAAAGGAAAAACTAAGCAAGCTGCGTGACCTCTGACGATAAACCTAACAACTCTTAACTGGAATTGGCAATCTGTACTCATGAGCCCCTTTTACACCCGGAAGAAAAACCCCGGAGTCAAAGAAGAAGAGCGTGTGGACAGGCTGATTGCCAAGGGAAGGGAAGAACTCAACTTGGGAAATTTCAAGGTGGCGCTCAAGTTTTTCAACAAGGCACTTGAACTTGAGCCTGACAACGCGGACGCGCTACTCCACAAGGCAGATGCCATAGCACAGCTAAAGAAAGACAGCTAGCTTCTGCATAGCTGTCATTGAATGGGTTCGATTTTATCAAAAGCACGCCGTATCATTTCATGTCTTTCTCATGCGTTGCGTGCACACTCGAGTTTTCTGCTGGTCTGAGCGCTCGCATGGAAATCTCATGTAAGAAAAGGGCGGCAGAGTGTTCGTTTAGTAGCCATACAGACGCACGATGAAGTTTGTCCAAAAAACTATTCCTGAGTTACTGGTTTGGAGTCCTTGGGGGCCTCTTCTTCCATGCACCTTGTGCAGAGTCGCTTGCCCTGCAGCGGAAACCACGTAAAAACATGAATGTATCCTGACTTGCAACTCATACGCGAATAATTTCAAATGCGCATTAGTGTCGTCTTGTCAGCTAATACCTGTTTTTAGCTAAAACAAATCCTCGATCAGACTTTCACGCTTGCCGTGTTGCATGGATCGATGTGATGTCATCTCTTTTTTCTTAGCTCATACACTATGATTGCAATCGTGATTATGATGTATATGATCTGTCCTGACTCGACTAGTATTGCGTTTTGGTTTACGCCGCCACCCCTTCCTGTTATTGGGTTGCCTGGAATTCTCGTGATTGCCCAAATTGCGACAAAGACTGTGTTTCCGCCGATCCCCACCAGATACCATGGGATGCCCCATCTGCGCACCATTGGGATTACCCAAAACACCTGGGCTATGCCGCCAACTAGGAACAGTATTCCTGTATTGACGTTGTTTCCAAGCGAGTTTGGAGCCATGGTTAGGTGTATTATTCCGCCTATCGCGGTTGCCGCAGCAGCTGCCAGATACAAAACAAAGTCCTTTCTCATTTCAGGTTCTCCTCAAAAAAGCCAAGCGTCTTTTCCCACGCGTCCTTTGATTCCTCCGGCGCATACCTGTCGCCTGACGGGTTTGCAAACGCGTGTTTCACTCCTGGATAAATGATGATCTCGTTTTCAATTCCTAGATCATTTAGGCCTGACTCAAATTCCCTGATTGTCTCTTCTGGAATTCCGGTGTCAAGTCCTGCAAATATCCCCAAAACAGGCCATGATATCTTTGATAGCTCGGATGGATCAGTCACAAGCTGGCCGTAATAGATCACAGTCGCGTCCATATCTGGATTGTTTAGGGCAAGGTTCAGGGACTGGCCTCCGCCAAAGCACCATCCGATTGATCCTATGGACTCTACGCCAAACCTGTCTTCCAGATATCTTACCGCCGAGTTCATGTTGTCAGTCCACTGTTTTTGCTCAAAGGAATTACGAATGTTTCTTGCCTCGTCTGTGGTCGATGCAATCTTGCCGTCATACAGGTCTACTGCAAGCACGATGTATCCGTGCGACGCAAGTTTTTCGGCCATCTGCTTAATGTTGTCATTTACGCCCAAACTTTCGTGAATCATTATCACTGCCGGGAACTCCCCCTCTGCAGATGGCCTGGCCAAGTATCCTTGGGCATTTTGAAAATAATTTACTGTCTCTGTCTTAACTGCATATTCGCCTACTGAAAATGCAACCGAATTGTTGTTCTCATTTTTGACATAGTCTGGCAGTACATGAATTGCCCATCCTCGCTCAATTAGTTTTGCAACGCTTGACGGCTTGACGCACGCTGGCTGGCCGTTTGACTGTTTCATGACAAGCTCCTGCCCCTCAGTACATGTGACGCTTGTTGCCTTTACCCCGTTTCTGAGCTGCTGGAGTGGGGGTGGGAAATATGCAATGCTGTGATCATGCGTTTCCATGTCTCCCTTTCCGCCCATGTCGACTGTTTCTTTCAGTTCGACTGGGTCTTGCGATTCTGCATCGACAAATGTGACCGTGTTGTGATTGTGGACAAAGGCATTCCAGTTTTCGCCAATCATGTAATGCGGTGCCCGGTTTTGCGAAATAGGCTCTGTTACATATTCTGATTGAGCCTGAACTGCCATTGATATTATTAGAAATCCTGCAATTATGCCGATTGTAAGTATGTGATTTTGAAGTGATAACATAGTACTATTTTGCATTCGTTCTCATTAAGTATTTGGATACAATGTTGCCTGCGAATTGATCATGGGTGCAGTTTTGAGCATTCGTGAACAAGTGCAACTAAAACAAATAACCAGTCCGTGGCACAACTAAGTCTAAATAATTATTAAATTTGATGCAATCCTTGCATTTAGGATAATTTCCATTTGCATGGAAAACTATCGCATTTGTCCCTAGTGGAAAGAGTGTCTGTCGGGGGCGGGGTATGTGCAAAAAGTACGAAACCACAACATTTTGCTTAATAAAAAAATGGATTCTAGTATTTGTCATAGACTTTACTTCTATGTCCAACTTCAACTATGAATATTGTTATTTTTTGTTCTTCCAGACTAACTATTACTCGATAGACACCAACCCTTAGTTTTCTCAGATTGGAGCCTTGTAGTTTGTCTGTAAATGCAAATGGATCGTCAATAACGTCCTCAAGTTTTGTGACTATTTTCTGAGCAGCAGTTTTGTCTGATTTGAAAATCTTTTCTAGTTGTTTTTGGGCAGTTGGCGACCAAACAATATTCCAAGACATCTAGAGAATCATTTTAGGCCTAGCTTTTGCTTTACATCTTTATGTGATAATACTTTGCCCGCCTTGATTTCAGCTAGTGATTTTTCTATGTTCTTTATCGTGTGTTTGCTTAGGACGCCTTCATCGTCCTCTGCTACATTTAGTAGTCGATTTACCACATCATCGTAAGATTCCTTTGGAAAAGATTTCATTTTTTCTAGGCGCGTCTTGGTTTTGTTCTCTAATTGTATGCTAGTTACCATAGTGCACTATAGGTAACTATAGAATTTAAGGTTGATCTAGGGGTTTTGAGCCTCAAAACCATAATGTATGCCGGGGGTGGGTTTTGAACCCACGACCTCCAGATTATGAGTAATGCCCTTTGCTGGAGACTGGCACTCTAACCAGGCTGAGCTACCCCGGCACAAAAACGCCTAATTTTATGGCGCAATTAAATGATTCTGCTATCGTTTCAGTTCAGGCGGGTTTGCAAAATTATAAAATCTGAAAATTATCTGGAATCAAAATCACTGCGACATTATTTCGTTCCAATCTGTCTTTACGTTTTTGACCCAGAGGAATTTTCTCTGGAGCGAAGTGGTGTACAGTTTTTCCCACTCTGCCTTTACCTCGTCTGTCCATGCCTTGAACACGCGCGGGTCTATGTAGTTGCGAAGCGACGTTCCCAAGTTGTAGTCCTTTGTCTGCTCTGTTAGCGTAATTGAAAGCTCTAGCTTCTTTACCCTTTCCTTTAGACGCTCTTTCTGCTTGTCTGTTTTCACCTTTACCTTCTCGAGGTTTTTCAGAGTCTCCCTCTTCTTTTGCAGCGTCTCCTCAAAGTTCTTTGGGATGGTCCTCTTGTGGTTGCACATCATGGCTGCCTGCAGGTTTGCCATTTTTGCGATGTAGAGTTTCTCAGTCTCGCTTTTTCCCTTTACGTCAAGCTTGTCCTTGAGATAGTTCTTCACCTGCGTTGTGGCAAGGTATGTTCTAAACACCTTTGCTGTGAGCCCCTTGACTATTTCACTCAAAAACGCGTTTACGTGCCTTGATGTGATGTCGTGAAAAATTTCGTCCTTTGGGCTCTTGTTTGCGGTCAGTTTCTTCAGGTTCTCATACAGTACCTTGTCGTTTCCCTCGGCGCGTATGGTTTCCTCCCATCTGACGCTGTCCTTTCCCAAAAAGTCAAAGTGTATTTTGCCGTCTTCCAGCTTTACGTGCTCCTTTCTAAGCGTGGTGGCACCAACGGTATCTGCCTCGTCTGGGTCCTTTTCGTCCCCTACCCTCATCGATGTTCGATAAATGATATAGCAAACAGTTGCAATGCGGCTTATTTTTGGATCCTTGCTGTTCATTCCCTTTGTGATTGCGTCCTCTATCTTTCTGATCTCTTTTCCAAGCTTTGCGGCCTTGTCGTACTTTGCCATGTCTCGCTCCTGCTTGAGTCCGGCAGTGTCTGCAAGCCACACGTACTTTATCTTCTCAGATAGGACGTCAGTCCAGCACGCAAGCCACATGGAATCGTGCTCGTGCACTATTTTCTTCCAGTCTCCTGGAGGGACCTTTGCATCCTTGCCCAAATTCAAAATTACATCCTTGTGAGTTATTTTCGGCTTCCACATTCCCCTCATCGGGTGATCGCCACGCCCAATGAAAATTCCCGGCGGCTCTGCCATGTAGTTTGCAACCTCCACCTCGTGTCCGTCAAGTATTGCCTTTCCGTAGATTCCCTTCATTTTTTCTCGCAGCTCTTTTCTTTTTTGGGCAATCGATTTTTTCTCCTCCTTTGTCATCAGTTCCCGCGAGGACTTTTCCCTGTCCACTAGCCTGAATGCTTCAGAAAAATCAATATCGGAAATGCTCAATCCCTTGAACTTGCCGCCAAACGTGGCAGCAAAAGCCGCAACGAAATTCTTTTGGAAAACAGCGTCTTTCACGTATGGCGTGTCCTTTTTCTTTGCCCACTGGTATGCCATCTCTTCTTGGTTTGCGTCAATCTTTACCGGCTGGCCCTTTATCTTGACTACAAACCCCTTTGGCTCATAATCCGGCGGAAATATTATCCCATTGTGTTGTAGTGTTTTCCATTTCATAATTTATCGTGCCTAAATTGCAGACTTTGATAAAAAGTCGTTGTCTAGCATATATCAATTTAACCACTGGGGATTTTTCATGACTCTCTCAAATCCGTCTGTCTGGCTTACTCTGTTTTTTTATAAAAATTTGCAAAATTATGGAGTTTAGGGGATGTAAAACATATTTACGAAAAATATTCTTGCTGAACACGTTTTCTATTTTTGGATCAAAGTCTGAAGTCTGATCTAGAACAGTTCCTTTTTGAGATAGTTCTCAAACTCGATGTCCGTTTTCATCTTTTTTGCCTCAAGGAACATCGCAGCGTCGTTTCCTACCGGATACCTTGGAAGCGGGTTTTTCTCCTTTAGCACCTTGACTATTGTGTCTGCCACCTCTTTTGGGTGGGTTCCCATCTGCGCCATCATCTTGATTCCGCCTACAACCTTGTCTGTCAGCTCCTTGTATGGCGAGTCAGGCCTTGGGTTCTTTGGCGTTCTCATGGAATCAAGAAAGTTTGTCTTTATCACGCCTGGCTCTATGATTATGGTGTTTATGCCAAATGGTGCCATCTCATACCTCATGCACTCGCTCAGTCCCTCTAGCGCGAATTTTGAACTGATGTATGCCGGCGAGCCGGGAAATCCAATTCTTCCCGCAACTGAGCTAACGTTCACAATTGATCCCGCGTTTTGCTTTCTCATGATTGGCGCTACTTCGTGAATCAGTCTTACCACTCCGAAAAAGTTTGTCTCAAACTGCTCCTTTAACTCCTCAACTGAAACGTCCTCTAGACATCCAAAGATTCCATACCCTGCATTGTTTACCAGAACATCAAGTCTGTTTTTTTCCTTGACTATTTGCGATACTGCGTTTTTTATAGAATCCCTGTCATCGACATCTAGCTGGATTACCTTTATGGCGAGGTTTTCCTTTCTTGCCGCTTCCTCTATTTTGGATGCCTTGGAAGTGTTGCGCATTGACGCGTATGTAAAGTAGCCGTCGCGCGCAAGCCCTAGTGCCGTCTCAAGCCCTATCCCGCTTGAGCATCCTGTGACAAGGGCGACTTTTTCCATGCATGGTGTTTGTTTGTGGTTCTTAATTAATTGAAATGTGCAGATGCCTGAAACTGCGCGTTTAGGATGTCAAAAGTAATACTCAGGATAAATTTTTGGCGGTTCTGGAAAACACTTTTCAAATATATCGTATGCGGATATTCTCAAAGCTGAAGGTTTGGCACTGACATGTTTTTTGATCTGACGGATTGGTTATCAAATCTAGTAAACCTTTTCACATTAAATATTCTCTGACCCCTATCTGCGGCAGGTGAGACATGGTCGTTAAGAAGAAAAAATCAGATCGGGGATTTGATCCAAGCATGAAAACTCTGTCTCGCATAATGACAGTGCTTGCAAAAAATGATTCTGAAGGCAAGACCCAGTTATCAGTTGAAACCCATCTGCATTATACTCGGCTTGCAAAGCACATTGTTTGGTTGGAGAAAAAAGGCCTCGTTGAATCCAAAGTTAAGGGTTCGAAAATCAATGTTACTTTGACTAGAAGGGGCAAAGTGTTTGCTTCGATACTTTCAAAGGATTACAATAACAAAAAGACAGGATGATAATGTAGCAGAACAAATTTTATGATGTGTGATCATTTGCCAGTCTAAAACGTGTTAGACAAGCGGCCTGTCTCCCTCTGTGGGCTCTATGATGTCTGTTACTTCGCCGTCATTGATTCTCTGCAGTATTTCGTTTGATGCTTTTTTGTGCAGGAATTCGTTGTTGTTGCCGCACCTGTATGAGAACGTGCAGCGTGGGCATCCTGCCTCGTTTGCGCACGGGCATTCCCTTACTATGTGGAGGCTGCGCTCGAGTGCCTTTTCCAGCCTGTCGTACAGGGCTTTGCTTGCGCCGTTTCCTCCAATTGCACCGTCATAAATGAAAATCAGGCCGGACGTTCCAAGCGATATTCCGCCCAAATCCTGCGACACTCCGCCTGTAACCATGTTGCTTCCCTCAATTATGATGTGCTCTGTCGCATGGTATCCGCTTGCCTCTGTGTATTCCGAGTTCTCTGATCTTTTCATCTCGTCTAAAGGCCTCGGCGCGTGTATGACGATTCCCTTTGTCACAAAGTCGTACTCTAACGGGTTGTCAAGCAGAATTTTCTGCCCCTGGGTGACCTCCTGCCCAAGCTCGATGTTGACATAACCGTACACCTTCTTCTGTATGTGCATCTTGCAAAAGCAGACCTCTAGCCCAAACGCCCTCCTTTTCTCGTATATTGTCTCAATTGTAGGCCACTCCTCAGTCAGCGCCCTTGTGTAGTACGGATAGTTCCTCGGGATTGATACGAGTTTTGCAAACTGTTTTTTTGGATAGTCAAACTCCTTTACCTTGTAGCGCATCCCTGCAAGAAAGTAGATTGCAGACTCGTGCAGCTCCTCCAGTGCCATCGGGAGAACTCGGTCGCCGACTTTTCTGTCGTTTAGGAAGATGTCAATCGACTTTCCAATCCCGCGTATGCTGTATTCGCTTTGCATGTCCTTTATGGCAGCATAGTTGGGGGCGTATCTGTTTTCCTGCAAGACCAATCTTCCTGACTCTGCGTGTTTTTTTATCGTCTCCGAGTGCTCTGCCATTTCGTGCATGGCGATTGGCTTGTCGCAGGCCATTGCAAGCACCTGGAATTCCTCGACAAACGGGTTTTTTGGATCAATGTACGTCTGCTCCACGTCCTCGAAATAATTCTCAGGGTGGTTCTTGTAGTACTGCGATATTGGGTCGTTGCCAAGCGCCAAAAACGCAAACCCGCGCTGCCCCTTCCTTGCCGCCCTTCCTATTCTCTGGAGGAGCCTGTTAATTGGGATTGTAGATGATATGACGCCGTCCACGTTTCCTACGTCTATTCCAAGCTCAAGTGTTGGGGTGCACGATATCGCAGAAAGTCTGTCTTCCTTGAATGCCTTTTCCACAAAGCTCCTATAGTTTGCCATGAGTCCTGCCCTGTGAACCTTGATGTCGATTTTCTTTTTTCTTGCCTGCATCGCTATTAGCTCCGAGTTTAGGTGCGAGTTTGAAAACACCATCGTCTTGTGTTTCTTTGACGCGAGTTTTTCAAGCAGGTCTATCATGAGTGCCCTCTGCGTCCTAAGTGACGGAAATATCATGACAAAGTCAGTTTCTCCCCTCTTTCCAGAGCCGCGTATGAGGTCCATCTTTGCGCCAAACAGATTCTCGCAAAACTCTTTTGCGTTGTCAAGTGTGGCAGAGGATGCGACAAACTGGATCTTTTTGCAGATCCTTTTGAGGCGCTTTATGATGTAGTGAACGTTTGAACCAAATATTCCAGAGTACACGTGCGCCTCGTCCACCACCAGGAACCTTGCAGTGGTGCATGCGGACGCAAACCTGGTCCTGTACATCATGTGGTAGTGCAGGACGTCAAAATTTGTAACTATTATCTGCGGAAGCGAATCTAGAATTTTTGCCCTCTCTGACTCTTTGGTGTCTCCGTCAAAGACGTCTGCTGTCACCCCAACGCTTTCTGCAATCTCCCTGATCTTTGGAAGCTGGTCCCGAGCAAGCGCCTTTGTGGGGTACACAAATATCGCAAGTATGCCGCCTGCGCCTTTCTCGCCTGCTATCTTTTGTATAACTGGGATTGCAAATGCCTCCGTTTTCCCAGACGCAGTTGGCGCCGTAATTACGACGTTCTGGCCAAAAATTATCTCGCGTATTGCCTCTTCCTGGAACCTGTAAAACTGGATGATTCCCTTTTTGTGCAGCATTCTTACCATTCCGTCGTCTAGCCCCAAGTCCTCGACTGGGCTTCCCATCTCGGGCGGCGGGCTGGTTACTGTCTTGTAGTGCGAGATGTAGTCCTTTTTTGAATACAGCGCCTCCCTCGTTATTGGATCTGGCGTGGCATCTCCGATCATTTTCTTTATCTCCGACTCGTCTCTGATTATTCCGGACTCTTTCAGCTCCGCCTTTAGCTGCTTTTTGTTTGGCGTGGCACCCTCGTCATACCTTGCCAAAAACTCCAAGTACACCTCGTCCATGTTTTTTGCAAACTCGACTAGATCCTCAAGGCTGCAGTTCCTGCACGATATCATGTATTTTTTGTTAAACGTCTTTTGGATCTCAAGTGCAGACTTGCACTTGGGGCAGGAATACTTCATGTCTTGCACCCTCTTAGGTGCAGTATGGATTTATGGTTTGGTGGCATGGTGGTGCTAGTTTGGGGTCATGCATTGGCAAACTTGGAGGATAACGTCCCCGTTCTAGTCAACCTTAACTCAGTAAATATGACAATATGATAAACTTCGCCTAGTTATGTATAATGATAATTCCTTACGTCTCATGGGAAGTAGCGCAGGAAGCTATGCAAGAGGCGTAGCCGCAATTCACAGAAAATACCAGTCTGCCATAAAACATGCAAAGACAAGACAAGCAGTTCTGAATGCCTATTGGAAGCACAAGAAGGAGTCAGAAAACTTGCTCGCAAAGCATCTCAGAGATGAGATGGGCGAAGTCAAACGCATCAAGGCAAAAATGGAATATAGATAAACGGAGAAACACAGGACATCACGTCCGAAATCTCCTACTCTTTTTGTATCACGCTTTGAGCCTGTACTGGTTTTTATCGAGCCTGCTTTTGGCAAAATTGTAGTATTCTGGGACGATTTCAAAGCCGGTGTATTTTCGCTTTAGCATCTTGCTTACCACTGCCACCTGCCCTGAGCCCAAGAAAGGATCAAACACGACGTCGCCAGTCCTTGAGGAATACTGGAGGATTTTCCGTATGATTTCTGCAGGCAGCTTGGTCGGGGTCTTTTTGTCGCCAGTCCAGTACTCGCGCTTTATCTCCCAGACGTCTTCTTTGTCCCTGTAATGCAGGCTGTGCCCATCGTCTGACCTGTCAGTCCTTTTGAATCTCACAAACGGGTAGAATTTTCTTTTCCTCTCGTCCTTGCAAACGTAGATGCAGTGGTAGTGCGACGTGACATACTTTCTTGACGTGACAACGCCAAACTGGTATTTCCAAATTATGTGGTTTACGGTGGTAAAGCCAACGCTGTCTAGCGCATTTAGAATGTCCTTGAGATTGTTCCACCCTGAAAAAACATACATGCTTCCGGATTTTTTTAGAATCCTAAACGCCTCTGACATCCACTGATGCGTAAAATCGTAATAGTCCTTTTGCTTTATCTCGTTGTACCCCTGCATCACTCTTGACGCTGTTCTGTTGTAGTTCTGCCTGGTTGCCTTAAAGTCGATTGCAAACGGGGGGTCTGTCACTATGAGGTCTATCTTACTTGGCAAGATGGACTTCATCCCGTCGATGCAGTTCATGTTGTATATTTTGTTAAATGAAATGTCCGTCAAGACTGCTTTGTGTCCTTTTGATCAGGCTCTGTGTTTTTTCCAGGCATTTTTTCTGATATGGCCTTTCTTATCTCGTCGTCCGTTTTTGCGGCAAAGTCGATGCCGAGTGATTTTGCCATAAATTCTAGCTTCTGCCTTTCGTTTTGCACGGGGTTGGTTATGTTGATGCTTGCATTTGTAATTCCTGTTATCTGGTTCTGAATCTCATTTTTTGTCTTGTTGAATTCGCCTACCGTCCGACCAAGCTTTTTTGCCACCTCTGGAAGCCTGTTTGTGCCAAAAAGAACCACTAGGGCCACAAGCACTATGATTACCCACTCGCTTCCCAATATGTTGAGGGCGTAATACTGCATGGTTGATTTTTTACTTGTCGAAAAATAAAGTTTGGCACTAGTCTAGATCTGTCTAGCAGTCACTGCACAATTATGCACAATCTAGTTAAAGATCATAAGACCTGATTCCATTTCAAGGGTTGAAAGCACTAGCACTAGTTTTGTCACTGTTGGTCGTAAGCATGGCAATCGCGCCTGCCTTTGCCGTGGTCCAGACGTTTCAGACCGGCAAGACCTCGTACAAAAAGGGGGACATGATCACCTTTAGCGGAACGACTGACGCTGCACACGCAAACAACATGATCTCAATCAAAATTTACGGCCCGAGTGGCCAGTTTATCACTCTGCTTGGAGGAAGATCCGACTCGGACGGAGTAATCCTGGTTAATCCAGTTGATACGTCCAAGGAAAAGTACTCCGCCAAGTTTGCGCAAAAAGGAGTTTACAATGCGACTGCATTCTATGATGCAGAGCCAAACTACAAGGGCAAGTTCACACTGTTTGATTATTCTGCCGACGGCTCCCCCGTGAGCCCGTCTGCTGCCGACTTGATGAAAGGCCAGTCCACTGCACCAACTACATCTACCCAGCCTACGACACCTACTGCCCCTACCGCGCCAACAACACCGCCGTTACAGCCTCCTGCTACCGTTCCGCCAAAAACAGAAACTCCAAAAACAGAAGAACCGGAAGCAGAGACTGTGCCGCAAGAAAAACCAAAAACAGTAATCCCAGGATTTCCGGATCCCAAAAAAGACCCGCAGACATATGTTGACAGATACAAAAACGAGCCTGCGTTCAAGGAGTGGTTTGACAGGTACTTCCCGGGCGAGTCAATCTATGATGTGGTGGGCCTGCCCGATCCTGCAAAGACACCTGCCACTGTTCCAGGATTCCCTGACCCGACAAAGGATCCGCAGACATACGTGGATAGGTACAACAGCGACCTGGCGTTCAAGGAGTGGTTTGACAAGTACTTCCCAGGAAAAACAATCTATGAGGTGGTGGGACTGCCAGAGCCCCAGCCGGCAGTCGGAGTGTGCGGCGAGGGAACAGTTCTCCAAAATGGAATGTGCGTTGTTGAGCAAAAAAGCGGAGGCGGGTGCCTTGTGGCGACTGCCGCATATGGAACAGAGCTTTCGCCCCAAGTGCAGGGACTAAGGGAGCTGCGCGATAGCATGCTGCTTAGGACTGATTCTGGCTCTGCGTTTATGGGCGGATTTAACGCATTTTATTATTCATTTAGCCCAACTGTGGCCGACTGGGAAAGGCAAAGCCCGTTGTTCAAAGAGGTGACAAAGGTCGCGCTAACCCCACTGCTTTCGTCTCTGTCGATACTGAATTACGCAAACATTGACTCAGAACAAGAGATGCTCGGGTACGGCATTGGAATAATCCTGCTAAACATAGGAATGTACTTTGCGCTTCCAGCATTTGCAATACTGCATATGCGAAAGAGATTTGCATAAACAATCGGCGCATGCCATGTCTTGCCGCCACGACCTGCTGTACTTTCAATGATCCAGCCTAGCTGACAAATCAGTCAATCATACTGACAAACTCATCCATAAAACTAACGCAAGTGTAAGCGCGGCTTAATAGCATTATTGGCACATAAACCACTGATGGCGACTACAAGGCAAATTCTTTTACTTCCTGCAGTGATCGCCGTAATCGCGGTTATGCTTTTCTCTATCCAGACTGTCGCCGCGACTGGCTATGTGCAGAGTGGTAACTTGAAGGTGGCCACAATGTGTGGCGAGCACTGTCCCGTAAAGGCAAAATCGTCTGTCACCTCTACCAAAGTAACGTCTGAGAGTAAAATGTTTGATCAGATGATGGCTGATAGCAAAATGTTTGATAAAATGATATCCGACAGGAAAATGGCGTCTGACAAGATAATGTTTGGCAAAATGATATCTGACAATAAAATGTACGACAGGATGTCTGATAACCGGATGTTTGAAAAGATGATGTCTAACAAAAAGATATCAGACAAAACGATGTCTGACAGAATACTGTTTGATAAACTAATGTCTGACAAGATAATGTCAGATAAAATAATGCTTGCCAAAAAAATGGCCTATAAACAATCGCGCTAATCCGTTTGGCACCGTAATTAGGATGCCTGCTCTAGCGATTTTCTCTTTATCGCACTCATTGCGGAAATCCCAATCCCGGCTGCAAAGAAAACCAAGTACGGAGTAGAGTTTCCAGAAAACTGCGATATCATGCCGGACACTATTGGGCCGATTGCCCATCCTATCCCAAACGTGGTCTCGTATGCGCCTATTATCACTCCTGACGTCTCCCTTCTCACCCTCCTTAGGATTATCTCAAGTGTCAGCGGGAAAATCACGCTGAACCCGAATCCCATGATTGCCATCGCTATTCCGAATCCCATGATTGACTCTGAAAAAAACGACAGCAAGAGCCCTGCCGAAATGCAAAGCGTAGACGCAAGCAGCGTCTTTGTCGTGTGCATTGCAAGCCTTTCTGCAAGTGCAAGCGTTATGACGCGCGAAACACCAAACACGAAATACAGTATCTCTATCGATGTTGCCGACATGTGCCTGTCGTTTAGAAACGCAGGATGTATTGCAAGTATCATCCCAAACGCCGACGCGCAGTAAATCAAAATTGCAATCACGTGCGGAAACCTGGTCATCTCCCTTATCCCAGAAAATGAGAACTTGGAGTGGGGCTGCGGCTTGTGCTTTCTTGCTACCTGGATTGCAAATATTATGGATGCTGCAAGGACAAACGTCGCAATCTCGAACACCAGCCTGTACGACGCGTCCATTCCCTCAAGCAGAAACGACCCTATTAGCGGCCCTATCATAAAGCCGCTGACAAAAAACCCCGTGAACCTTGCGATGTTCTTTATGCGCGACTCTGGTGTGCTCTCATTTGATATGATGGACTCGGCGGGGGGCCAAAAAAACGCGTGAGCTACGCCTGTCATTGCTCTTAGTGCCATCACCTCCGGGACGGACCCTGCAAGCGAGAGAAGGTATACAGATGACGAGTTTATGATAATCCCAAGCGAGAGGATTCTGCCGTTGTTGAATCTTCCAAGCAGGGCGCCTACAAAAACTGGGATGAAAATGTAGGGGACAAAATTTGCAAGGCCGATGAGGCCCAAGTCAGCATACGATGCGCCAAGCTCGTTTTTTGCAAATATCGGGACAAGCGGATTGTGCATTCCGTACGACGTGCCGATCAGAATGGCAGTGATGTTTACCAGAATTAGCGTTCTGTTCATTTGTAAGCTGCGACCATTATTGCGCCGCCCATCAGGTCAGTGTCGAATTCAACGCGGGCAAATTTTTCCAAGATCAGCGACTCGAGTTTCTTGTTCTGCGGCCACCGCTTAAACGTCCCGTACAGCGTTCCGAACTTTAATCCAAGCCTTCCGCCCACTGCAAACGCAACGATTGGCAAAATCACCCTCAGATAAAATGAAACGCCTGCGCGAATTGCCGCGCTGTCCGGCTTTCCCAAATCGACTATGACAAAGCGGCCGCCGTTTTTTAAAACCCTGTGAATTTCAGAAATTGCGATTCTGAGGTTTATTGCGTCTCGCAGCGAGTAGCCGCACAATACTGCGTCAAACTGCCCGTCCTTGAACGGTATGTGCTCAAAGACCCCGCACGACATGTCCGGGGTTTTCTGAAAATAGGTGCCGGTGTTCTTTAGCATCGGGACAAGCGGGTCGTACAATGTGATGGTCAGGTCGCCGCCGCAGATCTTTTCTGCAGTCTTTGACATGTTCCCAAAGCCGGATCCGGCGTCTAGGATTGAATCGCCAGGATTCACCCTGCCCTTTATCCCCCGGTTCCTGTGCTCTGTGTCCTTTCCAAGCGAGATGTACTTGTTTACCTTGTCGTAGATTGGGATTATCTGCCGCAATACCTCGATTACCTCTCCCCAGTAGCTTCCTAAACCCATGTGCTAGGTACTGATCAGCTATAATTTGTATTAATCCTCTGGGGCTGCACAAAAACCAATTCTGTGCGACATCAGGTCATTTCATTTTGATTACGATTCCCTTTCCAAAATCCGGCGCAAAAATTGTGTGCTCGTGCATGTTGATTATCTGCTGCATGAATTTGGAATTGTCAGTAAATTCCGTGTTGTATATGTTCAGGACAGAAATGTCGTGCTTCTCAAATAGTTCCTGGACGAACTCTACAATCTGCAGCAGGTCGCTCTGCTGCGCCCTGGTGAATCTGTCGTTGTGTATTATGATTCGCGAGTGACCATCTGTGTTTTTCACAAACTCGTCGATTAGTTTGATGACCTGTTCTTTTCTCTGGTTTGTCACGTTGTACACTTTCAGGCTGTTCTTTGACTTGGAGGTGGCAACGTCGATTCCTGCAGATGCCATGCCGGATTCCACGTCTTGTGCTGCCTCGCACGAAAGGTAGATGCACGCATGGCCGCTCTTTAGCCCGACGTCCAAGAAAAGAAACCCAAGCGACTTGGCGTAGCTGTGGTTCTCGTAGAATACAAGAACGCTTGATTTTTCTTTTAGTTCTCGTATGAATTTCACGGGCTCGCCTTCGTTCTGTGCCAAGAATCTCAATACCTGATGTTCATTGATTTCATGATCTCGGTAAACCTGTGCAACTGCTCAAGAAAAACGGCCCCCTTGTCAGTTATGAAAAAAGTACGTCCCTTGCCGTCCCTGACTACAAGATCTGCATCGATGAGCTTTTGGCATTTCTCGTTTACAGAACCGTGTGAGACGTTTGCCGCCCTTGATATGTTTGATATCATGACTCCGCTCCTTCCAGAGTCTGCGATTATGCTCAAGATGTCGCTTAGTATTCCTATTTCTGAGCGGTATTGCTGCTTTGCCATCATGATCCCGCCATAACCGCCGCTGCAATGCTATCTGTCGTTAATCTGAATTTCAATTCCTGACGAATCAACCTCATGACACTATAGGATTTTTGGTGAAATGTAAATTTATTTATTTGATAAAAGCAATCCCTGCGTAGCGTCCGTTTCAAGTATGTTACTAGCTGACCTATTTAGCTTGTTAATTAGGTAGGAAGTCACTACCTGCCTAAAACCCGTTCCAAAAAGCAACCTGATGATCATGATCTAAGACAAGATACACTGTCATGTGGGTGCACCGCACTGGGAACGCCTTAAAGTGTTTCTGCCGAATTTGGACAAAGTCTTATATCCATTATTTGGCCTTGCTACTCAAATGAAGGCTGTTTTCTGCATTACCGTGCTTGTCTTTGGGATGCTTGCGCAATCTGCATTTGCAGAAAGCAGCTTGCAGGTCTTGCCAACTGACAAGGGGACAGTCAAGGTGGGAATTTCGACAATTCCGGAAAAACTGTCTCCTGGCAATTCAGCAAAACTGAAAGTTGATTTCCTAAATCCCAAGTCTGGCGCCACCCAGGAGCACATTGACTATACCGTATCTGTGACAAAGGACGGCAAGGCAACATTTGGCCCGATACCGCTAACGCACACATCAACTGGCACGGTGACGATTCCAGTCGAGTTCAAAGAAAAAGGCGAGTACAAAATCACAGTGGACGTTCAGGGCGTGCTGTTCCAGCCAATCCCCTCTGAAAAGGCAGCCTTTAGCGTGATGGTGGGACAATCTGCACCGAGCACACCTGCAGCAAAACCAACTCAGGCAAAAACCGATGCAAAGGCACCTGCCAAGACTATGGAAAAGCCGCCTGCAAAATCAGATGCAAAGAAAACTGACAAGGCTGCAAAGACCGATGCCAAGCCAAAGACAGACTCTAAGGTACCTGCCAAAAAGCCAGAGCAAAAACCTGCCAAACCAAAACCGTGATATGAAATTTTATCTGTGGTATTGAACTAGATTCTAAAATTATGATGACTTGGGATACTTTTCTTTTGCAATCTTGGCGTATCTTTCCACGTCGGAGTCTGAGATTTTTTCAAGCGTCTTTTTGCTGTCGGTGATCTTTGCCATCTTGATGTGCTTTGATTCCTCCTTCTGCTCACCCTTCATGTCTATTGCTGCAATGGCAAGTGCCGCTGCCTCTTCAATTGACATGTCGTCCTTGTAGCTCTTTTCCAAAAACGAGTTAACGTCCTCCGAGCCTGCGCCGATTGCAACTGCCGCATATGATAGAAACGTGCCGCTAGGATCCGTAACATAGATGATGTTTCCTCGCTGGTCTACTCCCGCAACGATTAGTGCGACTCCAAACGGCCTGACTCCAGAATACTGGGTGTACTGGTGGCACTTGTCTGCCAGGTGCTTTGCAACTGTTTCCACGTCCACCTGCTCATCGTAGATGAGTCTGTGGCTTTGTGAAAACGTGCGCGCGTCATCCACCTGCGTTCTTGCGTCCGGAATGTAGCCTGCTGCTGCAACTCCTATGTGGTCGTCAACTTGGAATATTTTCTGCGTTATTCCTGCTGCCTGGAGCTTTCGTGGAATTTCTTCTACTGCCATGATTACGCCGTCTTTTGCCTTGATTCCGATTGCAAGCGTTCCGCGCTTTACGGTCTCGATGGCGTATTCTACCTGGTAAATTCTCCCGTCTGGCGAATACATTGTTGGCGTCATGTCGTAGCCACGTGCTGGCATCATAATGACTCGACTAGCCCCGTTGTCAATTTAAGCGTTAGTTGCAATCCAGCCTCATTGTTTTGGGCAAAATTTGGAGATGATCTGGAAATAGTGTTTTATGCAATTGCGCGATTCTTCGTGCATGGAACTAGTTGAGATACGCAAACTGGTAAGGGCGCGATCGGATGCAATTTCGCACAGGCCTGATCGTGACGCAAGGCGGCTCCTGCTGTACGTGTTCACAGGAACGCGTGGCGGCATTACAAGACTGAAGATCGTATCTCTGCTGTCTGAGCGACCGTACAACACAAACCAGCTTGCGTTTGAAATGGGCATGGACTACAAGGCAGTTCAGCACCACCTGGAGGTGCTTGAGAAAAACAACCTTGTCACAAAGATTGGGGAGAAATACGGCGCGCTTTTTCATCTCTCAAACTATCTGGAGGCAAACATTCTGGCGCTAGACGACGTGGCGACAAAGCTGGAGCGAAAGATGAATGCAAAAAAGGTCTATCTGTAGACTAAAAGTTCCAAAACGACATTGCCTTTCCGTACATGTCTATCCACCAGTGAAGGTAGTTGTTTCCAGTTTTCATATAGTCTATGGCCGTGTCTGACTGGAGTTTTTTGTAGCTTGCATACACGTCCATCCACTCCATCATTCCGTTTGTGTTTTTCTCACACAGCTCGCCATACGCGTCGATGACTTTTTGGTCGATTCCCATTCTGTCAAAATACCTCTTCTGCCACAGATAGCACGTTCCAAACAGGTTGTCAATAGAGTGCAGAAACTCTGTGTGCATCGAGCTGTATGCCTCGATGTAGATTGGCGTCTGGTATTCAGCTTTTATGATTATCTTGTGGATGCTCTCCTTCCAAATGTCGCAGACAGAAGAGTATGCCGCCTGGGTCTCGGATTTGTCTGGAATTGCATCCAGTCCATCAAACTCTGATTCACTTGTCTTAGAATCGCTTACCTGCACACTATGATGATGGTCTTAAAACTAGATAACGACTGGTTTGTGTTTTTCGAACAAAAATTATCTATTCCAATCTTTTGACCTGACGCTCACATGGTTGGTGATTTTCTGCCGCAAAGAACAGGTAAACTTTTTAAAACTAGTCAACGATTTGATGTTCGTCATGGCTGAAGAGATTTTAAAATTGAGCGGTAAGGCAGCTGACGCCTTTCTCGAATACGATAGGCGTGAACTGACATCTGACGAAAAAATCTCTCTCAAAAAAGCACGACAGTATTACAAAGAACACTGCGATTTTTAGATACTTAAAACATCCAATGATCTTTACTGTTATTGAATCTGCGTTACAAGCCATTTTCTGACGGAGAACAATTCTCATCATTGGATTTTACAAGTGATGATGGCAGCGACCCTTTGGGCGTAAACAGGTTTTTTCACAATGATCTTCCGACTTATAGGAAGAATAACTTGAGTGCGGTCTGGATTGTAAGGGACGGGGTTATTCCTGTGGCGTTTTTTACAGTTTCAATGAATGCAATAGAGGTGAAAACACTGCATGTTTCTGAAAAAGTAAACAATGCTATGACATCACGATACCCTGCAGCTTTGTTGGGTCAAATGGGCGTTGATAAAAAACACCGGCGTAGGGGAATCGGTTTGGCAATATGTGGTTTTTGTGCCGGTCTTGCTGGTGAAGTGGGAGAAAGAATATCTTGTAGGTACCTGATGTTGCAAACTACGAGGGATCTGTTGCAGTTGTACGAAAAAGCAAATTTTGTAAGATCCGTCAAGCCCGCTTTGGATGGTAAATTTTAGCTATACCGAAGGCTGGTGTAGTTTACCTTCAGAAAAAGCACCAGAAAAAAATTTCAAAAGTACTGGTAATTTTATCTGTAATTTCATGGGGGTTTCACGTATGCTCTCAAATCGAAATGGCGATTGCAACCGGCTCTCCCTTTCTTGCAACAAGTGCGCCTACCAGCCTTGCCTGCAACCCGTACTTTTTCTTTCGAAGCTTTAGCGCTTTTTCGGACTCGTCGCTTTCTGCAAACCTTGCTGTTCCGGAGACCCACTCTCCCTTTAGCTCGCCCCTGAACCCGCATGGCGCAATTCTTACGCTCTGGTTTTTCTGGAGCCGCCTTACTTTTCCAGTCTCATTTGTCGTGATTACATAGATGGTGCCATTGTCCGTTACAAACCACACCGGGGTACACACTGGCTTTCCGCTTTTCCGATATGTCTCCAAGTTGATGTACTTGTGGTTGAGAAACTCTCCGAGATTATCGCTCACGGTGTTTCTGTTTTGTTGCGCTATGTAGATTTTGTGAATTGTTTTCTGATCGCTTCTTTTTTTCTCCGAAAAATTTTCAACAAACTTAAATAGAATCTGGCTTCAGAATACTCGGTAAATTTGATTTCAGCAGATCCTTGGAAGAACGCACTAAAGCAACTTGACGATGCCTGTGCAATTTTAAAACTAGACAAAAGCATGCGAGACTATCTTGCAGAGCCAAACAAAGTTCTCAAAGTTAAACTGCCGGTGAAAATGGACAACGGAAAAATCCGAACCTTCACCGGATTTAGAAGCCAGCACAACAACGACAGGGGCCCGTACAAGGGAGGCATCCGTTACTTTGATCCTGAGGGCGGGGTCGACTATATGGAAAAGGAAGTAAAGGCGCTGTCGTCCTGGATGACTTGGAAATGCGCAGTGGTCGATGTTCCGCTTGGCGGAGGAAAGGGGGGAATCTATGTCAATCCAAAGAAGGAAAAGCTAAGCGCCAACGAGCTTGCCGCACTTACCAGAAGATTTGCATACGCGATTTCCGAAATAATCGGACCAAAGAAGGACATTCCTGCGCCAGACGTGTACACCACTGGAAGGGAAATGGCGCAGATAATGGACGTTTACAGTAAACTGCACGGAAGCGAGTCTGACCCTGGTGTCATTACCGGCAAGCCGCTGTCAATTGGAGGATCACTTGCAAGAAATGTCGCAACCGGACTTGGGTGCGCATACTGCATAAGGGAGGCTGCAAAGACAATCGGCCTCAAGCTAAAGGGCGCCAAAGTAGTGGTGCAGGGATTTGGAAACGCCGGGACATTCACAGTAGAATATCTGGAAAAGATGGGCGCAAAGGTAATCGCAGTGTCTGACTCAAAGGGCTCTATCACAAATCCAAAGGGGCTTGACTCCAAAAAAGTACTAGAGTTCAAAAACAAGACGGGCTCCGTCGTGGGATTTCCGGGCAGCAAGAAAATCAGCACCGAGGAACTTCTTACGACCAAGTGCGACATCTTGGTACCGGCGGCACTTGAAAACCAAATCACTGCAAGCATTGCAAAGAAGATCAGCTGCAAGATAATTGCAGAGGCTGCAAACGGTCCGACAATGCCTGATGCAGATCCTATACTGTACGCTAAAAAAATAATCATGATTCCAGACATCCTGGCAAACTCTGGCGGAGTGTGCATCTCGTACTTGGAATGGGTCCAAAACAACATGGGCTATTACTGGTCGTTTGACGAGGTCGCAAAGAAAATGGAAGACCACATCACAAGAGGATTCCGCGACACTTTGGCGCTGTCAAAGAAGCACAAGGTCGACATGAGGCGCGCTGCAATGGTTCTGGCAGTGAGCCGGGTAGTTGAGGCGTTCAACGCAAAAGGCCTCTGGCCATAATCTTTCATTTTCTGTATCAAAACTGACATAATTGTAAGCGCAACTTGATAGGATTACCGGCATATACGGCATGCAGAATCTGCCGTACAGCGGAGCCATTTCCCAGACAATCACGTTTACGTTTAGCTGCCTGTCATAGGACGGCCCTGGCAAAAAAATCCGCACAATACCTAAAATTGAGCCTTGCCTGCCCCTGACTTGTTGGCAAACAAGCACACAATAGTTGTGGCAGTGTCGATAATCGTAATAATTTCCTCGCTTGCATACTCTTCGCTGAATCTGGTCTCTGCAAACAGCCTGCAGTTCAAGTGGGCTACGGACTTTGACTTTCTTTCGGTGCTGTATGGGAAAAGCATGGCAGTGTGCAACCAGTCCGACTATCCTGCAAGCTTTTCAAAATACGAGTTTACAATATTTTACGACTCTGAGCAGATTGGAAAGTTCACGGCATCGGGCACCGCGGTGCCGCCGCACTCTGAGGCAAAGACTAGCGGCAAGTTTGCAGCAGACGACAAGCAGATTTCGCAAATATTTTTCTCGTTTCTTGACACAGAGATACGCGGGACAGACGTTGCCCGCATCGACGCAAACAAGATGAGAGTGTCTACAGAGCTTGACTATGCGATAATGGGCGTCATTCCGTTTTCCATAACGCACGAGTATTCCGGGCAAGAGTTCCTAGAGATGATGAACAAAGACTGCTGAAAATGCCTGACATACTAGTTGTACAAAATGCGCGACTTGAGGGGCCGGGGGAGTTGGGCAAGATGCTCCGGTCTGACGGGTTTGACCTTGACGTGGTGTTTGCAAAAAGGGAAAGAATCCCCGCACTTGATCACTCGATGGTGATGGTACTTGGCGCACCTGAGAGCGCAAACGATAACCTGGAGTACCTGAAAAACGAAATGTCGCTGATAAGGGAGGCGTCTGAAAGAAACATCCCGGTGCTCGGAGTTTGCCTGGGCTCGCAGCTAATAGCAAAGGCCTTTGGCGCAAACGTGTTCCCAGGGCCCATGAAGGAAATCGGGTTTTACGACGACATCCTAGTTGACTCGGAATCCGAAATGTTCCGCGGCATGTCCAGCCCGTTTACAGTTTTCCACTGGCACGGCGACACGTTTGACATTCCAAAAGGCGCTACAAGGCTTGCCTATTCCGGGCTGTACAACCAGGCCTTCCGGGTGGGAAGCGCGGTGGGAGTCCAGTTCCACCTTGAGGTGGACAGGGAAACAATTCTGTCCTGGCTTGAAAACACCACAGAGGACCTCTCAAAAATCCCATACATCGATCCAAACGTGATCCGAAACCAAATGGAGCAAAGCCTTCCGTCCGTCCAGAAAAACATGAAAATCTTTTACCGGAATTTCAAGTCAGAGTTTGGGCTCTGAGCAAAAAAGGGTCAATCAAATTTGCGATGGCTTTGGCTGTATGGGGTGGGTTATTGGGCTTAAACATCACTGGCACATTATATTCAGTTGAACCAAGATTTTCCAAAAGAACTAAAAAATAACGTTAAGGAAAATTATACTTTTATCCTATCTGTGATGGTGATAGTTCCTTTCATGATATATTTTGGAATTGTGCTACTTGTGTTCAAAGATCTCGTTATGTTGGAGAAGATGACTGCTTTGTTGGCAGGATTTGTAGCTGCCGTTTTGGGTTACTTTGTTGGTCAGAAACCTGCGCAAGAGTTTGCCAAACAGGCTCGGGCTGCCGAAAGGGAACGCGATAATGCCATTCAACAAATACACTACGTGCTGTCTGGAGTAGTGGATTTGACGGATGAGCGGGTGCGGATAAAAGAGCAAATTGAAGAAGAGATGGCAAAATTAAAAAGGTTAGAAGGCGATAAGTGAAATATGGATGAGTCCCAAATGAAACAAGAGATAAAAGAAATTCGTGAGGGTCTTGAGGCTCTGTGCCGTGAATTAGACAAGTCCGATCACAAGGCTCGTGAACTAATAAAAAAACTACTGGTGTCGTCTTAGTTACAATGTTCTCCTTTTGACACCAATTTAGATCCGGTGCCGACTTTGGTACCTGATCAAAGCAAGTTTAATATATTGTGCATGGGGCTGTTCGATTACATTATGAGTTCTACTCTGAAAGTTTTTGAAGAAACCATAAAGACAGATCACAAGGTAATCACAGAAGAAGCATCAAAATCAATTCTAAAGACATACGGCGTAAAGGTCCCGCCATACGCGCTTGTCACGTCTGCAGACGAGGCAGTCAAGGCCGCAAAGAAAATCGGCTACCCGCTGGTGATGAAAATAGTCTCGCCGCAAATCCTCCACAAGACAGACGTCGGCGGGGTAAAGGTGGGAATTGACAATGACAAGGATGTAAGAAAGACGTTTACTGACATGTACGGAAGGCTCTCAAAGAAAAAGGGAGTGGAGATAAAAGGCGTACTGCTGGAGAAGATGGTTCCAAAGGGAATCGAGCTTATCGTGGGACTTCAAAATGACCCGCAGTTTGGCCCCGTGATGATGGTGGGCCTGGGCGGGGTGATGACTGAGATATTCAAGGACGTTGCATTTAGGATGCTGCCAATCACCACGTCTGACGCAAAGTCAATGCTTGCCGAATTAAAGTCAGCCAAGGTATTCAAGGGATTCCGAGGAAGCGAGCCAATCGACATGAACATGCTTGCAAAGGCGCTAGTCCAGATTGGAAAGATAGGGATTGACAATGCCCGATTTGTAAACAGCATCGACTTTAACCCAGTGGTGGTATACCCGAAATCCTACTATGTGGTTGATGCAAAAATCATACTGTCAAAGGAGGTAAACAAAAACGCCGTATCAAAGGCAAAGCCGAACGACTCTTTCATGGAGAAATTCTTCACGCCGCAATCCGTGGCGCTAGTCGGCGCGTCCGCAACACCTGGAAAGGTAGGTAACTCTGTCCTGGACAGTCTTGCAAAGCACGACTACAAGGGCAAGGTCTACCCGATTAACCCAAAGGCAGAAGAGATCCTGGGAATCAAGTGCTATCCGTCAGTTGACGCGATACCAGAGCCAGTCGACCTGGTAGTTGTGTGCGTTGACCTGTCAGTCACACCGCCGGTACTGGAGGCATGCGCAAAGAAGGGAATCCACAACGTGGTGATTGTATCTGGAGGCGGAAAGGAGCTTGGCGGAGAGAGGGCAGACTACGAGGCGCAAATTAAAGAACTGTCAGAAAAGCACAAGATAAGAATTATCGGTCCAAACTGCATAGGAATGTTCAATGCTGCAAACAGGCTAGACTGCGCATTCCAGGGGCAGGAAAGAATGGTTCGGGCAAAGCTTGGGCCTGTCGCACTGCTGTCGCAGAGCGGAACTATGGGAATCAGCTTTTTGGAAACTGCCGACGCATTTGGATTATCAAAAATGGTAAGCTACGGAAACCGCTCTGACGTGGACGAGGCAGACATGATATGGTACCTTGCAGGTGACGACCAGACAAAGGTAATAGCATTATACGTAGAAGGATTTGGGGACGGACGCAAGTTCATCGAGACCGCAAAAATGGTGATGAAGGAAAAGAAAAAGCCAGTGGTGATATGGAAGAGCGGAAGAACGGAAGCCGGCGCAAAGCAGGCAGCATCGCACACCGGGTCACTTGGCGGCTCTAACGCAATTATCATGGGCGCATTCAAGCAGGCAGGAATCATCTCAGTTGACAGTTATCAGGAATTGGCAGCCGTAACAAAGGCGCTCGCATGGCAGCCTGCGGCAAAGGGAAACAAGGCAGCAATGTGCAGCAACGGCGCAGGCCCAATGATTGGTGGAATAGACCACTTTGAAAGGCTAGGACTTGAGCTTGCAAAGGTTACTCCAAAGACCCTGCAGGAAATGAAGGCGCACTTTCCGCCAACATATGTCATTGGCAAGGGCAACCCTGCTGACGTGACAGGCGGCGCAAACGCGGACGATTACAGATATACGATTCAAAAGTTCATGGAGGATCCAAACGTGGACATTGTCATGCCGTGGTTCGTGTTCCAGGACGACCCGCTCGAAGAGACAATCATCCAGCATCTGGCGGACTTTTCAAAGCAAAAGAAAAAGCCACTGCTGGTGGGTGGAAACGGCGGACCGTACACCCAAAAGATTTCAAAGCTCATAGAAAACGAGGGCGTCCCAGTATATGACGACCTTAGGGACTGGGTTGCAGCTGCCGCAGCACTTGCTCAGTGGGGCAAGCACCTGTAATGCCGAGATCGATTCTGCAAAACCAAATCCGTCCTGCAGGCGGATCTATCATAAAATATTTAACTATTGAGTATTGAGTTAATCCAACGTGGTCGTAGAAAGCAAGGCAACTATAATCTATGTTCAGCTACTCAAGGAAGATCTTGTAGTTTTACGTATAGCCCCAAACGACGGCATCATTCCAAATTACGAGGCAGGCCAGTTTGTCACACTTGGCATCAAGGTAACATCTGAGAACTATAAGATTGTCCGCAGGGCATACTCTTTGGCGTCCCACCCTGAAAACAAAAAGTATTACGAGTTTGTCATAAGGTGGGTAAGAAAGCCGCTCCCAGGGCGAGTCACCACCCAGCTGTTCTATTCAAGCGAAGGCGACGAGGTATACCTCGGCAAGCCGACTGGAAACGCACTTACAATTAACCAAAGGCTGCCTGACGGCCGCAAGGACGACAGGAGAATCGTCTGCATCGGGGGAGGAACTGGTATTGCACCATTTGTGAGCTTTGCAAAGCACCTTCACGCAGTTGGCGACAAAAGGGAAATCGTCGTTCTGCACGGCGCAAGCTACATTGATGAACTAAGCTACAAGGAGACGTTTACCAAGCTGGAATACGAAAGCCTAGACAGAGGACGAGACCAGTGGAATTTCAGGTATCGCGCAGCGGTAAGCAGGCCGCACGAGTGGTTCAACCGCGCATGGAAGGGACCGACAGGACGAGTTGAAAACTTTTTGAGGGCTCGCGACAACGGAAAGTCCCCGCTAGAGGAACTGGTTGGTGAGAAAATTACAAAGGACAATACCATGTTTTACATTTGCGGTTGGCAGGGAACAATTGACGGCGTGATGGACTTTTTGTCTCCGCAGGGATTTGTCACGTTCCACGACAAGCGAGACGACGGAAGCTTTGAAGTAAAGTACGAGTCATACGGATAGGCTCTAAATTATTTTTGTATTTTTGATAGAATTTGTCTAGCCCTTTCTTATTATGAACTGCATGAGCGCTTCCTTTGAGTATTCAATCCCATGCTCGTCAGTTGAATGCTTGCTAAACTCCTCGATTACCTTTTCAATGCTGTCTGCCTTTATGACAAATTCACAGTCAAAACCATAGTCTCTGCAGGTAAACGTCGGCACCATATCTGGTAAAAAACTGATAATATTTATCTCATTTCGTTGGGTTTGCGAACGATCAGAATCCAGTTTTTCAAACATGCAAAATCCAGAACAACAAAATCTAAAATTAAAAAAGGTTCTCGGTCTTCGAGGGACTTTTAACTCGCCTTATTGAGTTGAGAACCCTATGTGATATTTGAGAAACTATCTTTTAAGGATATGTCTTGACGGTGCTGTAAAGTCTCAGTCGAGTACGAAATCAGCCAAAAATCGTCGGGTCGGCGTTTATGACAGATATTGAAGCCATTGTTTATGTTGGTGGCATCTATGCCACTTGGCTAGGGATGTTTTTAGCGGGTATATTTTACGAACGATCTAGAAACTTAAGGTGTGCTCATTTTAGAACGTAAGTAATTAACTACAACAAAAGCAATAATGAAATCTATTATTAGAACACCCAGACCAATTGCAACGTTTTGCCAATCTGGATCTGATACCGTAGTCATTATCTTTAATCCTGCAAGTAACAAAGCTAGAATTAGAGCAACAATGCCAAGCAGACCGAGAACTAATTTAACGCCCAATATTTTGATCGATCCAATGCTAGGCTATAAGACTGATCAAACTATTTCCACTGTTCCAAAAAGACTTTCTTTTTGTCGCATCCCATAACCGAAAGGTGTTTCTCCCTTTCTTTGCCTGTAACACCAATCAAACTGCCGATTTCTGACTTGTACCCACAGTCGTCACACACCACCACATAAAGACCCGTGCTTATGTCCTGTCCATGTTTTATGAGCCAATCCTTTCTTAGAAATTCCGTATACCTTGTAATGCAATTATGCTTTTCAAGTTGGATGTGATCAATGCAGTACCGATTATCGCAGAATTTGCATTGTTTGCCGTTGAGCGAACCGACCTTATTCTTACATCCAGAATGTGAGCAGTAACCAATTGATTCAATGCTGTTCTGTGAATCTGGTTTTGCATGATTTTGCGGTAACCTGCCTGCCTCCGCGTTAAACATTTGCTGTTTTCTCTGGAAATCGGCTTCGCGCCTTTCTTCCATTGCATCCATTTTTTCCTTCATCATTTTGGACTCTTGGGGGTTGTAAGCATGGTCTGCCGATTCGGTAGCATTCGGGTTGTTTTTCCGCTGTTTGTGCCTTTCTTCCATGCTTTTCAGTTGCTCAATTTCTTCCTCTCTGGATTTCGATATTTTCCTCAGTTCCTCTCTGGCTTTGTCCAGTTCTTCCTGTTGTTCCCTAGTGAGTTTCTTCTTTCTGGAAAACAGTCCCACGGTTTTGGGAGTGGTTTTCCAAACTTAAGGTTTTAGCGGTTATTCCATTATTTCCAGACATTCCACACAGTAGACTATCCCGCTAAGCGTAGCCGATGTTATCTGGTTCGGTTCTGTTACCTCTATGGGACACGTTTATTCGTGTTACCTATCGGGACATGGATACCGTCTCGCTAAAAATCTTGATGGTATATTGATACGTTAGACATTTTAACCACGCCTGATGAAGATGAACGGCTCAGAAAAATCAAATAGATGTTGTTTTGGTTTTCGAACGGGAAATTCCATATGCTGTTTCATACGATAATCCCGGTTACAAAAAGAGCTTACATAAATTAAGAATTCCCGAACACACTGATCTTCACAAAAAAATCAAAATTCTAAAAATAGATCCGTTTAGTATCGCAACACCGCTGCACAAACCATACTGTGGAAAATATGCGGTGAATCCATGGCAAGGATAAGAAGTTTCTTTCTATGGTAATACCATTGTTAAACTAACATTCAAAAAGCAATAAAACTGAGATGATGATGTTTGTTTCAAACTGATGATAATTTTGAACGAAAACACCTCTTTTTTGTTTTCGCAGTCATAATTAGTGCCGTTTTTCTATTTTATTTATATCAGTCCGTTGTACCTTTTCACAAAACCCAATTCCAGTTACTGGACATTCTCTTTCTCATCGGGGAACTAATATGTGGAATTTTATCTATTGTAGTAGTTCGGAGCTTAGGTTTTGGCAAAAAGTCAAAACATTATACCAGCAATATCTTTGGTAAGGGGTTTCTTTTCCTTGGAATTGCGTTTTTCATGTATTTTTTGGGAGAATTGGCATTTATTCTGAATGAAGTTGTTCTGAAGATCGACCCATATCCTTCCTATTCTGATATTTTTTATTTTGCTTTTTTCCCTTTTGCCTTTTATCATGTGTATCTAAATCTAAAGTTTTTCGATGTTTCATATGGGAAAACCATTCTGATAACCATTGTTACAATTTCATTTTTTGTTGTAATTTACTTTGTATTATCGGGTGAGAAAAACTTTGATTTTTGGTATGGCCTAATCAATGTAATTGGTTCCTCAATCGTTTTGGGTCTTGGGTTGTCTGCACTTTCAGTATTTCGTAACAGTGTACTGGGAAAAATATGGGTCATACTGGTTATTGGAATCATTCTAAAGACCATCGGTGATGTTTGGTATTCTTATCTTGAAATATTTAATCAATATACTGCAGTGCATCCAGTAAATCTTTTCTGGATTTCTGCTTGGATAGTGATAGGATTTTCATTAATACGACATTCCAAATTGGATTAGCTGATTTTAAGGACAGAACATCTTATTTCCAAATATGGAAATGAAATATACCAGTTGTGTGTATATTTGATGGGATGCCATCGTGCTTAGAACAGATACATGTCACCAAAGTACAAAATTAGTTACAGTTGGAATCTGTTTTGCAGTGCTATCTGCTTTTTTTGGTGCAATTGCAGACGTATTACCAAAACCAATCCTTGATGAACACGCAATAAGATCGACTTTCAACCCGTTTTCAATAACTGCATTAATGTTTTTAGTATCTGCTGTTCTGTTTACATTCCTAATTAAAATAATTCCGAAATCAAAAAAGTTATCAAAGTATAAACAAATTCCGTTTTCCAAAATTGAAAAAAACGATAAGATCATGCTTTTGGTTGTTTCCATAGTTGAAGCCATTGCCACTGCAACATTCTACCTTGGATTGGAAAAAACCTCTGCTACAAACGGAGCTATTTTGGGAAATATGGACATTGCGTTTACTATGTTAATTGCTTTTATTTTTCTCAAGGAAAAATTACGTCATTATGAATTATTTCCATTTTTATTGATAATTGTGGGCTCTGTATTGATCCCAGTATCTATTGACATGTCAATGAATAATTCATCACATTCATCTGTTTCTGGCGACTTACTTGTAGTCTTCTCTTGTTTTTTTTATGGGGTTGAAATGTTGCTGTTTAAAAAAATTGGTGAAAACATTGGATCATTACGAATAATGGAAATAACTTCGTATGTTACAGGGATCGTATCTTTGGTTGCTACGTTTTTTTTGGGTGGTATTAATCTTAGTTTTGAAGAAATTCCTCTAGAAGATATATCGACTGTATTATTTACTGGTATTTTTGGAATTGGAATTTCTGTTCTGCTTTTGGTTGCCGCAATTAAAATAATTGGACCAACTAGAAGTATAATCTTATTCTCTACTACTACTGTATTCGGTGTAATACTTTCGTATTTCATTCTAAATGAATCTATACGTGAATTACACGTGGTTGCTGTGGGATTTGTTATCTCTGGCACATATTTTTTGCGAGGAAAAATGTCGGCATTTTAATCGTTAAATTGTTTCTAAATTTAAAACTCGAGTTGATTTTATTAATATTTTATATTTATCTCAAGGTAATGACGTACTATCCTACATTAAGATTAGAATATGAAGTTAAACTTTAAACAATTGAAACATCTTCTATGTCTATGGTCTGGTTTCAATACAAAAATAAATCTAAAGGACTAATACACAGAAAAACAGTTCCTGAATTTATCAAAAAATTTCAAAAAAACGGTATGCCAGATCCTGATTATTTTGGTGCTGGTATGTATGCTAATTATGTATCTGATCTACAAGATCAAGAAATTCGTGCATATGAAATATTTCCTACATTAAAAGAGCATAATCTGCCTCTTTCTCACATTGTGACTGAAATGGCACGATCGTTTGAATTGTATAAACATAATAGCTCTGATACAGTACGGTTGGCAATAAGATCTTCTTTACAAGATATTCAAGGTTATGCCAAATCATTAGGAGTTGAGTATCAAGATACAGGATTAAAAATATTGCCGATTCTGGATAAGTCTGTATCTTCTAACTCTGATACGTATTTTTTTGATTTTGAGCTCACAAATCAGTTCAATTTTACCGCACTTGAACCCTTACAAGAGCCTGTGATCAACAAATTGATTCGTGCAATGAATACCAGTAAAAATTGTGGAATCATTATTCAATTTGTTTTCACTAGATCTGTAAAATGGAATCAAATTGCGAAACTTACATCTTCAAAATTAAGTAGATATCTAAAATCTGTAGAAGATGGAATAACAAAATATCTTTTCACTGGAATCGGACATAATTTTATTCCTACTGTGACAACACGAATATCACCAAAAATAAAACCGCTTTCTTCATCAATGTATCAAACGGGAAAAATGATGGAAGAAATCTATCACCAAAAAGCTCAATCGGTGCCGATAACTCTGTCTATTCGAGGAATGATTGTAGGAAATTCCGATGATTTCAAAGTAGCAGCACAAAATTTAGCTGCGGTTTTTTCAAGTATTAAAATTGTTGGAGACTCATTGGAATATTTTGACTATCCTGATCTTGATGTTGCATACAAATGGCTTGAAAATAATACTATTGCTAGTCAATATGTCGTTGAAGTATTGAAAGAAAATGCAAACATGTGGAGTAATATGAAATGGGGCATTGGTCGCGACTTCGTTCAATTTTTATGTCTTCTCCCAAACGAATTTCCTATTTTTGTTTCACTGCCAACCGATCCTACATTATCTATTTCATACAGAAGACAGAAAATAAGTGGGCTCAATTATGATAAAATGGTATTTCCTTTGGGGACCGTAGTTTGATGATGGAATTTGGTAATCTGTTAAATTCATTGAAAGAAAATGTGGTGGGAATTGCACCTGATGATTTGTCGCGGCATTTGTATATTCTTGCAGGTTCCGGTAGCGGCAAATCAACTCTGATTAGAAATCTGTATAAACATCTAGAATGTGCAAATTATACTAAAACTTTACAGAATTCGACAATCTATATCGATATCAAAGATGAAGATGCCAAGCTATTTCTGCGTCAATGTGAAAAAATTTCATTTGATAATAACAACGTGACTTATTTGGACATTAATCATATTGATTTTGCAGTAAATCTGTTTGAGCTTCCAAAATATCCAAAATCGCAACGAGATAATGTTGTGAGCAGGATGGTTGGCCATCTAATTGAAATGTTCAGAGAATTGTATTCACAACATCAAACCTTTGTACAAATGGAGAGAATCTTACGTTTATTGTTATATTATTTGTATTCGAATACTGATTATCCAACAGTAGTGGATCTGTATCATATAATCATAAAGTTACAAAACTATGGAAAAACAGAGCTTGGACAGATCAAAAGAATTTTCAAAAATGTAACTGGACCTGAAATGGAAATTGCGTTGGATTCCATCTCAACCCTTTCGAAGGATTCTTGGACTCCACTTCTGAATAGACTCGAAATCTTTGTCACTGATCCCTATCTAAGAAAGAAGTTTGGAGTTAAAAAGACGACTATTGATTTCGATAAAATATTACAACCTGGTAATGTAACGATTTTTCGAATATCTGATACTGAAACTCCGAAGCATGCACATGGTCTTGCTCTAATGGCAACTGTGTTAAAAATCTGGTTCCTTATTCAAGATAGGGCTGGTAAAATAGAACCTGAAAAACGAAACCTTGTTATTTTGACATTAGATGAATTTCAAAAAATATCTGATCTATCCATTTTGTTAACGATTCTTTCTCAAGCTAGATCATATAATCTGGGTTTGATATTGTCACATCAAAATATTGCACAGATTAGTACTGAGATTCTTGAGACTATAGTTGGAAATACGTCAACTCAGATTTATGGACGAATATCTGGTTCTGATGCTGGAAATATATCTAGAATAATTGATCCGCATTTCTCACAAGAAATTACTGATCAAATAACAACTCAACCTGACTTTGTTTTTACTGCCAAAATTAGGCCATCGCAGGGGCATCAACAAAATCTACCAATTCGATTTCAGTCTATGCCTCCACCACCATTAATTCTGTCTGAATCTGAAACAATTCAATTCATTCAAAAAATGAATGATCAATATGGATCGAAAGAAATTATCGAATCTATATTCAATTCATTAGAAAATAAGAAAGTTAAATGGATGGAGCAACTTAGATCAGAATTTAGAACTAAAGATGAATGGGCTATTATTTTGTTTTTACGTAATAATTCTGGAAATTTAACAAAAATAGTAGAAGGTGTCAATAGTATGGATCGAAATGAAACAAGTCAGATTATTCAGACTCTTCGCGATAATGATATGATTGTTATTACTAGATCAACAAAACGTGGTGCTGTAATTGAACGTGAATACGCTCTCTCAGTAAAAGCTAAACAGTCTTATTTTCCAGAAACATTTGAATCAATCGGAACTGCAAATGACATAAATGAAATATCAAAAAAAGCATATGATTTTTATCTTGAAAAGAAGTTTTTCGTTTCTCTAACTAAGCATGATGTTAAAAAAAATAAAATGTCGTGCGATATTATAGCTTATGATTATACTAACGAAATGGCAATTTCTATCGAAATTGAATCGCAAACCGAAATTGGAAGTCATCCTGAACAAGTCCGATTTAACATGATAAAATGGAAAGATTTTGGATTCGATGAATGTCACGTGTGGTCTAAAAGTAGTAAGATAGTTGAAATAAAAAATAAACTTGGTACAGAAGCTGAAGAGGTTAAAACATTCGATATTCAGTATCTATAATACAAAATACTCTGCATCTGGATGATGCACCACTATTGCGGCAGTTGACTGCTCTGGTATTATCTGCCCTGCCTCAGTCAGCGTCATTCCGGACTTTTCAGGCTGCAACATCTTCCACACCAGATGGTGCTGTGAGACGTCTGGGCAGCTTGGATAGCCCCACGAATAGCGAAGGCCGCTTTTTCCTATCTTTAGCTCGTCCTGGATTCTCTTTTGCGTAATCTCTGCCAGGGCTTCGGCAGTCTCCACTGCCAGACCGTGCAGATAGTACGCATCGGTATACTGGTCCTCCTTGTTCCATCTGTCAATTATCTCCTGAACGCGCTGCCCTACCGTTACTGCCTGAAATGCCACGATGTCGTTTTCCCCAAAATAGTCACTAAGACACAGATGCTTGCTCTGGGCAGATCTTGGAAAGTCAAACTCTACTTGGCCTTCCGGATAGTCAACTAGCAGCTTTCCGTCCCTGCTGTGGCACGTGTAATACCCGTACACTATCTTTGGCTCAAATAATCTGCCGTCGATTACTTTTTTCTTCCACTCCTCAAGGAGTCTCTCGCCTTCCGTTTCGGAATCCTTCATGCTGTTTCCGCGGAGGCCCCATGATAGTGAAAAGAGCGATTTCTTTGACAAATGGTTCCATACCTGCTCCAAATCAATCTCGCTTGGCCCAAGCCGAATCGGCTTTCCCAAAACTGGCGGAACGGGAGGCGTTACCGGCCTTGTCCCGCTGTGCGGCAGGTTGGACGAGTCTGCCTTTTCCACCTTGGTCTCCTTCCACTTTTCCACTTTTTCTCTCCATTCGTCTAGCAGGGTTTTCTTTTCTGAAACTATCCTGTCCATCGTCTTTAGCCCGTCAAACATCGTCCTGCAGAAAAACACGCCAGACTGGTATACTCCGCCGTCCTTTGCTATTCTGTTTATGTAGTTGCTGTTAATTGCGGCGCCTCCGCACAAGATTGGAATCTCTAGATTGTTCTGCCTTGCATATTCTACAAAATACTGCATCTGCTTTGATGTTGACACGAGCAATGCTGACAGTCCTACTGCGTCTGGCTTTGTCTCGTTTATCTTTTCGATAAATTTCTGCAGGGGCACCTGCTTTCCCATGTCGTACACGGTATAGCCGTTGTTCTCAAAGATTGTCTTGACCAGGTTCTTTCCAATGTCGTGTACGTCGCCGTATACCGTCCCTAGGACCAGCTTCCCCTTGCTTGTGCCCTCTTCCTTTAGGAGGTATTTTTCCAGTTCCACGACTGATGCCTTCATGCACTCGGCCGACTTTAGGACAAATGGCAGAATCAGTTCGCCTGCCCCGAACTTGTCGCCTACCTCCTTCATTGCTGGGAGCAGGTCGTCATTTAGGGTCTGTATGGCAGCCTGATGTGTTATCTCTTTTTTTGCCATGATGACTGGCATTCCGTCAGTTTCCACAACTTGCACGTCTTGGGGGATTTTTTCTCTTATTGCTAGCACCACGTCTCTTTCTATCCCATCCTTTAGCCTGTTTACTATCCTGAAATTTGCGCGCCTTGCAGCGCTCCACGTTGGGTCGACCTCGACTTTTTTTGACGTGCTGGTTACCTTTCCAGCATTTTCAAAGTGCGATATGACATCTGCAAGCGCGTTCTGAGTCTTGTTAAATATGAGATTCTCTACCAGCGTCTTTTCCTTTTCAGAGATTTCCGGGTACGGGACGATTTCCTTTGCGTTAACTATTGCAGCATCAAGCCCCGACTTTACCGCATGGTACAAAAATATGGAATTTAGGATCTTTCTTGCAGCTGGCGACAATCCGAAGCTTATGTTGCTCAACCCTAAAACGGTAAACGCGTTTGGGAACCTTTGCTTTACAAGTCTGATTCCGTCTAGCGTGTTTTTTCCAGCATCCAAAAATTCCGCCTCGCCTGTTGCCAGCGTAAATGTCAGAACGTCAAATACGAACTGGTCCTCTCTTATCCCGTACTTTTTTCCAGTCTCGTACAGTAGTTCGGCAGTCTCTACCTTTTCCTGCGGGGTCTTTGCCATCCCCTTTGGCCCGATGCACAGTGCGACTGCAGGCAGCCCGTACTTTGCCATTAATGGCGCAAGCCTGTGGAACCTGCTTCCGTCGCCCTCTAGGTTGATCGAGTTGATCATGGGCCTGCCGGGTATCTGCTGGATTGCCGTCTCTATGACACCCGGGTCAGTTGAGTCTATGACTAGGGGCGCGTCAATCTCTAGTGACAGCCTTTTGACTAGTTTTTTCATGAATTCAAGCTCGTCTGCCCTCTCCGTTGTGGCAACGCACACGTCCAAACAGTGCGCCCCGTCCTCGACCTGCTCTCTCGCCAAGTCGATTAGCCCGTCAAAGTCGTCTGACAGTACAAGCTGCTTTGCCCTCTTTGAGCCCTGCGTGTTCAGCCTCTCGCCTATGATGAGCGGCGCAGGAACCTGTCTTAGCTCGACTGCCTTTAGCGCAGAACTAATCCTTGGAGTCTTCAATGGTATCTACTGGAATGGGGTTTTTCTAAATATATACTGGTTTTGTCACGCTCTATTGCCACGATCATGAAATGATCCGCTCAATCATCTTGTTACGACTTGATGTCAAAATGTCGCAAAATGGTAATGCCCTCTTACTACATATTTTCATAAACGCTTTCACGTGACTCGATTTTGTGTATTGTTATTTTCTTATCCGCCCAAAATACCTCGTATATGAGCCTCAGTTTTCCAATTCTTATCCTGTATATCGAATCATATCCTTTGATCTTTGCAACGTCATGGATTCTGACGGGAACTGGATTGTCTTTAAGAGTGAGTAATGTGTCTCTTAACCTCGCCTTTCTTTTGGGATCGAGACTATTGATAACTTTTAAAACGCTTTTCTTTGCATTGACTTCAAACAAGTTAATCTAACGTTTTCATTAAAGACGATTCCTTTACAATCGGTTCCTTCTTTTTAATTGACGATTTGTCACTCGGCGTCGGTTCTTCAAGAGGAATGGTTTTGTCAATCAAATTCTTGTATAGCAGTCTTAACTCCTTGATTTCATCTCTGATTATTTTGAATTCTCTTGTACTCATCTTATACCACATATGGCATTAAAACCGTTTAAAGTCTTCTGATGATCATATAAAAATCCCAAAAAACCACTGACTGCCTTTAGCGCAGAACTATCTTGAGTCTTCAATGGTATCTACTGGAATGGGTTTTTCTAAATATATGCTGGTTTTGTCACGCTCTGTTGCTACGATCATGAAATGATCCGCTCCAGTCATTGTTATGCCATGTTGATAATGTCGAAAATTAGTTCAAGGCATTGCCCGTTCTACTGTATGCTTTCACGTGTGTCATATGGAGTTTTAATCTGACTGCATGTCTGACTAAAGATTTCGCTTGGGCCCAAATAACCCTTAAATGTAAAGTTTGTCTTTTGATTAATGATGGCGCAGACAGAACTACACGAATTAGAAAAAAAAGTTACTCTGTTATCCAAAGCCCTTCACGTGCTGCTTTTTGAAGAAAAAGAAAAGATCTCAAAAAAAGAAGCTAATGAATTAGAAAAAAGACTGTCTGCATACTCAAAGGGAAGGAAAAACGAGTTTGTAAATCTGGGCGATGTGCCTGGGTGAAAAGAATATCCGAGGTTAAACAAAACAACAATTTTTGGTTCAATCTCAGTTTAATCAAACCTCTTATAGTTTTTTGATCATTTGCTGATCATAGAATGCATGCGCAACCCTTAACCGTTGATCTAAAGGCTGATCAATATTGAATTTTAAAATCATACTAGGTATCATGGTGGCAATTGCCGCCGCTGGCTCTTTAGGAATCTATCTTACCTTGACGACTTCGGACGCCCCATCGCTTACGCCGTACGTGGTGCCGCCTACCGTCTTTGACACAAAATCCATCATACCTGCAGATTCACAGGAAATAAAAAAATTCTCCTCGTATGAAGAAATGAGAACATTCCTGCAGAGTGCGCAGATGATAAGCATGGGACAGTATCAGACACGTGAAGACAGCCTGAAGTTAGGCAGGTCCGTGTTTCCGACTCCCTGGAATTCTGGCCAGCAAATAACTCCAACACTCCAGGATCCTGACAGAAATTCGGCACCTGTCCCAGACAGCATGCCAGCGGAACTGCCGCCATCTGAATATCATGCTGAAACCCCGTATTCCACTACAAACGTCCAGGTCAAAGATGTCGATGAGCCAGATTACATCAAAAACGACCAGAAATACGCGTACATCGTATCTGGGGACAAGCTTACGATAATTGACGCGTATCCTGCAGAGACTGCCAAAATAATACTCAAAATCGGGCTTGATGTACCCCAAGGGCAGCCGCTCCAGAACATATTCCTAAACAAGAACCTGCTTACAATATTTTACCAGGACAGTCAGGAGATGGACTATATCCAGGAGTATGGGTTTGCACCGTCCAAGATCTACACGCCGCTTACACACATCACAATACTTGACGTGTCTGACAAGCAAAGCCCAAAGATAGTCAAGGATTATTCTGTCAACGGGTACTATAACAGCGCAAGAATGATTGGCGGCATGGTGTATGTTGTCACGGTAAATGACGTAAACATCCCAAGGCCAATCGTCCCGATGATACGGGAACAAAACGCCATCCTAGTTGATCCGCCTGTTTACTATTTTGACAACCCCGACCAGTACTATAACTTCAACACGGTAACCGCAATTGATATTTTCAACAACAAGATAAACGCAGAAACGTTTCTGATGAGCAGCGCCGGAACCGTCTACGTCTCAAACGATAACATCTACATCACGTACCAGAAAAACATGCCATACAATTACTACTCGAACATGGAAAAGGACAGGTTCTTTAGCGCAATACTCCCGTCTCTCCCGCAAGACATCCAGGAAAAAATAAAGGCAACTGTCTCAGACGGAACCATTCCACAGCAGGAAAAATGGAATCGGGTATCTGATCTGCTGCAGGATGCGTACAATGGGCTGTCCTCATCTGACCGCTCAAAATTGTTTGAAAAAATCCAAAACGCCATATCCGAATATGACTCTAAACTGCAAGAACAGACGCTAAAGACGGTCATACACAAGATTTCCATAAACGACATCTCGCTCAATTATGTGGCAAAGGCCGAAGTGCCCGGCAGGCTGCTCAACCAGTTCTCGATGGACCAGTCAGGGGACAGGTTCCGAATCGCCACCACATCAGAATACTACAACCAGTACAAGACAGTCCAGTTCAACAACGTCTACGTCCTGGACGAGTCAATGAACCAGGTTGGAAAACTTGAAAAAATCGCACAAGACGAAACAATCTACTCTGCAAGGTTCATGGGCGACAGGCTGTACATGGTGACATTTAAGAGAATTGACCCGTTCTTTGTAATTGATCTTTCAACTGACATCCCAAAGGTTCTTGGCGCGCTAAAGATTCCTGGATACTCTAACTATCTGCACCCGTATGACGCAAACCACATCATAGGTATTGGAAAGGAGACAAAGGACAACCAGTACGGGGGAACCGAAATCCTCGGGGTAAAGGTGGCGCTCTTTGATGTAACTGACGTCTCAAACCCAAGAGTAATTGATGTCAAGACCATCGGCAGGCAGGGCACCGACTCTGAGGTACTGTCTGATCACAAGGCGTTGCTATTTGACAAGGAGAAAAACATCCTGTCAATCCCAATTACGGAGCAAGGCGAAACCGTGTACAATTCTGACGTGCGATACTATGAGAATAGGGTGTGGCGTGGGTTCTACGTCTTTGGCATTGACCCGTCTGAAGGCCTTACGCTAAGGGGGACAGTCAGCCACTCAAACAGCACAGGGTATGATTACTCCATGCCATCCAGGTCGTTTTACATAGGCGATACGCTGTACACTGTGAGCTCTAATCTGATAAAGATGAACGGCTTGGATGACCTGCATATGATAAACGAGCTGAGGCTGCGCGACACGCCAAAGATTGTTCAGTATCTGAAATAAGAAATATTTTGTAGCATGCTTATATCATACCTTTACCATACTATAGTATGACAAAAGTAAAGCGCACAGTCACGATTAACCATACCTTGGACGAAGCGATTTCCTTGCTTGCCGCAGAAAACGACGAGAGCTACTCTGGATATGTCGAATCACGGTTACTGATGAACGACAACATAAGAAAAACAATTCAGGAACTAGAAAAACTGCCAAAATTTCCAAAAATACACTTGGCAAAAATTCGGAAGAAATCTCTAGTTTCCAAATAGCTTTGCCATCTTTGTCAGCAGTCCGTAGTCTTTGTGGTATTCATCCTCGTTCATTGAGAGATAGCCTAATTTTTCATAATATGGAACAAGTTGTTCAAGTGCATCCAGTCTTATTTTTTCATGACCAAAATGTTTTGCAACCCTCTCGACATATCCAATTAGTTTTGGCGCTGGATTCATCAGGTCGCACTCTTTTTCGCAAGCTGAATTGTTTTCTATCAAGTTGAGATAGAAATGATCACCCATGTCGTCAAAAACTAGCACGCATAAAATCTTGCCATCAAATTCATAAACAAAGACGTGGCGGTTCGCCGTATTGTGATTGTAGAAATCATCCAACTCTAAATCATTTAGTGACTTGAGTCTGTTGTCAAATGGCTGTCTTGTGTCGTCTTTACATATGTATCTAAAGGGGCCATTTTCTGGAATCTCTCTTCTCATATTTTGATGTTCAATTTCTTATTTGTATTTAAGGCTCGATTTCGGCACGATTCAAAATGCAAAAATAGGCAAAGCAACCAAACTGACAGATCAGTCAATTATGCTGACTATGTTGTCCACAAGACTAACCCAAGTGTAAGCACGGCATAATAATCAGTAGGAAGGTAGGAATCTATTGATCCTAAATCGAAAAATCCTTTTACTCCCAATGCTGGTTACGATAATCTCAGTTGCGTTTTTCTCAATCCAAACTATTGCCGCGGCAAACCCCTTTGACCTTGCAGGAGTGGATAATCTGGCAATTCTTGCCAATACGTACACAAACTACGACCCTGAAACCATTCTTAATGGGGATCTCGGGTACACCGTGGCGCCTGAACATCCTCCGACAGTTACAGGTGCAACATTTGCAGCTCCAAGCCCTGCGTATCTTTTGGCAATGTCAAAACAAGCAAGACTCCTTGCGTCGGTAAACGATCCTGCGCAGTCTGGAGACTGCACCATGACGCTTGGCATGGCGACTGTCTTGGACACGATTCCGCAGCCGCTCTCGCCTGGGGTCTATTGCATCGACGGCGCCGCATCTATAGTCAACGGGCTCACACTTAGCGGCAATGGGGTGTATCTCTTTAGGATAAACGGCGCACTTGATGCCATCGGCAGCTCAGCAGTGGTGCTTGCTGGAGGCGCAGATGCAAACAACGTGTTCTGGGCACCTGTGGGCGGAACAACGCTTGCAGACGACAGCATTTTTGCAGGAACAATACTTACCAATGCCGCTACCACGCTTGGCAATACAGTAGTTGTAAACGGCAGAATCCTCTCAAATGGAACAGTTACCACGATGGGACCTACCGACATGGTCCTATCTTCAGCTACTGCCGCTATTGGCACATCGTCCACATCTCTTAGCAAGACTGCAAGTGCAACTAGCATCTTTGTAGGCCAGTCAGTGACGTTTACGTATAATGAGACAAACGACGGCAGCAGGCCGCTTACAAATATCTCAGTTACCGACAATCAGTGCTCGCCTGTCACCGCGGTCCTCTTGGGCGGATTCAACATTGGCGATATTGATCAAAACGACGTACTTGATCCTGGCGAATCATGGGTCTTTGAGTGCGCCCAGACATTTCTGACGTCTGGGATATTTACAAATGCTGCAATAGGCAGCGGAATCGACTCGCTAGGGCAGCTAATCACGTATCCGTCTGACCTGCAAGAGCGTGCAGATGCGACATGCACGCAAGTGCCTTGATCTGAATCTCTAGTTTTGCCTTGCGGATACGGGGTTTTCTATTTTCTGTCTTTCTCGTCAATTACTTTTCGCAGGGCCGCAATGTGCGCAGGGTTTGTCCCGCAGCAGCCGCCGATAATCCGCACCGTCTTGTATTTTGTGATAAAGTCCCTTAGTGCGTCTGCCATCTTTTCCGGTGTCATCTTGTACACTGCATGACCTCCCTCGTTTTCTGGCATCCCGGCATTTGGCACAACCAGCAGTTTTAGATCGTCCTGCTCGTCTAGCCATCTCACACTGGGGGTCATCTCTATTGGGCCAGTCGAACAGTTCAGGCCGAACACGTCGATTCCCATGTCAGATATGGTAGTGTATGCTGCCTGGACGTTTGTGCCAAGGAGCATCTTTCCGTACTGGTCTAGTGTGACATTTGCAATGAGCGGGACCTTTTTGCCCGTCTTTTTCATTGCCTCCTGCGCGCCCTCTATTGCCATTTTTACCTCGAGTATGTCCTGGCTTGTCTCTATGAGAAGTGCGTCAACTCCGCCAAGTATCAGGCCTTCTGCCTGCAGCGCGTATGCCTCCCTTATCTCTGACAACGGTATCTGCCCAAGGTCAGGATCGTTTGAGCTTGGCAAAAACCCGGTAGGCCCCATGCTTCCTATGACGTACCTTGGCTTGTCTGAAAACTCTGATGCCGCCTCCGACGCAAGTGCCGCGATTTTTTTGTTCATCTCTACGGTTTTTTCGCCAAACCCGTACTCGTCTAGCTTTAGCTTGTTGGAGCCAAACGAGTTTGTCTCGATGCAGTCGGCGCCTGCCTTTAGGTACTCCCGGTGAATCTGCCTTATCCATTCTGGATGCGTTATGACTAGCCCGTCGTTGAACCCGTCCTTTCCGTCTGGAAAATCCTTTGGTTCCGGGTTGAACTTTTGTATCTCAGTTCCCATTGCGCCGTCAAAAAGCAAAATCCTCTGGCTCATCGCATCCAAAATGCTTTGTTTCATCGTATTGGTATTTGGCTAATTTCTTTTTAATTCTTTTAATTGCCCCAAAATGTCTGATGCCGCCTTGAAGTCGTTTGGCGATGTTATCAGGACGTCCCCTGTGGACCTGTGGATTTCTGTGACAAAGTCTACGAATCGGTCCCTGTATCTTGTGTGATCAACTCCTAGCATTGAAAACGACTTTGCGTTCTTCTCAGATGGCACCATTACCACCGGTATTACCTTAAATCCCTGCGGCTTTAGCCTGTCCACTATCCTAAAGACCTGCTCAGGTGCCTGTATCACCTGCGTGACAAAGCCCGTCGGGGCAACGTCGATTTTTTTTTGAATCTTGTCAAAATCCGGATCTGATGGAATGGACAGGTAAAAGTCCAAGTTTTTCCCAAACCCCAAGTCCTTGAAATATTTTACCACGCTGCTTGGGGCAAGCTTCGAGTCCTTTGGGCCCTCTGGCGGCTCGTCCCCCTTTAGTATGAGAAGACCGTCCAGCCCGAGTAGCACCGCGTCATACACTGACTGGGTAAGTGAAATCAGGTTCCTGTCTCTGACGCGGAGGCTTGCGGTGATGTTTATCTCAAGCCCGTCGCTTCGGATTAGCGCACCTGTCGTAATTGGGGAAATCCTTGGTACTCCCAGGACCGAGTCGGTCAGGTGTATGCCGTTGCAGTGCTTGCTGATGTCAAAGATTCTTTTTTTGAGTGTGTCAAGTGATGCCTGCACCTCTTTGTGGGAGAGCACCTTTTCCTGGATTACTCTGGGGGGATTAATCTCGTAGCGTATCAATATCTGACATCTTTATTTTACTTGATTATATTCTTTGAACGATTCTGAAAACCGATTTCAGAGTAATCATAAAACAATAAATCGACAACAACCAAGACTTGGTATGGTGGGACCAGATGCGATTCGAAAACTCCTCTCAAGTGGGATTTCGCCAAACATCGAGGATTACACGACAAAGCATTCTGCAGTGATGGTCGTCCTGTACGGGCAGGACTGCCGTGTGATAATGACTGAAAAGCCAAAGACACTTGCGCTGCACGCAGGCGAAATATCGTTTCCAGGCGGAAAGATGTCGCCGTCTGACTCTGATTTGCTTGACACTGCGATTCGCGAAACAGCGGAGGAAATTTCTCTGCAAATATCTCGTGACGACGTGATTGGCCAGCTGCACCCTGTCACTACGCTAAATTCCGGATTTGCAATCTTGCCCTTTGTCGCAGTGCTTGACGGTGTGCCTGACTTGCAGCCAAACGAGGAGGTGCAGGAAATACTTCACATCCCGGCAGTTCCGTTTCTCAAGACCATGTCAGTTGACACTGATCCGGACCATCACTCCATTTTGGAAATGTACACGTTTTCGTACCGCTCAAAGATAGTCTGGGGTGCGTCCGCTAGGATACTAAAACAAATGGCCGACATCTTTGCGCAAAACAAACTGATCTAGGGCGTCGTACCGAAACTACCGAGATTCATTTAAAAAGAGGGTAAAGCGCCTGAATTTTTATGGCGGCAAGAAAACATTCCGGACGAAAAATACGCCTTCTCAAAAAGACAAGGCAGAACTCTGCAGTTCCGGCATGGATTATTCTAAAAACCAAAAGGGCAGTCAGGACAAACCCAAAGCGTAGATCTTGGAGACAGACTGACGTAGAGGTAGGATAAGTTGTCGCAAGAAGCAGAGCGGGTATATACGATCAATCTTGGAAAGGTTTGGCTTTCACCTGACAACCAGAGGGCAAAGCGCGCAATCAACATGATACGGGAGTTTGCAGAGCACCACATGAAGACAGAGCAGATCAAAATCGACCAGGATCTAAGCCAGCAGGTATGGAAGCGCGGAATTCGAAGCCCACCTAGAAAGATCCGAGTAAAGATGGCAAAGACAGAAGACGGCTACGTCATGGTCTCGCCATACGAGGAGGAGACCGCAAAGCCAAAAGAGGAAAAGACAAAAAAGTCTGAAAAGAAATCCGAGCCAAAGGAGCCCGAGGTAGAAGCAAAGGCAGAATCTGAAGAAAAGCCAAAAGCGGAAAAGGAAAAGAAGGCAGAACCTAAAAAGAAGCCTGCCGGAAAAAAGACCTCAAAGAAGTCTAAATAATTATTTTATCTAATTTTGTAGGTTCATGTAATTTTGTTGCGTTTCCTTAATTTGCATTATGAACGTCTTTGATTCTGGCGAAAATAATATTCGATGTTGTTAATTATTGCCTTGACTTGTGCTCGTTGATGAACTTTTCAATGTCTCTTCTTTGTGGATATTCTGGATGTATGCTCAAAAGTTTTTCAAAAACTGCAGCTGCCTCATCTGACCTTTCTTGGGAATTCAAACTGCATGCTATGATGTATAATGACTGTCCATCATTTGGATTATTTTTTAAGACCCTGTCTGCCTCGTCTTCAAGCTGATCCGAATTCTGTTCGCATGAATTCCCAAAAACACTGTCGTAAATGCAGGTGTGGTCCTCGTGTGCTTGCTGCATGATCAATATGGCGAAAACTGATATTTAACGCTGAATTGCAATCATCTTGAATTTCTTGTCAAAAAGTTTGTGATTATGGATGAAAGCTATCGTGAGTATATTCTACTGTGATTGACGTCATGGCTGGTATCTTTTTGCCGTTATTCGTAATCATGCCTCCACCAATGGTTGCGCTAGGAAGGTATTTTTTCTGTGTAAATGTCCACTCGGCCTTAGTGTTTTGATACAGGATTTTTCCATCAGGAGTGGATATTGTCAATAGTCTGCCGCCCTTGTATGTGCCCTCCTTACTTGCTTTCATTGAAAAAAATAATTGAATCCAATCATACTCTGCATTTGTAAAGTAGGCGTTGGTGTATGGCTTGCCTCGCTCTAAGAGTATCCATTTGCCATTGTCTGGATATGCGATTCCCTGAATGCCGTTCAGCGAATATCTGAATCCCCATTGTATCTGCAAAGGATTTGTACCGTGATGGTACAGAATGGAGCCCCCACAAACTGAAAATGAAAACTGAATTTAAGGCGTGTTTTGGACTTGGACTATTCCATCTGGTAAAGTTCGATTCCAGTCTTGATGCTTGACTCTGGCGTGTCCCAGTCAAGCGTGCTTTCCTGCGGGATTGCGCCTAATGGGTCGTATGACTCAAACTTGCCAAGCCCCTCAACTGACGTGATCATTACCACCTGCGCCGTGTTGCCTTGCGTGGTTGCAAGACTCACACTCGTGTTGTTCTCGTTGAATATTCCGCTTACTGTCTTTGCAATCGAGTTTATCTTTCCGACTGATACGTTGTCTGTGCCAAAGACGTACAGCATTGTCTTTCTGACGCTTGCCGGCGGCGCGTCCTCGTAGAGCATCTTGATTGAATCCCTGAGTGATACTTCGACGTCGCTTACGTCCTTGCTTGTAGACAGGATGTTTAGCTCATTTGATATGGATGATTTTTGCAAAGATGTAGTCACGTACATTATTGCATGGTGCGTTATGTCGTAGCACTTGCTCATTGTGAGGTCTGGGTTGCTCTCAAGCAGTGCGTCATTGTCTATTACTACTGTAGAGTCGCAGCTTGCGCGCAGCCTTTTTAGCGATACTCCTGACAAAAAGATCCTCTCCTTTTCAAATCCAAACGGCATGATTGCAAATGACAGCACCTTTTTTCCCTCCTCCTTTGCAGCAGATGCGACAAGCGGAGATATGGCGCATCCTGCCTTTCCTGCCAGGTTGGCAAAAATGATGACACTTGAATAATCGAAAATCTTGCCCCTTATCTTGTCCATTGACTTTTGGGCCTGCGCCCTGATAAGATATGACGAGGGGTTTACGTACGACTCTGTGTGAATTTTGATGTCGTTTTCGGAATTCAAGTCGTTGCTGTCGTGGCTTATGATGACGCAGTCAGCGCCGGTAAGGCTGCTTGCTCGAGTGGCCAGTTTTGCGCCTGCTCCGCCTATTCCGATCAATAATACTGGCTCTTGAAATTCCATGTGGTGTTGTTGCAAAATATGATAAAAAACCTTCTTACTTAATTTTGATCCAAGCTTCGATCTAAAAGTTTTAGCTTGCTATTTTGCCGTACAAACCGTGGTTTGTCACGCGCGTTATCACAACCTGCTTTTTCTGCCCCACTCTCACTGGCTCCTCCACAAACACTGACTTGTACGCAAAGTTCCTTCCGCGGACCTGCTCGTCTGTCTGCTCGTTGAATAACACGTCTCCCTGCCAGCCTAGCCATTTCCGGTTGTTCTCCGCGGCTATCTGGTTCATCAGGTCAAATATGATCTTGCTTCTGCGCTTTACCTCCGATACGTCGATTTGCGCCATCTCTGCCGCCTTCGTTCCGGGCCTTTGGCTGTACCTGGACAAATTCACGACATCTGGCCTTGTCTCCTTGATGAGGCTTACCGTCTTTTCAAAGTCAGATTCCGTCTCTGTGGGAAACCCGACTATGACGTCAGTCGATATGGTGAACCTGTCGAACTTTTTCCTGAACTTTTTCACCAAGTCCCTAAATGTGGCCTCCGTGTGGCCCCGCTTCATGTCGTGCAGCACGATGTCGCTTCCGCTCTGCACTGGGACATGGAGAAACTTGTATACCTTGTCAGACTCAAATGACTTTGCCAAGTCGTCCTTGATTCTTGGCATGTACATCGGGTTCATCATTCCTACGCGTATCATAAAATCACTTGGTATGTCAGATACCTCCTCTACTAGTCTTGGAAGCGTGGTCCCGATGTCTAGCCCGTAGCAGCCGTTGTCAGTTGACGTAAGCCAGATTTCCCTGCAGCCGTCTTTTACCTCCTCTGCCACCTGTCGCACGATGTCGCCAATCCTGTACGACTTGAGGTCGCCCTTTGCAATCTTTGTCTGGCAAAACGTGCAGTCGCTCATGCAGCCGCTTGCAATCTCGACAATTCCCACTGCCGGGTTTAGCCTCACCTTTGGCAGGCCCGTCTTTGTGATGTCAGTGTCCTCCAGCTCGACGTCTCTTTTTCCAACAAGCGTGTGGTTTATGATCTGGAGCGTCTTTCCGATAGAGTTTGGGCCCATCATGCTTGCACCTGATGAGAATTTTTCCACAGTCTTTGGCTCTGCCTTTGCAAGGCATCCTGCCACGATAAGCGGCTTTGACTTTAACCGCTTTATCCTGTTTACCATCTTGTTTGCAGTCACGTCCTTGACTGAGCACGTGACAATCAGGTTAAGATCCGCATCCTTTGAGTTTGCGGCAAGGGTGTGGCCACCGTTTACTATCATGCCGGAAATCATCTCAGCATCTGCAAAGCTTGCAGAGCAGCCGTATGATTCTACCCAGATTTTTGCCATATCATTTGAATAAAGAATCTATTTCCTTGTCAGTTAGAATTTTCTGCGATGTGACTAGTTCGCGAATCGTCTTTCCAGTCTTTAGGGATTCCTTGAAGAGATCTGCTGATTTCTGGTATCCTATTTTTGGAGCAAGCAGTGTGACTATTACCGGGCTTTTCTCTATGTTCTGCTGCAGCCTTTTCTCGTTTGCGCTAAGCCCGTCAATTAGGTTGGCAGAAAATATCGGCACGAAATTCTTTAGCATGTCAGTCGAATCCATGACTGCCTTTAGCATTCCAGGCAGCATGACGTTTAGCTCAAACTGTCCTGCCTGTGCCGCGTTTGCGACCGCAGTGTCGTTTCCTATGATTCCAAAGCAGACCATGTTCATGCATTCTGCCAAAGACGGGTTTACCTTCCCTGGCATTATCGAAGATCCTGCGTGCACTGCGGGAATTCCTAGCTCTGATAGCCCGGCAATTGGACCTGATGCCATCAGCCTGATGTCGTTTGCAATCTTGTTTATCTCTAGTGCCAAATTCCTAATGGACGATGAAAAGTTTGCAACTGCAAACTTGGACTGCAGAGAATGCTGCATGTCTTTTTCCTCCCTTAGGTTTAGCTTTGAAATTTTGCCCAGCTCTGCAATTGCGATTTTCCTGTACCCTTTGGGGGTGTTTGCGCCGTTTCCTACTGCCGTCCCGCCAAGCCCCACCAGTTCCAGTTCCTTTGCAGCTAAAGCGACTGCGCCCCTTGCCTTTGACAAAGACGTGGCATATGCTGCAAACTCGCTCCCAAGTGTTACGGGGAGTGCGTCCATCAGGTGGGTCCTTCCGATTTTTTTAAACGATGAAAACTCTTTTGCCTTTTTTGAAATCGACTTTATCAGCAAGTCGATTGCCGGCATTGTCTCTTTGAGATTTAGCAAAATTGCAACGTGCATTGCGGTGGGATAGGTGTCGTTGCTTGACTGCGACATGTTGACGTGATCATTTGGGTGCAGAAACTCGTCCTGCCCCTTTTTCTTCCCGAGAATTTCAAGTGCCACATTGCAGATTACCTCGTTTGCGTTCATGTTAAACGCAGTCCCGGCACCGGAGTTGATTTCCTCAATTACAAACTGGTCTCGGTGCTTTCCTGACAGGATGGCATCGCACGCCTTGATGATTGCGTTTCCAAGCTTCCTGTCGATTGCGCCTGTCTGGATGTTTGCTAATGCAGCTGAGCGCTTTATCATGACAAATGCCGATATCAGGTGCGGGTGTGATTTTTTCCCGGTAACGTGGTACTGCTTTATCGCGCGGCCAGTGAACGCGCCATAGTATGCGTCCTTTGGTATTTTTACCTCTCCCAGGGAATCGCGATCGGTTCTGTATTCCAAATCAAATCAACTGATTGCCACTAAAATAAATTCTCAGCTGGAAAAAAACCGAAAAAATTCTCAAAATTAAATAATATCTGTGAAAATTTGCATGGAAATAATGGGAATTATTATATATGCTGGTACAAGTCACAAACTCGATGAATAAGCGTTACAGTATGCTATTTTCCGTTACAGCAGTAGCGGTTCTGGCAGCAACGCTATTTGGAAGCACATACACACAAACACAAGTAGGCTCTACTATGGCAGTTTCCAAAGGAAACAACGACCTAATTCAAGCAGTCCATGATATGGGCGGATTGAAATTTGTCATGCCACAGGCATTTGCAGCAGTAGACTGCGCAAATATCGAAGAGGGAAGAAACGTAGTTAGCTTTGATCTTACTGCAGAAAGTGCAGACCTCCCAATACTGGGCGGCAGCACATACAAAGCCATGACTTTTAGCGGCCAGGTCCCAGGACCAACCCTTAGAGTCACACAAGGCGATGTGGTAAAGATGACACTAACCATTCCTGACTCAGAGTCAACACCACACGGAAACGACATGCACGCATCTCAGATGAGTGCAGGAAACTTTGGCAAAGTCTTGCCTGGTGAATCAAAGACATACTGCTATGTTGCTGAAGTACCTGGTACCTTCAAGTACCACTGCTCCGGCGTCGACGTAGCTGCTATGGATCAACATGTCCTATCTGGCATGTATGGTATCACCATCGTTGACCCACTCAACGGCTACAAGCAATTGCTAGTCGAAAAGACAGCGGTCAAAGACGGCAACATTGTCAAAGCGCGAGAAATGGTGTCAGGCGACGCACTTGAATTCCAGCTACAGTACAACCAGTTATACCTAACTGAGGACGGTGGCTATGATCAAAGTGCAATGTTCCAACACCACGCAACACTAAATGTGGTCAACGGTTTCTCATTTGGTTATGTTCCAAACGCAGCTCACAACGAGTTGATCAAAGGCGATGCAAACAAGAACATCTTTGTTGCACAACCATGGAACTCTCCTGATCTGAAGCAATACCAATCACAGTTATTGTTCATCGAACAGGGACAACACGTACGATTCTTTGTTGAAAACCAAGGAAACGAACCAGTGTTCTTCCACATTGTCGGTGAAATAATCGACCGTGTAGTGCAAGCAAGTGTAGTGCAAGCAAAAGGTACAGAAACTTGGCTAGTTGGCGGCTCACAAGGCATGATTGCCGATGTGGTCTTTGACGAACCAGGAGTATATGTCGCAGTAAACCACGACTATGCGGCACTCTTCACAGGTGCAGCAACAGTAATGGTTGTAGGTGATCCATTTGGTCTCAACGAGCAATTGGGCACAAACGTACCGTCATATGCACATCTATTGGGTAACCCAAGCGATGCAATCCCACCAATGGGCAAAAACAGCATCGAACATCCAAAGGTTAACCTCCACGGACTGTACACAGATGCACGTGCTGCTGAAATAGCAAGCGAACTAGGAATTTAAATTCCCCATTTTCTTATTTTTATTATTTTTGCCCTGAGACATTCCACACAATTATATTCTGATTTGGAAAAAAAAGCCACATGAGTTTTAGCGAAAAAGTTTTGATTTGTGATCAAGTTGATGCCGTCCTTAACGATGTTTTGCAAAAAAACGGGCTACACGTGACATACGAGCCGCAGATAACGCCGGAGGATCTGGCAAAAAAAATCGGCGACTATGAAATAATTGTGGTTCGAAGCAGGACGACCCTTACAAAAGATCTGGTGGAAAAGGCAACCAAATGCAAAATCATGGCGCGAGTCGGCGTCGGCCTTGACAACATTGACACAGAGACTGCCAAGGCAAAGAACATCCGGGTGATAAACGCAGTGGAGGGCGCAATGAACGCAGTGGCAGAGCTTGTAATAGGCCTCATGCTTGCGATGGCCCGCGACATACCTCGGGCAGACAGGGAACTGCGAAACGACAAGTGGATAAAAAAAGAGCTCATGGGGACGGAGCTTGCGGGAAAATACCTTGGAATAGTTGGACTTGGAAACATTGGAAAAAGGCTTGCAAGACTTGCAAGGGCGCTTAACATGAACATAATCGGCTTTGACGTGGTGCCAATTGATCCAGAGTTTGCAAAAGAGGTGGGGCTCATGAAGGCGGACCTTGACACCCTTCTGCAAAGCGCCGACTATGTATCACTGCACGTGCCGCTGCTTGATAGTACAAAAAATCTCATTAATGCGCAAAGAATTGGCGCGATGAAAAAGACTGCCAGAATAATCAACACCTCGCGCGGCGGCACCGTGGACGAGGGCGCCCTGTATGACGCGCTAAAGGCAGGAAACCTTGGGGGTGCGGCACTTGACGTGTTTGAAAAGGAGCCTGCAATCGGGAACAAGCTTGTGAGCCTTCCGAACTTTATTGCTACGCCCCACATTGGCGCCCAGACAAAGGAGGCCCAGTCGCTTGCGGCACACGTGATTGCAGAAAAAATAATCCAGATTCTGCGCGGCGTTTTGTAAACCTGTGATGTCTTTACATACTCGTACTTCAGATCATTATAATCTCTTTTTCAATCAAATACTGGAGTCCTGACAAAAAGTCGTCATCTGTTATGAGGTTTTGACCGTACCACCTTGATGTGTTTTTGAACCATGGGGGAATAGTCGTGTCGTGCCCACTCTGCAGTATTACACCGTCGTTAATTACAATGATGTTCTGTCTTATCAAATCTGCAATTCCGTCAATAAAGCGTTTATCGTCAATCTCACCGTCTGCCCACATTTGCGCGTATTGTTTTACCCATCTTGGGGCAATCATCCTCGTTTGCTCTGTCATGCCGACAACATCGTAAATCGTTTTTTCTGAAAACTGTCTGTCAAACCATGCCTTGAACAAATCCTCGCCATTGTATCTGTTAATGTAATACTGTGGCGAATAACTAGGATCTGGAAATTCAGGTACATGTGTTGGCCTGTAACCTGTAATCTCCTGTATCGTGTATCCTGTAAATATCGAGTCAAACCACTGCTTGAATTCTGGTTCGCTGGCATATCTGTCATAATAATACTGCGGGGATTTAGTGGGGTCTGGAAAGCCTTTGATTATGATCTTTGGTTTTGGCACTTGTAGTTTTGGCTCTGTTTTTTCCTCTCCGATCTGCTTTGCTACAGGGTGTGAAAATTGAAATGATTTTTCTATTTTCTGTCCTGTATATGCTACCAAAACTGTATATGCTCCAGACTCTTGCCATTTTGGGCCCTCCGCATCAAATGTCGCGGAAAATTTGCCTGAATGTGAAGGGAACATCTGTTCTATTGCAACAATATCTGACGCGCTTCTAATCTGAATTATGACAAACATATCCTGCTGATATTCTACATTTCCGGAAATCCTGATCTCATCGCCATATCTGTACGTCGATTTGTCAAGTGAGATGATGGGATCTGCAAAAGCAACAGCTGAAAATGATAGTACTGTGATCATGAAAATAGGTGCTGTGAATTCTAGTCTGTTTTTACATCTAGAAATAGATATGTGGCGTTGTTCTGACCCTGTCTGATGACTTGCGCCTTCTTGGAACCTTATGGCGTGCTGCATCTTTTTCATAACTTTAGTTTAAGTAATTACTTGCGCACTCAAGGGAACAGAATTCCGATCTCCTGTTTTCAAATTCTTTTCCGCAATTTTTGCATTTCATGATCATTGCCATATTTTCAATAATTTGACAGATGGAACGTGCTTCCATTCCATCTGTCATGACAGCGCTCCGTCAAATGCGGGACACGCATTAATGATGTCTTTTTCATTTGATTATTAGTCCGTTATTCCTTACTTGCGGCATGCCTTCGAACCTAGTAGAACCCAAGAATGAACTTGTACCTGCCTATCTCGGCCCAACTGCTACCTGTGAGTTTTCCGTGTTTTGCGTCGTCTATTTTCTGCGCGGCTTCGTGCGGTTGGGTCACCTTGTAACCTAGCGTGTTGCCGTTCTTTGCTTTCATGACTGCACCGTACATACTGCAGTCTCCTTTTGGAATGACTTTGTTTACGCCTTGATAGATTGTTTCAGTGTCTGAGCTTAAGACCACCTCTGTTATGCCCAAGCTGTAATCATCTGCACATATCTTTACGAGATATGCCCACCAGCCTGATTTACCTTTTAGGGGTTCAGCGATTCGCTCTTTGACGTATTTGAAATCCCCCGGCTTGTCGTAGACAACTGCTGCATCTGAATGCACAGACGTGGTGGCAAAAATGACTAGTGCCACCAATAAGGAAATGCCTAGTATCTTTATCATCGCTTTTCTGCCTCCGAAGCGGAATTGACATTATGATTCTCATAACCACACGATGTCTCGCACATTGCATGCGTAATTCTCAACTCTTTTCCGCAATGCGTGCATTTTCTGATAGTTGCCCTTCTGCAACCGATGCAGTTTGCCAAGTGTATGAGTGCTCCGTTGCAGCATTCGCACGCATAAAATAATTTTCTAATTATGCTGTCATAATGCGCAAGCCTTTCTCTTTCTGTATCTAATGTGTCTGATTTAATTTCTGTAATCCCATCATCGATTGTTCTTATTTGCTGATTCATGAAATGAGTTTAACAAAATATTATTAGTCGATACCGAACAGTTTGCGGCATGCCTTTTTTGAGCACTCGGAAACTAGAGTTTAAATGCAAAAAGGATGACACAAGACACCATTGAGAATTTCATATTTGCTGATAGCGTCAATCACGGTGCTGTTCTTGACCTATGCGATTCATAGCTATTTTACCTACGATTTCACCGTCAACGAAGCAAAAAAAACAACACTGCTTAGGAATCAGGCGCAGGCAAACAACATCATGCAAGATCTTGACAAGTACATTGATCAGAAAATTACTGATTTTCGTAGTTTGGCGCAAAACAAGCAAATTCAATTAAGAGTGATTGAATCAAACCGACACTTTGATCCTAATTCCGATCTTAATGAATTAGATTTGCAAATTGACGCAGCAAATAACAGCAAAGCGACTCCGTTTTTGAAGGGCATATTGAAAAATGAAATATCTGACGAGTTGCGTGATTTTACGTCTGCGTTTAACAACGAGTACAAAAATGACGTGATTAAGGAGTTGTTTGTGACTAATCAGTATGGTGCCAACATTGCATTGGCAAATGGCAAGTCTGATTATTTGCAAACAGATGAAGCGTGGTGGCAAACCACAAAAAATAAACAAACCTATGTGGGACAAATGAAATTTGACGGCAATTATAACGATCACGTGATCACGTTTGCTTATCCTATTTTGGACGACTCTTCAAGTTACATTGGCACTCTGAGTGTTTCTGTGAGTTTTCGTGTTCTACTGCAGGAGTTTGTAAATGATGCTGACGTTGTAAATGCTGCCAAAAAAACAGTCGTACTGCTAGATGAAAAAGGAGACGTGTTGTTTGAAAATGGAAACTTCTTTCCCTCTAATGTCCACAAGGAGTATTTCTCAAACATCACGTTAGATAATGGTAGTTTTGAATATGATCTGGCAAGCCCAACATTTGTCTCCTATGCGTCGTCTATAGGCTACAAGGATTTTAGTGGTTCAGGTTGGACTGTCGTGATTGAACAAGAATCTTCTGTAGTAGATGAATTTGAAGAACTTGAAAAAAACTTTTTGACATCGACAATAATTGGAATAATATCTGCCACCGTCTTGGGCATTATTTTATCGCATTTTGTTACAAACCCGCTTGGCAAACTATCTAAGCTCACGACGCGTCTGGGAAAGGGAGATTTTGAGGCCAAAACACCAAGAAGCAGAATTGCAGAGATTAATTCGATAATTGATTCATTTAATGAAATGGAGGTATCGCTAAAAAAATTATTCGAGACAGAAAAAAGACTGGCAGAAGCAAACGCTCGCATAAAAAATGAGCGATTAACTGCCATTGGAGAGCTTGCTGCAAGTATGGCGCACGACATGAAAAACCCGCTTGGCACAATTCAAAGTGGAATGGACATCATAAAGAGGAACACTACAATTGATCCTCAGATTGGAGATGTCATTCAACGGATGGAAAGAGCGGTATCTCGCATGACTCATCAAGTGGAGGACGTACTTAATTTTGTAAGAATTACTCCGCTCTCTCTCAAGCCTGCTTCCATAAGCGCAATAATCCGATCTGCGATGAAATCTGTAGAAATCCCAAACCGTATTCAAGTTACTGTATGCGGTGATGATGCTGTGATAATCTGCGATGAAAAGAAAGTCGAGATTGTATTTATCAATCTAATATTAAATTCCATTCAATCCATTGACTATGATGGCAAGATCATAATTAGAGTCAACAAAGTAAATGGAAATGCTGTAATAGAAATTGAAGATACTGGTTCTGGCGTACCGCAAAGCGTTGTTTCGGATATCTTCAAACCTCTTGTGACAACTAAACAAAAGGGGACCGGTTTGGGACTTGCAAGCTGCAAAAATATTATTGAGCAACATGGTGGCTCGATCAAGTTTCAAAACAATCCTACTATCTTCACTGTTGTCGTTCCGTTAGGAGATACCAGCCGATGATACATTTGTCAGTAAGTCTTTTATCAGTTATGAGACTCTAAACTAAAGTGAATGACAGAAAAACTATCTTGCTAGTAGATGATGACATTGATTTGTTGGAAAACACGGCATTTATGATCAAAGGCATGGGGCATGATGTTTTTACTGCCAATGATGGGGAAGACGGGGTATTAAAATACAAAGACGTGAAGCCAGATCTGACGTTTATGGATATTAGGATGCCTAAAATGGACGGCTACGACGCATTTTTTAAGATAAAACAGATTGACCCTGATGCCAATGTAGTTCTTATCACAGCATACAACCAAGATGAAAAAAAATACCTAAAGGCAAAAAGCATGTCATTGCTTGACTCCGTCTCAAAGCCGTATTCTTTTGAAACCTTAGAGAGTATGATCAACAAGTACGCCTAGTGTTATTTTCTACCTAGTTTCTTGATTGTAGAAAACCGTTCTTGGTAGAATCTTACTGCCTCGTTTGTAAAACAATAATACCATTTTTTAATTTCCTGATCATCTAAAATTTTTTTCCACTTTGCGTCGTTGATGGATGGCTTTGTACCTGATGAAATTAGCAAATGTGTGTAAAACCAGCATGATGCCTGATCAGCTAATTTTTTTTCGTCGATATACTCGAAATATTCCTGGTATTTTATTGACAGATACGTGAGAAGCTCAAACACTGGAAATCGTGACATCTTTGTTACCTGTATATTGTCAAGAAAGATGCCGTTTGCAAGAGTCTTTAGTCTGTACACATCGTTTCCAATAATTGATCTTAGGTATTCCCATTTTCCGAAAACCCATGGTAGGACATGCGAGTAATGTTTTGCTAGTGTGTCTATTTCTTTATTTGTAAGATCCAGAACATCTAGGCAATACAGTATGCCGTGTAGCGATAGCCTGTAAATGTCTGAAGGGGCACGATCGTTGTTTTTTCCATCTGTTACAACCAGGCCGACATCAAGAACTCCGGGGGAATGTCTGCCTCTGTCTTTTCGTCCTTTTAACAGTCTTCTGTATTCTTTTTCTTTTGTCCTGATTCCTGACGTATCGTCATGGAGATCTATCTTTGCCATTCCCCATGTGGTGAGCGGTCCGTTGAGGGCAAGTATCTCGAGCATTTTCTGCACGTTAGCATGATGCTTTATGGCTGACTTTCTTCTAAAGGAATAATTTCCAAAAAGTCGCTTGGCAGTTGGCAAGACGTACAGTTTGTATGCATGTAGGTTACCATAGACTCCTATCTCAGAAGGCATGCCGCAAAGTAAGATCTAATCGCTAATAATATTTTCTCACAACGGGCTCCTGAATCAATCATCTGATCATTATGTCCATGCGAGATGTTTGAGTAACTAGTGCGCTACAAAATGTAAAAAATATTTAGAAAACTTGTTTTATGTGCTACAAAAAAACATTGGAACTGCGTCTGAAACATTTTTAGGAATTTTGGATACTTGCAGATTGCTAATAGAAATGATCGAACGTATGGTGTAAAAAGGCATGCCGCAACACCACGATTATGCACTAATAATACGATTTGATTGTTCTGTCATGAACACAAACTACGGCATACCATGCCATCTGTTACAAAATGGTGTGTGTCTGTGTTTTCAACCAACCCCATACGTGTCGTTAGTTTGTGTTCCTCATTTTTCACAAGGGATTGATTGCTGTTGAAAAATATAAAAATAAAATATCTGGGAATGCTTGCAAGTGTTTTGGTACTCGGTATGGCTGTTTCTAGCACCATGATCATTTCAGCTGAAGCTAAATTTGATGATGATGTGTGTAAATTGATGTATGAAAGGTACAAGGAACTGGGGGAACAAAAATTTCGTGAAAGGTACACAAGTAAAAGCTTCTTAGGTGATTGCATAACTCTGTACAAAGACCCTAATTGGTATTTTGTAGGAAAGAGCAAAATTGACAAGAACTATGAAAAGATTAGCTTGTTAATGAAAAATGCTGAAGAAAAGAATGTCAATGTAAAAGTATTGTCGTCAGTGTCATTGGGAAAAGAGAATTTTCTAGTTAAATTTAGAGCATGTTCGGAAAAATCTGCCAGTCTGCAGCCATCTTTTTTGATCAAATCCAAAATTGAGCAGTATGTTGTGCAATCTGGCAAGACTCTGCAAACCGGAAAATGTGCCGATTATAATGTTCCAATCAAGACAAAACAAACATCTGATGTGATAATAGAACACGTTTCAGATCTATCAAAATATCAAAATCTCAAATCAAAAAGAATCTAGTTTGAACGACCTTCGGATATTCTGACATATGGGTTCAAATGATCTGAATCGTAAATCTCTATCTAATTCAAAAAATAACATAGTAGATCAACTCAATCCGAAACTACATTATATTACCAAATAATGTCTAAGTGATTTACGATGGAAGGCCAATTTGTCAATGTGATAATAGCAGTATGTGTTTTACTTTTTGCTGCCAAATTAATGGCCGAATTATTTGTTAGACTAAAGCTTCCAATTGTTTTAGGAGAGCTCATCGCTGGAATGATTGTCGGTCCCTTTGCGATTGGCGCGTTTTTCACAATAAATGGCGACTCCATAGTGCGACTTGGCGATGAAATAAAGATCCTGGGGGAAATCGGCGCCATTGTAATTTTGTTTATAGCTGGATTGGAAATGACTCCGCGGGAATTCATTAGGGGTGGCAAGGCGGCATTTACCGTTGGTGCTCTTGGAGTAATTGTGCCGTTTTTTGTAGGATTTTTTGTGTTTCAATTGTTTGGATTTCATGCATATCAAGCAATGCTTGTTGCCACGGCACTAACTGCCACTAGCATCGCAATTTCTGTCCAAGTACTAAGCGAATTTGGTAAACTGAAAAGCCCAGAAGCAAGACTGATAATTGGGGCAGCCGTAGTTGATGACATTTTAGCAATTGCGGTTCTATCTGTGATTACGTCCATTGGGGGGACCGATACCGTAGGTGTAGCTGATGCCACATTTACTATTCTGAAGGTACTTGGATTTTTTGCGGCAATGGCAATAGTTGCTATTTTTGTTGTCCCGAGGATTGCATCCTCTGGTATGTGGAAGGCAGGCGGGAGCGTTGAAGGTGTGGTAACTGCGGTATTTTTTGGTACTGCTGGATTGGCGGCGTCAATCGGCTTGTCGCCGATACTTGGCTCGTTTGTTGTAGGAATGGCACTTGCATCATCAAAGGTATTTGAGAGGGTAGAGCACTATATTAGCAAATTAGGCCTGATCTTTGCTCCACTGTTTTTTGCGATAATCGGTGCACAAGTAGACCTAAGGGGAATAAGTCCAGAAATGTTAGCTCTTGCGGCCATAGTGATAACTGTTGCAATTGTCACAAAATTACTTGGATGTGGATTACCTGCATGGTTGTTTCTCAAAAATAAACAGCAGGCAAGACGCGTTGGAATAGGGATGATATCGAGAGGAGAAGTGGGCCTCATAGTTGCAGGAGTTGGGCTTGCAAGCGGAGTTCTTACCTCAAATGTTTATTCTACCATAATCCTGATGGTGGCAGTTACTACCCTGATGACTCCAATCTGGCTAAAACTAGAATACCGAAAAGAACTCAACCCAAAGACCACCTAAGGTGCCCCATTTCTCTTTTTGTCCGAATTGGCGCAATTATGACAGAACCTAACGGGAGATATCTTGACGCTGCACATTGTTTTATGTCTGGATTTTTTGTACAGAAATAAACGATCCTTATTAGAGTAATCGCGACGATTAGTGTATGTTCGGCATATTTGGCAGAAAAAGGCTCTCCTTTGAGACAATAAGGCTGACTAACTCGAAAATAGATTCAGATGAAACCACGTCGATAAAGGTTAACGTAAAAAACTCTAAAGAAAAGTTTGACAATATCGTGGTAAAGACGACAATCGAGGACGAGGGCAAGCAATACCTGACAATTGGCACCAACTCGCTTAACCTGCCCGACCTTGACTTTCCTAACCGAAACACCGGGGATCATGACATTGTGATAACTCCGTACAACATTCCTGTCAGCAAAATGTCCTTTAAGATACTAGTAGACGTGTATGCAAAAAACACCGGCAACCCGATGCTAAGAAAGGAACTGGTCCTGACTGTGAACAAAAAACAGTAGAACTTTTTTGTCAATGTATCTGGCAGTTCTGGTGATATTTTTGACTAATCAATCACAATAAAATTATCCTGTAACTTATCAAAAATCCTGCAAAATCTATAGCAGATTGGGCATGGCCGTTTGCATGATAATTGGTTTAACAAAAAGTAAGCATAAAATACAGATTCTGGGTGGCGTAACTTGTTGAAATCAAGTCTTGTTTTTGCATTGTTGGCTGCCAGCCTGTTTCTGCCAATCGTTGCCTTTGCAGACCCTGGAACAATACAGGCCACTGTGAACGATTCCACATTTGATGTGAAATACGACGCGACAGGACTTGATGTGACTGGAGTTGACACTGACACCGAATCCTCAACTGTTACAGTCTTTGTCACTACTTCCGACGTATCTAGCACTCTTCAGATTACGCTTGACCGAAGTTTCTTTGATTCTAGGACTGCCGGCGAAGACGATGACTTTCTGGTGTTGGTAGACGGCTCTGAGGCAACGTTTGAAGAATCAAAAGACAACTCTTCGAGAACTCTGACGATCGACGTACCGGAGGGAACAAACTCTGTTGACATCATAGCGCTTGGCTCGACTAGCTTTGGCTCAGGACCTGTAACTTCAGAACCTGAGGCTACCCCACCTGCAGAGGTGCCGGAGGAGACTCCTGGAGATGTTCCAGAAGACATTCCTGCAGAAACGCCACAAAATGACATGACCTGCGGACCTGGAACCGTACTTGATAATGGAGTCTGCGTGCTGGGGCAGACGGCGCCAGAGGAAACCGCAACACCGCCTGCAGAAACGCCACAAAATGACATGGCCTGCGGACCTGGGACAGTACTCAAAGACGGCGCATGCGTCTTAGACGAGACGTGCGGAGCTGGAACAATACTAAAGGACGGAGTCTGCGTGCTGGAAGAATCTGCGCCGCAAACAACCTCGAGTCGGGGAATGGGATTTGAGCTAATCATGCCCGTGGTTGCCGCGTTTGTAATTGCGTTTATCATAATGATTGTTCTCTGGGCAATCGGCAGAGCCGGAAGAAACAAAAACTAGGAAATAATTTTTTCATCCAACAGATACTGCAGTCCGTTTACAAACTCCGAGTCTGTGATCTTTTTGTCTGCCCACCAAAGTCCGTTTGTCTTGTACCATGACGGTATCTTGACGTTCTCCTTGAGCGCGCTTTGTAGGCTTACTGCTTTGCCGTCTGTTAGAAACTTTAGGAAAGTATAGTCTGATATGGTGCCGTGCGTCCATTCTGGCACGACTACGTTGCTTGCAAGCGGCATCACTATGTTTCCTGAATCGACTAGCTCAAACTCTGCAGTTCCATTTTGCCCCGCATACTCGATTTGAAGCTGGTACTTTCCTTCCTTGAAAATTGACGAATCAAATGAGCTCGGGGACGTGATTGTAGTAACTGCGTTTTTTATCTGAATCTGTATCGCGCTGCTTTTTACTCCGTCCGAATCTATGATGTGCATTACTGCGTCGTCGCCTGTCACATCTGAGACGCTGATGATTATGCTAAGATAGTCTCCATAGCTGTAGGTCTTTTTGCTTGACGTGATCTGAACCTCGGCATTTGCCATTCCGGGTGCGACTAGAAAAACAACTAGAATGCAAAATGCAAGAACCTGGGGCTTCACGTTTTAGGGCAAATTTGCACTACAAAAAAACTTTCCTAAAAATTAATTCTGTGCGGATGCACTGCTTGGTTTTTGAACCATGCCGGAAAGTGTGTTTAGCGCACTTGCCAGCTTGCCTGCATTTCCGTCAATTCCAAGCTTTGCCAGTTCTTCACGTATCACCGAAAGCGGATCCTCTGGCACTTTCTTCTTGTTTTGCGCAATCTCCTCTTGAAGTGTTTTTAGCTGCTCCTCTTTTTGCTGCAGTTCTGACTTTGTCTTTTGCACCTGTGACTCCTGGTGCATGAGCTTTTCCTTTATCTGTTCTAGCTCTGATGCCATGTGGATTACTAGCGACTTGGTGTCGTTTTCTGTTATGTACTTGTAATTGACCCTCTCGAGATCTGCCCTTGGCTTTACGCTGTTTCCCTGGAGTGACTCTATCTCCTCTTGGAACTTTTTTTCCCTCTCTTTTAGCTTGTCAAGTTTTTCTTTTTTTGCAGCCAGGTGCGCGTTGACAAATTTCAGGTACTGGTTTGTGTTGCCTATCTGGTCTTTGAACTCGCCTGTCTTTTCTTTTACCGCGTCTTCCTTTGATGACGTCCCGACGTCTTTGCCAAAAATAATCGTCCTGTCTGTCACTGCCAGCGGGTCTGCTGCCTCGATTCTGGAGCCTACGCCTGTTATGTGGGACCAGTCGTCATCAGATTCCCTCTTGGCCCGCTCTTCCTCTGAAATTCTGTTTAGGTGCTTCTCAGCCATTTCTGTATTGTGGTGTTTTTTCTATGATATGATTTGGCATTCGTCTAAAAAGAACAAACAGGACCAGCAAGATTTATCATGCGCCAATGGTAAGAAGATATGAATTTCTTCGGAAGTTCCTGCGAGTGAAAAAAAAACTTGGAGAATCTGACACTCGCAGACATTTTGTACTTGGAAAAAACACGTGTTTTTTGAGATGGCAAAATTTCAAGATCTGTTAATTTTGGGGGTGTTTTGTTCCTGTGTTAACTGACGGGAGTTTTAGGAAAAAGCCTATCAGGGATCATTTTATTAGGTACCGAAATAAAAATAAGAGAATGACGTTAATCATAGGGTTTGTTTGCCAAGAAGGAATCGCTTTAGTATCTGATACAAAGATAACAAACGCTGAAACATTAGAAGCCAATTACGCAAGCAAAATCTTAACTCCACTAAAAAACACACCTTTTATTGTTGGTGCTGCTGGTTATACGGATCTATTTAATGAATTTAACCGAAAGATTTGGGAGCAGGTAGAACAACAAATTAGACGGTATAAAATCGCCAACATTGAACAATTGATTAGAACTGGTTTAGAAAGACATGAAGCTATTGCTAGAGTAGAAAAATTACAGAAAAGCATAACTAACGACCAACAAATGTTAGCGGAAAAACCAGAATTGATCACAAAAGATGTTATTCAGGATATTGAACTACCCTATGTTTATTCGCCAGAAAACTTTCTTGATGACTGTAAATCATTAATTAAGACAATAACAGAGGATTCTGGTTTTTCAAATCCCTTAGAGGTTCTTATTGGGATCAGGAGTGATTATTATGCTTCACCTATTCTATACAAAATCGACTCTAGAGGAAGAGAAGAAATGGTACGAGATTTTACCGCCATTGGATCTGGAACACCATACGTCAAGATGTTTTTTGGGCGTAAATATGATCTAAATAAGACGTACGCTGAACTAGCCAAAGAGGCAATTCGTGCAATAACTTTTGCTCAAGATATAGCAAAAGAAAATAGCGTAGGCTTCTCTGATGAAAAATTACCTGAGGTTGTAATAGTCGATAATGCTTACAATTATGGGAGAGTAAACTTTACCAATATCCGAGATGTACTAAGCGAAATTAAAGAAGAATTTACGAGATTTGAAGATATTATCCTAAATACAAAAATCAAGAATTTAGAAGAATCCTAATTATTTTCTTGGTTTAAGAGTAAGTCGGTTGTCTTTTGAATCTACGTCTAGTTCTACACCTTCTTTCCAGCCTAATTCTTTGATTTTTTCTGGTGGTATTACAATTACCCATTTTGCATATTCTTCAGTACCCACTTTACGAGAAAGTTGTTTTTGTAATCTCACTATTCATAGTTAGATACGAGCTTAGATAAATGTTAGGTACCGACAAATTTATATTATTAGGTACCTAATATTAGGTACCGAAATGGTAATCAATGAACAACAAACAACCATGAGAAAGATGAAAGCCATGAGCATCGTAGGCTTGAACCAAGTAAAGCGAATTACTGCCGAGCACTACAAAGTCAAAAACCAATCATCAGATGTGTGGTATGAGGTCAAGCATCATCACGCGCCAAATTCAGGTTGGGATTGTACCTGCTGTGATTTCATATTCAGAAAGGTGGACTGCAAACATATTTTGAGCGTGTATCTATCGAAGGAATTAAGGCATAAAATCATAGCCAATTCAGATGTTGATGAGATAGAAACAAGTCTAGAACAAACTTGCAAATGTGGTTCAACCAGTTTCAGAAAAGATGGGGTTAGAAAGAACAAGGCTTGTGAGATTCAAAGATACAGGTGTTTGGAGTGTGGAAAACGATTCTGCAATAATATCGGTCTAAGATCAAAGATTTCTGCCAAAGTAATCACCGCAAGCATGGATCTATACTTCAAAGGCGTGTCGTTAAGGCAAGTAAGACAACATCTGTTACAATTCTATGGTGTCGACATAACACATGTGGCAATTTACAAGTGGATTCACAAGTTTGGTGAAATTGTAACACCGTATGTTGATCAGTTGACACCAAAAGATGTTTCAGGTGTATATCATGTAGATGAAATGCTGGTTCATGTGCGAAAAGAAGAGAATGGAAAGGGGCATTATCAATGGCTTTGGAATCTTTGTGATAACTCTACGCGTTACTGGATCTGCTCAAAGATCTCTCAGACTAGAAATACTGAAGATGCGCAAGCTGTTTTCCAAGATGCAAAAAGAAGAGCCCCAATACCGATCGCAATAGTTCATGACGGCTTGCAATCCTACAATAATGCATACAATAGAGAATATTACACAAAAAAAGGGGTTAGAGTAAAGAACATCAGATCTGTTAGTGTAAGACATAAGGGACTAAACCAAAAGGTAGAGCGTCTAAACGGGGTTTTTAGGGATCGTGAGGTCGTAATGAGAGGCATGGATCACAAGGAATCCGCTCAAAAATTATTGGATAGTTATAGGACATACTATAACTTTTGTAGAGAACATTCTTCAATTGGTAAAACACCAGCTAAAGAGGCTGGAATTGAGCTTGAGCTAAATCAAAATAAGATAGAGAGTTTGATAAAATTAGCTACTCGAAAATAGCCTATTTTTCTGACAATCAAGAGTAAAAATTTTGGTACTATTTTTATTATAGTAATACTCATGATAATCGGTCATGTTTGGAATAGTTGCTTCGCCTAGCAACATTAATAAGATAATTTACGACGCTTCAACGCAGGGAATACAGGAGCCAGTCATTAATGTCGAATATTGTTGATACAACCGCAAAGAAGAGAACCGCGATCTATGCTGTAATATATGGAGTAATAGGCATAATAACTTCTGCAATGGGGATCGCATTATTGGTGTCTGGATACGATTATGTGTTAGGCATCGCATTAATACTAGCTGGAATATCTGGATTTGGGTTATCATGTTTCGCTAGACCTTGGCTTTTTGTGAAGGGAAAAGATACTCAATAATTCGTGCCTGATTTTTAATTAAACATTAAAGCTTATTATCCCAAGTACCAAATCACTGCTACAAGGTACGAAAGTGTCATCTGGCTTCATAAATAAAAATCGGCAGTTTATCATAAGAATTTCTTTAATGGGAGTAGTAATAGCTGGAACTGATTATAGCGCGTATCATTTCTTCGAAGCTGCAAGAATAGAAAATGAGTTATTCCGAGTAATGCTTGCTTTGATTATTATAGGTATTAATGCAATACATGCCCACTTTCTACTACATTCTATTGGAAAGATGGAGATCTGGGTTGATAACGCCATGAGATCGCATTCTGGTGCATGTCATTTTTGCAATGCAGACCCAGATCATTGCATCAAAATATGTAAAAAACCCCTCCCAATATGCTCCCGTCACCTTGGATATTATGGTACTTTGGTAGCATTAGGTTTGTCAGCTTTACCATTAAAAGACAATTGGATTCATTTTGTAAATAATATTTCGTGGGAATGGCATCTGACTGTTTTCTTTGGGTTATTAGTTCTGGTTGTTGCTGAAGGTGGGCTTGGTAAAGCTAAGATAATCAACGTAAATAACCTTATCAGATTAGGTAATGGTATTTCCAGTGCATGCGGTGTACTATTTTTTACTACTTTTATTTTATCATTTTTTCATCTATTCCAATAATACATCTAATAGTAATTTCTTAGGTCAAATCATATGATCCTTAGATTAGCTAAAAAGGTATAGTATCTGTTAAATTAAAGACAAGTCATTCTAAACCATGACTGAGACATATAAGGGAGACTTCTATTGCACCAACTGCGGTTGGGAGGGTGCGTTCAACATTCCAAAAGGAACAACAAAAGGCGAGTTTACGCAAAAGCAAACATGTCCGACATGTGGTACTCTAAGATTGCAAATATGATCGCCTCTAATTTTTATTCTAACCGATTCTAAAGTACAATTTTTCCTAAAACTCCCGTCAGTTAACACAGGAACAAAACACCCCCAAAATTAACAGATCTAAATTTCACTATCTTTATTATTTTGCCTATTTACTCCAAAACATTGCGGCTTGGCCTGTTCTCTCTTTTCTTGATGTTCTTGCTGATCGGTTCTATAACCGTGTCAAACTTCCAGGCGTATGGGCACTATGACTCTGCAACGTCTGCAGAAAGAGTCGCAATAGTCATTGACAAACTAGAGCTGGTCTCAAACGCAAAGTGCCCAGATTGCGGCAAGGACTATCCGTCTTATGAAAATCTAGAGTTTTTCTGGAGGCTTGATAGCATGTACCACTTTGATCATACTGCTGGCGGAATCTTCTTCCACCAAAAGTCCGGTGCAAAACATGAGTACGATGAGTACCTGCCGGCCCTCAAAGCAAAGGGATTCACCTCAAGAATAGTTCCGTACTTTAACAATGAAAACAAGGTTGCTCAGAAAATATGGGAGCACACCGACTGCAAGGATGCAGAGAACGTGGAGGTCTATTTTGAGCTGACAAATATGGGCAACCCTACAATTAGGGGCCTGACTGGCGTAACTGATTTGATAAGCGCAGTTAACAAGCCTGCAAAATATGGCGGGTGGTTTGTTGACGGCATACCCAAAGTCCCGCTTCCGCCTGTCATAAAGTATGGCGCAAAGATAGCAAAGGCGCTAAACGAGGACGAGTTCCTCGGCGGCACAACGCTTAGCGCCGGGCCTGGCAAGTATGTCACAGAAATCAGGACCCCGATCTCCGAAGACCAGCAGTCCCAATATGTCAAGACTACGAGAATGTCTGGCCAGGCAGCGGCAGACGCATATCTTGCTAAAATAAGCAAGCCCGTGGCAAAGGTCCACTGGCATTTTGACGTGACCGACCTGCCAAGCGATGCCAAGTGCACGCCAAAGACCTCGCTAATCACAACCACTCCGCTAAAGCCAAGCACCGTGCCGAAAACTGAATTGCCAAAGACTGTGGAAAAAGAAACCAAGGTGGCAAAGACAACACCTGATCTCAAACCTGCCGCAAGTAACAAAAAGCCGCAACTGTCGATTCCAAAGGGAATAACGCGCGAAGCAACCAGCAGCTCTGGTGCAACTGTAAGCTACAGCGTGTCTGCGCAGGATGCCGAGGATGGTGCAATCACTCCCACATGTGACAGGCCGTCTGGCACCCAGTTCCAAATTGGCAGCACCGTGGTTACATGCACTGCAAAGGACTCGAACGGCAATTCAATTCAGGGCTCGTTTACCGTCACAGTGAGTGATACCACGCCGCCAGTGATTGATCCCATCTCGCCGACAGAAGGCGCAAAGGATGACTCTGGCGTGATTGTCTACTTTACGGTAACTGCGCGCGATGCAGTTGATGGTACCGTCACTGCAAGCTGCAACTATTCATCTGGGGCAAAATTCCCAATCGGCGTGACAGTTCTGACGTGCACCGCAGATGATTCTAAGGGAAACCACTCGTCAAGATCTTTGCAGATTACTGTCACAAAGCAAGAAACTGGTAAGTGAGCGCCCTTAATCATATATTAAGGGGGGCGAAATAGTGCGAATAATGCTCAGTTCCCAAAACAAGACATGGCTTAAGATGTGGCAGCAAAACTCGCCAGAGATACGTGAAAAGGCCGTAATCTGGAGAAAGCAGACTGCATTTACCAGACTTGAAAAGCCAAGCCGAATACAAAAGGCAAGAAGCCTAGGGTACAAGGCAAAGCAGGGAATCGTGGTGATAAGGGCCCGAGTCGGAACCGGAGGAATGAGACGAAAAAGACCAGTCGCCGGAAGAAGACAAAAGCACTTGGGTGTAACTAGAATAAAGGCAGACGTTAGCATGAAGCAGGTTGCAGAAAACAGAACCGCGCAAAAATACAAGAATCTTAAAGTGCTCGGCTCGTACTTTTTGTACAAGGACGGATTTCATTATTGGTTTGAGGTGATCCTAGCTGATCCTTCGCATCCAAGAATATCAAAGGACAAAGAGCTACGAAAAAGAGTAATTCCAGCTTAAATTGAAATTTATTCTATTTCTGATTTTATCGTCAATAGTCATGGTTCCTGCATTTGCCGAACCGCTCTCTGACAGGACCGGGCTTAAGACCAAGTTTGATGTCGACGTCGGAGAAAAGACATACGTGATTGAGACTGTAGCAAACTTCAACATCGACGACGTGTCGTTTTACAATGACACGCTCGTGTTTCAGATATCTAGCGGACTGGAGAACAATCTTCTGGAACTTCAAATCCCGCAAAACATCACGCGGGGGCAAATCCACCTGTTCCTAAACTCTCAGGAGGTAATGCCGAAAATACTTGAAAACCAGAAAATCTCTTTTCTGACACTAGAGTTTGCAGGAAACGGAACGCACACACTTGAGCTCAAAAGCGACTTTACGCTGACGCCGGAGCCTGAGGTGATTCAGGGCGAGCCTGTGAACGTGGTGGCGATATTTGTGGCAGGCGCAATAGCTGCAATCGTAGCTGGCAGCGTAATGATGTACAAGAAAAGAAAGCCGGTTACTCGTTGAGAAGTTCCTGAATCATCTGGTCGATGTGGCCTGTCTGGCCAAAGGAGACGTCGCGCAAAATTCCCTTTCTGTCAACCAGTATGGTAGACGGCGTACCTCGCAGGGAAAACGTATCAAACGTGTATGCGGAATACTCCTTTGACTTGAAATAATCCTTGACTCGCTGTATTATCTGGGACTTGTATTGCTCCGGCTGCGAGTCAAAGTCAGGAAGCTGGCTTTTTATAAAATCAGTAATCTTTTCGTCACTTACAACTCCTGTCTCCTTTGTCAAAAGGTCCATGCCAAGCGGAAACGGAATCTTGTATGGAATCCTGCTTCCCTCTACAGCTCTTCCGTACTGGGATAGCGCCTTTTTTGTCTCACCTACCGTCTCGCCTGTCTTTGCAAGCATCTCAAGATTCTCTACTGTGTTTTTGTCAAAATCCTCAAATGCCGTGGCAAGGCCAAGAACTGTTACCCCCTCTGAGTGATATTTCTGGTAAATGTTGATTGCCTCTGGGATCCCGTACAGGAAGCACCCTGGGCAGTTTACCTGGAATACTTCTACTAGAACGATGTGATCTTTTTCCTGATCAAAGTTAGTCGGCATCCCCTGGACCCATTTTGAAACTCCTAGGTTTGGAGCCTTTTGGCCTATCTGCGCTATCAACAATGAAAATCAATCTGATTATTTTAAAAATATACCGATCATACTTGATTTTCAAAACTAGGATAATATACTACACAAATAATTTCAAAATCAGAAATGGAAGCAGTACCGGAAAAAAGGCTCGCCCTTTTTGCGCAAATGGAAGACAGGTATGAAAAAAAAGACGTCGATTACTTTGTCAGTCTGATAACCCATGAGGACTATGTGGTTCGAACCAGGGCTACATGCATACTAGTTGACTTTGGGGGCGAGGACAAGATACCGTATATCGCAAAGGTGCTAAAACACGACACAAACGAGCTTGTGCGCCACGAGGCTGCGTTCTCGCTTGGACAGATGGGGTACAGGAGCGCTATTCCGCATTTGGAAGACGCGACACTGCATGACCCAAGCATGTTTGTGCGCCACGAGGCGGCAATTGCGCTTGGCGTGGTGGGCGCAAAGGACGCAAAGCCGATACTGGAGCAGGCGCTAAATGACCCAAGCGTTCCCGTAGTGGAATCTGCAATAGTTGCATTATCCAACATTCAGTTCATGGAAAAGCTGAGCAAGAACGAAAAGTTTGCCAAGCTTACCGGCGGCTAGAGCAGCGCAACCTTAGTTCCGTCTTCGCCTGACTCAAACTTGTATATTTTCTCGACACTCGAGTCCTCAAAGATTTCCGCATCATGGGTTATTATGATAAACTGGAGTGGCCCGGTCACACCCGTTATGTCTGATAGCTGCGACAGCACCCTTACAAGAGCGCGCCTTCTGTCGCCGTCAAGGTGGGTTGTCGGCTCGTCAAGTATTATGAAGTTTAGGTTGGATGCGCCAAGCAGGTGCGCCATCCCAAGCCTCAATGACAGTGCAACGCTTACCTGCTCTCCGCCGCTTAGCGAGTCAACATCAATTGGGATATTCTTTGAATAACACGTAATTGTGATGTCACGGGTCTTTTCTGACAACTCGACTCTGTGAATTTTTGTGTTGAGCGTATCAAGATACTCTGATGCCTTTGCGGAAATTGTCATTAGCGCCCATGACCTGAGGCTTGTCGCAACAGGGCCGTCGCGGTCGTACACGCCAGTCTGGATGTCGTCAATCTGGAGCAGGTATTTTTTGACCAGCCTTAGCTCTGCTGTGATGGAATTTATTTTTGCGATTCTCTCGTCTGCCCTTTTTATTTTCTCGGTGACTGCGCCGTACCTTTGATCAATCTGGCTCAGATCCTTTTGCCTTTGCACCAAATCTGTTTTTAGTTTTTCAAATTCTCTCTGGTTGAACCCTGAGACATGTCTTTCCAGGTCAGATATTGTCTGATACAGCATTCTTGCATGCGAGTCAACTGACGCAAACTGGAGGATGCCCCCGTCCGCGTTGGCAAATGAAACACTGATCTGGCTTTTTTGCGCCTCCACTTCTGCCCTGAGTGCCTCGATTTGCCCCACATTTTGTATCTGATGGGCATCAAGTGTGGATTTTGCAATTATTGCCCTTTGCAGTCTGTCCTGCGCCTCTCTTTTTTCTCTTGACATCTCTAGTTTTTTCTGCTCCAGTGCGCGGATTTCTGACTCTGCGTTTTTCTGCTCGTGTGCCAGGTGCTCTATTTGGAAAATCGGCTTTAGGTGGTCCACTGCAGAGTCGCACACCGGGCACTTGCCGTCTTGGAGCTGAAGTCTTTTTGCAAGCGACTCGTGCTCTTTTAGGATTGCCGCCTGCTTTGATAGTTCCTGGATCTTCTTTCCGGTGCCGTCTATTTCAGTTTCGATTTTCTGCAACTTTGATTCCAGCATTGCCTTGGAGTCTGCGTGCTCAAAACAGCCCTGGCAGGCCTGGATCTTTTTCTCCTTTTCTGAGATGTTTCTCTGAATTAGCAGTATTGCGTCTTTTGCGTATTTTGCAAGCTCGCTTTTTCGCTGCTCGATTTGCACAAGCATCGCCTCCTTTGGGGACTCTGCCTCGATCCTCTGCCTTATCCTTTGAATCTCTGACTCTTCGGATTCCTTTTTTTGCAGCAGCTCAGTTTTTTGGGGCTCTGATGATTTTATCTCGTCGCTTAGCGTCGTGATTTCCTTGTCCAGCATTTCAATGTGCGTGTCATCGTATCCGAGTTTTTGCTGGATTGTCTGGCGAAAGTTTTTCTGGACCGTCTTTAGGTTTCCTGCCGCAACATCCAGCTTGTCTATTCCGATTATGGCGTTGAGCAGTTCCTTGAACTCCTTTGGCTTTGCCTTGATTATGGAGTTTAGCTCGCCCTGCTGAACTATTGATGCGACCTTTAGCTTGGTAAAGTCAAGGCCTATCCTGGATTCTATTTCGCCTGTCATGGACTCGCCAAACTGCTTTCGCTCCCCTGCCGCAAGAGGCAGTCTCTCGCCGCCTCTTATCTCAAACAGCTGGGCGCCGAGTGTTCCCCTTGAGTCGATTTTTCGCTCGGCCTGGTAATGTTTTCCATTTAGCGTAAAGTTTACCCTGGCATATGCCTGGCTTGCACCTCGCCTGATCAGGCTCTTGTTTGATTTTCTCGTGTGCTCCCCAAACAGTGCAAACGTTATGGCGTCTATGACACTTGACTTTCCTGCCCCGTTGCGCCCGACAAAGACTGTCACTCCTTCTTCAAAGTCAAGCCTTGTCTCAGAGTGCGAAACAAAGTTTCCAAGCTCAACTGACGTTATCATTTTGACCTCTTGAACTGCTCGAATCTCTCTATTACCATCTGCCCTGCCTCCTCAGTCCTGTTTGACGACAGCAGCGGCAGGAGATCCTTTATTGCAAATGACGCCAGGTCTGTCTTGCCAAGGCAGTTTGTCGCAAGCCTGACAAGCTCATCGTCGATGCTTGCGGGCCTGTCCAAAAGCACAGATGAGTCCTTGTCGCTGTTCTGGGTGAGCCTCCAGACATAGTGAAGCGTGTGCTGCGCAAGCCTTGCCATCTGGTTTTGTACAATGTCTGGCTCTATGGACTCGCCTGAAATTTTTATCTCGACTATTGGCTTTTTCGAAAGCTTGGAAATCTTTTCTAAAACCTCGCCGACTGTTTTCTCCAATCTGTCAAACTCTGTTTTCTGCGACATCTGCGGCCTTGTGTCAAGCTTTATCCAGCTCGGTGCAGCGTCGCCCCTTGAAATGTCTACCTCGTAGAATCCTTTCTGCGAATCCTTGATTCCCTCGCTTGTGGTCATTTCAGTCGAGCCGGGGTATGCAACAGGTCCTGACAGGTGGGAGAACTGTTTTAGGGACTGGTCATGGAGGTGCCCCATGGCATAGTAGGTAAAGTTTTTTGGAAGATCAGTTGAATTGATTTCGCCTGCAAACTTGTTTATCTCAGATATGCCCTGGTGCATCACCAAAATTTTGTGGCCGGCATGATCCTTTGCAGCCTTGTCCACTGCGGCAAACCTGTCGTAGTATGACGGCATCTCGCCCTTTCGAATCTTGTCAAATCCTGCAATCATCACGTCCTTGTAAATTACCGGCCTTCCATGTCCGACATACCTGGCATACTCCAAGTTGTGATACACGTATGGGATTGGAGTTGAGCGAATCCTGCTGATGTCGTGCTCGCCTAGCACGAAAAACGCCTCAATCTGGCTTTGCTTTAGGCGCTTTAGGGCGTTTGCCATTTGTATGATTGCCATGCCGCTTGGGTTTGGCACGTGGAATATGTCGCCTGCAAAAATTACAAAATCCACATGGTCCTTGATTGATACGTCAACTGACTCGTTAAATGCCGCATACATGTCGTTTTCCCTTTCCTCAAGGCCGTACTGCATCAGGCCCAAGTGCGTGTCGGAAATGTGGGAAAACATCATCTCAATCAAGCAGCAGGTCTTTTTGGATCAGCCCCTGCGTGGACTCGACTGCGACTCCGCTGATTTTTTTTGCGTGCTTCCACTCTGAGACTGCGTTCTTGTCGGAGCCTACCACCTTGTCCTTTACCTCGTCGATGTGCACAATTGCCGGAAGGTTCACCCACTGTCCCACGAACACCGCGTCCCCGACATTTAGGGACGTCAGCTGCGTTATGAGGTCCTTGCTGATTGACTCTGCGGCAGACGATATCTGGTGCTGGTCGTCCTCCTGAACTATTTTCATTACTGCAAGTGAGCCCATCTGGCTTAGCACGTTTGGATCGATGTTTCTCGGCCTCTGCGAGACGATGCACAGTCCCAGTCCGAACTTTCTTCCCTCCCTTGCAATCTTTGCGGCCCAGTACTTTGTGTGGGTGTCCTCTCCCTTTGGAATGAACACGTGGGCTTCCTCGATTATCACAAAGATTGGCGAGTCAAACCTGTAGTGGCGCCCTTCTTTGTTTTTGGAATTCTTTGCCATGAGCGCTGCCTTTCTGTCGTTGAGCAGTTCCTGGAAATAATATGCAAGTGCAACGTTTGCCTGCTTTTCTGACAGCTCTGATACGTTTAGCACGTTTACCCTTCCCTCCTTTATCAGTCCGAGCGGATCCATTATGTCCGGGTCCAGCACGTCTGCAAACCTGTGCCGCGCGTCGTCAATTTTGTCCTGCACCCTGTCTGCAGAATGCCTGTCGTCCTTTCTTTCCGGGTTTGCGCCAATCATCGCCACGTTGTGGTCAAGTGCGTCCCAGAAGTTTTTTGCCTCCTTTACGTCGTGGGTAAATGCCAGCCTTAGTATGCGGTGCTGGATGTCTGCGTTTTCGCGAATCTCAAGCACGTCTGAGAGCGTGTTTGAGTCTAGCAGCCTCGGGTTTATTTTTGCGTCAATTACGTTGATCCCAGGTATGTGCAGGTCAGGATAATCGTTGTGGTAATCGAAAATTATCAGAGTTCCGTCAAGTGATGAAATCTGTTTTGCCAACAGTGAGACGAGGTTGCTTTTTCCCATTCCAGTCATTGCCAGAATTGCCAGGTGCCTTGAGACAATTTTGTTCAGGTTTACCTTTGCATCGATTTCGGAATTTCTCAAAAGAGTTCCAATCTTTACCCATTCTTCTTTTTGCGGGCCAAATATTGTGCCCAGGTCGTCCTTTGTCGCATTTAGTATTGCAGTTCCAGGTATTGGGGGAATCGCGGGGAGTACGATTCTGCTTTTTTGCAAGTCTTTTAGGTACCCGAGAATTGTTATCTTTGCAGTGTAGCTCTTGTCCCTTGAGTTTAGGTCTGCCACCTCCTTGCTCTCGACTGCCTCGTCGTAGTTGTGTATGTCATTTAGCGCAGCACTTGAGACAAACGAGCGCTCCACTAGTCCGAGCAGCTTGCCGTCTTGCGAATCAATCACGATGTACTCGCCCACCGAAAGCGGCCTTGATGTCTGGGCAGTTACCGCAGTTGGCTTTGATTCGCCAATTACTACCCCAAGTGTCATGATATCTCCGACGGCATCATCTGAATAAGGATTGATTTTTCAATTAGTGTCTTGTGCATCCAAGCAAAACTATCTGTCTGTGCTAAATAAATTCAGAGATTTGCCGACCGTTGACAAGATACGTGCGCCTGCTTGCAAAAACGAAACCTTAAGAAGTAAAGTGATTGGCATCCTTTTATGGACTACATCAAGTTGCACAAGGACATCATGGGAATAGACCCAAAGATCCGATTTGTTACTATCGTCGACATCGAAGGAAGACTGATGGCAGGCGGGCAGAGAGAAGGAGTATCTAACTATCTAAGCCCAGAGGAAGAACGCCAGTCAATCAAGCATGCAATCGATGCATGGAAACTAAGAATGCACTTTACAGGTTCCATAGGGAAGGGCAAATACGTGCTTGCCGAGTACGAGAAGATCAAGCGCATGACCATACCTATTGACGAAAAGCATGTAATTTACATGACAACTGAGGTGAACGCAGATCACAACAACATCATTACGAGCATCCTCAAACTGATCTCTCAGGCGTAACAAAAAACATACAATTAATTTTATTTTTTTCAAATGTTTTGTATAATTTTTACATTGTTTTTGGAATCAAATCAAATTGTTCTTTAGAAAACAGATATTCTTAATAATATAATGCGCATAAGTAAAGCCACGTTACAATATCCTGACTCTATCATATCGTCTACGGTAGAAGACAAGGTTGCAAAAAAGGTCCACAAGCATCTGACGTCGCTCGGACTTGACTGCAAGCTTTTGCCTGACGGAACGATGGACTTTGAGTATGACTATCCTAGGTCCTCCCTTGACGGGCCAAACCCTGGCACCGCAAGCCGCGGCGTGATGAAGGTAAATGACAGCATCGACTACATTGACATTCTAAAAAGAAAGACAGTTACAAAAAGCGAGTTTGCACCAGGCGGCATGTATGGGATGGGAATAGCAGAGGGCACCACCTGGAAGATGAGGTACTTCATCTCGTTTCCAGCCGATGTCGCAATAGGGCCGCTAAACATTGGAACGCTCACAAAGATCCTAAAGGGCAGGTTCAACTCCAAAGTTGAGGACTTTATCTGGGACGGATACGGCAAGCTTACCACTCTGCCGCCGGGACTGATCCAGGATGACATTATTGCAATACTAAACGCCGACAAAAAGCTGCACGACCTGATGATGAAGTCCCTGCTAAAGGAGAGGATAATCACCATCTCTGTATATGCGCCAAAGGCAAAGGTCAGCTACGAATACCTGAAAATAGTAAAGGACGACTCGTACTGGTACAAGTACAAACCCAAAAAGGAATCATACGCAAAGATACTCATCACCACGGAATGGAAGTCGCAAAAGGATCTCTTCATTGACAAAGAGACGCTGGAGATGTACCAAAGAATTGCAGCTGACATCAAGGGAACAGTAGAGAAGCTAAGGTACCATCTTACTGTCTAGTCTGAGCTTTCCTTAACCACTAGTCTTGACATTGTTGTTTCTGGCGGGATTTTCTGCTCCACTGCAAACGAGATTGCGGCCAGGTTCCTGACCTCGTACTCGATTAGCCTAACTATTGCAACAACTGTCGAAAACCCAAATATCTTGCTAAACTGGCTCTGCATTGTTTTGTACATGTGCATCTCAAATGCGCGCTCAAACTGGCTGATTGCGTCAATCGAGTTCTCCTCCTGGGGCACAAGGCTGCGGTATTTTGTGCTGGTCAGCTCGTTTAGCGCGCTTTTCACAGAGTCTGATGAAATCATTCTGGTGAGAATTTCTTTTGATGGTCCCGACGTGCCGGGTATGATCAGATTCTGAATCTGGTTCTCGTCAAGATTCCAGAACTTGCCCCTTAGGACACACAGCATGTTGTAGTAATCAATCTCCGTCATGCACAGCGTGTGCAAGTTAAAGTCAGTCGATGTCTTTGCGACATGGTTTAGGTTCTCGTAGAAAAACTTGTCAAAATACAAGTCGAGTATCTGGATCTGTTTTTTCTCATGGTACAGTGAAAACGCCTTTTCGACCTCGTCCCCGATTCCGATTCCCTTCAGGGTTGTTACTGCCTCCTCGATGTCCTTTGCAATTAATGCCTTTACTACAACGTCCCGCTCCCTGATTAGCTCCATTGCGTGCAGGTTTACAGACGACTCTATCTCGGCCTGGTTTCTTCCAAGTATCTTTCCCTTTAGAATAATTTTGAGATTCTGCAAGACAAACTTTAGATAATATGCAAACAATACGTTGGAGCCTCCGGCTGCCTGCATCATCTTGTGGTGCATGTCTGCCTGCCTGTCCCTTAGTGCCATCTCGATTTTTGCAGACGAATACGGCTTTGTCACTTTTGAAATCACATCGGCGTACGACGTTCCCTTTATTCTTGTGATGAGCTCATCCAAGTCTCTTGACTCTGATAGCATCTGAAGATCCTTTCTTGTAAGCAGCTTTCCCTTCAGGCTGTACGACTTTACCCCCGCATAAACTGACAATGAACTTGTGGCCAATCACAGTGCGTCACAATGACTTACATTAATCATTTTACATTGATCTGATCTTAAAGAAATAAGAAATGTAAATATTGGATCTTTTTTTATAAAAATTAGATATTTTTCTGCAAGTTTTTATAATTTTTAATTGTGTGTGATTCGATGCTGATGGCAGAAAATATTGTTCTGACAAACTAGATCTGGCTTGTCAGTGTCTTGGAGCGTTTAAAATGAACGTGCGTACATGTAGTTTTTGTGTGGTTCGTGAAACGGCGTATTTGCGTAACTCCAAGGCATTACATGATGACGTCTCGTTTTGTTCTGGGTTTTGATAGAATTCTACCTTCTGAATCTGCGATTCTAGTTTAGCCTTACAATTTATGTTTGCAAGGAACTCTTCAGGATAAAGTGAAATTTGAAAATTATTCTAATACTTCCCTTGAGCCGATTTCGTTTGAGATTCCGTAAAGGCTCACAAGCTTGCCCAAATCTGCGCTGCTTATCTTGCAGTTGTTGTGCGCAAGCTTGAGTGCGTACGGGTATCCGCCGACGCTGTTCTTGTAGAGTTTGTCAAGCAGTGACTTGACCTCGTCCTCCGTGTGTGTATCGCCTAGCATTTCGATTTTGATAAGCGGCGTAGAGTCGCTTAATCTTGCATAAATTGAAGAGATTGCCTTGTCCTTGCCAAATTTCTTGTCGACAAAAACCTTGCTAAACCCAGGCGCCTTTGTTGCGTGGTTGTAGTAAAAAATGTCCCCTGCAAGTGAGTCAAGGTCCAAAAACTGCATCCTGGTGTTTGATGTCTTGGCGACAAAAATCACATTGTCCCTTTTTGTCATTATCTTCAAGATGGTATGTGTGAGAACCGACTGCCTTGTCATGAACTGGGAGTACAGCGAGCCGTCCATCATGGTAATGTCTACAAGATCAACTGTCTTGCTGCATGCGTCGATTTCCATCTTGCTTGCAATTGATGACAAGTCCGAGACGTTGCCGCTGAGTCCCTGCTTGTGATTATCTGAAATTATCTTGCCGTCAGTTTTTATGGAAACTGCCGTTACCACCCAAAGCTCCATTCCCTGGAACTTGGTGCTGTTAAAACTGCTGTCGATTCCCGCCATGGAGCAATCCTGCTTTTTTGGCTTGTACTCTACCCAGTTCTGCCTTGCGCGGTCGACAATCTGCTCAAATTTGGGCCCCCTTAGGATTGACAGCACTGAATCACGGTTCTTGATTGCCTCCTTGTAGACCGTGTTTAGCATACATGACGTTTGTTACATAAAATAAAATCTTTGAGATGCAAATACCGTTTACACCGGGCTAGCGCTGAACACAAAAGATCAAAAAGACTACTTTTTTCGCCAATTACGCGCTGCTTTCTGATCTGCTGATCTTTGATGCTTTCCTCTTTTTCGCAGTGGCATGATATGGTGTGAAAAACTAGGCTAGTTATGTGTTCGCATTCCGACTGGCATGATGCGGACTAAATTCATTTAGGACAATATTTCATCCCTATCTGTTGAAAAAAGTGGGACTGTTGGGGTGCGGCTCGATTGGGACTGAAATTGCACTTGCCATAGACTCTGGGAAAATCAATGCGCAGCTTACCCACATTTACGATTTTGACAAAAGCAAATCAGAGGCACTTGTCTCAAAGATGTCGAAAAAACCGTCAATAGTTGAAAACCCCCACATGCTGTCGTCAAACCCAGTTGACATTGTAGTCGAAGCTGCATCGCAGGATGCGGTGAGAAACCACGCGCTGAGCATTTTGCAGAACAAAAGGGACCTGATGATAATGAGTGTGGGTGCGCTGCTTGACGAGTCGGTCCTAGACGTGTTAGTTGAGGCGTGCTCTGAGTTTAAGAAAAACATCTACCTCCCGTCTGGCGCAATTGCGGGGCTTGACGCAATCAAGTCTGTGAAAAACGAAATCGAATCGCTATCCATAACAACTACAAAAAACCCAAAGTCGCTCAGGGGCGCAAAATTCTTTGAGACAAATAAAATGGATGTTGACTCTATCAAAAGCCCCGTTGTGATATTTGACGGAAACGCAAAGGACGCAGTCAAACTGTTTCCTGCAAACATAAACGTGGCAGCACTTCTAAGTCTGGCAGGACTTGGGAGCGAAAAAACAATTGTGAGAATAATTGCAGACCCGGGCACTGACAAGAACACGCATGCCATAGAGGCAAAGGGCAAATTTGGCAAAATCTCAATAACCGTTGAAAACGTACCTGACCTGAACAACCCAAAGACTAGCAGGCTTGCAATCCTGTCTGCAATAGAGTGTCTTCGGGGAATCTGCTCTGACGACATGCAGATAGGCACGTAATATTGGCAAAAATTGCCGTAATTGTCTCGATTTTAGAAAATTACAACTCTGATCTTATTCTTTAAATGAATAATGCCGCTCATGACTATGATCGTATGTTAGATGAACAAATCCTGAAACTAAAGCGTGAAAAGGACGTGGTCATTTTGGCCCACAACTACCAGCTTCCTGCAATCCAGGACGTGGCAGACTTTGTAGGCGACTCACTTAGCTTGGCAAGACAAGCTGCAAAGACTCCTCACAAGACAATTCTTTTCTGCGGGGTTCACTTTATGGCGGAGACTGCCGCAATCATATGTCCTGACAAAAAGGTGCTAATACCTGACCTTTCCGCAGGATGCTCGCTTTCTGATTCCATAACAGCTGATCAGCTGCGAAACTGGAAAAAAGAACACCCAGACGCAATAGCAGTCGGATATGTCAACACCACTGCCGAAATAAAATCAGAGCTTGATTACTGCTGTACATCGTCAAATGCCGTAAACGTGGTAAAGTCAATTCCTGAAAACCGTGAAGTGCTGTTCTTGCCTGACATGTTCTTGGGCTCGTATGTTGCCAAAGTAACTGGAAGGAAAAACATGTACATCTGGGCAGGAGAATGCCACGTGCACGCTGGAATAAAATCAGAAGACATTCACAAGAAACTAGACTCGCTTGCAAATTCCGAATTACTGGTCCATCCAGAATGCAGCTGCACATCGCAAATAATGTACGAGGTGGCAGTCGGAGATTACAAAAACAGGCAAGTCCAAGTCCTATCAACTGAGGGGATGATGAACTATGCAAAGCAGTCCGGCGCAAAACAGTTCGTAGTTGCGACAGAAACCGGAATACTGTACAGGATGCAGCAGCAAAACCCTGGCAAGACATTTGTCCCTGCATCAGAAAACGCAGTGTGCCAGTACATGAAAATGATAACGCCTGACAAGGTCTATGCCTCTCTGAAAGACGACAAGTACGAGGTTAAGGTTCCAAAAAACATCGCAGACAAGGCACGACTTGCAATAGAGCGGATGCTTGCAATTAGCTGATTCTGCAAACTAATCCTGCCATCAATTTTAAGTGAGTAAACTAGGACAAAGTCGTGGAGTTTTTTCAAACAGAGGAGCCGTCAATTGAAAAGCCGATTGTCATTGCGGCGATGCAGGACATGGGAAACGTCGGCAGCATCGTTGTGAACTTTGTCAACAACAGCCTGAAGACGAAAAAATTCCGAGTCGCAAAATCCCCGTTTCCAACATACGTCTTGGACCAGGGCGGATACATCGACTTGCCAAACGAAAGCTGGGAATACCGGTACTCTGATGGGCTGATTGTATTTGGCGGCGACATGGGGCAGCCGCAAAGCAATGACGAGCTGCACTCGCTTTGCCAGGATGTCATTGATGTTTCAAAGAAATATTCTGCCAAGTTCATCTATACGCTTGGGGGGTTTCACACAAATCGGATACTCGATAAGGATCCGAAGACTTTTGTCACCACGACATCGCCTGAACTGACAAAACAGATGCAGGGACTGGACATCACAATAACGCCGCAAAAGTCCATCATCACCGGATTTAACGGGCTGATTCTTGGGTTTGCAAAACAAAACGGGCTTCAGGGAATAGGAATGTACGGCGAGCTAAACGAGCCGCAAATTCCGCAGTACCGTGCAGCTATTAGCATAATCAAAACTCTGGAGAGGCTGACGTACAGGAAATTTGGGAGCACAGACCAGCTGGAACTGATGGCGCAGGAAATCGAAAAGAGTTTTGATAATTGACGTGGCGCTGATTTTTTACCAAGTCACATTTCTAGGCTAAAGTCTACTGCCCTTGCAGAATTTGTGATGCTTCCAACTGAAATCATGTCGACTTTGGTCTTTGCGTATTTCTGTATGTTCTTTGCATTGATTCCGCCCGATGCCTCCAATCTCACCCCGTCTCGGAGTCTGAGTTTCTTTAGGGCCAAAATCGTGCTTGTTATTTTCTGCGGCGTAAAGTTGTCAAGCATTATTATCGGAACTCCGAGGCTTGCAGCCATGATTGCATCCGCCTGAGTGTCAACTTCTACCTCAAAGACGTTTGATTTTTTCTTTGCCCGTCTGATCAATTCAATTATCGAGCCCTCTGCGGCAATGTGGTTGTCCTTTATCATTATCATGTCTGAGAGTGTCACCCGATGCTTCTTTCCGCCACCAATCGTTACTGCCTCCTTGTCAAAGAACCGCAGGCCTGGCGCAGTCTTTCTTGTGGAATAGATGTCTGTTTTCGGGCTGACACTTTTTACAATTCTGACTAGATCGTTTGTAGATGTGGCAATCCCGCTCATCCGCGAGAGCAAGTTCAGCGCGGTTCTCTCGCACTTGAGAATTGATCTTGCGGGCCCTGAAATTTCAAGCACTGCCTGATTCGGTCTTGCATGCGCTCCGTCTTTTTTTAGAATTCTGACTCTGCATCCGTTTGTCGCAAAAATTTCTTTTGCAAATCGCGCCCCCGCAACAACACAGATCTGGCGCGTGATTATTTTTGCGACAATTTTCCTGTTTGTTATTATTTCTGATGTGACATCGCCAGACCCAATGTCCTCTTGCAAAAATCTGGCTAGTTCTTTCTTTGGACTAAAGCCCAAACCTACGTTACCTTTAAGGCAAATTTCCCTTTCTGGGTAATTCCAAGTGTCTTTGCGACGTGGGAATTCTCAGGATCAGACACAAGTACAACCCCTGTCCAGTCTGGTGTCAAATCAGATGACTTGCATAATGGACAAACCTTTCCAACAAAAACATGCTTGCACTTTCTGCATGCCATCTCTCGAACCATTTCTTATTTCTCCTTCTTTTCTTTTTTCTCTACCTTGACTTCTTTTACTTCTTTTTTATCGCTAGTGCTTCCGTCCTTGCCTGACTTTTTAATTTCCTCTGCAATCCATTCCTCTGCACCCAAAAATGGCTGCCTGCAGGTGATTCCGATTTTGCCCATTGTTGCCGCCTTTCCGAGCGAGACTGCGGTAATTCTTGAGCGGATTGTGGAGCCTACCTTTAGTGTGCGGTTGCTCTGCTTTGCAATGATCATTCCTGACTTTACATCGCTTTGCAGATAGTCATCCATTACCTGGGACAAGTGCAACAATGCGTCAGTCGGTCCGATTCTTACAAATGCGCCAAAGTCTGTGATATCGACAATTTCGCCCAAAACGATTTCCTGGAGTTTTGGTGTAAATGTGAGTGCCTCAAATTCTACTCTGTGGTATGTGCCGCCGTCGCCTGCAATCATTTTTCCCATCTCGTCTACTTTGGCCTCTAAAATCATGATGATGTATCCTAGTTCTGCGTTGATCATGCTTTCGTATTTTTCTTTGAGAATGCTAATTCCTGCCTTTTTTAGCGAAGCTCCAAACATGCTTGGTGGAATTCTTACAACATCCTCTAGGGTAGATATAGAAAACAACTGTACAAAACTCCCAAACCTGAATTTATGAATCTTTGGGCAAATTTCTGCATTTCTTACACAAAAGCACCCGATTGTTTGATAACATTTTGCAACTCGGACGAATTTAGTTTAGCAAAATTGGTTTTTTCTTTGCCTGCGATAATTTCTGCTTAGGTATCCCTAATTTGTAATATTTTTGCAAAAATTGCCGTTTTGTATAGTAACCTATCTTTAAATATTGTAAAAGGGAGTTTTTTTGCATGGTTGGCGTAGACCAAGTGCTAACAAAACTTGCAACGGTAATTGATCCTGACTTGAAAAAAGACATCGTGTCTATGGGGATGATAAAAGATTTGGAGTTAAACGAAGGTAATTTGAAATTCACACTGGAGCTGACGACACCTGCATGTCCATTCAATGATCAGATAGAGCAGGACGTGCGAAACGCAATTGGAGAAATTTCTGAAATTAAAAAGTTTGATCTAAATGTAACTGCAAAAGTAATGGAAGGACGTTCACTTGACGCCGACGAGGCAATGGCAACTGTAAAGAACATAATCGGCGTCGCAAGTGGAAAGGGTGGGGTAGGAAAGTCAACAGTATCGCTAAACTTGGCGCTTGCACTTGCGCAGTCTGGCGCAAAAGTTGGCCTGCTTGACGCAGACATCTACGGCCCAAGCATTCCGCTCATGCTTGGAATGCAAAAGGCATTCATGGAAGTTGAAAACAACAAGCTCCAGCCTGCGACATCGCACGGAATCCAGGTGGTGTCGTTTGGGTTCTTTGCAGAGCAAGAGCACCAAGCTGCAATATACAGGGGGCCAATCATTTCTGGAATTCTAAAACAGTTTCTAGTTGACACAAACTGGTCAAATCTTGATTATCTTATAGTGGACCTGCCTCCCGGCACTGGTGATATCCCGCTCACTTTGGCACAAACAATTCCGATTACGGGAATTCTGGTTGTGACAACGCCCCAGGACGTCGCATCAAATGTGGCAGTAAAGGCAATTGGAATGTTCACCAAGCTAAACGTTCCACTCATTGGAGTAATTGAGAACATGAGCTATTTCCTGTGCCCTGACTGCAAAAACAAGCACTACATCTTTGGAGAGGGCGGCGCTAGAAAAATCAGCGAAAAATACAACATACCGTTTGTGGGCGAAATTCCTCTGAACTCTGGCATAATGGCCGGCTCTGACATGGGCAAGCCTGTGATAATTACAGACCCGACATCGCCGTCTGCTGAAGCAATCAGGGCCGCTGCAAAAAACGTGGCAGCACAGTGCAGCATTCTTGCATCAAAGCTAAAAGAAGAAATGCAGGGCAACGTAGCTGCATAAATGGTGAAACTGCCAGAATCCCTCCGAGAACAACTAAAGGCCCCACTTGGCATTCTGCTCCGCGACACCTCAAGAGAAAACATCTTGCAACACATTCCAAAGGACGCGTTTATCATCACAGTCGGGGATGCGACTACAGAAAAGATGCTCTCACTTGGCATGGTTCCGTCCCTCTCGATTGTCGACGGTTTTGAAAAAAGAAAAAAAAGGACCGTCCCGTCTGGCAACGTGACAAAAATATCCTGCGACAACCCTGCAGGAGAAATCACCGCACAAAGCGTCGATACCATAAAGGACGCACTGAAAGCAAAATCCCGGGTCCAGATTATAGTAAACGGGGAGGAGGATCTCTTGGTTCTTCCTGTCTGTGTGCATGCGCCGCAAAATTCCGTCGTGATGTATGGCCAGCCAAACGAAGGGCTAGTTATAGTCAAAATAACACAAGAAATTAGAAATAAAACGCAACAATTACTCAATCTAATGAACTAAGGGGGTGTGATGAGACGGTGGCTGTATGATTTATGATTACACACTAAACTCTGACCCTTTTTGTCATGATCGAAACATTAGATAATCCAAACTTGAGAAAAAACACGTGAGCAAGAACTTTTGGCACGACATAGAAACAGGACTTGACATTCCTGAAATAATCAACGTCGTAGTTGAAATTCCAAAGGGATCGCAAAACAAGTACGAGTATGACAAAAAGCACAACATGATGAAGCTAGACCGCGTGCTGTTCTCGCCGTTTCACTATCCTGGCGATTACGGAATAATCCCGCAGACGCTGTCTGATGACGGGGACCCGCTTGACGCGCTGGTTCTGGTGACAAACCCCACGTTTCCTGGAATCCTAATCGAGTGCAGGCCGCTTGGGCTGCTCAGACTAACCGACCAGGGGCAGTCAGACGACAAGATAATCTGCGTTGCGATAAACGACCCGAGGTACCTTAACACAAAGGACATCACCGACATCGAGTCTCACAACCTAAAGGAGATGGCTCATTTTTTCCAAGTGTACAAGGACTTGGAGGGGAAAAAAGTCGAGGTCCTAGGCTGGGAGTCTGCAGAAACCGCAAAGACTGTCATAATGGACGCCGTGAAAAACTACAAGAAAATACTGAAGAAATACTAGTGTCATTCCGGTAAACAAATTCTGGCACAACAATTGACACCGCATGATATAGAATAATTCCAAGAACACATTCCATGAGACTGGATCCTGACCTGAGGCTGAGCATTCTGGAAAAGGTCGGGATCTATTCGGGCAGGCTTGCAATATCTGAGCCGCGCGTGCTTTTGAGCACAAGGGAGGTACTTGAGATGCCTAAAGAAATCACGTCTGGAAGGCGCACCACTGCGTACAAGTATTACGGGGTGTCGTACCTTTTGCACAATCTGGTTTTCATCAACGTCAAAAAGATCCCAGACGAAAAGGCACTGGACCACACCATATCGCACGAACTGGTGCACCTGAGATTTCCGTATCTGAGTCACGGCAAGCGGTTTAACAAATTGACCCGCCAAGTCCTAGGGGGCAAAACATTTGGTCCGTACCAAAAAAGGAAATGATCGTTTTTTCTAGATAGTTTATATTTCCTACAAATAGGCATGCAAGTATAAAATGGAGCTGCAAGAAATTATTATCCCAGTGGGTGCAGCGATCGCTTCTTTTGCAGTTGCAGCTGTTTATGCCGGATGGGTAGCAAAACAAAAAGCTGGAACCAAAGAAATGATGGACATCTCCGATGCAGTAAAGGTCGGGGCATCTGCGTTTATCAAGCGAGAAATGAAAATCATCATACCAATTGCAATCGGCCTGTCTGTCGTAATTGGTTACTTTATCGGTCTGTCAAACGGAATCGCATTTGCAGTGGGCGCAGCGCTGTCTGCAGTAGCTGGATTGATATCGCTTAAAATCACAGTCAAGGCGGCAGTTAGGGCTGCAAACGCAACTGGCAGCGGAATAGGAAAGACGTTTGCACTTGCATTTAGGGGCGGAGCAACAGTGGGGCTTGCGGTTCCAGCAATGGCGCTACTTGCATTATCATTGCTGTATCTGGTATTTCCAGACCCAATCACGATTGCAGGTGTCGGAATCGGGGCAAGCCTGATTGCACTGTTTATCAGAATTGGCGGCGGAATATTTACAAAAGCAGCAGACATGGGCGCTGACTTGGTCGGAAAAGTGGAGGCAAACATTCCAGAAGACGACCCGAGAAACCCGGCCACAATAGCAGACAACGTTGGTGATAACGTGGGCGATGCGGCAGGTATGGGCTCTGATGTCTACGAATCATACGTGGTCACAGTCCTTGCGTCGCTTTTGATTGCAGCACTGATTGGCGCTCCAAAAATTTTCCTTTATCCTATACTGATTGGCGCATCCGGAATGGTCGCATCAATAATCGGCACTGCAACCATCGGCTCAAAAAACGTAGCCGACGTAATGAAGCCGCTCAACAAATCGTTTTACATTTCAGCTGCAATTGCAATCGGACTTAACTATGCACTCATAACCACATTTATCGGAAACGACAAGATGGCATATGCTCTCTTTGGCAGCACCATCATAGGTGTAATCCTTGTTCCAGTAATCCAAAGAATCACAGACTATTACACAAATTACAGATACAAGCCTGTAAACGAAATTGCGGACTCGGCAAAGTGGGGCTATGCATCACTTACACTAATGGGAATAATCAAAGGAATGCAGTCAACTGGGCCGTTCATGATTGCACTGGTTGCGGCAATCATACTGTCATATGCGATTGCATCCTCTGCAGCACCTGACCCGTCACAGGCATTGCTCTATGGAATCTTTGGAACATCGCTTACTGCAATGGCAATGCTAAGTCTAGCAGGAATCGTACTTAGTATCGATGCGTTTGGACCAATTGCGGATAACGCAGGCGGCATAGTTGAGATGACTGGCATGGGTGATGAGAACAGAAAGGTCACTGACCAAATCGACGCAGTAGGAAACACAACAAAGGCCGTGACAAAGGGATTTGCAATTGCAAGTGCCGGACTTGCCGCGCTAGCCATGATTCAGGCATTCCAGTACGAGGCTGCCAAAATTTTCACAAACAAGGTTCTTGATTACAGTCTTTCAAATCCTGCAATGGTAGTGGGTCTACTCGTTGGGGGGCTAGTTCCATTTATCATAACAGGCCAGCTAATTGGCGGCGTATCCCGTGCAGCATCCAAGATGGTAGACGAGGTTAGGCGCCAGTTCAAGGCAGACCCTGGAATACTGACTGGCAAGTCAAAGCCTGACTATGCCCAGTGCGTGGACATTGCAACCGTTGCCTCGCTAAGGGAGCTGTGGAAGTCCGCATCAATTGCGATTGCAGCGCCAATAGTGCTTGGCGTAATACTTGGACCACCGGCAGTGGCAGGACTGCTCATGGGAGCCGTAGTGACTGGAATATTCCTGGCGTATCACCTGGCAAACACAGGAGGCGCGTGGGATAATGCAAAGAAGCTAATCGAGATGCAGGGACGAAAGGGAAGCGAAGAGCACAAAGTCGCAGTAGTCGGCGACATTATCGGTGACCCATACAAGGACACTGCAGGACCTGCACTAAACACAGTAATCAAACTCCTAAACACCGTAGCAATAGTGTTTGTCGGCGCCTTTGTGGCAATTCTGGTTCTATAACTGGTCCTAGGACTCAAGCATAGAAGCCGTACTCGAACTGATCAAATGTATCTGGCTTGCTGACTCTTCCCTGGCGTTCCTCGATGTACTTGTCGAGTTTTTGCAGTTGTATGGAAATTGGAGAATCGCTTTCTCTTGCCCCATAAATTTCAGCGTGAACCCTATCCAGTTGTTCTCGATTCAATCTGACTTTCATCATGGGGTATAATGGAGCCAGCTTAATGTAAAATTGATCAAAAATTGTTTGTCTGATTTAATCAAAGAGGCATTTTTTGCAAAACAAAATCTTGGACCTTATCTATTCCAGAACTCGCGTCATGTCAAGCTCGTCAATCTGGGCCTCGATTGTCTTTCTAAGCGTGTTTTTGTGTTCCTCGCAAAACCAAAAGTAGCCGTCAATTGTCTCAAAACAGCCGCAGATCCACTCTGTCTTTTTGTCCCCTTCTACTGTGTGCTTGTTGTATGGGGGATTTTTTGCCAACGCTGTACTCTGGAATCAAATCAATTAAAATCTATTTCATGGCTTTGCACGTGATCAGAAGTTTCCGCGCTTGGGATTTTAAAAATAATAAAAAATAAAAAAAAGCTATGGGCAGCCTTCCATCTTTTGGATGAAAAATCCATTACTTTTGATTGCATCCTCTACTGGCTTTGGAGCACCCTGTGAGTGGCAGAACTGACACTCTTCAGTCGTTACCTTGGCTCCTTTTTCGCCAACAGTTTCCAACCATTGCTTGGCATATTCGATTGCCTTGCCGTGGTCTTTGACGTCTGTTATGACATCAAAATGCATCGTGTGGCCGTCTTTGGCCTCTACATATGTGTCGTACACGTGTATTTCCATCATGTCCTGTCTTTGCAAAAAGGGATATTTAATTCAAGAAAGAAATCCAGTATGGGATTATTTATGAAATCTGTCTCATTCTACATTTATGCAACGAGTATGTGGACCGTTTTTGGAAAATCATGATCATGTCACAAAAAACCTACTCTCTGACACCTGATCTGGAAATATGCCGAATTCTAAACGGCATGTGGCAGGTAGCCGGAGGCCATGGGCAAATTGACCGCAACTCTGCCGTATCTGAGATGTTGCAGTATCATGATTCTGGTTTTACCACATGGGACATGGCAGACATTTACGGGCCTGCCGAAGAATACCTGGGAGAATTTAGAAAACTACTTGCAAAGAAAAAGGGAGAGTCAGAACTAGATAAAGTTCAGGCTCTGACAAAGTTTGTCCCAAGCTCTGGCCCGATGAGCAGATCAATTGTGGAGCATTACATCGACAAGTCAATTCGCAGAATGAACGTAAATGCAATCGACGTGGTGCAGTTTCACTGGTGGGATTACTCTGATACGAGCTACCTTGACGCACTGCATCACCTCTCAAAGATTCAAAACGACGGGAAGATACGATGTGTGGGACTGACAAACTTTGATACTGAACGAATCGAAATCATGGTAGAAAATGGATTCAAGCTGGTGTCAAACCAGGTGCAGTATTCGATTCTGGACCAGAGGCCTGACATACTGATGGCTCCGTTTTGCCAAAAACACGACATCAAACTGCTCACATATGGGACACTGCTTGGTGGATTCATGTCTGAGAGTTACCTGAAAAAGCCAGAGCCTGGCAGGTCTGAGCTGTACACGTTTAGCCTGCAGAAATACAAGAACATGATTGATGCCTGGGGTGGATGGACACTGTTCCAAGAACTACTGGCAGCACTTGACGGCGTGGCAAAAAAGCACCATGTCGGAATAGCAAACGTTGCCGCAAAATACATCTTGGATAGGCCTGCCGTTGCAGGTGTGATAATTGGCGCAAGGCTTGGAATAGCAGAGCATCGAGCAGACAATACCAGAACATTTTCACTAAGTCTGGACAAGGAGGACAATGAAAAGATAAAGTCCGTGACGTCAAAATCCGAAGACTTGTTTTCATCCATTGGTGACTGTGGCTCCGAATACAGGTGATTACTAAAATTTCAAAAATAATATTCCATAGCACACTTTAAAAATTCGTCACAACAACGTAGTGGTGTTGAAACTGTTGGTTTTTACCATGCTTGCATTGTTTGCAGTACTTGGGGCAGGATCTGCAAGCGCACAATCTGCTGAAACGCCTGACCTTACTACGAAATACACTGCCGCGGCAATCTTGGAGCCATTTGAATTGGAACTAAATCAGAACGTAACCATATCGCCAGATAATATCACGGTAAGATTTTCAAACGTAACTAGCGATTCTAGATGTCCTTCCGACGTTACGTGCGTCTGGCAGGGCGAAGTAAGCATACAAGTCGATGTCAAAAAAGACAGCAATGACTTTGAGAGCATCATACTTGGAACTGATGATGGAATTCCAGTTTTTGGCAATTATCTGATTCAACTCTTAAAAGTTGAACCGTATCCGCAAAGCACGCATGAGATACTGCCTGGTGATTATGTTGTAACTTTGGCAATCACGAAAACTGATCTAGTCCAAGTTATGTCGCCACTGCAGCAATTCAAGTCCGGAGTCGCTATTGATAAAATACAATGCAAGGAAAATCTCCAACTTGTGATCAAGGCAAGCAATTCAAGTCCCGCTTGCGTCAAACCTGAAACTAGAGAAAAACTCGTCGAACGCGGCTGGGCAAACTGACAAACTCATCCATAAAACTGACACAAACGTAAGCGCGACTTAATAGCGTTACCAACAATAAATTATCAGTGTTAACTATAACGAAGAAAATTCTTCTGATTCCAATAATTGTCATGATTTCAATCATGTTCTCATCCATTCCGACAGTCACCGCGGTGGCTCCAGACCTTGCAGGACTGGATAACTTTGCAATTCTTTCTGATACTTACACCAATACCAACCCGACTACCCTGACTGGGGATCTTGGATATCTTGTAGGGCCTAATCCTATCACAACTACTCCGACATTAGTTAACGGTGTGGTAATAGCATCTCCTAGTACTGCGTATAGTACCGCAATAACAAAACAAGGTACTCTCTATGCGCAGCTAAACAATGCAGGCCAAACTGGCGTCTGTACAACAACAACTGGAGCACAAACCGACTTGGACACTCTTACTCCAACTGGTGGCGTAACACCTGGAGTTCTAATCCCTGGAGTCTATTGTATTGGCGGCGCCGCATCTATCAAGGCCGCAGGAATTACTCTTAACGGTGACGGAATTTACATTTTCAGAATAACCGGTGCACTGGATACCATAACAGGTTCAGACGTCAGACTAATCGGCGCAAAACCAAATAATGTATTTTGGGTACCGTCCGTAGGGCAGGGAACAAACCTTGCAACTAACACTGGTTTTGTAGGAAACATAGTGACTACTGGAGCTACTACCCTAGGTACCAACGTAGCCATGAGTGGAAGAATTTTGTCTGATGGTGCCGTTTCTACGTCGACTGATACCATTATAGCGCCATTGACCACAATTGCACCTCCTATTCCTATAATATCTAATAATGACTGTAATGACTGCGTCCCGCCTACATTAGGATTGGACAGCAACAGCTACCGCAGAGTAGATCAGGGCTTTTCATACAATGCAAAGCCATCAAATGTAGAATTATTTTTAACACCACTCCAGCTGGCAACAACCAAAGTCGGAGATGTAAACAAGGCAGTCTTCAAGATTTATGAAGACGGTGGACCTGACGAAGTAAGGCACTTTGAGTTAATCTTTGGTCTTGCTAAAGGACAGATACTTGGCGACAGCAAGGCTAGAATTGAGCTAGACAGAACGTGGGATGGAATCGACACAGTTAATGTCATAGATCCTGAGCACACATTGAAAGATATCCGAGTAGAAACATCGGAAGGAGCATGCAAAACCGCAGCCGTCTTTACAGATGACTGCCTGGTTGTAACCGTATACCACACATTTGCAGCGCCGCTTGAATTCAACATCATTGCAACAAACGTGTGGGACGAGCACAGAAACTCGTGGCAAAACTACTTTACCCCTGGCGTAAAGGCTGTCTCTGCAACTGTAACTGAACCGATAATAATTCCGACAATTCCTGCTGGGATGAAAGTGATGATCTCCGATCTGACTGTCACAAAGTCACAAGCTGCAATAGGGGAAGCAGTACAAGTATCGTTTAGGGTTACAGACGATGGCGGAAAAGCAATCCCATGGGTTACTCCTGATGTCGGCATATGCAAGGTATCTGCCGTCAAGCCCCACTATGTTTTGGTTACACCTAAGAGCCCATTGGCAAACGACAGCGACTGTCCTTTCTTCCAGTCCGACTTTCTATCCTCCTCTGAGAAATATGTCGTAAACCTGATAATTCCGCAAGGACTCGCAGTAGGAAAATACAATCTTGACGTCTGGGCAGATCCTGACTACATTGGACAGTTTGGTGTTGTAGGAGATCACGAGTCTGTTAGCCTTGCAATAGTTGGCTCACAGGCGGTAATCGCCGAGCCGGTTCCGGTCAAAATAATCAAGTCGCCTCAAAAGCAAGTCAATGCCGGAGTGACTGTTAGTAAAATACAATGCAAGGAAAATCTCCAACTTGTGATCAAGGTAAGCAATAATGATCCAATTTGTGTCAAGCCTGCAACAAAAGCAAAGCTCATTGAGCGCGGCTGGGCAAGATTACTGATCAGTTCTTCCTAGTCTGAATTCAAAGCACAAAACATCCAGTCTGACATTTCTTAAAATGACTAAACTATTTTTACGGGTACTTGGATGATGCTTGATTCCAGTATGTATGCCTTGAATTCATCATGTTTGTTTGAAAATATCATCCATATCACCGGGTTTCCTACCATGAATTCTTTGTCTGTCTGAGAAGGGATAGCCTCCGAATGCGGGTGGGAATGAAATATTCCGATCACGTCGAGTTTTTTCCGCTCTGCCTCTTTGTATCCCCTGAGCAGCTCCTCGTTTGAAATTGTAAAGTTTATCGGAGACTTTTCTATGTTGTCTGCCAAAAACACCTCCTTTACCGTGCATGTCTTGGCGTCCTCAGTTCCAAACAAAAGCGCGCACGATTCGTTTGGGAAACTACTTTGTGCGTGATTTGTGAGAATTTCTTTCTGGTTCTTTGTAAGGACTAATTCCAATTACTCTACGATGACCTTTCCAGTCATCCATGGGTGTACCATGCAATAATATGGATATTCGCCGCTTGATTCGAACTTGAAGGAAAATGATTTTCCTGCTGGGAGCAAACTACTGTCAAATGTTCCGTCTGGCGTCACGTCTGTGCCGCTTGTAACTGTGTGTGCTGCAGTGTCGTCGTTCTCCCATGTTACTGTGTTGCCTACTACTGCTGTTACTGAACTTGGGTCGAAACACTCGCTTGACGCTTCACATCCTGGGGTGGACGAGCCTGGTGGAATTGAAACTAGTATGATTCCTGTTTCTAGTTGGTTTTCAGTTGACTGTTCCTCGACAGATGCTTCTGGTAATTCCTCTGGTGCTGGTGCCGGCTCTGGTGTTTCAACTGGCGCCTCCTCTGCTGGCATCTCTTCTGGAATCACCGAGTTTGGATCAGTCGCAGTTGCGCCCTCTGCAAGTCTCTCTCCTGACTCCTCAGGCACTTCGCCTAAAGTAAACGATGCAGTCATCCATGGGTGCACTATGCACATGTAGTCATATGTTCCTGCGCTAAGCTTTGTAGTATCAAGTGTAAACTTGTCTCCTACGCTGATCAAACTAGAGTCAAATGTGGCACCTGCATCTGCGGAGCTTGTAACTGTGTGTGCTGCAGTATCGTCGTTTGTCCAAACTATTGTGCTTCCTGTTGGCACCTGTGCCATGTCTGGATCAAAGTCTGGATTTCCCTGAATCTGCGAGTCTTTGAGAATTGAAATTGCGACTGTTGGTGCGCTAGGTGCTGCAGCTCCGCCCTGTACCAAATCAAACGATGCAGTCATCCATGGGTGCACTATGCACATGTAGTCGTACTTGCCTGGGCTGAGTTTTGCCGTGTCAAGCTTGAACGTGTCTCCTGCGCTGATTAGGCTGGAGTCAAATGTGGCACCTGCATCTGCGGAGCTTGTAACTGTGTGTGCTGCAGTATCATCGTTTGTCCACTCGATGATGTTGCCAGCTGGCACCTGTGCCATGTCTGGATCAAAGTCTGGATTTCCCTGAATTTGCGAGTCCTTGAGAATTGAAATCTTGAATATTGGAGCAGCTGATGCTGGGGCTGCTGGTTTTTCTTCCTCCTCAACTGGCGGTGGCACAAGATACTGTGATGGTCCTACTAGGCCAAATGCTACATAGGATGCAACTGCCGCGCCCACGGCAAGTATGAAAATTATTGACACTGGTTTTGCGTACTGGGGCATCTTCATGGTTACATACGCGATTACGATTGCCGGAACTGCGACTATCAGCATGACTCCTGCAAATGTTGGGATTGTGGTTACTGAGTTAAAGTTGAGCGCAGCAAGTCCGAACGAAAACGCGATTCCCAAAATCACCAAAGTGGTTGCCTTTGCCTTGTTGCTAGTTGATACTCCGCCTTCTAAAATTCCAGCCGACAAAAAGATCAGGCCCAAGAAAAGTGTAAGTCCTGTTAATGCATGCATGCCGTCGATAAACGTATGAGCTATTCCCGAATACGCAATAGTAACACCTGTTATGCCTATGGCAGTTAGACCCATCCCTGGCATCATGAGGTCCCAATTACTCATTTGTGCTTGATGCCTAATGTGAGGTACTTATTCCTTTTGCACCGCGATCGAGCAAAAGAGACCCGATGTTTGGTGATTGAACTTGCTGTCTGGGTGTTGATGCGTGATCTGATGTTTGGCAAAAGCATTCCAAGTTTAATTAAAACGAATAATTTGTTTGAAATGATCACCAAATAACTAATCTTGATCGTTGGGCATAGTCCTCTCAAATGCAGCCTGCCAATAAGACTAGGATTGCCATGGTAATAGGAATCTGCCTAATCGTATCTGTTGCATCAATGGTGGGCATTCCGTTCATGCACTCGCAATCGCCTGTGGAAAAAATCTCTCATGACACCATCAAAAAGTTGGAGGCGTCCGAAAAGAGAATCCTCGGCTTTACCTCAAAGGAAAAAACAGAACTAGAGTCCAAAATTGGCGGAAAAATCAAGTATCCGTAGGACAGACGATTTTCCGATTTAGTTGCTGTCGTATTCTAGGCTGTTTGCCTTTTCAACGCGCTCTGCTATCTGTGATATCTTCTGCTCTGCTTTTTTTGCATAGTCGCATGACGACTTGAATTTGATGTATGAACCGTAATAGTCTGACTGCAAAACAGACACGCTTCCGTCGACTTGCATTCTTTCTGCGCTATCGAGATATTTTTTTGCCCACCAGAATGCCGTCCAAGCTCCGTCAAGCGAATCGTTTGCAGCATTGCTCTCAAAAGATAGCAAGTTTAGCATTGACTGCGCCTTGTCAACTTCTGCTCCGAGGGGGGCGATTTTTTCATTTGCCAACTCTTGGTACTTTTCTGATCTTTTTTGCCAGTCTGCAGTGCTGCTTGGGGCCTGAACATCTTGTTCTGAATCCTGCCATGACTCATAGTCTTCAATTGTTGGATACATTATGTCTGTTGGATCCACACTGTGCGGCAAACCTAGTGCATGTCCAAGCTCATGTTTTGTTATTTGCAGCACGTGCTCTGCTGATGCAAGGCGCCATTCTTTGCCTTTGAAAAATCCTAGCGTGATTGCCACAGTTGGCTTGCCGTACGCGTTCTCAGTGTTTGTGGAATAATATCCAAGCTTACCTTCCTCGTACTGGCTTGCCCATTCTACCACAAAGTCAGACTGATCAATATACTCGACTGTCTCAAACTTGAGATTGGGAGTTTTGCTTTCCCAGTACTGTGTGGCGTTTGTCAGGACATCTCCAAACTCGTCCTGCCAGTGCTGAGGTATCTTCTGTACGTACATGTTGACTGTCTCTGCATCTGCATGTGACACCGAAGAGCCTGCGCTAAACAAAATCAAGACTGACACGACAATTGCAAAATGCCTAGACTTTATGCCTGGCCAAGTACTGCAACTCATTTTCAGATCCTAAAACAAAATGGCATATAGGAACTCTGGAATTTTGGATAGTTTTTTGATTCCAAACTGGAAAGATCAGGACTGCATTATCTTGCAGATGCGGCATGATCATGTGTCTGAGGCATAATTGTACGCCTGAATCAGAATCTCTTGTGGAACTTTAAACTAGGATTATATTCCTAATGAGGTCACTTTCAAAGAGTTTGGGATTAAAAGAAGTATTAGAGATATCAAAACCGCGGATCGTAGTGCTGCTTGTCATTACCGCAGTTACGTCAATGTATGCTGCAAGCAAGCTAGTCGGCCCTGAGCTTAGCCTGACTGGGTTGCTCCACATCATAGTGGCAGGTGCGCTGGCATCTGCAGGATCAAGTGCGCTTAATCATTATTATGACAAAGACATCGACCCGCTCATGAAAAGGACTAACACGAGGCCTATTCCGTCAGGACGAATGAAAGCAAGCCACGTCCTGATTTATGGAATTGCAGTCAGCGTCGCATCAGTCGTGTATGCCGCGTTTACACTAAACTGGACTTCTACTTTCTTTATCGGGCTTGGTATATTCTTCTATGTCATCGTCTACACTGTCTGGCTTAAGCGAAACAATTCCTCAAACATTGTAATCGGGGGATTTGCAGGAAGTGCTGCATCCATGGCCGGGTGGACTGCTGCCACTGGGTTTGTACCGCCATACGGGATTGATCTGCTGGGCTTTCTTGTGGGATTCCTGGTGTTTGTCTGGACCCCTTCGCACTTTTGGTGCCTTGCAATGAAGATACGAGACGACTATGCGGAGGCAAAGGTCCCAATGCTGCCGGTGCTAATAGGGATGCACAAAACGTCCAAGTACATTCTTGCAAACACCGCAATCTTGCTTCCATACTCTCTGGCGTTATCATTTATTCCAAACGGACTTGGAATCGTATATTTTGTAATTGCCGCAGCAAGCGGTGGACTGATGCTAGTGTACCATTACAAGCTTACAAAGAACCCGACTTCTGACTTTGCATGGAAGGCGTACAAGGTGACTGCGCCGTATCTGACAATAATTTTCGTAGCCGTAGCGCTTGACGCGGCGTTCCACTTTAGGTTCTAGTTTTCTTCTTCGACGCCGGGAAATGATGCCTCGTAGTCTTTTTCCATAGTTTCCCTGTTCTGTTTTTCGTATTCGTCTTCCTCTGCTTCCTGGACTGCGACCTCGACCCGTCTGGTGTCTTTTGTGAGCCATGACACTCTGACTAGTCCCAATATTTCCAAATCAAGCAGAATCTTATTGAACCTGTCCTCTGGCAAGATGAACCCTGATTTTATCAGGCTCTTGTTTAGGGCCTCGTCTGTCATGGATGTGGCGCCCTTGATTTTCTCGTACACTATGTTTCTTAATGGAAGTTCTGTCATGTTTGTTAACCGTAAAAGGTCTTGTCTATTGGTTTAGGAACTACGTTAGAAATAGTTTCCCTTATTGCGGTGTACCACTGGTCTACTTCTTTTGTGATTGACGGCTTGATCTTCTTTAATGCGGATGAAAAGTCTGAGCTTCCGATTTTTGCCGAGTTGTTCTGCATTGCGTGCACCCCTGCCTCTCTGCAGAGTGCCACCAAGTCAGCGCCCGTGTAGTTTTGCGTGGAGACTGAAATCTCCTCCAAGTTGACATCGTCTGATAGCGGCATTTTTTCTGTCAGTATTTTGATTATCTCTAGTCTTCCCTTCTCGTCTGGCTGCTGCACGAAAAGTACCGGCTCCAGTCTTCCTGGCCTTAGCAGGGAGTGATCAAGCAAGTCTGGCCTGTTTGTAATTCCAATTACCACGACTCTTGCAGAGCCGCTTTCTTCCATTTCAGTTAGAAGCTGACTCAGTATGGTCTGTCCTATTCCAGCCTCTTCGCCTGACTTCATTCTTGCAAGCGAATCCATCTCGTCAAATATTATCACACACGGGGCAGATGTCTTTGCCTTTCTGAAAATTTCCCGAATTGCCTTTTCTGATTCTCCAATCCACTTTGATAGGATTTCCGGTCCTCTGACTAGTATCATGTTGCTTCCACTCTCTGTTGCCACTGCCCTTGCAAGGAGCGTCTTTCCGCATCCTGGCGGCCCGTACAGCAGGACTCCCTTTGGCGGCTTTATGCCCATGTTGTAGAATTTCTGCGGCTCTTTTAGTGCGACAATTAGGTTGTCCTGCAGTGTGACCTTTACGTCCTCTAGGCCTCCTACCTCGTTCCAGAAGACCTTTGGTCGCTCTACGTAAAACTCCCTCATTGCAGTGGGGACTACCTCGTGCATCGCGTCGTAAAAGTCCTGAATGTTAATGTCCATTTTTTGCAAAATTTCCGCTGAAACCTTTTCTGTCTCCAAGTCGATGTCTGGCAAGTATCTCCTGATTGCCTTTAGCGCCGCCTCTCTGCACAAAGACTTGATGTCAGCACCCGTGTATCCGTGCAGCTCTGACGCAAGTCTTCTTGACTCTACGTCTTCGGCAATCGGCATTCCGCGAGTGTGAATTTGCAGTATTTCGTATCTTCCGTCCGCGTTTGGAACTGACACCTCGATTTCCCTGTCAAATCTTCCTGGCCTTCTAAGCGCAGGATCTACACTGTCTGGCCTGTTTGTTGCGCCGAGCACTATTACGTTTCCCCTGTCTGTCAGCCCGTCCATCAGGGCAAGAAGCTGCGCCACCACTCTTTTTTCCACATCGCCGTATGCTTCCTCTCTTTTTGGGGCAATCGCGTCGATTTCATCGATAAATATTATGCTAGGCGAGTTGTCCTTTGCCTCTTTGAATATCTCTCTGAGCTTTGCCTCTGTCTCTCCGTAATACTTGTTCATTATTTCGGGGCCGTTAATCGAATACATGTTTGCCTCAGACTCGCTTGCCAAAACTTTCGCGATGAGCGTCTTTCCGCATCCTGGCGGCCCATACAAAAGAATTCCACTGTGCGGCTCGATTCCAAGCCTGTCGAAAATCTCCGGGTGTCTGAGCGGAAGCTCAACTATTTCCCGCATTACCTTGATTTCGTTTCTAAGCCCGCCCACCTCGTCGTACGTCACGCGGATTTTTTTGTCAGTCACCTTGTCTGATGATATTGAAAATTCCGTCGTCCTGTCTATTGTGACAATTCCCTTTGGCACCGTCTTGCTAATCTTAAAGTCCATCGAGTTTCCAAGTATCATTACAGAAATCTCGTCTCCCTGGCAGAACGGCAGTCCCTTGAGACGGTTCTTTACAAAGTCTGTGAACTCCTTGTCCACCGTTACGACGTCGCTTACCGGTAGCAGGACAATCGTCTTTGCAATCTTGGTTAGAGCTTTTTTAATTTTAACAACATCGTTTAGCGCACTGTTGATGTTCTTTCTTGTCTGGCCGTCGATTCTTACGACATCTGGGAACTTGTCGTCCTCGTCTGTCGGCCATGCAACTGCGCAGCTGGTGCGCTTGCCTGTAATCTCGATAATATCGCCCGGGTTAACCTTGAGAAAGTCCATCGCATCTGGGCCGACCCTTGCCCGTTTTTTTCCGACATCCCTTTGCTTTGCCTCGCCTACTCGCATTTGCAAAGGTTCGTCCTTGCGTGCCAATTAGCTCACTTCACATCTACAGATTTTCTGCTCATGTTGAGCACTTCGAACTCGCTTACGCCGTCGACTGATCTTACTGCGTTTTCCAAAAGATCCATCTGGCCTTCCTTGTCGTCTAGTGTGAACTCTGCCTTGATGAAGTATAGCCCAAAAGCCAGCGGCTCTTTGGTGTATCTCTCCAAGGTTATTCCTGCATCTATTTTTGATTGAACCGCCTTTGCCAAGCTGTCCAAGTCTATGTCCGTCCCTGTCGGAAGAATCTTTGTAATTAGGAGTAAGCGTGCCATTTCTCTATGGTCCTTGAAAACCACATGATCCACAAGTGTATGTTCTTGCTGACTCTCTGCAGCTCTCGCATCTCCAGATTAGGACTGCGCCGCATTCTGGACAGTTAAACTTGACACATCTGTCGTTTGGCATGATGTGTCTGTGACAGCAACTGCATACTGGAAGTGCCAATGTTGACATGTAGCTGTTTTTTCCGCTTCTGCATTTATAGCTTGCTTAGTATTTGCTAGCCGAGGAGCTTTCTGATTTCCGAGCCAAACACCGTCTGTGCAACTTTGAGTGATCCCTTGAGGCCCAGCATCTTTATGATTGCAGATGTGTGAAAGTCAAAGTCGTCATTGCTTGAAATGTCTGCAACCATCTCTGGTGTGAGAGAATCAAATATCGTATCTATTGACTTGTTGTCTAGTCTTTCGAGCATCTTTCTTGCAAATGACTGCCTCTCGAACTCTTTTCCGAATTTATCTGCCCACATTTTTTGGTATGATTTTAGGTCGTCTTGTTTTTTTGTTTCCAGGAATTTCGAGATTGCCATACCTGCATAAATTCCTCCTATTCCACACGAGTATATTCCGCCGGCAGTTGTGGGCTTTGACTGCCCTGCCGCATCGCCTACTGTGACTGTGTTTTTTGAAACAAAGTTCTCAACTGGGCCGTTTACCCAGATTGGCGCAAAGACCTTTCTGATGATCGAGCACTTGCCTTTCTGATCAAGAAATTTTTCGAGTACCTGCATTGCGTTTATGCTGCGCCCTGCGACACCTACCTTGCCAGCTCCGCCATGCGACGGAATTATCCACGAAAAGAAACCCGGATATTTTTCCGCATCCAGATTGACCTCGACTTTTCCTTTCTCTATCCAGTCTGCATAAATCTCGTACTGCGCCGACTGGAGTATTCCGGTTCTGTCCTTCTGGACCAGCGCCGAGACTCCTCGCGCGTCTACTAGTATCTTAAAATCAATTTCTCCTGCCGTGGTAACTGCCTTGTTTTCTTTTATTTCCTTAAGCGATGTCTTTACTCTAATTTCTGCGCCGCTTTTTTGAGCCTGGTGCGCTATCTGCTTGTCAAGCTCGCGTCTGTTGATCACTGCGACGTTTTGCTTTCTTGCGTCGATTGTTATTTTTTTGCCGCCTGGGGATCTTACGTCTGCACTTGTAATCGGACTGTCAAATGTCTTGCCTGACGGAATTATCCCCAACTCCTCCAAACCCGACGTGCTGACAAGGCCGCCGCAGTGCTCCGGTGTTCCTATCTCAAAATCTTCCTCTATCACAAGCACGCTGTGTCCTCTTGAGGCAATCTCTCTTGCGCAAAACAGGCCCGCAACGCTGCCGCCTGCAACTAGGACATCGTATGGCATTTCGTTGTTTTTTGGTCTGGATTAATTTAATTCATCGCAGCCTGCTACTACGCAACGCTTGACTCAAAAGTTTTTCAATGGACTCTCTGTCAGAATATCAATGGTTTCAATAAAGCAGGTAATTGTGGTGAGAAACGACCTTGGCATGGGCAAGGGAAAAATCGCGGCCCAAGTCGGACATGCATGCGTCCTTGGCGCAGAGCATGTCAGAAAATCCCATCCGTCTTGGTTTGAAAAGTGGTGGGGAGGACAGGCAAAAATCGTGCTAAAGGTAAATGACAACAAGGAGCTAGACCAAGTAAAGCGGGCCGCAATAGAACTTGATCTTCCCTGGTCCGAAGTGACAGATGCGGGGCACACGCAGATTGCCCCCGGCACCGTTACGTGCATTTCAATTGGGCCTGCCCCAGAAGATCTAATTGACAAAATAACGCGCGACCTTAAGCTACTGTAGTTTTCTCAGAATAAGATATAACGAGGTGGAGCCGATTCGGACATGTTGAAGAAAAAGGGAATCATAGTTGCAGTATTTTTCGCAGTAATCCTTTTGGCCTCAACTGCAGCAATCTCGTCTAACCGGGGGCCGACAAAACAAGCAGGCGATGAAATCACCACCACTGGAACACCGATGGACAACTTTCCAGATGCCCAGCGAGAAAAATTCTGTGACACCGGGGATGCCAAAAGCAGCGCATATGTGACTGAATTTAAAATTCCAACCAAGTGCACTCAGCCGCTGGCAATAACTACTGACGATAACGGAATGGTTTGGTTCGGCCAGACAAATACCGGCAAGGTGGCCAAGTTTGATCCTCAATCACAACAGTTTACAGAGTTTGACAACCCTGGATGGCCGCAAAAGGGCCGCTCTATGTTCTGGGGAATGACATACTATAACGGCGATCTCTGGTACACTGACGACGCTTACAACTCTATTTGGAAATTCACCCCTGTATCTAAGACGTACGAAAGGACAAATTTCCCGACAAACCAGGACTCGCTTCCTCACCACATAAAAATAAAAAATAATCAGCTAATAGTAAACGACTTTTACGAAAATAAAATCAGTGTCCTTGACATCGTGCCGACTGGGCAAAATGGCACATATGCAAACATTCCGTCCCCAATCCAGGGCGCGTTTACGAGCAGCTTTGACACCGACTCGCAGGGAAACATTTGGTACACAAACTGGATACTAAAGCAGGGCGGCGCACTAGTCAAGTTCAACTATAATGAATTCTTGGCGTTCATCTCGTCCCCGCAAATGACAAACTCTACGTCCATGCAGTTCTCCGACGTCTTTGAGCTGCCGCCGACACTTGGCACCCCGATAGGAATGTCGTCTGATGGAAACGACAACCTGTGGATGGCAGACACGTCGAGCAGCTCGTTTTTCAAATTTGACTCTAAAAGTGAAAAATTCACAAGATACGTGACGTCTGATCCAAACCCGTCTGTCTACGGCAACGCAACCGGCGTGATAAAGTCCCCGACAAGCGGCCCTTACTGGACTCAGATTGACGGCGGAAAGCTCATCTTCAACGAGCAGCTTGGAAACGCAATAGGCGTCTTTGACATTGCGTCAGAATCACTAGTGGAATATGCCGTGCCATCGCAGAACCCAAACTGGGCTGACTGCAATGGTATTGCCGAATGCGGGATAGCCCAGGTGTTTGGATTTGTCTCGTCTGGCGACAAGATTTGGTTTACCGAATGGGTGGAAAACAACATCGGGGTGGTTGACACCTCAAAGGCACTGCCACTTGACTTGCAGGTCTCAAGCACGGACGTCACATTGGCAAAGGGCGGCTCCACCGAAATCCAAATGCAAATCACACCTAACACAAACACGAGTGCAAAAATCTCCCACAAGACAACGTCACAGTTTAACGATATTTCAGTACAAATCCCAACTGCGCAAGTGGACCTTGCAGAATCAAACCTGCAGACAATACCTGTCTCGATAAACGTAAGCGACTTTGCATTGCCTGGAACGTACAAGGTCTTGCTGTCTGCAAAGACCCCAGACGTGTCCGTGTCCCAGTTTGTTACCGTGACAATAACAGAGTGATCCCAAAGATAGATTCTGACATTGGCATCTCAGTATACACCACAAAGTATGACGGGTGCGGCGGCAAAATCAAGGTACGCAACGACGATTTCAAAGTCTTTGAGGTCTTGTCGCAAAAAACGCTTGACTCTATCTCGCAAAGTGAAGGGTTTGCCGCCTACAAACTAAAAAAGTCTGGAATCGACACAAACCATGCGCTTGAAATAATTTTCCAAAAGTTCGGCGTCCACCTAAAAGCACTCGGACTAAAGGACTCCTCTGCAGTAACTGAGCAGTTTGTCTGCTCGCTTGGGCAAAACAAGTCCGTCCCAAACTATGCCGATGGAAAAATCTCGCTTGAAAAAATCGGATTCTTGAAAAAACCGCTCTCTGCAAAAGACATGGTTGGAAACAAGTTTGTCATCACCGTGACTGACCCGAGGAAAGACTTTGGTGATTTTGCCGAGTTTGATAAAATTTTTAATTTTTATGGATACCAGAGATTCGGATCAAAGCGGGCTGTGACGCACCTGATTGGAAAGGCACTAGTCCAGCGAAGATTCGATGACGCAATAACGCTGCTTCTGTCATTTACATCAGAACATGACTCTGAAGAAAATACCAAAACAAGGCAACTCATGTCGGACCGGTCAAACTATTCTGAAGCGCTAAGGGTGCTGCCGCACAAGATGGACCTTGAGAGGACCGCACTGCAGGAAATGATTCAGCACAACGACCCGCAAAGGGCATTCCAAAAACTGCCCCTCTCCGTCAGGCGGCTTTTTGTAGACGCGTACCAGTCGTTTATCTTCAACCTGACCGTATGCAAGGCGTTTGAGTACGGCGAGGAACTGTTCTTGCCGCAAGACGGGGACGTGTGCTATGGCAAAAACTCCAACCTGGGCAAGTACGAGAGGGATCCAGGCCAGCAGCTGGCAATCCCGCTTGTGGGACATTCTTATTTTAAAAAAACCCGGTTTGACTTGCACATTTCAAAAATCCTGCAGGACGAGCAGGTAAGCCCCAAAGACTTTTTTTTCAAGGAAATGCAGGAGATAAGCTCAGAAGGCGGATTTAGGACTGCGTCTATTTTGTGCACCGATTTTTCAACCAAACAGAACACCGCCAGCTTTACCTTGCAGCGGGGATCGTTTGCAACAATGGTGATGCGGGAGATAATGAAGCCAGAAGATCCCCTCAAGGCTGGCTTTTAAACAATTTCACCCAAACATCAACGAGCTTTGATGAAAAATTAATATCCACAAAATCGGGTAAGAGCAATCATGGCAACAACTGGAGAACTGGCGTACTCTGGCAAACCTCAGGTCTCCATCATAATTCCGACATATAACGAGTCGCAGAACATACTGCATGTCCTGCGATCAATCGAGGAGCACATTCCAAAAAACGTCACTGCCCAAACCATCGTAGTCGATGACAACTCCCCTGACGGGACTGGAAAAATTGTTGAAGACTATATGAAAAACGTCAGAAAAATTGCAGGATATACAATTGACATTATACACCGAAAAACAAAAGACGGGCTAAGCTCGGCTATTCTAAAAGGCATCCAATATGCGACTGGGAATGCAATCGTCGTGATGGATAGCGATTTTTCCCACCCTCCAAGCCTTCTGCCAAAAATAATCGATGCGCTCAAGCAGCCAAAATGGGACATTGTGATTGCGTCGCGATACGTAAACGGGGGGGCAGTCAAGGGGTGGACCGTAAAGAGAAAGCTCCTGAGCAAAGGCGCGACAATGATTGCAAAGCGCGGCCTTGGAGTCAATGCAAACGACCCGATGTCTGGATTCTTTGCGTTTAAGCGACAGGTGATCCAGGGGCTGAAGTTTGACGCCATCGGGTACAAGATGCTACTTGAGATACTAGTAAAGACAAAGAACGCAAACGTCTTGGAGATCCCTTACACGTTTACGAATAGAAAGTTTGGCTCAAGCAAGCTTGACGCGCGCACTGTTGTGGACTATACCAAGGCAGTATGGAACCTGTACAGGTACGGCAAAAAGGCCGCAAGGGAGGAAAAAAGAACATCTGTCAGCTTTTTCTCAAAGGCCGGGCGATTCTACAGCGTTGGCGCAATAGGACTTGTCACCAATTATCTGGTGTCGTCTTTGTTTACAAGTGTAGTTTCAAACCTGTGGTACTTGCACGCAACAATAATCGGAATCGTGGTGTCGATGTCTAGCAACTTTGTGCTAAACAAGGTCTGGACCTTTGAGGACCGCAACTTTTCTGCAAGGCACACCATGACACAATATGCAAAATTCATCGGGTTTAGCTCCCTTGGGGCACTTGCGCAAATAGGTATGGTGTACGTGCTAGTTGATCAATACCACATACAGTACCCGATAGCGCTTGTACTGGCTGTGTTTTCTGCGGCACTGAGCAATTTCCTCCTGAACAAAAAGTGGACGTTCAAAGAAAAGGTCTGGAGCTAAAGATCTCTTCTGCCCGATCTGTCATAAAACTCAAATACCTACCAAATTAACGGCTACCGATGGATCCAATATTCATCATAGGTATTGTATTTCTGGTATTGGCAAGCTCAATTGGGGCTTACGTAGTTTATCACAAGGAAGTTGTGATGAAGCCGCTCATACTGAAAGAAAAGGCCGAAATCGAGGCCGACAGCTGCGACGTAATCAAGAAAAAGCACGAGCTTGGGCAATACTGGGCATTGTCAAATTATAGGCTGGCAGCTGCAAAAGTAGCTTCGTGCTTCCCAGAAAAGTAAGCCGTGTACGATTTTTATCTTTCAGTGTTTGAAATAAAACATGTTTGAGGGATTTTTTCCGCCGCTTGCAAAGGCGCCTGACTTTCCGGAAAACTTTGAGTGGATAAACACCGACGAGCCGCTGACCCTCTCAAAGCTAAGGGGAAGCGTGGTAGTTTTGGATTTTTGGACTTATTGCTGCATTAACTGCATGCATACGCTGCCGACCCTTGCGCAACTTGAGGAGAAATACTGCGGCCAGCCAGTGGTGTTCATCGGAGTTCACTCTGGCAAATTCTTTACAGAACAGGAGGCAGGCAATGTAAAGAGTGCAGTTGCAAGATACGAAATCAAGCACCCCGTTATAGTTGACAAAGAAATGCAGGTCTGGCGCAAATTTCAGGTAAACGCCTGGCCGACCATTCTCATAATTGATCCGACTGGAACCGTCGTGTATAGCCAGTCAGGCGAGGGCCAAAAAGACGAAATCGCCGACACAATCGACGTCCTGCTGCAGAATCATGCCAAGAAAGGAACGCTTGCCAAAACTCCGCTTCAAATCCGTAACCCCTGGAAACCCCAAAGCAGCACGCTTTCATTTCCAGGCAAAATATCGATTTCAAGCGCAGGCAAAATAGCGCTAAGCGACTCTAATCACAATCGAATTTTAGTTACCGACATTTCTGGAAAAATCCTGCACGTGATTGGCAGTGGAACATCTGGGCTTGCGGATGGCAACTTTGGCACTGCCAAGTTCTTCAGGCCGCAGGGTGTGGTCTGGAGGGAAAACGAAATTTTTGTTGCAGATACTGAAAACCACGCAATACGAAAAGTCAGCCTTGAGAAAAACACCGTTGAAACTGTTGTGGGAACTGGAAAGCAGGGGCCTTGGATTTCATCTGGAGGCAAAGGCACGTCCGTATCGATTACCTCGCCGTGGGATGTTGCTCTGAGGGACAATTTGATTTACATTGCGATGGCAGGAAACCACCAAATCTGGACATACGACATTGAATCAAAAATTGCATTGCCTTATGCTGGCTCCGGCCATGAAAACATAATTGACGGGCCGGTGCGTGGCGCGCAGCTTGCACAGCCAAGCGGACTTGCCATGTTTGGGGATGCTCTGTATTTTGCCGACAGCGAAGTTTCCGCAGTTAGGAAAATTGATCTAGTGTCAAAACAAGTGACAACCATTGTGGGCCGTGGGCTCTTTGAATTTGGCTACCAGGATGGGAGTGTGGACGATGCATTGCTGCAGCACCCTCTAGGGCTGTGTGCCGTTTTAGATATGCTGTTTGTGGCAGACACTTACAACTCTGCAATACGGATAATTGATTTGAAAAGATCCCAGGTGGCAACGCTGATTGGCAAAACTGAAAAAAACCTGGTGTGTCTTCCGGGAAACCCTCACTGTGACCTGCTGCCCCTCTATGAGCCAAGCGACGTGGAGTTTTACGACAACAAGCTGTACATCACAGATACGAACAATCACCTGATTCGAGTATTTGATCTTGCCACCAACGCACTTGACACGCTTGATGTTCGAGTCTAAATCACAAAAATCATTCTACTTGCGTCTTGAGAGAAATATTCCAATCCCGCTGATCACGGTTCCAGACACGATGACTATCAAGCCATAAGATATCCAGTCCTTGTTGTAATACATAAAAGACGACTCTGGGCCGATCTGACCTCTTCCCTGAAACTGGAAAACCGTCCCAAAGAAAATCAGAATCGCACCTACTATGATTATTGGTTTCCCAAGCCTCATCTGTATTCTTTGGAATGCTTTGCTGATAAATGTGGGGCATGTGATCTGGATGCCCAACTTGGAAAACAATTGATTTTTTAATTGGTACTGTGGTGACTGGTTCATGAGAATGCTGCTTCTGTTGGCAATTTCTGTCATCTTGACTGCAACCGTGGTTGCATCTGTTGCTAGTGTTCATCCTGCTCAGGCAGTAAAAGCCTCTGGAATGAAAGTCCAGCAATATGGCAAGAACGCAGAACAGTCTATTTGCGGAGATCACATATGTGCTGCAGACCCGGCATCTTCAAAAGACGAGTCATCTCCTGCAGGCGTTCCAGATAGTACAAACTTGAATGTAATGTTGCAAAGGATGGACAAAATATACAAACAACACCAATCTCAGATTCGAGAAAAATGGAGTTCGCTAGACTCGTCAGAAAAAATGCGATTTAGCCAAAAAATGTACGATATTATGGGAAAAATGGAATCCGTGAACATGGCTGAGCACATGGAAAAAATGATGAGCGGCAATTACGAGCATGGGTACATGAAAGGCAGCCATGGCCAATATGACAAGGCAGAGGGCAAGTCCTGTGACAAAGACGCTCGCGATAAAAAAGACGATTATACTAAAAAGAAATAGCATTAGGTTCTGACTCGTATTTTATTCAAAGATAATTGATTAATTGACCAAATGATTTTCCGCCCTTTTCTTTAATCCAATTTCCTAAAATGTCAAAAATGTACAACTGGGACGTTAACCTCGAAGGGCGACCTCGCATGCCGTACCTTAATTTGATACTTTTTGTAAGCGCAACCGCCCTTGCCCTTTCACTTTTCCTGATTTTTGCGCCATACATCCAGAGAATAACCACGGAATCTCCCTTTCTAATAGAGCTGGCGTACTTCCCAACTGTTTTTCTTGGGTTTGTTTTTGGAATGAAAATTACGGAGCGCGCAATAAAGCCCTCTGAGATACGCAGTCCGATTAAGCGGGGAATTGTCAAGATACTACTGTTCTTCTTTATCATAGGGGGGCTGTTTAGCGCAGTCAGTTTTGCACTTGGGGGCGGAATCGCGCTTCCGGAAAAATCAATACTTGAGATGGGCCTTGCTCAGTGGGTCACGCAGTTTGTGACGCAAAACGGCGGGCTAACCTTTCTGATACTGTCCAGTATATCGCTTATGGCTGTGGCAACAAGGAGAATGATAGGGCTTGATGGGATAGTAAACAGCATATCTACGTTTATTGGAACTTTCATCTTCTTCTCAATGATTGCACTCAGCTTGTCCCACACGCACCCATCCCACTCCCAGGTGTACCTGTATGCGTTTTACCAGGCAGGAATAATCGGTGGCGCACTATATCAGATGAACAAGATGACGTCAAAACTTAACATGTGGGAAGACTATGCAAACGGATACTGATCTAGGGGTTCTGCACGTTCATCTCTTCGTTTAGGTTTAGCGAGAGATTCTTTCCCTGCGATTCGGATTCGGCCTGCTTTGCCTTCTCCTCTAGCATCTGTTTGTACTCTAGCTGCTTTTCCTTTCCGACGTGGTCAGAATACAAGACGTCCTCGCCTATGGCAAGGTACAACAAACCAATTACCACAAGTGCCGCAGACACCATTATCATGGAGTATCCTACGGTTCTGTGATTGTGCGGCTCTGCCATGAACTACCCAAATTTTAGAGAGATTTATTCTTTTAAATGAATAATTTTTTCCCACCTGATTCACTTAAAGTGACGATTTTCGCTTTTTGGGCCATGATGCTGTACTCGGATGAACTTGCGGGCGTTTGTTCGTACGGCATGCTCAATGAACAAATCCTGCAAAAAAGAAAAAAGCCTCTCCGTCAAAGCAAGATCTATTGACACTGCAAATTCTAAGCTACGAGTTTCTTGGACCAATCCGCCTGTCCGAATGGGGTCCTCCGATGGAACAAGTGGTCTACATTTTGCTTGGCCGTGAAAAAGACACGTTCCAAATGATTTACGTGGGCGAATCCGAAAAGTCACAAGACGAGGATTTTTTCAAAAAACACGAAAAGTCAAAATGCTGGATTGACGCTGCTGGCTCTGAGGGAAATCTCCACCTTTCGGTGTACCCGATGTGGAATTCTACGCAAGACGAAAGGAAAAGACTGGTAGGAAAAATAATCAACAAATACAAGCCGTCATGTAACTGATTTGACAATGTCTTCAAAACCGATGAACTGTCCGTGCTGTGGCGCAAAAATGGAAAAGTCTCAAGACCTTGGCAATTCCGTCCTGATGAAGTGCTCAGAGTGCGGGCTGTCTGACACTGTCCTTAAATCATGATTTGATTTTGTTTTTAACCTCAAATATCTGCAGCATGGTAAGGTCGAGTGCCTTTTTTATGTGCTCAAACTCGTTTATGGAATGCATCTGGCCCTCGACTAGTCTTCGCAGTACCTTGACTGTTCCCTTTTGAAACTCGTCAGTGGCAATTATCTCAAGCGCGTTTAGCTTGGACAGCAAGATGTCAATCTCTTTTCTCATGTCGTCTGCAGAGTCGTGCTTTTTCATCAAACAACACTTTGCCTAATTGATATATGAACTTAAAATCACAACAGCTCGTCGTCTATTCTCTCAATGGAGTCAAGATACTGCTTGCACGTGCATCCAGGTATTGCGCACTTGCCGAGCCTCATAAGTGAGTCGCTCTGCGCAGATGATTCGTGAATCTGGGCAACATGGTGGCACCGTTTGCAGTTCATTATTTTTTAAAATATTGTCTTTAATTTAAGGAATGAGAACCGCTCTTGCCTCTATCTTTGATTGCTTGAGCTGGGTCAAAACTTGGTTTGCCTGCTCTAGTGGGAACGTCTTGTATATTATTTTGAGATCATTCTCAGTTGCAATCCTGACTACGTCTGCCATGTCTGCCCTTGATCCAATCAGCGTTCCGCGTATTGTTTTTTCCTGCGTGACATCAAAGCTTGGTATGTTGCCAAATGTTGCAAGAACTACGGTGCCGCCTTTTTTTACAGAGTTTATCGCAGCGTCTGTCACTGACTCTGACGGTGCAAAGACAATTGCGGAATCTAGCAGCCCCTCTTCTTTTTTTAGCGAGGACAGAAACTCTGCCTGGTCACTTTGGTATTGGATCACGTTGTCTGCCCCTACTTTTTTTGCAACATCAAGATGACCCCTGCTTCTTGCAAACCCGATTACCCTGCAGCCGTTAATCTTTGCAAACTCTACTGCCAAGTGTCCTACTCCTCCCACTCCGAAGATTCCTGTCTTTTTTCCCTTTTTTGGCTCACTTGCCATCACTGCCTTGTATGCTGTTATTCCTGCGCAAAATAACGGTGCGCCATACGCTGGCTCCATGGAATCTGGAATGATGGTTGCAAAGTCTTCTGTTATGGTAATGTATTCCGTATATCCTCCAAGTAGTGACTCTCCTGTGATTTCTGCAGAATCGCACAGGTGCTCTTTTCCAATCCTGCAGTAATCGCACTCTCTGCACGAGCCATACAGCGGCGATATGCCTGCCCTCTGGCCTGTTTTGAATTTTGACACCTTGGGGCCTGTCTCTACTATGGTTCCGACAATCTCGTGCCCTGGAACTGTCGGAAGTGCGGGCGGTATTCCGTATTTTTTCCAGTCTCCCTCGATTCCGTGCAACTGTGAGCGGCAAACTCCGCACGCCTCTATTTTCATTAGGATTTCATTTGGCCTTTTGATCTGGTGTCTGTCAATTTCCCTTAGTTTAAGCGGGTTTGTCTCTATTGGCGCGAGGTTTTCAAGCAGCATTGCGCGCATCTTTGACATGATGTGAAATATAGGGTCATGTTATTTTTAGATTGTTTTAGATGTGTGAGATTTATGAACAAGCAATATTAACTTCAAGCGCCATACAAGTCATATCAAACAGTTCTGACAGTAAAATGATGATAGTCTTTGTTGTATTTCTTATCATACTATCCGTGGGGGTCTTTCTTCTGATATCTGGATACCTTGAGAGTCTGAACAATGCCAGATGGGCACTTGTAGTAATTGGAATCGCTGGCATGGGTGGCTCTTGGTTTTACAGAAGATACTAGATTTTTCGGTTGCCGCGCAAAACTGAATCTGACACTAATTCCCAGTATGCTGCATTTTAGATAAAAATTAATTCAATCATATCTGATAGTATCTGTGTCGCACATAACTGAGGACGACCGGAGGCGCGTTGAACTGCTGGATCTGGTGGCAAAAAAGGGGCTTAAGATACTGGATCTGGATGATCTAAAGCAACTGCTGACTCTAGTTGAAGGCAAGGACTATTCCCACAACAAAAAGGCGCAAAAGTCAAAAGTGAATCTGGTCGCAAAAATAAATGCCGCAATATATGACATTGAAGCGCGAAAGAAGTCCTGATCATCACTGCAATCGTTTTCATACATTTGTCGGATGTGAACCTAATCAGATTTAATGTCTAAAGTCAAACGAAAAGCCGCCTAGTCCCACTCTTGTCACCGTCTCAGTTGAAATGGCGGTTTCGCCATAATTGGTGTATGGGGTTGCAGTGTTGGTGTTGCGAATGGCAAACGCACCTAGATCCCTGCTTGATGTTAATCTCAATCCAAGAACATCTATGCTTGAAGTTGAATTGGTGTTAGTATAAAGCTGGATAACCAGACCTGTGCCTGTTGCGGAGCCTATGGTGGTACTGGCACTTGAACCCGCGCACGTTGCAGTGTTTCTGCAGTTGCGCTCTTTCATTGCAGTAGCTGTGGCAACTGTGTCATCAAGGTTTATTCTTCCGTTTGATATGGTTGTGCCGGTAAGCTTGGTGGCATTATATGCAAAGTCTGCACTCGGGCTAGTGATGGTATCCAAAGATACCGTTATGTCTATCACTGGGGTGCTCCAAGTCGTACCTGCACCTGAATACTCCATAATGTTGACATCCCCTGAAGAGTCGACCATTGTGGCAAACAGCTTTGTCGACGTAGGATCTGCCTTCATGGTGGTCCAGTACGGGTTATCGTTGCCCGTGCCTGCAATACTTGCCGCCGTCATGGTTGTCCAGCTTGCTGTAGACGAAGTCCAATATTGTGCATTCATTCCGCCTGTGAGGGTACCGCTAGTTGGCGCTGCGACCATTCCCTTTGTCCCGTCTGACGCATATGCTACATCAAATCCCTTGTTGCCGTTCATCTGAGTGGCGGTAGTCGAAATATCTGCCACTGAGCCGCTTCTAATGGAGTTTGTCTGCCCGTTCCATATGGCTGCAATTACATCGGAAGTAGTAGACTCAAAACCGGTAATTATGATTTCATTACTGTTTGCATTGGGGTTGCGTTCAACGTCTACCCAAGTAAATACTGCATCAGTACCTGTACTGGTGTCGTCAATGAACCCTACCGAGCTCCATGTGGATGTATTGTTTGCTAGGGTTGCATATTCTAGATCCTGTGCAGTGTTTGTAGACGTGGATGCCCAGACAACTAATGCCTCGCCAGTTCTGCTTTCAAAGTCAAGATCAAACTTTCTCTGTGCGGAGCCTGCCGGCACTGATCCCAGTGTTGTGGGGCCTGACCAGTTATCCGTATTACCACAAGTACTGTTGCACACATATGCCACGATGTTGTTGTTGAAAGTTTGTGCAACAAGGACAATTCTGTCTAGTCGTGTCGAATATTTCACTACTGTGGAATTCACCGGTGAGCCCGCAGATGGCAATGTGCGTTCTGTATCGAATCCTCCCAAACCTCCATTGAGTCTGTCTGACCAGATTTTGATTTTTGGCGTATTCAGATCCGTCTGTCCAGCTTGAGATATTGTAGTTGCCGAACCTCCACGATATGCAATTATGCCAAACTCCCTGATGTAACGATCCTGACTGGTGTCGTCTGCCACTCCGAGTCTCTCTGTAAGTAATTTGGTGATGGCTATGGTCTTTGAAACGCTGTCCCTGACTCCGAGGTTCTCAGACAACGACTGTGTTCTAGAAGACACTGTGGATGCGCCATCTCGTATTCCGATGTTTTCAGACAGTATCTTGGTCCTCAAGGTCGTAGCTGTTGCACTATCTGTCATACCAATGTTCTCTGTGAGCAACTTGGTCGTAAATGCCGTACTTGTTGCCCTATCTGCCACTCCAAGTCTCTCTGTCAGTGCCTGCGTCTTCAAAGTTGTAGTGGAAATGTCATCTGTTAATCCGATATCTTCTGTCAAAACTTGATCTACTGCCCCTGCCGTAGTTATACTGTCCCTGATTCCGATATTTTCAAACAATGATTGAATTCTAAATGTAGTAATTGACGCGTTATCAACAATTCCAAGACTTTCTGAAAGTGCCTGTGTGACAAATGTGGTAGATGTCACACTGCTGCCAATTCCAAGTCTCTCTGTCAGTACCTGTGTGACAAATGATGTTGTAGCGAAATTATCTGCCACTCCGATATTTTCAGACAGTGCCTCGGTTCTGGAAATTACAGTTATCGCATTGTCGTTCATTCCAAGACTCTCTGAGAGTGACTTGATCATCAAGGTCGTAGATGCTGCACCCTCTGTCAATCCTAGGTTCTCTGAGAAATATCTGGCAGCGGCAACTGTCTTTAAGATGTCGTCTCTCATCCCTAGATTCTCTGCCAAATTCTGGTTTGATATGACTACTCTAACAGTCCTTGACTTTGTATCGGTATTATTAGATAAATCACTAACCGTGTAATTGACCATGTATGTGCCCTGCAATGATGTGTTCACTGAGCTGGCATCTATCACGATAGATGATGTCAGATTCCCGTCTTCTACGTCAAACGCTGTGGCGCCAAACTCAACATACTGAGATCCAGCGTCAATTTTCTGAGGATTGAGGCCAAGCACTGTTATGACTGGCAAATTGCCCTGCTCTACTCTAACAGTCCTTGATTTCGTATCTGTGTTTCCAGCCGAGTCTGAAACGGAGTAAATTACAGAATAATTGCCAATGACTCTTGTGTTTACTACAGTCGCATTTATCAGAATTGAACTGGTGAGATTTCCATCATAGTTGTCTGACGCTGTGGCACCAAGTTCTGTGTATGGATAATTTTTGACTATTGTCTGCGGGTTTATCCCGATCAAAGTAATCAGAGGAGGCACTGCATCTACCACGCTTACTATTCTTGTCTTGACATCATCGTTTCCTGATGAATCTGACACCTGATATCTAACTGTGTAATTGCCAATAACTGACGTGTTTACTGACGAAGAATCAATCAATACGTTTGCAGTCAAGTTGCCGTCATAGTTGTCTGACGCCGTGGAGCCAATCTCCACATATGGATTTCCTACCTCAACTATTTGCGGATTTGAACCAAGCAGTATTATGACTGGCGGCGAGGTGTCTGTCACATTCACCGTCCTTAGGCGTTCGTTTGTATTTCCAGAAATGTCTGTCACAGTATAGTTCACAGAATAAGTGCCGATTATGGATATGTTTACCGCACTGGCATCTGTAACTATGACTGCTGTCAGATTCCCGTCCTCAGGATCTGACGCCATGGCGCCAAGCTCTACATATGATGAACCAACAGCTACTGTCTGCGGGTTTGTCCCTACCAGACTGATTACTGGTGATCCGCCAACCACTACATTTACCGTCCTGCTCTCGCTGTCCGAGTTTCCAGAGGAGTCTGACACGGAATACGTAACATTGTACGATCCAATCACTGACGTGTTCACTGCAGACGAGTCAATCACAATCGCATCTGAAATGTCCCCGTCATAGTTGTCTGACGCTGTGGCACCAAGTTCTGTGTATGGATAATTTTTGACTATTGTCTGCGAGTTTGCCCCGTTAAGCGTAATTGTAGGAGATAAAATATCTACCACATTCACGGTTCTGGTTGTGGATGCCGTATTACTGGATGAGTCTGACACGGAATACGTAACATTGTACGATCCAATCACGGACGTGTTCACATCCGACGAGTCAATCACAATCGCGCCTGAAATGTCCCCGTCATAGTTGTCTGACGCCGTAGCGCCAAGCTCCACGTACGGAGAATTCTTGTTTATTGTCTGCGGGTTTGACCCGCTTAGCAAAATTACTGGCGATGTAGTATCGACGACGCTTACAATTCTTATTGTGTGCATACTATTGCCTGAAGAGTCTGTTACGCCATACGTAACATTGTACGATCCAATCACGGACGTGTTCACCGCAGAGGTGTCAATCACAATCGCGCCTGAAATATTGCCGTCCTCTGGATCAGACGCTGCGGCACCAAGCTCCACATACGGTGAACCAACATCCACTGTCTGCGGGTTTGCCCCTGCCAGACTGATGACTGGCGAGTCGCCAGATATGACATTAACCGTTCTTGTCTTTACATCTGTGTTGCCAGAGGAGTCGGTAATCGTGTATGTTACACTGTATGTTCCAACTGTCAAAGTATTAACAGCGCTTGAATCGATTATAATCGAGCCTGAGATGTTCCCGTCTTCCGGATCATCTGCAGTGGCACCAAGCTCCACGTATGGAGAATTCCTGTTTATTATTTGCGGGCTTGAGCCAATTAACGTAATTACTGGTGGATTGCCAGCTGTCACCCTTACTGTTCTAGTCTCTGTAACCGTGTTTCCAGCCAAATCTGTAACCGTGTAAGTAACCGAGTACGAACCAACAACTGATGTGTCGACCGTGCTGGAATCAATTATGATTGACGCAGTAAGATTACCATCCTCGGGATCTGTTGCAGTGGCACCAAGCTCCACGTACGGAGAATTCCTGTTTATTGTCTGCGGGTTGGTGCCGTTGAGGATTATTGTGGGCCAGTCTGCCTTTACCTCTGCACTGGTTGGTTCTGGGCGCTCTGATATCAAAAGGCTAAGTGAGTTGCTGTCAAAGCTTTCGCCTTTTATCGCACTTGATACTATGGAATACACGCCTGGCGCAGTGTTTGCCGGAACGACGAATTCTCCAGAAAAATAGCCATTGCTGTCAGTAAGGCCGTCAAACTGCTTAAGAATCGTGCCTGTGGGGCTGACTATCTGCAGGGAAACAGTTGCGTTTTGAACCTCAAATCCCTGCTGGTAATAGTCCTTGAACGGATTTTCATCAAAATAATACACCTTCAAATCAAATTTGAAATAATCCTTGACAAATGCACTCTGGAACGGTTTTGTCATCAAAAGAATTTTTGGCGGCGGCGGTTCTACTATGACTTGTAGTGGTTTTCCCGCATACAAGTCTGTGCTGCTTACCAATTCAAAATTGCCAAACAAGTCTCCCTTCAAGTCTTCACTGATCATGCTTCCAGACATTCTGTATGTGTGGCCGTGCAGCGTATTCTCAAGAAAATTTCCGACAATAATTACGCGTATGTCCTTGTTGTCTGAGCTTGTCGCAAGACCTGAAAACACCGCTTGACCGCTTTTGATTGGAATCGTTCCTCTCCAATCCTTTGCTTTTATTGTATAGTCTATTCTGTCGACAGAAACTATTCCGTTATCAAAAGTGACCTGCACCCTGTTGTCTTTTATATCTGCGGTATGAAACGATAGCTGCATGCTGCATTGCACTGATGCGTCATATGCGCAACTAGTCGCATTCAAAATGTAGTTATTTTGCACTTTGATTTTGGGAACTCCTTGGAGTATGCTGCTGGGCGTCAGATAAAATTGGACTTCATCAATCTGGCCAGAAAACAATCGCGCTACGTCTTTTTTGCTTTCAGTGCCTCCGACGAAAACGTCTGAATTCAGAATCGGATCTTTTATTTTGCTGTCGTCTATCTTCAGAACTTTTTTTCCATATGCATAGTAATGCTGTGTTTCTAACAAGCTTGTACTGCCGTCTAATCTGCCGTCGATGTAGATGTTAATTGCAGTGCCGTTGTATGTTGCAACAATGTTTGTCCAATCCTCGCTAATCTCTGTCTCCGATTTCACAGAAATCCAGCTAAATCCGTTTAGTATGGAAAACTGTACCGTGTGCTTTTTGTTCTGAGTCGTGATTGCCAAATCAAAGGCGTTTTTGCTGTTTAAAATTGTCATGTCTGTGGGTGAGCGCGTGTAGTTTGGCTTGATCCATGCCGAAAGAGTAAAGTCTGACAGGGTGATTCCGCGCTCTCGGCTTTCGATAACAACATGATCTTTCCCATTGAACTCTAGCGCGTTTCCAACTAGTCCTGACTCTAATGTTGGGTTTCCAAAAATTGTAATGGTTGAGTTATTTATGTTGTAAAAATACCAAGACTCCATTTCGTCAATGATTTCAAATTTCTTCGCAGTGCTGTCTTCTGCGTGGGCACTTTGTGTCAATATATCAAGTGGTACAAACAATGAAACTACTAGAAAAAATAAAAATGTAGTTTGAGGCTTTTGCCGTCTCATAAATCGTCTAGTGCCTGCACACTACATCGGTCGATGTTTTTCCATTGTATAGTGAAACTATCGCATCGATATCGCACTCGGAAATAACTGCCTGATTGGAGGTAAAAACTGGGTACATCAGGTCTTTTGAATCCGTGGAATGTGCAAGCCCCAACGCATGGCCAAACTCGTGTCTGACCACGGCGGATAGTTCTATCTCATTTAGATTGTCGACATTGTATATGGTGATGAATGATTTTAGAATCTGGTTTGATCTTTCGTCTGCAATAGTCCTTGTATACCCGTATGTATTGTCTGATTCTTTTGCGGTGGACAGTATCAGAATGATGTTCCCAGTTGATTTCATTGACGTCGTCACAAAGAAATTGATAGGTATGCTGAATTTTGTTTTTTGTTCAGCTCCTGTTTTTAGTGCGCCCACCCAGCCCTCATAATACGTGGATTTCTCGTTTGGTGGCTCTTTGTTCATAACTGAATTCTCTAGCATTATTGATTTTTCAGAGATAATGGTGTCTTTGATTATGCTGATTCTCTGATCTGACAGTCCTGGCGAATTGATGATTGTCACTTGAAGAGTTTGATTTTGTGGAATGCGCCACGTGACCCAAGTGCTGATTTTGTCTCCTTTGAGGTTCTCAATCAGGAACTTGCCTGTGGCCAAGTCTGTATTCTCGTATCCGCTCTTGACTATTGTCAGAGACGCATATGTGATTAGAACACATGCCAGTATCCCTACGCCTAATATTGTTATGATTGAATTTTTTTTGTTTCTAGATTCTAGTGTCGAAATTTGTCTTTCTATGGAAATGATTTCTTTGGATGTGGACTCTATTTTCCCAGTTGTATTCTGCCATGATCTTGATTCGCTGTTTGACTCTTTTCTTAAGAAAAACACGTTCATTATGATGGAGCCTACAGCAAAAAGCAGACTGGCATAAATGATTGGAATGACTAGCCTTTCTTCATTTGGGGTCAGCAATGTGATTTTGAAATCCTTCAAAATGAGAATTGAAATTAGGCCCATGGTAATTGCAGCAAGCGTTAATACAATCGCATTGTGCTTTGGCGTTAGTTTTATTTTTTTAATATTATGTGTGGTGTCTATTATCTTGATGTCTTCACTATGTTTCAATCCTCGATAGGCTGCAAATCCAAGAAAGACAAAGCACCAATAGTAAAAGATGTCCGATGGATTTCCAGAGTAATACGTTCCTGATATGGATGTAAATGAGAAGAACGTATCTCCAACGTAAAAAGACAATATGCCCAAGGTAAAGTAGATGCCTGATTTGTTCTTCGATGTAGCTAACCACATTACACTTATCGTAGTGAACCAGATGAGGCCAACATCCAAAACAACTACTGTTAGTGATAATGCCCTCTCTACAACATCGAACTCTGAGACTGAGTTTGTTAGCATGACTGAGGGAATTAAAAGAAAGACACTCGTTATGGTTCCTATTATTTTTACTTCAGTTGAGATTTGTTTGAATCGGGGGAATACCAGAATGCCAAATCCGACAAGCAAACTTGTAGGGCTTAGGATGAAAAATACGTCTGCAACTGATGGAAATGGGTTTTCGTTGTAGACTAGTTCGAGGACGCCCCAATATTGTTCTGCTATAAACCAAAACACTGCTGATGCTGAGAGAAAAAACAGAAATTTTCTCATCTGTTTCTCTTTAGTTCTGATTGTTAATGTCACTGCGGTAATTACAAAAAATGATGTGGTTGGAATGTATAGCAAATTGCCTATTACTACGGTGGTGCTTCTGTCGACAAAATTAGCGGCAATGATTGTAGTTGCAATGGCAATTAGTGATAAAACGAGAGTTCTGTCTTTCTTATCCGACAGGATGTCGCTAGGCATATTTTTATTCATGTTTGACTGATTAATACGATTTCACGCTCGTGCGTATTAAACTGCGATGTAATTATCGTTTTTGAATTAGTAGCGTATTGGTGTGAAAATCATACAGGATGTATGCCATACTGTATTATCTTCTGATTTCTATGCAAGCATTGTCAAAATCAACACGTGTTGTGAATTCTAATAAATAACTTGACAACAACAGATAATGGTGATTAATTAAAAATTGGCGCAGATTCAATCGATTCAGTTATCTGAAAATTCAAAGATGGGACAAGTTTTTGGTCTTGCCATTATCGTATGTGCAATCGCATTGGTGGTGGGATATTTTGGAGGTGAGGGGGTGGCCTCTGATGTTTTAGCGGTTCTTAAAACGATCACTTCTGGCGTATTTGTCGCATTTACTGTTATGACAATGATCAAATCAAAAAACAAACAGAATTTCGCATTCTCTGCGCTACTTGCAAGTTTCAGCATGCTCTGGTTTGTGGCAGAATTACTGTGGACTTATTACAATACTATTGCCGATATTCAAACCTCGATAACACTGGCGGATCCAATTTGGATAGCCGGGTATGGGGTTTTGTTTGCTTATCTTATGAGTATTGTATGGCCTATACGAAAAATCATTTCAAACAAAATTCTGCTCTCATCTGTGATTTTTTCAGCTTCATACCTGATACCGTCTTTCATTGAAATTTCTAACAATTGGTCTCTTGATAATTATGAAATAATAATAAACTTACTTTATCCAATATCTGATGCTATTCTGCTTGTGCCACTGATTATTTGTTTTTCGCTTTTTGATAAAACTGGCAAATATCTAATCTGGCCTCTACTGATTGGATTACTGGTTAACATTGCGACCGATACTTTGTTTTTATTTGTAGAAATTGAAAACGCGTATTATTTCGGTCATCCGCTAGAGCTAGGTTTTATCGCCGCGTATATCATTATGGCCTGCGGTGCATACAGGAAATATCGATTTGTTACATTGTATTCTATTCCGATTGTCACGTATCTGAAATCATTAGCTATTGTGCGTCAAGACCGCATGGCGATTTTCTCTTCGATGTCACTCATAATTACCACTGCCACAATCGTGGTATCTCTGTCTCTTGTTCAAATTTACCAGTATGGTGATCTTTCGACAAGAGAAATCATGGTATTTCAGCCTATTATTTACGGGAGCATCGTATCCGTTCTTGCGCTATGTGCTGTGATTGTTGTGATTGGGAAGAAATTTTCCGCATTAAAATCTGAAATGATCAAAATGCAGTCTCTGCGGCCTATGACACCAGATGAAAAAATAACAATCCCTTCCTCTGAAATGTCTTTGCAACTGGCACTTGTGCAAAAAAGACTTACATCTATGGAGAAAACTGGAAAGAAAACTACCTATGCTGTATTGATAATATGTGGAATTGTAGCGTCTGTATTGTTGTTTTACATGTTTCAGAATGCCGCTCCTACAGGTGTTGACTTGATGTCTGGAAGATTTGTCGTCGAAGATCTAAATGGTAAGAAAATTGATACTTGGGCTGTTTGGAATTTGGTAAAAGATGAGCCCCTCCACGTTAGCATAATTAACTCCAATCTACTGTCTGCTGAAAAAATTGACGCCATAAAAAATGCCATTCTTTCTGAGGAAACGATTACTGTGTCTAACTCTGATCTTGGAATCTCTCCACCTGATGATCAAAGCGTGTATTACAAGGGCTGGACGGGCGCACTGCAAACATTGGATGATGGAAACACTGCCATCTATCTGCCAAAAGTGTTCGAAATTGAAGAATCCGTTACCCCAAGCGGAGAAATATGGATAGTCTTGTCAAAGGATGCTCCAATAGGTAATGATCTAAGTAATACTAGATCGATTGCTGACGGTGACAATCATCAGATTCTAAAGTCAATAATCACCATACATGATATTGAGAGCCTTGACAATGAAGAAATTGCGGCAATTACGAGGCATGAGTTTGGCCATGCATTGGGATTGTATTCGTCCGAAACAAATGACAAGTTCCTATATCATACATCAAACTCACACGTTGCTTACATATTGGAGTGTAATGCAATCGACCTTATTTCGTTATACAACGAAAATCCGTCGTCTAACACTGCTTGCAACTGATCTATCTGATCAATTTGCGTGTCTCGTACAACATAAACACAAATATCAAATAAAATATGGCAAAAATGTTGCCTGAGAATCATCTGATTCATGAAACAAGCCCGTATCTTTTACAGCATGCACACAACCCGGTTGACTGGTATCCGTGGAACGAGTCTGCGCTAAAAAAAGCTGTGGATGAAAACAAGCCCATCTTTCTCAGCGTCGGGTACAGCTCGTGCCACTGGTGCCATGTGATGGAGCACGAGTCGTTTGAAAACGATGACATTGCAGAAATAATGAATGAGCATTTTGTCAGCATCAAAGTTGACAGGGAAGAAAGGCCTGACCTTGATGATATTTATCAAAAAGTCTGCCAGATGACTACTGGGCAGGGTGGATGGCCGCTAAGTGTTTTTCTCACTCCTGACCAAAAGCCGTTCTATGTGGGAACATATTTTCCGTCACTTGACAGCTATGGCAGGCCTGGCTTTGGAAGCCTCTTGAGGCAACTGGCACAGGCCTGGAGGGAAAAACCAAATGATGTCAAAAAGGCAGCGGAGAATTTCATGGAGACGCTGCAAAAGACAGAAAAGATAACGACTCCGTCGAAACTTGAAAAGTCCCTTCTAGACGAAGCTGCAATGAACCTAATGCAAATAGCAGACAACACGTATGGCGGATTTGGAAACGCACCGAAATTTCCAAATGCTGCAAACCTTTCTTTCATACTGCGCTATTCAAAGATCTCAAAAATTTCAAAATTCTCGGAATTTGTATTCAAGACTCTAAACAAGATGGCAAAGGGCGGAATATTTGATCAAATTGGTGGCGGGTTCCACAGGTACTCTACTGATGCAAGGTGGCTTGTCCCTCACTTTGAGAAAATGTTGTACGACAACGCTTTACTGCCAATTGTATATTCAGAGGCGTACCAAATCACAAAGGATCCGTTCTATCTGGACGTCATCCAAAAGACATTGAATTTTGTCTTGCGCGAGATGACGTCTCCTGAAGGCGGATTTTATTCTGCCCTTGATGCTGACTCTGAGGGTGAAGAAGGGAAATACTATGTGTGGAAGAAGAAGGAAATCCAAGATGCGCTTGGGAAAAACGCAGACCCATTCTGCCTGTACTATGACGTGACTGATGGGGGAAATTTTGAGGGCCATACGATACTGAACAACAACATTGGCATGTCAACAGTCGCATTTCATTTTGGAATGCCTGAAGATGATGTCAAAAAAATAATCTCAGGCTCGTCTGACGTTCTACTTGAATTGCGTTCGCATCGGATTCGCCCTGGCCTTGATGACAAGGTCCTGACCTCGTGGAACGCGTTAATGATATCTGCGTTTGCAAGAGGGTATAGAATATCTGGGGACATGTCCTATCTTGAGGCTGCAGAAAAATGCGTCTCGTTTATGGAGAAGAATCTGATCTCAGATGGTCGTTTGCTTCGCACATACAAAAACGGACAGGCAAAGCTAAAGGGATACCTTGAGGATTATTCTTATCTCGTAAACGCGCTGCTTGACGTCTTTGAAATTAAACCTGATTCCAAGTATCTGGATCTTGCGGTGAGTCTGGCAAATCACCTAGTTGATCATTTCTGGGATTCTCAGAACAACAGCTTTTACTTTACTGCCGACGATCACGAAAAGCTCATCATACGACCAAAGAACAACTACGACCTGTCGATGCCTTCTGGGAACTCGGTTGCCGCAAGCTCTCTTCTTAGGCTGTATCATCTGACACAAGAAAAAAAATTCCTGGACATCTCGCTAAAAACAATGGAGTCGTTTTCCATAATGGCTGCCGAAAACCCGTTTGGTTTTGGATATCTGCTAAACGCAATCTACCTGTACCTGCAAAGCCCGACAGAAATCACCGTACTGAATACAAAAGACAAAAACATACTGAACATGCTGACAAAAAGATTTCTGCCAGAAGCAATACTTGTCACAATATCTGATCCTGATCAACTAAAACGCCTTGCAAAATATCCGTTTTTTGCAGGAAAGGAATTCAGTCTGGAGAAGACAATCGTGTTTGTGTGTAAGAACTTTGCATGTTCTTTGCCGCTTGAATCTGAATCTGAGATAGAAAAATTACTTTGAGCGGAACATACTTACTTCGAGGATCTCGCCTACCTGCGGCCTTCCCATCCTTTCATATCTTATCCTTGGTATGGTAATCGATATTGTGGCCTGGTCATAGCTCTTTATCTTAATTGTCGGCTGTCCCTGAAGTATTGCCTCAAGGAGTGGCTGCACCTGTTCTCTAAGCTCCGGGTCTAGCTTTTTCGCAACGGAGTCCATGATAAGCTGCTTTTGTGATATGGATTCTGTCTGGACATCCTCCGCAAGTGACATCTGGATGATATTGCCGCTGTCGATTATCTGCTGGACTCTATACCGCGTGGTTTCAGACACGTAATGACTCATTTCTGTTTGAATTTATTTCCTGTGGTTTATTGCTCAAGTATTGCCTTTTTTATCAGGGGCGCCTTTTCCTTGATGATTTTGTTGAACTCCTGAATGTCTTCTAATTCTACGGTCTTGTTTTCGTTTTCATATGCCCTCAAAAACGCAGAATACACACATCCTGCAATTATGCCAAAAGCCGCGTCTGGGACTGAATTTATTTCAGGCGAATACGCTTCGGCTATCTGTCTGTATGATGGGGCTTCGCTGATATAATAATCCACCAAATTATCGATAAAGTCTTTTGTGTATTTTGTAATTGCCACTTGGTATGCTCATGATTTTATGATTTATAATAGTTCGTGCAAAGTTTAACATCGTATGTGGAAACTAGACCGCGAGGATGACTTCTTCCGAATCTTTGACAAGGCTCACAATATTGCGGGGTACTTTGTCCCAGACTATGGCGATATTTTTCCAGAAGACAAGGCTGACGACGTGATAGATCAAATGCACAAAAACCACGACAAGGTTCCGGGTGGATACCTGACAGTCCCGATGGTAAAATTTGGCATATTTGGCTCAGAAGAAGACATGGATATCATGTATGTCGAAAGTCATCTGTCTGATTCATTATTGAGAATTGAGGCGTGGAAGGAATTTCTTTTGCAAAACCAAATGCATCATGGGATAAGAATGGCTCATACGGACCAAGACATGTTGAGTCTTACATTTCCAGTAAAGTTCAAGGATCCGATCCCACTTGAAAAAAACGCAATTCTTGGCATGCTGGAGCCAACACTTGATTTGCTGCACGAAAAAGGCCTGCTTTAGTTTGAACTGTTTTTTGCCTTGTTAAACGAATCAAGTGCGGCTATCTCGTTTTCAAACGATTCCTGAAGGAGCAGGTCTGATCTGACTCGATTTGCAGTGTCGTTTGTCCTTATCCATTCTATTAGAAACTGGTCGCTTTCAAGTTGTTTTTGAGTGGACAGTACGAAGAGCTTTAGCGATGGTGCAAAAGACTGGGGCGGCATCAGGTCGCCGTATCTTTTTAGCACGTCCTGCATGTTTTGGATGTGTGTATCTGTGTACTTTAGAAACTCTTCTTTTGTAATGCTGTCTTCTTCAAGCATTTTCTTTTTAGAGTAAAATTCTGTCTGTGTTTGTTTTAGGTCGTCCTGGATGCTTTTCAAGCTATTTCCGAAATATTCTCCTCTGTTTCTTGCCTGATCTGCAGAATAATAGTAGAAAATCGCAAGCGCGATAATTAGCACTCCTACTGCAACTGCGATGTATGTGACCTTACCGTCTTTCTTTTTTGGCTTCTTCAATTGTTCTTATGTTTTAAAATGTGTGATATTAATTAGTTGAAAAATCTGCGAAAATCGTAATGCCTGATTCAAAATTTCACGCGGCTACACAGAAATCCCTGAAAGAGAAATGATAATCAATTGATAACATCTGATGAAATTTCAAATAAACGGTAAACCCCTTGTACTGCACAAAATAATTTCCCAATTATCTTGTAGTGTGGAACAAAGGTACCCAATCTTAATATATTATGTTCCGAAGTTTGTGATCAATCATGAATACCAAATTACTTGCAAGTATTGCAATCTTTGCATTATTAGCAGGTGTCATTAGCACATCTGTAATGCAATCTGCATATGCTGCAGATTATGGAATGAATGACAAAGCAGCCGATGCAAAAAAGGCAGCTGACAAGAAAGCAGCCGATGCAAAAAAGGCAGCTGACAAGAAAGCAGCCGATGCAAAAAAGGCAGCTGACAAGAAAGCAGCCGATGCAAAAAAGGCAGCTGACAAGAAAGCAGCCGATGCAAAAAAGGCAGCTG
>CAYVBR010000012.1:0-1523 GCA_964449865.1 uncultured Candidatus Nitrosotenuis sp.
GTCAGAGGACATGGTGAGCACGGCGTCGGGGGTGCCGTACACCTGGCACGCGGACCCGGACGCGTACACGAGGGCGCCTTCTTGGCCTTCGGTGATCTGCCAGACGAGCCCGGCGTCGTAGTTCAGGTCACGCAGGTCGGCCTCGAACGCCAGCAGCACGTAACCGGAGTTGAGCACCGTGAACTCGACCCGCTCAGCCTCAGCGTTGTATGCGGCGTTGCGCGGGTGGCGTCGGCCGTTCAGGTAGACCGCTGCGTCGTAACAGCAGAAGTCCAAGCAGTAGAACCCCTCATAGAGGAACACCCATTCGCGGAAGAACAGGAAGTCGTCGGCCGCACCGGTCAGCCATATCCACTTGGCACCCAGGACCCGCATCCCACCCGGCAAACCGGGCGACACGGCGGACGTTTCGCCGTGCGTCCCAAGTTCCTCCGAGTCCTCCCACCCAGTGGAGTCGTCGAAGTCCATGCCGTACCACTCCATCGGCCGGTCATCGATCGGCGGGAAGATGTCGGCGATCGTGCCCGGCGACTTCGACGGCGGGGCGGGCAGCACCTTCGCCCAGTCGAGATCGGAGATGAGCCCGGAGCCTTTGATGGTGACGAACTCGGCGCCACCCTCGTCCGACTCGGAGATGATCCGCCCCGACGCCGGACGCTCGATGATCCCAGCGAACCGAGCCGTGCTGTTCAACGAGAACCGGACGACACGACCAGCGGTGCACGCTGCAATCGCAGAGTCACCCAAGGGCAGCTTGAACGAGAACGTCCCCGGCTGATTCGGTGCGTCCTGCCACGTCGCATCGAACGCGTTGGCGAGCGTGTCGATGACCGAGCCGGTGTTCGTCGACGCGTAGAGGGCGAGGTCGACGGGCTGGGCGCTCACTGGAACCGGCCCGACGGGATCGACAGCTCCAACACCGCCTTTACCCACGCACCGTCCTCACGCAGGTCGGACACCTCGAGACCGGTGACGTGCACCGGTTCGGTGATCGTCGACCCTCCGGGCACGGTGAGCACCGCGGAGCGGGTGCCGTCGGTCGCGCCGGTGGGGGCGACGACGTTGTCGCGCAGATACGCGATGTTCGTGTAGATGCCGGCGAGCAGGCTCGATGAGGATGCGCCGGTGCGGTCGACGTCGCCGACGATCAACATGCGGAGGCTCTTGCGAGTCGCGGTCGCGTAGCGGCGCACAGGGAACGACCCGGTGACGTTCGGGCGTGTCCGATCGATGCCGCGCTGATCGGCGGGCAGCCAGAGTTCGTACAGGTTCTCGATGCGCCAGGCCGGGCAGAACATCGCGACGCCACCGATCGTCAGGTTGCCGGCGTTGCTGTTGTAGGTGACGGGCATCAGACGCCTGCCAGGAACGTCGCGTCGCGCATCTTGCGCGCCGACTCAGACCCCGCTTGGACGGGGTCGGCGGTGGTGATCTGCTGGTTCACAACGACTCCCGACCCACCGGCGACGAGTTCCTGCACGCTCTGGATCAGCGCCGCGGAGTCGGACGCGTTCAGAACGAAC
>CAYVBR010000013.1:0-96961 GCA_964449865.1 uncultured Candidatus Nitrosotenuis sp.
TGCGCATTCTTTAGCATCCTAGCTGCATCCTCCTGCGCATTCTTTAGCATCCTAGCTGCATCCTCCTGCGCATTCTTTAGCATCCTAGCTGCATCCTCCTGCGCATTCTTTAGCATCCTAGCTGCATCCTCCTGCGCATTCTTTAGCATCCTAGACACGTCGTCCTCTGGCTCACTCATTTTCCCATCGATCTCAGTCTAACCATGTACATAATCCGTATGATATTCATATCATATTTGGGTTAGTTTGTTTCCTGCAAACATCATGCGCATAGTCTTAACATCCTCAAAAGGCAATTGCTAGGCGCATAATGCAATCTGTTATATGCATTAATGGCATAAGCAAAACGTGGACGCGACTGACACTCAAATCAAAAAGGCATTGGTTGCTTTTGCTGTCGAAAAGGCCCTCATTCACATGGGTGAGCCCGTATTTGAAAAGGTCGCAAAAACGCTCAAGGATGACTATAACTGCTATATTCCTGACTGCTACGATCATCCCGAATATCTAAAAAGAATACTGTCTGATCTGTATGGCAACGCTCACGTTGCGATAATTGTTTCTATAAAAAACAGCCTTCATGAGTTTTCCCAGCAAGAGCCGATCGGCAGATTCATTTCAGTTTTAGAATAGAAAATGCAAACCGGACTTGACACTGTCACCACAAAAAAATACCTCGTCTTTGCACTAATTGCCTGTACCTCCGTAATACTGATTTCCAATTTTATTGGAATTGACACTGCTATATTTGTGGGCAATGTGATGTACATTCCAATATCTGGGGCATTCTTGATTATGTCCCTGCTAGTAATGCTACGATTTGGCACATCTGGGAATGTAGGGCTTGCCTGGGTTTCGTTTACTGGATATGCGGTATCATGGTTTATTGCAGAAATGTTGTGGATTGTTCAGGAGCTGTATCTTAAAGTCGATCCCTTTCCGTCTGCTGCTGATATTTTCTACATAGTCGGTTATCCGTTTTTACTGATGTTCTTTATGGCGTATCTGCAACCTGTGCGTCAGGCAATCACAAAAAAAATGCTTGGAGCGGCATCTTTGTTTGCAGTGGGGATACTCGTTCCAAGCTTGTATGTTGCAATTGAATCCGGCAAAAACTCCGACATGTTACAATCTGCACTGTCTGCGATTTATCCTGCCTTTGATGCAGTGATAATAATTCCTGCATTGCTAGGCGTTGCATTGTTTTTCAAAGGCCAGGTGAACTTTACGTGGACACTCATGTGCTTGGGCACGATTTCACTTTTTGTAGCCGATACTGCTTTTTTGTTTGCGCAAAACGAAGACTCGTACTATACTGGAAATCCGATGGAACTGATGTTCTATTGGAACTATATTCTCCTCACATTTGGCGTATACGGGCATATGAGACTATTTCAAAGGTCCAAGCAAGATAGTGCCCAATATCGGTAGTTGCTCTTTTCGCCTAATCATACGCCCTTACCTGTAATTAGTCACATTCGGCTTGTGTTTTTTACACAAATGCCGTCGTTAAAATACAAAAAGCACCAAAAATCTCCTGAAAACCTGTTTTTTTCAGATAACACTAGTGCGTTGAGGCAAAATGGAGAACTTTAATAATTATGATCATACACTCATTTTCAAATGTGGAAATATGTCGATGTCGGGGATGGAGAAAAAATCTTTCATAAAATAGACGAATTCATTTTTTCAAAAAACACGAAATACCAATTACTGGAGATTGTAAAAACTAGGGATTTTGGCAATGTCTTGTTTTTGGACGGGGATCCTCAGTCTTCAGAGATCGACGAGCACGTTTTCAACGAGTGCCTGGTTCATCCCTCGATGATATCTCACTCAAAACCAAAAACCGTCTTTATCGGCGGCGGCGGCACTGGTTTGACATTGCGCGAAGTCCTGTGCCACAATACTGTCGAGCGCGTAGACATTGTGGATATTGACAAGGAGGTGGTGGATACTTGCAAAAAGTTCTACAACTATGCGGCAGAGTCGTTTTCAGATTCGCGTACAAAATTATACCATGAGGACGCAAGACAATTCCTTTCAAAGACTGACTCAAAATACGACTGCATATTCTTGGATACTACCATGCCTCATCACGAGGACATTGCTGCGCCCCTGTATCGAAAAGAATTCTTTGAAATCGTGAGTCAAAAATTAAAGCCTGATGGGATATTTGCCACTGCTGCAAATTCTGCAGATTTCAGACATGCTGCAAGATTTGCATCTGTAATCAAAACACTGCAAGAAGTCTTTGACTTTGTAATTCCATATGTTGCATATGCCCCGCTTTTTGGCCAAGACTGGGCGTTTGTAACTGCCTCAAATACGTCTGATCCTTCTGGGCTGTTGCCTAATGAGGTAGACCAGAAATTGGCAATGCGAGGATGCAACGAGTTGAATTTTTACGATGGAATCACCCATCAGCGAATATTTTCACTTGACAAGAAACTGCGAAGCCTCTTGGATGCGACTGGCCACGTTTTGACCGACTCTGTTCATACTAGGGACGAAATCTTTGTGCCCGAGCTTCCAGAATCACGTCACTTTGAAAATTATGTGAATTTGGTGGATTTATCATCGGATTCCAATCTGATAAAAGTCGCAAACGGGCTTTACAAGACTTTTTGATGCTTGTACAGCGAATAAACGATCTTGATCTGCGGGTTACTGTCTCTCTTTTGTAATGTATCCTCTACATTTTGCACTACCGCAAAAACACTTGAAACCTTCTTCTTCAAGCCCCGATTTATCGTCATAATAATCATAAGTTAACTCCTCACCGGCTTCTATGTCCTTAGATGCAATTCTTACATCGTTATCGACATCCAATAATTTCGTATTTGGTTCACAGGAATGATTCCAAAATAATGCAAAGTCATTATCGACATATATTGTTCCGTCGGATAACGAACAAGCATACTTTACAATGTATTGTCTCTCTGATTCTGACATTTTTTCTAACTTTTTTAGTGTAATCTTTCTTAAATTTGATGGAACCCATATGACCTGATTCTTTTTTATTTTATTGCATGCAAAAATGCCTAGATCTTTTTTTGTTTGCTTGAGATAAACGTCAACAATTAATGTCATGGACTATGAAACTGCTTTCTATCAAGGAAATTAAGATTTTCGGTTGTATAATCTAAAATCTTATGGGGGTAGAAGACAATGATCTATCGACAGATTTACCAGATGTTCTTCATCACATTTATCGACATCTATTACAAGATTTTTTGATGTTTGTATAATGAATAGATGATGACCATTCCGCCGACTGGCCAAAGCATATTTACGATGTGTGTGTCTGTATACTGGCTAAATATTTCAAGGTAATAGTACCAAATGTCTGCAAATATGTGTAGGAATAACCCTACTGCGAGAAGTGACCAAACGACTGCAAATGCACTGTGCCTGAACATCTGTGCACCCAAGACTGCAAAAGAAGCTGAGACAGAAGCTATTGAGACAAAAATTAACGAATAGTAATAATCAAAATTGGTGCCTCCCCACTCCGTAATTGCCAAATATGAATACAGTGTCAGAATGACAATCGGAATCGCCGCCATCCACGCTATTGTTTTTTTAGTAATTTTTACTTCAAAGCCTTTGATGTTTGTTATCATGTGGTATAGCACAAAAGGGTAAAATGCAAAATAGAAAATATCTGCAAAAGACGGATATGGCTCAATAAACAAAACGTTCTCATAAATCTGCCACAAAATTTCTGCAAAAAGCCATGACCCAAATGCTATGCCCAGTACGAAATATGATCTGCCGAAGACTTTGCTTGGCCAGTATAGCCTTGCAACCATAAATGCGCTTATCATGGCTGCCACCTGAACCGTTAATTCGATTATGTCTATGACGTTGAATTCTTCTGTTATGTCCTTAATCGAATAATTGATAACGTGATATGCTAAACCTAGGCCAAAGATAATTGCAAGTATTTTGTAATCAATTCTTCCTCCAAGTTTTGGAGTCTGATTTGATTCTGATAAACCCATGACACTATATTCCGTTAAATCTGTTTAATAATGTGTGCCTTGAGCATTCCCAAATAAACGCCGTCTAAATTATGCCATTTGATAGTGTGGTTGAGCGGTATTATATTATTATAAAATGATCATCTTAAATCTCTGAATACCTATTTCCAATTATGGAAATAGTGAATTAATATGGCGATGATGCAATTTTCAAAGACTCGTTCCGTCTTCTCTAGATTACTTACACTGAAAACTTCTACTGCTATTGGATTTGTAGTTGCCATCCTTTCCGCGGCTCTGTCTTCTCTGCCTGATGTTGTGTCAAAACCCTTGGTTGATCCAAATGTTGCAGGGACTGCCCCGATTGAACCGCTAATGGTTGTCTTCATAATGTACCTGGCAACTGGCCTGTTTTTTACCCCCATTGCAAAATTCCAAAAATCTTCTACAGTAATTAAAAAATCATCTTATCTGGTTCTTGCAATATATGGCGTGGCACTGGCTTGCTCGACTTTGGCTTTTTCTTTTGGATTAAAAGAAACAAGTGCAACAAACGCCTCAATTCTGTCCAACAGCGAGATTGTTTTTACGGTAATAATAGGAATGATTCTCTTCAAAGAATATCTTGCAAGAAAAGAGGTTCTTCCATTTGCACTTATAGCGGCAGGCGCCATTCTTCTTCCAATAGGATCAGACATATACGAAAATCGGTTTGCGTTTTCAGAATTTGTTTTTGGAGATATCATGATCGTGGTTTCTGGGTTCATATACTGCCTTTGCACCTTTATTGCAAAACATGCAAGTGATGTGAAAACCACGCGGGTGGTACAAATCATGTCGTTATCAGGCGCACTTTTTTGCTTTATACTGATGCTTATTTTCCAGACTCCTTTTACACTTGACCTGTCTACACTTCCGATACTTTCTTTTATTGGCATTGCCGGAATAGGTGGCAGTGTCTTATTCTTTGTGATGGCCGTTAGACTGATTGGTGCTGTCAGGACCATTTTGATTTTTTCATCAGCTACTGTTTTTGGAGTCATTTATTCGGCAATCTATCTCTTTGAGTCAATTGACGTATTCACAGTTTCATCTCTTGTTACGGTGACTGTGGGATTGTACCGTCTTAGATACAAGTTGGCTGCGTAGTCCGCGATTTATGTTGGCTGTAAAACTGATCTGTTTTCACAAATCTTCTTAATGCATTAAAGTTAGCTGCACCTATTACCAAATTTGGAAATATTGTGGCTAAGTGCTGTCATTATGGCGTTCTTTTTGGAAATAGTAATATACCATAATGGTGTTAAGAAATCATGGTAGGAATAGACAGACTATTATCTAAATCACTTGATAGTGTGATTAGAGAAAATCTGGGTGCTAGGACTGTCCAGAAAATTGAGAACAGGCTCGTAGAAAGATACGGCATTACATTAACTGAATCAATAGAACAATTTCAAAAACTAGATTCCGTCCTAAGGGAGTTCTTTGGATCAAGCGCAGATGGCTTGGAAAACAAGTTCCTCCGAAATGTATGTGAAATCAAAGTAATGGATGGAGAAAAACACGTCTACATTGAAAACTCGTCACTGACAAAAATCATACTAGAATCCTTTGGGGATGACGACAAAAAGAAAATCTTGGGTGTGATAAACGGAGAAGCGTTGATCATCTCGGAGATCATAGAAAAATGCAACATTGCACAAACTTCGGGATACAGAAAGATAAACTCGTTAATCGATGATGGACTGCTTGTCCCATCTGGATATGTCTCTACAAGTGATGGCAAAAAAGTCACAAAATACAGATCCATATTTAACAACATCAACATCGAGATTGTCAAAAACAAGATAAACGTCTCATTATATCTTCCAAAAGCCGACTTTGACACAAGCTCAATCTTGACTGTGTGCGCTCCCAACAGATAATCACAATATCTGATTAATTGGTAATTGTGTGGATGTAACTGACCCAATATCTGACACGTTTTAACCTGCATATGGTGCCTGGTTGACATCTGTACTCTTGTAGGCCTTCTAAAAGTGCCGCTATTCCAGATGTTCGGTGCTGTTATGCCTGCGTGCACACTGTTAGTACTGAACTTGCAGCAAAGTCTTCCTTTGGTAATTTGATGGCTACTCTGATGTCGTTTTTTACAATCTCTATTTTGACGTTGTCAAATACCGATCTGTATTTTGTGACTTTTTTGCCATCACTTGTAGAGACATATCCAGATGGGACAAGCAGTCCATCATCGATTAACGAGTTTATCTTTCTGTATCCCGAAGTTTGTGCAATGTTGCATTTTTCTATGATCTGAGATATGATGAGCGCATCGTTACTTAGGATGTTTAAAATCTTCTTCTTATCGATGTCGCCAAAAGACTCTAAAATGATTTTAGTCAATATTGAATTGTCAATCGAAATCCAATTGTCGTTATTTGTGGTTTTGACACTACAAATGCTTTCAAGAAATCTTCTCTCAAGCCCGTCTGCCCCCGCACCAAAGAACTCCCTTAGGACGGAATCTAGTTTTTGAAATTGTTCTATTGATTCAGTTAATGTAATGCCGTATCTTTCTACGAGCCTGTTCTCAACTTTTTGTATTGTTTTGTCGCCAAGGTTTTCTCGAATAATGTCGTCAAGGTGTTTTGATAACAGTCTGTCCAGACCTGCCACGCCTATGGGGCTCTATTATAGTATATTATTATTTCCAATATCGGGCACAACAGTTTAATACAATTTTGACATTTCCAAAAGTGGTAATGAGCCTTTACATGATGGCTGGTAATGGAGAATTTTCACAAAATTATGGACTGGGACTATACCTGGAAATATCTCCAACCCGAAATGGAATACCACAAAGATGCGATATGTTGCCTATGGGTCAAATATCTGAAAATCAAAACAAGACTGTCCCTTCTAATAAAATTGGACACTTGCTAGACTGCATGCTAAACACTGATGATGGCCTGGCGTGCTCTACTCAACAATCTGTGATTTCTGCAACTTACAATATACCAAAATTCTTCCATACTCTGAACGTCGAAAGTAACCTGAAATGATATCTGCCATAGTAGTTGATGATGATGTTGATACTGTGGATGTTTTTTGTGACTATCTAGAGTTAGTCAATGTCAAAGTCGTGGGAAGGGGGCATAATGGAAAAGCCGCAGTGGAGTTATACATAAAGCATAATCCTGACGTGGTGTTTTTGGATCTGATGATGCCTGATTATGATGGATTTTATGCCCTTGAAAACATTAGGCGAATAAACCCTGCCGCCAAGATTGTTGTTGTGACTGCTGATCTGAGGCGAGATACTACAGACCGACTCAGCGTTTTGAAGCCTACTGAGGTATTCATAAAACCGTATGACATTAACAAGATTTCAGAACTGCTGGCAAAAATCTAGTTATTGCATAATTTTTTCAATTTTGTTTAATGCTGCCTCTATTCGCTTGATTTCTGGACTCAGTTTTTTATCTACTGACTGGTGTTTTATTATTTTCAATGACGTGCTTATCACAAACAATGGATCACGTAGTTCTGTAAGCTTGTCTGACTCAATTTGGGCCATTTTTGATCTCTTTTTCGTTTATTTCATATAAAAGACTGCTCTACCAAAACTGGAAACAAGTGAATGCCATACGATGAGTTTTTTCACAAATCTGTATTTACGATGTTAATACCGTCTGATTTTAGTACTTGTGCCCAAACTGACTGAATATTTGCATACAATTTAACAAAAAATATGGATAACTCTTTCAATATATTTGATATTTATAATTATATTAAACAAGTTTTTATTATTTTTATGATCTTCATTAAATATGATAGTAACGTACAGTATGCAATTCGAAAAAGGTAAGAGAACGATGTGTCCAACAATCTCTTGACTAGTTACGAGTATCGCTCGTAATTCTCTTGCGTCTTGACACAAAGGTGTCATTTCGAATCCTAGTTAGGAACTGGACACTCCCCCATCTCGCTTTTCTTTTTTTTGCAATTTTTCTTATTTGTTTTGTCAACATCGGATCAATACTGAAATTTAAATCAGATAGAATTGGGTCAACCTTGTCTTGTACAAGGTTTTGATGACAAAAAATGGAATTGCTTGTCGCAATAGCAGGATGATTGTAAACCTAGATCCGAAATCCTCGGTCGAAAATAACATAAATTTTGTCTCGCACGCGCATTCGGATCACCTTCCAAGTGGCAAAAATGGCATCATTTTGGCCACAAAAGAAACGAAAGAAATTGCCAACATCCGGGGCCGACCGCTAACAAACCACGTTGAATATCTTGATAATTTTGCACTGTATGACAGTGGACACATACTTGGAGCAAGAAGCCTGCTTTTTGATGATGTTTTTTACACCGGAGACATTTGCACACGAGATAGGGGATTTCTCAGGGCGGCAACAATTCCAAAATGCAGGACTCTGATAACAGAGTGTACTTTTGGCAAGCCCGAGTTCGTCTTTCCTCGGCTAGGGGATACGATAAAAAGAGTAAACGAGCTTATTTCAGAACTCTACAACAAAGGAAAACCAGTCCTGCTGCTTGGGTACCAACTTGGAAAAGCCCAAACTCTGTCGCATCTTTTTGGCCATTGGGATCCCGTGTACTATCACGACTCTGTCAAAGAAATGAACGACCTTCACAGAAAGCTGGGAGTTGACATTAAGCCTGGACTTGGGCACACCGAAGCTGCTTCAAGGGGGCTGCTTGAGAAGAAACCTTGGGTAATGGTTGCACCGTTAATGTCGGAAAGTAACCAGTTCATCAAAGACATGAAATCAAAGTACGGTGCAATAACAATAGGTTTTAGCGGCTGGGCAAAGTCTAGCTTTTCTTATGGTAGAAAACACGATTACTCAATACCGCTAAGCGATCACTGTGACTATGATGAACTAATCGACCTGGTAAAAAGAACCGGCGCGGAAAAAATCTATACCATACATGGATTTGTTGAAGAATTTGCGGCGGATTTGGCAAAGATGGGATTTGACGCGCAACCATTACGTGAAAACTCACTAGACGAATTTCTGTAGATCCAAAATTAGATTTAAATCACTTGTAAATTTCGAACCAATTGTGTCTACTGCATCATTGCGAAAGGATCACGACCTGATTGAAAAAGTAGTGAAATCAATGGAAGTGACCCTGCAACTATTAAAAAATGGCAAAACCATCCCGGAATCGATACTTTTGCCAGTGATTGACTTTTCAAAAAACTTTACCGATGTATGCCATCATGGAAAAGAGGAAGAATCGCTTTTTCCTGCACTGGAGCGGGCAGGAATGCCTCGCAATATGGGACCGATTGCCGTCATGCTCATGGAGCATCAAATGACAAGGCAAATCGCAGAAAAAATGGAAGAGTCTGCAAAAGAATATCTCAAGACTGGCTCCTCTGTCAATCTTGCATCTGATATCGGCCAATACATCGAACACGTGTCTGCACATCTCTGGAAGGAAAATAACCGGTTGTTCATGATGGCTGAAATGCGGCTGCAAGGAAATTCTGAACAGGTGAATAACAGCCTAAACGAAGTTGAAAAACTAAAGCTTGAAAAACTTGGAAAAAGTCGTGCCGACTATGAAAGCATGGCAAATAATCTGTCTGATGACATTTCTAAAATAGTCTGATCTTTTCAGTCATTTGAAAATTAAGAAAAATAATGAATTTGATGCAGAAATGTCTATTCTACTGTGACTGTTCCTGTCATCCATGGGTGAACTTGGCAGTAGTAATCATAACTTCCTGCTTCGTCAAATGTGTGTTCGAATGTCTTTCCTGACATGAAAATGCTGCTGTCGAATACGCCGTCTGGTCCACCTGCTGCTGTTCCACTAGTTACTGTGTGTGCTGCTGTATCATCGTTTGTCCATGTTACAGTGCCGCCTACACTAACTGTTACCATGTCTGGTGTGAAACACTCATTGTTTTCTTCACATCCTGGAGATGAAGATCCTTTTGGAATTGATACGTCAACTGCTGATGGTGCAGATGGTTCTTCCACTGGAGTTTCTTCAACCGGTGCTGGTTCTTCCTCTACCGGGGCTTCTTCCACTGGCGCTGGAGTTTCTTCAACCGGTGCTGGGGCTTCCTCAACTGGAGCAGGAGCTGGAGTTGGTGCTGGAGCTGGAGTTGGTGCTGGAGCCGGAGTTGGTATTGAAACTGGTGCCTGTGTTTGGCCCATAGATGCAAAAGACGCGGCAATTGCAACAAATACGATAGTTATTCCTACCGCCATGGCAATGCCGAATTTGTCTGAGGCTGTCATGTCGCTTGTGATTGTTCTAGGCTAAATAAAGCTAATTGCAGGTTTGACTTATACTGGATTAAAAAATAATGTCACAAATGGATGTGACTTTTACAACTGTCGTATCACTTGTAATCTTTGTTGTAGTGTATGGCCTAATCGCAGTTCGAAACATCAGGGGAATAAATCTGCCAATGTGGGCAATGATGCTTGCAGGTGCACTTGCGGTACTTTTGTTGCAAATAATTGCATTTGATGATGCGTACAAGTCGATTAATTTTGATGTGATATTTTTCCTGATTGGCATGTTTCTCTTGGTGTCTGGGCTTGAAGCATCAGGGCTGCTAAGATATGCCACGATAAAAATTCTCGAGCACGCAAAAACTCCTGACCGAACTCTGTGGTTCATTTTGCTGGTTCTTGGCCTCCTGTCTGCGTTTTTAATGAATGATACGATCGCACTTGTTGCAACTCCTGTCGTTTTGGGCATTGCAAGGCAGATGCAAGTGAGATCCGCCCCACTTTTGATCACTTTGGCATTTGGCATAACGATTGGGAGTATGATGACGCCGATGGGAAACCCGCAGAACCTTTTGATTTCACTGTCTAGTGGGATGGAGTATCCGTTTTGGACTTTTTTGCAATATCTCGCAGCCCCGACATTTGCGTGCCTTGGGGCAACATATCTCATAGTAAAACAAGTATACAAAAAAGAACTGGCACATGCCACTGCTTCTCAACTTGTTGCAACAAAGGAACTGATCACTGACTTTAATCTGGCAAAAATATCCATGGCGGTAACCATAATTGTAATAGTTGGTTTTTTTGCAATGGGTTTTGTTCATGCATTTGGGATTCAAACTGGTCTGAACTTTAGCCACATTGCACTGATTGGAGGCATGGCATTGTTTGCCGCAAGTGCCAAACGAAAACAAATCCTTTATGGGATGAACTGGAAAATCATAGTGTTTTTTGTATCCATGTTTGTTTTCATGGGGGGATTGTGGCATGGTGGCGCAATAGGGGTTTTCTCGTCTTTGTTTCCACATGCTGACCGCCTTGACCAGTCGTCTATGTCAAATGTAGTTCTAACCAGTGTTGGACTAAGCCAGTTAATGAGCAACGTGCCTTTTGTCTCGCTCTATCTGCCAGTACTGCATGATGTTGGATATGTGAGCCAAGACACGCTAATCTGGATGGCCCTTGCAGGTGCAAGCACTTTGGCAGGGAATCTTACCATACTTGGGGCCGCAAGCAATGTGATAATACTGGAGGCTGCGGAAAAAAGAAAAGAACCGGCGTTCTCGTTTATCGAGTTTTTAAAAGTCGGCTCAATCGTGACTGCTGCCAACATTGCGATACTTTGCGCATTCCTGTATGCCTATTCTATTCTAATCTAAAGTCAAATTGTCTGTGGTGATCCGATTGTGTTTTTTGGGGGTTTAGCAGGCGAATCTCTTTTACAAATAATACTAAATTATTAAAAATTTGTACAAAGTATCTCTCTGGGTTTTCTAGTGTGATCTGATACTTTGGCTGTTTTTTCTTCCCTCTAGGATCCCTGATGCTAAACTCAAGGATTACTCTGCAGTCTGCAATGTTGAGAATCTTTCCGTGAGTCGCCTTGTTTCGCAATATTTGCAATTCCCACAGGCTACTGTTTGTCGCATCAAAATGCTTGTGCCCTGGCTCTGCATCGGGATCTGGTTGCTTGTATGTTGGAACTGAAAAATACCCCGCAATTGTGTCTTTTACTTGTTTTTGAATTCCAGAATCTGCCAATTTCTTTCGTATTCCGTGAATGTAAAAGACATTTTCTTTATCAAACAGATCAAACCTGTCGTTTATCTCGACTTTGATCATGTCTATTACACTTGATGAAAAGAACAAAAATGCGTCAATGTTTGTCTCAAGCAAAAAATGCTCAAGACTGTTCTCATTTGGCATCTCTGGCGTGATCTTGCCAAGAAAATGTCTGGCAACTGCGAGTCTGCAGTCGACTGGATCGTAAATGATGTCTCTGATGATGTCGTCTTGGATGTGAACCATTTTTGCATTATTGTTGCTTTTACTTGTTAAAGTTATTTTTGATTATGTCTAAAATGTAAACCCGTTTCTCAGCATTATTTGTAGGTCTTCTTTCGTGTTGTAGTCGTCCAGCGTGAGTTTGAGATTCTCAAGCAGCGTTTCGATTATGATGCACTGATTTTTTGAAAACTGGTAATAACATCCTAAAACATCCTCGTATGTTTTTGCATTCTTGTATGTTGACCAAAAATTATCCGACATTATTTGATAATTGCACAGAAAGTTTCTGATTGGCTCTTGAACGTTTGCAGAAGAATTGTATCGCAGCAAGTTGACTAACAGCTCTTCGAGTCTCCCATCTAGATTTGCTTCAAAAATGGACTTGTAGACATTTGATACTGCCAGATCTCCTGTTGGCGCCAAAAGAAGATAAAATTATCCCATGGGAATGTAAACAATTGTTTATTGTACTGTGTTGTAATTGGATGAATTTCTAAATTATTACTCGTGCCTTATTTTGCGTAATGCCCTGTTGTATGCAACCCCAAATCTGTGCGCCTCGTCTCTGGCAAACTGCAGTATCTTGAGGGCCTGACTGGTCTTTGAAATTATGATTGGTTCTTTTTGGGATGGGATGTAAACCTCTTCGTTTTCTTTTGCAAGTGATGCGCACTGGATTTTCAATCCGAGGCTTTGCAGTGCATCTAGTGCAGCGTTTAGCTGCCCCTTTCCGCCGTCTATCAAGACGAGATCTGGCATCTGTGATTTCTCAGTGTCTAGCCTGAGGTATCTGCGCTTTACGATTTCATTTATCATCGCAAAGTCGTCTCTGCCCGTAATGGTCTTTATCCTAAATTTCCTGTATCCTGATTTGTCTGGCCTGCCGTTGACAAATCTTGACATTGATCCTACCGCATAGTCTGTGCCGTGGTTTGATATGTCAAAGCATTCTATTGTTTTTGGAATTTCTGGCAGTCCGAGCCTTTCTTTTATCTCAATCAGTGCAGGATCTGAGCCTTTTGACTGAATCACATCGATGTTTCTTAAAATCAAGTCAATCATCTCTTTTCTTTTGCCTGATCCTGGGGAGATGATCCTTACTTGGCGTGTGGATTTTTTTGAAAGCAACTGTTCAAGTAGTTTTGCGTTTTCTGGCATTTCATTTACTATTACGTGGGGAGGTATCTGGTTTGTTGTATAATATTGGTATAGAAAATTTGAAAATGAATTGTCTCCTACTAGGTCAAAGGAAAACTTGTTGCTGTCGCGAATCACGCCGTTTGTTTTCCTAAATGTCATGACTAGGACGCTTTGCCCTATGGTCCTGGTGCCAAAATACTCCTCGTCGGAATCTCTTACGTTTTCCATCTTTTGCCTAGTTCCGAGGCTTCCAAGCCTCTGAAGCGTGTCCCTGATCTCTCTTGCACGCTCAAACTGTAGGTGTTCCGAGGCGTCTCTCATTTCAGATTCTAGTTTTTTGATAAAGAGCTGCGGGTCGCGCCCTTTTAGGACTGATTCCAGGTTTGATACGTGTTTTGCATATCTGCCTTGGGCCTCTTTGAACTCACAAGGGGCCTCACAATTTCCCAAGTGGTACTCAAGGCATGCCTTTTTTGGAAGTCTCTTGCATATGCGAATCTGAAACGCCTTTCGGAGGGAGCCAATTGTTAGGAGTTTTGAGCTGCCTTGCGTGAATGGGCCAAAAATCTTCCCGTCTCCGAGGAATTTACCGGAGCGCGTTCTTCGTGCAACTAAAAGCCGCGGATACTTTTCGTTTGTCATTCTAAGGTACGTGTATCTCTGCTGATCCTTGAGCTCAATGTTGTAAACTGGGCGGTATTGCTTTATCATGTTTGACTCAAGCAAGAACGCCTCCATTTCGTTGTCCGTTAGTACAAACTCGATGCCTGAAATCTTTTCAACTAGTTTCTGTGTCTTGTAGTTTTGGTTTTTTACAAAATAAGAGCGGACCCTGTTCTTTAGATTTTTTGCCTTTCCGATGTAGATTATCTTTCCACTCGAGTCCTTCATCAGGTAAATTCCTGGATGTGATGGGATGGTTATCTTTTTGATATTAAATGTCAATTTACAAGGATCTTCTTTAGGTACTGCCCGGTATAGCTTTTCGGATTGTTTGCAACCTGTGTGGGAGTCCCAGTTGCCACTATCTGTCCTCCCTTGTCCCCACCCTCTGGCCCCAAATCGATTATCCAATCAGAGTTCTTTATCACATCCATGTTGTGCTCTATTACAACTACCGTGTTTCCAAGGTTCACTAGCCTGTTTAGGACATCGAGGAGTTTTTGGACATCTGCAAAGTGAAGTCCGGTGGTAGGCTCGTCTAAAATATACATTGTTTGACCTGTCCCTCTTTTTGCAAGCTCTGATGCAAGCTTTACCCTTTGTGCCTCCCCGCCTGAAAGCGTAGTTGACGACTGCCCCAGTTTGATATATCCAAGCCCAACGTCGTAAATTGTCTGCAAAATGCGCCTAATCGAAGGAATGTTCTCAAAAAATGACAGTGCCTCTTCAACTGTCATGTCTAAAACGTCTGATACGTTTTTACCCTTGTACAAGACTGATAGTGTCTCAGAGTTGTAACGCTTTCCCTTGCACTCATCGCACCTGACGTAAACGTCTGAGAGAAACTGCATTTCTATTTTCTTGACGCCGTCTCCCTCACATGCAAAGCATCTCCCGTCTGCCACATTAAATGAAAATTGCCCCGGCGCATACCCGCGTTCTTTTGATGTCTCGGTATTTGCAAACAAGTCTCGTATGTGGGTAAACACCCCTACATATGTTGCAGGATTTGATCTGGGGGTTCTTCCTATTGGGGACTGGTCTATTGCAATTACCTTGTCAATGCTTTCAGTTCCCTCTATGGAGTCGTGCTTTCCTGGCTTTTCATTGGTCTTGTAAAAATGCGTTGCAAGTGCCTTTAGCAGAATCTCGTTTACAAGTGTGGACTTGCCTGACCCTGACACCCCTGTAACTGTTACCAGATACCCCAGTGGGATCTCGACCTTGATTTTTTTGAGATTGTTCTCTGCGGCTCCTCTGATTGTGATTTTTCCTTTTTGGTTGCGTGTCTTGTCTTCAAGTCTGATTCGGCTTTTGTCCTTGAGATAGTCTCCAGTCACCGACTTGTGGTTGTTGAGGATCTGCGCAACTGTTCCCTCAAAGACTATGCTTCCTCCGTGAATTCCAGCACCTGGCCCAAGGTCAACTATCCAGTCTGCGTTTCTGATTACCTCCTCGTCATGCTCTACTACGATTATGGTGTTTCCAAGATCGCGAAGCTTGACTAGTGTTTTGATCAGCCTTGCATTGTCCCTTTGATGTAGGCCGATTGTCGGCTCGTCAAGAACGTACAGTACGCCTGTGAGATTTGATCCTATTTGCGTGGCTAGCCTTATTCGCTGTGACTCTCCTCCAGACAAAGTTGAGCTCTGCCTGTTTAGTGTAAGATAGTTTAGCCCTACGTTTTTCAAAAACTCTAGTCTTTCTATGATTTCCTTTAGGACGTCTTTTGCAATGTATTTCTCAGTTTCTGTGAGCTTGATGTTTTTGAAGAAGTCGTAGCACTCGTCAATTGACAAATCGCACACCTCGCTAATGCCAGTATTGTTCACCTTTACTGCCAGTGCTTCTGGCCTGAGCTTTTTGCCTTTGCATTCGCTACATGGTGTATCGCGCATAAACTGCTTCAGCCACTCTCTTTTTGATTCAGAGTCTGTCTCCATAAATGCGCCCTGCAAACTGTTTAGCACTCCCTCAAAGGGCTTGGTCTGCTGCCAAAAAGAATCTCCTGCCTTTGATTCGTACTGGTAGTGAATCATCTGATCAGTCCCATGCAAGATGACTTTGAGCTGCTCTGGCTTCATCTTGTTCATTGGCGTTAGCAAATTAAATCCGATTTTTTTCCCTACTGCCTGAAGTGCTTGCCTTCTAAATGACGAAAACCTTCCGCTCCACGGTACTATTGCTCCCTCTAGAATTGATTTTGTCATGTCTGGGATTACCAGGTCTGCGTCAAACTCCATTTTTACCCCAAGCCCGTTACATGACTTGCAGGATCCAAACGGTGAGTTAAATGAAAATGATCTTGGCTCTATTTCTCCAATTGTTATGCCACAGTACGGGCATGCGTTGTTCTGCGAAAACATCTTCTCGTCTTTGTCTGAAGCGATGAGGACGTACCCTTTTGCTGCCTTTAGCGCAGTCTGGATTGCATCAAAGAGCCTGCTCTTTTCTGCCTTTGATGCCTTTAGCCTGTCTACTACAATTTCGATATTGTGCCATTTCTGCCTGTCGATCTTTGGGATCTCGTCCTCAAGCAGAACTATCTGGCCATCCACCCGCGCACGCGAGTACCCGTCCTTTTTCATCTGCTCAAATAATTTCTCATACGTTCCTTTTTTTCTCTGAATCAGCGGTGAGAGGACGAGGATTTGTTTTTCGTCAAAATCCTTGAAAATTGACTCGCAAATTGACTCAATTGACTGGTTTGAAATCTTTCTTCCGCATTTTGTGCAGTGCGCGATGCCGATTCTGGCATACAGTAATCTCATGTAGTCGTAGATCTCAGTGGTGGTGCCTACAGTCGAGCGCGGGTTCTTTGACGTTGTTTTTTGCTGAATTGAAATTGCAGGTGACAGCCCCTCGATTGAGTCCACATCTGGCTTGTCCATCATTTCCAAAAACTGTCTTGCATACGCTGACAGTGACTCAACGTACCTTCTCTGGCCCTCTGCATAAATTGTGTCAAATGCAAGTGTGGACTTGCCGGAGCCTGACAGGCCGCTGATTATTACAAGTTTATTTTTCGGTATCTCTAGATTTAGGTTCTTTAGGTTGTGGTGTCGCGCGCCGCGAATCTTTAGCACGTCAATTCTTTTTGAAAGTTCCAATTCAGAACTAGTTTTCTTTAAAGTCTATTAAATGGATGCGGCTTTACTGAACTGAGTATTTAATTTTTTATTTCCTCTGGTATCGATCCATGTTAAAGAATGATCATCATTGATGACTATCTTGTTCTCGCATACTAAATGGGCAATTATTGTGTTGAGAATAGGTGCCTTCATACTCCCTTTTAATTCACGTAATAAATGAGATCTGGAATTAAACTCAATTTGCTCTTTGAAGAGATCTTCGACTTTTAATATGCTGTTTAATGTGGTATTGTTTTTCCCCGCAAGTTCTTTTACTAATCTGTCTAGTTTGGTTTTCTTTCTCTCGATTAGAGTTTGTAAAAACTCATCGTGTCTGATGGCTGGGTGAGAGCCGTTCTTTGTTCTTTCTTTGGATGTTGCTGACATACTATTTAGTTATGTACTTATTAGTATATAATGTTCCTGTATTGTACTTATTAGTGAGATTTTTTCTTAAAATATCCAAATCGCTTGTTATACTCATCATGCGATAATAATTCTAAGAAAAGTACTTCTTTGCCGTCTGGCAGAGATCTTCTTACTGTATAGATTAAACGGTGATCATCAGGCATGTCAAAATGATACAGCAATTGAAGGTTATACTTGGTAATGTAATATTTTGGAATGGTATCTCTCTTATGGTGTGCACTTAATGGCATGTCTGAGTTTTCTAATTGGTGTTTCACATTATTGACAGCTTCTAACATGGCTTTGTTTTTCTGTTTGTTTGCTTTGAGTCTAGTATATGTTGGTACAAAATCATCTGAGTGTGCTAGTACTCGCAACGTATTGCTATCGTGTTTGTATCTAATAAAGTGGTTTGATCAACGATTAATGCAAGTGTGAAATTACAATTAAAAATTTAATTCATTTTCGTATTGATTGGTAAATTTTGAATCATCTTTGATGCATATCCAACTCAATTCAAATTAATTCAATTGAATCCAATCTTAGGAATATCGTCATGAGAGATGTTTTGTTACCTGGAGATATCTATGTGAGGATGCGTTTCATTTCTTTATCTTATCGTTCATTTTTCTTTTCCATCTCTACTTGAATTCGTCGTAACCTGTCTCTGCATTCTATCGCTTTTTCAAAATCCAGATCTACTGCATATTTTTTCATCTGTGCCTCTACCTCTATGCTCTCTTTGTTAAGATCGTGCGGTGATTTGTTTTTGATGTCATCTAGCGTCGCGACTTGTTCTGGGATTGACTTTATTATTGTCTTTGGAGTTATCTTGTGTGTTTTGTTGTATTCTATCTGCTTGTTTCGTCTCCGTTCCGTTTCCTCAAGTGCTGACTTGATTGATTTTGTAATGGTGTCTGCATACAAGATGGCAGTGCCGTGAATGTTTCTTGCTGCTCTGCCAAATGTCTGAATCAGGCTCGTGTTGTTTCTCAAAAATCCCTCCTTGTCTGCATCAAGTATTGCGACAAGCGATACCTCTGGGATGTCAAGCCCCTCCCTTAGCAGGTTTATTCCCACCAGTACGTCAAAGTCGCCAAGCCTTAGCTGTCTTATCAGTTCTGTTCGCTGCAGCCCTTCTATTTCCGAATGCAAATATCTGACTCGGACGTCCTTTTTTGCCAAATATTCTGCCAAATCCTCGGCCATTCTTTTTGTAAGTGTAGTCACCAGTGCACGTTCGCCGTTTTTTGTCCTCTTGCTGATTTCTGAAATAAGATCATCCATCTGGTTCTTTGTCGGCCTTACCTCGACTATTGGATCCAGCAATCCTGTTGGGCGCACAAGCTGCTCTGCAATCTGAAATGATTTTTTCCTTTCATACTCTGAGGGCGTGGCAGAAACAAAGATGCAGTTTTTGATGTATTGCTCGAACTCTTCGAATTTTAACGGCCTGTTGTCAAACGCACTTGGCAGCCTAAATCCATAATCTATGAGTGATTTTTTTCTGGTGTGATCCCCTGCATACATCCCATGTAGCTGTGGTATGGTTACATGCGATTCGTCAATTACAAGCAAAAAGTCATCGCCAAAGAAATCCAAAAGGCAAAACGCCTTTTCTCCGGCCTTTCTTCCGTCAAAATGTCTTGAATAGTTCTCAATTCCAGAACAGTATCCCAACTCCTCGATCATCTCTAGATCAAACTTTGTTCTCATCTCAAGTCTTTGTTTTTCAAGCTCGTTTAGTTGAGTCAGCCTCTCTTTGAGTTCGTCCTTGATTGACTTGACCGCCTTTTGCCTAACGTCGCTTGCAACCAGATAGTGCTTTGCGGGAAATATTTTGATGATCTTTACCTTTCCTTTCTCGCTTAGTGATGTGTGGTCAAGGACGGAAATCTTTTCCACCTCGTCTCCAAATAATGATATTCTTATCATGTCCTCAGAATATGCTGGGATTATGTCGACGGTGTCGCCCTTTACTCTGAAATTGCCTGGTGCCGTCTCAACGTCGTTGCGCTCATATCTTGCGTTGATGAGTTTTTTAATTAATTCCGAGCGCTCTATGTTCTGGCCTGCAGTCACTGTTATTGCCATTTTTTCCCATTCTCCGGGCGAGCCAAGTGAATAGATGCATGACACTGTGGCCACAATTATGGTCGGCTCGCCTGAAAGCAGCATCGCAGTTGCCTCTAGCCTCATTTTTTCGATTTTTTCATTAATCTGGGTGTCTTTTTCTATGTATGTGTCTGTCTGGGGCAGGTAGCTCTCTGGCTGATAATAATCATAATAGCTTACAAAATAACCGACATTGTTTTTTGGGAAAAACTGCTTTAGCTCAGAATAAAGCTGCGCAGCTAGCGTCTTGTTGTGCGATATGACCAGAGTGTTTTTCCCTGTCTGGGCAATCACGTTTGCAACGGTAAACGTTTTGCCGCTTCCCGTTACGCCAAGCAGTGTCTGTGTTTTCTTTTTTCTGACTCCTTCTATTATTTTTGCAATTGCCTGCGGCTGGTCTCCGGTTGGCTCAAAGTCTGACACTATCTGATACTTGTGTGCTTGCAACAGATCCGATCGTATTTTGCGAAATTTAAAGCAATGGTGATTGTGTAATCCCGTGTATGCAAATGACCTGAACTGAGCACTGATGAATCATACGTCTGTCTTTTAAGCTAAGTCAAAAGATGTTGCCTTGGTTGCAAATACGTAATAATCCACACCTGATCGGAGTTTGCTCAATTGTGGCAGTGTCAGTAATTGCATTCTGGGGATTTGGATTGGCAGACAAAATAATGGCACAAGAAAAAATCACGCCGATTGCAGACCTGCTATCTGATAACCCGCCTGTGGCGGCAAAAGAAAAAATAATTTCATCTGCCTCTGCTGATGTACAATTAAAAAACACCGAAGTGACATATGAAAAAAAACCAAACACAGTTGAAAGAGTCATGAAATCTGTTTCGCGCCTTGAATCACTTGAACAACGAGAATTCCATCTGACACTGAGTGGAACGTATTACGCCGGTTCCCCAAGCGCATCAAAACCTGCAAGCCTTGATCTGAAGATTCGCCCGACTCTAGGTACGAATTTGGGAAACTTTGAGGTACTTGAGGCAAAAATGATGTTTGATAATTCGGGAATCCAAATCACGCCCCCGTCGGTTACGATAACTGGCAGTGATGTCTTTCTGACCTTTGCATCTGACGCTGTGGGCTCTTTTGTCGTCAAAGGGACGCTGGATGAGCCAATTCTCTTAGACAAAAACGACAAGCAGGAAATTGTGATTGAAAACCAGCTGTTCTATCTTGCGCGAAAAGATCTGCCGTATCACATTGACATGACTGGAACCGTGTCTTCCTAACTACCAGTTTGGCTCGTCTGTCATCTTTACGCCGCTTTTGGTGACCTCAAAGCCCATAATCCGTAGTGTTTCTTCTGACGTGGGGGAGTTTCGCTCTAGTATTTTTTCTGCAATCTGGCTTCGGGTTCCCTTATCCATGTGCTGGCCGATTTTGTATTTTCCTCGCATTGTTTGCGGGATTACCTTGATTATTGCAACCTCGTCTACTACTTTCATGTCTGGCGTGAGTTTTTCATATCTGCCCTCTGGCTGGTATTTTTCCATCAGTCCATTTAGCGCCAGTGTCTTTTCATTTCTGTCTGAAACGATTACCCCGTTTCCTTTGATCACTACGCTGATGTATAACGTGTCTGCCTGCGATGCATCAGTTGGATGTGTAAAGTATGACGGCAGAAATTCTACCTCTCTGTCTACCTCAAAGCCTACCTTGTCGTTTGACCTTATGTTTTCAAGCTTCTCGCCCCTCGTATGAGAGTGCATATAGATTGCGTCGTTTAGAAAGATAAAGTTCATCGGGATTATCTGGGGGAATCCGTCTTTGTCTATTGAGCAGACTCGCCCAACATGTTCTCGGTTTAGGAATTCTGCTATCTTTTGTTTTGACTTTATCTCCAGTCTTCCCAATAGCTGCATAGGAAAAACTACGATTTATTCTAATTAAATACAATCGTTTTGCGCACTGGTTGGAAAAATATGCTAAATCTGAGCCTGAAAAACTAGAATAAACTCTTGGAATCTAAGCGTAAGCCCACTCGTAAATTGAAAAGGCCAAACCCTCCTCTTCTGCAGAATCTACCATTTTCTTTTCAAAGACAATTCTGTAAACTGCGCCGTCGTCATCTATTATGTTAAGGCCCGGCTCTGATTCTTTGCTTGACATTTCCTTTGAGAGAACATCAAGCAATACGTTTGAGAGGCTATCTAGATCTTTTTTTGCGTGCGCGGTGTCCTTTTGCAGATAAAAAACGACATTTACTGAGAGTGGCTTGCCTTTGCACCGCTCCCTTACGTTCCCGATGTTTTTTCCAAGCTTTGTCTCAACTGCGTCACGAATTTTCTTTTTTCCTTCCTTTGCATTTTTGCCGGCAGTTGCAGGAACAAAGCCTCTTACCTGGACGTTCTGCAGCAGTATGTCTCCTTTCATGAAACATCCTGATTTTGTCTGAATTTAAGCCAATCCTGCAAACAAAATCTGATTGAAAAGCTTGTCTTTTTGAATTAGGTGTGAAAGTTCTAAAAACTGATCGGCCTTTGCTTAAAGTGAATCAGAGTTTCATTTGCCCCGTCAAGCAGTTTTTCTATTCCGGGGGTTTTGTCCTTGTTTTCGGAAATCTTCTTCTTTAACACATTAAGGTGGTGTATGTTCTGCTTGAGGATTTTGCCCCTTTTGGTTTTTGATAATGCCGAATCCTTTAGGATTTTGAGAGTTGCCGATATTTCGCAGAGTTTGATCAAAATCGATTCCCATGGAGCGTCCTGCAGCTGTTTGATGTATTGCTCCTCTTGCCTCTGCCTTGGCAATGTAAGGTCCTTTGATATTGAGGTGACAACAGTCGCTATCTCGCGCCCAAACCTTGCATGTATCTCGTCAAAGCTTGAATTTGAATAGCACAAAAAGGCGCAACAAAGTACCTGCTCGTCGCTTACGCCAATTGACTTTAGCCTAAACACGATACTTTTGCAAAAATTAATGTCTGCATTTTTGTCCCGCGCGAAGGCTTCTGCCGATTCTATTAGGCTCATTGTCTTGTACAGGCACACCTGACCCATACTACTTTGAACTTTCCTTCAGATTTTACGTTGTGAGATATGGGCTTTTGACAGTGCCTGCACTCTGTAAATCCATGGTATTCGTCTACTGGAACAACGAACACGTCCCAGCATTTTTTGACATCGTTCCAAACTGTGGACTCGATGGTCTTTGGGGTTTCTGGCATTACTTGTTGTGTTTTTCTTTAAAGTATGGCATCACTTTTGATGCAAACTTGTCAATAGAGCCAAAATAGTTGGATCCCCAGAATCGTATCACAAAGTGATTTACTCCTGCCTTTCGGAATCGCTCAAAGACTGGAATTACATCGTCTGGTGTTCCGACTGCAACAGATGAGCGTGCAACTGAGTCTGGAATTGTAGTTGCTCCCTCTCGCATCTTTACAATCCAGTCTTGGTTTGACATGGAGTATTCTGTGAAATATTTCTTAAAATCAAATCCTTCGATTTCTTTTATTCCGTGAACTCTTAATACTTCTGGCTTGAACAAGCTTACTTTGACTGCCTCTTTCATCTTTGCCCAGGACTCTTCTGCATCGTCTGAAAAGTAAACGTCAATGTCCAGTGCATATTGGAAATTGTCTTGGTCTTCTTTGCTTCTGTTGCTCTCTTTCATGGAATCCTTGATTGTCTTTGCGTGGTCCTCGAAGAGCTCAGGTGTGTATCCTATGGGTAACCATCCGTCGCCGTACTTGCCTGTCATCTTTAGTGTTCTCTGTCCACCTGCTGCCATGTAGATTGGTGGGTGTGGTTTTCTGATTGGCTTTGCTTGAAGGCATGCCTTGGTTAGCTGGTAGTATTTGCCGTTAAAGTCGACTGTGTTGTCTGGGCTTGAGCCAAACAAGAGCTTGATTACTTGTAACTGTTCTTCCCACTTGCTTACGGGGTTGTCAAACGGTATGTTGAACTCTTTCAAGTTTTGAGCTTCACCTGCACCGATTCCAAGTGTTGCTCTTCCCTTTGATACTCTGTCAAGTGTAATTGATGCAAGTGCAATATTTGACGGGTGTCTTCTAATTGCGTCAGTGACACACGTGCCAAGTTCCACGTGTCTTGTTGTTGCCGCGATTGCAGAAAGCATGACCCATGGATCGTTTACTATTGCCTTTGTCCATTGGGGCACATTGGAATGGTCCATGTACCAAATAGAATCATAGCCTGTTCTGTCTGCAAGTAAGCACGCAGTTAGGATCTGGTCTTCGCTAAATCCCGCCCTTGCTACATTTAGCCCGTTTTGAATTCCGAACTTCAGCATCTTTTTTCTGGTCAGGTTTTGCGGTATTTAAGTTTAGTAAGATGTGCGATTTCTGCACCCTGTAATAAAAGAGAAAGGGGAAAAAGATTCTAGAGTCGTCCTTCTACTATGTCCTTTAGACACTGGATGACGTCTTGCTTTGTCACCGGTCTTGGGTTTGGATCCAAATGGCCCTTGTCTGTCATGACTGTGTCTGCTGCTTGGTCAAGTGGTGCCTTTAGGGACATTCTGTCAAACTTTAGCTTTTCAATTACCTCTTTGAACTGCTCGTAAAAGATTGACTTGTTGAACTTGTGTGCTACTGTAGTGCACGACGAAAGGGAATAGCCGTGAGCCACACCTTCGTTTGAAAACACATACGACAACGCATGACCTAGTGTTGTTGAGCAATTACCAAATCCTATTCCAGACAGCATCGAGCCGTACGGATAGTTTTCTGGCTTGTTGTTAATTATTGCGTCATACAAAACCTCAAAGGCCTGCTTGCACATTGTTCGTGTGAACTCGTTTCCAAGCTTGCTGTCATATCCCTCAGTTGCCTGTGCGCATGCGTCACAAACCGAGTTTTTGACAATTTGTTCTGGAGTTCCCTCCATAAAGTACGAGTCTACTATTGCCCTGTCTGCAAGGAACCTGTCTTCTCGCAAGAGCTTCTTTTTTCCATCAAACTTTAGAACGCAATATGTGGTCATTTCCGCGCCGGTTCCAAATGTTGTCGGTATGAGAGTTTTTTCAAGCTTCATCTCTGCTGCTGAATATTTTGCAACATCTAGTGAGCTTCCGCCTCCTAGTCCGATTATGCAAGATGGATTCTTTGCCTTGTATTCTGAAATGACTTGGTTTACTGTCTCAATTGATGGTTCTGGCTCTACCTTGTCGTACAGCATGTAATCCTGAATTCCCATCTTTGTCAACCATTTTGTTGATATTGGTGGAGGTGCAGTTGTGATTACAAGTGCATTTTTTGGATATTCTGCTTCTGATAACGCATCTTTACCAAACTGAATAATTTTTGGAATTTTTACTGTGTGCATATTTTGTGGTGTATTCAAATACTAATTATACTTTACAGGAGGAAACGATTTCCCCAATCATCCTTGATGCCAAATGCGACGTTTGATTGTTTAGATCGTGTTTTGGACAGACCTCCATAATGTCAAATCCTACCATTCCCCGCTGGATGATTTTCTTGACTAGGTGCATGGCGTCTTGGCTTTTCATTCCAATTGGCACTGGAACCGAAACTCCTGGCGCATATGCTGGATCTAGGCAATCCATGTCAAATGATATGTAGACGTTTTCCTTTATCGTGTCTAGGACGGTTTTTGATATCTCTGCCATGCCTTGTTCGACTATGTCAAATGGCGTAATGGTCTTGAGGCCATGTTTCTTTATGTTGGCAATCTCTTCAATTTCGGGGCTTCGAATGCCTACTTGTATGCTTGACTTTACGTCGATATAGTCCAAAGAGTCTGTGATAACTGAGCCGTAATAGTTCCTAGTGTGGGACACAAAGTCTGGGTGGGCATCAAAATAAACCAGAGATACAGGACCGTATTTTTTTGCCATTGCCTTTAAAATTGGCGTGGTATTGGAATGATCCCCGCCAATCGCAATCGGGATTTTTGAGGATGATAGAATTTTGTCAAATGTCTGTTGGATCTGCCGTTTTTTGATGTTTCCATAATCATGAATCCTTGTACTTTGAAGGCCGTTTGCCGGCATGGCAAGACACTGGAGTTTTTTCTCATAGTAAATGTCTCGCTCAACTGAAATCCTTCGTATCCTGTTTGGAGCCTTTGATGCGCCAGACCATACGGAGTGGGATCCCGTCTCATCGGGTATTCCCAATATGACAATATCCGACTCTTCAAAACTTGTGTTTGCCCAACAGATTTTAGTTGCTTTCTTTGTTTTGTCCAACTTTGGTTGCATTGTGCATATTGAGTGTTAGAAAATAACTCTTTCTACAAACTTCTTCACTGAGTGTCATCTGTCACAGGTGATCTTAAATGATCTAATGCTGGTTCAAAAGATGTTTGATACAAAACAAGCGGCATCTCTATAATAAAAAGACGCAAAACGCACTTGATATTCTAGATGCTGGTCTGCAATCTGCACTGCCTGAAAATCTGCTTGCTGGTATAATTACAAAAAATAAACTGTGCGTTGGGGGCAAATCATATTCTATGTCAAAGTATGACAAAATCTATGTTGTTGCAGTAGGCAAGGCGGCAGACTCGATGGCAAAATTAGTCCACTCCAAAATAAAACTAGAGCGAGGAATAATTGTAATCCCTCAAAACTATGCTCCTCTGTTTCGTGATAAAAAATTTAAAATTCATCGCGCAGGCCATCCGATACCGAACAAGTCAAGCGTAGTTGCGGCAAGATCCATCCTGCATTTGCTAAAAAATACCAAAAAAGACGACCTTGTAATTTTCCTAGTTTCTGGAGGTGCGTCTGCATTGATTTGCATGCCTGAGGGAATCACCTTGGCTCAAAAGCAGCAGGTCACAAAACTCCTCCTCAAAAGCGGTGCCCCCATTGGCGAAATCAACAGTATTCGGAAGCACCTTTCCTCGATAAAGGGCGGAAAACTGGTTCAAAACTTGCCCTGTTCTGCAGTTTCATTGGTAATGTCAGACGTGGTAGGCGACGACCTTGCTTCTATTGCATCCGGTCTTACATTTTTTGATGATTCCACGTTTTCTGACTGCATGAGAATAATCCGAAAATATGGATTGGAAAGAAAAGTCCCAACATCTGTCTTGAAGCGATTCAGACTTGGCGTAATGGGGAAAATAAGTGAGACTCCAAAAAAGCCGACTATTCCAAATTTTATTGTTGCAACAAACAAAAATTGTGTGGATGTGATGGCAAAGAAAGCATCAAGTCTTGGCTATAAGACAAAAACACTCACTCCGATTTCAGATGATGTAAAAATCACTACTCAAAAAATCTTTAGCGTCTTCTCAAGTACAAAAAAATCATGTCTTGTTTTTGGCGGCGAACCAACTGTCAAAGTCACAGGCCGTGGTAAGGGTGGGAGAAATCAGGAACTGGTTATGTGGATGCTAAAAAATCTGAAGGATTCATCTACTGTGATTGCATCTGTTGGCACTGATGGTATTGACGGCAACACAAAATATGCCGGCGCGATTTCTGATTTTATCCCAGATTGTGATGAAATAAAAAAATATCTGAGTAATAATAATTCTAATGCGTTTTTTAAAAAACACAACAGGCTAATTTTGACCGGACCTACTCACACAAATCTGATGGATATTGGCTTGATTCTAAAACTATAGGAATCTTGATGCGTTATTTTCTGAAGTGTCGATTTTCTCATAAGTGAACTTGAGGTTTCTCTGTGTGCCGAGCTGATTTATGAATCTCTTTCTATGTTCTAGTATTTGATCATCTGACTTTGTGTCTGAAGAAAGATGTCGAATCATTTCGTCCGAATCAAGCATGATTTTTACAGTATCCTCGTTTTTTATTATGAAAACACCGATTGACCAAAACAATCCCACATGTAATGCGATATACTTTGATTGAAGATTTGTAACCTTGTCAAGAAATATGTCCGCATGATCTCGAAACTGTTCTTTTAGATCATTTTCAGTTTTAATTGCCCATGAGATCTTCTTTGCATTTCCATCTGAATACAAAAGATGTTCCATAGTCAATCAAAAAGGTGTCAATTGTCTATATATTTTGAATTCAGGTCTGAATAATCAATCTGAAAATAAAGTCTTAATGCAAAGATCCTTTGCCTTCTTTACGAAAATGGTCGATGAACTAGTCGAATTTTCTGACACTGATCCTGAACTTGCAGAAGGCATAAAATGGCTTGACACGCAAGCGCAAAAAAAGGGAATCACATTTTATGAAATGGTATTCCAAGTGCTCTACAAGCACGACATCAATGCAAGAGCGCAGCAGTGGCTTAACTCTAGAAACTAATCTTTTAGCATTTCGCTTGCCTTTCTGAATTCTACTTTGTGTTTTCCTGGAATGATTTTACTGCGAGGCTCGATTCTTGGCTTTGACGATTTTTTCTTTTTTGTTTGACTGCTCTTTTTTGTTTGAGTCCGTTTTTTTGTTTTTTTGCCATAGTCATCCCATTTTATCCAGACCAACGACTACTCTGCCTGAAAACTAGAATTAATGATTTCTTATTGTCTTAAATCAAGCGATTTGTACTCACAGCCTTGTGGGCCGCAGTATTTCCCGACATAGTTTGCCTTTGGCCTGTACAATACTGGTTTTGGTGCAGCTCTGGCGAACTTTTCCTCAATTACGTGTGCTGCCCATCCAGCAACCCGTGATATTGCAAAGATAGGCGTGTTAAGATCAGGCGGTATTTTGAGCATGTAGTACAGTGACGCACTGTACAAGTCTACGTTTGGATAAATGTCGATTCCTTTCTGCGCTTTCATTTCTCTGATGGTTACCTCTTCTACTTTCTCTGTTATGTCGTACCATGGCTGCCCTGTCTTCTTTGCTAGTTTCTTTGAGAGTTCTTTGAGTACTTGGGCGCGTGGATCATATGTTTTGTAAACTGCGTGACCCATGCCCATGATTTTTTCGCTTCTTGCTAGTCTTTCTTTTACCCAAGACTCTGCGTTGTCAGCTGTTTTGATATCTAGCAGCATCTTCATGACTTCGTGGTTTGCTCCTCCGTGGAGGGGACCGCTCAGTGCCCCTATTGCAGCACTGATTGCTGAATACATGTGAGCGCCAGTAGATGCAACCTCTCTGGCGGCAAACGTGGATGCATTAAACGTATGATCCGCATGCAGAATAAGGCAAATGTCGAATATTCTCTCGGTTTCCTGATCTGGCTTTTCCCCAACAAGCATGTTCAAAAAGTTCCCCGCATGGCTTAGTCTTGGGTCTGGATCAACTATCTCTTTACCTGTCCTGATTCGCTCCCAGCTTGCAACAATGGTGGGCATTTTTGCAACCAAATTGATTGCACTCTGGTAGTTGATTTCTTCCTCATTCTCTCCCTTGTCATCATAGTATCCTGCAAGTGCAACCACAAACGCCTGCAGCATCACCATCGGGTCTGCGTTTTTTCTCCAGTTTCTCATGTTTGATTGCATCTGTCTTGGCATGTCGCGTGCATCGACTAGTCTTTGTACAAACTCGTCAAAATCTATCTTTGTTGGGAGATCGTCATTTAACAGCAAATAAGCGGTTTCCTCAAACGTTGAATTTTTTGTTAAATCTAAAATGTCATATCCCCGGTAAATCAGCTTGCCCCTGTCGCCGTCAATGTCGGAAATCTTGGTGTCTGCAATTTCGACATCCCTTAGCCCGATGTTTTTTGTCTCCAATTTGGTATTTTTTGCTTGAAAATTGCCTATTAAGTTTTGCACTGCCTATGATGATTCGTAAAACATGTGCCGAATCGGGCACGCGTTGTACCAAAGTTGTTTGTACTTATAATATGAACAAAAAATAATGAATAGTTGCTGACGAATATTGGTTGTGAAAATAAGGACCAAGATTCTTCTGATTTCATCAATACTGGTGATTTTGTCTGTAGGGCTGACCTCGCACTTTACTTTCCAGTATACTGAAGACGCCATCACGCATTCTGCGATGTACAAAATGACTTCCACGTTACAAGAGAAGAAAAATCAGATAGAGACACTACATGCAAGGGCAACAGAAGATCTTACCTATACTCTCAAAAACCCCCTGTTTGAGGAATATTTTGATCTCCCGGAAACAAAGTCCGGCGATGTTTACAAAGACGGAGTCTTACAGCTTACCCAAAATCAAAGGGAATTAAAAGAAAAACTAGAATCTGCAATTTACAATTTTCAGGAAAAATTCCAAGTCGATGAGACTTGCCTGATTGATACTTCTGGTCAAGAGCACGCAAGACTGGTTTTGACAAAGACTGCTCCTGACGAGGATCTCTCATCTGAGGAATCAAGTGCTTCGTTTTTCAAACCTTCTTTCCAAATGGAAAAATATCAAGTGCACGTACAATATCCATATGTCTCGCCTGATACAAACAGGTGGGTCTTTGCATATGTGTCGCCTGTAGTTCTTGGAGATGGGCAAAAGCCTGCAATATTTCACTTTGAAATGCCAATGTCTATTTTTCAAGATTTAATCAAAGTGCCTGATGGAAGAATGTATGTGATTGATCCTAGGGGTATTCTTGTCGCCGATTCTGGCTACCAATTTAAGACCGATGATGTGTCATTGATTCCAGAAAATTATTTTCCACCAGTTCTCGCGGTTTCTGATTCTGACGAATTTAAAAATTTAGTATCTGAAATGAAAATCAAAGAAAATGGAGTCGGCTCTTATCACAAAAACGGCGAATTGCATCATGTGGCGTATGAAAAATTGCCCACGTTTGACTGGATACTGGTGTATGAGATGCCGCACTCGCTTGTTTTGAGCGGCAATGAAACACTTGATAATTTGAAATCTACTATAATGGTAGTGGGGATTGCAATCATCCTTGCCGCGTTTGTTGCGATATTTTTCATCTCAGAAAGACTGTCAAATCCAATTAGAAAACTGATCAAAGCGTGTTCGGAGCAAAATATCCATGATCCGAAGCCAATTGAGATTTCTGCAAATGACGAAATAAAAGACATTTCAAACGCCATAAACTCTATGGTGGCAAAAATCTCTGATAATAACAAGTCCTTGGAGCTGAAGACTCAGGAGATATTGATGCACAACACTGCATTAAACTCTGAAAAATCCAAAACAGAGGAACTAAATCTCAAGCTACAAGACAACATGGTCAAACTTGAGGAAGCTCACTACGAGTTGGAACAGCAGCGTGATCAACTAAGAGACGAAGTAAGGCAAAAAACCGAAGAATTGCTCAAAGCTGAACGCCTTTCTGCAATAGGTCAACTTGCAGCAAGAATTGCACATGATTTGAGAAATCCGCTTACCGTAATACAAAACACATCTCGTCTACTTCAAGTCAAATTTGCAAAACGCCTTGATGACAAAGAGCAGGAGCATTTGGCACGACTTGATCGTGCCGTATATAGAATGGCGCATCAGCTCGAGGATGTCTTGGACTGTGTTCGAATTCCTCAACTAAAAAAGAAGGATTGCTCGCTTTCTGCTATTCTGCATGATGTCGTGGGACGAATCGAAGTGCCTCCAGGTATTACAATTAATGTTCCGCACAATGATTTTGTTGCCTTCTGTGATCCCGAGAAAATGGAAATCGTGTTCGTTAATTTATTGGTCAACGCGATCCAATCTATGGAAAACAGGAACGGAACGATAGATGTGGATGTTTCCGATGATCCGATAAACTGCAACTTTGTTGTAATTACAATAACTGATTCGGGGCATGGTATTTCTCCAGATGGTCTGCAAAAAGTATTTGAGCCGTTATTTACCACAAAGCAGACTGGCACCGGCCTTGGTCTTTCTAGCTGCAAAAACATAGTGGATCATCATGGAGGCACAATTACGGTTTCAAGTGTTGTTGGCAAAGGCACTGCTTTTACAATAAGAATGCCAAAATTTTCAGAGTATCATGATGTCCCAAAAGACGTCTTCTCAATCGTTGACCCTGAGTGTTTTAACGGCAATACTCTGGCCGATTTTTCAAAATAGCTGCAACAATTAATCTGTGATCTTTTACAATTCCTGACTAAACTTGGCCTAACCGGTTTTTAGTGCTGTACTAAATTTAGCATTTAGTCTAATATGGTAAAGCTTGCTACTATAGGCGCACTTTTTGATACTGCTCATGACACAAGTCGAGCGCAAGTTCATGCAACAAATTGACGATTTCATACTCGGTGCCTCACCTGAGGTCCTTTCAAAGTTGGCAGAAATTGATAAAAAAACTCAACTTGCCGGATTGACATTTTATGATGTGTATTCTGCACTGTCTGATGAAGACAGAAAACAAATTTTGGTTAGAAACATCCCAAACAAAAAAGACTAGTTTTCCTTTTTGATTTAAATAAGGTAGCTAAAGAGTGCGAATGTGACTGCTGCAAAAAAGACAAAGACTGTAAAAAAACTGCGAACTAAAGTGATTTGTCTTTCTCACATGGAAGACGCTGATGGCATTAGTGCTGCAGCCCTTGTGCGTGAAGCATTTGGCGGTGACTCTGTCCTAGTAGACTATCCTGGAATGATGCCAGCATTAGAATTGGTTGCACAAGACGAAAAACTAAAGGCTCTGATTATCTGTGATGTGGGGCTTGCAAAAAACAATCAGGACAAGTTTGTCGATATTTTATCTGGTCTTAGAAAAAAACGAGTCTCAATTACCTACATTGATCATCATGATATCGATCCTGAAATAGTAAAGAAACTAGAAAAAGCAAAAGTCAAAGTAATTCACGATGTAAACGAGTGCACTACGGTTCAGGTGTATGATGCATACAAATCAAAGTTATCTGATCATTCCTCGTTTATCGCGGCATGCGCAGCGATTACTGATTACATGGAGGATAGGCCAAAGGGTGCAAAGCTTTTGCAAATCTATGACAGACAGTTTGCACTGATCTCTGCAACTGTTCTCACATACAACATAGTTGGGCATCAAAAGGATCCTGACTATTTGCAGTATCTAGTTGAGGTCCTAAGCGAATCAAAATACCCTCATGAAATCCCAAATACGTTTGAGTTTGCACAAATCCAAGTTGAAAAACTTGCAGGGATGATTGCAAAGGTCAAAAAATCGCTAAAAACAATGAAGAACCTTGGTTACATGGAAATTCTGGATGCCGGGGCAAGTGGTGCAGTCAATTTTGTTCTGGGACTCTCAGGAAAAGAAGTTGGCGTGGCGTACAAGGAGCGAGTTGACCATGGCATCTATGCCGTATCGATTCGTGGCTCCAAGTCGTGCAAGGTGCATCTTGGAAGGCTGGTAAACTCGCTTGCGGCAGAATTTGGCGGTTCTGGCGGAGGGCATGACAAAGCATGTGGCGCAGTTATCCCAAAAGCGAAAATCCTCGCATTTGTCAAAGAACTAAATTCTAGACTTAATCAGAAGTAAATTCCACAATCATATCTATTTCGACAGTGGAGTTTAGGGGAAGACTTGACACTCCTACTGCAATTCTAGAATGTTTGCCTTTATCGCCAAAAATCTCAAAGAACAAATCTGATGCCGCGTTTATTATTTTTGGATGTTCTGTAAAGTCCCCTGTCGAATTTACAAATCCTGACACTCGAACAATTTTTGTTATTCTATCTAGGCTGCCAAGATTTGCCTTTAGCTGAGCCAAGATGTTGATTGCGCAAATCCTTGCTGCACTCTGTGCATCTTCTATGGTTTTTTCAGTTGGAACCTTGCCTGTAAATGCAACTTTGCCGTCTTGGATTGGGATTTGTCCTGAAACAAACGCCAAATTTCCTGTTATGACAACTGGTATGTAAGAGCCGGCAGGTTTTGGCGGAACTGGCAGAATTATGCCGAGTGACTTTAGTTTCTCTTCTATCACAAAGACTGATTTTTGTCTTGGTTTTTTAATTCTTTGAATTTAGCTGTTTATCTTCAGATGTACCATTTCGCCTTTATGCGAGTCTGTATGATATGTCATTTTGGCGCTTTGGCCCTTTTGCTCAAGATAGCTTCCAATTAGCATTGCCCATGGTAAGGAATGACCGCTGTTTATCTTTGATTCCAGCGTGATGTTGTTTGTCTTTGAATCGTACTGAATCTTGCCTGCACACGTGATTTCTAGTGTGGAATTTACTATGTCCAGGATTTCCTCTAATGGCCTGTCCTTTAGCGATATGCCGTTTTTGTCCAAAAATTTCACGAAATCCACAAGTTTGTTCTTTGAATTCATGATTGAATTGAGCACAAAACCAAGACCGTTTTCGTTTATCACGTTGATTATCTTGCAAACCTCTAGTGCGCGAGTCTTTGACATGTCTGAGAGGTTGTCTATTTTGAATGACGTCTTCCAAATCTGAGCAAAAACTTTTGTCTGGTTTCCTCCAAGGATGTCAGCTGCGGTAAATATTGCACCCTTTCCGTTTGTGCTGTCAATTAAGAGAATCTCAGTGTCGTCAAAGATGAAGCAATTCTGAATGATTTCTGAAGACTTGGTTTTCACCCCGTCTGGAATTGCCCTAAATGATTCTCCGCCGATTACTTGGGACGGCACAATTAATTTCACATCCAGGTCCCTTCTTAGTACTGAAAGCAATTCTTCCTTGCATTCTGCAAGAATGCTCAAGCCCCACGAATCTGCCATTACATGAACTGATGATTTTGCACCGTCAATCATGGTGCGCATTTGTTTTACAACATAATTTGGATGGAGGTGAAAGTATCTTTTTTCTTCGGCACCGCGAGCCTTCTTGCTTTCTTCGCTAATTTTCTTTAGGTTGGAAACAAGTGTGTTCATGGCGTCCACTTTGTTTATCTGCTCGTGCACTATTTCGTCAAATGCGTCCTCTGGTGCAATTGCAGTGCACATTACGGGCTTGCTTTTTGACAATATTGCGAGTTTTTTCTGTTGAAGCTTTAGCAAAACTGGATATACCTTGGTTCTTGGAAGTTCAGAATAATAGGCAACTTCGCTTGCAGAGATTGTTCCCTTTGTGACTATTGTTACATAGGCACGAGCCTCGTATTTTGAGAGGCCGAATTCCTCCAAACTTATGGTTAGCTCGTGTTCTTTTACCATGACCTGTGTTTTGGTATTCTTAGGTAAGATCCATTGTCAAATTCATTGAACAAATGCTAGAAAAAAACTCTAGTTTGTCCCTCTTGCCTACTGTAACTGCGGTTAAACCAAAATTTGTGACACCGTTCTAATAAACACAAATCTGGGTTGATGATCTAGACATGGTTGCAAGTTCAGTATTTGTAAATGATATTGTGCGGGTCCTCCCAAATCCGTACGCCCTTACGATAAAGCCAAGATTAGAGTATTCTGCATATCTGGTACAGAGCATATTTGATAAATTACAAAAGCAGTGGGTGATGGCAAGAAAATCCAACCTGAAATTCTATCTCCAAAACGAGGGCACACTCACAGAAAACCACGAGTTCTGCAAACAAGTGGAATACGAAGGAACGCTGACTTCTGCAATAACTGCAATCAAAATGATTCAAAAAAGACTTGAAGCGATATCGCAGATTGGCAACATCACAGAAACAGTATCCCCAATGATATCTATCCTAAGGACTGTCAATTCTAACATCTATCTTACTTCTCCTCAGATTAGTCAGGACTTCATTGAACTATCCGGGATTTTGGGCAGCATTGTTATGGATTCGGGGAGTTTGATTGAGGCCAAATTTGACTTCAAACAAACAAACCTCGAATCCAAACAAATTCTAGATGAAGTAAATTTGATAGCAGAATCTAAAATTCGCAAGCAGTACCCTAATCTAAATTTCTAGCAAGCCTGTGATGCCTATGAAGTCCTTTGAATCGAGTAGTTTAGACAAGGATCTCGAAAAGGTACGCGGCATATCTGCACTGGTTAAGAAGAAAATCCTAGAATCAAACCCAAAATACGAGCAAAAAATAGCAAAAATGTCTCGTGAGGAACTAGAAGACCTGGACGTGATACTCGGACTGGCAGAACAAGTGCTCATAAAATACAGTCACAAGCATGACGCATATGGAATTTTAAAAGAATTCACGGACCTGATTAGAAATTCGACTTTTTCGCTTGGGGAGATAAATGATCAAATTCAGGAACTGATAATTTCAGCCCAATCCTCAGTCACTGAAATAAAGACTGCTCAGGGCGACGTCTCATCAAGTCTGTTCTTTGACGATAAAGTAAAACCAAATGCTGATTCAAAAGAAGGTAGAATAAATTTAACAAAATCTGCTACACCTGTTTACCAACGGGAATACCAACAAAGTTCTCCAGTCCAGTACGAACAGGTGATTTGATATGAGTCTAGCCCCGCAAGAATTAGAAAATAATGCAAGCAAGTATGCGTCTGACGCAATAAAGCTTGATTCCCAAGGCGCAAGGGGAATGGCAATTGCAAGCTACCAAAAAGCAATCGATTCTCTTGTAAAATTAATCCATTTGTATCCAGATAACAAACTAAACAAGGTTTACACTGAACGATGTCGCGCTTATGAGAATAGAATAAAGGCACTGCAAATGACGCGCGGTGTTGATATCGAGCCCGCAGTTGATCCAAACGCAACTCCTGCAGAACAAAAAGCATCGCTTGAGAAGAAAAAGGACGAAGATGATTTTGATGACCTGATAATGAAAGAAAAACCAGATGTAAGCTGGAAGGAGGTAGTGGGTCTGGATGATGCAAAGAGCGCACTGCGCGAATCGATCGTGTACCCTACACAAAGGTCTGACCTGTTCCCACTTGGATGGCCTCGCGGAATCTTACTTTATGGTCCACCTGGATGCGGTAAAACAGTACTTGCCGCAGCAACTGCAAACGAAATTGACGGCTATTTCATAGTAGTTGACGCCGCATCAATGATGAGCAAGTGGCTTGGCGAGGCAGAAAAGAACGTCTCCAAAGTATTCAAGATGGCACGAGGATACGCCGAGCGAGAGCACAAACCAGTAATATTATTCATAGATGAAATTGACTCCCTCTTAGGAAACCGAAACAGCGAGGTTGGAGGCGAGGTTAGAACAAAGAACCAATTCCTAACCGAGATGGATGGAATCAACGGCAAAGGAAAGGACATCCAGCTCTACGTGATTGGGGCCACAAACAAGCCTTGGAGTCTTGACTGGCCATTCCTAAGAAGATTCCAAAAAAGAGTCTACGTGCCACTGCCTACTCTTGAGGCAAGAGAGAAACTATTTGATTTGTATACTCACCCGCTCAAAAAAGACGAAAAGGTCAAGTCGGTCGAACTTGCAAAAATATTCGACGGATACAGCGCAAGTGACATTAAAGACATCTGCCAATCTGCACAACTGATGATTGTAAACGAGCTGTTCAGTGCACCTGACTATCATGAGCCAGTTGCAGGCGAAACTCCTCCACAGCCACGCGATCTGACAACTAATGACTTTAAGGAAATGATGGGGCGAAGAAAGCCAAGTGTTTCGATGGATATGATCCGAGCTTACTACAAGTGGAGCGAGCAGTTCAGAGCACTCTGACTTTTTGTTTGCGATCACATCACATAAAACTTAAATCAGCTTAGAAATCCACTTTTTGAGGGTCACAATTTCGATAAAAAAAGCCCAGTTTGCAAACAAACACGGAAAACTAATTTTATCTGACGGTACGGTTCTTGATGGCAAGGGCTTTGGGTACCAAACGACTGTTTTTGGCGAACTGGTGTTCAACACTGGAATGGTGGGATACACCGAGACTTTGACTGATCCGTCGTATGCTGGCCAAATACTAACCCTGACTTATCCGCTGATTGGCAACTATGGCGTTCCAGACCCGTCACTGATGGACAAATCCGGAATCTCGCAATTCTTCGAATCTGATAGAATCCAGGCGCGTGGCTTGGTCGTTCATGAGCTGTCCGAGGTGGCAAGCCACTGGAACCTTACGATGACTTTGGATGAATGGCTGCACAATGAAAAAGTACCTGGAATTTCTGGAATTGATACAAGGGAGCTGACAAAAAAACTAAGGATAGGAGGCGTCATGATGGCAGCACTTGTGGTGTCTGATTCTGAAATTGATGTCGAGTCTGTCAAAAAGCAACTCGCGGCAACCAAATCCTATTCGTCAGAGGAATTCATGGACCAAGTCTCGACAAAAGAAGAACACACCTATGGCAGCGATAGCGAATCCATCGTAGTGATTGACACTGGAGTGAAAAACGCAATCATCCGAAACATACGAGACTTGGGATACAAGGTGATAAAACTACCTTGGAATGCAACAATTGAAAAAGTATTATCGTATAATCCAAAGGGCGTGGTACTGAGCAACGGTCCAGGTGATCCTGAAAAATGCCCGCAGACAATTCAAACTGCGAAACAACTAATTGAGAAAAACATTCCGACACTTGGCATTTGTCTTGGGGCGCAAATAATTGGGCTTGCCGGCGGTGCAGAAACCTACAAGCTGAAATACGGTCATCGTGGACAAAACAAGTCGTGTCTTAATTTACAAAATAACCAAGTCTATGTCACAAGCCAAAATCACGGTTATGGGATTGATCCAAACTCATTGGGGAAAACTGATTTTGAATTATGGTTTACAAATACAGACGATAATACAGTCGAGGGCATAAAGCACAAGCAAAAAAAAGTCATCGCAGTCCAGTTCCATCCTGAAGCATCACCTGGACCATATGACTGTAAATACGTCTTTGAAGAGCTGAAAAGTTTGATCAAGGGGGGAGATTCTAATACGAAATGAGAGCCTGAAAAAAATTCTAGTTCTTGGTAGTGGGGCAATAAAGATCGGAGAAGCAGGCGAAAGTCGCAAAAACGACCGCTAATTCGACTACTCCGGCAGTCAATGCCTCAAAGCCATACGAGAAGACGGTCTGAAAAGCGTACTGATAAATCCAAACATCGCTACGATTCAGACAGATACTCGTTTTGCCGATAAAGTGTATTTGCTACCAGTTACTCCCGAGTATGTCTCATCAATTATTGAATCTGAGCGACCCGACGGCATAATGCTTGGATATGGCGGCCAGACTGCGCTTAACTGCGGTGTGAATCTTGGCGGGCAAGGCGTGTTGACAAAATACGGCGTCAAAGTGCTTGGAACACAAATTCCAGGAATACAAAAAACGGAGGACAGGCAGCTATTCAAAGATTCGATGAAAGAGTGTGGCGTCCCAGTACTGAAAAGTAAAACTGTCAATACATTTGATGATGCAAAAAACGCCGCAGAAGAACTTGGATATCCTGTGATAATCAGAGTTGCCTACACACTGGGAGGAAAAGGAGGCGGGGTGGCTTACAATGAATACGAGTTACACGAGATTGTTGAACGCGGATTAAATGCGAGTCTTGTAAGGCAAGTGCTAATCGAGGAATACATAGGGCACTGGAAGCAAATCGAATACGAAGTAATGCAGGACTATGAGGGAAACAACGTCATAGTGTGCAACATGGAAAACGTCCTTTCCATGAGGGTGCACACTGGTGATAACATCGTTGTCGCCCCATCGCAAACCATTAACAACCATGAATATCACATGTTGCGCTCTGCAGGACTGCGTGCAACAAAACATGTTGGAATCGTGGGAGAATGCAATATTCAGTTTGCACTGGAACCTACATCTGACCGATATGTTGCAATTGAAATCAATCCTCGACTCTCAAGATCATCTGCTCTTGCAAGCAAGGCAACCGGCTATCCGCTTGCGTACATGTCAGCAAAAATAGGACTCGGACACTCGCTGCCTGAACTTGTAAACCGCATCACAAAAACAACCACTGCTTGCTTTGAGCCTTCCTTGGACTATATTGTGTGCAAGCATCCACGCTGGGATTTTGCTAAATTTGAGCTTGCAAACCGCAAGCTCGGGCCTACCATGAAGTCTGTGGGCGAGGTAATGGCGATTGGCAGAACGTTTGAAGAATCCCTGCAAAAATCAATCAGAATGCTTGACATTGGCAATGATGGATTGGTCCTTAACCGTGACAATGGAAAATCGTACGACGTAGAAGACATCGAAAATCATCTCCTAAATCCAGATGATCATATACTGTACTACGTTGCAGCTGCAATAAAGAAAGGACTGTCAGTTGAAAAAATCCAAAAACTATCTGCAATTGATCCGTGGTTTATTGAGAAAATCAGAAACATCGTTGACGTAGAACAACAAACAAAGGAAAAACCGATGACCCCTGAACTCATGAAACAAGCAAAGCACTTTGGATTTTCTGATAAGCAAATAGGCAGGGCTATGAACAAAAACGAATTCGAAGTAAGAAAACTTCGAAAAGAGTTAGGGGTTGTTCCAATAATAAAACAAATTGATACACTTGCAGCAGAATGGCCAGCAAAGACAAACTATCTTTACATGACGTACGGGGGAACTGAAAACGACATCCAAGTTAGTTCTGATCAGAGAGGAGTAGTTGTACTCGGTGCCGGACCCTATAGAATCGGAAGCAGTGTGGAGTTTGACTGGGGAACCGTCAACATGGTTTGGGGCCTGCAAGAAAATGGGGAACAAAATGTAATTGTTGTAAACTGCAATCCTGAAACCGTCTCAACAGACTATGATATTTGCAGTAGGCTGTACTTTGAAGAACTCACACTCGAGAGAATTTTAGACATTGCAGATTTTGAAAATCCAAAAGGCATGGTAACATCAGTCGGAGGTCAAACTGCAAACAATCTCACACCGCAACTCGCAAAGGCTGGAATTCACCTCTTGGGCACGTCTGCAGAAGATGTTGACACCGCTGAAGACCGCTCTAAATTTAGCAAAATCCTTGACAATTTGCACATAAAGCAGCCTCAGTGGCAGGCATTTTCGAGCTTTTCTGAGGCAAAATCCTTTGCAATAAAGGTAGGGTACCCTGTTTTGGTAAGGCCGTCTTACGTGTTAAGTGGCGCTGCAATGAAGGTGGTGTGGTCACAAGAAGAACTTGCAAAGTATGTTGGGGAAGCAACCACTCTATCTCCTGATCATCCTGTCGTGATTACAAAATTCATGCTAAACTCGCTTGAAGTTGATGTGGACGGTGTATCTGACGGAAAGAACGTCATCATTGGTGCAATTGTGGAGCACATTGACGCTGCCGGCGTTCATTCTGGCGACGCTATGATGGTAATCCCGCCATGGCGTCTAAACAACAAGCAAGTTGAGACCATAACTGATTATTCCAATAAAATTGCAAAATCGTTTAACATCAAGGGCCCGTTCAACTTACAATTCCTAATCCATAATGATCAAGTCTACGTAATTGAGCTAAACATACGGGCATCTCGCTCAATGCCATTTGTATCTAAGCTGATAAAGACAAATCTCATCAGCCTTGCGGCACGCGCAGTACTTGGAAAACCTCTGCCAAACATACCTTCAGACAAGTGGAAGAAAACACTAATCCACGGAATCAAGGTGCCGCAGTTTTCATTTATGCAGTTAGATGGTGCAGACATCGTACTTGGGGTGGAAATGCAGTCTACTGGCGAGGCTGCGTGCTTTGGCGACAGCTTTTACGACGCACTTGCCAAGGGACTGATCTCTGTTGGGTACAATTTGCCAAAACAAGGTACTGCACTGATTACCATCGGTGGCGCCGAAAACAAGGAAAAAATGCTACAAACGATGGCAATTCTAAAGCATCTTGGATTTAAAATACTTGCAACAGAACACACTGCAGAATTTTTGTCTGAAAAAAATATTCAAGATGTCGAGATTGTCTATAAAATCAGCGAGCCACACAGAAAGCCAAACATCTCTGATTTGCTCTATGAGCGCAAAATCAACTTTATCATCAATATCCCGTCTACGTCAACTCTGGAAAAATACGTGGGCATGCTTTACGATGAATTCCAAATCCGCAGAAAGGCAACTGAGCTTGGAATTCCGGTTCTTACCACGACTGAACTTGCAGAATCGTTTGTCAAAACACTAGAGTGGCTTCATACCAACGAAACCACCAAAAGGGCACTTGAACCGTACGACTCATTCTAAATTACTTGGGACAAAAGTGACTCGTCGCCAATTATTGTGCCGTCTAGCGTTGCAATTTTTGCAGAAGAAAAGCCCTTGATCCTCTCTAGGATTGGGGATATTGATTTCTTGTAAGTTTTTTTCCTTGTCGCATAAAAATACCTGTTAAATGATGGGACTATTGTTATCTCTATTTCGCCCGAAGATGACGGGAATATCTTTTCTTTTTCTGTCTTCAATGAAACCCACACCCGCTGTCCGTTTAGTACCGAGTCTTCCTCAAAAAATACGGGGTGGACGTGCCCCATGATTATTTTATCTACATGAGAAAAATTTTCTGTCGGCATCGTGTGCCCATGTGTGAGCAAAGTATTTTCAATTACAAGTCCTAGTGAGCCAATCATGGTTATTCCGTCTGGCACTAGTTTTTGTATGTTGGAATCGTGGTTTCCGGGAATCAATATGACGTTTGTTTTTTCTTGTAGTTTTTTTAAAAACAGCGGAACCTCATCCCACTCGTTTCTTGAGATGGTCTTTATGCTTGATTTTACATCGCCTAGTAAAATCAGGTCGTCTGGATTCTCAGATTCAATAATTGATGATATCTGTTCAATTGATTCATTGACGCTGCTGTTTTTCCCAATAAAGATCTGGTTTGACGCAAGATTGCTTTCAAATCCAATGTGTAGGTCAGTTGCTATCAGATGACGCTTTTGACCTTCAAGTATCATGACTGGTTGAGAAGGAACTATCTTGGTTAGTACCACCAAAAATATACGACTCACTTGAGATTAAATTCTTGTGGAGAAAACAGAAAATAAAACGGATGTAATTGTTTCAGAAAAACGGGTAAAACTGCATCTGTTTGAACCTAGCAAGAGGCAAATCTGGACAGTTGTTGGGATGGGCAAAGAACACTGGATTTCTCCAGAGTTTGACTTTTGCTCATGTGAGGGATATTATTTTGGGAAGCTAAAGGGAAAAAAGCAATGCTATCATCTGGATTCTATCAAATTAGCTCAGAGTGAAAACAATATTGAAATCGTAAAATTTTCTGACGATGAATATTCTGATTTCCTGTCTGGCCTGATATCCGAATTATGAGCGATTATTCGTTTCTGATGGAGTCTCGTGAGTGACCCTTGTTTACTATCATCTGAACTACTGCATCAACTGAATATTCGATACCGTGTTCGCTTTCCATATGGTCTCGTAGTTGTTTGATCAAAGAGATGCTTTTCTTGCCTTCTAAAACGAATTCACATTCAAAACCATATTCTGCGCATGCGAGTTTTATTGTCAATATTGAAAACCGCGCCTTTTTACATATAACCTTTGTTTCACATTGTTAAGTGTCAAAATCTAAGTTGTTTTCAAAAATGGAAATTAAAGCGGGATTGTAGATATGTCGTCCTTTGAGACGCCTTTCCATAATCCAATCATGCCTACTGGTTCTACTGGATCAACTTTGGTGATTTTTTGAATTTTGATGTGATCCGGATTTGGTGGCATCCAAAGCATTGCCATGTAGTCCCCTACACTACCTACTTTGTTTGGTGATGCAGAAAGTATTTTGTCTTTTGAGAATCCTTTTGCTACAAGTGCTTCTACTGATTTGGTTTGCAAATCAATTCTTCCATGCGTAAAAAGGTAAACGTCTTTTGTTGTATCTATTTCTGACATGTATGTTCTAAATTGCAAAGGTAAATCAAGGTTTCCTACAGTTTGGGCTCAAAAAAAGTTAAATTGGTATTAAAAAGACTGTTAACTGTGAAGATTGTAACCATTGGTAGCAGAATTTTTGTTACAAGTTTTCAATTAGCTGGTGTACAGGGAATAGTTGTAGAAAACCCAACTGAGGCATTTTCAGAAATAAAAAAATTGGCTGATGATCCCGATGTGGGGCTGGTTCTGATAAGTGATGACATCTCCGCTCCAATAAACACTGATTTGACAAAGCTGCGTGCAACAAAATCAAAACCACTTGTGTTCTCATTGCCTGCTGCTGGCAGCGCTAAGAAAGAAGTGGATTACAGAAAGATGCTCAAGACAATTCTTGGAGTCTAGAATCTTTCATACTTTCTATCGTCTGGAAAAGACAGTTTGCTTGTTTTTGGTCCCTGCAGGTATGTGCCAATATATGCGATACCTCCTGCAATTATCCCGCCTGCGAAGACAAGTGCAAATCCCGTTATTGGAATTTCCACTGCATTCATGATTTCAGAACTCGCAGTCTCATTTCCAATGGCAAAGTCGACAAACCCCGCCCCAACTAACCCTGCAAGCATCATGAGTATTGTAGTTGCGGCTCCTCCGACATTCATTCCGACAAGTTGCGCCCACGCTAGTTGTTTTTTATTTCCTCGAACCTGACGATTCAGATTCGTTTCAAGATGATTGTAAAATATTGCAGTAATTGCAATTGAAACAACTAGCGTTATGTACATGAAATAACCGAAAAAGAACCACTTAGCTGGGCCGTTGAGGGATAATGACAAGAATTCAATTGGGCTTGTTTCTGCAAAGATTGCCTGAATTAGGATCAACGCAACAGTGAGCCCCGTAATGACGGCGCCTTGAATTATGGCAGATAGCACAAATCGGTTCCCCCAAACACTTGGGCGTTTTTTATCTGAAACCTCGAGGAATTTTTTTCGTGCAGTTTCCTTTTTTTCAATTTCTACATAGTTGTAGAATTTCTTCAATAATCTTGATTCTTCCTCGTCGTCAAATCTATCTGGTTCGTCCCATCGCGACATTACTCTTGTGGGTTTGATTTTTGTAATAATTGATTTTATGTTCGAATCGAACGGAATGTTTGAAAATTCTCCACAAATTTTCCAAATTCATGAATGTACATATAGGCAAAAATCTTGTAAAAAACATAATGAAAGCTGCATTTGTTAAAGGTCCATCCAAAGTTGAAGTCGACAACGTGCAGAACCCTGCGCTTGGATCCGGAGATGTTTTGATCAAAATGAAATCTTGCGGAATCTGTGGTTCTGATGTCGAAAAAGTGTTTGGAAAATACGGACAACCTTCAATGCGCCTAGGGCACGAACCTGCTGGGATAATACTTGATGTGGGATCTAATGTTAAGGAATTCAAAAAAGGAGACCGTGTTTTTACTCATCATCATGTGCCTTGTTATTCTTGTCATTTTTGCACACATGGAAACGAGACAATGTGCGCAAAATACTACGAGACGAATCTTTCTCCATGCGGACTATCTGAAGAATACGTGGTTCCAGAATGGAATGTGGAGCATGGCGGTGTCTTGAAAATCCCTGATTCCATGTCATTTGACGAGGCCGCGATGATAGAACCACTGGCATGTTGTGTTAGGGCTTGGAACAAATTCCAGTTCAAAAAAGGCGACACTGCGGCAATCTTTGGAACTGGGCCTACTGGCATAATGCACATGATGCTTGCCCAGGCAAATGAGTTTAGCAGAGTCTTTTGCTTTGATGTAAATGAGTTTAGGCTAAATTTTGCAAAATCCTTTGGGGTCACTACTCTGACGTCTGGAAACCCAATCTCTATTCCGCAACTCCTGTCTGACACACAAAACCAAGGCGTGGATGTTTCGATTGTGGCAACTGGAAGTCTGCGTGCAGTGTCTGATGCCATACTGTGTACCAGAAAAGGTGGCACAGTCGTCCTCTTTGGTGTCCCATCAAAGGGCGCTACAATGGATATTGACATGAGCGTGGTTTACTCTAAGGAACTAACACTAGTTCCAAGCTATGCCGCATCCGATCATGATACAAAACAATCCCTTGATCTAATTGCTTCTGGCAAGGTGGATGTGAAAAAACTGATTACACATAGATACGCCCTGTCTGAATCACAAAAGGCCTTTGAGCACGCTCATACTGGTGAAAATGCAATGAAAATAATCATCACCAACTAGAAAAGATTAAGAAGGGTTCAAAATTTTTGAGAGTGAATAGAAATGGATTGGGGTTTAAAAAACAGAATTGCAAGCATAATCAAGCCTTCTAACAACAGGGGCGTAATGCTTGCCATAGATCATGGTTATTTTTTAGGACCGACAGAGAAGCTTGAAGTTCCAAAGCGAACAATTAGTCCTTTACTGAAGTATTGTGATTCGTTGATGGTAACAAGGGGAATTGTTAGAACATCAGTAGATCCTAATTTCCCAGTTCCGATAGTGCTACGCGTTTCAGGCGGCTCATCCATAATTGGAGAGGATCTCTCAAATGAGAAAATCACGACAAGCGTAAAAGATGCAGTTAGAATTAACGCAAGCGCACTTGCAATGTCAATCTTTGTAGGTGCAAAATATGAGCACAATTCTTTGGTTAGTCTTGGAAATCTGGTAAATGAAGCAGAAGAATACGGACTACCCGTTCTGGCAGTTACTGCCGTAGGAAAAGAACTGGAGAAACGTGACGCAAGATATCTCTCACTGTCGTGCAGAATTGCAGCCGAATTTGGCGCACATATTGTCAAGACGTACTATTGTGATAACTTTGAAAAAGTTGTAAACAGCTGCCCAGTACCTGTAATAATTGCAGGCGGACCAAAGATTCCAGAACGCGACGCACTGGCATTGACATACAACGGAATCAAGGCAGGCGCAGCGGGAGTCGACATGGGTAGAAACATTTGGCAATCCCAATATCCAATCCCAATGATTCGCGCAGTCAGAGCAATAGTTCACTCTAACTATAACCTCAACCAAGCATACGAGTTATTCAAAAAGCTCTGTAAGGAATACCCTGTAAGAAATAACCCTTCACAGAGTTTCCCAGGAAAAATGCAAAACTCGCAAAAGCCACAACCAAATCAACAAAGACCTCAACAAAACCAGCAACGTCCGCAGAATCAGCAACAGCGTCCACAACAAAAGCCACAGCAAAACCAACAACGACCACCACAAAAACCACAACAGCCAAAACCACAGCAACAGCCAAAACCAAAGCCACAGAAATCAGAACCGAAAAAACAACCGACACCGGCTGCCGCAAAACCGCAATAGTATTTTCTAAATTTTATTCTCTGTTCTAGTTACGGAACTCTAGATAGGTGAATGTGAACTATCTTCCATGTTGGCTTTTTTATCAGGACAAACGTGGCTCTGCCGTCAATTAAGATGTGTTCTCCAGTGTACGCCTTGTTGTCTACTAGCATTCCTTTCTGTGTCAGCTCAAACGCGACTACTGCCACGTCTCCAAAGACACTGATCTTTGGATTTCTTATTTTGTGATCATAATCTGATATGCTGATAAACCGCAACTCCTCTAGCGATATGGTGGTCTTAAAGTCCTTCAGATCATACGGTGGAACGTCACTAAAACTGGAAAAACTATTGTCGTCAAGCTGAATCTCCCTCAACGGAGTCAAGTCTTTTGTTTTTCCAACTTCAAAAAAAGTTTCAATTATTTTGATGATTTCTTCTCTGTCTGACAAAATCGCTTTTGCTTGGAACATACGGGGTTTAAGCATTATGCCTGCGTGGACATTCTAAACCAAAAAGTCAACTGCAGTTTTTGAGAATCTATAAGGTAATGTTTATAATGCTAAAATCCGTGTTAACCACTGAATATGACAATTTACAGTTCGACTGCCCCTACGGTTCTGCTGCTGGTCGAGCTGGTGCTGTAAATTTATACTACAGCCAATTTTTTAGGTGAATAATTTATGGAAACAATCTCTGGCGCTCGCGCATTAATGAAAGCATTGGAAAAGGAAGGTGTTAAGGAAGTCTTCGGCCTACCGGGAGGTGCAAACCTACCGATGTACGACGAGTTGTACAAAAGTAATATCCGTCACATACTTGTCAGACACGAACAATCAGCTGCACACATGGCAGATGGGTTTGGCAGAGTTAGCCGAAAACCCGGCGTTTGCTTTGCAACTTCGGGGCCAGGTGCAACTAACATCATAACCGGACTTGCAACTGCTCAGGCAGACTCCTCCCCAATGGTTGCAATTACTGGCCAAGTGCCTGTAAACATGATTGGACGCGACGCGTTTCAGGAAAGCGACATTATCGGGATTGCAAACCCCGTTGTGAAATATTCTTTTCAGCCAAGGCATGCATCTGAAATACCTACTGTGATCAAAAAAGGATTTTACATTGCAGAGACGGGTCGTCCTGGCGCCGTACTAATTGACATTCCAAAGGATGTACAGCAAAATGAAGCCCCAATGGAGTTCCCAGATGAAATCAAAATTAGGGGATATCACCCATGGACTGATCCAGACGTTACTGCAATAGAAAAAGCAATCACGTTATTGTTATCGTCAAGCAAGCCTGTCATTTTGGCAGGCGGGGGTGTAATAATTTCTGGAGCATTTGCCGAGTTACAGTCTCTTGCAGAAATGCTGATGATTCCAGTCGTATCAACCTTCAAAGGAAAAGGTGCATTTCCAGAAACCCATCCGTTGTCTGTAGGTCCAATAGGCATGCACGGTCACGCCGAGGCAAATAAAATAATGGCAGAAGCAGACTGTGTCCTTGCAATCGGAACTCGATTCTCTGACAGATCAGTAGGAACGTTTACTGAATTTGAAAAGCACCTAAAGATCATCCACCTTGATGTGGACCCAGCTGAGATAGGCAAGAACCAAACTACGAGTGTTGCAGTAGTTGGTGATGTCAAGGCCTCATTGAGAATATTTCTTAGATTGTTACTTCAAAAGGCAACTAAAAAGTCAGAACACAACGTATGGTTTGAACACGTGACTGAGGTAAAAGAATACTGGAAGCAAAACTTGAAGCTACATCCGGGCGAGCTCACTGCGGCAAAAATCTTGAGAAAATTGCGTGAGGTATTGCCGCACCAATCGATTGTCACAACCGAGGTAGGACAGCACCAAATGTGGGCATCGTTATTTTATGATGTGATCCATCCTGGTACCTTCTTTAGCTCAACTGGCCTTGGAACTATGGGATGGGGATTCCCTGCAGCGATTGGAGCAAAAACTGCAAGGCCTGACTTGCCGGTGGTGGACATTGCAGGAGATGGGAGCTTTAACATGACTGAGAACTCGTTGGCAACATCTGTTCTTGATAATTTGCCTGTGATTGTATTTCTAGTAAACAACTACACCTTGGGAATGGTTGCCCAGTGGCAGAGGACCTTTTATGATAGAAGGATGATTGGCGTTGATCAAAAACACTGTCCTGACTATGTGAAATTGGCAGAATCGTATGGGGCACAGGGAATCCGGGTGGGAAACCTCGACGAATTGGGCAATGCAATCAAGGCAGGACTAAAGAGTGACGTTGCAACCGTAATCGATATTCCAATTGATCCAGAAGAAGACGTGCTCCCATTTGTCGCACCTGGTACCTCACTTAAGGACATGATATTACCATCGTAGGGATTTGAAATGTGGGCAATACTTTCAATACTTGTTGAAAACAAACCGGGAATCCTCTTTAAGGTGACACATCTTTTCAGGTCACGAAACTTTAACATAGATAGTATCTCAGTTGGAACAACGCAAAACCCCGAGTTTTCCAAGATGACAATCACCACCATAGGCGATGAAAAACAAATTGAGCAAATTGTAAAGCAGCTTGATAAAATGATTGACACAATAGAGGTAAAGCGCCTAGATGAGAAAAAAACCGTATATAGAGAATTGGTCTTATTTAGAGTGAAAGTTTCAAAGGCGTCAGATACCATGGAAATAAACAACATTGCAAATTCATTTGGGGCAAAAATTCATGATGCAAGAAAAGATTCCATCATGCTTGAGCTAACTGCTACTCCTGATCAAATAGACAACCTTCAGGAATTGTTATCAAAATACGATATTTTGGACATGGCGAAAACCGGAGTTGCAGCATTACAGAGGGGCGGAGATTGAGAGTTAGAATTTTCGATACTACATTGCGAGATGGAGAGCAGACACCAGGTGTTGCACTATCTCCTGAGAAGAAACTCTCGATTGCAAAAAAACTTGACGAACTTGGAGTCGATGCAATAGAGGCAGGATTTCCTATAATATCTGATGGGGAACAGCAAGCAATTAAGCTAATAACAAAGGCAAACCTTTCTGCAGAGATTTGTGGCCTTGCCAGGACAAGCAAGAAAGACATAGATGCGGCAATTGAATGTGGGTTAAACTACATCCACACTTTCATTGCGACATCTGACATTCACTTACAGTACAAGCTAAAGATGACTAGAGACGAGGCACTTGCAAAGGCAATTGAGGCAGTCGAATATGGAAAGGCGCATGGGTTGCAGGTGGAATTTTCAGCAGAAGACGCGACAAGATCAGACCGTGAATTTCTAAAACGAGTATTTTCCGAAGTTGCAAAAGCGGGAGCGGACAGGGTGGACATCCCAGATACCGTTGGATATGCCACGCCACAATACATGGCACAAATAACAAAAGACGCGATTGCCGCGTCTCACTTGCCAGTGAGCGTTCATTGTCATAATGACTTTGGATTGGCAGTGGCAAACGCGATTTCTGGAATTCAGGCAGGCGCACAATGTGCACACGTTACAATTAACGGAATAGGTGAGCGGGCAGGAAATGCATCACTTGAGGAACTTGTAATGGCGTTACAATGCTTGCCGTTTGAGCAAAAATGGGAGACTGGAATAAAGACCAAACTATTGTATGAGACATCAAGATATGTGTCAAATCTAGTTGGGATTACCGTGCAGCCAAACAAGGCAATTGTCGGTGAAAACGCATTTGGCCACGAGTCTGGAATTCACACCCATGGAATATTGAGCAACCCTCTCACGTATGAGCCAATCAGCCCGGAGCTTGTCGGCCGTACTAGGTGGATGCAGGTTGGAAAACATGCTGGAATACACGGTATCTCTGCAATGCTTGAGGAATATGGCGTAAAGCCAAACGAGGCACAGCTCCGATTGATACTAGACAAGGTAAAGGGAATAGGTGACCAGGGAAAACACATCACAGATGTAGAATTACTTTCGATTGCAAACGAAATTCTCGGAGAGCACGCAATAAAACGAATCGTACAGCTAACCGGGTTTTCAGTATCTACTGGAATTGGAACAATGCCATACGCGTTTGTAAAGCTAAACATCGATGGCACCGACTATGTTGGAACTGATTATGGTGTGGGGCCAGTCGACGCTGCACTAAACGCAATCCAAAAAATCACAGGCGAGATTGCCAAAGTCAGAGTAAAAGAGTACAAGCTTGACTCTATTTCAGGCGGATCTGCCGCATTGTGTGAGGTGACGATAAAGGTGGAAGACGCATTTGGCAACATGTCTTCTGCAAAGTCGATTGGTGAAGACATTGTCACTACAAGCGTTCAGGCAATGATTGATGGGATTAACAGAATAATGCTCAAGAAAACACTAAAACAAAAAAAGATTGGAAACTAGGTTTAACGACTAGTCATGTACAAGATTTCATTAATTACTGGTGATGGTATTGGATCTGAGCTATCTGAATCCGTAATTTCTGTCTTAAACACAATCCATGATAAATTGGATGTCAAGTTTAGTGTAGAAAAACTACTTGCTGGCGATATTGCGTTAGAAAAATTTGGGAAGGCCTTGCCTGATCAGACGCTAGATGCAATCAGAAAATCTGACGTGTGCATGAAGGCACCAGTAGGTGAATCCGCAGCTGACGTGATCGTGGTATTGCGAAGAATGCTTGATTTGTATGCAAATATCCGGCCTGCCAAATCATATCCTGGTATGAACGCACTAAAGAATGGAATCGACATGGTGATTGTCCGGGAAAACACGGAGGACTTGTACACTGGGCAGGAGTTTGAGGTGCAGGGTGCCGCAGTTGCATTTAGGATTATTTCTGAAAAGGCATCTGCAAAGATTGCCAAATATGCGTTTGAAACCGCAAGAATAAGAAATGGCAAAAAACGCGTAACATGTGTTCACAAGTCAAATGTCATGAGAAAGACAGACGGCTTGTTCTCTAGGGTTTGCTCAGACGTCGCAAAATCGTACCCAGATGTGTCGTTTGATCAGATGTATGTTGACGCATGCGCAATGAATTTGATCAGACGACCTGAGACCTTCGATGTTATTGTTACCACTAACCTATTTGGAGACATTTTATCTGACGAGTCTTCAGAAGTGGTGGGCGGACTTGGTATGGCGCCAGCTGCAAACATTGGGGATAATTTTGCATTATTTGAGCCAGTTCATGGTGCTGCATTTGACATTGCGGGAAAAGGAATCGCAAACCCATCTTCTTTTATCTTGTCTGCAAAGATGATGCTGGAATGGCTAGGCTCAAAACATAATGATCCAAAGTGTTTTGAGGCGGCCAAGAAACTGGAATCTGCCGTATATGGTGTGGTGAACAAGGGAATAAAGACTCGCGACATTGGCGGTACAAAGACCACATCGGAATTTACAAAGGAAATCATCTCGTCACTGTAGTGTTTGATTCTTCCTTTGGCAATGTGTTTTTCAGTTAGATAATTAATAAAAAGTTGAGCTCAGGGCATTACATATGATGATCTTGCCTGAACTCGCTGCATGTATTGACTGTTTACTATTGCCGGCATGTTGTATGAAACCTCGATGGTTTCGCCAGGCTTTGCGCTACAGTCTGCAACCGTCACTGGGTATCCATAGCTCCCCTCAACAACACATCCCTTCTCTGTCACTGCAATCACTGTGGCCTTCTCTGTCACATTGACTGGCAGCCAGTATGCAATTGGGATGATGGTTGTCATGACAAGCACGGAAAATACCGCAATTCCTAACGCGGTAAACCACACTCGTGACGATAGTTTGTTTTGAATCTGTGTTTGCATTTTTCCTCGGGTAATATAGTGCGCCTTTCACTTAAAAATCATTGCAAGAATATCAACTAGTGCTAACTATTTGACATCAGACGCTGGCGGATTAATCGACCAAAAAAACATCATCAGGCACAAAGGTATCATGCACACTACAGCTGCAATCACAAACACCACGTAATACCCCTCATGCAATCCTGGAATCAATGGGCCTGGAAACACCGCATAAAACCAGACAAATGCAACAAAGCCAACAATAATCTTGTTCTTCTTTATGATTTGCTTCCAGCTCAGCCTTTTTTTGGCAATGTAGCATTTTTTGCATCTGGTGCGGTCATCTGTCATGCAAGACGTGCACACCTGCCTTTGGCAAAAATAGCATTCCTTGTCGCCAAACTTGGAATCACAAAACTCGCAGATTCCCATCATGTCATGACACTGGTTTTCGGATTTAACTTTTTTATGGACTCAGCCTGTCTGGATCACGTGGGTATAGCACAACTTCGCGAACATTGTCTATTCCAACTATGACTGTCATCAGTCTGTCTAGGCCCATTCCCCACCCAGAATGAGGCGGCATTCCCCAGTCAAATGACTTTAGATGATCCTCAAAGCTTGCAGGATCCAGCCCTTGCTCGGCAATGCGGGATCTAAGCTTGGCAGGATCGTGCAGTCGCCTGCCGCCAGAAGAGAGTTCCAAGTAGCCATACTGCAAATCAAATGAACGGGATAATTTGGGATCCTCGTCTTTTTCATGAATGTAAAATGGCTTGAGGCTCATCGGCCAATCAAGTAAAAAGAACAATCCTGGATGCTTCTCTCCAATTATTTTCAAATGCGAGTCTAGCAGGTCATCGCCAAAGCTAAGCTTTATTCCTGCTTTTTCTAGTTCGCCTAACACTTGGGTGTACGTGATTCTGTCAAACGGCTTTTTTGGAACCTCTAGTTTTCTCTCCAGAATGTCCAACTCCGATTTACATTTTTGTACGACATCTGAAAATACTGCAATCACCAAATCTTCTAGCACTTCGATAACATCGGTATAATCAAAGAATGCCGCCTCTATGTCGATGCTTGTGAATTCGCTTAGGTGTCTGCCAGTGTGGGATTTTTCTGCACGATAAAATGATGAAATCTCAAAGACCCGCTCTAATCCTATCGTCAATTGCTCTTTGTATAGTTGCGGACTTTGGGCAAGGTATGCCTTTTTGCCGAAATATTCCAATGAAAACAAATTAGCTCCGCCCTCACTTGCACTGCCGATTATTTTTGGAGTGGTGATCTCGATGAATTTTTTCTCTGTCAGTATTTTTCTTAGTGATGACAACACATGATGTCGTATTTTAAAAATCGCGGCAACCCGCTGGTTTCGAAGATCAAGCGCCCTGGCGTTTAACCGATTGTCGATGTTGCTTTCTAGTCTTCCTATAGGATCGATTGGCAGTGGATGGACTGCCTTTGTCAGGATGTCAACACCGTCTGCCTTGATCTCAAATGTGAAATCGCGTGCTTTGGTGCTTTGTACTGTGCCTTGTACCATGATGACGCTTTGCCTCGTAAGATCCTCTGGAACCATGGACGAATCCTTGACAATCACTTGCGCCAAACCTGTGACATCGCGTACTGTCAAAAACGTCAGTTTTCCAAGCTTTCTGAGGTCTTCGACCCATCCGCCGATTACGACGCTTTGTCCTTCCATGCTTGCCGATATTTCGTCAATGTTGTGTGTTTTCTTGAATTTCATTTTCTCTTACTGTCCTCAAATTCTATTACTATGTCCAACTGGCGTACCTGTTTTACAATGTTTATGACTTGGTTTGTATCTATTGGGAACTTTGCAGTCCATTTTCCAGACACGATTACCTTGGTCTTCTGGATTCCGCCTGGAACCCAAACCACGTTTATTGATAAAATCCTGGTTGGGAAGAACAAGTCCTCGATAAACTTCCTATCGTTTGCCTCTGACTCTACAATCCAAATCTTGCCTGAGAACTCGTTTTGCAGCGTCCTGTAGAGCACTCTGCTCTGTCTGATGGTGTCAATATCCGTTTTTGATAAATATATTACAAAATCGTTTGATACCTCCCTGCATGAAAACAGGGTAAACTTGTCTATCTCTGAATTTGTTTTTGCAAGCTTTGCCAGCTTTATCGATGCGTCCACATCTGCCTTTGTCAGCTGGCCCGATTCAACCTTTGACTCACACTGGGGGCACAGGATTGCGTTTTTTGCATCAAAATTACATATTGGAACTTGCAAGTAAATCGGGTTCACAATGAAACTAAAGATAAACTTATGGGAATCCACATATCCCTAAACTGAATCATTTTTGTCTAATTCTATGCTGGTGTAATGTTATGATGGATGCTTTTCTTCGTCATCGTCGTCAAACTGCTTGTCTATCTTGTCTTGCTCTTCTTTGTATTTGGAATACTTTTTGGTCCATTTTGACAACACTAGCCACTGGCGAATTCCAATTCCAAGCCATACTAGCGAAATTAGCAACGGTATGTGTCTTAGGGAGAAAAACGGCTTGCCTGGATGCTCCATTCGCTGCCCCTGTTCAAATGGTGGGTCGAAAATCGCACTAGTTATCAGAAACATCATCGGCGGCAGTATCATTACCGTCAAAATCATTATAATGAACATCTTTTTTGTCTTGTTTAGCTGGCTGATTATGCCGTCCATTATCTTGAAGATGTTCTTGTCCGAATCACTCATTGTGTCTTACCCCAGATTCTTTTGCATAAAAACAGTCTAGTAACATTGTTACTCATCTTCTGCCTCCTTTCTTGGGAATAATTCCTCGTATGGGCCAAAAATAGTCTGTAGAATGTTTCTGCCTTTTTCAGAAATTGAGTAAATTATGGTCATCTTGTTCCCCCAAGGAATGTTCTCTCTGGTGATGAGGCCGTTTTTTACCATGCCATCCAGAATCTCCCGATGCTTTACGTTGTTTAGACCGCAATAGCTCATGAGCTTGCTTTGGTTAAGCCGCCCATGCTCGTAGAGCTTTAACAAAATATCCTTTCTTATGTAAATTCTGTCTCTATATCCGTGAATCAAATCGACTTCATGTAACTAGTGGTCTTTATCGTTATTATGTAATGACATTACATAATGGATCGTAGAATACGTAGAATGGTATTTCAAAGATTCATTCTCTCCTTAGTGCAATCATCGGTGACATTCTTGATGCCTTCCACGCTGGAAAAATTCCGGCACCGACGCTCAATACGACAGATAGCAGCCAAATTTTCAACAGGTCAATTCCAAGAAAGATTGGGACAATGCTTGTACTTCTTGCACCTGGAATTTGGGGTGAAAACGCAGAGCCAAACGCATATCCACCAATTATTCCAACAAGTAATCCAAGACTTGCCCCGATTACGCCAATCAATAATGCCTCAACCAAAAACAGAGAAAGAATTGTCGGGTTCTGTGCACCGATTGCCTTGATAGTGCCTATTTCCCGAATTCTTTCTGTAACTGATGTGTACAGCGTGGTAACAATTCCAACTGCGCCTACTATTAGCGCGACAAATCCGACACTAAGTATAAACGCATTATTTCCACTGGTGAACTGCTCACGCAATGCCAGAATGGCCCTTGGCGCAACAATTCCAATTGTACTGCCGTATAGCGCAGTTATCTCCTGCTGAACCGTGTCAACTGATTCTGCCGACTGGGCGACCACTACTAGTCTGTCATATCGTCCGGTCTTGTGCAATAGTGCCGCACCGCCAACTTGGTTTATTATAACGGCATCATCAATCTGATTTGTGCCGGTAAGCTTGATTATTCCACTTACTACAAAGGTTCGTGCTTCCTGCTGACTATTCCCATTTGAATCAACAAATGAAAATGTTGTCCGCACTGACTGTCCGACTGCGATGATTGGCGTTGCCTTTCCTGGTGGGTTTGCAGCGTTATACCCAACTAGTATGGCTGATGCGTCGTTTGGTTTTAGCAGCGAGCCCTCTTCAAACTCTGCCTTTGGTATGATGGAGTAGATTTTTTCCGGATTCATGGAAAGGACGCTTGTGTTTATTATGTTTCCCTGAGAATTTAGCTGAACAGATCCGCGATATTGGGGAATCACATCTTTGACAAAAGGCATTGCCTTGATTCGATTTATCACTACGTCGTTTAATATGATTGATGCAGGCGATGAATCTCCGCGAAATGACTGTTGTCCTGGATTTACATACAACACCTCTGGTGCAAGCTGGTTTAGCTGATTTTTTATGAATTCGCTTTGACCTGCACTCAGTCCACTTAATACGACAATTAGGCTACTGCCTACTACTACCATCAATATGGTGAGGATTGTCCGCACCTTTCTGTCAGCTAATGCGTTGCAGGAAAGCATTATTGTGTCGTCTAGTCTCATTTTTTATCTTCTGACTTTTTAGAGTGTTCGTCAAGCAAGGCATCGATCTCGCTCTCAAAGTTTGACTGGTTTACATGTGCTGGTTTTTTTCTTTTTTTGATTATTACTATGGCACTTGGGATGGCAGCTCCTGCAATTATGATTGGAATTAGTAATTGCATGTCCAGTCCTCCCTGCTTCCGCTCCTGCCTGTCTATCTTTGGTTCAAAGTTTACCTGGCTCTCAAATATGGCGTCATGGAAGTTCTTCAGATTGTCCGCATATGATATTTTGAATGTCAATGGATTTGTCCCTTTTTTAAGCAAGTCTGGTGCTGGTATGCTAAACGGTATGGATGAATCTGAAGATACGTCTCCTATGTACTGTGGTGAGATAGTGCCATTTTTGTTCTGTTTTGGCGATATCAGTTCCACACTTGTGTACAATGCATTCGTGTTTCCCTGATTTAGTACGCTGCCTACAATATTTGGTGTATCTCCAACATAGTTTATCGTGACGTCAAATATCTGAAGATTTATGTCACCAGTTATGAACGCGCCAAGGTTTAGAGCATCTGCTTTCTCCTCTCCCTCTGAGACATAGTTTAGATTTACTGTGAACGAAGTAGGCGTTGAAATCATGCTTTTTGCGGCAATAACCTTGGCTGATATTTTCTTTTGTTCGTCTGGTTCTAGTGAAGATATGGTCCACTTGGAATCGCCAACCATGGTAATGGATGTGGACTGGGGCACAATTGATACGATGACGTCTGACAGCAGGGTTGGGCTGTTATTTGTAACTATGAGATTAAGATCTTCAAGCTTTTCTGCAGTCAGAATGTACGAATCATGTGTATTTTCATATGCGACATTAATTGACGTGTCCATTGGATTTGGTAGTATGACCAGACCTGTCCCGATTATGATATTTTGACTATCACCGTGCGCGTTCCCGTAAATTAGCTGAATGTTCATGTTTTGCACAGTCCCTGCCGCTTCGCTTCCGGGAAATATGACTGTGCTTACGTTTACGGTTCCGTTTACCGGTATGGTGCCAATGTTGAAGACCTTGTCACCAAGATTGATAATCTCCGTATCAGATGACTGCAATACCACTGACCCGTCATCATTGTTCTGGCTGCGGGTACCTGAGTCGCCAAGACCAACAATTGCTGCAACTACTCCTGTCGCATCTGCTGTTCCTTTGTTTACTATGGAAATGTTTACTTTGTTTGGAACTTTTGGGGTAAGATAGTTGTCATCAGTTGTTATATCTAAAATGGTCTTGCCAGACAATACGAGAGGAAATATGATCAGCGCCGACGTGCACAAACCAGGCTTATCTGTCAGATAATACTGTAGTACCAGTCTTGACATCTGAGTGCCGACCTTGGCCTTGTCTGTGATGTCTATGTCAAAGTATAGTGTAAATGATGACTTTGCAGCAACTGTTGCATCATATGTGGCAACTGCCGGCGCATTGAATCCTACCCGCTTTCCATTTGCGCTCATTATTGCCTCTGAATCTGTGTACATGCTGGTACCTGATGCCTCAAATCCTGGAGGCATTGATAGAAATCCCGATATTGCACTGATGTCAAGTAAGCTTCTGTTTAGAAAAACAACTGCAAGTGTTACCTTGCCCTCTGCAGGTCCTACCTCTCGCTCTGTTATGTCTGCAGAATCCGTATTTAATGACTGACTCGACTCTGTCCAATATGCATCAAGAAATACTGGCCCCTGGTAAAGCTGATCTATCTTTGTAGTCATCGTGGTATTACAGCCATCTATTGCGTGAGCAGGTGTTACAAATACTGGTAAAACTAACATAACGCACAACGCCGCGGGTAATATTTTTGACATGTTATGTACTTGCATCTGATTCTACCCTCCCATCAACTATACGGATTATTCTGTCTGATGCTGCTGCCAGCTCTTGATTATGTGTGACCATGATTATCGTCTTTCTAAATTTATGAGATAACATCTTGAGAAGATCAAATATTTCTTGTCCTGTTTTTGTGTCAAGATTTCCAGTTGGCTCGTCTGCAAGAATTATTGTTGGATTGTTTATCAATGCGCGTGCAATTGCTACTCTTTGTTGTTGTCCGCCTGACAGGTTATACGGTTTCTGCTTTGCCTTGTCTGCAATTCCTAGTATTTCTAAAATCTTTAGGGCGATTTTTCTCCTAGTTGCTAAATCCATTTCTGATATTATGGCAGGAAGCTCAACGTTTTTCTGTACGCTCATTCGATTCACTAAATTATATGACTGAAAGATAAAGCCGATTAGCCTGTTTCGAATGTATGCTATTTTAGAATCGTTTTGTGAGAAAACATCTATCCCTCCAATTAGGACCTTTCCTCGAGTGGGCCTATCAAGCGCTCCAATCAAATTCAGTAATGTGGACTTACCACTACCTGACGGCCCAACAATTGAAACAAACTCGCCTTGTTTGATTGAAAAGTTTATCTTACTTAGCGCGACCGTCCTCCCTGCTGCCGACTCGTACACCTTTGAGACATTTTGTATATCAAGCGCATAGCTTGCAGATGTCATGCCTTGTATGGTATTCCCTATGCCCAAGACCGCCCCAACATCTGCCAATAGGTTAACTTCGGATTTTTTAAATTAAGCATGTGGTAACATTGTTACCTAACTTAGGTAAACAACTGTTTTAATACAAAATTAGTATCATGTTATGATGATATCCTTACGCAACAAAAAACTGGCATTTGCCGTAATCGGGATGGGTCTATTGGCAGTTGCATTTACTGCATTTGGCACCCATCTGGCGGAGGCAGCTTCAAGTGCTGGCTCCAAAATGCCTGAGATTGCTGGCTCTGTTAACGTAAAGCAGACCATGAAGGACTATGTCGACAAAAACACAAACACGTCATTTTCTAACGCTGCATCCATTGCCCAAAAAGAGGTGACGAACGGCTCCGTAGTAAGCGGACACATTGGAATTGAACAAGGATTCCTGGTGTACACGTTTTGTGTTCTTGATACTGCATCTGAGACTAGCTATTTTGTTATAGTTGATGCAGGAAACGGCAAAGTCTTGTACAAATCCGAAGGAATTGACTTTAAGGGAATGAATGGATTTGGACATGGCGGCTTTATGAAAAAGTTTGGTCATTCTGGCGAACACTTTGGCAAAATGATGCCACAACAAAACTGGTCTGAAATTCCAGAAGTTCCGCAAGAAAACCAATAATCTCTTTTTTATTTCTTGAATTATGATAACTAGTTTCAGTTTTTGTACTGTCTTGAAAAATTATTCATTTTCAGCAATAGACGATAAATTCTTTGGTATGTTAATAGTAAAAACAGTTGGATCCCTACTTGCAGTTATTGTTCCGGCATGCTGTGTTATGATGCTTCGGCAGCTTGAAAGTCCAAGTCCGGTTCCGTTCCTTTTGGTGGTAAATAGCGGCGCAAATAGTTTTGGTAATACCTCTTTGGGAATAGTGGGATCAGAATTCTGTATTTTAATTATGGTTGAATTTTGGTTTTCTAATACTTCGATAGTTATGTCGCCTGATTTGCTCATTGCCTCAGATGCATTATTGAATAAATTTGTAAATACAATTTCTAGTTTTTTGGGATCACAATGCGCCTTCACGTCACAATTAATGGTTTTTATTTTTACAGATTTGGGTAAATTGATGTTTGAAAGCGTGGATTGAATAATATCTGAAATCAAACACAACTCTATCTCTAATGGGGTGTTTCTCACAAAATTCAGTGTCCTGTCTATCTCGCTTTTCATTTTATTGATAGCCCTGTCTATCGCGTGAAGTTTGTCGCTTTGTTCTTCGGTTAGGTTGTTTTGTCTAAGCAGCCACAGTGCTGATTCGATTATCGCTAAGGGTGATCTGAGATCATGAGCAATTTGACTTGACAACAAACCTATTGCGGATAATTTCGCAGATTTTTCCAGCTCTGCATTTTGCTTGTGTATCCGATTAGTTGCAGTCTCCAACTCTTCTTTTAGAAAATTTATTTTTTCAATATTGTTATTCTCGATTGCATCTTTTTGGGACTGTTTAAGATTGGTAATATCAATTTTTAAATTATCTTGTTTCTTCACTATTTGCTTCTTCACTTAATTATTGACTATCCTAGTTTGACTTAACATTATCTAATATTCTTACATTCCTACCTTTCTACACATATTTGCAATTAATGTGTGGTATTTGCATCTAACCCTCCTTTTTTATCGAATTATTGTCGCCTATTCTGATAAATTGTTTTATTGTTCTCAAATACCCCAAACCTATATGGGTGATAACCTGACATACTCGTGGAAAAACAAAACATTCTTCTTGTGGATGACGATGCCGATCTTCTCAATATTATGTCACAAGTGATAACAAAGTTAGGCTATAATCCAATTTCGGCATCTGATGGACTTGAAGCGATATCACAATTTGAAAAATATGCTCCAGATCTTGTGTTCATGGATGTGAAGATGCCGGTGCTGGATGGATATGATGCGTTTTTTGCCATAAGGGCAAAAGCTCCAAATGCAAACATCATCATGATGACGGGTTTTGCTGATCATGCACGGTGGAAGGAAGTAAAATCTGCCTGTGCAATTTACTTGTTGGAAAAACCATGGTCAACTGAATTTCTCTCCGAATTGATAAGAAGACACGTGAGTACAAAAATATCCTGCTGATCAATTCGTGCGGCAAGAATAACTAAATCAATTGATGATCTTACAAATAACATTGTTGATTTTCATCTCTTTATTCTAACTGATTAGGCGAACTAAAGTTAAATGCTCCTCTTTGCTATCTATGCAAGGAGTTAACAGTATGGCGCAATTTCTGATAGTGGAAAATCTAAACACTCACTATATCGCCGAAAACGGTCATGTGCATGCAGTAGAAGACGTTAGCTTCAATTTGGAAGATGGTGAATCCCTTGGAATTGCGGGTGAGAGCGCCTGTGGTAAAAGCACCCTTGGAATGTCAATAATTCGAATGATCCCGGGCGGAAAAATAATCTCTGGCAAGATCATAGCAGATGGCGATTCTATCTTGGATCTATCTGAAGAAGAATTCGATAAAAAACAGCGCTGGAAAAAAATATCCATGGTGTTTCAGGGGGCAATGAACTCCCTTGATCCCGTGTTTACTGTGTCGCAGCAACTGTCTGACATTCTAAAGCAGCATGGCTTTGATGGAAATCATTCTGATGCTATGGTGTGGGCGATGCGCTCTGTGGGCCTCAAAGAAGACGTCTTGCAAAAATATCCTCACGAACTAAGCGGTGGAATGAAACAGCGCGTAGTTATTGCGATGGCATTGCTCTTAAGACCAAAAATTATGATTGCAGATGAACCAACTACGGCGTTGGATGTGCTCGTTCAGGCGCAAATTCTTAATCTGCTCAAAGGTCTAAAAAAAGAGGGAATGTCAATCATGCTAATCTCCCATGATCTGTCAACGATTTCAGAAATTTGCGAAAAAATTGGAATAATGTACGGAGGTAAAATGATCGAATTTGGAACATCGCACGAGATATTTGAAAAACCAAAGCATCCGTACACCCAAGCATTGATTCAATCAATTCCTAGATTGCGCGGAACCGAAAAACCAAAGTACATTCCTGGCAGTCCTCCAAATCTACTTGATCCAAAACCTGGGTGCCGATTTATTGACAGATGTCCACATGTGATGGAAAAGTGTAAAATCGATCCCCCAAAATTCAAAACCGAATCCGGCTATGTGCTGTGCTGGCTTTATGAATAATTTCTTACTAGTGGAAGACAAGAATCGATAATTCTTAGCATCTCAGAACGAACTACCTTTTTGTCAATTGATACCCAAACTTTGTGTCTTTTTATCGCAAATGAAATGGTTTGAACTTTTTTTCTTTCCTCCCAGACAAATTCGACCTGGCCTAAGCTCTTGTCAAATTCACGCTCCATTCCTGTCTTGATGGCAATGTGAGAAAACTGGCTAGTCGTACTTTTTGCATTCAAAAATGGCTTTAGCCCTTCCTTTCTCTTGTATGCGAGTAGCTTGCCGTTCTTTCCTATCACTCCGACAAATCTGATGTATGGACTAATTACTGAAATCTTGTAACAAATCTCTTGTAGCTCTTTTTTCGTCAACTGAGTTTCTCTCTAAACTATGATATTTTAATATCGTGTTTTCCATGATTTAATAGTCCAAATCAAATCGTCAGGGTGTGGACATTTCAGCGATTTTTCCATTTGCTGACGACATAGGCTACATTGGTCTTGCACTTGTAAGCTTTTTTGGCTCATTGATTCCATTTGTGCCTTTACCATCGTTTATCTTTCTGGCAACTATGGCTGCAGGTGACAAATTCAACATCCATTACCTGGTGCTGATTTCGGCAATAACTTCAACTGTTGCAAAGCAGATAATATTTCTCATAAGTTATGGCGGAAGAAAAATGATGACTAATAAGACACGTATTAGGATGAAACCTTTTGAAAAGTTGGTAAAGCGATATGGTGCAGCAGCAGCATTTGTTGCGGCTGCTACTCCTATTCCAGATGATTTGATCTACGTCCCGTTAGGACTTGCCAGGTATAACCCAATAAGATTTTTTATATCTACGTTTATTGGGAAAATCGTTCTAAGCTACGTGGTCGTGCTGATGTCTCATTATTTTGGTATGGCTTATGTTGAGCCTTTCCTCGAAAATGTCCACGATCCAATGGTGGTGTATGTCGGATTTGCGATTTTTGCAGCGATAATGACCGCTGCAATACTGCTAATGCTAAGGCTGAACTGGGAAAGAATTCTTGGACGCTTTGCACCGTGGACTGTGCAAAAAGACGACGAAAATTAGATTCTGAGCTTAAAATTCCAAAGCTTTTCAGTCCCGTGCCTTATTCCAACTCGAGAATTCTTACTTATCTTTCCATCTGCTCTATATTCGTCTGTGATGTATAGTTGTGGAGAATTTACGAGATCCTCACCATAATGCATCTTTGTGATCCCAAGGGCAATCGCAAGTTTTGCGGGGCCGTCTGTGAGTTTTGATATCTTGTCTGTCTTTCTATTTTGAATCATGACGTCGATTCCGTCTCTTGGCTCTAATGCTCTGATTAGAACTGCACCCGCCTGAAAATTTCTACTCCTTGCTACCGCATTTACGCAATAATACATTCCGTATGTAAAATAGACATAAGCGTGACCTACCTCGCCAAACATTGCCTTGTTGCGCTCTGTCATGCTCCTAAACGCATGACTCGCAGGATCATCACTGTGCCTGTATGCTTCAGTCTCTGTTATTATTCCAGATACTGTATTTTTTCCAATTTTTCGAACTAGCGTCTTTCCAAGCAAGTCTTTTGCGACTTCCACCGTGTTCCGCGCGTAAAATTCCCTTGGAATTCTCATTTTAGACGCTTTTGATTTCATCAAGGGCTTTTACTAAATTTTGTATGTCGCTTTCAAGCACTGGTATTAGCTCCTGATTGTATATTGTAGCTGCCGGATGAAAAGTCAAAAAATAATTCCTGCCGTCTTTTTTTATCGTCTTGCCGCGATTCTTTGTTATCTCTCCCTTGCCAAGAATTGAGTTACTTGCAGTGTTTCCCATAACGCAAATTATTTTTGGATTTATTAGTTCAATTTCGCTATTCAGGTACTCTATGCATGATCTGCGCTCTAGTTCCGTTGGGACTCGATTATTAGGCGGCCTGCATTTTACGACGTTTGTTATGTATACTGACTCTCTTGGCAGTCCTGCCTTTTCTAGCATTTCTGAAAGTTTTTTTCCAGCGGCACCAACAAATGGCTCTCCTCGCAAATCTTCGCTTCTACCTGGTGCTTCGCCAACGAAGATGATTTCAGCATTTTTGTTTCCTTTTCCTGGAACTGCCTTTGTCCTAGTGTTGCATAAATCGCACTTTGTGCAAGAAATCACCTGACTGTGAATGCTGTCAAGTCCTGCCATTTTATGCGTCCACACTCTTTACTGTGGCAATGCCACGTATCGATGGACCGCCGTTTCCCATCATCATTTGTTGCATTGGATCCCCTTTGCCGCAGTTAGTAATTGGTCTTACTGTGAAATCTTTGCCGCATGCATCAATTGAATTAAAAAATTCTGGCGCAGTTCCGACCACTATTACATCTCTTAGAAGATCAGTTATTTCACCGTCTTCTATTTTGTTTGCATATTGACACGATATGCTCCAGTTGTATCTTCGCATGTCTATTGATGGTATTTTCATGTTTGAGATGAGGTAGCCGTTTTTAACATCTTTGATCATTTCTTGAGGATCCCAATCGCCTTTCTCTATGCAGGTGCACGCCATTCTGATTAGCGGCATGAACCGATACGAGGTTGCACGCATGTTTGCGTTTGGTGTTCTATTGAAAATGTTTGCAGTTTCGCGACTGTGCATGTGATTATTGAGATTTCCCTCCTTTACGAGCTGCGTTCTCTGTGACTTGGTGCCCTCGTCGTCGTATTCATACCATCCGAGATTTCCTTCTATTGTCGGGTCGTCTATGACATTGAGACTTTTTGAGCCGATTTGTTTTCCCAACATCCCTGACCACCATGCTCCGCCTGCCCACGCCATCTCCTTTCCCAAAACTCTGTCTGCTTCAGACGGGTGACCTAAAATCTCATGCGTCAAAAGAGCAACAAAGTCCGGATTCATCACGACTGTTGCTTTTTCTTCCTTTACAGGTGTCGCGTCAAGCAGCTTGACTGCATTGCCTGATGTTTCTTTTGCTATGGAAAATATGTCGACGTCGTCTGTAACCTTTTCAATGCCTCCCCTTCCGCCCTCTGTCGTGTTTACTGACTGGGTCAGTCCGTCCCCGTGCGCAACTGCCGTCAAATCCATTATTGTATCTGAAAACTCCTGCATGATTTTTGACCCTTCGCTGTTTACAAAATACTTTGACACCTTACTGGATGACGCGCTTACGACACTCTTGGTTATTTTTTTATTATCCTGAATTATTTTGTCGCAGTCAAACGCAACTCTTTCCAATGCCTCTGACGTTGATTCTTTTCTTGTTTTGTATCTGATGTTTTTTGTCGCAGTCGGAATGTCTGCTAGGATTGCTGGGTTTTTCTTTTTTTGCGAATAATGCTTTGCGGCCTTTATGGCATCAATTATGCCGTCGTTTATCTTGGAAATATCTGAAGTAGAGTAAAACCCCCAAGCTCCGTCGCATAGCACCCTGATTCCTATTCCTGACTCGTGGCGCGTTACGGCGTGTTCAATTTGGCCGTTTTCGATGACAAATCCATGTTTTTCAACTATCTCAGCCCTTGCATCGCAATACGAACAGCCTTTGCTTTGGGCAAACAATACTGCTTTCTCAGCATTATCCTCTAACACGTAGTTTGCTGAAGTGATGTGTTCTTTTATGTTAATTGTTTCCTGAGATTACTGGCATTGTATAGAAGAATTCGTCTTCGAACCCGTCATCGTTTCTGCCCTGCTTGCGCAAAGCGGTGAAATACTCGTTACAGTTTGCATAAAACTCGCTGTTTTTTGTAATATGTGACTCTTCCACGAGTGCCAGTAAAAATTTCCAGTTATTTTATGGCATGTGAGGCAATTTAGCTTTTCAAGTTTGATTTCTTTGAGTAACTTAGATTGGTGCCTTGTCGTCTTTTGGCAAAGAAAATGTGACTTTTGTTCCAGTCCCGGGTGCGCTTTCAAGTGTAATTCTGCCTCCGTGCACCCCTACAATTCCCCTGCAAATTGACAAGCCAAGGCCGCTTCCGCCCTTTTCTCTTGTAAGTGATGCGTCAGCTTGATAGAATTTTGTGAAAAGTTTAGTTTGTTTTTCTGGTGGTATCCCACTTCCGTTGTCCTCAACAACAACTTTTACCTCAGTCGCATCTTCAGATGCGGTGATCTTTATTGTGCCGGTTTCAGGCCTTACAGCTTTTAGGCTGTTTTTAATCAAATTTGTCAACACCTGGGTTATTCTGTCCGCGTCATGTGCGACAACTATGTCTGGCCTTACCTCGCTTACAACTTTGATCTTACTTTCATCAATTTGCGGCTGTAGGGTCTGAATTGATTTTAAAATTGTATTTTGGATTGGGGATACTTCCTTTTTCATTCTTAGCTGCCCAAGTTCAAGCTTTTGGGCATCTAGCAAATCGGAAATAATCTGAAGCAATGATGTGGCGCTTGACTTTATTATCCCCATTCGCTCCTTTTGTTTCTCTGTAAGCGTGCCTAGGTGACCGCCAAGTAGCATGTCTGCATATCCCTGAATTGGGACAAGCGGAGTCTTGAGCTCATGAGTGATCATTGTGAGGAACTCGTCTTTTGCAACGCTCATTCTTCTTGCCTCCTCTTCTTTTGCCTTGATGGTGTCTGACATTATGTTAAACGTGGATGCAAGCTCTCCGATTTCGTCACTTGAACTGTATTTTATCCTCTCGCCATAAATTCCCTCTTTTATGCGAGATAGCGCGTTTGTGATTGTCTGTAGTGGCAATAATGACTTTCGAATTACAAGCAACACGATTATGAAAATTACGATGTCGACTCCGATTATTGCCAGTATTACCATCTGTCCTTCGTTTCGCTCATTGAGTCTGCTTTGATTCCACTTGTCTAGCATGTTGTCAATCGAGTCAAGTAATGACTTTCTTTGCATGTTTAGACTTGAAAATGACTCTCTGAACTCGTCAGAAAACAGCGATTTTTTCTCAAGTGTTTTGACTCTTAACGATACTGCCTCCCATAACAAATCAATTTGATCTAGCGCTTCTGAATTCTCTCTGGGTATTGGGATTAGTTCTTCTGCCTTGAGATTGGTCCCTGATAAATCTAGATCAGTTAAAGGAACTTGTAACAGGTTTCTGATTCCTACATCAAAAGCTAATCTTGCGTCATGCAGGCTGTTCTTCGTATCGTTTTCTCGTCCGATTGAGATTAACACTGCGTCCTGCCCGATGGTCTTTGTCATTTCGTGCAACTGTTTTGCAATTTCTTTGTGTCTGTTATAGTCTCTGTTTAGCTCTACCAAGTCTTTTGTCAGAGAATCTGTGGTAAGTATCATTTCTGTATTTTTATCAAGCACGTAGTTTAGCGCAGCCATTGTTTCTGGATCATGCACCGACGAAACCTGAATCTGTGCTGCCTCTTTCTTGTATGCCTCCCAGTTTTTCTTAACTGCGTCATACTCTGAGGCTATGTCGTTGGATAGCTGCGGTATGGCCTGACCTCTGATGGTTCCACCGTTTTTTAGTGTGTTGATAATGTCATCAAAATCCCTTATCTCGCTATCTAGTGTTTTTCTGTCATTTTCATTTCCACCTGCAATGGAGCTTGCAAGACTTGCAATTGTCTCTACCTTGGTTTTGAGATCTCCTGCACGGATAATCGCATATGATTCGTTAGTAGTGGTAATCTGTGTATTATACAGGACAAACAAATTGAAAAGTGCTACGGCTACTAGTATTCCTATTAGTAGGTATGTCTTACTGATGACTTTCATTTTTAGTTATCTTCTCTTTCATAGAGTATAAAAATCTCGATCAAATATCATTAGTGATTGTCAGAAGAATTCTTACGCGTTGCCAAAAAAGAAGTCACAGACGATATATCCGAAATTGGCAATTTGCTACGTTTGTGTTCTGATGATTCCGACATTACAAAAAATGCCGCCGAAATCGGAAAACACACGCACAAGCTAAAGGGACTGGCGCCGATGATGGGAAAAGCCGAAATTGGAGACATTGCATCCGTGCTTGATGCGCTACTTAAACTGGTAACCTCTGGAAACGTGCCTCCTGATCTTCTTCAATCAATGAAGAAATCACATCAATTCATGCTTGATGTTATCAACGACCGTGCGTCGGATCATGCTTTGCTAAAAAGCGAATTGGACAAAAAATACTCTGCATTTCTTGGCCGGAAATAGAAATTTTCATTAAGTTATGTCGTTTAGCTATTGATATGGCCAGAGTAATGATTGCAGATGACTCTGACGCGATTAGGTTTGTACTAAATGATATTCTAACAATCGGAAGCCACGAAATAGTGGCAGAGGCAGTTAACGGCGCAGAAGCGGTGGAAAAATTTTCTCAAACAACCCCTGACGTAATGCTGCTTGATCTTGCGATGCCAAAAAAAGATGGCCTGACCGTAGTAAAAGAAGTGATGGCAAAACACCCGTCGGCAAGAATAATACTGATCACTGCAAGTGACAATCAAAATATCATAAATGACTGCATAAAGGCGGGGGCTTACGCGTTTATCTCAAAGCCGTTTGACTTTGATCACGTCCTAAAACTGATCACTGAAGTTTCGCCAAAATAATTTTTATCTGAGCCAGGAATATCCTTGGCTTGTTAGTAGTTTTGCATGCTCCAACGTGAATCTTTCATTGCATTTTAAACAAAGATAATCTGTGGATATTTCTGAAAAAATATCCTTGCACTCGTTGCATGCGTAGAAATTGTCCTGCGTTCTGTAATCAACTCCGAATACTTTGATTGCCTGATGGCATTTTGGACATTTGTCGTCAACATACGATGACTCTGTAGACACGTTGCCGCATTTGTAGTGCTCGATGATCTTTTCTTGCTTAAAGTCAACTCCCCTGCATTTTGGGCAGTGAAACATCTGTGCAACGCGAATGTAGTTGCACTTTGGGCATGCGATTTCTTTTATCGTGTTTATCTGCATTACTTTCTTATCTGAAATAAGTTGGTTGATTAATGGCAGAATTTCTTCTTCTGACTTGCTCAGGTATTGAGCTAGTCTCAAAAGGCTGATCTGAGTCGCACTTGACATTAGATTTACTACCCTTTCTGAAATTTCTTCTTTTGCTATGATGATTTCTTCGTTTTTTAGCGTTTCAACAAGCTCTCGTATTTTCTCTAGTCTTATCGGTTTTGCCAAGTATTGGTATGCGCCTTGGGCAATTACGTCCTTGATTGGCTCTTCTGTTTTTTCCCGTGCCGTCTCGATTATCACCTTGACATCGGGCCTCATGTTTAGCAGCTGCGACATGATGGAAAACGCGTTCATGTCTGGTAGGTTATAATCAAGAAAAACAAGCGGAACTGTCCCTGATTCTATTGTTTCTTTAAACGCACTGATGCCGTCTTTTCCATTTTGGCAGCTGCGTATTTTTTTAAAGCCAAGTTTGGTTAGAAACTCCTTGAGCAGAATGCCTACTGCTGGACTGTCTTCTATTATCAGGACCTCCTTTTCTTCTAACTCTGGCACATGCCATCTCTTCGTATCTGGTATGAAAAGTTTAGTTTATGTTGTTGAGTTATGATTAAAAGCCCAATGGTGACCGTTGGATCATGTCCAAAATAGTGATTGACACTAGCGTAATTATCAGTGGCTACATCACACGACAGATTGAATCAAAAAGCCTTCAGAATGTCGAGATAATCATACCCGTTGCAGGGTTGGATGAATTACAGTCACAGGCGTCGCAAGGAAAAGAGCAGGGGTTTATCGGCCTTGAGGAAATAAAGAAAATCCAAAAACTGTGCCGGGAAAACAACATCCAAGTTCAATTTGTGGGGCAAAGGCCAAGCCTTGACGATATCAGACTTGCAAAACACGGACGAATTGACGCGATAATAAAAGACGTTGCAAGGCAGAATGGCGCAACACTGTATACTGCAGACTATGTGCAAGGACTCACTGCCGAGGCAGAGGGAATTCAAGTAAACTATCAAAAGTCAGAAAAACCCGGCGCACCATTGGAATTCCTTCGATTCTTTGATCCGACAACAATGAGCGTTCACCTAAAGGACCAAAATGCGCCGCTTGCAAAGCGGGGAAAGCCTGGCAGTTTTGAGCTGGTCAAAATTGAAGACAAATTATTAGATGAGGATTATCTTGAGCTTATCACAACCCAAATACTTGAGGCATCCAAAGTCTCAAACGCGGGAACAATTGAGATCTCAAAACCCGGAGCGTTGGTTGTGCAGTATGGTGACTATAGGATTGCAATTACCCATCCGCCATTTTCAGAGTCATACGAAATAACAATAGTTCACCCAATCACAAAGATGTCCCTTGATCAATACGGGCTGTCAAAAAAATTAATGAGCCGATTTTCAGAAAAAGCAGAGGGGATTCTGATTTCAGGTCCTCCAGGATCTGGAAAAAGTACGCTTGCGTCAAGCCTTGCAAATTTCTATGCATCCCTTGGAAACATTGTAAAAACATTCGAGTCGCCACGCGACTTGCAGGTGGACAAGGGGGTAACGCAATACACAAAACTTGACGGCAAATTTGAAAACTCTGCCGATATCTTACTGCTTGTGCGCCCCGACTACACTGTGTTTGACGAGGTGAGGCAGCGTGATGATTTCAGAGTATATGCAGATTTGAGACTTGCGGGAGTCGGAATGATTGGCGTGGTGCATGCAAACATGCCGCTTGATGCAGTCCAGAGATTTATCGGAAAAATAGAGCTAGGCATGATTCCAAGCGTAATTGACACCGTTGTTTTTGTAAAAGATGGATATGTTTCCAAAGTTTATGATCTTGATCTCAAGGTCAAGGTACCGTCTGGAATGGTGGAGCAAGACCTGGCAAGGCCCGTAATAGAAATCTGCGATTTTGAAACAGGCACATTGGAATATGAAATCTATACCTTTGGCGAAGAAAACGTGATCGTGCCAGTATCAAAGCAGGAAGCAAAGTCTGGAATTTACAAATTGGCAGAAGAAAAAATCCGAGAGACGATTAGAAGATTTGATGCAAACCCTGAAATCGAGATACTCTCTGATAGCGGGATTAGAGTCAGGGTGCGGAAGGACTCCATGCCATCCATAATTGGGAAAGGCGGCTCCACCATCAGTGATCTTGAAAAAATATTGCACGTTCACATTAACGTAGAGCCAAAAGACTCAGGCGACTCTCTGGATTCGTATTCCAGTCCGCAAGGGCGCGGCTCGACGCAGTTTGATTTTTCCGAGGCCACAAATTCGCTACTGTTCCAGGTTGACAAGAGGAACAATGGACAGTTTGCAGATATTTATGTAAAAGGGGACTATGTCACCACTGCTCGTGTGGCAAGACACGGAAAAATAAAAATCTCAAAACGCTCTGATGCCGGAAGGCGGTTGGCAAGATCTGCCTTTTCAAAAAATGACATTGAAGTGATTCTCAAAGACTCTTAAAACTTTCAAGGAATTTCCTGTTTGATTTCAGATGGGTGATGAATTTTCGTAGCTGCTTGATTGTTTTGGGGTTTAGGTGATGCTCAATTCCCTCGGCGTCTTGGTTTGCAGTTTCATGTTCGATTCCAAGTATTTCAAAGAACTCTAGCAATATGCCGTGCTTTTGCCTTACCATGTCTGCCACGTTGTTTCCCTTTGCAGTGAGTTTCACCCCTTGGTATTTCTCATAGTTCAGGAAACCGCCCTCGTCTAGTCTGTGAAGCATCTTTGTGACGCTTGGGGCACTCACGTTTAGGTATCGTGATACGTCAAGGGTAGTGGCATATCCTTTCATCTCGACTAGTTCTGAGATGACTTCTAGGTAATCTTCTATTCTTGCCGATTTTGGCTTGGCTGATTTGTGGGCCGCCTTTATGGATTCAAGCCTGATTTCATCCTTTTTCTTCAAATTGGTTTGTAAGTGGATGCGTGTCTTATAACCTAGTCTGTATGTCTAGGCGATGCTTTGTTATTTGATCTTGACTTGCAAGTATCCAATCTTCTAGTTTTGCACTTAACTAACAATATCAAAAGTGATGCTAGCCGTGGATGAATATCATGAGAGGCTGCGCAGGATAAAACTAGCATCCGAGTCCGTAAGGAGACGTACTAACATCTATTCAGAAATATCTGAAATTGATGACAAGCACAACGCAAAATCCATGTCTGTCTTGCGTAAGGCCCCAGATCCTGGAGGCAAAATACAAAAGATTGGCTTTATCATATTCTGGATTCCGGAGCCAACTGGCATAACAAATGCAATTGGAGCACCAATGATACTTGCAGGCAAGTACCTTGAGAAAAAATACAACGGCTCAACACTGTCCGACATAGGGAAAACTACGAAAAACCACGTTTCTACGATTTCAAGCTTTAAGGATGCCGTATTTTAGATTGCACTTGGTTTTTAATACCTGATAATTTTTTATTCTCAGTGGCAACACGTACCCAAATTCTGATACCAATAGGAATCGCGGCAATAATCATTGGCGCAGCAGGCATCATTTCAATTCCAAAGGATGCCAAACTTGAGCAAACCAAATTCCCGATGGGCGTCGTAAAAATTGATGATATTCCACTGCAGGTCCAAATTGCCGATACGCGACCATTGCAAACACGCGGTCTTATGTTCCAAGAAAAACTACCATATGATCAGGGGATGCTGTTTGTCTTTGATGATGAGGCGGTACGTTCCATGTGGATGCTAAACATGCAGTTTTCATTAGACGTCATCTGGCTTGATGCAAACGGAAACGTGATCTACATACAAAAGGACGCACAGCCTTGCAAATCTGCAATTGAAACTGCCGCCTGCACGTTTACAAATGGAAATAGCGCAAAATATGTTCTTGAAGTGACATCTGGTTTTGTAGACAAATACAACATCACAGAAAATTCAAAGTTGGAAATAATTTCAATTTGATTTGTTGGAAAGGCTTATCTGTAGAACACTATGTTGACAAAAAATGAACAAAAAAGTTCTTTTTGTAGGAATTGTAGTTGCAATCGCAATCATATCTGTTCTAGCTGTATCATTTTATGTCAAAACTGCGCCTCCAAGCGTTTCTACCTCCCAGTATGTTGAACATAATCTGATTTTAAAGCAAAAACTAGCTGAGAGCGAAATATCTATGTCATCTCCCATTCAACTGCGTACGCCTGAGGATATCAAGCAGTACTGCTCTTTTTTTGCAGATAGTGAAAAACAAAAACTTGTCGAGTATTGCACCTCGACAGAACTAAAAGACAAAGACGGTAATTTCCTTGGGAACATCCACATGGTGGGACTAAAGGACGTCCCACAAATGGTTCTGGTGCTGATACAAACTGATGCCTCCATGTCCCAACTTGACTCTGTCAAAAAGATCTTTGATGCTACAATCGAAGAACTAGTCTGCAAGTGTTGGGCCGATGTAAAGCCTGATGGTTTTGCAAGCCCTGGCAACTGGATTGATGGAATGCGTAGTTTTCATACCTCTGACACACAGATGCACAGCAAATCAAAACAACTAGTATTGGAAGGAAAAACATTACAACTTGAGCTCACTACAAATAATGAAGGGTATCTCTGGCAACTCTATATCTATAACTAGCGTTTGTCTGTTTTGCACAAACAGGCCGTTAATAGAATGCGTTTAGGCATGATTTGGGGGGTTGTGGCGTGAATGGTACGATGAGCACTGAGCGTGATGTTTCGTACGATGATTTGTTAAATAAAATAAAGACCCTGGAACTAGAAAAACAACGCCTCCAACAAGAAAACAAATCTCAGCATCAGATGATTATTGCCCTCGAGAGGAAGATGGCAAAGTTAGACGAAATAACTCAACAACGTGATTGGCTCTTGGATACGCTAACAAAAAAGATAAGTGATCTGAGCCGTTTTCAAACTGATCTTTTCAGAGCAGAACGATTCTCAACAATCGGTGAAATGTCTGCAAGACTTGCACATGATATGCGCAATCCTTTGGCAATAATCAAAAACACCATTGAGGTAGTCAAGCTAAAGCACTCATCTAAAATCCCAAATGACCTAATGGGAATGTTCAGTGCTATTGACAAGGCCTCATCTAGAATGGTGTTTCAGCTAGACGAAGTACTAAATTTCGTTAGAACGTCGCCCTTAGAATGCGACGAATACTCGTTATCCGAAATACTTGACTCTTCAATTGATAAAATTGTCGTTCCAGATGGAATTCGGATTAGTCGCCCACAAAATGATGTTCGCCTTTTCTGCGATATGGAAAAAATTGAAGCCGTCTTTACAAATCTTCTGATGAATGCAATTCAAGCCATGGCGAATTCCGGCCAAATCACCGTGCGCTTTTCTCAAAATGATCATACGGTTACCTTTGAAATCGAAGACTCGGGGCCAGGAATTCAGGAAAATGTTCTTGACAAAATATTTGAACCGTTGTTTACGACAAAATCATACGGTACTGGCCTTGGTTTGCCTACTGTGAAAACAATCATCCAGCAGCACTGTGGTACAATTGATGTGAAAAACTCCCCAACTGTTTTTTCAGTCTCCATTCCAAAAACACTAGAATCCTAAATCCAAGGCAAGATTCAATAGCAAATCAAGTGTTATATGAAAAATGTTTGAAAATCTGTGGCTAATTCCGCTTGGCTTTGTGGCAGGGATTGTGGGCTCTATAATCGGCCTTGGAGGCGGGATAATAGTAGTGCCTGTATTGACAATTCTTGGATTTTCTCATACTATTGCTTCAAGCAGTAGTCTTTTTGCAGCGTTTAGCAATTCAGTGGCGTCTTCTGTATCGTATGCAAAACAAAAAAGAATTGAGTACAAACTGGGTTTCAAACTCGGGCTAATGTCGATTCCAGGCACGATTCTGGGGGCATACATATCCTCGGAGGCGTCGCCCTCGATGTTCAAAATATTGTTTGGAGTGGTACTGGTGGCATCATGCCTGTATCTCTTTTTGAAACGAAACATGGAATCAAAACCCGTAAACATGACAGCGAAAATGCTCGTAATTTCGTCTGGAATAAGCTTCTTTGCTGGTGTGCTGTCTAGCTTTTTTGGAATCGGTGGAGGAATTGTTTTTGTTCCGCTCATGATCCTCGGAATTGGGATTTCAGTAAAACATGCAACTGCCACGTCTCAACTAATACTGATGTTCTCATCGGCATCTGGGATGATTGCACACACTGTGCTTGGTCATGCTGATTTTTCATATGCCTTACTGCTTGGGATAGGGGCATTCGCTGGCGGACTGGTTGGAGCAAAGATATCTGTGGATCTCAAGGAAAACAGCATCCGAATTATGATCTGCGTGGTGATACTTGCCGCTGCAATCAAACTGTTCATTGATGCAATTGAATCGTAGGTACCAGAGCCAATTAAAAATATAATGTGGTCTGATTCATGACTGGTATGGTAAAATTTGATGGAATCCGAATGCAGGAACTAGTTTCAGTACAGGATCCAGACAAAGACGGGGGAATCACACTCATATTTCAGGATAATCGATCCCTGCAAATCCGAGTCAAGGATGGAAAACTAGAAACCATATCTGTTCCAGAATAGCCTCACTTTGGCATCCTCTGTGTGCATCTGGGATTTTATTTTGGAGGCTCTTTTTTAATTCTGTACAAGTTTTTCTTTGATATTACTACCACGTCTCCATTTTCCTTTGTTCCCTCAAAGTCAACTGTTATCATACCAAAGTCTTCATCTGCGTCTTTTTTATCTGATATTGTGAACTTTATCTTTAGGATCTCCTCTATGTGCAGAGGTTTGAGGAATCGTGTGTTTCTGTTTTCCCAGCTTGCGTCTCCGTCCATTCCATAAAGCAGTATCATGTTGCCGTAAATCTGACTCAGCCGGGTAAACTCTCCTTCCATTCTTGCAATGATTGCGCGTCCTGATACTATGGTACTGTATTTGTCATCATCAAAAATGGTATTCTTGATTCTTGAAAATGCAAGATATGTTTCCAGTTCTTTTTTTGAAAATGTACATGTGGAAAAGAATTCCTCCCCTACCTTGAGGTCGGCAAATTTCTTCATTATTCTCTTGTCTCATCGACACAGAATGTCACTTCGGATGAATTTCTTGCATTGTCTGTGACAAAGTAGTTTAGCGCCTGTGCGATTTTTTCATTACTTGATTCTTTTCCCTCGATGCTTCCGGGCAGGACCAAAAATGATCTAATCTTTGATTTTAACACGTCACTGAACTCCTGATTTATTGTAGTCGTAAATGGTCTGAGCGCACCTCGAAACACCTCTACTCTGGCTCTGTCTGCGCCTGATACCTTTGGGCCTGTGGGGAGGTCTGGGCCGATTATCACTGCAGTTCCGGACCCGTTCTTGTACAGTCTTGGATCTTTACCCCCTCCTGGAACAAACAGCTCACACGCAGATTGTAACACCGTTGCAGGAGTGTTTATGAACTTGTCAACCACGTCATCCCATTCTTTTCTTGACGATTCCATTATCTTCAGATTCTGCGGAACCTTGCCTGTGATGTGGATGATGGTAGATACCTTGCCCATGTTTTTTGCAGCGTTTAACCACCTCTGCATCTCTTCTGGCTTTTTTAAATTCACTACATGTGAGTGGAATTTTGAACTGATTTGCTCCTGGTATTCCTTTGGTGTATTTTCTGAAATAAAGCAGACTGCCTTGCCTCCGCTCTTCTCTACGTGTTGGCCCAAAAACAGCACTCTGTCTGCATCTGACTTGTCAGTTGCATCTATGGTGAATACAAACACTTGTGAAGTAAAGTCTGGCTGGTGAACCATTGGAGTGTCTGACGCTATGTGCGGTTTTACTGGATAGAACACCCTGTCACCTGGAATCACTTTGCCGTTTAGCGTTTTTGCAATGTCGTCATCTGCCAAAGTAAGAACTGTCTGAGCCACTTGAGTCTGTGATAGGAACTGTCTGTCTGCAATCATAAACGAAGTGTTTTTTTGTACTTTTTCTGCAATCTCTTGTATCTTTGATAGTTGTCTTGTCAGTGTCTGGGAAATTTTTTCAACGTCTCCGTTTTTTGCCTTTGCGACTATCTGAGATGCCTTGTTGATCCCATCCTTTACTGTCTGCTCATTTTCACCAAGCAATCCGACAATTTCCTTGTTTGCTGAATCTACTTCGGATGGACTTAGATCCTCAAAACCACTAACTCGTAAAAATTCCGCGGCTGCTTTTGGATAAACGGTTTTGTAGATTCTGTCTGAATGAACCGGTCCTGGGTTTGTTGCAATTGAGACTATTCCTTTCTCTGTTAGCTCCCACGACATTGCCTCTGCAAGTCTGTTTTTTGCACCCTGTGCTGCAGTGTAAGGACTTCGGAATCTGTACGGTCTTTGCTCAAATGGTCTCTCTTCTGTAAAGAATGTTGAGATTGTAATTATTTTCCCACCCGACTTCATTACTTTGAGTGCCTGTGATGATGTCCAGAAGGTACCTGTCAGGTGAATTGCCACTGCACTTTTGAATTCTTCCAGCGGCGAATTTGAAAAACAGGTAACTGGACCTGAAACGCCTGCATTGTTTATTACGATGTCGACTGTCACGTTTGCTTTTCTCAACTCTTCATACATTTGTGAAACGCCTACCTCATCACTTACATCGACACCTGGGAACAGCCAGACCTTTGCATTACTGCTTACTCTGGCAATTATCTCGTCAAGTATTTTTTTTGTATCCTCAAGTGGCTCTTTACGTCTTCCTAGGATGATTATGCTTGCCCCGTTTTCTGCAAACAGTTTGGCAACTGTCTGACCTATCCCGGTTCCGCTGCCGGTAACTAGAACGACTTTATTTTGAAACTTTAACATGGATTTGCGAGTCTTTTTGTATTATTTATTTGGATCAATCCGACCTACCCGTCTTTACATTGGGTACTGCCCATGAGAACGAGTTGATCGATTTATCCTTGCCGTCAGCCTTACTGTGATCTAAATCTTTTTCTGCCTGTCTTTTTAATGATTGATATTCATAGAATTGGCTAACTGCACGTGGTGAGAGCAAATCTCACCATGGCAGAAATTAGCGTTTTGCATTCCTGTGCCAAGTTTTAGTCGGCATGCTAATTTCAATACTTTTCTATTTGCCGATTGCCGAAATAATCAAATCCATAGTTCATTGATTGATCAAGAGAATTTCTCAATTCGAACTACTTGGACATCGCTTACATAGAATATTATGGTAAGATCTGCAAGTAGAGTGGTAGTTATCTCCTCGATGATTTTCTCTAACTTGTCTTTGCTTAGTATGACTTCAATTTTGACGTTTTTTTGATCCTGCAGACCTTCACCGCGCATGCCTTTCTCGCCTTTTCCCCTCACCTCATACGTCGTATGTCCTGTCGCTCCGTATTTTGCAAGTATGTCGTTGACATTTTTCTGTGCCAAGATCTCACAGGTTACTGTTAAAAGTTTCATGTCATATAGTTTCATAATTGCTATCTCCCCTCATCCAAAAAAATCCATCATTCCAGAATGTAGTGTTGTTGATAATATGAACATCATTGGTAGTAATATGATTATGTTAAACGGGAATGTGATGCCAAGTGCCGATGCTATGTAGAGTCCGGGGTTTGCTTTTTTTATTGCGGTTCTAAGAACAGATGGAGCTGCGATAAATGACGCACTTGCAAGCAATAATCCAAACATCACTGCACCTCCAACACTTAATCCCAAATATGTTGATACGACAACCCCGATGATTCCGTTAAGTGTTGGAATCAAAATTGCAAACGCTAGCAGAAAGGCGCCAGCTTTTTTTATGTCCTCGAATCTTTGGCCTGCAATAATTCCCATCTCGATTAAAAAAATCACAAGTGCTGCAAAAAACAAATCCTCGAACCCAAGTTTGATTGACTGAAAGCCCTGCTCACCTATGATGTATCCGATTATGATTGCTCCGATTAAAATCACTATTGCCTTTCCAGATACCGTGTCGTGTAAAACCTGTCGTAAATTAGTTTCATGCCTTATTCCGCCTATCTCTATCGCAGTTGGCCTGTCATTTGGACTCTGTCTCCGTATTTTCTCGACGATGTCTTTTGTTTCATACGACTCAGATTTTCTTTGAATCTTTGATGCTGAGATATTTGCCAAAAATATGCATAGGATAAGACTGATTGGTTCTAACACTGCCAATATTGCGGCCATGAATCCCTCGGACTGGGTATTCTGGGTTTTCAGAAACGCCAATCCTACTGAGAAACTTGTTGCTCCAACCGAACCATATGTTGCAGCTATAGCGTATGAGTCAAAAATACTGAACTTTCCAAGCCGTTGCAGTATCTGGTAATGATTCAGTGTCATCACAACGGATAATCCAATTGCAGCAGAAATTGGAACGACTATGTTCTCCAAGCCTATTTTTTTCATCTCTATTCCTCCGTGTATGCCGATTGCGGCAAGCAGGTAGATTGACAACATTGATGAAATCTCTTCAGGAATTCTCAAATCCGATTTTACTCGTGCTGCAATTATCCCTAGAATGAAAAATAACACAAGGGGAGTAAGCAGATTGGATTGAATTATTGCAATTATGTCCATCTCTGTCCTCCGCGCTGTTATTTTATAGCTGATTTCTACGCCTGAATTTGTATTCTAATCTAAATCCACAAAAATTATCATGATGTGGTGCATTTTTCATCAAACCTAACTTTTGCATACTCAAAAACTGGGAGGTGAGGATATAATTACGATGTATCCTGTGTAGCACAGTGTGACACAAAGTTTGAATCTCCTCTGAAAAAGTGATATGTGAGACACTGCAACAAAATTTAATGCATTCTGGAATCAAAAAACAGCCCACAGAACATGTAAGTTTCCGTGTAAACAAAGACGTCTTAGAGAATCTGAAATCTGTCTCAAAAGAAGAAAAATTAAGTCTTAATACATACGTGAACCAGATCTTTGACTCGCATGTTAATTGGGATGCTCATGCATCCGAAATAGGGTGGGTCATAATGCTAAAGTCTGCACTAAAGGCACTCATCAAAAAAGCAGACAAGGAAACCATCATTGAAATTGCAAAAGATTCTGCAGAATCTGGCGCTAAAGAGATCGCCCTCTCAATGAGGGGGAAGTATGGTATTGCAGAATGGATCTCAATATTAAAAGATCGGGCGAGATCTTCTGGCTTTTTCATCAAGGAGTACAGGGAGGGGAATAAAACTAGATTGGTGATGCATCATGATATGGGTGAGAATTGGTCATTGTTTTTTAGGACATATTACGAAAGCGTGTTCTTTGACTTGGGCTCAAAAGTTCATGCAGATTACACTGAAAATTCCATAGTTATTGAAATTGAAAATCTGAATTAATTTGATGACTGATATTGTAGAATCTTTATTTGTGAATGTTCATAGATTCATAAACACTCTCTTTATTCTTTGATTTTTGCCTAAATTAAGACTGCAACAGGGGCTAGATTCAAGATTATTTTTCTGTATGTGGGAACAAATGTAAGTGCATTTCACTAAAGTCGTAAATTGTCCCAGTACCGTCTAATTTAAGATGAATTACTTTGGATTTTTCCCATCCATCTTCAATTACTGTTGCTCCTGACAAATATCCTGAACCTCCAACAAGAACTATCTTTTGTGAAACCTTTGTTGCTGTAGAATCTTTAATAGTCACTTTAACTTCTGTATTTGATACAGGTTCTACTTTAGAAATTTTTATTCCTGCAACTGAACTCATTGTTTGATAAGTAGGTTCACAATAATGTGGAGGCATTCCGCTTGCCGGATGACATACTTCTTGAACCGAAGATGTCATACTGTGATCCATACCGCCAGACATGCCGCCCATACCGCCAGACATGCCGCCCATACCTCCCATACTATGGTCACTTACAACAGCTTCAATCTTAGAATCCTGTGTTAGCATGTTGAATGAAACTAATGTTAATGCTATGGTTGCAATGACACAAGCTGCTATTCCGATCCAAGTTGCTCTTTGCATACGTCAATAATCTCATAGATGAATTTAATATAATGATATGAATTCCATGGCTGAATGTGAGGATCATTGTTTATTTTGGATCATGATAACGCATAATCTAACAATTCTGTCAAATGGGACAAAAATGGGAAATTGAAATTACTGTAAACAAGTCATACAAATCCTATCTTCGATTATGATAAAAATCGGTAATTTTTCATCATTCTAACTGACTCACTTTTTTTTAGTTTTGGAATCTTTATTTGTGGGTGCAAAATCAGTATCAATATGCACGACTCAGAATCTGATACTTTTGTACGCCATACCTGGCCAGAAAAGGTCTCACACATGCTAAAGGAGATCGGAGTTGACTCTGTCCCAAAGGAAAGAGGAACCGATTCTGTAGAAAAAGGCGATTATTATGGACGAAGTTTCTCACAAACCCCACGAATGGTCACAAACCAAGGTTGTGTTGAACTAAAAAATTCTAACATCGACGTTATTCAGATAATTCAGAAAGGATAGGACATGCAAGACTCTACCATTTCCCCCTGGGGTGCACAAGACAGATTTCAAGCTCATTTCATTGTCAAGGTAAATGCGGCTAACCCGTCCAAATATGTCGCTCGAACCGTTCTTAAAACAGAGGGACACTTTGGCGCAAAGAAAGTAGAGTCTGTTAGCTGGAATGGAGGGATGCTTGCAGACGAGCTTAACAAAGATGCCTCACTAAATGACCTTATTGCAAAACAAAGCATAAAGATTGCAACAATCTGTGTCGATCCTTCTGATAACGGGGTTAGAATATACAGTAAATGGGAAAACAGCTATGATTTCAAATTAACAAAAGACATGTATGCAATTTATGACAAAATTGCAGAACACGTAAAGAAGATCTAGGCTCTCCACCAATCTAGTGCAAGATAATCTATTTTATCGCCGTGCGGTATTGCAAGTATGAAATTTTTCTTCACACTTGTTGCTAGCCTTCCTGCAAGAACCACGTCCGTCGAAGATACAGTATCACTTCTGTTGTACACGTGAACCAGATATGGTGCGTGATCCACCCCTGGGCCCCTCTGGTACACTGCAAAGTCACATCCGAATTTTATTCCTGGGTTTACGATGTATTTCTTGTCTCTGAATTCCTTGTAGACGATGTATTTCTTGTCAAAATTGTGGTACTCTTTTCTGCAAATTTCTAGCATTTGATCTGGAGTTATCTTCTTTTTTGAGTGGAAGATTGCAATTTTTGCTTTTTCCTGCAGGTAGCATCCCTCGATTAGGTCTAAGATGAGCGGCACGTTGATTTCTTCAGGCTTTGGTTTTGCCATGCCGATTGGCTTTCCATAATACGTATCAGTGAAAAGTTTGCGTGCATCGGCTGAATCCCAGATGATGATCCTATTTTCTACAAGATCACCTTTCATGATATGGAACAAACTGACAACATTAAAAATTGTTGCAATTCACTTGGGCGCCTTGAATGTTTTATTAAAATAGAAAATGGTGAAAGTTATAGACTCAGTGCAAGCAAGATAAACGAGTCTGATACCTGCTGGCATTTATCTGACATTTCCTCAATTCCCTGGATGACGTCTTTTACGAGCATCAGTTCTTTGATGTTTGTGATTTCCTCCAGTGCCTTGACTGTTGCTATGCGGTATTTCTTGTCAATCTCGCGTTCGATTTTTTGGGTCTCTTGTGCAAGCTCAATTGCATTTGCAGCATTGGTGTTCAGGCCTCTTACTATCTCGTTGAGCTTGTATACTTCGTCAACCACTAGTTCGATTAGCACTGAAATGTCGCCATCTAATTTGGCGTTCTTTAGTGTTGTTGGCTTGATGTTTGATAATTTGAAAGCGATTCCCGTTATGTATCCTGCAATTTCGTCCATTGTGTATGCTGTGTTCAAAAGATTTTCCCTGTTCATGATGAGACCGCCGACGTCTGCAACTTCGCGAGTGATCTTTCGTCGAAGATTTTCGACTTCTTCTTCAATGCTTGATATTTGCTCGTTTGCAGCTTTTACTCCCGCCTTGTCTTTTTTCATGAGCAGGTCTGGCAGTGTTGCTAGTTCTCTTGCTGCATTTAGAATTCTGTTTATTTCATCTTGTAAAACTGCGATTGCCTTTCGCTTTGCTTGGACCTCTAGCTCCCCACTATACATCCTTTTTTAGACTTGTCTTGGTATTAATTAATCTTGCACAGTGTCAAACTTCTGAAACATCCTGTGTCACTTTTTTCTGATTCCTGTAAAGTGTGACCACCTCCTGATCTGTCGATGCATCCTCTGGGGCTTTCTCGTCTCTTATCTTGCCTGTGAACTTTGGAAATCTCAGTGCAAGTCCGCTTCCCTTCCGTATGGTGTCTTTTGCACATGTGTGCACCGGGCTTAGCGTTATCTCTGAGGCGACTATCTCTATTACTAATTCTGGCTCAAACCATACGTCTGGTTCCATCCCGCTTTCAATTCTTGGATTTTTCTTTAGAGTTACTCTGCTGGATAGATTCTGGTAGAACTGATCCAGACTCTCATCTGTAAACCCCGTACCGACCTTGCAAATGCTCTCAAAGGTGTCTTTCTCTTGGTTGTACGTTGCAAGCAGCAGCGTTCCATATCTTCCAGTTCTTCTGCCCTTCCCAAAGAACGCACCGATTACAACTAGGTCTAGGCTGTCCCCAAGCTCGTTTCGGTATTCTCGTTTTAGCTTAAGCCAATTGCTTCCCCTGGCACCTGCTCTGTATGGGGCATCTAGTACCTTTAGCATCAATCCTTCGCATCCTGCATTGATTCCATTTTCCAAAAAGTCCTCTACCTCGTTTTCAGTTCTGACGATTATTTTTGGAACCAGTTTTACAAATTCATTCTCAATGGTTATGTCCTCAAGTTTTTTCCGTCTTTCCTCGTACGTTGAGTTCAGTAGATCTTTTCCGTTTAGGTACATGACATCAAAGAGATTGACGGTTATTGGATATTGGGACACTATTCTGTCAATGTTGTATTTCCTTCGTCTATGCATCAGTTCCTGAAACGGGAGAAACTCACCCGTGTTCTCATTTATTGCAACTGCTTCTGCCTCCAAAATGATCTCTTCTGTTTTTAGCGCCTTTGTGATGTTTTCAACAATGTCTGGATAATGACTGGTGATGTTCTCCAGTCTTCTTGAGAACAATACTACCTTGTCGCCGCCAAGATGAATCTGGACTCGTTCTCCATCAAGCTTATACTCTGCGGCAAATTCCTTGCCTAGTTTTTCACTTGCCTCCCCTGCGCTCTTGACGCGTTCTGCAAGCATCGGTCGAATCGGGCTAAACAACGAAACGTGAAATTCTTCTAATCCGTCCAAGTTTTTTTCTGCAACAATTTCTGCTACCTTGCCAAGGTCTGAGGAAACATTGTATGCCGACTCGAGTTTTTCGCGATTTGTACGCGACCCAGTATATGCGATTGCAAGTGCATCCATCACGGTGTTGTCTGCAATGCCAAGCCTTAGTGTGCCCATCGCTATTTTAAGAATAAATTTTGCCTCTTGCGGGGTGGCGTCGTTTAGGAGGCTGGAGATGTATTTCATTTTCATGTCCTGAGATCTTGCGCCTTCAAGTTTGGCAATTTTAAACAAAGTGTCGTACACTCTTTCTGCAGTTATCTGTTCTTTGATGAAAGTTGTCTGTGTTTTCTGCTCGAGTACTTTTGATGCCGCGTGACCCAAATCTCCGTCCTCCACAAAAACGTCCTGAATTTTTCTAACCGAGCTGCCAGATGATTTTGCAATTGCCCTTATTGCAAGTTTTTCAGCCAGCCCAAGCTCGATTCCCTCAAAGTCTGGACGCAGCTTTCCCTGGATAAGATATACTATTTTTGAAATGCTGTCCTTTGGAGTTGCCTTGAACAAATCCACTAGGTGTTGGGTAAGCTCTAATCTTTTTGTGGTTGCTTCCATTTTCTCAAAAGTGTCAGATATTAAAGAAAATTGCACTGGATTTTTTTAATTATTCTTGAATAAAAGTCTGAGTAGGGTAAAACGTACCGAGGTGACTTTTACGCTAACCTGTCTCCGTCTGACGCGAAAAATCTACTTTAGTTTAAGATGCGTCTTGATTACTAGCATGATTTCGGAATTCCTGTTTGCCAACTTGGAGTAAAAGTCGCCAAGCTCATCGTCATTTAGGAATCTGCTGTTTTGCAAAAGAAACTTGTCAAAAAACACGCCTGATATGTATCCGATGTAAAGCCCATATGAAAAGTCAATCAAAGAGCCCCCCGTATTGTTGCTCTTTGATGCCGCAAGAACCATGCTTGGATACTCTAGCGCATAATCGATTATTTCTGTCAGATTCTTATCTTGGATTACATCTAGCGGCATTTTATTAAAATTGAACGTGCTTGGTATTTAGTGCTTATGTTCTGGGATTAGATGTATCTGAAAATTGTTTTCTTTTCCGTGTTTGCCCCGTCAGAGACCATTGCGAAATTGTACAGCGGATAGTTGTTTTTGTATTGCTTCATGAAACTCCATGCAACATCGTGGTTCTTAAAATCGGTTCTCAGGCCGTCGATCTCAGTCTGACTACCGTACACGTCAAAAGCAATAACCGAATATTTCTTAGGTCTGTTGTGGGGTCTTGCCTTTAGAAACCACGTAAACGCAAATGCGAAAACCATTATCACGATAAACGCCGCCCCCACGTCTCGGAAAAACCCAGTAACCGCGCTTGGTATCGTTTGACTAAACACCGTGAATATTACATGCGATACTGAAACTATTCCAAATCCAAACAGGACTGACTTTACAAACTCGAGGGGACTAGACCTCATGATTACAGTGGGTGATTGTTGCACTTAACCTTTTGTCAGTTTATCTGGATTAATCTGGATCTTCGTATTTTTTATTGCCAAATGATTTTTTCTCTTCAAGTGGCTTCATCTTTTTCTTTAGTCCTTCTAGCGCAGACTTGTATCCTTCTGCATATTCAAGCTCTGCTGGAACAAGTGTTGCCGGATGTATGAATCCCTGGCTTCTCATTGCAAGCGCTTTTTTGGTTGCGATTTCTCTTATGTAGTCCCAGTCTGGAGTTGAGAATCCATCAAACGGTCCTGTGAACTTGCCATTGTGCATGGAGAATACCAGTGCTTCTATGATTGGAATGCAAAAATCAATCGATGCAGCTGTGTTTAGCTTGACTGGCATTAACGGCATGTGGTGGCTTCCACGTGTGTTGCCTGCCACGTAGTGTGGATTGTTAAAGACACTTCCCAATTCTTCGGTTGCAGGAAAGTTCTTTTGCGTCCTGACTACTGCGATTGGATCGTCTTTCCCGACATATGTTCCGGCAATGTTGTGCAGTCTGTCAGTTGATGCTGCAAGAATTGGCTCGCCGGATTTTGTATATACTGATGAAACAACATATCGTCCAGGATACATCAAGGCCGCCTCTAGTGTGGGCTTGTCTTGCCACAACTCAAGCTCTGCAATTTCACCTGCCTCTACGTCCATGATGTTGAATTTCACACCGGATGCAAGAGACTTGTTAACAATCAGTCCTGTGTTACTTAGTGCATCAACGAATAATCGATAAAACGGATAATTGAAAGCGCCTGGTTCTGTTTTGTCTGCTGCCAAAACCGTGAATGCCTCATTCGGCCTTTCCTCGAACTCCATTTCTGCAACTCCTGGTCCCATTCCCTTTACGTTCCCTGAGAAAGAATCCTTTAGGAGATCTTGGCCTGCGCCGTACAACCCTTCATTTTTTGCAACTGCGGTTCCGGCCTCAAATGCCTTCCACGCAAGCCCGTGAATTTCCGCGCTATCAACACCCTTTGTGTGGGACATTATGATGTGGACGTCGTCGCCAGAATAACCGATATAGTAATCAAGTAAAAGACTGCTTGCGTCTTTCACAGTTTTTCTTACTGCTTCAAGTAGGCCATCGCTTGGTCTTGTGTGGCCACCTATTCCTCCAACATCAGCTTTTATCGCAGAAACGGTAACTTTCATAATTTTTGTCATCGTTTACTTTGATTTATACTATGTTGAAAAATTCCAAAGTTTTTCCTGATCAAAAAAAATTCAACAAATGAGAAAAAGTATTGAAAAAATCGCAACGGTAATAAACCCCTCTCCGCAGAACATCTGCATGGCAACAAAACCACACTTGAACTTGATCGTTACTGGACACATTGATAACGGTAAATCAACTACTATGGGTCACTTCCTCATGGATATGGGCTTAGTAGACGAAAGAACTATTGCATCCCATGCAGCAGAATCTGAAAAAACCGGAAAAGGTGACACATTCAAGTACGCGTGGGTCATGGATAACATTAAAGACGAAAGAGAAAGAGGTATTACAATCGACTTAGCATTTCAAAAATTCGAAACTCCAAAGTACTTCTTCACATTAATTGACGCTCCAGGTCACAGGGACTTTATCAAAAACATGATTACTGGTGCATCTGAGGCGGACGCCGCAATTCTGGTTCTCTCTGCAAAAGAAGGTGAAACCGATACTGCAATTGCACCTGGTGGACAGGCAAGAGAGCACGCATTCTTGCTCAAGACACTCGGCGTAGGCCAATTAATTGTAGCAATTAACAAAATGGACGACAGCAATTATTCTGAAGCAGCATACAAAGTTGCAAAGGAGAAAGCAGAAAAACTAGTAAAATCTGTAGGTTACAAATTAGACAAGGTTCCAATCATTCCAGTATCTGGATGGAAAGGAGACAACCTCGTAAAGAAGTCAGAAAACATGGGATGGTGGACTGGAAAGACACTGTTGCAAGCATTTGATGATTTTGAGGCTCCAGAGAAACCAGTTGGAAAACCACTCAGACTGCCAATTCAAGACGTCTATACCATCACTGGTGTAGGTACTGTCCCAGTAGGCAGAGTAGAGACTGGAAAATTCAAACCAGGCGATAAGATCATAGTAATGCCATCAGGCGCAGTCGGTGAAGTCAAATCAATTGAAACTCACCACACACAATTGGAATCTGCCGAAGCGGGAGATAACATTGGATTTAACCTCAGAGGTATTGAAAAGAAAGATATCAAGAGAGGAGATGTCCTAGGTCATCCAACAGATCCACCAAAGGTAGCAAAAGAATTCCGAGCACAAATCATAATCATACATCATCCAACAGCACTTGCACCTGGTTACACTCCAGTAATGCATGCTCACACAGCACAAGTTGCAGCAACAATTACAGAATTTGAAGCAAAAATAAATCCAGCAACAGGTGGAATTGACGAACAAAATCCAAAATTCCTCAAAGTTGGCGATTCTGCAATTGTAAAAATCCGACCAGTAAGACCAACATGTGTTGAGACATTCAAAGACTTTCCAGAAATGGGACGATTTGCACTCAGAGACATGGGCGCAACCATCGCTGCAGGAATCATTAAGGATATTACAGAAGAATACAAACCAGCTTGATCTAGATGACTCAGTCTGCCCGAATCAAGCTCACCAGCACAAACCTCCCAAAACTAGATGGTGTTTGCACTGAGATTATGGGCATCGGCACAAAGACTGGCGTCAAAGTAAAAGGACCAACACCGCTTCCAGTAAAAAGACTCAATGTCGTAACTAGAAAATCCCCCTGTGGAAACGGGACTGAAACATATGAAAAATGGGAAATGCGAATGCACCGACGAATAATCGACCTTAGTGCAGACGACAAAGCAATTAGACAATTAATGAGACTTAAGATCCCAGACGACGTATACATCGAACTATCTTTGAAATAAAATTATAGCCTTAAATTATCGAGCCACTGAAAAACACCATGTCTGAACCTTCTATTGAAACAACCGATTCTGCACCAGTAGAAGAGAAATTTGATGTTATTTACAAGTGTCTTAGATGCGGAACTAACGTCACAAACACTGAACTAAGCAGACTGCCTGAGATAAAATGCATCTGCGGTTTTAGAGTCTTTAACAAAGTTAGACCTCCAGTAGTCAAATCAGTACAAGCGATTTAGGCCCTGTCTTTTTTGTAGCTGTGGTATCTTTGCAAGTGAGTGCGCATGTCTTCCATGTTTGAAAAATTCTGATTGCATTCTTTGCAGTCATATGGCATGTTCTTTCCGTGAACTATTTCCTCATGCTGCATGAATTTTTCCTGAGATGAAAACTCGAGACTGCACTTGCCGCACTTGATTTTTGGTTTTAGAAACCTCATCGATGCATTTCCTTTTGCAAGTCCCAGCATTTTCTGCAGAGCTGGCCTTCTATCTTCCACTCACTCTTTGGATTGTATCTGAAAAAGTTCATTTTTGCACCGCAAATACTGCATGATTCCTTTTTTCCATTAAAGTCAACTTCCTTTGAATCAAAGCACGACTTGCACAGCAGTCCTTCCATGTCCCATTGCCATCTTGGCTCCCACAGATCGGTGATCTTTTTCTCAATTCCGCATTTTACGCATTTTTGCTTGAATGTTCCGTGATAATACTGGCTCATCGTATTCATGTAGCAATCTGCACAAAGGGGATACTCCATGTTCCACTCCTTCTTTGGCTTGTGCTTGTGTGTTGTCTCTTTGCTGCAAACCGTGCATGTTGCGGGCTTTTTACTGAACAATCCCATGTCTATTGCCCGACCGATTCTTTAAAAAATGTAATCATGGGCGAGTGAAAATAAAACAAAATATAGATAAAAAATGCGCTTAGATCTCTTTTAGCAGCTTTTCAATTGCCTGGCTTGCATTAACCATGCCTTGTTCTTTGGCAATTTTCTCAATTTTTGCATATTGCTCTGCTGTAAAGCATACTGGCATTGTGCGTTTTGACATACTATTGGTTGGTATGGTAATTTTATATCCTTTACGTTCGATAAACTGATCTTACAATTTCTCTGAAAGAGATATTTGACTCAGAGATCAAAAAGACCGAATGGCAAAAAAGCGACAAATCCTCGTAATTGGAAATAACGAAAATGGTTGTACTCCAGAATTGGAGAAAATCGCATATGATGTTGGGGTGGAGGTGGCACGATCGGACTCTGTCTTGATAACTGGCGGCCTTGGAGGTGTGATGAAAGCGGCGTCTCACGGCGCACGCGACGCAGGCGGCCTTACAGTTGGAATAATCCCTCAAAATGATTCCTCATTTGCAAACGAGTATTGTGACGTTGTAATTCCAAGCGGTCTTGGCCTGTCGAGGGACTTTCTAAATGCCTTGTCTGCAGACGGTGTCATCGTAATTGGCGGCGGGTCTGGTACGCTATCTGAGATGTGCGCAGCATACATGCACAAAAAACCAATGGCTGCGCTAAAGAACTCTGGCGGAGTTGCGTCAAGGTATGCTGATCAGTACATCGATCATAGGCAAAACGTGAAGATAGTTGGAGTTGAAACTCCTAAAGAGGCAATTGCTTACATTCTAAGCCAAATTACTGCATAGAGACTAACAGCGGGTCTGGCTCGTAAAATTTACCGTGTTTCTTGGCAAGATCGTTTAGCTCACTTACGATGTTTTTGATTCCAATTTCTTTTGCTGTCTCAAAGATCGGTTTCCTAAGCCCTAGTCCAAGCTGCGCGGCCTTTTCAATTTCTGCAATGTCGCTTGCCTTGTTTGTTACAAGCCATGCTGCATTGTTCAAAATATTTGCGACCAGTTGAATCGGGTTGCATCTGCGAGCGAGCGTTTCGTCTAGCTGGACTCGCTCATATTTTTCATCGGAATACTTGTAAAATCCCTCGCCTGACTTTTGTCCAAGTTTTTTTTCATTGAACAGTCGTTCGACATCTGGGTGGGGCAGTATGACCTTTTTGTCTCGCAGCTCTAGCTCTATTGTTGCCTTGTGTATTACGTCCATGCCAGTAAAGTCTGCAAGCTCAAAAATCCCCATAGGAAATCCCATCTTGAATTTTACTGCAGAGTCAATTTCCTCCATTTTGAGATTTTCTCTTTGCTTTAGCCAGCATGCTTCGTGTACAAGTGGAATGAAAAGGCGATTGACGATGAACCCTGGGACGTCTTTTTTACATATCACTGGTTCTTTTTTTACTGATTTTACATACTCGACTGTCTGATTGAGAATCTCTGGCGCAGTTTTTTGTCCAGGTATTACCTCGACTAGTTTCATTAATTGTGGCGGATTGAAAAAGTGGATGCCGATGAATCTCTCTGGGTTGCTTACTATGTTTGCAATTTCAGTGATTGGAAGCGTGCTTGTGTTTGATGCAAAGATTACGTTTTTTCCAGCTACTGAGTCGAGTTCCGAATAGACCTTTTTTTTCAGGTCCATTATTTCTGGAACTGCCTCGATTACCAAATCCGCCGACTTGACTGCCTCTTTGAGGTCGACCTGTATCTTTATCCTTGAGAGAATTTCGTCTGATTGTGATTTTGTTATTTTTTCCTTTGATACCAGTTTTTCAAGACTCCACTTGATTTTTTCAAGTGCCTTGTCAAGAAACTGCTGCTCGATGTCCCGTAACACTACGTTGTATCCTGACATGGCGCTAACTTGGGCAATTCCGTGGCCCATTATTCCAGATCCTAAAACCGTGATGTTTTTTATTGCCAACTATTTTCATGGTTGACCTTATCCATTATAATGTATTTCGTGGCTTTTTGATTCATTACCGTAAAATATGGCAAGGCAAAACTACATGCAATTAGTGTGATCTATGGACTGCATATTTTGTAAAATCGCAAAAGGGGAAATAAAGGCAAGAACCATAATTGAGACACAAAAATCATTGGCGTTTTTGGATGCTTTCCCACTTGCACTTGGACATTCTCTTGTGATACCAAAAAAACACTATGAGAAAATTCAGGACTTGTCATCTGATGACAATGCAGATCTTTTCGGTCTGGTTCACAGGGTTGTATCAATGGTGGACAAAATCACTGGCTCCACCCTGGTGGCAGTTCACAATGGAAAAGCAAGTGGCCAGGAAATTCCGCATGTCCATGTGCATCTGGTCCCGCGCAGCTCAAATGATTCTGCAGGTCCGATTCACAGCATGTTTTCAAAGAGACCCAAGTTTTCAGATAGCGAGTTTGACGATGTGCTAAGAAAAATGAAATCCGCCTAGTATGGGTACAGTCGACGTCTTGTTTCTTCTTCCTCTACGCTTATTGCCTTAGTTGGGCATGTCTGCGCCGCGTCCATTATCTTGTCTGGCTTTGCGCCTTTTTGGTTTATCACACTTGATTTTGGATTCATCTTGGATAGTTTGTCCACTGCAAAGACCTGCGGTGCGATTATTTCGCAGCTGCAGCACCCAATGCACAGGCTGTGGTCTACGTTTACTGACAGTTCGGGCTCCGGTTCCTGTACTATCTTAAAGTCGTAGGGTTTTTTTGCCTGATTGTTTTTTGACTCGTAATTTTTCCAAAACTCTGCCACGTAGCTTTTCCAAAAGAACGGGTCTGACTGCTCTGTCTGCTTTGTGTATCGTGTCCAGTCTTCTTCTGGGGTGTCTCCCGGCTTTGCGCCCCAGTTTGTTCTGGTAAAGTTTTTTTCTTTTTTTGTTTTTGACTCGGTGTATTTTTTTGCAGATTCCTTGTTCTTTGAGTTCGTCATCCTGCTGTCTTTTTTTAGCATGTGGTATGCCTCGGTTGCTTTCTTGAACTTTGCTCCGTCTTTTTCGTCAGTGTTTTTGTCTGGATGCGATTCTAGCGCAAGCTTTCTGTATGCATATTTTATCTCATCAAAAGACGACCCAGGATTTATCTTTAAAATTTGATATGCGTCAGTTGAATTCAATGCTTGATCAATGCTTAACTGTTTTAAAAATATGTTAGTTCGCCAGAGGCTTTGTCTTGCCCTGGTTGACTGCTATTATGGTGTTTATTATCTCGCTAGACTTTAGCGTTTCATGATTCACAGCTATCTTGGTAACTATTTCGTTTCCGTTGACAAGTATCTGGATTTTTTGGATTATTGACTTGTACAGTATTGCCCTTTTTCCCTCGAATGTTTCGGCCATGCCTGTCGGAGTTACCATCTTCTCGTCAATTAGTTGGTTCATCTTTCTATATCCTGACGTGTTTGGTATCTTGCATCTCTCCAAAATCTTTGGAATTGTCTCAGACTCGTCCCTGATTAGATCTATGATTGCCTTTTTGTCTTGGTCTGCAAAAGTCTTCAGAATTAATTCTGTCAGGTATTGATTTTTAATTACTAGCCACACCTCTGGAGTCTTCGGGTCTTGCTCTATGATTAAAAAGTCCTTTAGTATCTCGTCTTCAATGATCTTTAGATCATCCGTGAAACGAAGGAGCGATTTTTTCATCTCCGGGAACTTGTAAAATATCTCAGTCATCTTCATGCCGTAGTTCTGTAACTGTGTCTCTATGTCTTCTAGATCTTTTGAGCTGATCTCTTTTTTTACCGTGTGCATGATTGCGTTTACTATGATTTCATCTAGTCCTCGCATGGTTGCTTGGTGTGTTTTTTTGTATTTAAGTAGGCTGGAATGATTTTAAAAATAACGCCGCTTTGACGTCTTGCTTTATTCGATTATCTCGTCTTCTTGTTTCCATGCTGGCTCCACTATGCACAAAAATTCAAGATCCACACTACCTGTGTTTTCTATGAACTGCCGTGATGCCGGAGGAATGTATGCCGCTTGATTCTCCGCAATGTCTGATGACTCATCATCACTGTGTATGATTCCTCGGCCTTTTAGAATATAATAAATCTCTGATGATTTCATCCTGTGGGGCTGTGATTTTTTGCCGGGCTCTACTGTGCACTGTGCAATACTGTAACCAATGCCGAGCATCGTGTTGTGGGGATGGAAAATTTGTTTTATTTTGGTTCCCTCGGAGCCCTGTATGACTTGGCACTTGTCTAGATCAGAAATGATCATGTTGTTTTGGTGAACCAAGTTTTATTTTTCTCTATCTGATCATCTTGTTGATTCGCTCGTCGTCTACTGACTGAAAAATCTTTTCTGCCCTTGCCCAGCCCTTTATGGTCTTGGAGTCTTTCTTCATTGCCTGCTTTAGGAGATCGACTGATTCATCGATTTCTCCTGTCGCTGCCTTGCTTCTTGCCTTTGCATAAATGACATTGATGTTGTTGCTAGAAGAAAGAATTTTCTCAAAAACAGTTATTGCGTCTTGATGCTTTCCCAGCTCTGCAAGCTCAAGCCCCTTGTGAAAGTACGCCTCCATGTGATCTGGGTTGCTCTGGTGCACCTTGGAAAAACAATTCAGCGCCTCCTCGTGTCTTTTGAGCTTTGCAAGGATCACTCCTTTGTAAAACATGGCGTTTGGTTTTGTCGCATCTATCCTTATTGCATTCTCAAGTGACTCTAGTGCCTCCTCGTGACGAAACAGTCTGTCAAGCAGCACTCCACGGTTGTAGTGGCTTGGCGCGTAGCTTGGTTTGGATTTTATTGCCTTGTCGTAGGTTGCCAGCGCGTCGTCGACATTTCCTAGTTCTGCAAGGGCAATTGCCTTGTTGTTTAGGACTGTCTCGTTGTTTGGCTCCTTTTGCAGTATTTTCTCAAAGCACGTCATGGCGTCATGATACTTGCGAATCTGGTTTAGCGCAGTGCCCTTGTTAAATAATGCCTCTTTGTGGCTTGGCTCTGCCTTTAGTATTTGGTTGAACACGTCGATTGCCTTTTTTGGCTGGTCTTTTTGCAAAAATGATGCTGCCTGGCGCATCAACTCGTCTGAACCCTTCTCATGAAAAATCATAGCGTGATTGATTTTGTATTCCTGTCAATTTAATGATTTAAAATCAGCAGTTTCGATTGAACAAAAAAATCCTACAGGCCTTGCGCGAATCTTTCTGCCGCACTTGCCAGCACCTTCACGTCAGAGTCCGAATGGGCGTTTGAAAACGCGCCGAGCTTGCCTGGCAGGAAAAACACCCCGTCCTTTACAATCATTTCAAAATGAAACTGCTGCAATAGTTTGGAGTCGCACTTTGCTGCGTCTTCTGCGTTTTGTATTTCCGTGGCGTCTTTTGTAAAGTGCGTCATGAACAACGAGCCCCTTCCTGTCACCACTGCGTTTCCTTCAAGTATTTTGGATAGGCGGTCTCTTGTTTTTTCTCCAAGGTCGTCAAGTTTTGAGTAGATGCTTTTTCCGCTCTTTAGCACATCAAGGGTTGCCTTTCCTGATCTCATCGTCATGGGGTTTGCAGAAAATGTCCCGCCTCCGATGTATGCCCTTTTTGTTTTTGTATTAGTCGATGTATTTGCGTAATTCATTATCTCGTCTGTTCCGCAAATGACACCTATTGGGAATCCTCCGCCGACAATTTTTCCAAGTGTCACAATGTCTGGCTCTAGCCCCATGGTGTCGTACAGGCAGCCGTACCTGAATCTGAATCCTGTGACAATCTCATCTAAAATGAATAGCGCACTGTTCTTCTTTGCGTACTCTTGCAGCCCTTTGAGGTATTCTTTTGTAGCCGGTATGCATCCCCCTCCACCTAGCACAGGCTCGACAATTATTCCAGCAAGATCTCTTTTTACTGACTGTAAAATCTCAAGTGACTTTTCCAAGTTGTTGTACGGGAGCGATACGATGTGTTCCTCGTCGGTAAGACCGTTGCTTTCAGGCTCATTATACGGCCAATTTACGTTTTTTAGAAGGTCAGTCGTATACCCATGCCACCCGCCATCAATTTTTGCAATTATTTTTTTTCCGGTTACCGCACGAGCAAGTCTCACTGCATACATTGTGGCCTCGGTTCCAGTTGTAGCGTAGCGGATTTTCTGCGCTACTGGAACTGCCTTTGAAATCATCTCCGATAGTTCGATTGTGTTTTTGTTTACCACTCCGTGCATCCATCCGTCTGACACCTGTTCTCTTACTTGCGCAGAGATTTCTTTTGCAACGTGTCCCAAAATGAGACTCCAGTGGCCCATCCAAAAGTCTACGTACTTGTTAGAGTCAACATCGATGAGGAACTTTCCGCTTACAGACTTTGTAACAAACGGGTACGGCGCGAAAAATCTGATATTGTGACTCACTCCGTTTACGTGAAGTTTTTTTGATTTCTCAAAAAGACTTGATGATGTCCTGGTTTTTTTCCTGTATTGCTTTTCTATTTCTTCCAACTGTCTACTACCTTATATTGACCGATATAATTCTGATCGATTTATGCCATGTTTTTTGAAAAATTTTCTGAATGGTTTATATGCTATTTCTTTTGTGAGTTTTTTGCATACGTAACGCTATGGCGGCGCTTGTGATGAAGTGTGGTACTATACCATTTTGTGATTTACGGGCCTCCAGTTACGCATACAAAATGAGGATTTGATCAAAGATCTAATCTGACTATGTGAAGTTTGTGCATTCCGTCCAATTCCATTAATACACAATTAAACCAAAATGAATCCCGTTGATCCTGCGGGACCTGACTGCTATCGGATTGGTACTAAGCCATGCGAGTCGTTGTAGCAATACAAGGCAGACTGCTCAGTAACACGTAGTTAACCTAACCTATGGATGGGGATAACCTCGGGAAACTGAGAATAATCCCCGATAGACCACAATGCCTGGAATGGTTTGTGGTTGAAATGATTTATCGCCGTAGGATGGGACTGCGGCCTATCAGCTAGTTGGTGAGGTAATGGCCCACCAAGGCTATAACAGGTACGGGCTCTGAGAGGAGGGGCCCGGAGATGGGTACTGAGACACGGACCCAGGCCCTATGGG
>CAYVBR010000014.1:0-66406 GCA_964449865.1 uncultured Candidatus Nitrosotenuis sp.
GAGCCTCTGGTGCTGGTGCCGGCTTGAATCCTGCTGGCAGTGAGCCTTTTGGTGAGGCTGGTGCCGGAGCTGGTTTTGGTGCTGGCGGCGGTGCAGTTGTTGCTGGTTGTGGTGCCGGTGCCGGTTTTGGAGCCGGTGGCGGTGATTGTGTTGTTGGTTTAGTTTCAAGTTGATTTGCTAATTTGGTAAGTTTTTCTTCCAATTCGGCAATCTTGGTTTCTAGATCCTTTTTAGTGGGTTTAGCACTAGACATTTGAAATAACACAAGAACCGGGGTTTATTTACATTTGGGTAAATCCCCGCTTTGGCACTGGATCAAATTTAATAGATCCGTTTGACTATACTAGGCGTTGGACGATTTTGAGAGAGAGTTCCCAGACTTTGACTGGAAGAACACACCTGCATACAAGCATCCTGGCGGAAAGGATTGCCCATGCCCAAAACACGAATACATCAGAGAGCAAATTAATTTTGCAAAGACGGTAAACCAGTCAAGCAAGGAATCTGCCAGAGTCACACTCAAGTTTTGCCCAGAACACTACAAAGTATACATGGAGGAAGTGATTCCATCAATGCCTCTAAAATACAAGATTCTGACAAAAATCGCGCTAAAGATTGGCGCAATCCAGCTTGAAAAGCTAACGCACATGCAGTCAGACCTTTGCTTTTACTGCAAGTTCGGCTCAGGCGGACATGGAAAAAGATCAGAGCTCCCACCCATTCAATAAAATCTAAAGTCTAGACAGGTCCAATCAAAATTTTCGGCTTGTTCGGTGTATCATGATGGCATTTCTTTCCGCAAAGCGGGCATGTCTTTCGGTCCAAAAAAATGCACTGGCAAATGTGCGACTTGAGGTAGCTTTCTCCAGTTTTTGTATACTCGCCTGTACCATTGCAGAATGGACATTGTGCGCCAAGAAGTTCAATTGTTCCGCCACCCTTGCAAACAACACACTTTTCCGTGCTCAACTATCACAGTTGCTCCCTTGCAATTAAAATGCCTTTGTCAGACAGACTGCGGAAAACATAGGACTAGTCAAGCTTTATACAATATTTGGACAGACCAGCATACGTGGCAATAGAGGACACATCGGAATTTATCAAGGCTTTAGAGGACGCAGGAGAGCTAAAGCGAATCAAGACACAGGTGAATGCCGATTTAGAAATTGCCGAAATCCTAAGGAGGGTAATGTATGCAAACGGCCCTGCAATATTGTTTGAAAATGTAAAAAACTACGACATGCCTGTTTTGGCAAATGCGTTTGGCTCCATGAAGAGACTCCAGATAGGACTAGGGATGTCTGACTTTACGGAAATAGGACAGAGAATTGTCGATATGACAAAAATGGAAATCCCGTCAGGAATACTAAACAAACTAAAAAAACTTCCAGAGCTATCAAAGATGGGAGAGATTTTCCCAAAGCTCGAAAAAAGCGGGCCTGTGACAGAAGTCATTGACGAATCACCATCGTTTGGCAAAATTCCAATTCTAAAGACGTGGCACAAGGATGCGGGCCAGTTCATAACTCTGGGCCTTGTAGCAACAAAACATCCTGAGACTGGAATTAGAAACCTTGGAGTGTACAGGATGCAGATAGTAGACGACAGGCACGCACTAATGCACTGGCAAAAGCACAAACGCGGGGCGCACCATCACGACATATCAAAAGAAAAAGGAGAAAGAATCGAAGTTGCAATAATAATTGGCGGAGATCCGGCAACTGTTTTCTCAGCAATAGCGCCAGTCCCAGAGGGGCTAGACAAGTACCTCTTTGCAGGAATCACTCGTCAAAAGGGAATCAAGACAGTAAAATGCAAGACAATCGACCTTGAGGTTCCCGCAAATGCAGAAATCATTTTGGAGGGATACGTGGATCCAGGCGACATAAGAGAAGAAGGTCCGTTTGGTGATCACACTGGATACTACACGCCAAAGGAGCCGTATCCAACATTTACTTTAACTGGAATGATGAGAAGGCAAAAGCCAATCTACCTAACAACAATTGTCGGCAAGCCGATTCTAGAGGACGCATACATCGGCAAAGTAATAGAGCAATCGTTTCTCCCACTGATTCGAATGTTCCAGCCAGAGGTGGTCGACTTTGCAATGCCAGCTGCAGGATGGTTCCAGGGGATGGCAATAATTTCAATCAAAAAAAGATATCCAGGCCAGGCAAAAAAAGTCATGATGGGACTTTGGGGTTTGGGACAGCTTGCATTGACAAAAATCTTTGTCGTAGTAGACGAGGACATCAATGTCCATAGCATGGACGATGTCATTTGGGCAATAACGACGCGTTCGGATCCTGCGCGGGACACCATAATCATCAACAATGCGCCAACAGATACGCTTGACCCCGCATCCCCGCTTGTGAACCTCGGCTCAAAGCTTGGAATTGACGCCACACAAAAGACAAAAGAAGAAGGGTTCGAGCGGGAAATCCAAGAAAAAGTCGAAGTGGACGATGCAACAAAGAAACTTGTCGATTCCAGATGGTCTAGTTACGGGCTCTAGTGCATTTGGACTGGGTTGTAGAAATTGTCGCGCTCTTCTACCTGATACCCAATTTGATGAATGGCATCAATAATTTTCTGTCCCGTCAATTCAGTTGAACGCGCCCCGGTACAAGACACCACTTCTTCTCCAATCAGAGTTCCTCCAAAATCATCTGCACCGTATTGCAGTGCTATCTGTGCCATGCCAACACCGTTTGTGAGCCAAGACGACTGAATGTGAGGAATCAAGCCATTAAAGACGAGTCTCGATATTGCAATCATTTTCAAAAGATGCATTCCGCCGACCCCATACACGACAAGGTTTTCTTTTTGCATCAAGGTGTTGTTAGGCTCAAAGCTCCATGGAATGAATGCCATGAATCCTTTTGTCTTTTCCTGCAATTTTACAATTTTCTCAAAGTGTTTTGCGATGTCATCTAACGATTCAACATGGCCATACATCATAGTGGCAGATGCGGGCAGCCCGATGGAGTGCGCCTCTTCCATTATCCTAAGCCATTCATCGCTTGTGATCTTTTTTGGACTGATAACGTCTTTGACACTGTCAACTAGAATCTCTGCACCTGCACCAGGAATTGATTGCAAGCCGGCATCCTTGAGTCTAGAGAGAACTTCTTTTGTAGATGTCTTTTCTATTCTCGATATCATGTCGATTTCTGATGCAGACAGTCCGTGGACCCCGACTTGCGGAAACTTTTTGCGGATCATTCTAAACGCATCCTCATAGTATTCAATTCCAAGATTCGGATTGTGTCCCCCCTGAATCAGGACCTGCCTAATCTTGAAGAGATCCCACGAGGTCTTGACTCGGGCCTCAATTTGGTCAAGTGACAAAGTGTACGATTCAGAGTCCCCAGGAGAGCGGTAAAATGCGCAAAACTTGCAGTCGGTGATGCATACGTTGGTGTAATTCAAAATGATATTGTTAACAAAGGACGCCTTTTTTCCAAATTTTTTCTGTGTAAGGTGGCCTGCAACCAACCCCATCAGATGCACATCGTCTGACTTTAGCAGTCGCAGCGTATCGTCAAATGACGGCTGGATATTGCGCAATGAATTTTCTAAAATATCGCCAATATCGCTTGAATAGATTTGTTCAGTGATTTGGCTCAAGGGATGTGATTTTATTGGCTTTTCAATATTATTTAATCCTGACGGGTTTTTTTGATGCTGGCACTCAATTCCAAGTTTGATCAAGTACGTTATTTTTAATTAGGGCACATTGAGGAGATCCGACATGGTCAGTGGATTCCAGATAAGAATGGACAGGATTTTACGCAAAGGCAAGATGCTTTGCATTCCGATGGACCACGGAATTTCAAGCGGCCCAGTAGAGGGACTAGAAAACCCATCAGACGTCATTCAAAAATGCGAGCACCACGGATTGACCAGCATCATAATCAACAAGGGAATCATAAAGTCATTACCAAGATCATTGCGCGTTGGCATTTTAGTTCATTATTCTGCAAGTACGTCTCTTTCAATGTCTCCAAACAGAAAGATGTTGACAGGCAGTGTTGAGGAGGCCCTAAGGCTTGGCGCAGATGGGGTATCACTCCACATCAACGTAGGCGGAAAGGAAGAGCCCGAAATGCTAGAACAGCTTGGAAAGATTTCAGAAGAATGCCACAAGTGGCAAGTTCCATTGCTTGCAATGATGTACCCAAGGGGCGAGAACGTCAAGAACCCGCACGACCCAGAGATAGTAGGCCACGTTGCAAGAATCGGAGCGGAGCTTGGAGCAGACATTGTAAAGACACTGTACACTGGCGACATAGACTCATTTTCAAAAATAGTAAAGGCGATTCCGGTTCCAGTAGTAATTGCAGGAGGTCCAAAGGCAAAGACTGACGCAGATGTTTTGCAAATGACAGAGGATGCGATGAAGGCAGGTGCAAAAGGAGTGACGTACGGTCGCAACATTTTTGCTCACAAGTCACCAGATCAGATGGTCAAGGCACTAGCTGGAATCATTTTCAGAAATGAGTCAGCAAAAGAAGCAGAGAAGCAAATTGGAAAAAAATAAGGAACTGGTAATTTTACCAAAGGTCGCCAAGTCTCAGATTGGCAAGTTTTTGGCCGCACTTGAAAACGAGGGAGTCAGAACTGTATACATGGATCCAAAGATCCTCGGCAAATCAAAACTAGTATCGATTTACCCGTCACCAAACGCAAAATACGTGGTTCTTGAAAAAGACGCTGCAAGGCCAAAGGGAAAAAAGGTCGGGAAAAAATTCAAGGTGCTCTCAAACGCAGACATTGAAAAGATTCTCGAGGAGGCAAAAAAAGGCCTAGACTTTGTCATAATAGAGGTAAAGGACTGGAAGATAATTCCGCTAGAAAACATAATTGCAAAACTGCACAAGATTCACACCGACATTTACGCAACTGCCAGAAGCCCGGAGGAGGTAAGAAAAATGTTTTCCATTTTGGAAATTGGTGTTGACGGCGTGATATTTGAGGCAAGCTCAATCAACGAGGCAAGGGAGGCACTGGTGTACCTTGGAAGCAGCAGTTTTGAGCTACAAGAGGCAAAGATAATCGACATAAAAGAAGTCGGAGACGGCGAGCGAGTGTGCGTCGACACTGCGTCGATGCTGCACAGAGGCGAGGGCATGTTGATTGGAAGCAGATCAAACTTTTTGTTTTTGGTTCACAACGAATCAGTTGGATCATCATTTACATCTCCGCGACCATTTCGAGTAAATGCAGGCGCCGTCCACTGCTACACCATTGCCCCAGACGGCACCACAAAATACCTATCAGAACTTGAAACTGGCTCCGAAGTCTTGATTTTAGATTCCAAGGGAAAGGCAAGGCGCGCAACAGTTGGCCGCTCAAAGATTGAGAGAAGGCCAATGCTAATGATAAAGGCGCAAATTGGCGACGAGGTAGGAGGCATAATAGCTCAAGATGCAGAGACCATCAGATTTGTAAAACCCGGAGGACACCTGGTTTCAGTCACCCATCTAAAAAAAGGAGACACGGTCATGGTTCATGCAAAAATAGCGACAGGTAGACACTTTGGCATGGAAGTCTCAGACGAATACATTCTTGAAAAATAGAGATGGCATACAAGACATGCGTAAGTGTAGCTGAAACGACCCCCAAAAAGATCCAGTCCACCCTAAGGAAAGCACTGCAAAAATCAGATTATGCCGAAATCAGATTTGACTTTTTGAGTCCAGAGCAGGTTCCAGAGACACTACATCTCGTACAAAATCACCTCAAGCGGTGCGTATGCACGCTCAGACCAAAGTCAGAGGGCGGCAAATTTGACGGGACTGAACAAAACAGAATATCAATTCTAAAGCTAATTGCAGAATACAGACCATATCTGCTTGACTTGGAATTCTCAGTAATTTCAAAGAACAAATCCCTTTTGGAATATGTAAGAAAAACAGGGACCAGCATTCTTGTGTCTTGGCATGATTTTAAAAAGACGCCAAGAGTCACCGTGCTGCATTCAAAAATGCAAAAGATGAGAAAATTATCAAAAAACATAAAGATCGTAACCATGGCAAACTCAATTAGCGACGCTACGACAGTTCTGTCACTTTACAGAAAACAAGACGCAAACATGATTGCCTTTTCAATGGGGGATCATGGAAGAGTATCGCGCATTTTGTGCATGAGTCTTGGCAGCCCTTTTACGTATGTCTCACTTGGGAAGCCAGTTGCTCCAGGTCAGTTCAGTGCAGATGAAGTTAAATCAATCATACGTCTGCAAAAACAAAGATGACAAAGACTTTTGCAGTAATAGGGGATCCCATAGATCATTCGCTTTCCCCAAACATTCACAATGCAGCATTCAAGGCACTCGGGATGGACTGCATATACATTGCATACAGGGTTCCAAGAGGCGAGCTCAAAGAGGGGATAGAGTCACTCAGGCAGATCAAGATTTCAGGATTTAACGTAACCATACCGCACAAAATGGAAGTGATGAAGTATCTTGACAAGGCAAGCGAGGAGTGCAAGACTATAGGAGCTGCAAACACAGTCACAAACGAAGATGGCAAATTTGTCGGATATAATACAGACATGGACGGATTCTTGGAGCCAATCAGGAAAAGAAACATTGCGATAAAAGGCGAGGACGTTTTACTTTTAGGTGCAGGGGGCGCAGCAAGGGCAATAGTTGCAGGATTTGCAAAGGAAAAGGCCCGCAAAATAACAATTGCAAACAGAACAAAGGAGAAAGGACAGGAGTTGGCAAAATTTGCGGCTAGTTTGGGCGCAGAGTCAGACGAAATGACACTAGACGGAGCAGGGCAAAATGCAGGAAAGTACAAGTTCATAGTGAATGCAACCTCAGTTGGCCTAAAAAATGAGCCAAGCCCGATTTCAACTAATGCAATAAATTCACAGAGCATAGTTTACGATATCATATACATGCCAATGAACACTGACTTTATCACTCAAAGTAAGAAAAACTCAGCCACAGTCATCTATGGGTACGAGATGCTTCTAGGACAAGCATGTCTTGCGTTTGAAATATGGCACAAGGTAAAAGCACCGTATGACGCAATGAGGAAAATTCTGCTCGGAGGATTTTGATGACGCAAGTAAAAGCGACAATCCACGGCGCAGTATCACTAGTAAACGCAATTGCCACTGGAAAGGGTGCAACACTTGGAATTGCAGCAAAAGTAGAGGCAACAATAAAGGCCTCTGATGGTCACGGCATAGAAATCGAGGTTGACAATCACAACATGAGCTCAAGGCTGATCAGCAAGGTCGTAGAGTATACGGTTCCAAAAAAAGATCTTGAAAAAAACAAAATAGAGATTTCCCTAAATTCGGAAATTCCGACTGGCTATGGGCTAAAGAGTTCAAGTGCAATTTCTTCCGTAGTGTCACTTGCGTGCAACAAGATGTTCAGATCAAAGTTTAGCGACAGCCAGGTTTTGATCCCGGGGGTGGAGGCATCAATTGCAACAAAGGTGAGCATAACTGGAGCGTATGACGATGCATGCGCTTGCTATTTTGGCGGAACCGTGGTTACCGACAACTACAAGCGACGAATCATAAAAATGGAGAAAACTCCAACGAACCTTGTGGCAGTCGTGTTTGTTCCAAAATCGCGCAAACGTGGAAACGTCAAGAACCTAAGAAACATCAAGGAAGTCTTTGAAAAGGCATGGAATTTTGCAAAGGACGGGGATTACTGGAACGCGATGGTTCTCAACGGGCTTGCCACGTCCACGATATTGAACTCGGATCCAAAGATAATCTCAAACCTGATTGAAGGCGGAGCACTTGGGGCATCGGTCTCTGGAAACGGTCCATCCATTGCGGCAATAGTAAAAAAAGACAAGGTGTCAAGCGTGAAAAAGGTGTTCTCAGACCTCGAGGGAAAGACATTCGTTTCTGAAATAAACAACAAAAAGGCGGAGGCCCATGAACTGTAAAGTAGAAAAATCAAAGCTAAGCGGCACTATTACGTGTCCACCGAACAAGAGCTACACCCACAGGGCAATATTTTTGGCATCACTTGTAAACGGAAAAAGCATCATCAAGAACGTGTTACGATCAAGGGATACAAATGCCACAATTGAAATCTGCAAAAGCCTTGGCGCAGAAATTCAAGAAGCCGGAAGCAATCTCAAAGTAAAGGGAATAGACAAGTTTGACGAAGGAGACCTCGCACTTGATGCGTCAAATTCTGGAACGACGATAAGGATTGCGGCGGCAATTTCCTCGGTGCGCGACGGAAAAACAATTTTGACTGGGGACGAGAGCCTGAAAAAAAGACCCATGAAGCAGCTTACCGACGCGCTAGAATCACTTGGGGCAAAATGCGAATCAAATGACGGCAAGCCCCCACTTACAATAATTGGAAAAATCAAGGGTGGGGAAATCACAATACCTGGAAATATCTCAAGCCAGTTCATATCTGCGCTCTTCATTGTTGCCCCGAGAACTGAAACAGGAATCACAGTAAACATTAGTTCTGAGCTTGTCTCAAAACCATATCTTGATGCAACCATTTCAACTATGAAAAAATTTGGAGTGGAAGTCGAGGCCATCGAGCAATACAAAAAATACAAGATTGAGCCTCAGGAATACAAACACGGAACATTAACCATACCGTCTGATTTTTCAAGTGTTGCACTGCTACTGTCAGCTGCAGTACTGGTAGGCGACGGATTTACAGTCAAGGTTTCAATTGGAGACTTGGCGCAGGGAGACGAGGCGATAATAGACATACTGGAAAAACTCGGAGTGAACATCTCAATGCACAACAACACAATCAAGGTAAAGGCGCCTGAGAAACTGCTTGGCGGCAAATTTGACCTCTCAAACACCCCTGATCTTTTGCCCCCCCTTGCAATACTTGCACTCAAAACAGGATTCCCAATAGAATTGCACAACGTCAAGCATGCAAGATACAAGGAAACAGACAGAATAGCAATCTTGGCACGAGAGCTGCAAAAGATTGGAATCAAGGTTACCGAAAAGGAAGACGGTTTGATACTTGGCCCTCCAGACAAAGTAAAAGGTGCAAAGCTGAATTCAGAAGATGATCACAGATTGTTCATGGCATTTTGCATAGCAGGAATGTACGTCGGCGATTGCTCGGTTTCCAACCCAGAGTCAGTGGATGTGTCATATCCAAGCTTTATCTCCGACATGAATCATGTCGGAGCAAAAATCTCAACTGTATAAGGGTTATATGCTTCAGATGGTGGTTTTTATTTGATGTCTGGCAGTTCCATCGGTCAGAGACTTGTTTTGACTAGTTTTGGGGAAAGTCATGGAAAATGCATAGGTGCCGTATTAGATGGATGTCCCGCAGGGCTCGAGATACAGGAAAAAGATATTCAAAAAATGCTCGACTATAGAAAGCCAGGACAGTCACTTGTATCCACACAGAGAAAGGAAGGCGACCAAGTCGAGATAATTTCGGGTGTTTTCAGGGGATACACCACAGGTGCTCCAATCACAATGATAATTTGGAACAAAGACCAGAATTCAAAGGCATATGATGAGCTAACTACAAAGCTCAGGCCGGGACATTCGGATTATCCTGCTTTTGTAAAGTACAACAAGTTCAACGACCACCGTGGAGGCGGTCGTTTCTCAGGAAGACTGACTGCAACCCACGTCATGGGCGGGGCAATCGCAAGAAAGCTTCTCAAAGTAACATTGGGAGTTGATACCGACTCATACACAGTCAAGATAGGAAAAATATCAATGAATGAGAAATTTGAGGCAAAAATGAAAAGCCAAATTTATGACAACGAGGTAAGATGCCCCAACAAAAAGACTGCGGAAAAGATGAAAAAGGCGATTTTGGATGCACGAAAAAACAGCGACTCGTTAGGCGGAGTAATAGAATCAACCACAGTAAACATACCGGTAGGACTAGGTGAGCCAATCTTTGGCTCTTTAGAGTCAGACATCAGCAAGGCAATATTTTCCATCCCGTCCGTGAAAGGAGTGGAATTTGGCTCAGGCTTTGCGGGATCGGAACTATTTGGATCAGAAAACAATGACCCCTACATAGTCAGAGGCGGAAAAATAATTACAAAGACAAACAATTCCGGAGGAATCCTAGGAGGGCTCTCAAACGGAATGCCGATTGTGATGAGAGTTGCATTCAAGCCTGCTTCGTCAATTGCGAAAAAACAAACCACGGTCGACATCAAGACAAGAAAGCCAGTCACGCTGCAGGTGCATGGAAGACATGATCCGTGCGTGGTTCCGCGAGCACCGCCTGTTGTCGATTCACTTGTTTCACTAGTACTAGCAGATCATGCGCTTTTGGGCGGTTTCATAAAACCAACATTGTAAAATGTCAAACATTGATCAGTTACGAAATAAAATAGAGAGCATCACACTTGAGATGCTCACGCTTCTAAAAGAAAGGACAGATATTGCAAAGCAGATTGGCGAGCTAAAAAAGAGCAGCGGGCTCAACGTAACTGACGAAGCCAGAGAGGAGCAGCTCAGAAAAGAGGTGAGCGAATTTTGCAAAAGTACAGGACTTGACGAATCACTTGGAAAAAAGTTCCTAAATTTTCTCTTAAACGAATCCATAAAGGTTCAATCCGACGGAAAGCAAACTCACCTTACAGTGTTTTTGAAAGCAAAAAGCCTTGAGCAGCAAGGGAAAAAAATAATCCACATGGAGGTAGGCGAGCCAGACTTTGTTCCGCCAAAAACAGTCAGAGACGCCCTAGTCGAGGCATTTGACAAGGGATTTGTCAGGTATGGGCCAGCAGCCGGAATACCGCAGCTTAGATCAGCACTTGCGAAGTACGTATCAAAGGAATTTGGCACAGTAGCAATGCCAGAAAACATACTAGTGTCACCAGGAGCCCGATTCTCAATTTACCTTGCAATCAACACACTCCTAAATCCTGGCGACGAGATGATTGTCATAGAGCCGGCATGGCCTGCATACAGGGACTGTGCAATCAATGCGGGAGTAAAGGTGAGAACCATTCCCACGACACTGGAATCCAAGTGGGAGCCAACCATTGCACAAATTGAAAAAACCATAAACGACAACACGAAAATGATTGTCCTAAACTACCCAAACAACCCGACAGGGAAAATCCTCCCACCAAAACTTCAAGAGGAGATAATCAAAGTTGCGGCAAAAAATGATCTCTACGTTCTAAGCGATGAGATTTACTCATCATATGCATTTTCAGATTGGAAGAGCGTCCTGTCATACAACTATAAGAAAAATATTGTAACCCAGTCGTTTTCAAAGTCTCACGCAATGACGGGTTTTAGAATTGGATACACAGTTGCAGATCCAAAAACAATTGAAAAGATGACAAAGCTCCAGGCCCTCTGTCTGACAAACGTCGCAGAGCCAATCCAGTATGCCGCGCTAAAGGCGCTTGACGCGGACATCACAGCAAATGTAAAAAGCATCAGATCAAAAATTGACACGGTGATCAAGGAAGCAGAAAAAATGGACTTGGAATTTGTTGTCCCGGATGGCGCGATGTATCTTTTTGCAAAGGCAAACAAGCAGGGGTTTGACGGAGTAGAATTCTCCAACATGCTACTTGACCATGGTGTCGCCGTGGCGCCAGGGGACGGATTTGGCAACTATAAGAGCTTTATTCGTATTTCTGCCTGCCAGGACGAAAAGAGACTAATGGACGGAATGAAGATATTAGATGAGGTTCTGAACAAGTCAAAATGAAAGAAAGTATTACAATAATCGGAGCAGGCGGCAAGATGGGGCAGTGGTTTGCCAAGTATTTTACTACAAACGGCCACCAAGTTACCGGCTACGATTCTGAGGTCCAGATAACCGACAAGACAGTAAAAAAGTCAGAATCTCTTGTCGGAGCTGTTTTGAGTGCAGACATCGTTTTGTTGTGCACGCCAACTAGACGGACTCCAGAAATAATCAGATTAATCGCAAAGGAGATGAAGCGCGGGTCGTATCTAATTGAGATCTCATCACAAAAGGCAAAAACGGCTGCAGCCTTGCTGAAAATTCCAGCAAAGATAAACCCGGTTTGCATACACCCAATGTTTGGCCCAGGTGCAAAGAAAATCAAGGGTCAGAACATAATTTCAATTCCAATCAAGGATGCAAAAAAAGAACTGAATTTGGTAAAAACGCTTTTCGAGGGAGCTAATTTTGTTACAATAGATGCAATAGAGCACGACAAAAAGATTGCAATAATTTTGGGACTGACGCACCTTGTCAACTTGGCATTTGCAAACATACTTGCAAAAGACGACAAAATTTCACTAACAGAGCGGATGTCCGGCACTACTTTTAAGATCCAAAAGATACTGGCAGAAAGCATAATGACAGAATCAACTGAGCTAATAGAGACAATAATTGCAAACCCAGAAATCAGAAGGGCTGCAGAAGAACTTTGGAAAGACATAGGAAGACTGCTAACAGACATACAGGAAAACAAGTCAGAAGATATTACAAACTACATCAGGACAGTTCAGCAGGGACTTGCAAAGAACGTAAACCTTGAAGACTCTTACAAAAAGCTCAACATGATGATAAACGCAATTGAAAAATAAGTCATCATGCGCTCTACGAGAATAGTAACGTCGTTTGTGACAAGCAATGACAAGATTCTTCTCCTAAAGAGAAGCGAGCACGTAAAAAGCATGAAAGGTCTCTGGGGCGCAGTAAGCGGAATTATTGAGAGTGGAGAAGAGCCGCTTGAACGAGCCAAAATCGAAATTTTTGAGGAAATCGGAGCAAAAAGCGACCAAATTCACCTGTTAAAGGAAGGGCAGGAAATGACAATATCATCTCCCCAGTACCCGGATCATCAGTGGGCGGTGTTTCCGTTCCTGTTTTCAATGAAAGCACAAAGGGTTTCACTAAACTGGGAAAACTCGTCATATGTGTGGATAGAGCCGCAGGAAATTCGCAAGTATGAGACAGTCCCCAGTTTGTCAGATGTGTTATTCAACCTGTTGTAGGTTTTCGTTTTCTTTGACATACTTTCTTTGCTGAGGCAGCATCACGTAGACGCATGCGCCACCACACATTGTGCAGGGCACATTGTTGCCATCGCGCTGTCCTGTTCGGTTGTGGATTCTAGCAGCTTCTTCTGGGTCTATTGACAATGCTATTTGTTTTTCCCAGTCAAGCGTTCGCCTGGCTTCTGTCATTTTCATGTCCCAGACAATTGCTTTCTCCCTTAGCTTTACCAGGTCCCCAGCATGTGCTGCAATCCTATATGCAATCAATCCAGCTCTTACCTCGGCAGCATTTGGAAGTGCCAAGTGCTCAGCAGGGGTAAGATAGCACAATAGGTCAACGCCTTCACTTGCAGCTATTGCAGCTCCTATAGCACTTGAAATGTGATCATATCCTGATGCCACGTCAGTCACAAGCGGCCCAAGTACATAATACGGGACGTCGCCGATTAGAGATTTTGCCAGTCGGACGTTTGCTGCGACCTCGTTTAGCGGCACGTGTCCAGGGCCTTCAACCATCACTTGTATGTCTTTTTCGTGAGCCTGCTTTGTCAGTCGCGATATGTTTATCATTTCTTGGACTTGGAGTTCGTCGTGAGAGTCAAGAATTGAGCCAGGCCGCAGTGCGTCGCCAAGACTAAACGTAACGTCGTATTTTTTTGCAATTTCCATAAGATAATCATAATGAGTGATGTAGGGGTTTTCCTTGTCATATTTTAGCATCCATGCGGCAGTGATTGTTCCGCCCTTACTCACAACACCCCCGTATCGCTGTACCTTGAGAATTCTTTTTGCGATTTCTTTTGATATGCCAGAGTGAATCGTGGTGTAATCGACTCCGTCTTTTGCGTTGTTCTCAAACGCGTTTAGAAAGTCATCTTCCGTTATGTCAAGTGGATTTTTGTGCTTTTCAACTCCGTGGTTGTATGCTTCGTAAATTGGAACGGTTCCAAATGTTATGGGTGCCGCCTCAAGCAGTGCGCGCCTAATTGCGCCAACGTCGCCGCCATCACTCAGGTCCATAATTGTGTCGGCGTGGTGTTTTACTGCAACCTGGGCCTTTTCAATCTCCTCGTTTAGATCAACCTTGAGTGTAGATGTACCAATGTTCACATTGACTTTGGTTTTGAGTCCCTTTCCTATCCCGACATGGTGTATCTTTTGCGGCCTGACGTTGTTGCTTGGGATTATGATAGAGCCGCTTGCAATTTTTGATCGTAGCCAGTCAAGTGAAACGTCCTCATCGCGGGCAACCTGTTTCATTTCGTCAGTTATCATGCCCCGCCTTGCAGCACTCATTTGGGTTCCCATGTTTCTAGTACGCCGCATCCAGATTTAAACAGTAGCAGAAAAACAATCGGCACTTGAGAATCACATTAAATAGAATCGCAGCGAGGATTTCACAAAACACTATTACGACATACTTGTCTAGACACATCATGAACATGCTTTCAATTGGGGGCTCGGATCCGTCATCAGGTGCAGGAGTTCAGGGAGACGTCAGAGTGGCAGCAGCACTTGGTGTGAATTGTTTTAGTGTCATCACGGCAGTAACTAGTCAAAACTCTACAAAGTTCTCAGACGCAGAGTTGGTTTCCCCAGATATGATTGGAAAGCAAATCGACTCTATATTGTCTGATTTTAAAGTGGATTCCATCACAATAGGAATGGTTTACGATTCAGGTGCAATACGAGTCATTCACTCAAAGCTAAAGGGGAAAAAAATACCAATCACACTTGATCCTGTCCTAGAGTCCACTACTGGAGGAACTCTGCTAAAAAAATCCGCACTAGAGTCATTTAGAAAACTGCTCATTCCACTATGCTTTGCAATAACCCCAAATGTGCACGAGGCCGAAGTTCTATCAGGAGTCAAGATTAGAAAAGAGTCAGACCTTACGCTGGCTGCAAAGAAACTATCCAGTTTCGGCGCGCAAAAAATAGTCATAACCGGTCACAAATTTGTCAAAAACAAAATTTCCGATTTTATTTATGAAGACGGCAAAGGCCGCACCATATCAGAGGACAAGATAAACTACGAGACTCACGGGAGCGGATGCACTTTTGCTTTTGCGTTAGGGTATGGAGTTGCGACAAAGAACACGTTTGTAGATGCAGTAAGGTTTGCAAAACGCTTTACGCACCAGTCCATAGAAAACGCCCAGAAGGTCGGACACGGAATAAAGATCACAGATACAAAAAATGACAGAATCAGAAAGGATCTGGATTTGGCCATAGCGGAGTTTGAAAATCTCAAAGATGCGCATGAGCTCATACCAGAATGCCAGACAAACTTCGTATATTCAAAACAAGACCCAAGATCAATCTCAGATGTCTTGGGCGTCTCAGGCAGAATTGTAAAGGCTGGAAAAAGGCTAGTCGTTGCCGGGAATTTGGAGTACGGGGGCTCCAAACACGTCGCAACTGCAGTTCTCACAATGCAAAAAAAATTCCCCAAAATCAGGTCTGCGATAAACATCAAGTATGATCAAAAGACAGTTGAGAAACTTCAAAAAACAAAAAACAAAATCTCAAGCTACGATAGATCAGACGAGCCAGCAAATACAAAGAACCGGGAGAACTCTTCGATTTCGTGGGGAATAGAGCGCGCCATCAGAGGATCAAAATATGCTCCAGACATCATATACCATACTGGGGACATAGGCAAAGAGCCAATGATAATAGTATTTGGTGAAAACCCAAGACAGGTGCTGACAAAAATTTCCAAGATTCTATAAAACGATTATGGACAATTTGCGCAAATCAACATAAATACTCTATATTTTCAAATAAAGGCATGAAGGCAGTAATACTTGCCGGCGGCCTCGGTACAAGGTTGCAACCATACACAACATTTCTTCCAAAGCCAATGCTTCCCCTTGGCGAAAAACCGCTGCTTGAGCACCTAATAGACTGGATAAAAAACAACAAAATCACCGACATCGTTCTCTGCGTAAGTTATCTGAGAAAAACAATTGAGGATTATTTTGAGGACGGGAGCAGGCTTGGGGTAAAAATAGAATACGCCGTGGCAAACAGGCCACTTGCAACTGCAGGCCAGCTCAAGACTGCCGAACCGCTCATTGACGATACGTTTGTTTGCGTGTACGGCGACTCTGTTTTCAATTTTAATTTAAGAAAAATGGTAAATCAGCACAAGGCAAAAAAATCATTTATCACGATGAGCTTGCACCAGTACAAGACTAGCATAAAGTATGGAGTCATTGAAACATCAAAAAGCGGCAAAGTGACAGCATGGAATGAAAAGCCAGAGATCAGCGCAAACATAAACATCGGATGCTACGTTATGGAGCCCCAGGTGTTCGGGTTTATCCCAAACAATGTTCCATATGGGATGGACGACGTAATCAAAAAGGCGCTTGCAAAAAAGAAAGACGTCAACAGTTTCGTAATAAAGAACGGCTTTATCGACATAGGAGACAAGGCATCATACAAAAAAGCGTACCAGGAATTCAGAGAAAAACTTGGCAAGATCTAAACTAAATGGCCGATATTACAATTAGAAAAATAGAAGAGCACGATCTAAATGACGGCTTTTTAGAGTCACTTGACAGCCTAAAGGCGGCAAGCAACATAAGCAAGGAAAAGGCAAAGGCAATTCTAAAAAAGATAATGGCAGACCCAAATCACGTAATTTTTGTCGCATCACTTGACGGTAGAATAATTGGCTCAACGACCCTTCTCATAGAGCAAAAATTCATCCATGACGGAGGACTGGTAGGACATATCGAGGATGTCGTAGTGTCAAAAGAACACGAGGGAAGGGGAATCGGTTTTAAGATAATGCAGGCGGCCCTAGAATACGCCAAGTCCCAAGGCTGCTACAAGACAATTTTAGACTGCGATGACAAGGTCAGGCAGTTTTATGAGAGGCTTGGGTTTAAGCGACACTCAAACGGCATGAGATTTGACCACTAGAAATATTCCTTGATTGGTCTTTTCTTTGTCCTAAACAAAAATGCGCCAGTGCCTATAATTGGGAGCGATACAGCCATGAACAGTTGAGGTACTGTCGTTACTGCAAACACCAGATAGTTTTTGTCTATTTTCGGAATAAGCGTGTCTGCGTAAAACATTCCGACTAGCAAAACTACACCGCCAGCTATTATGATGCTGCCAACTGATCTTGAGCCGTATCTCTTTGACAAAATGAAAACGGTTCCCGCAATGCTCATCGCAGGTGCGACGCCAATTGAAATGTACATCAGAATTTGCGGCTCTGGCTCCACCTCAATTACCGGTTTAGTTAGGAAAGTGTAAAACGTAATTATTTCTGCGCTAAACATGATAAACAGTCCAAGGCTTGCAATTGCCAGATACTTTTCAATTGCCATAAACTACAAGACTAATTTTAGATAAATAAACGGTATGAAAGTCAGCTTTTAGTCAGATGGGGCTAGATTATGCCAACAAGACCTGCGAGTTCCTTTCTGCACGCAGCGCCAAGCTGCTCTGCCGCCTTTTCTGGCGGAATCGAGTTTAGAAATATGCCGTATCCCCTCTCCAGTCCAGACCAGGCAGATGTCAGAGGATAGACTTCGATGTGCCAGTGTATTTGTCTGCTGTTTTTCTTTTCAGGCGACAGGTGGAAAGCTAAATTGTAAGAGACGTTCTTCAGGCTGTTTGTCAGGCCCCCAAGCGTAGCTCGCAAAATGAGTGACAGGTCGTTGATTTCCTTTTGCGTTATTTTGGAAAAACTGGTCGTGTGTTTTTTTGGACAAATCCAAAACTCATATGGGTACGACGGTGCCCATGGGCAGAATGCCAAAAAGCCTTCTGTTTGCAGCACCTGCCTTGGACCGCCAGTCTCGGTGTTTACCGTCTGGCACAAGGGGCATGCGCCCTTTTCATTGACAATTCGGTGCGACGCTTCGGCTTCCTGCTCTATCAGTGGAGGAATCGTAGAAAATGTAACCATATTGATATGAGGGTGAGATACTGCGCTCCCCGCGTCTTTTCCGTGGTTTATGTAAATTGAAACGTATGTGACGCCTCTTTGCGTGTACAGCCACCTGAGTCGGTCCTGAATTACTACAAGTATGTTTGACCACTGCTCAGACGTGATAGTCGATAGCGAGTCTTTGTGTCGCTCAGATGCGACAACGACATAATGATACCCGTATGCAGGCTCACTGTAAAGCGGCCTGTCAGAGTACGAGTTTTCTGCAGAAACAGATACTGCAGGAACCTTGCTTTCAAAAACCCTAACTGTCCAGTCTTTCACGTAATTGTCCTCGCTGTCCTGCAGTCTTTGCAGCATGCCATCTTTTGCAACAAGTGACAGTAGTGAAGGGTTTGTCATGGATTCGTTGCCAGGACAAAACGGGCATTTTTTGGATTCTTCGTTTTGTTCTTCGTTTTGGGAGACGATGACAAATCTTTCAGATACGTAGTCTTTTCGCATGCTCCCCATAATCGATATTATGAATATGTGCGAGTTAAAACCTTTTCAACGATCGCAACTTTGACAACAGGGTTCGATCACATCGTGCAAAGTTTAAAGTGATCTGGATCAGCACCAAGACAAGGGGATTACCATAGCTAGCAGTAATGTGAAAATAATCTATGTTTTACTTGACGGTGTAGGAGATTTACCGCATCCAGATCTAAAGGGAAAGACTCCGCTTGACTTTGCCCACACCCCAAACCTTGACAAGTTGACAAAGAACGGAGCTATGGGGGAGGTAATTTCTGTTGGAAAGGGAATCGCGCCAGAATCAGACATCGCTGTTTTCAACATGCTAGGGTACAAGTTCCAGCATGCAGAATACGCAGGACGTGGGGTAATTGAGGCGATAGGGACAGGTATCGATTTTAAGGACGGAGATTTGGCTTTGCGCGGAAACTTTGCCACGCTAGACGATGCAGGAATAATTGTAGATAGAAGGGCAGGAAGGAAAATAGAGAAAGAAGACGCGCTTGCAATATCGAAGGAAATTGAAGACAGGGTAAGGTTTTCAGAGCCAGGCGTATCAGTTGTGGTTACGCCCACAATAGGCCACAGAGTAGTGGTGAGAATACGATGCGACGGCAAGTCACTTTCTTCTGAAATCACAAACACGGATCCTGCCTATGCACGAGTTGACGGAATGGGAATTGCAAAGGCAGTCGGGGATTATTTCAAAATAGAACGCTGCCTGCCCCTAAAGGACATTCCAAATGCGGCACTCACTGCAACCCTGGTAAACGAATTCACAGAGCAATCCTTGAAAATAATGAAGGACAGTGCAACCAATAAGAAAAGAAGGCAGGAAGGAAAAAAACTGTTAAACAGCATACTTTTGCGCGATGCCGGAAACCATTACCCAAAGGTAGTTCCAATAAACGACTTGTATTCCATGAGGTTTTCATGCATTGTTGATATGCCAGTGGAAATTGGAATTGCGGAAATTCTCAAGATGAAGACGTTTAACGCGGGCGGACTGACAGACTATGAGGAAAAGGCCCAAGTTGCAGCAAGAGCGATGGAGACTGAAAACGCAATATACGTGCACCTCAAGGGACCTGACGAGTTTGGTCACGACGGGGACGCGATAGGAAAGATGAAAAACATCGAAGAGATAGACAGGAGGTTCTTTGGTACAATTTTAGATAACATCGACACAGGCAAGGTTGCAGTAGTGGTGTCAGCTGATCACTCCACCCCATGCATCAACAAAGGTCACAGTGATGATCCAGTACCAGTCTTAGTTTCAGGAGACTCGGTAAAAAAGGACAACAGTGTTAGATATACAGAAATGAACGCAAAAATTGGAAGCATCGGGCTCTTAGAGGGTGCCCAAGTGCTGAAAACCGCCATACAGATGATCAAATAGTAAACCGCGAAATTTTTCCTGAATTTATTATCATCCTAACCTGGTTTCTCAGTGCATCGATGTTTATCCCGTGATACATTCCGCTTGACTTGGCAAGCTTGTCAAGCCCTCGCCCAAGCACTGAGAGGCAAATGCCATTTTCAAATTTCTGATAGTGGACAAGTGCTGCTGCAATTAGAATCACTCCCTGGACCAGGTCTCGCTCCCCCTCATAGCACTTCTTCCACACGCCCTCAAGAACCTCGTGGCATTCCCAGAAACGCTCATCGTTAAAATACGAAATGCCAAGCTTGATTGCTTCTTCTTTCTCTATGTGCTCTTCCACTATGTGTTTTGCATGATCTAGCGGAGCAATCGGGTTTAGGCCAGATACCAGATCATCTAGCTTTGATTTGTCAATAGAGACGTCAAACTCAACATACTTGCTTGAGACCCTTGAGTCTCGAATTATCGTATTTGTCCCAGAACAGATTTGCCTTGCCTTTGCAAGCAAGTGACCTGAGTCTTCCGGCACAAATCGAGTGTTCTTCAAATGCAGCATGAATCTATCCAATGACATGGATGGCGATGTTTTTTCTTAAATCTCTTCTTAAATGGCAATCAAAGTTTATATGAAAAAGAAAAACGAGTTTGAATACATGTCAATGATCGAGACACTAAGCGATGTAAACAATACATTTCTCTCAAGAAGAGAGATAACGTGTACGTTTAGAGGCCTTGGAGGAAAACTCAAGAAGCTAGAGGCAGTCGACATGATTTCAAAACAGTTCAAGCTTGACGGCAAAGTAGTCATTCCAATAAACATGAAAAATCACAGCGGCAGGCCAGAAATCACGGGGGTCTTCTATGTGTACGATGACGAAGGTTTGGCAAAAAAACAGGTCAACCCAGTTATTTTCACAAGACTCGACAAGGCAAAGGCTGCAAACGCACCACCTGCTGAGAACAAAGAGGAGCCTGCAGCGTAATGGCAGGAAAAAAAGCAGCTGCAAAGGCGTCGGATGCAATCCACAAATATTACAAGATAAGCGGCGACAAAATAACAAGGCTTCACAGACTGTGCTCTCGATGCGGCAAAGGTGTCTTTATGTCAGAACACAAAAACAGACGCACGTGCGGCAAGTGCGGCCTGACTGAATTTAATCAGTAGAGCTTTCTCTTTCTTAGCTTAGATTCCCTTTCTTCGAATTCTTTTATTTTGCCCAACAGGGCAGGATCCAAAACTACCTTGGACAGGGATTCGGCAGACAGTTTTACTGTGTTTGTGTCAAGTGTGATATTTGTTACAGGCAGGCCCCTCGCTATCCAGAGTTTTTCTGTTTTGTCCTCAAGCTTATAGTCCTTAAAGCCAGTCGGAAATTTTTTTGTAATGTGTGTCAGAAGGGTCTTGTCATCAAACACCGCTCGAGGCTCAAAGAGCCGTGTGCTGTCAGCATACACGTTTTCAAAAAGATTTCCAGAGATTTCATCAGACAAGAGTTCCATTTTTGATATTTTTCTGATAAGCTCCAGATAGTGAAGAAATTCATGGGCAAGTATTGCGTGGATAGTTCCCTTGAGCCCAAATGCGACAAGAGGTGCAGAAATTTGTATTACAACTTGGAACTTTTCTTCAAAGAACACTGGGAGTGTTCTTGCAAAAAGAATTCCGTATTCAAACGACATGTTGCCAGAATTTGACAAGATTGCGGACGGTTCCACATATGATATTGGATAAGCGGTTCCAGACGCAGATTCGATTCTCTTTATTCCAGACTCAACCAGATTGAATCGCTCTTTGATTAACTCAAGTATGTCTTGCGGCAAAAGTCCTTTTTCGTGCGCCTCCCGTACTTTTACCAGATGATCCAACGGAATTATCTCTTTAAACTAGGTGTAAAAAATGTTAGTTTAGACGCCAACAAATCAGTGTATGATTTTGACTGCCTCAAAATCAAATGTATCACACTTGCACTTGTTTTCCAAAATGTCAGAAACGTTTGGAAATGTCTCATCGCCACTGACAAATCTTTTGAACGGCAGGCCGCCGCCGGCAGTCATTGAGAGGTAAAAAGAGTTTTCAGAGTGCAGTTTGTGCCGTAGCGAATGGATGAATTTTTCTGTTCTCCTCCCTGATTTTTCATAAACTGCAACCGTGCTCTTCTTGAGCTGATCAAGTTTTGAGAGGCCGCCTTGTTCGATTTTGTTTTCGCATGTGATGTAAAGTTTTACTTTGGAGGTAAACTGCACCGGTCCAGAGGGAGTTTTGCTAATTGGCTTTAGGTCAGTTACTGTGATTTTGTCAAGTGGGATTTTTTTCGGCAGACGTGGGTGGCGTTTTTTTGGATTAAGCAGTTTTACAAAGAACGGGCGCCCAGTGCCGAGAACCAGACTTGTGGCATCTTCGCCACCAATCCACGTTATTTTTGCCTGAAGCGCCTCAAATTTCTCAAAGAGATATTTGCTTATCTGTCCCTCCACGCTGTCAAACTCAGATATGCCGTGATAGTCACAGCTAAAGCATCCCTTACCAAGACAGTTGGCACATGGTTTTTGTTTTTGCGGCATGTTGCGCTCTGACTTTGTGTATCTGCCCCAAAGAAAGACGGGCTTTGTTTGGAGCGTACACGAATCTGCCTTAAAATCGATCATAAAGGTAAGGTCCGGCTCAGACGACTCGACTTTCTTTTTTGTTTTATATGAGAATTGTTTTGCCAGATCTCGGGTTATGTTTGTCTTTATTCCATCTATTCCCCTTAGCCTAAACCTTGAGCGCACGTGATCGTCGCGGTCCAAAATCGACGGCTTTAGTTTGGTACCAACTAAAAATGTCGTAAAATCATAATCAGACGAGACATCTAGCATTTTTGCCACCTGTGATGCGATGCCGTCAAAAATATTTTTACACACGTAGCACTTTGTGCTCTTTATTTTTAGCGTGCGATGAATTTTTTCGCCCAGTTTTTTATTCGACACCAAGCCGAGCTTTTTTGCAAACAGTCTTCCAAGGCACACATCGCACAAGTCGTATTCTTTTAGTATTTTTTGCGACAGTTGCAGAACGTTTGCAAACGGTTTATTGTTCTTTCGCACAGAAAAAATCTTGCAACCATGCTATTAGTAATTTACTGGTCTTAGCCCATGCCCATTTTTCGGAGGAATCCCTGCATCTGTCTTCCTTTTGAGGCCTTCATCATGCTTTTGGAATTTTTGTAGTTTTTCAAAAGCTCCTTTACTTCATGCTCAGGCCAGCCAGAACCGCGCGCAATTCTTTTGATCCTAGACGCGTTTAGCAGATCAGGGTCTGCCTTTTCCTGTTTTGACATGCTTTGTATGATGAACCTCCACTTTGATATTCTGCCTTCCATTTGGTCCAGCTGATCATCTTTTACCATTCCGGACAGCCCCGGCATGTTATCCAAAAATCCCTTCAGCGAGCCAACCTTTGTTACCTCTTCTAGTTGGTAATAGAAGTCATCCATGTTCATTTTTCCGCTAGAGATTCGCTTGAGTCTCACATCATCTGCCTCGTTCTCAAGCCTTTTTGCAAGATCAAGCAGCGCCTGTATGTCGCCCATTCCAAGCAACCTTCCAACGAATCTAGTTGGGGAAAATATCTCAAGGTCGTCTATTCTTTCCCCCGTTCCGACATACATTATCTTGGCACCAGTGGCTGCAGACGCTGCCAGTGCGCCTCCGCCCTTTGCAGAGCTGTCAAGCTTTGTTATCACTATTCCTCCGACAGGCACTGTTTTGTGAAATGACTCTGCCTGGCTATAGCACTGCTGCCCTATAGTTCCATCAATTACAAGCAATGCAAGATCAGGGTCTGATATCTTGCCAATCTCCCGCATTTCGTCAAGCAGATCTTTTTCCTCCTTGTGGCGCCCCGCAGTATCGATAAGTATGATGTCAAGATTGGAATTTTCAAAATGCTTCAATCCGGCCTTTACTATTGCAGGCGAGTCACGATTGTTTTCCTCACCATACACCTCAACATTTGCCTTTTCACACATGGTTCTAAGCTGAACCAGTGCGCCAGGTCGAAACGTGTCAGCTCCAATTACACCAACCTTGTAGCCCTGCTTTGTCAGAAATTTTGCCAGCTTGGACGATATGGTGGTCTTTCCGCTGCCTTGAATTCCAAGCATCAGCACCTTGTTTAGTTTGCCTGGCTTGAAGGAGAATTCATTCTCCTTTCCAAGGAGGCTTGCCAATTCATCGTATAGAATTTTTACAATGTGATCTTTTCTCGATAGTCCGGGAGGCGGGGTTTCATTTAGTGAGCGGTGTTTTAGATTTTCTGTTATTTGCAGTACAAGTTTTACATTTACGTCTGCCTGGAGCAATGCCTTTTGAACATCACGCGACAGTTCGTTGATTAGTTGCTCGTCTATTCCAGACGAGTTTACAATTTTCTTGATTGCCGCACGAAGGCTAGTCTTTAGGTTATCAAGCATTGTCTTTTATTTTTGCACGCACTATTTCAAACCTTCCTCGGTATCCATCCCAAGACATGGAAGAATCCTGAATCTCGATTGGGTTTGAAAAAAGAGGACAGTTCAGTACAAATGTTTCAGCTTCTCCACCTTCAAAGCTTAGATTGAACTTGTGTTTTTCAGACAATTGTTCTAGCTTACCAAGATCATCTTTTGTTATTTTTTTGCCAAGCCATGACTTGCCAAGGCCATCAGTAGAAACAGAAGTTATTATGAATTCAAACCCAGAGGCAAGCAAGAGTCGCATGTACTGTGCTTGGTTTTTCTGCCAGAGCGGCGAGACTACCTGCAACCCCAAGTCTTTTGCCACTGCTTCAAATTTCGTTTTTTGAAACTCACTTAGGATGCCGCCATGCACGATTCCTTCAATGTGATACTCGCTTTTTGCAGCAGACAGTGCTTCTTTGAGATTTTCAAGTTCGGATTCTGTGTCACTTGATTTTGCAGCAACTGTGATTTGTGGGATTTTCATGGCTTTTGCCTGCAGGCTTGCCAGTCCAACATTTGGGTGATGCAGTAGATGGCTGTCATCAGAATTTGCAAGGATTGTCACCAGGCACTTGACTGCATGCCCACAGTTTTGCGCCTCAAATATGGAATAGGTGCTGTCTTTTCCCCCAGAGAACAGTGCGGCCAGATTCATCTGATATGGATTTGGTGTCTCTGCGGTATTAACAGAGTGGATGCCTCAATACTCATAATCGTCATCAAAAATCAGATGGCTTTTCCACTCATCATCAGCATCCGAATTAAGACTTGATGCGCATTATTTTAGTTCTGCCCATTACATTCCAGTACTCGACAGTTTGACCTTGCTCTAATTTGCCTTGCACTTCGTCATCTATCATTTGTGCATCAATTGTCTCAAATGTCTCACTGTCCATCAGCTGTATCTGGTCTCCTGTAATGGAGATGATTTGGCCGCCTCTTTTGTCAATTAATGGAACGTGCACCTGCATGCTAACTGGGCCAACGTGTGGACGCTTTTGATTATCAAATACGCCGACTCCTACAATTCTTGCCTTTGCAGCACCGTGCTTTCCGGGTTTGCTTGTGTCATATTCTGAAATTCTGCATGGCTCGCCTGTTGCTTGGTCTCCAACTGGCAATAGAATGTATGAGCCGATTTTCAATGATCCCAATTCTGCGGGTTTACTCATATCAAAACCAATTTTTGTTGAATATTTAAGATTTATGACGGCTTGCCTGATCTAGGATCTTTTCTACTTTAATTTTTCAAGGATTGAGAGACCAACCAGATTGATCATGGTGATACCTTTTCGACACACGTTGCGACGGGTTTGTTCACAGTACTTGTTTACACTCTGGTGGCTTTTCTGGCTAGAAACTTCCAACACTACGATACTGTTGCTGTATGGAAAGGTAAATTTTGGCGGCGCGTTAGAATATGCAGTCATGCTACCACTAGATGCTTTCTTTACTCGATCATTTTTTGAGACTACAGATGCCAGATCAGACATGTCGTCGTCTGATTTTGAATATTCCAGATAATACACAGATACAAAATTCATGTTTCCGTCCACTTCTCGCTCGAAAAATTCACTGTCCATGTTGAAAACAAACGACGTCTTGTCTTGCTGGTGCTTCTCTAGTTCTTTTACGATTTTGGCATCATTTGCGAATTTGACAAGAAGATAATGGTTTGCGTGCGTTGGAAAGTAAGGTTTGCTGTCTTGTGAAAACGTGGCAGTCACAAAATACATGTTTTCCACGGTTTTAGAGGACTGCCAAGAATCCTTGATTTCGATCGACTTGTGATCGTGCGTGTATGGAATACAGGCATATCCGTCAAGCAAGGCCTCAGACATGCAGGATTTGATTTGCCTAGATTATTTAATATTTTTTTGATCCCATGATCGTAGATTAAGATAAAAGATCCCACCTTTGTGACTGTTTGTTGAACGGCACTAGTTGTGACAAGTGTTTTACAGGCTACAGACCGGGTCAGCTCATATCGTGCGACAAATGCGGGGATGAATTTTGCAGTTCTTGCATCAAGACACACAAACACTAGATTACAGATTTCCACGCGGCCTCACATCGATAATTATTTAATAGTAGTGCGCCGACATTTTTTGTCCCGAGTTAGCTCAGCCTGGTAGAGCTTCCGGCTGTAGTGGTTGGCCATCGGCTAACCGAAGTCAGCCTACCTAGGCATACACAGAAACCGGGTTGTCGAAGGTTCAACTCCTTCACTCGGGACCACACTTAATTCTCTTAAGGGCGGATTTTTTGCAGAACAATAAAACAATTTCATAATCTTAACCACACCATGTAGCATTGTTGTTCATATGAGAAAAACAGACGGTATTATTTTGCTTAGTTTTGATAAAAAATAAATAATTTTTCTTTATTGTGAAGTTTTCTTTGGACTGCATTCGCCTCTAAAGTATTTTCCTTCTTCACACTTTGAGCCATCAGAAAACACACAGGTGCTTTGCATGAACTTGCCAGTCCCTTGGATTTGTATTCTGCCACCGTTTTCCATGCAGAACGTAGATGCAGGGCTTACAGAATGTTTTACAGTACCTGAATTTTGAATATCAGAACTGTCAAAGTGTCCCTTTGCTATCAACGCTTGAGCCTTTTTCATATTTTCAAACGCTAATGTGTCTCTCTTGTCAGTGTATGTCTTGTCAGTTACGCCAGGCTTATGGTTTTGTATTGAAGAACTATCCCATGTTCCCTTTGCTATCATGTTTTGACTCTTCTTCAGATTGGCAAAGTTTACGGTGTCCCTGTCATCTATGAAGTCTTGTACGTTATCGATTATGTAAAGCGGGCTTGTTTGGATTTTAGAGCTGTCCCACATTCCCTTTGCAATTAATGCCTGCCCTTTCTTCATCTGTGCAAACGACACTAGATCGTTTCTATCGTATCCACTCCAGTATGACAAGACACTTGGATTTTTATCTGCTACAAACGCGCTAACCCAAAATCCGTTCTTATCTAAACTCCAATATTTGCCAAGTTTATCAACTGCTATATGCGAAGTGAGTTCTGTAATTACACTAACGTGTCCTGACGCATCAGCAACCACATGCTTTGCAGCTGGATTTGTTGAAGATCCTAGAACTATTATTCCATTAGTGAGTCTGTTTTGCCATGCATTTTTACTGTCATCCCAGACATTCACTGCGACACCGTTGAATTCAAGCGGTGCTACAAATGTGTGATATATGGTTACAATCAGGCAATCATTTTTGATAGAGTTTGGCTTGCATGGTCCTTCTGATGTCACTATACTAACATCTTTCAAGGCTTTTGCCGGATCTACTACTTTGGTTGTCTCGATTCCATTCCATGTCTTGTCCCATTCGACTATGACCTTGCTATCGCCAAATATTTGTCCAGGAGCTAAACCAAATGCCAATTCAAGATGTCTTACGTCATCAGGGCCGCCGTCTTCATATATCTTGAAAACTGCCTTGTTGACAGCTCCGACTTTTGTTGTTAGTACTGGGTATGATGTGGAAAATGTCTCTATGTTTGATGTAATTCCGTTATATGAAAATCCTTGGTCTACATAGTTTGCGTTATTGTTGCCAATTCCTAATGTCGGTGGAAAACAGTCAAACGTGCAGTCATTGCTGATTATTACAGTAGGTGCTGGGGTAGAAGTAGAAGTAGGAATTGTAATGACGTCGTTTGGTCCTGTTGTAGTAACTGCATCATCAGACAAGATTCTTCCAGTCATAGATACAGTGCTAAGCAATGTAGTAGCCGAATGAGTTACTATGTTCCCTTTGAAAACACTGTTTGCTCCAAGTGTTGTTGCACCTGTTGGCGCCCAGAACACATCATTAGCGTTTGCGCCCCCAATTAATGAAACCACTGAGCCAGATAAGGCGTTAAGTGTACCGTTTATTCTAAAAATGTAAACTCCATTACCGCTAAGAGTGATTCCTGCTGCGTTTACATCAGCAGCGCCGCCAATACAATAGACACCAGGCGTTAGTGGTTGTGGAAGACTGTCCAAGACTTGTGCCGCAGGACTTATTGATGTACATGAACCAGACTGTCCCGAGTTTCTTGCAGCAGTAAAGAGAGATGCTTGGTTTGCTATTGCAGTAATATAGGTAGGAGTTGGACCAGTAAAGATTACACCATTAAGTGTTGAAACTGGAGTTGCAGGTGCTACAGTGTATCCAAGATCACCAGTAAGAGTTGTAGGATTATTAGAGTTAGTGTATGTGTTAGCAAGAATTGCAAAGTTGCTGAGTCCTGTAAGATCTAACGGACCAGCTGCAGTGACAGTACTAATAGAAAATAATGCGATTGAAATTATAGCAACCATTACTGGAAGTATGAGAATTTTTTTCGTAGTCAAAGTTTTCACTAATAGTTTGTTGTTTGTATCACTATTAAGCCGCGCTTACGTTTGTGTTAGTCTTACTGACAAGCTTGTCAGTAAGATGGACTGATCTGTCAGTATTATTAGTTGATCTTTTGTTGAACCTTACAGTTGCCAAAAATATGATCAATGAAACGCCATGACTTGTTTTATCAATAATTATTTTCTTAATTTTTTGAATTTTTTATTCTGCCACATATAATAGTCAGATTAGTTTTTTTTGGATCCATATTTGGATTAATTTTGGAATTTATCTTTGATTTTTTTTCGTTTGCCATTGCAACATTCGTCTTTCTTTGTGGCTTTTCCCACGATTCACACATTGGATGTCTTGTAAGGCCTGCAGTGATCAGGAATAATTTATCACGCCAGATTGTTTGGGATTTAAAGATAATTAGGAGACTTTTCTTTAATTATGAGGTTTCTTTTGCGCTGCATTGGCCTCTAAAGTATTGTCCAACTTCGCATTCAAAGCCATTAGGAAACACACATGTGCTTTGCATGGACTCGCCTACTCCTCGAATTCGGATAACGCCACCATCTTCAAAGCAGTGTGTTGAAGCCGGGCTTACAGAATGCTTTATACTTGCACCGTTCTGGTTTTGAATTTCGGAGCTGTCCCAGAATTCGGTTGCTATCAACGCTTGGTCTTTTTTCATCTGTTCAAATTTCATGGTATCTCTACTGTCCATGTATATACGATCAGTTATGAGGGAATCATGATTCTGAATTTCAGAGCTGTCCCATAGTTTAGTTGCTAACAACGCCTGCTTTACCTTCATATTTTCGAACTTGAAAGTGTCCCGGTTATCTATTGCAAAGTACTTGATACTGTCAGTTAGAATAGGCATGTGAGTTTGAATTTTAGAACTATCAAATATTCCAGTAGCTATCAACGCTTGGTCTTTTTTTAGCTGTCCAAATTCGATTAGATCATTTCTATCATAACCACTCCAATATGACAGACTGCTTATTCTGTCAGACAGGTTTGTCGCAATGACATTGAATGCAAGTGGATATGTAAAAGTGTGATAAAGTGTCACGATTAGGCAGTCATTTTTCACAACGCCTGCCTCACATGATCCTCTCGATGTTTCTACTTTGACATTTGTCAGGGCATGTTCGGGATCAATGACAGTTAGTGTCTCAATTCCATTTAACGACTTGTCCCATTGAATTACGATTCTTGTATTGCTAAACACTTGTCCCGTTGCTAAACCAAAGGCCAAATCAATGTGTCTTATTTCATTTGAACCGTCTTTTTCATATATTGCAAAAACTGCCTTGTTGACAACTCCGACTTTGGGTGTTATCACCACATATGATGAGGAGAATATTGATTTTGACGGATCTTCATTCCCGCCATATGAAAGAATGCGACCGCCATATCCAGCTACACTTCTATCCAATCCCAGTGTTGGTGTTGTAATCACATTGTTGTTTGGTATTGCAGAAACACTCGGAGACGGCATAGTTGCAACTGCTGGAGGCGTGATTGTAACTGTTGGGGATGTAACTGTAACATGTGGAGATGTAATTGTAGCTGATCCGGTCATGGTAACTGCACCGTTTGACAGGATTCTTCCGTTCATGGTAACGGTGCTGCCTACGGTAACTGCTGCGTTAGTTAGTATGTTACCTGTAAAAACACTGTTTGCTCCAAGTGTTGTTGCACCTGTTGGCGCCCAGAACACATCATTAGCATCTGCACCCATCAGGGTAACATGTGAGTCGGCGATAGTATCTAGTGCGCCGTTTATTCTAAAAATGTAAACTCCATTACCACTAAGAGTGATTCCTGCGGTGTTTATGTGAGTGGCAGACCCAATGCAATAGACACCAGGTGTTAGCGGTTGTGGAAGACTGTCCAATACAGTTACCCCAGAAAGTGTTGTTGTGCAAGATCCAGTCTTTGCTACATCATTTGCCATATCGAGGATAGTGGCTTGATTTGCTATTGCTGAAAGATAAGTGGTATTAGGAAATGCAAAAATTGTACCAGAAACTGCTGGAGGATTTCCAGGCGTTACGTCATATCCAAGATCACCATTTAGAGACACGCCGGTACCGGAGTTCGTATAGGTTTTAGATAGAACCGCAAAATTGCCCACTCCCGTAAGGTCTATCGGGCCTGCCGCAGTAACAGTTTGGATAGAGAAAAACATGACAGAAATTATCGCAATTACTACAGGAAGTATAAGAATTTTTTTCATAGATACAGTTAACACTGATAATTAATTGTCGGTAACGCTATTAAGCCGCGCTTACGTTTGTGTTAGTTTTATGGATGGACTTGTCAGTATGACTGACTGATCTGTCAGGTCAGATTGGAACAGTATTGTAAGGTTTGAACCTTTTGACCAGTTGCTTCACTTGGCACCACAAAATATTCAAAAGCCACTGATTCTGTTGAAAACGTATGAGCGACGACAGTTGGTCTAATCTAGACAAGGTAGATCAGAAGATCATAGAGATACTAAACAGTAATGCCCGCACCCCATCAAAAGAGATCGCAAGTGAGTTGCGAAAATCAGGCAACGATGTGTCCGATAGGACCATACGAAAAAGGATAGAACGCCTTGAGAAAAGCGGCATCATCAAAGGCTACAAGGCAGTGCTAAGCGACGTTGCAGAATCAAATGATCACGAGGCATTGTTTTTGAAATTCAGGGTTGCAAAATCAATCGAGTCCCTAAAAGAGGCAATACGCGAGCACGTGGTTTCCATGCCAGAATATCTTCTTGTTGCAAACATGGACGGAGAATGGAATATGCTCATAATATCAAGAATAGACAGAGGAATAAAAAACCCGACATCTAGAATAGTGGAAAAGTTTTCCGACGACATCATAGACTACAGAATAACAAAGTGCGATTTCAAAGACGTTAATCTTCTAAACATGTCGCTTTTACTTCTTTGATAGCGAGTTTTCAGATTCGGCAATATTTAGCGCGTCTTTGAGCTCATTTATCGTAAAAGGCTTTTGAATAAAGGCAAGTACACCAACACTGATTGTGTCTTTTACGCGTTTTGTTGTTTTTTCGTCAGCTGTTATGACTATGATTTGCGCATTTGGTTTTTCTGACAAGATCTTGTTTGCCACCACGTCGCCGTTGATGTCAGGCAGGCCCATGTCAAGCAGGATTATCGGATTTGTCTTGAGCAGCTTTTTGCACCCGGCCAGTGCCTCTTTTCCAGTAGAAAACGAGTGCGTGTTTTTGTATCCAAGTTTCTCAAGATAGTTTTCAATTTTCAACACAATTGATTTGCTGTCATCTATTATCATTACAGGTCTCAGGTCTTCTAGAATGGTGCTCCTTTTCAGGGTCTTTGATTTTTCAAAGGCCGCCTTTGCATCATCATATCTTCCTGCCCGGAGAAAGCATTTTGCCGCGCACAGATACGCGTTTTTTACACTGTAATTGTTCCCCTTTTTTGCAAAGCCAAAAAAGATCTTTCCTGCCTCGGTTATTTCTTCTCCTGCGTCTTTGTTTTGCCTGATTTTGCATTCTGCTGCAAGCACGTATGACAGGGCAGACCGGATAGAATCAGTTGTTTTTATCGATTCTGCAATCGCGGTGAATTGGTTGTATGCGGCCATGTTTTGGCGATTGCGCAGATGGGTAAGTGCAAGATCAAAGTTAGGCGTTTTTGTTACCACGATTATACGTATGGCTTGTTTTATTTTATGTGTTAGCTCGAAATTTGAAAATAACTCACACAAAAAGTTTGATCAAAAGCATTGCCAAATATGAAACCCCGGCACTTGCAGGAATTGTGACAATCCATGCCCACACGATTCTTTTGCCGACTCCCCACCTGACTGCAGAGATACGCCTTACTGCGCCGGCACCCATTATGGCGCCAGAAATTGCATGAGTTGTACTTGCAGGAATGCCAACGTGTGCCAAGACTGCCAAAATTGTGGCGCCACCAGTTTCTGCAGCAAACCCCTGGTATGGCTTTAGCTGTGTTATTTTTACTGCCATCGTCTTTACAATTCGCCATCCGCCAAAGAACGTACCAAGGCTGATTGCAAGGGCGGCCATCAATATCACATAAAACGGCACTTCGAATTGCGTGATAACTCCTTCAGTTAGCAAAATTAGCGCAATTATTCCCATTGTCTTTTGGCCGTCGTTTGCACCGTGAGTTAGCGAAAAATAAGTAGATGACACAAGCTGCAGTTTGCCAAAAGCAGAGTTGACTTTGCCAGGCTTTTTCTTTGCAAATATGGTGATTATCACAGTCGCAAGTAAAAATGCGCTAACTAGCCCAACGACAGGCGAGATTATTATGCCAGTTACGACTTTTTCAAGCCCACCAAAGATTATCGCATGCGTTCCCGCACCAGCTATGCCTGCTCCGATTATGCCCCCAATTAGTGCGTGGCTGCTAGAAGAGGGAAATCCCCAGTACCACGTGATCAAGTTCCACGCGATTGCGCCAGACAGCGCGCCTATTATGATATGAATCGTCACAAAGTCAGGATCGATTATTCCCTTGCCAATTGTAGTTGCTACAGCTACGCCAAAAAGAAACGGACCTACAAAGTTCGCAATGGCGGCAAGCGTCACCGCTTGGAGTGGCTTTAGCACCCGGGTGCCGACAACTGTCGCAATTGAATTTGCAGCGTCATGAAATCCGTTGATAAAGTCAAAAAATAATGCTGCAATTATTGCGGCTATTGCTAATTCATACATGTTTGTGCCTTAGGTGTACTTTAGGACAATATCTTCGATGACATCGGCAACATCAAGACATCGGTCAGATGCCGTCTCCAGAGATTCGTAAATATCCTTTAGTTTTATTATGTTGATTGCGTCCGTAGTTTCAAACAATTGTCCAACGGCAGTTCGGTATAGGTCGTCCACGGTGTGCTCGATATCACTTATTTTTCTGCAATGATCAATTAGCGACTTGTCGGCCTTTACGTTTTTGAGTTGCGAGATCATCAGTTCCACTTCTCTTATTGCGTTTACAAGCTCCTTTGCAATATCTAGCATGTATGGCGGGTTTAGCGATATGTGATAGCTTACTATTCTGCCAGAAATGCCTTCTATGAAGTCAATTACATCGTCAGTTTTTGCAGCTATTCTTTGCATGTCTTCCCTATCAAGCGGCGTGATGAACGTCTTGTTTAGCTCTGCAAATATGGAGCGGGTCAAATCGTCGGCGTCTCGCTCAATTTGCTTTATTTTGGCATGGTATTCTGATGCCTTGTCGATATGCAAGAACATCTGGACTAGCTCATCTGATGCCTCTTTTGCTTTTATTGCAAGATTATCTAAAATTGTCAGGATTTCTTTTTCGTTTGATTTTAACCAAGAAAGCCACTGACCCATGCTGAGCTCCATTTGTAATGTGATTAAAGCCTGTACTACATACACTATATTCCACTATATAGTAAGCGATCCATTTTCGGGATTTGGCAAAATAGTTTTTACAGTCCGCAAATGATCAAAGGCATGAAACGTCTTGAGGTCATAGTCCCAAGTAACAAGATGAGCTTGGTTGTTTCTGCAATAGAGGACGTAGGTGTAGCTGGAATAACAGTGGTAGAGTCGCGTGGACGTGGAAAGGGGGCACGTCCGTCAGTAAGAAGCTCAAGGGGGACAAAGATGCAGCAAGCAGAATACAACAGTTTGATCACAATCATAACAATCGTAGACGATTCAGATGTGGAGCGCATAATACCGGCAATCCTAGATGTTGCCAGCACAGGAACTAGTGGGGATGGGAAGATATTCATTTCAGACGTTTCTGAAATAATCGATATTCAAACAAGACGAAGAGAAAAGGATGTTTTTTAACATTAAATTGATTATCAATTGATTACAATTCCAACACACCATTATATGAGTTAGAAATCACAGTCACATAATGAGCGATCGAATAACAATACTGCTTGATAACGATCTGACAAAACAGCTTCGCCAGATTCAGGCAAAAATGATCACACAGACTGGAAAATCAGTAAGCTTTTCCCAAGTACTGAATCTAGCTGTAAAAGAAGGGCTTCCAAAACTAAAGTCAAAGGTCTCAGATTAGGTTCTGCGCTCAGACGCGCTTTAGATCATAAACTGTTTTTTGTGGTTTTAATTTTTCATCAAGTGCAGGCAAGTATTCCAATATGCAGAAGTTGACCAGGTCACTAAATGACTTTATTTTGTAGTTTGCCTGCAAGAGATCCTTATTTTGCTCATAGAATTGATCAATTCTGAGAAGCGTGTATTTTTGAAGCGGGACCAACCTGCTTCTTTTTGCAGTATACGCCACAGGCAAAGCCTCTAGTTCTTTTTCGCCTTCAAGGGTATCCATATCCACGATTTCAGTCATTTCAGAGACAAAGATCTTGCCTCCATCTTTTGATTTTATTCCTGAAGACTTGGAAATTATTTCAATTACTTTTTTTGCATCAGTGTCAGGAACGACTAGTTCGATTTTTACTAACGGGACGCTTTTGAGGCCGGCGTTTCCCACCTTTGGCCCCGTTTGCTTGTCAAAAATATCATTGTTTGATATTTCGTGTTTTGCGATAATATACGGGCCAATCTTGGATAGGCCGACCTTTAGAGTCGAAAAATTTTGAGAACGGACAATCGCCTCTATTTTTTTCATGTATTTTGAGGAGTTGTTATTTATTTATTAATTATCGGATGATTTTAAGGGTTGATAACTGCTCTGCCGATTATTTTTCTTGCCTTCAGGTCTTCCAGTGCAGTATTTGCATCTGAGAGCGAGTACCTCTTTGAGATTGTCGGGTTTATCACTCCTCTTTTTGCAAGTCCAATTAGTTCCAGCATGTCATTATAGTTTCCAGTGTATGCACCCTGGATGGTTATTGCCTTTAGCGGAATTGTGACAAGTGACAGGTCAATTGATCCGCCGAAAAGACCCACCAGGATCATGTTTCCCCGTTTTCGCAAAACTGCCAGCCCCATCTTTACAGTTGGCGGCGCATTTACAAAATCAATCACACAGTCAGCACCTTTGCCGTTACAAAGCGAGATAATTTTCTGGGCAGCGTCCGGATCTTTGGAATTTACAACGTTATCAGCCCCCAGTTCCTTTGCAAGAGCAAGTTTCGTATCGTCAATATCCACACAGATTATGTTGGCATTTGTGATTGCCCTTGCAATCTGCACGCCCATAAGCCCCAATCCGCCTGCCCCAAAGATCACCATGCTGTGTTGCGAGTTGGCGTTTGATTTCTTAATTGCAGTGTAAGCAGTAAGACCAGAGCATGCAAGCGATGTTGCAGCATCCATGTCGATTCCATCTATTTTAGCTAAAAACTTGAAATGAGGAACAAGCACGTATTCGGCATAGCCTCCATTTTGAAACACGCCCAGAGAACGAGGAGTGTCACAGATATTGTCATTTCCAACCCTACATGCTGAGCAAATTCCGCATCCAATCCAAGGATACACCAAGACATTGTCGCCTACGCTTATTCCTTGGACAGCGCCACCGATTTCAGAGACAGTGCCTACAATTTCATGGCCTGGCGTAACTGGGAATTTCACCCCCCTGTCGGTCACCTTCATAAAACCATCGCCAGTATCATATCCTCCCTCCCAAAGATGCAAGTCGCTGTGGCAAACGCCGGTTGCCTTTACTTTTACTACAACCTCAACGTCCTTTGGTTTTGGAGTTTCTATTTCCATTAGTTCCAAGGGTTGTTGCGGAGACGTGATTCTGGCTGCCTTCATTACGGATCGATAGCACTAATAACAATATAAGAGTTGACCGCCAAGGGCAAAAAAATAGAGCCCCACAGTATTATTAAACAAAACACATGTTTTTGTTATGAGTGAGAACCAGGCAGAAAATATTTCTCAAGCGCCAGTAAATGTTCTGTTTAATCCAAACACCATAGCAAAGAAGGATGTCTGGGAAATCAACATTGTTCAAATATTAGAGATTCTAATTCACATTTTAAAAAAGGCTGACAAAAAAGACCTTAGAGTGGCAGGAATGGCGGCGCTATCGTCCTCACTCATACACAGAATGAAGGTGGAGAGAATATTTGCGCTGCAAAAAGCAGCAATGGAGAAAAAACCACTCAGGGGAAGAATGGACGTAGACGTTGAAATTCTCAACATACCGTATCGCCACGAATCCACGTATCCTGTCACACTAGATGAACTGCTTTCACTTTTGGAAAACCTAATTGGCGCAATTGCAAACCCAAGCTCAAGAAGGGGAGGGCACCTAAGGTTTGAGCCAGTGGATGTTCCGGATTTCAAGGATTATTTTGTATCGCTTGAGAACATAATTGGAAAATACGAGGACTTGATTCTAAGAAAAATAGGAGAGACAGGATCAGGATTTTTACATGCGATAATTGCGGATTTAGACACGGTTGACTCCATTAGGTGCTTTTTTGCCATTTTGTTTTTGGCCAGAGATCAAAAGGTAGACTTGGAGCAAATTGAAGACGACATCAAAATAACCATACTCACAGAGAGTATCACGTAGGTGAAATCATGACAAAAATCGAAGACGATGGTGAGGCGACGGCTCGACTAGAAGCGGCACTATATTCCGCAGGAAGACCGCTCTCAATAGAGGAGCTAATCAAGGCATCAGGCACGGAATCTAGGACAAAGACGCTTGCACTGCTTGGAGGAATAGAGAAAAAGACAAAGTCTGCGTACAAAGCAATTGAGGTAGCTACGCTTCCAGATGGCTCTTACGTCTTTCAGCTAAAGCCAGAGTACAACAGTGTGATTCGAAGATATGCGTCAAAACCAATTCTGCCAAATGCCACACTTAAGACATTATCATATATCGCATACATGCAGCCGATATCATCAAAGCAGCTAGTAGAGACGAGGGGAACGGGTGTTTATTCGCATCTCAAAGAATTAGAGCAGCTTGACTATATTGCTCACCAAAATGTCGGCAGGCTAAAAATTTACACGACCACAATAAAATTCCAAAAGTATTTCGGGATTAGTGGCGACGCAGATGTCCTAAAACAGAAGCTGTTCAAAAAGGCAAGAAAGGCTCCGGCAGAATCTTCAAGTCCCGAGCAGATTACCCAACAAGCATAATTTTCAATTAGTCCAAAGCCGATTTTTTGAGAATTTTTGCGTTGTGTATAAATTAGAGTAAAAATGAAACGACTTTGTGAAGAGGTCAGTAGAGAATCTTTCAACAAGTAAGATAACAGGTGGAAGACGACATCCGTTACGAACAAGAAGAAAGTACGACATGGACAGATTTCCAAATGAGGCAAACATCGGAGCCCAAGTCACAGTAACAAGACAGGTCCGCGCAAATCACACAAAAACGGGACTCAAAACAATCGATTACGTTAATTTGGCAATGCCAGATAAAAAAGTAAAGAAAACTAAAATTCTCAAGGTTTTAGAAAATGCAACAAACAGCGACTATCAGAGACGTGGAGTCATTTCCAAAGGCGCAATTTTAGAAACAGAAAATGGCAAGTGCCGTGTTGTGTCAAGACCAGGACAACACGGAGTAGTAAACGCAATTCTCCTAAAGTGATTCAATGAAAGATTACGAACACATCGTAGTCTGGTTAGATTATTTCAATAAAACACTAACAAAAAGAATGGGGCGAAGACTCCCAAAAGACAAATGCGTTTTCGATCCATCCCTCAAAGAATTAACAGATGCTGCAAAAGAAGCAGGGTTTGAAACCACTGCGTCTGACGACAAGGTTCGATTCCCAAGAAGAGCGTTTGTCAGGTCAGGATACATCACGCTGCCAAAAGTTTCCCCAAAGGCAAAAGTTCTCTACAAGATTTCGGAGAAACTCGTTGCAAAAAGAGCAAAACAATCAAAATAAAATTCAATATAGCTTGCAGCTAAAGTAAAGTTGACAGAAGTATATGATTAGCACTTGAGAGTTCTAGACTTCAATTGCAGGAGGTAGGGGAAATTATGCACTTGGCCAGTAGTGGCAGAGTCATCATACGACTCAAGGTACCACTTGATGAAGGCAAAATTGTTTGTGACAACACCGGAAGGAAGGTTGCCAAAGTAACGGAAATGATAGGCCCGGTATCAAAGCCATATGCTTCAGCAATATCCCTGACAAACAATATCAAAAAATACATCGACCAAAAAGTGTACGCCCTTGATGAACCTGTAATTAAACACGATAAATTTAGGAAGAGAAAAAGATGAACATAACAGAACTACAAACATGCTGCCCAGAATGTAAATCGTCACTAGTTGACGATGTTCATAATGGTGAGCAAATTTGTTCCATGTGCGGAATTGTAGTCATGGAACAGATGGCAGACTATGGCCCAGAATCAAAAAGCTCAAGCATCGAAGAAAGAACAAAGCTCACACGAGCAAGCGGACAGACTACTTTTTCGCAACACGACTTGGGGATTGCAACAGAAATTTCCATCAGCACAAAGGACTTTTCTGGAAAGACAATCAATTACCAAGTAGCAAATCAAATGCACAACCTCCGAAAATGGCAACAAAGAGTTAGGGTGTCATCCCCAAGAGAGAGAAGACTTGCAAATGTTCTCACCGTAATCGGCGGAACATGTCAAAGCCTGACACTTTCTTCAAACGTTTTGGAGACGGCGTCAATGATTTACAGAAACCTTGACTCCCATATGGAGGTAAAAGGCAAATCTGTTGCGTGCATCGCTGCTGCCGTAATTTACATGGCGTGCAAACAATGCGACGTAGTAAGGTCACTTGAAGAAATTTGCAGCGGCACTGGATCTAACAAGGATCTAAAAATGAAGACAAAGCTTGCTGCAAAATACTACAGAACGCTCGTAATGGAGCTTGGCTCAGTAACTGCACCTGTCATAACTATGGACAAGTACATCTCCAAGATCTCAAATCTGACAAATACAGATGTTCGAGTAGAAAGACTCGCCTTGGAGATTGCCGAAAAAACAGACGACGCAAGCGTAGCAGATGGTAAGGCGCCAAACGGAATCGCTGCAGCGTACCTGTATATCGCATCTGTCTTGCTTGGACAAAACGTGCTTCAACGCGACGTATCCAGCATTGCAGGAGTAACCGAAGTCACCATACGTAACAGATGTAAGGAAATTCTTTCATGCTACAAGCTGAATCTGACACTAAGACCAAGTTTAGCCAAAAACTAAACACTAATCCTTCTTTCTTTTTGTTTTACACGATTAGGACTAGCTAAAATTAGGCGAAATTATATAGACTTTGGAGGAAATAGCAAACATGGCAGTACTCGAAATTAGGGATTTGCACGTCCAAAGAGAAGGAAAACTAATTCTCAAAGGAGTCAACCTAAAGACAGGTCCGGGAGAGGTTCACGCAATAATGGGTCCAAACGGCTCTGGAAAAAGTACGCTTGCATATACTCTGCTTGGCCATCCAAAATACGAGGTGACGCAGGGACAGATTCTGCTTGACGGCGAAGACATCACGAACGCATCAACTGACGAGCGGGCAAAAAAAGGGTTGTTCCTAGGATTTCAGTATCCGACCGAAGTATCAGGTGTCGGCTTTTCGCACTTTCTGCGAACATCATATAATGCACTTAGCAAATCACTTGCGTCTAGCGACAGAGAAGTGTTCATTACAGTTAGAGAATTTCAAAATTATCTGAAAAAGAATTTGCAAACGGTCGGACTTGGCGACGACTTTCTCTCAAGATATCTAAATGAGGGATTTTCGGGAGGAGAAAAGAAAAGATCAGAAGTACTCCAAATGGCAGTTCTAAAACCAAAGGTCTCCATCCTAGACGAACCTGACTCAGGCCTTGACATCGATGCAGTGCAGGCAGTAGCAAAGGCAATCAGCGACGTATCAACCCCAGATGCGACAATAATAGTGATTACCCACTACGCAAGAATTCTAAAGTTCCTCAAAAAATTGGACTACGTCCATGTCTTTGCACGGGGCCAGGTCCTAAAGTCAGGAGACGCCTCGCTTGCAGATGAATTAGAAAAGAAAGGCTACGACTGGATCGTAAACGCATAGAGACCTGAAATTTCAGTTTGCTATATCAAGTGCACGTCGAATTCAACTCAGATTCCATCACAGTAAATGGCAATGAGATAACAGTTGGCGTAAAATCAAAACCAGTCAACGGTCAGGCAAACAAGGAAGTCATAAAGAAACTCGCAAAGCATTTTGGAGTATCGTCTGGAAGAGTAGAAATAAGAAAAGGTCACAAGTCAAGGGACAAGATTGTCGAGATAGTCTAGGTGGGTTTTGAGTCGAGATTTTGCTGATGCTGTTTTTCCCTTTTTTCGATTTCTAAGAATTCGTTTAGGCAGTAATAGTCAAAAACGCGCATTTGTTTCTCTGCTGCCTTTTCTTTGAATTTCAAAATGTCAGGCACCAACAGTCCTTGCGCTGCCAAAAACGCCTCGTCTGGCTTTCCCAGTTTTGTATATGCCTCAGACTTTGCAAGTCCTGCCTCTTTGATGGTGTTATCGACCGATTGCACCTTGTCATAGATCGGTATTGCGTCGGCATATCTTTGCAGATAAGACAGGGTTATGGCCTTGTTCATAAGCGCAGTTGTGTTGTTCGGGTTAATTCTAAGTGACGCGTCATAGTTGGAGATTGCTTCGTCGTGTCTGTTTAGCTCATTTAGTGCAAGTCCTTTGCTGTCAAGTGTCCAAGAATCGTTTTGGTTCTTTTCCAAGAGTTTGTCGCAGCACAAAATAATTTGCTCGTATTTTTTTAGTCGTTCCAGTGCAAAGATTTTGTTTTTTAGCGCATATTCGTCAAACGGATTCATTTGTAAGACAGTATCGCAGTACGACATCACTTCATCGTATTTTCCGACCTGCAACAATGCAGTCGCAATATTTTGCAGTGCGACCAAGTCCTTTGGGTCTGACTCTAGCATTGTCTGACAGTACGTGAATATTTCGTGCCATTTTTGTTCAGAATATAGCTTTTTTATGACATCTATTGGGTTTCCAAGATAGCTCAATGGACATCATATGGGATGGTGCAAAATTAAGCTTTCAAAACATTGCAGGAACACGACCTTTTCTTTGATTTGAGCCGGTCATAGATATCAATCACAAAATGAAACACGATCACCTTGGCAAACACTATTGCCGAAATCAAGGCCAAAGTTGTCTGCCCCAGATACGCCAAGTATGCAGTAACACCAATTGCAGTCATCAGCTCAAGCCCTGTACACGTGCACAGAAACAAAAGTCGCTGCCTCATGCCAATGACACGGACAATAAAACAGATAAGCATTCATCCAATTTGGCGCGTCTATCCCCATCTTGAGAAAATGGATTATTGTTAAATATGGTCATAGGAAAAACCATTCATGGAAGAGTCAAAGCGGACATTTTTCAATTTCTCGTTTTTCAAAATAGATCCAAAGTGGAGATGGATGGCAGACCTAGCAAAGGAAGAGTCTGCCAAAGAAATAGAGCAGGTGATTCGAAACTCCAAGGTAAAATTCAGATCATACTCTACACTTGGGCTAAGAGACGATGCCGAGTTTTTGTTCTGGTTTTCTGCAGATAACATAGAGGCAATCCAGGAGGTCATCTCAAAGATATACCTCACAGTATTTGGAAAATACATTGTTCCTTCTCACGTGTATCTTTCGTCTACCAGACAGTCGATGTACGCAAAGACAGGCAAGGTCTCATCATTTGTTGAGGGAAACGATCCGCGAAAATACGCAGTTGTCTACCCATTCATCAAGACTCGAGAATGGTATCTTCTACCAATAGAACAGAGAAAGAAAATGATGGATGAACATATTGTAGTTGGTCAGAAATTCCCGCAAGTTGTGTTAAACACGACGTACTCTTTTGGAATTCATGACGAGGATTTCATGCTGGCATTTGAGACAGACGACCTTCACGCGTTTCAGGATCTGATAATGGAATTGCGCGAGACCCAAGTCTCAAGGTATATCGAGCGAGATACGCCGATGATTGTTTGCGTCAAGAAAGATATTATTCCGCTAATTGCAACTCTTGGATAGATGAACGCATTAAAGGAGTGGGCCACAGTTGTCAGAGCACTCGAATCAGGGGACCAGACAGTCATTATGCGAAAAGGTGGAATACTTGAAGTTGCGTCAGGGTTTTTAATCGAGTCAGAAAAATTTCTCCTCTTTCCAACGTTTGAGCACCAAACGTACGACAATCTAAAGCCTCAGTTTCACAAGTATTTGGATATTGCAATGGGACAAAAACCAAAGGAGGGACAGAACAAAATAACATCGTATGCCGAAGTCCTAGCAGAGTCAGACATACTGTCAGATGATAAAATCAATAAGTTATCCCAGTTCCACATCTGGAGTGATCCGTACATCGCGACAAGAAGAAACTGGATGCCAGACAAGCCAATGAAGGCGGTGTTTCTCAAAGTATTCAGGGTACCAGAATTCGAAATTCCACTAAAACCAGAGTATCAGGGTTGCAAATCTTGGATAGACATAAATGCAAATCTCAGTTCTGGAGAATCAGTTTTGAGCAAGGCAGAACTAGATGCAAGATTAGAAAAATTCATGGAGATTGTAAATTGAAGTACAAGACACTTGGAAAATCAGGAATCAGAGTATCTGAGATAGGGTTTGGGGCGTGGACCATTGCGCTTGACTGGTGGGGGAAAAAAATAGAAGACGACGAGGCAAAAAGAATGCTCAAGCACGCGTATGACTTAGGAATTAACTTTTTTGAGACAGGCGACATGTATGGCAAGGGGAAAAGCGAAAAGCTGATTGGTGAAGTGTTCAAGGGAATGAGAAACGAGGTGGTCATATCCACAAAATACGGTTACGAGTTTGAGGGAGCACAGCAAATAGGCCACAGTGAGCTGCCGCAAAGATTTGATCCGTTGTTTACAGAGCACGCACTAGAAAAGAGCCTTGAGAGACTCCAGACAGACTACATTGACGTTTACGGACTACACAATCCAAAAATGTACCACGTACGAGATGACGTGATATTTCATACACTTGACAATAAAATAAACGAAGGAAAAATAAACACATACCAAGTTGCGCTAGGCCCCGCAATAGGTTGGACGCAGGAAGGTCTAGAGGCGATGAATCGAAAGAATGTTTCTGCAGTGCAGACAGTATACAACATTTTGGAGCAGACGCCCGGAAACGAGCTAATCGAGGCTGCCGAGAGGAAAAATGTAGGCATTCTTGTTCGGGTTCCAGACGCATCAGGCATATTGACAGGCAAAGTTTCGGCAGATACAAAAATCGATGAAAAGGACCACCGCTCTGTTAGAAAAGGAGAATGGGTCAAGGCATCACTTGCCAAAGTAGAGCAGCTAAGGCCAATTGCCAGTAGAAACGGCCTTAACATTACGGAGCTTGCAATCAAATTCATCATATCAAAGAAAGCAGTCTCATCGGTCTTGCCAACTGTGATCAGCACAGAAGAAATCGAAACGTTTGCCGCAATGTCAGATGGAAAATACCTGAGCTCGCAAGATATGAAGGAAATAACGGACTTGTACAGTTCTTGGCCATCATACGAGATCAAGTCAACGGTTCAGGCAGCCTGATTTCGGATTTACAGATGCCGATTTGGAATTGGAATTTTGTAATTACAGCACAAACTGCATAAAAAATCATCATCAGTGTTCCATCATATTAAATAGCAGAAAAACGCTTTTTTAATTATGGATACGGAAAATAATGCCAAACGAGCATTGCTTGCTTTTGCAGTAGAAAGTACGCTTTTAAAAATGGGAAAGCCAGAATATGAGAAAGTCGCATCCAAGTTAGAAAAAGATTACAATTGCTACATTCCAGACTGTCACGAAAACCCAGAATTTCTAAAAAGAGTCATACAGGACATTTTTGGCGATGCGTACGACGACATCATAAATGAGATAAGGACGGAGTTAGGCGAATTCACGTCTCAAAAATATTTTGATGACTTTATCAAGGCACTAGCAAGATAGAAAACCAATTAAGATCATATGTTCATATGTCTATAATTATGCAAAAATTTTCACAAAAAGAATTTTTGCTATTCTCACTCATAACAGTAGTAGTTATTTTTCTTCTTGCCGGTTTTTTACATGAAGATGACTATCCCTTAATTGAAAATCAGTTCTATTATACGGACATATTTTTTGTTACGGTTCCCATAATCGCGGTCGCTTTTTCAATAATTCTCGTCGTAAGACACGGTCTGACTGGAAACAACGCCAAGGCATGGATTCTGTACTGCGCAGCTACGATAATTTGGTTTGTGGCGGATCAAACGTATTATCATTTTGGCGAATATGCTGCAGAAAATAACAATTCGTATTTGGTTGACCTGTTTTATTTTACAAGTTATTTTCTGTATTTTGGATTTATGATTTTTTATTTGATTCCACGCAAAAACAAGATTACAAAAAAGAATGTGGCACTATCTGCCATAATTTCTACTAGCTTCATAATGCCGTCTTTTTACTTTTTTATACAAAATGCGCCCAGCGACAATTTTGAAACGGCGATAAATTTTGTTTATCCATTTCTTGATGCGCTAGTGTTCGTTCCTGCCTTTATTTCGGCAATTCTGTTCTTCAGAGGACAGGTCAATTTTCTGTGGATCACAATAACGCTGAGCTTGTTTTGCATGGCAATTGCCGACACCGTCTTTTTGATTGAGAGGTATTACGGAGTATTTTCAGCAAGCAGTGTAGCAAACATGTTTTTTGCCTGGAGATGGATACTTTTGATCTTTGGATCCTACAGTCACATCAGAATTTTTGGCGCCACAAAGAAGAGCATTACCGATTAAACGGTGATTGTTTCCTCGATTTTGAACTCGTTTTCTGTAAAGTACTCGACTCGCGTCTTTTTGAACTCACGTGAGCTAAACAAAATTCTATAATCATCTACTTTGATTTGCTGCTGAATTTCTTTTGCCAAATCTTCTGCTTCTGGAATAGATTTGCAGTGCACCATTGAAAATACATTATACTGCCAGTCCTGGTATGACGGTCGCTGGTAACAATGGCTCACCTGTGGAAATGCGCCAAGAATCCCGCCCACTTCTTCAATCCTAGGTTCCGGAACATTCCAGACAATCATTCCATTTGCGGTAAATCCCACATCTCTATGTCTTAAAATGGCAGCGTATCTCCGCATGACTCCAATTTTCTCATATTGTTTTAATTGCTCAAAGACTTGGTCTTCAGTCATTCCGAGGTTTTTGGCTGCCTGTAAAAACGGTCTGTCTACGACCTCAAGATCCTTTTGCAGTTGCCTTATGAACTCCTTATCATTTTCAGTTGGGACAAACTTGGTTTCAACGATTTGCTTTTTTTCTTCAGACGGTTTTACCTCTTGTTTTTTCTCGTCCACCATCTCAAGCTTTACGCCAATTTTGAACAGTTTGATGGTTGGAAGCAACCTAACTTTGTTTATCCCGCCAAGTTTTGAAAACTTGTCAACTTCGGTTTTAAGATCAGTTCCAGGAGGAGTGGCCAATGTAAACCAAAGATTGTACTCGTGGTTTCTCTCATAGTTGTGCGAGACCCCAGGATGGCGGTTGATTTGATTTGCAACATAATCCAGCTTATCAGGTTCTATTGACATTGCAACTAGTGAGCTCTTGTATCCAAGCTTTCTTGTATCAAAAATCGCCGAAAGCTGTCGTAAAACGCCAATTGATTTTAGTTTAGAGATTCTTTTTTTCATCTCATCAGTGGTGATGTGAAATCTGCCTGCTAGTTCTTTGTATGGTTCAGACACCAGCGGAAAAGACCATTGGATCTCATTTAGGATTTCTTTGTCAAGCGAATCCAGAGAGGTCATACTGGCTTTAGGATTAGTTTTCAATTAAAAACGTAACGAGAATCTAGGAATCCTATAAATACAAAACCAGATGGGACGGATCGTGATTGTTGACCTCAACTTGAGGGGAAAATTGGTCATCGTTGTAGGTGCGGGTCAGGAAGGCCTAAAAAAAGTAAATTCGCTTCTGACTCAGGACTGCCAAATCCTAGTAATCAGCGATTCTGCAAATACCCAGATAGCAAACTACGCAAAAAAAGGCAAAATAGAGTTCAAGAAAACAAGACTGGATAACGCCGATTTTCTAGAGGAATACGACCCAATCTTGGTGATGGCTGCAACAGATGATAAGGAGTTAAACCGAAAGATCGTCCAAAAGGCAAAGAAGAAAAGATCATACGCTTATGCTGCAGACGATCCTGATTTTAGCGACTTTGCTCATCCATCAGTCATCAATATTGAAGACACGGTTCAGATTGCCATCTCGACTGGAGGTAGAAGTCCCGCAATGGCGCGAAAAATAAAGCTAAAGGCAGAAAAAATATTCAAGGAAATAATCGACAAAGAGGACATCTACCAGATCAAGCTGCAAAAAACAGCAAGAGACATGGCAAAAGAAAAGATCCCGACAACAGCAGAGCGAAAAAAGTTCCTTTATTCCGTATTAAATAGCAAGAAGATAAAACAGTTATTAAAAGAAGGTAATTTGCAAACTGCACAAAAGGAAATGATCAGAATTTTGGGAGACTGGAAATGAGCAACATAATAAATGCACGAGTTACGTTTCATAATTCACCAATCCATGTTTTAGAGAAATTCACGTTCAAAAACGTTGATTCGGCATACGAATACTTCAGGGAATATTCTGGGCTAAAAGAATGCGTCATACTGCAGACATGCAACAGAGTCGAAATTTTTGGCCTATCAAACGATTTTAACATTCAAAAAATCAAAAAAACATGGGCATCCCTTGCAGGACTAGAAGAAGTGGCATTCAAGGAAAACTTTGAGATATCTGAAAACACGGATGTCTATTCGCACTTGCTAAAGCTAACATCTGGACTTGATTCCATGGTAGTAGGAGAAGAACAGATCCTAGGCCAGATAAAAGAGGCAATCACAAACGCAAGGGAAATTCGGGCATCAGGTGAATACCTAAACACGTTATTTGATAAGGCAATTAGAATAGGAACACGGGTCAGAAACTCTACTGGGATTAGCAAGGGAAGCATTTCAGTTGGCTCGATGGCAGTAAAACTGGCAGAGGAAAACATCGATGATCTAAAATCAAAAAAGATCCTCCTCATCGGAACGGGAGAGGCAGCTACAATGGTTGCAAAATCACTAAACAAGCGAGGGTATGAGTTTTTTGTTACAAGCAGGACACTGGACAGATCAAAAGCGTTTGCCGAGACAGTTGGCGGAAACCCAATTGGTTTTGAAGATGTGCTGTCAGGATTTTCAAACTATGATGTGTTATTTGTCGCAACAATTGCTCCGTACTTTTTGGTCACATTTGAGAGAATCAAAGAGGCAATGAATGACAAAAAGGCAGGAATGATGATACTTGATTTGTCAAACCCGCGAACGGTCGACGAAAAGGTCACCACCATTCACGGAATAAAGATGATGAATTTGGACCAAATTGCAGAAATTGTCGATAAAAACATGAGAAACAGGGTAAATGAGAAGACAAATGCAGAAAAAATAATTAGTGAAGAAATATCAGTACTTGAAGCCCAGATGAAAAGACTAGAAGTAGAACCAGTAGTCAAGGAGATATTCAAAGACATAGACACCCGCAGAGTAAAGGAATTGGAAAAAGCACTATCAATGCTTGGCGAAACAGACCAAGAAAAAATCAAGATAATCGAGGACTTGACAAAGGCAGTAGTCGAGGGAATAATTTCGGAACCGATGAACAACATTCGGCGTGCATCGGAACAGTCAGATGAAGAACTACTCAAAGCAGCTACAAAGCTTTTTGATTACAAGAAAAAAAGCGAGTAGATTTCCAAAACGCGCCAGACTAGAATTATATTGCTTTAGATGGGATTTTGCTCATGACGTCTTCTTTTCCCACAAGACGACTACGAAGATTGCGTAAAAACGAAAAAATGCGTAACCTAGTTCAGGAAATTACATTTTCTCCAAACGATTTGATTTGCCCAGTATTTGTCCAAGAGGACCTAAAATCAAGAATCCAGGTAGACTCCATGGCAGAGATTGAGCGACTCCCGCTGTCTGACGTCGTAAAAGAGGTGGAGGGGATAAAAAATCTCAAAATTCCCGCAGTCATGCTGTTTGGTGTTCCTACAAAAAAGGACGACGCGGGAACATCTGCGTTTGTAGATGACGGAATTGTCCAAAAGGCAATATCTGAAATTAGGAAAAACTTTGGCGACAGCATCATAATAATGGCAGATGTCTGCCTTTGCCAGTACACCACATCAGGACATTGCGGATTGCTCAAGGGAAATAACATAGATAATGATTCCAGCAACGACACACTTGCAAAGATAGCACTCAGTCAGGCAAGAGCCGGAGTCGACATAGTGTCGCCGTCTGCCATGATGGATGGCCAGGTAAAAGCAATCAGGGAAAGACTAGACATGGAGGGGTTTACAGATGTTGGAATAATGTCACACTCTGCAAAACACCGCTCTTCATTTTATTCGCCATTCCGAGACATGGCATCTTGTGCCCCACAGTTTGGAGACAGAAAATCATACCAAGTTCCATTTACCAACCCAAGGGAGGCAATGCGGGAAATAGAGTCAGATATCAATGAGGGAGTCGACATAGTGATGGTAAAACCAGCACTTGCATATCTTGATTTGATTGCAGAAACAAAACGAAGATTCAACATTCCAGTTGCTGCCTACTCGGTGTCAGGCGAGTATGCACTTGTCAAGGGTGCGGCAAAGCAGGGATGGATAAACGAAATCGACATCATGTCAGAGATTTTGTTTTCTATCAAAAGAGCCGGCGCCGACATGATTGTCACATATTTTGCAAAGATGATGGCAAAACAGTTGAACAATCCATGAGAAACGACGAACGTTTTGAGATAGAAAGGGCATATGATTTACTTCCACATGTGATAGGCGCTAGCTGGGCATGTGTCTGGTTCAGGCTAAACAAGATAAAAAAGCCCACAATCGAAGAGTTTCGCCAAAAAACAGTGGAGTATTTTGCATTGGTGTCAAAACTAGACGAGGCATACCCGGATGACGAGTCGTTTTACGAGATAAAAAAATACATGAAAAACCGCTACAAGGAAGAAACCGAGAAGATCCTCATAGGAAAAAACCCTGAAATTGAGAAGAGGTATTCAAGATACGTCGATTACGGCTAGATTTCCTGCCGGAGTTCAGTAAGAAATTCCCTTAGAATCTTAGTTCTACGTCTTGCCTCCTTTTTTGCAAATGTTGTGTTCATCTTTTTTTCAAGAAGTAACAGTTTTCGATAAAAATGGTCAACTGTCCAGGTTTGATCATCGGGGTCTCGAGTGCTACAGAAAGGATCAGTTATGCTGTAAATTGGCCTATTTTCCGCACCGCCCACGCTAAATGTGCGTGCAATTCCAATTGCCCCAAGCGCGTCAAGTCGGTCTGCATCTTGAAGTATCTTGCCCTCCATTGTTTTTGGAATCTTGTTTCTTGAAAAACTATGATCTGCGATGGCATCAATAATTATTTTTATTTCATTTTGTGTGTAATTGTATTTGGCCAAGATTTGCTTTGCCTTTTTTGCGCTTTTGAGCGACGAGGTTTTTGATCGTTTGTCAGATTTTGGAAACGATACCACATCGTGGAGGAGTGCGGCAGTTAGAACCAAATTTAGGTTTACATTTTCATGTCTTGCTATTTTTTTTACATTTTTACAGACTCGCATTATGTGTTCAAAGTCATGTGCAGGATCGTTTTGGATCTGCTTTTGCACTTGAAGCTCTAGCTTTTTTAGATCTTGCATTTTACACTCTCCAAAATTTTGGCTTTACAAATTGCATTTTTCTTTGCGTTAGCAACATTTCCCAGTTTATGCATGCAAAAAAGACAAGCATCACAACAGCAATACCATCAACAAGTATGATTCCCAAAAGCCTGTCCCTGAACAAGTCTGCAAACGGAGTCAGGATAACTTTGCTAATTGAAATCATCACGTAGTATGAAACGGCGCGCCCAAGCCAAAATCCAAGGTAAATTTGTATACTTTTTGCTTTCATCAGGCCGTATCCGATGAAGAGTATATTGCTTGGAAGAGGGGTTGCAGCAAACAAGATCGATGCAAAGAAATATCCAAGCTTTTTTGATTTTAGATAATTTGCAATTCTATCAAGGCTTGATTTTCTTTCTTCGCTCATGAATTTTCTAAAAAATCCACTGACATACATTAAGGCAAACCTTCCAAGAGTTGCACCGGTTGCGCCAACTAGTGCAAGAAAGACAGGACTTAGCGATTCATCTAGTGCGTGAAACGATGCCAGGATTAGCCATGTTGGCGGCATCAAAATCGGTGCAACATTGACCAAAACAAGTAGAAGAAATATTCCAAAATAGGAAAGCTGATTGAAAATCGAAAAAACGTCCAGCATGATGTGAATTTTTGCGCCTCAACTAAATTAGTTTGTAGTCTTGAATTATGCCTCAATACATCGATAATTGTGTAATTTTCAGTGTTTTTGATCCCATTTTACAAAAAAGTGGACGAAATATCCACTATACTTAAATTTTATGAACGCTATATTATACCCATGAGTGCCAAGATGTGGAAATGTTATCGATGCAACTTGACATTCAAAGAAGAATCCTCGGCAGATCTGCACAAAAGCCTGTCAACTCACAATGTGTCTTCTGTTGACGCAATCGAAGTTTAGGTAGAACTAGTTTTTCACCACATTCTGTAAAACAGTAATTTTGTAAAAAGAGTGCAGAGGGTGGGATTTGAACCCACGAACCCCTAAAGGAAGGGATATCTTATGTTTTGATCTTGAGTCCCTCTCGGTTGGCCGGGCTTCGATACCTCTGCAAATGCATTTTTCAAATCTGAGTATATAACTGATATAGTGGCAAAATGCGTGAATTTTTCGCCGCCGGTGTAAAATTTGTAGAATTTTTGGTCTATTTTCAAGAAACTAAAAAGCTTATTACTAGTTTATTTCAGATTTGATTTGTGGTAACAACAGCAGAAGCAAAAAACATGAGAAACAAAATCGACATAGAGGGAACAGTCGAAAGAATGGAAGCACCACGAACAGTCAATCTCAAAATGGGCGGAACTACAGATGTATGCAATGCATTTCTAGTTGACGCAGCAGGAGAAATCAAGCTGACCCTTTGGGGAGACGAAATAACTAAGGTGAAGAACGGATCCAAGATCCTAATCAAAAATGGATACACAAACACATTCAAAAACGAAGTTTCTCTTGGAAAAGGAAAGTACGGCGAACTAATAGTAAAAGAATACTAGACAAAATTAGAAGAACGGTTTTTTCTATAATCAATTATGGTTATTATTATTCCAGCTATCGTAGTGACTATTCCTGCAATGAAAAAAGTTCCAGAAGCTGCAAGTGGAAGAAGAGATTTGCCGAGCGGTGAGCTAGGATTGATCACAGATTTAGAGTCATCGGGGTTTTCTGTGAACATCATCACCAGTATGACAGTGTCGCTGCCTTTGTTTTCTACATTAAAGTTGTAAACGTCGGATCTTGTGATTTCAAGCGTATCAAAAAACACCGGCTGATGCGTCTGCAGCTTGCCAAAATCATCACCGTAAATGTTTGAAATTGAAATCGAGAGATCAGCACCCATTTGGGAGTCCACCACCTGAAATCCCCACAGGAGTGTTTTTGTGTCAGATGATGCGTCAAACGAGAAATATGCAGTTTCTCCAGGCGAGATCTGTGTTTTTTCAGATACCTGATCAAATGCGTCCTTTAGCACCTCCGGAAGCAAAAACTCGTTGCCAGCCATTCCAGAGCTTTCAAGTATAGAAATTGCGATGGAAAAAGAAATTACAAGCATTGCCACTCCCGCAAGCGAAATTATGACTCCTCTTTTTTTCATGTATAATTCTATCAAATCACGGTTTTATAATATATGTATAAAAAAGTCAGAGAATTAACGCCTTGACTTTTTCTTTTGTTTCTTTGCGGCTTTGTTTTTTGAAGCGGTTTTCTTTTTCTGTGCAACCTTTTTCCTTGCTGGTTGCTTTTTTGCGCCCTTTTTCTTAGATGCCGCTTTTCTTTTTGCATCTGCTTTTCTTGCTGCTGCCTTTCTTTTTGCGGCGGCCTTTTTTGCTGCGATTCTTCGTTTTCTCGCCAGTTGTTCTGCTAGTTTCTTTGACACCACATCTAGAATTCTGCTTACGTTTTGCTCTTTTTTGGATGCCGTGTCAACGCGCTTTTTGAGTCGCTCAGAGTCAACAGTGCTTGTTTTAATCTGATTTAGTAATACCGGCTTTGTTTTTGCCTGTTTTTGGATCTGGTGCGAGGTTTTGGTTTTTGACTTTTTGAAGTCTTCAATTACGTTAACGAGCTTTTCTGCAGCAGCATGTCTTTGCTTTGCTTCCTCTTCCAATTCCTCAATTTTTTGAATAATTTGCTCTAGTCTTTCTGCAGCAATTTGCTTTGCCCCCTCAGTTTCGGCGTTCTGCAGGTCTGTTTCGGCCTGATCTTTTGCAGCGATCTCTTGGGTCAGTCGCTCCTGGGCTGCAGAAGCAAGCCTCTCAAGGCTTTCCTTTCTTGCCAAAACATGGTTAAATTCGGCATTAATTTCGCCTAATTTTACCTTGGAATCCTCCAGTCGGTGTTCGACAGACGATAGTCCGGATGACGATCGGCGGGCAAGTGAAACTGCTTCTTTTAGCATTTTTTCTTGTAACCTTCGCTGCTTTGAGGCGTCTAGTTTTTCCTGCTTTAGCTTTTGCGCTAGTTTAGCTAATGAGGCCAATGAGAATCATCGTATTTGATTATCGATAAGGTGTTACTATAATCAGTATTTGACTTGTAAGTTAAGAATTTTAACACTCGATCACGCGGTTTTGTTGTTTTTCCAGATGAATTAATTAAATTGCACACATTTGTGATTTTATGGAGTTTCATCCATCCCAGATACCAATTGTAAAAACATTTGTCGTAAAAAGCGAAAAGGACGCATCAAATGCGGCATCTGAAATGGTAAGACTCGGTTTTGAAAATCAGAAGGGAGGATACAAGGTGTTGATGCCAAAACAAAAAGACTTGGCAAAAAGAATAGGATTCATCGTAACAACAGAGATCAACTATTTGCTGAGGCAGGCAAAGCAGGAAAGAAATCTCAGATACTGGACGTACCACCACGATGATGAAAACTATGCCATAGTTCTGATCAGCCCAAGAGTGTTAGACGAACTAAACTTGTGACTTTTTAAAAAACTCGTTGAGTTTTACTTTTTTGCTTACCAAATTTGCAACTATTATTCCAAATACAGTTCCGCCAAAAACATCCATTGGGTAGTGCTCCAGCACATAGACCCTGCTGATTGACTCTATGACTGGAAATAGCCACACCAGATATCGCCCCCTTGGGAATCGTTCTGACAAGGCATAGCCAATAACAAAGGCCACGATTGCAGCCCTTGTTGCATGTCCCGACGGAAAAGATCCGTCAGTTCCAATGACAAAGGTATCTTGGCCTATCCCATACGGGAATTTTGATCCCAAGAACTCAAGGTCGGGGCGCGGACTGTCTATCACGTATCCTTTGAAGTATCCAGAGGCAAGCGTCCCAATTACGATACACAGCAAAAGCGTGATTCCGATTCGCCTAGTCTTGCGTATGATGGCAAGTATCACGCTTAAGAGCAGAATAGATATGACGTTGCCTATCTCAGTCATTCCCCACATGAAGAGATCGACTGAGGGGTTTCCGGCTATTGACTGAAAGTACAGGATGATTGACCTATCAAAGCCGGATGTGATTTTTGCTTGTACCAGAATAGACATTATGATAAAGGCAAGTACAAAGATAAGAAACGCCCGTGATCTAACATCAAACAACCAGTTTTGCAACTATATCGCATCCATACGTGACATTTTTAATTTATCTCAAAGCGTCTATCCACATCGTACTGTAAATTGTTTTGCAGGAATGATTCTGATCGGCTGAAAGATTTTAAGCTGGCACAGAAAGACAATGAATGTGAAGATCCTAACCCTTGATGATTTCGATTTGAGGGGAAAGACGGTTCTTTTGCGTGTAGACATGAATTGTCCAATTGATCCTGCAACTGAGGAGATCTCAGGGACCAAAAGAATCGAGGAGGTAATTGAAACCATCAAGGCCCTAAGCGATGCAAGAGTTGTCGTCGTGTCACATCAGGGACGAGTTGGAAATACAGACTATGTTGGGATGGAACAGCATGCAAAAATTTTAGAAAAATTACTTGGCAAAAAAATCATTTATGTTCAAGATGTTATTGGTTCGCTTGCGCAATCTGAAATTAAAAAAATGAAAGACGGAGACATTATGTTATTGGACAATTTGAGATTTTGTGCAGAAGAAAATTACGAGTTTTCTCCAGAAAACGCATCAAAGACGATAATGGTAAAAAGACTTGGCAAGCTTTTTGATTTGTGCGTCCTAGATTCATTTCCAAGTGCACACAGATCTCATCCGTCACTTGTCGGATTTGCACATGTAATACCTGCATGCGCTGGAAAAATTGTAGAACGCGAAGTACGAAAGCTAGAAGAGATATTGACAGTTGCAAAGGCACCGCATGTCATAGTACTTGGGGGCTCCAAGGTAACTGACAGACTCGAGGCAATCAAGATGCTCATAAAGAGAGGCAGGGCAGATCAGATTCTTCTAACTGGTCTGATAGGCAATGTTTTCATGCGTGCACAGGCACGAATCAAGTACCCGCTTGGAATTAAGGGCGAAGAGGAAGCAGTTGCAAAGGCACATGCTCTGATGGGGGAGTATCCGGATGTCTTCTTTACGCCAGTAGATGTTGCAATAAACAAAGACGGTGAAAGGCACGAGCTTGATGTCAGGGAGCTAAACAAGGGCGACCAAATCTATGATCTTGGTCCAAAGACAATTGAGCATTATTCCAGAATAATATCGAGTGCTGGGACAGTATTCATCAGTGGACCTGCTGGATTTTTTGAAAAAGAAAAATTTAGCTACGGCACAAAGGCACTCCTAGAAGCAGTTGCAAACTCCATGGCAACTACCATAGTGAGTGGGGGCCACCTCACGTCGGCACTTAAAAAATATGGACTGGCGGAAAAGATAACACATATCAGCACTGCAGGGGGAGCACTGGTGCTATACCTGACTGGAGAAAAGCTCCCAATGATTCAGTCTTTGGAAAGTGCAGCTCAAAGATACAAATCTAAATAGATGTCTTGCATGCAGGGCAGATGCGCGACTCCGATTTGCCGATAGGACATTCGGCACCGCATGAATTGCATTTTATCTTCTCTACATCGTCAAATAATTTGAAATATTGAGTGGTAAAGTTTTGCGCGATGTTTCGCATTAGACCCGCATCACAAAGATCTGCAAAATATTTGTCCATGTCGTCTATTACAAGCGATTTGTCAATCGCATTATTTTGTTGCAGAATTTCAAATATCTCGTCGTTTGTGAACCTAGTGTCAGGATTGTTGTATTTGTCAAAAATCACTTTGCGTATTTCTATGGAAATGTCAGCCAAGGCAGCAACCTAGTAGAGTGCCGAAGCCTCTTGCTTTAGTGCATCTGCATTTGTGTCATTTAGGTGATTTGCAAGATACGTGTAGATGCCATACTTTAGTACTTTGAGTGATAAAAGTGCGCATTTTATTCTGACCGCTTGGAGGTTTTGCAGTCCAAGTTCGCCTAGGATGTCATCTTTTTGTATTTTTTTTACCTCGTCGATTGTTTTTCCTTTCACGATTTCAGTCATGACAGAAGAACATGCCATGCAGATAGCACATCCTCTCCCGTTGAACTTGATATCAGATACCTTGTTGTCATTAATATTCATGAAAATGTCAATGGAATCGCCACATAGCGGGTTGCTGTCATGATATGTAACGTCTGGGTTTTCAATTTTTCCAAAGTTGCTTGGGTGCCGGGAATATTCTACAATCATTTCATGATAAATGTCGGCATTGCTACTCATAGCTTGAACAACCTCGCTGCCTTTTCAAGTGATTTTATCAAAACATCTACCTCTTCTTTGGTGTTGTAGATGTAAAAGCTTGCACGTGATGTCGCCGCGACATCTAGCCTTTCCATCAGCACCTGTGCGCAGTGGTGACCAGACCGAATTGCAACACCTTCTTCGTCTATTATAGTTGCAAGATCATGCGGGTGAATGTCGGCAAAATTAAATGAGATTACCCCTCCCCTCTTTGAGATGTCACTTGTTCCGTAAATTTTGAGTCCTTTGATTGAAGACATTTTTTCAAGGGCATATTTTGTAATCTCGATTTCGTGATTCCTTACAAAGTCCATCCCCAGATTGCTCAGATAGTCAAGTGCTGCGGAAAAACCAATCACGTCTGCAATGTTTGGAGTTCCTGCCTCAAATTTGTACGGTAGATCATTCCAGGTGGTCTCGTATTTGTGAACCTCGCGGATCATGTCTCCCCCTCCGTGGAACGGCGTCATTTGTTCAAGTAGCTCCTTTCTCACCCACAAAACGCCAACACCTGTTGGGCCCAGCATTTTGTGTGCAGAGAACGCAAAAAAGTCACATCCAAGAGTTTGCAGGTCAACTTTCATGTGTGGGACAGACTGGGCGCCGTCAACTAGCACTTTTACCCCTGCCTTTTTGCATTTTTTCATCACCTCGGCCATGTCAGTTATGGTACCAAGTACGTTTGACATTTGGCTTATGGCAACTAGTTTGACTTTTCCAGTTGCAAGATATGTGTCAAGTTGGTCTAGGAGTAATTCTCCGTCGTCGTTTACGCCAATGTATTCTAGTTTGGCACCCTTTTCCTGTGTCAGTAGTTGCCACGGGACAATGTTGCTGTGGTGCTCGTATTCTGTTGTAACTATGATATCGCCTGCCTTCACATTTTGGCGGCCCCAAGTGTATGCTACTAGATTGATTGCCTCAGTCGTACCGCGGACAAAGATTATTTCCTGCCTATCTTGAATGTTGAGAAACTTGGCAACCTTGTCGCGAGTTATCTCATATGCCTCAGTTGCCTCTTCTGCCAAGGCATGAACTGCGCGATGAATGTTGGAATTGTGATTTGTGTAAAAATCTGAAATTGCATTTATTACCTGAATTGGCTTTTGTGAAGTTGCGGCATTATCAAAGTATACTAGGTGTTTGTTGTTTCGCACCATTCTCTTTAGAATGGGAAAGTCCTCTCGAATTTTTTCAACAGAAATTGCAGTCTGCATTGCTATACCTCAACGTAAATCTCGTTTTGATCTATTTTAACATTGTACGTTTTGAGCGCTTCCTCTGCAGGAGGGTTCAGAGGTTTGCCAGTCTCCAAATTAAAAACAGAAAGATGTAATGGGCATCGCACTCCCTCATCGCTTAGAAATCCAGACGAAAGGTCTGCTTCTGCGTGCGTGCAGATTCTGTCTGTCGCATATATGGTTCCGTTTAGGTTTGTTATGAGGAGTCGTTTTTCTTTGTAATCAAAACTAAACATTTCGTTATTTCCAACTTGATCTTTAGTGCATGCTTTGATCCAGCTTGCCAAGATATTCACCGATATTTGTAGTGGGTTTCAAGCTGGTCTGCTTCTTTGTATCTTACTTCCTCTACTTCCACTATTGATTTTAGCTGCTCGTCTGATTTTATGACCAAGTCCCTGTTCTGCCACTTGGATTCAATCAGATATGAAATCCACGCCCTTACCTGGTACGACATTACTCTTGACATTGGTTCTAGGAATCCTTCGACGATTATTTTTTCAGCCTCAGAGCGATCAAGGCATCTGGCACCCAGATAGAAAATTTGCTCTTCATCTATTTGTGCAACTGAAGCAGAGTGTGTCGCCTTGACATCGTTTGTCAAAATTTCAAGCCCCGGGATGGCATCAGACTTTGCGTCCTTGTCTAACAGAATTGAGCGGCCAGATAGAAATGATTTTGATTTCGGTGCAGTCTCCATTATTTTGATCATGCCTTTGAACAGTGATTTTGATTTGTTTTTGAGAACGGATCTTTGCACTACTTGTCCTTCGGTGGACGGTTGTTGGTGAATCAGGTTTGCAGATAAATCAAATGACTGCTCGTTGTTACCAAATACTACTTCTGCATCTTGGACAGATGCACCAATTCCGTTTAGGTAATAATTGGTTCTATATCTAGATAGCATCGAGCCAAACAGTCCAAGGTACGAGTTCACCTTTGCATCTTTAGATACGGTGCAGTTTCGCGTAGAAAAGCTCACTGCGCTTTGGTCCATTGCCTGAAACGATGTCAGGTGTAGCTGGCTGTTTGGGTGCGCGTTTATTGTCATTAATTCCAAATATGCTTGCTGTTTGCTTGATTTTGGCGCATAGAGTTCCTGTACTATGCTTGCCTTGCTTGACTCTTCTGCAATGATGATGTTCTTTGATATTGCAGATGTTCCGTCAGGCGAAACTGATGCTACGACATGAATTGGTTTTTCTAAAATTAGGTTTCTTGGAATTTTGATAAATATTCCAGAATTAAACGCGGCGTTATTTAGTGCAGTGTACTTGTCCTCGTTTGGATTGCTTGATTCTAAGATTTTTCTAACGGTGTCCCCGTCTGTCTTTATCGCATCATAGATTGATGTTACAATCAGTCCCTGTGATTTTATTTCCTCCGGAACATGGATTCGAAAAATGTTAGAGCCAATCTGTATGATATGAATTTCTGATTCTAATTCTTGCAATCTTGGCTTTAGTGAGTCAAATATTACATTCTCGGAACTTATGGACAGAGACACCTGTGCAGGATCCATTCTCTTTGCGTCAGTGTACTTGTTGTATAATGGAGAAACTTCAGGCGGCAAGGTCTGATATATTGTAAAGGAATTTTTTCTGTATTGTTTTAGCCAGTCGGGTTCGCTCTTTGATGCAGAGATATCATCGACGTGAGTTGTTGTGATTGTTGATAATGCTTGCATGGCCGTTCAAAAAGGAAAGGTAGGAGTTTATCCTACAGAGTCGTCCATTTCTAGTTTTATGAGTCTGTTTAGCTCTACTGCATACTCCATTGGAAGCTCTTTTGTGAATGGTTCCATGAATCCGTTTACAATTAGGGTAAGCGCCTCTTCTTCTGTGAATCCCCTAGTCATTAGATAGAATATTTGTTCGTCACCAATTTTTCCAACGGTTGCCTCGTGGGTAACAGTTGCATCCTCTTGGTTAATTTCCATGTATGGATAAGTATCAGTCTTTGATGTGTCATCAAGGAGCAATGCGTCGCATCGAACTGATGCCTTTACGTTTTTTGCGCCCTTTGCGACATGGAGTAATCCCCTGTAGGTGGATCTTCCGTTTAGTCTGCTTACTGATTTTGATGTGGTTCTAGAGGTTGTGTCTGATGCTAGGTGTACCATCTTTGCGCCGGTGTCTTGGTGCTGGCCTTTTCCCGCAAATGCAATTGACAATGTTTCTCCGTGTGCGTGTGGCTCAAGTAGATAGATGCCAGGATATTTCATTGTGATTTTGCTTCCAATGTTTCCGTCAATCCACTCTACCTTTGCTCCCTCGTATGCGTATGCACGTTTTGTTACTAGATTATAGACATCGCTTGACCAGTTTTGGATTGTAGTGTATCTTAGTTTGGCATCTTTGTGCGCAACTAGTTCTACCACTGCAGAGTGCAGTGATTCTGATGAGTATACCGGTGCAGTGCATCCTTCGATGTAGTGCACCTCTGATCCTTCGTCTGCGATTATCAATGTTCTTTCGAATTGGCCGATGTTTTCTGCGTTAATTCTAAAGTATGCTTGTAGCGGCATGTCAACTTTGACTCCCGGTGGGATGTAGATGAAAGATCCTCCGCTCCAAACTGCAGAATTTAGTGCTGCAAACTTGTTGTCCTCAGGCGGAATTACCTTGCCAAAGTATTTTTTGAAAATCTCCGGGTGCTCGCGTAATGCTGTTTCAGTGTCAAGGAAGATCACACCTTTCTTTGCTAGATCCTCCCTTAGGGAATGATATACTACTTCGGATTCATATTGTGCGCCTACTCCTGCAAGGAATTTCTTTTCTGCCTCTGGAATACCTAGCTTGTCAAATGTTTTTTTGACATTTTCTGGAACATCGTCCCAGCTTTTCTCGCTTTTTTCAGAAGCTTTTGCATAATAGTAGATATTTTGAAAATCAATCGCGCCAAGATCTGGGCCCCATTGAGGCATTGGCTTTTTCATGAAAACATCGTAAGATCTTAATCTGAAATCAAGCATCCATTGTGGTTCGTTTTTTAGCTTGCTGATTTCTATGACTGTTTCTCTTGTCAGTCCTTTCTTTGCAAGATGGACGTATAGTTCTGTTGAATCTTTAAAATCATATTTTGAATAATCCATTTCTAGATTTTCAGTAGTCATGCATTACACAACTCCGTTATGTTATAAATAGATTTTACATTGATTACTAGTTGTGTATCGAAGTAGGTCTAGCTAACATAGCTTAAGCTAATGAAAAAATATTTTTCATTGCATCAAATGCGCCAGATACAGTATGCACGTCAGCAATTTTTGTTTGCACATTAAATTTTTTCAATTCTTCTGCGGTGAACGGACCTATTGCAACGATCTGAATTTTTTCCAAATTTCTCACAAGATCTTTTTTATCGCACATGTGTGACATGATTTCAAAAAATCCTTGAACTGATGACACGCTTGTATATACTATCCCATCGACTTTATTTTGCAAAAATAATTCTGTGAATTCTTTCCACTGGGAATGATCAGAAAACGCTTGCACGTCATAGAGATAGATTTCCTTTACGACCAGCCCAATTTTTTCCAAAAGGTCTGCCAAAAATTCAGTTGATGCCCCACTTCTCGGTATGATTACTTTTTTGCCAACTGCGTTTAGTCTAGTGAATGATTCGCCCACACCGACTGAGGAATACCTGTTTGGCATGTGGTTTACCTTGATTCCCTCGGATTCCAGGGCCTCCTTTGTCTTTGGACCCACTGCCACTACAGACGTATTTGCAACTGCCAGCTGCAGTTCGTGGTGTTTAGAGTTGTTTTTTGCAACATCGAACAGCAATTTGACTGCCTTTGGACTCATAAACACGGAATAATCAGGATTGAACTCTTTGATTGAATCTAAAAAGTCGTCTGCTATCTTGTTGCCCTTGCTAACTAGTTCTATTGTTGGAAGCGGTATTGGAATTGCATTTTCCTGCGATGCCAATTCGATGAATTCCTTTGCATCATCTTTTGTTCTTGTGATCGCGATTGTCTTTCCTGAAATCAATTTTTCCACCCAACGATTTTGTGTAGTTTTACTACGTTTCCTATTATAATTATTGAGGGCGGCGTGATCTTGTTTTGCTTGATCTTTTTTTCTATGTTTGATATGGTACCGACAACAAGTCTGTGATTTTCGGTTGTGCCATTTTGTATTACGGCAACAGGTGTGTTCTTTGGCAATCCACCCGCAATTAGTGATTTTGATATTGTGCCGATTCTGGACAGACCCATCATTATAACAATTGTTTCAACGGATTTTGCAAGTTGTTTCCATTTCACTGCATCTTTAGTTTTTTCAGGATCTTCGTGTCCTGTGACAAATACTACAGAGGAAGAATATTTTCTATGTGTAAGTGGAATTCCAGAATAAATTGCAGAGCCGATCCCTGACGTTATTCCCGGGATAATTTCGAACTTTACTTTGTATTTTCTCAGGTACTCGGCTTCCTCTCCACCCCTCCCAAAGATGAACGGGTCTCCTCCCTTTAGCCGGATCACGCTTTTGTTTGACTTTGCATATTTTACCATCAAATCGTTTGTGCTGTCCTGATGCTTGTAGTCATCTCCTACGTCTCTACCAACATAGACTTTTTCCGCGTTCTTTGGAATCATTGTAATGATTTTCTTGCTTACCAGTCTGTCATATAGCACTACATCTGCAGACTTGATCAGTTCCACTGCGCGTAATGTGATTAGTTTTGGATCCCCGGGTCCTGCCCCAACTAGATATACTATTCCTGTCATTTGTTCCATTCCTCCAGCTTTTCTCTCCAATCTATGGCAAGCTCATTTACACCTTTTTGTATCAGTTCTTCTGCAACGGATTTGCCCAAGGCATGGGGATCAGCCCTTGAGCCGTTTTGTTGCACAATGATTGATTTTGTTCCGTCAATTGAATACGCAACAACAACAAGGCTCATGTCATGGCCACTTACTTGTGCGTGTGCACCCACTGGAAACCTGCATCCTGATTCTACAAAGGTGGAAAGTGTTCTTTCGGATTCCACCGCTATTCTGGAATCAGGATCCTCAATTGTCTTTAGCATTGCCAGAGTTTCCTTGTCGTCTGTTCTACAGATGATTCCAAGTGCGCCCTGTCCTGGAGACGGTGGAAAGTCAACTGTCGATAGCTTGGAATGGTTTACAGTTATTCCGATTCGGTTTATTCCTGCCTGTGCAAGAACCACACCGTCAAATTTTCCATCCTGTACTTTTTTTATTCTGGACTCTACGTTTCCTCGAATTGGTCTTACATCGAGGTCTGGTCGTTTTCTTTTTACCTGTACTGCTCGCCTCAGACTGCTTGTTCCGATTATGGAATTTGCAGGAATTGTTTGTAATGTGTGATTGTTTTTCGATATGAAGATATCATTCACCTCTTCTCTTTTTGGGACGCATCCAAGTATGAGATTGTCCATCAGTATTGATGGGACGTCCTTTAGGCTGTGTACTGCAAAGTCTATCTCTTTGTTTGCCACAGCCTTGTCAATTTCTTTTTCAAAGATTCCCTTTTGATCGATGGTAAATAGTGGCCGTGCGTCAGTATCGCCCTTTGTTAGAATTGTCTTTATTTCATAATCACAGTCGGGATTGTTTTTTTTAAGCTCAGATACGACCCAGTTGGTCTGCGATATTGACAGCTGGCTTCCCCTGGTACCAAGAATGTATTTTTTCAACTCTTCACCATTTTTAATGCATATCTGTAGGCATCAATTGTTTTTTCAACATCACTGGCAGTATGCGCGTACGAGAAAAATGCAGTCTCAAACTGAGATGGAGGAATGAATATTCCTTGTTTTAGCAAATGATGGAAGAACTTATGGAATTTTTTAGTGTCTGATTTTTTTGATGTCCTGTAATCAATCACGGGGGAGCCAGAAAAGAAAATCTGAAACATTGAGCTGATGTGGTTTAATTGGTGTGGAATTTGCATGTCGTCTGCAAGCTCGCTTATTGTTCGTGATAATACATTGCAGTATTGCTCTAGTTTTGGATAGAGTTTGCTTTTTAGAGTATTCATTGTTTTGATGGAGGCAATTCCAGCTGCAACAGAGACGGGGTTTCCGGCAAAGGTGCTTGCCTCGTAAACTTTGCCGTTTGGTGCAAGCTGGTCCATTATGTCTTGTCTGCCTCCAACTGCAGATATTACGAACCCGTTGCTTAATGATTTTCCAAGTGTTGTGAGGTCCGGTTCAATGCCAAAATACTCCTGCGCACCGCCCATCCTCAGTCTGAATCCAGTCACGATCTCATCAAAGATCAATGGTATGTTGTGTCGTTTTGTAATTTTTCGCATTTCCTTGAGATAGTTTTTTTGCGGTAGGACCAACCCCATGTTTGCAAGTACTGGTTCCACTATCACTCCTGCAATGTCTTTGTTTTTCGATATGACAGATTCTAATTGCTCAATGTCGTTGTACTGCACTACTACGGTGTTTTTTGAGAAATCTTCAGGAATTCCATCAGATACTGAAATTCCGTTGTGTGCAGAGCCGGATCCTGCCTTTACCAGCATCGACTCATGTGCTCCGTGATAACATCCTTCGAATTTTAGTATTTTTTTCTTTTTTGTTATGCCCCGTGCAAGACGTATGGCAGTCATTGTTGCCTCAGAACCACTGTTTACCAGGCGAACCTTTTGCATTGACGGATAATTTTTGATAATTAGTTTTGAAAGTTCGATTTCAGATGCGATTGGCGCCCCATACATTGTCCCAATTTCTAGCTGTTTTTTTACTGCAGAGATTACTTCGCTATTTCGATGCCCTAAGAGTAATGCCCCATATCCGTTACAAAAGTCAGTGTACTTTTTTCCATCTTCGTCCCAGAGTGAGCTCCCTTGAGATTTTTTTACGTAAAATGGATATGGTTCAAAATACCTAACTGGGCTGCTTATGCCAGACGGAATTACCTTCTTTGCCAGATTAAAGAGGCCTTTTGACTTCAATGATTTGGCATAATTTTTGTTATTATTAATCCTAAATGATTGAAAATTTCTTTTATCATTCCCAATCAATCAGTTTACAAGTCAGAATCATCGGAGATTCTGATCGAATGAAAATATAACTAAATTAAAACGAATTTGAGAAGTTGTAATGGATTTGATTCCAGTTAAGACTCACATTTGATGATAACGTCGTCTTCGCTGTTTTGAGCGGCACTGCAAGAATCGTTGTCATCTCCGCCGTCAATTACATCTATTCCACTTCCGCCAATTAACACGTCGTCTCCAGACTGACCTTTCATCACATCTGAGCCGTCTGCACCGTTAACAGAGTCATTTCCTTCGTTGCCATATACTATATCATCGCCGTCACCTGCCAAGATGCAGTCATTTCCTTTTTCGCCAAATATTATGTCGTCACCGCCAAGACCAATTATCAGGTCTGCAAGGCCAGTTCCAACTAAAATGTCATCAATTTCTTTTCCAAGTATCATATTGTACGATGACGCCGATTTGCCACATGCGTTGACCTCTACTGTCTGGGTCTGGCTAATTTCATTGCCAAAGGCATCCACTGCAGTCCATGTGACTAGAGTCTTTCCTAGTGGGAATGATTCGGGTGCATCGCTAGTTACTTTGGGAGCAGCGTCAGTTAGATCAGTGACTGAGGGGGTCCCCACGGGAACTTGAGTGGTTAACGATACTGCGTCAATCACAATATTATCTGGAATGCTTAGCTTTGGTGCAGTAGTATCAACCAGCGTAACCTTTTGAGAAACGGTAGACGCATTTCCGGATTCATCAGTTGCGGTCCACGTTACTATTGTGTCTCCAAGCTTGAATGCAGGTGGTGCATCGCTAGTTATCCTTACTTGACTTACAGAATCATTTGCGACAGGTGTAGTTAATGACAAGATGTTATCTGCAGGAGAAGTTGCCTCAGAAATTACGCTTTCAGGAGAAGTAATCACTGGGGACGTTGTATCTACTACAGTTACCTTTTGAATCATAGTTGAATTATTTCCAGACGAGTCAGTTGCGGTCCACGTTACTGTGGTCTCGCCGAGCGGGAAGAACTCTGGTGCATCGTTTGTTACAGCAGATACTGTTACTGCGTCAGTTGCTTGCGCATTTCCTAATTGCACCACATTACCATTAGCTGAAGTGGCCTCTACTGTGATATCTGCAGGCGCTGTAATTGATGGAGTGGTTGTATCAACTACTGCTACTTTTTGAGTTGTGGTTGACACGTTTCCAGATTCATCAGTTGCGGTCCACGTTACCGTGGTCTCGCCAAGCGAGAATGCCTCTGGGGCGTCGTTTGTAAGTGAAACAATATCTAAAATGTCTGAGACTTGTGGTGCTACAAGCGAAACTAAATTCTTGTCATTGCTTGTTGCCTCTACGGTGATGTCAGATAGTTTTGTAAACTTTGGAGGGACAGTATCAACCATGGTAATCTTTTGAGATACGGTACTGACATTCTCAGATGAGTCCTTTGCAGTCCATGTCACTATTGTTTCTCCTACTGGGAATGTCGCAGGTGCATCGTTTGTGAGACTTGACACTCCCACATTGTCAGTTGCAACTGGCGTCTCAAGGGATAACATGTTATCGGATTTTGATGTGGCCTCAAGTGTGATGTCAGACGGTGCTGTGATCAATGGT
>CAYVBR010000015.1:0-414002 GCA_964449865.1 uncultured Candidatus Nitrosotenuis sp.
ACAGTAAACGGGTTTGAGGATACTGACGGCTGTCCTGACACTGTCCCGCCAGCCGACTCTGACAATGACGGAATTGCCAACAGTGCTGATAGTTGTCCAACTCAGACCGAAACAGTAAACGGGTTTGAGGATACTGACGGCTGCCCTGACGTTACGCCAATCAAAGATTCTGATAATGACGGAATTGTGGATTCTATGGATAATTGTCCAACTCAGACCGAAACAGTAAACGGGTTTGAGGATACTGACGGCTGCCCTGACGTGCCGCCAATTTTGGACTCTGACAAGGATGGAATTGCCAACAGTGCTGATAGTTGCCCAACCCAACCTGAAACAATAAATGGGTTTGATGACACCGACGGCTGCCCTGATGTACCTACTGTAAAGGATACTGATGGAGATGGAATACTAAACAGTGATGATTTGTGCCCAAGAGAATCTGAAACTATTAACAATTATCAGGATCTAGATGGTTGCCCCGATACAGTAGCTACTGCCGATTATGATGATGACGGTATTATCAACACTATTGACAAATGCCAATTTGAGGCAGAAACGATGAATGGCTATAAAGATACTGATGGCTGCCCTGACGTGCCGCAAACAAATTCCGACAATGTTGACGCATCTGATAATTGCCCTGCAGGTCAAACAAGCGTTGGCGGTAAATGTGTTGATATCTCTACGGTGGATCCAACATCTGCCGTTGTCCAGTGGACAGCCGTAATAGCGGCTGCTATTACTGCCGTTGGGGGTATCGCTGCAGCCAAATTTAGAAAGCATTCCTAGTGGACAAATATACCAATTGTTTAAAAACACAACATCGGTAAACAACCTAGATGAGTGACTCTGAACATGATTCTAAAATAGAGCAAGTTGCTAAATTGCTGATTCAAGATAACTTCCCTCTGGATGAACAAGATCAAAATAAGCTTCAAAAATACCATGATTTTGTAAAGAAAAAATTTCATATCGAAGGCGACCCTGCAATCGAACTAGTTAATGAGGCATTCTTGTATCTGAAATTAATGAATGCAAAAGATGTGGATCCTCTACAAGATGGCGATAAATTTGGAGCTGGTTTCAGCTAATGCGGTTTCTACATTTTGCTAATACAAAAAATACATAATATAAGAAAAGAAAATTACGAGGGCAAGTGGTTATGACCGAAAATAATTATGACATTTTAGGTGTAAAGTATGGTGCATCTGAGGGTGAGATTAGAGCCGCATTTAGAAAACTAATACTGGACCATCATTCTGATAGAGGCGGAGACGAAGAAAAAGTTAAAAAAATAATTCAGGCATATGAAGACCTCAAAATAGGCAAAACTCATCCTGACACACACGATGAGCGTCTAAAAAAATCCCGTGTTTATTCTGGTGACTCTGACGAGGAAAGAAAAAAACGAAATTTGATGCTCTCAGGTGATGTTGCACGCGAAATGAAAATTGCGGAGGACTGGGCAGCATTACTAAATCGCTCAGACCAACCTGGCTCCAAACTCTTTGGCTCAAAAGAACTAGGTGAGATCGAATTTGAGAGAAAAAAAACTGGTGAACTTTTCATAAAGGGCAAATTCTGGGCAGGACATTTTACTTATGATGGGTCGATTATAATGGCAGGTGGTATAACCAGCCCTTATTTTTCTCCTGACGAAGAAAACAAAACGCGCATTACAGTAAAAAATGGAAATTTTACCTTATTTGATCCACTGCAAAATAATTTCCAAATCGAACACGGTGCAAAGATTGTGGCGGAAAACGGTGATATTGTTGTTGGAAATGTACTTGGGATAAAAGAAATACTCCAAGACCCTGAAGGGAGAGTTGGACTTTATGTGACAAAGGAGCATTTCACAGAGCTTAGTGCACCGAAAGGCAAAATCGTTGCAGGCACTGCAAGAGAAACCGTATTTTTAGATGGTGACACTGTAGTTGTACATAATCTGATTAACAATGTCAAGATACGTGGAAGAATTATCTCTATCTTTGGCAATACTGTGAACTATAATGTGGAAATCGAAGTCAAATCTGGCGGTGCAATAATATTTCATGATGAAGGATCTGGGTTTGCATTAAGCGATGACTCTATAATAAAACTTGAAAATGGAAAACGATTCCGGCTACACGAACTAAAGACATCGAATATGGTGGGTCATGGACGAGAAATAACATATGACTATCTTGACAGCATTGGGAAAAAGCCGGAAAATGGGAAAAAATACAAACTCGGTTTTAGCTTCTTCAAAAAATAGGAAAACACTTGGAAATTAGTATTGGCTGTACTGGTTGGGGATACGACGGATGGGTTGGCTCTTTTTATCCAAAAAACATGCCTGCATCTGGCTTTCTCCGGTTTTATTCGTCAATTTTTGATATTACTGAGATAAACTCTACATTTTATAGAATTCCGCACCAATCTGCAACGAGAAAATGGCATTCTGACACGCCTCCGCATTTTAGATTTACGGCCAAGCTACCAAAAATCATAACTCATGAAAATAAACTGCAAAACGTATCTGTACATTTGGAACAGTTTTTGGAATCCATGAGGCCGCTTGGTTCTAAACTGTCGTTTATTGTAATGCAGCTACCTCCTTCATTATCGTTTTATGATGCAAAACCAAGACTTGAAGAATTAAAGTCGTATCTTTCAAATTACATAATTGAAGGAAGACATGAAAGCTGGTTTTCAAACGATGCAACAAAATATCTTACTGATAACAAAATTTGCCTCGTGTGGAATGATGTACCTGGAGTCAAAAATCCGTTTCCAATCACATCTGACTTTGTTTATGTGAGAATAATTGGTGATCGATCAATTCCAGAAAAAAATTTTGGCAAAATAGTGAGGGACAGAACCACTGATCTAAAGATTTGGGCAGACCGACTGAATCAAACACTAAATCAAATTTCATTTGGATTGATAATGGCAAACAATCACTATGAGGGATTTGGGCCAGCTACTGCAAATAAACTGCGAATTTTGTTTGGTTTGGAAGAACTTGACTGGTATGATAAAAAACAAAAAAGCATTTCTGATTTCTAGGCATGTGTTAAATGATCATTAACAAACGTGTGGTTTTGATTTTAAATTCTAACAAACGTTTAGGTTACGCATGATCACATTTATCCATTAGACTGGTGGTTGTGTTACGGGGTAGTATCAAGTAAGAAGCACTGATGCGCTCTAACCGGGTCGGTGAGTAACGAACAACAGTTCGATAGCAATTACTTGAATCACTATCCTTGTTAATTGTTGGTGATTTTTACTATGTACAGTTGTATGGTGATATTATGGTATTCTGTATAGTTTTTGTATGTTTGTTTAATTATCTGGTTTTTTACTAAACGATTTTTAGTGTTTTCTATAAAATACATTATATTTATTTACTACATATGGTAACAGTTGAAAAGCGCAATCATTTCTGCAAAATTAAAAGATCCTTTCGGTGATGCAAGATGATTACTAGCTACGAAGTCTACCGTATGGCAAAAATTGGATGTGTTGCCGGATTGGTAGGCGGGTTTGCGCTTTTCAGCTCGTTTTTCTGGATAGACAGTGAAGTTGGTGTCCCGTTTGGCACCTTCTATAACATGGTTGGAATAGCAGTGGGGTTGCATGGTTTGTCAGCTACTGTATTTGGATTTATTGCACACATGCTTGTTGCATCTCTTATTGGTGTGACATTTTGTATTTGTTCTATAATTCACAAAATGTTGAACATATCTAGTGTGCCAAAGGGAATAATTGCAGGTGCAGTTACTGGAATCGAAGTATATGCGATATTCTTCATGCCGATCACAATCTATGTCATGATGCCTATGATAGCAGATCATGCATCCGGACTATCTGCAATAACAGAAGATGATACACAAATTGCAAATATTCTTGTTCATGCCTCTGACAAAATACTTTGGGGTTCCCTGGTACTACACATGTTATTTGGTGTTGTGATGGGTCTATTCAGTTCAATGATGCTCTATGAGGATTATAACATGAAACAAAAAGAGAAAAAAGAAAAAAAACCTGACTGGCAAAAATTTGAGAGTGAGAACTGGCCGTCAACATGACCAAGTTTTACTCCGACCTTTCTTTTTTAATTATGGTAAAAATTGGTACTGTGTCTGGATTGGTAGGTGGATTTGCAATTTTCCTTAGCATCTTCATGATAGATCTTGGTCTTAATTCTGGACAAGGTGCATTCTACAAAGTAGTTGGTTTGCCTTTGGGAATGACCGGAATTCCTGCAACTTTAGTTGGAATGATCTCCCACATGCTTACTGCCGCTTTGGTAGGTGCTGTCTTTGGCGTATGTTCTGGTCTGCATCAAAAACTACACATATTTTCGCTTGGGCGCGGTATGATTGCTGGAATAACTACTGGACTTGTGGTGTTTTTCGCATTTTTCATTCCTATTAGTAGCGTTCTGATGATTCCAATGATTCAATCAAGTGATGACGTGCTTATTGGAGATGCCAGAAATCTATTGGTAAATACAAATCTGATCATGCTTGGCGCACTTGAACTTCATACAGTGTATGGGATTGTCATGGGAGGATTTTTTGCAATTGCGATGCAATACGAATCCAAAAAACAAAAAACACTAAAGGCGACTGCGTAATATGCTAAAAACCATTACTGTCTCAATACTAATTGGAACTTTTCTTATTGGTACTTATTATGTTCTTGCCGCATCATACCTGCCACCTGTTCAGGAAAACAAGCTTGTATCTGCATTAAGCCAAATGAAATCCGACCTCACATATGAGAAATTTATTTCAATGAGTGAAAACGAACGTGCAACCCTGGTTGCGCAGATGCCATCTGGCACCGTCCAAATGCTGCTGAAAGAGGCACAGAATCATCCAAGATATGTATCTGAAGACACTGATACAATAAAACTAGAGTCTGACTCAAATGATATCCGATTTACAAAACTAACCCAGCTAGCTGGTGTCAAAGGATATGATGCAAGTGGCACTGCATCAATAGTTTATGCTGGAAACATGATGTTTCTGAGACTTGAGGATTTCTCTGTCACCAGTGGAATTGATCAACATCTGTATCTAACAAAAGATGGGACTATTGCAAGCGGAATAGATTTGGGGCCACTCACTGCGTCGGCAGGAAACCAAAACTACGATATAACTGGAATTGACGTCGGTGCATACAATGTCCTGATAATTTACAGTAAGACATTTGATACCTATTATGCATATGCAAAGTTTTTGAAATCCGAATAATCACTCATCGTGTATGTGAGGTTAATTTGGGCTTAGTTTTCTCGTTATTTTTAATTATTTTGTAAGACCGTCTGATTCTTATCGTACTGCGAATGGAAAGAAAATGTCAGGCGATGAAGAAGAGTTAGAGACATGACAAAAAAATGATTGTAATTCAGTGACTCTGAGTCCTGACATTTGTTAAAGGGCTAATCGGAACCACTTTGCGCACGCGGTTTTCCATATTACTTGGTATGCGAATCTCTTTTAATTTTGTTGTGCAAATTAAAGAATCATAAGAGCACAACGCTTACGTAAATCTTGTTAGACTGGCTCTCAAGGGATGGCAAACTTCTCTTATCTGCTAGGGTGGTTAGGGCATTTTCTTATGGGTTTCTTAGTATTGTCTTGGCAATTTATCTAAAATCCCTTGGTTTTAATGAAATTCTAATTGGAGCAATTCTGTCTGCAACTCTTGTAAATAGCGTCGTCTTTACAATGGTTGCAAGTTTCTACGCCGATCGATTTGGTAGGAGAAAAATTCTGACTCTCTACGCCGCATTGATGGCATTTTCAGGTACAATATTTTTGATGACTGATAACTATGTCGCGTTGATATTTGCAGCATTCATTGGAACTGTAAATGTAACTGGGGCAGAAACTAGTGCGTTTTTATCAATTGAGCAGGCAACACTTCCAAAGACAGTAAAAGACATCAAAAAAAGAAATACAGCATTTGGTTTCTATAATATGGTTGGTATGCTTGCAATGTCTGCAGGCGTTTTACTGTCTGGATTTCCAGAAATACTGCAAACAAATCTGGGTTTTTCTCAAACTGACTCGTTCAAGCCGCTGTTTGCTATTTATGGAATAGCCGGCATCGCTTCAGCAATAATCTATTATTTCCTATCTCGAGAAATCGAATTGCAAACAAAACCAAGCCCATTGACACATAGTTTGTCTCCAAAATCCAAAAAAATAATCTGGAAACTGTCTGCGCTTTTCTCTGTGGACTCTTTTGCAGGAGGGTTTGTCATACAAAGTATCGTATCGTTTTGGTTTTTTACAAAATTCGGTGTCGCACTGACTGATCTAGCGTTTATTTTTTCAATATCTGGTGTACTTACTGCGTTTTCATATGTTCTGGCTACTAGGCTTGCAGATAAAATAGGGCTCATAAACACGATGGTCTTTACCCATATTCCTGCAAACATCCTGACTGTTTTGATTGCCTTTGCTCCGACACTTCCTCTGGCCTTGGGATTTTATCTTGGTAGGATGACACTCTCGCAGATGGATGTGCCGACTCGTCAATCGTATATTGCATCTGTTGTAAGTGAGGATGAGCGAATCGCGGCGGCTGGAATGACAAATACGTCACGAAACGTGACCCAGGCAATAAGCCCCTCTATAGCTGGAGTGGTGATTCAATCATTGTGGCTTTCTGCACCGTTTGTGATAGGTGGACTTCTAAAGATAGCATATGATGTAGGCCTTTATGTTAATTTTCGAAAAATCAAACCGACCCAGGAACAAGAAAACTAACTTTGGTAATCTGATTATGCATGACTAACGGATGTGAATAATCTTGCGTTTGTATTTATGCTAACCAAATACTATGCAATGTTCGCATTCGCAGTTTGGTATTTCTTTTGACTTTGCAAGACATTTTGCATGTTGACCTGCTTGACACTGCACGCATATCTGATCCAAGTTATCTACCTTGGTGTACTTTTTTGATTGGTCAAAACCAAACCCTCCGTCTCTTGGACCTACCATGATGACTGTTGTTTTTGGTTGTATTTTTAGATGATGTTACTGCTTTTTATCGTCGTCTGACTTTTTCTGTCTATCCCACATGTGCATCGTTCCTCGAATCATAAATGAACCGACAACTATGGCGACAATCCCAACTACCACAAAAACAATGAATTTTGCAATCGATTTTATCGACGACAGAACCATTTTAAGATCTCTTCAAATTAGATTGTCTTTTTGCAGGTAATGCCTCATTGGTACACAATATGCGCTGTCTAATTAGAATGGAAAAAAACAATTTGACAAAAATATGGCTCAATACTCTAGGTTTTATCTTCAGAATAAAACATCTTTCGCTTCAAAATCATCCAAAACTGTGTAAATTTCGCAGAAAATGAGCTACTCCTTTTTAATAATTGGCGGTCAGTCATGCTGAAATTGAGCCTATCGACAAAAACTAAAGCCAATTCGTGCCTGTTCTGTGGTGACATTTTACACTCTCCGGCAAAATGTCAGTACTGCGGCTTCAAATTCTGCGAAGATCACATGTCTACAGATAATCATCAGTGTGGCAAAACAAGATATGCCGAATATGTTAGAAAGACAAGCACTGACAACGTTCCAAATCTCGCATCTGGCATGTTTGCAGTGGTTTGTGATACTTGCGGATATCGTTCTGCAAAAGGCTCCCTCATTGAATTTGCAGGAGAGGAATTAACACAGCATATGCAGATTATAGGATGTGCAACTAATCTCTTTTTAGAAGAAGTAGGTGACTCTCCACAGTTTAATTCTCAAACAATTGAAACAAAGTCAAATGAACAAAAAATTGCACAGTCCATGACGCCCCTTGGCAGCCCTGAAGAAAAAGAAAGCATAGTTGATCAACTAACTAAACTTGCATCACTAAAAGAAAAAGGTGTTTTATCAAATGAGGAATTCCTGTTTATCAAAAAAGAAATCATAAAGAAACTGCAGTAGTTTATTTCTCTTTTTGCGATTCTAAGGCGACAAGTGCCTTTTTTGCTTCCTGATGTTCGGTGCGCTCTCTTTGTAGTGCAACCTTGAGTACCTCTAACTCTTTTTGCGTTGCAAGAACTTTGGCATTGAGCGATGACACGACAGAGCTTGCAGCTGCAACAATGTTCTTTGGCGCTGCTCTGTCTCCCACGTTTACCATTTGACTTTCAATGAATTTGAGCTCCTTTTTTGCAAACTCTATTTCTTTTTTCTTTGATTCGTATTCTTTTCTTATGTCTGAGATTTCCTTTCTTGCCAATTCCAGCTCCGAGTTTGCTTTGATCAGTTCTTGGCTTATCCCCTCATAGTCTCTCTTGCCCTCCTCATGTGATTTTTGGATTATCTTGCTTTGTAGTCTTAGTTCTTCTGACTCTGTCTTGTACTTGACATATTCTGCTCGTGCCTCGTCCAAGTCTGCCTTTGCCTTTTTTAGCTCGTCTAGTATTGCCTTTTTTTCATCGTATTCTTTCTTGATTGACTCTATTTCTGATTTTGAGGAACTGATTTTTTGCAAAATCTGCTCGTGCTGAGATCTGACTGCATCAAACTCTGACCTCCTCTCATTCATTTCTTTTTTTGATGACATTAGCGAGCTAACTGTCTGCTCATATTCTTCTTTTACAGTGGCAAGTTTTTGTAAAATTGAGTCAAGATGGCTTGTCTTTGATTTGATTTCTGCCTCGAGGTTCTCAATTTCTCTTATCAGGTGTTCTTTTAGAATTTCCTCGGGGCTTTCTGTGTGCACTTGCTCTGCTGGAATATCAGTTATTTCTGCTGCTGATTCTGTTTCTTCTTTTTTTGCACGTTTGAAGAGCCCCATGGTATGATCACTCTATCCTGTAAAGATGAATATTTCTATTCACTTTCGTATGAATCGGAGGTAAAACCCTAATCCGCCAATTGCAAAGCCTAGGGCTATCATGGAAAAACCAATAGCTGGTTTGTCTGCAAACCATGTTGGAGAAACCATGAAAAGAACTGCTCCCAAAATGATGAGAAAAAACGCCCCGCTCTTTTTTGGCCTGTTGTATTCATTGTGCGCCATTTAGACGTGCTTTCCTATTGTCTGTGCTACTTTTTTCCTTCCAATGTCTATGATGAACGGACCAATTTTCGGCCCCCGACTTGCTCCGAGAATTATCTGATATAGTATCATGAAAAAGTCTTTTGGCAAAACATTGTTCTCCTTGGCAATGTTGTAAATTACGTTCTGTAGATCTTCTGGATCTTTTTCTGCCGCAAGAATATTCACAAGTTGCCTCAACGCGTTCTTTGCGGTATCGTCTATCTGAATCTGTGTAGTTTCTTGCTCTTCAAAGTCGTCGGCATAGTTTCCGGCAAGATGGATTAGCTGGTCTACATGTGGATCCTGATTTTTTATGACGCCATAATCGATGAGTTTTTTTGTGATCTTGCTTACCCTGTCTTCTTTGTATATCCGCCCAAGCTCAATTAGCAGCCTATAGTTTACGTGAATCGATGGCGTCTTTGGTATGTTTAGCAGGTTTGTATACTCGTACAATCCTTTTGTTCTTGCAGTCTTTGCCTCGTTGTCAAGCTTGATTTTTCCAAAGTATACGTCCTCGATTTCATTATATTCGTCCATCAGGGAGGGAATGTCCTCAAAGCCAAGCTCCCTTGCGCCTGTGATTCTCTTGTACAGCAAAAGAAGCATTGATTTTGAAGTTCCGTATTTTAGCCATTTCTGCGAGGTCACCACATTTCCAAGTGATTTTGAAATCTTTTTTCCGCCCTTGTCCAAGAACATCTCGTACTTTACATGGTGCGGGTGCGGATGATTCAGTATTTCATCTGACACCCAGTCGTTTACTCTAACTGAATCCATGATGTCTTTACCGTATGCCTCAAATCTGATGTCAAATGCATGCCATCTTGCAGCAAATTCCACTTTCCATGCCAGTTTTCCCAAGTCTTTTGTGATGTCTGCCTCTCCCTCATGACCGCATCCTTTGAGCACCTTGGAACCGATTTCTGCCTCATGACACCTGTATTTTATTTTCATCTCATCTGGAATGTATTCGTAGGCCTCGGCAGTGTACAGTCTGTTGCAGTTTGCGCAAACCGGGTAGTATGGAAGATATTTCTGGTATTTCTCCTGGCCGACAAGCTCTGCGATTTTGGTCCCAATTTTTTCACTGTTTGTCAGAATTGTGTGAATTTGGTTTTTGAGCAAGCCGTTTTTGTAAGTGTCTCGCGCGCGTCTAAAGTCGTATTTTATTCCAAGATTGTCTAGTCCGTCAAGCAAAAGACTGCTCATGTGCATACCGTATGAGTCATGGCATCCAAACGGATCTGGAATGAGTGAAACTGGTTTTGCAATGTGCTCAGAAAGTGAGTCTGGTAGGCCCTCTGGTATTTTTCTTAATCCATCTAAATCGTCTGAATAAGCAATAAGCTCTGACTTGTATCCAAAGTTCTCAAGCGCAAGCTTTACTCCGTATGCGCGTACTGCGTCTCCAAGACTGCCGATGTGTGGAATTCCCGATGCGCCAAGGCCGCTTTCGACTCTTAACCTGCTGGTATTTCGCCCAAGCTGCTGTTCCCGCTCTATCATCTCATGCGCAAGCTTGTCAATCCATGTGCCCCTGCCGATGATTTTCTGATCGTCTTCTGACATTCTATCACGCTAATGATTTTGCCATATATGGACCATCCATCAGATAGCCTAGTTTTTTGTAGTACTCTCGTGTGCCGACTGCACTGATTACCAAAAGTTTTTTCGCGTCGAACTCTTCTCTTGATATTCTCTCTGCCTCGCCCATCAGTTTTTTACCAAAACCTGAATGCTGAATTTCGCCCTCCTCACGTTCGCCAATCTTCAGTGACTTTCCATACACGTGAAGCTCGCGAACAATGCATGTTTTGTCAGTCACCTCTTTTCTGTGCGCCTTTTCGCTTGGTTTTCTTAGCCTCAAAAATCCGTAAATCTTGTCGTCTGCGTCGTCATATGACAAGAAAACCTCCCTGCCTCCAGACGACGCATAGTTTTCTCTGTGTAGTGAAATCTTACTTGAATCGTGGCTATCTCGCAGTCCTACCTCTCTGCATCTGATGCATTTGCAAGTGAGGTTCTGCTTTTTTAAATTCTCGTGAACTATTTGTCTGAAATTGCCTGACTTTGGACCTGCGATTATCTCTCCAGGGGATATTTCTCTTTGAACCCTCATTATCCTGACCCATCTTGGAATGTTTTTTTTGACTTCAGTCAGAACTCTGATCATGTCCTCATCAGAGTACGGTGCGTATTTTCCGTCCATGTATTCTTTGTACAGTGGGGTTTTCTCAAGTACGAGCGAGGGATAGATCTTTAGCATGTCAGGTCTTAGGCTCTCGTCTTCGAAAAGTTTTCTAAAATCTGCAATGTCTCCCTCTGGACTCATTGTGGGAAGGCCCGGCATCATATGTGCAACTAATTTGTATCCTGCGTCTTTTGACATCTGAAACGACTCGACTACATCTGCATATGTGTGGCCTCTGTTTACTATCTTGTACACTCGTTCTTGAAGACTTTGGACGCCAATCTCTACTCTGGTCACTCCATACTCTAGCATCATGTCGATGTGCTCTTTTTTGCAATAGTCTGGCTTTGTCTCAATTGTAAATCCTACGCTTCGTATCTCTGCGTTTTCGTTGCTTGTTTTTGCTTGTTCAAGATCATGCGAGTCAAATCCGTTTAGCGCGTCGTAGCACGATTTTATGAAATCCCGTTGATAGTCTTTTGGCATGAACAAAAACGTACCTCCAACTATTACGAGCTCCATTTTTGTCGGGTCATGTCCATATGCAATCAGTTTTTCAATTTTGGATATGATCTGTTTTTTTGGATCGTACTGGCTCTCAATTGCGTTAATAGTTGACGGCTCATTACCAGTATAGCTGTTTGGCGAGTTTGATTCTATCCCGCCCGGGCAGTACGTGCATCTTCCGTGTGGGCATGCGTATGGCTTTGGCATTAGTGCGATTACTGCAACCCCTGACGCAGTCTTGACTGGTTTTTTTAACAAGACCCTTGACAGTTTGGCATAATCGTTCCCAGAGACGGTTGCCAAAATCTCGTGATTTCTTGGGATGCGCTCAAGCGAGTATTTTGTGCATATTTTTTTGATTTGCGATTTTACCTCGTTTCTGTTAGGCGAATTTATCAAAAGCAGGTTCTGTGAAATCTCAGAGCACGCCTTGGAAAACATCATACTTTGCAACAATCTTCGATACTCCACTGTCCTTAAATTTGTTAAACGTACCCTAGCGCCTTTTCAGAGCCTTGCGCTTCTTTGACTTTTTTACTTTTTTTAGGCCTGGTTTTTTCGCCTTTTTCTTTGTCTGCTTTTTTGATTTGCTTTTTTTCTCTTGAGATTGCCTTTTTCTATTTGCAGGCTTTGGCTCTCTTGCAATGCCTGGCTGTGGTTCCTCAAGGTCCGCCCTCATTTTGAGATTCTTTAGCTGCACAAGTTCAATCCTGGTTCTCGCACTAAGGTGGGCAAGTTCTGGGTCGACAATGGGGACCGTATTTCCGTGCTCAGTAAAGCACTGTGCATGAAAGACTTTGCCTTTCTGATAGTCCATGTCTTCTCTTGAAACGCCTTGCTTGCAAACTGCACACATATCCACAAAATCCTTGCCTGCTACCATGACTGTTCAAACTCTTTCGTCTAATTTTAATATTTTTTAAGCGCGCTTGTGAAAATTTAGTTTGATTATGCTAGTCTTTTAGAATTCACAAACACGCCTTTTTTGTTTGTGATAAAACCAATCTCTGTGCTTTTGAGCTTGTGTGTTTTACAAATCGAAATGACTTGCTCTGAATATTTTTTTGGCACAATGACACAAAATCCAACTCCCATGTTGAAAGTTTTGTACATCTCGTCTTGCTTTACGCCCGTATTCTCAATTAGCTGCATTATTTTTGGCGGCTCCGGCATGGAATCAAGCCAAAATCCAGCAGTCTTTAGTCTGAGCAGTTTGGTAAATGCCCCGCCTGTTATGTTTGCAAGTCCGTGAACTTGGCACTTTGAGATGATTTCAAGAACTGGCCTTACGTAAATCTCAGTTGGAGTCAAAAGAGCATCTCCGATTCTGCCGATTCCTCTTACTGTGTCTTTAATAGAGTATTTTTTGAGTAATGCTTTTCTTGCCAGTGAATATCCGTTGGAATGAATTCCAGTGCTCTGGATTCCGATTATCTTATCTCCGTCTGCTATCCTGTTTCCAAGTATTGTCTTGTCTTTTTCAACAAGTCCTGCGACCATTCCGGCAAGATCAAATGCAAATTTTTTTTCTAAGAACAAGTCTGGCATTATCGCAGTTTCCCCGCCTACTATTGGCACGTCTGCCTTCCTGGCACCCGTTGCCAAACCCTTTGCAATTTCGATAAAGATTGACTCGTTATTTTGGTTTGCCGCTATGTAGTCTACAAACGAAACTGGTTTTGCGCCGATGCAGATTATGTCGTTGACATTCATTGCAACGCAATCTATTCCAATGGTGTCGTATTTTTTTAGCAAATTTGCAATTAGAACCTTGGTGCCAACGCCGTCAGTGTGCGTTGCCAAAAGCTTTCCCCCGTGAATCTCAACTAGCCCTGCGTAGTGGCCAAAACCTGACTTGACGTTTTGCCCCTTGTGCGTTGTTGCAATTATTCTGCCAATTGACATCTGGCTTTTCTTTATCTTCTGTACGTCGACTCCGGCATCTTTGTATGTCAGGCCCATGTTATTTTGCATCCTCAATGTGGATAAAAGTACTTTGTCACATGTACATGCCAGAATCTGCTTGTCTGTGCTCTTTGTATTTTTCTGAGAGCTCTTGGAATTCCTGTCCTATCTTTTCCTTTTCACTTCTCAGATCAGACGCATCGATTCCGGTGCCGTAGACTTTGTTTACTGCATCAATGAGGGTAGCCGCTGCAAGCGGGTCTGGGCTGGCGTGGCTTGCCTTCACAAGTAGTGTTATTGCGCGAATTTTCCGCATTATGCATTCGTTTAGAATGCTTCCTGGAATTCCAGTGATGAATCCTTGTGAAATCATGCTTATCCCCTTTTCTGACATTATTCTGCAAAGGTCTTCTTCTGCGGCACAAAAGATCTTCTCGTCGTGCTCATCGCTTGCAACACCGTCTAAGATGACGACCTCCTTGGTTCCCCTGCTTTGGGCCCAGTCTAGTATGGTCGATGCAATGTTGTACAGTCCTTCCATTCTTAGTGGGACTTCGCAAATTATTGCACAAATTGTCCCCTTTTTGTTAGCATAAAACCGAAACGGGTGTCTGAGTCTTCCCTGGATAAACACTGTTGATGGTGGAAGAAACCTTGAACGCAAGTACCCTACCTCCTGCATCTTTAGTCTCTCGATCATGTACCCTACTGCAAGCGGTCCTGCCAGGCCTGGGCCGACAAACCCTGCAAAAATTATCGGACTCTTGTAATTGATTTTTTTTATCTCAAGTATGTGATCCTCTGAGATATTTTGCCGCATTATGACTTTCCGGTTTTTCTCTGTCTAATTACTTTTTTGCATAAACAGATCAAGCATTCTTCTGCCCCTGTCTGTCAGTGAGTACACTACATTTGGACCTACAATCTCCTTGCTCACAAAATTATATGCTACGCAAAGATGGAGATAATTCAAAAATGATCGCTTCATGCGGATTTTTGAATTTGTATAAAGATTAGAAAATGTCATCGGGTTGCATCTTAGCTGATACAAAAGCTTCAGAAGCGAAAGCGTACTGAAGTCACGCGTGCGGGCCTTTACTGCATCAAGAATCTGCTCGTCTCTTGTTATGATAAAGTCCTCAAAGTGATCTGCAATCTCAACTGGTATGTAAGTCATTCTTGCCTTCATGTTACCGTATGGTACGGTACCTTACCATATTAAGGTTAGCTTAAAATTTTATTGATCTTGTGACAATTTTATTACACAATTAACTGCACTGGCAAAATTACGCTGCTATCTCTAGTTGCCTGGCCTGCTTTCTCATCTTTGCTATTACTGCGGCAAGCTGCATTGCGTGAATCTCGTCTAGCGTCTCACACATAAAATCACTGTGACTTTGCGGTACTTAATCTTATGCGGCAATACCTGCATCGCTTTAAAATCTGAATAAGAAAAAGAAAAAAAAAAGAAAAATCTTAATGATTTAGTTTTTATGTTTATACCATTTCTGCAATTGCGAAACGTCTGCCAACTTGTGTGATCTTGATTTTTGCATCTTGACCTGGTTGTCCACCTTTCACAAATATGACGAATCCGTCTACCTTTGCTATTCCGTCGCCCTGTCTGCTGGTTTCGGTAATGGATACATCGTATTCTTTACCAGTTTCTACTGGTTTTGGAGTGTCGTCAAATTGTCTATCGTTGTTAAAACGTCTGCCGCCGCCTCCACCTCCTCTGTATCCTCCGCCAAACCTTCGATTATTTTGTCGATCGGAATTATCGTTAAAGCTCATTCTTGCACCTCCTTCACTTCTCTAGCTGATTAGCTGAAGGTCTTTGTCATAATTATACCTTCTTAGATGGGGCTAATTGCTACTCCGTCACACCTAATGGTCGGCGCCGTGACTGGAATGGATGCCCATGGCAAAACAGTCCGTCCATTATCTGCCACATGTGTTATTTGGCGCAAAAGCCTTGGCAAATTGTGTATTATCCTGACTGATTTTGCAGGTGCCTTGATTTGTCCGTCTGATATGATCCAAATTCCGCTCCTTGCCGTGCAAGAAAAGTCCCCCTTGATTGGGTTTACTGGATACGTGTACCATAGCCTGCTTACCAAAAGACCACTTTTTGTATCTTTGATGATGTCATCTCGTTTTGCATTTCCTCTGACTGTCAAGTTGTGTGGCGCAGACATTGGAATTGGATCCGAGCTGCGGCCAAGCGGTGAGCCAAGCCTTGATGCGTTCCCTGAAGACGAACCTCCCTCCTTGTAGGCGCTATACAAATCAGAATATGTTTTTTCAAAAACTCCCTTTCTTATGTAGTGTGTCTGTTTTGTTGGCACTCCCTCATCGTCAAATGACTTGCTTCCCAAACCGTTTGGCGCATGCGGATCATCGAAAAGATCAAAACTCTCTACTGCGATGCTTTTCCCGATTTTTTCTGAAAAACAGCTTCTGTTCTCAGAGTATGTCTTTAAAGAAAAATTTGACGCAAAAACAAATGCGAGCAGCTCCCCTACTGCAAGTGGGTCAAAAATTATGTTTGTTATTCCAGAATTGGCAGTCTGGGGGTTTACTGAGTTTGCACACATCTCAGATGCGTCGACACCTGCGTTTTCTGGATGAAAATCAGATAACGTTCTTGAGCTTGTCTGCCCTATGCCGCTTACGGGAGAACTGCCGATGTCTGAATCGGTATTTGTTATTCCGGAGACGTATGTTGCAGCATCTGTCCTTTGCAGTCCGTTTGTGTTTGCAATCTCGAACTCTTCGCAAACTACATTTAGTGAACCTGAAATGCTTGTTATTTTCTGATTTTGCGCAGAGTTGATCATTTCTTGTGCGATATCTGATATGTAAACTGCATCTGCATTCCAAAGTTTAGGATCATTTACTTTCTCAAGTGTGACGCCTGCTGAATATGCTGGGAGCGTTTTCCAAAATTTTCTCTCCGTGATGTTTTTGGCAGATCTGAGTGCGCTGTCTACAATCTTGTTTGGCTCAAGCGTTGTTGTCTGGGCACACGATATTCTTTTTCTGTGTATAAGGCGTACGCCAAGTGATTTCTCGTGGCCCTCCTTTATCTCTGCAATCTCTGAGTCTGTTATTCTTACTGTGATGATTTTTTTTGAGCAAAGAACTGATTCGCACTCATCGGCACCTACCTTTCTTGCATATGATATGACGTCGCTGCAAACCGACAAGACTAGTTTGACCTTGGGTTCTTGTATCTGAATTTGTCGATTTTAACAAGTTCAAAATACGAGCCAAACCTGGAAACGTCTTCCACTCTGTCTAGCTCATCTTCGGATGACTCTATGTCGTATTTTTTGATTATGTCGTACGTGGTATTTCTCTGGGCCGGGATCCTGCCTATCTCTCTGACTAGTCGGCGGATTTCTTTGGGTCTTAAAATCTGGCCGTACTGAGCGCCAGCTGATGTTGAAATGCTTTCGTTGATTAGAGTGCCGCCAAAGTCGTTTGCACCCCACATTAGCAAAAGCTGCGACATCTTCTGGCCCTCCTTTACCCACGACATCTGGATGTTGTCGATATGGTTGTTTAGCATTATTCTTGCAATGGCGTGTGTCAGCATCACATCGTTTGCACTTGCACCTGTTTTGATTCCCTCGTGCATTCCGTGTATGTACATTGGCGCCTCGGTGTGGATGAAATTTAGGGGAACAAACTCTGTAAACCCGCCTGTCTCCTTTTGGATGTCCCTTATCTTTGCAATGTGTCTTACTCTGTCTTCTGTTGATTCGACGTGGCCGAACATTATAGTTGACGTGGAGTTGATTCCCATCTTGTGCGCAGTCTTGATTATCTCAGTCCAGTCCGAAACGCTGATCCTTCCAGGGGATATCTTGTCGCGTATTTTTTGGTCCAGTATTTCTGCGGCAGTGCCTGGGATGGTGTTGATTCCAGCGTCCTTTAGTCTTGATAGGTATTCTTTAATTGAAACATTTGACCTTGTTGCGCCATAGAGGACCTCCTCTGGCGAAAATCCGTGTATGTGAATGTCTGGAATGTCTGCTTTTATGGCGGCGCATATCTTTTCATAAAATCCTCCATCCATGTCTGGTGGAAGGCCTGCCTGGATGCAGACCTCGGTTGCCCCAAGGCTGTGCGCCTCTTTTGCGCGCCTTACTATTTCCTCTATTGGCAAAAAGTATCCCTCCTCTTCTCTAAAGTCCCTACTAAATGCGCAAAAGCCGCACTGCTTTATGCAGACGTTTGTAAAGTTGATGTTTCTGTTTACCACAAAAGTGACAATGTCTCCGACTCGCCTCTTTCTGAGCTCGTCTGCAACCATTCCGACTAGGTGAAAGTCAATGCCCTTTGCATCATACAGGTATGTCGCCTCTTTGATAGAAATTTCTTTTTCCGAGAGTGCGTTATTTAGCGAGTCTGCAATTAGAGGGTCTGCGTTTTTTAGCAGAGAATCAATTGAACTCATTTCCAGTATTTCCCGCTTACCAAGCCGTCTTTGTCCATGATTTCTGACATTTTAGCATAAAGGTCAGAATTTACCATGTGCATAAATTCTGGATATACCGGAAATCTTGCTTTTAACTCGTAGCCTGCGTTTTCTGTGTTTTCTTTAACGTATTCTATTTTGGGCCAGCTAAACTCTGGATTGACATAGTCTGGGGTGAGCGGTGATATCCCTCCCCAGTCATTTATCCCGACTTGGAGAAAGCTTTGGTATGAGTCTGGTGAGAGATTTGGCGGAATCTGAATGTTCATCTGCGGCATTATTACCCTTGTCAGTGCCACAATTATTTTGAAATAGTTTTCCTCCGCAGACGCAAAGCTTCCCATCTTGGTGTCCTGCTTTGGCTGAAAGTTTTGCAAAATGACTTCTTGTATGTGCCCGTACTGCTGGTGCAGTTTTTTTATCTCAAATATGGAATCGATTATCTCGTCTGGAGTCTCTCCTATTCCGACAAGCAATCCTGTAGTCATTGGCATTTTGAGATCGCCTGCATTTTCCAAGACCTGGATTCTTGCCCTTGGATTTTTACTTGGGGCAAGATGGTGCGGCATGTTTTCTTTAGTTAAGCGCTCACTAGAATTCTCAAGCATCAGGCCCATACTCACGTTGGTTTTTTTGAATTCGTTTATCTCTGATTTTGTAAGGTTGCCCGCATTTGTGTGCGGGAAAAGTCCTTCTGACAACGCGATTTCCGATGCGTGGACAAGATATTCTGAAGTGCTTGAAAATCCGTTTTCTTTGAGCCACTCTCTTGCCTCTTGGTATTTCTGCTCCGGCCTTTCGCCTGTGACAAAGAGAGCTTCGACACACCCGTATTTTTTTGCAAGTCTTGCCAAGTTCCTGACGTTTTCTTTACTCATCATTGACGTTTTTTGCTGGTTCGGTTCTGACTTGTATGTGCAGTAATCGCACGTGTCCCTGCAGAGGTTTACGAGATTGAAGAACGACTTTTTTGAAAATGTAGCTATTTTCTGTTTATGCGTGTTGCGAAGTCTTGTCGCAGTGCTAAATAGTTCAGACGGCCCGTTTTTTACAATTTCAAAAATTTCATGTGCGTCTGCCTTTGTGATTTGCTTTCCATCTATTACACGATTTAATAATTCGCAATCAAACACAAGGTTATTCAACGTAAAAGATAATCTTGAATTCTAGTATTTATTTTTGTGTCGAATTAGTTGTTGAATTGTTTGCCAGCACGCTTGTACTTGGTCTTTCCTCGAGGGTTAATACTAAACTGGTGACCTGCCCATCGCGAAGAATCTGAAGTACCATCTCGTCCCCAACTGTCTTGTCGCGCTGAAGGTGAATCAAAATATCGTCGATCTTTCTTACCTTGATGCCGTCAACTGCCAGTACGATGTCTCCTCCTACCTGATATGTGGTGCCGTCCACCACTGTTGAGTTGGTGGTTCCTCTTAGGCCTGCCTTTTCTGCAGGGCTGTCCTTTAGAACTGTGATTACCAAAAAGCCCCTGGTGTCTTCAATTTTGAGTACCTCTGCAAGGTCAGGATCAATGTCTCTTCCGGAGATTCCGACCCAAGGGTGATGGTATGTCTTGTTTTCAATAAGCGTTGGAATGATCTTCTGAACGGTTCTTGAAGGGATTGCAAATCCTACCCCTGCAAAGTCTCCTGTCTCTGACTGGATTGCAGTGTTTATGCCGACTACTTCGCCCTTCATGTTCAAAAGCGGTCCGCCTGAATTTCCTGGGTTTATTGCGGCATCTGTCTGAACTATGTCTGGGATCTGGAACATTCTGTCCTGCGATGGGAGCAGCCTGCCGATCTGGCTTACGATTCCAGAAGTCATGGAGCCTGATAACCCAAATGGATTTCCTATTGCCGCAATTTGTTCTCCTACTTTTAGTTTAGATGAATTTCCAAGTGTGAGTGGATGTAGCGCGCCCTCACTTGCGTTTACCTTGACAACTGCAAGATCTGTGTAAGGATCCTTTCCTACTAGATTTGCTTTAAATGATCTTCCGTCCAAAAATGTGACTGTTATTTTTTCGGCATTTTCAATGACATGGTCGTTTGTTATTATGTGTCCTGCTTTATCGAAAACAAAGCCTGAGCCCAACCCGTTTCCCCTCTGATCATTTGGCCGCTTGACGTTTATTTTGACTACGCCAGACTCTGCCTTCTCAAAAATTTCAGTTAGTGTCAGGTCCTGCGATGTTTGATCACCGACAACTGTCTTTGTTACCTTGCTAATGTCGTCAACTGTCGGCGCTTTCTGTGGCGGGTTTAGAATTATGCTGTATGCTACAAGCAGTATCACTACACCTAGAAGGCCTGAAATAATCGCATTTGATTTGTTCACTGATATGGCAGCTATCTGGTTGCTCTATAATCTTTACCTATACGCTGATTGAATTTTGCATGTGATCTTTCATGGAATACACTCTGCCTCTCCACGACACCGACATGCTCCTCTTGGCTTGCAAAATTCCACTTAGAAATCCGCACACAATTATCAAGCTTCCAAGCGGGCCACACAGCGCGTGCAAGAACTTGATGTGTAATTCTCGCGCATCAAGCACACCTGCTGCATAAATCAGGCCTGATGACACAATTGATGCTGCAAAAAGGACGGGAAACGACTCTGCTTGCCCGAAAAGCACAGACGAATATGCGAGCAGTGGAAATGGCATGAAAAGCAAGAATAACACTGCGAAAAATATCCCTACTGCGATTCTGGCGTTTTGCAAATAAAGCGGTATCATGAGCCTCTTTAGCGCGTTCCAGAGTGTTGACCTGTCTCTTGCCCAAACTGCATTGATTAGATGATCTCCCCTTACCATCTTCATTTTAAAACCCGCCTCTTTTACCTTCTTTCCAAGTGCCCCATCTTCGATTATCTCCTGCCTGACACCTTGATGCATTCCTACTTTTTCGTATGTGTTCCTTTTGATTATGAAAAAACTCCCGAAAAAATAACCAGTCTTTTTTGATGGATCATTTACCCTGAGTGCGGAAAACCTGGTGTGCAAAAATGTCGACAGCATTGGCAGCGTGATCCTCGTCCAGTTGTCAAGGCAAACCATTTTTGGAATGGCTGTGAGCGCATCAAGATCAAGCGACAAAAGGTGGGAAACGGCAAGTGAAATCACATTTCTTGAATGCGTTGTATCTGAATCTGTAAATAACAAAATCTCGCCTGTTGCCGCTGCATATCCTTCCATGCATGCCCAGTTTTTCCCCATCCATCCGTCCGGCTTTGGCTTTGCGCTAACGTGTATGACTCTGGCGTCTTTCATCGCATAATTCTTGATTATGTTGCCAGTGGAATCTGTGGACGAGTCATCGATTGCGATTATCTCGTAATTTTCATAGTCCTGGCCTAACAAAGAGTCTAGGCATTTTTCAATAAACCCCTCCTCGTTTCTTGCAGGAAGAATGACTGATACCTTGGGGGATTTGTGATTTTTTTGAGGAAACCTGTCCAAGTACGGCGTGTCTCTAAATGACGACAACATTGATTTTATAAGAAAAACCCAAGCGCCAGCTACGCCAATCAGTATCGCAATAAATGCATAATTTGTGATGTCAAGAAAGTCCATCTTACTTCTCGATTTCTTGCTTTATCGATTCTAATGCCTGCTCAGTACCGCTTTTTACGTGCTTTTTGATCATGCCTGTGAACATTCCCATCATGCCTGATAACTTGATGTCCCACGTGGCATCAAGCTTAGTGCCGTTCTCATGAGCAGTAAGATGTATTGTCTTTGTCCCAATTAGAATTCCGTCTGTGAATTCTGCAAGGATTTTTTCTTTTGGATAAAATGTCACCGTTTGCATGCATTTTGAATCCTTAAACGCGATTGTGACTTCTCTTGTCACCTTGTTTCCTTCCTTTGAAATGTTGCGCACCTGTTTCGTTCCTTTCCAATATTTTGGCTCGCGGTCTATGTCTGAAACAAAGTCCCAAACTTTGTCAATTGGGGCATTTATTGTGGTGGACGCTTCAATCGTTGCCATACTGTCAGGTCATCTGAGCCAAAATATTAGTGTCTTGATCTAGTTTGCTTCGTTTGGGCTAAAGTCAAAATCTGTTTTCTCAGTTTTCCCGTCTGCCGATGATGTCACTGTGTACTTTCCTGCCTTTTCCCATCCGCTTCCGCCGGCAATGACCAAAGTTGAAAACTTGCCGTCTGCCTTTACCTTGACTATCTCAGTCCATACCAGCTGTCCATCCGGATCTGTTATTGCAATCTCTGTGACTGCCGATTCTGCATTTCCTGAAATTGATACGATGTCGCCTTTTGCGTACGATGCCTGATCTGTCTCGACTGCCTCTGAAGAACTTGGCCCAATTATTGCGATGTTGTCCTGATTCATTGACACCACACTGATTATCAAAACTGCGAAAACTACTGACGCTATGCTGATTACGACATTTCTCGTCTTTTTCCCGCTGTTTATCTTCTCGATTGGTTTTTCCACAACTGCCTTTTGATATTTCATCTCAGGAGCAGCTGGCGTTTTAGGTGCTGGTGGGGGAACGATGCGTTTTTCTGGAATTTTTACAATCCTTTCTGGTTCCGTTTGCGATGGCTGCAAATATCTGGCAATTAGCCCCTCTACGTATCTCCTGTCTTCTATTGTGACGAGTTTTTTTGCCTCAAATTCTGTCTTGATCCTAGACAGCCGCCCATAATCCCCATGGCCTGACTTTAGCAAGGCGTCTATGTCGTCTGTAAAAAACTGCCCCATAGGCTTTTTCCGTGTTGTTTTTACATAAATTAATTGTGTTGTTTTGATATCGTAATATACAAATAATATTTCACCATAGAAAAGGTAATGGCGCAAGATTCTGACTATTTCCTCTTTAGTGTGACTGCCGTTCACAGTCCTGAATCCTGTCCGTTAAACCACGACGACAGCAAACAAGTCTTTTTACATCTGGACTCAAAAATAAAAAAGAATCTAAAACAGTTTGGCATAAAACGACTGGTTGAATTCTACGTCTCAGTTTTGGAGCATCAGTGGACGCTAATCTTTGAGGCAAAAAATGCCCACGATATCGAAAAACTATGCATCGAGATAGGGATGTCAAAATACAACACGATCAAAATTGTGCCGCTCAACAGATTTGGCAACGTGATCAAAAAGATCCGAAGCGAACAAAAGCAAGCGCTTGGAAAATAATTCTACCTAGATGAGCACTGACAATGACAATAACATATGATGATTTTGCAAAATTGGACATCCGCGTTGCCAAAATTATCTCAACTGAGAAAATCCCTGGTAAGACAAAGATAATCAAAGGAACAATTGATCTTGGGGGCGAAACACGCAACTTGATAATTGGGGGTGCGCAATTTTTTACGCCAGAAGAATTGGTTGGGAAAACCGTGATTGCGATAACAAACCTTGAGCCAAAGACTGTGGGCGGAGTGGAGTCAAACGCGATGCTTCTTGCAGCAGACACAAACGAAAAACCGTTCTGGCTTACTGTTGACGAGTCTGTCCAGCTTGGCACAAAAATAAAGTAACTAGCCTATTCCTGGAGTTTCTTTTTTTATCTCAATTGGCTGCTCGATAATTTTTTGTTCTAATTCGTCCGTGTTTATCTCAAGTTTCAAGAGCCCCTCGATTGTGTTTATGATATTTTTTGCAGCCTTGTGCTGTGGCAACTCTGCATCGTATATCTCGCCGAAAAGACCTATGCCGTTGATGTTTTTGTTTTTTGCAACTCCTAGAACAAGTCCGTTAAACCACGTGATGCTCTTTACGTCCTCCCCAAGCAATTTGATATTGTGTGTCTTTAGCAACTCTAGGGACTCTTGATTGTTGGCAACTCCGAACACCCCGTTTCCATATCCTTTCTGAAGCGGTATGTATCCTCCAGACGAGATTATCATTTTGACGTTTCCCCATTTTTGTACCATTTCTATTACGAAGTTCACCAGGTCAAAGACCATGTTTGGCTCTTGGGGCTGATTTTCCCCGGTAAAAATGACAAGCGAGTTTTTCTCGTCAACTAGCAGTTTGTACTCGTCATATGGTAATTCGACTAGGCCGTCTTTGTGGTTTACCCACGGCTTGTCTGTTAAAATGATCTTTGCCGCAATTCTGGCATTTGTCTTTTCTGCAATGTGACGTGTTACCAAACCGCCCACCTTGCCCATGTCTGGCAGCGATGAAATCAGAATTATGTCTTTTAGCTTAAAATTTTCAATGGTTTCGACTTGCATTTAGATAAATATGATGTGATGGTATATGCACTTTACTTCTAAATCAGCCGTCTAATCGTAAATCATTAGATCTTTTTCTTCCAGTAATGAGTGCAAGTTGTTTACAGACCTGTACACATCTGGCTCTTTTTTTGCCCCCGTGCAGACTAGTTTTCCTGATGAGAACAGCAAGATCACGGTTTTTGGGTCTAGCATCCTGTGGATTAGTCCTGGAAATTGCTCTGGCTCATACATGCTTCGAGGAAGCGTTCTTGCTGCCTGCTCCAGGTGGATCTTTCCGCCTAGGTTAATTGATGCAACTATGTTTTGAATGTCAACTACTGCGTCTTTTTTTACCTTGATTCCGCCCTTTCTTAGCTTTTGAACAACTGACTTTACTGCACTTCTTGCCATCTCTTCTGACTTGGCCCCAGTACATACCATCTTGCCTGATGTGAAAATCAAAGTTGCAGTCTTTGGGCTTTTTAGACGAAACACTAATCCTGGAAATTGATCTGGATGATATTCTACATCTGGGAAATTGCGTGTAATCTCGTTTAGATCCATTTTCTGATCTACTGATGCAGAAGCAACCACATTTTCAATACTTACAATTGGCTTTGTTTGTGGCATACGTTACCACTTGAATTAGCTTGGCTATATAAAGAGCACTTTCTAATTATTTACCCGCCAGACAATTTCTTTGAAATTCTAATGTTGCCGCGATTTCATTATACAAATCATTTAATTTGGTAAAACTGATCGTTTGATTGAATTGAATTTTACTGACATTAATCCTGACAAGCTGTTTAGCTCAACAGACAACTCCAATCCAATAATGTGGCTTGTGTGGATAGTGCCTATTGTCGTCTTCATGTTTTATGGTCAGCGGATTCAGCTTCAAATCACATCTGGGGAAATAAGCAAAAACATTGCAAAACTTGTAAAATACAAAGAAGAGTCAAAAAAAGAACTCCTTGACTATCTTCAAACAAATCTAAAAGCGACCCCCGACGCCGCAAAAAAGGTGGACGGGTTCTTGGAGTATTTTACAATAATGCCAGTCGACTTTGATCCAAATGGAATAATTCCAAAAATAAAGCATCTTCTCAGATCAAGAGAAGACTATACAAGACAACAGGTGATGTCGCTTTCTCCTAACATGGATTCACTTGAAATAAGCAAAGTGCAAAACCTGCTTGAGGTAAGCGCATCACTTCACTTATTGCACAAGCTAGTTAGGCACCTCTTCCTTACTGCAAAAAAGCAGAACAATTTTCCGCTAATTCTGCCTCTCCAAATGATGATTCCATTTATCATGGAGCAGGCAAGCGCACTGAGGGACGCCGTGTCTGCATTAAAGCAAGGCCAGCCAATTGGAGATGGAATAGGCCCGATGGTAGTTGGAAAAATGATGCTTGGAACCGAGAAAAAGACAATTACCTTTGAAACCGTGTGCTCGGAAAAAAAATTCGAGCAGCGAAATCTGTACCTGTTAAAGGCAGAGGGTCCAACTGCGACCGTTGGAAGGCCCGGGGATGCAGTGGAAATCTTGGTTTTGAAAAACAAGCCTGACATAATCGTGATGATTGACGCTGCGTTGAAACTTGAAGGCGAGGACTCTGGCTCTGTAGCGCAAGGATTTGGAGCGGCAATAGGAGGAATTGGAACAGACAGATTCCAAATAGAGGAGATTGCGACAAAAAACAACATTCCAATTTATGCAGTGGTGATAAAACAGTCAGTCAAAGAGGCAATCACACTTATGACAAAACAAATAGCCGACCAAGCAGAATCTGTAGAGTCTCAAGTGTATCGGATCGTGCTTGAAAACACCAAGCCAAATCAAAGTGCCTTGATTGTGGGTGTGGGAAATACTCTGGGGGTACCTCAATGATCTTCTCAAAAAAAGAAAAACAAATCGTTGCATACACTGTAGAAAAATGCCCGTTGTGCAAAAAAGAATTGAAAAGAAAATTTAAGCAAGGTGACTGCCTTTTTGTTGAATCCTCAAAGTGTCCTGCGTGCAACGTTCCTATGAATATAGCAAAAATTTTTGGCGAGCCTATAGCGTAGTTACAATCGCACCAGTTGGTGTTGGAATGAATGTGTGTTCTGCTTGGGCGACACGCTGCTCGTTTGCCTCAATTAGCACTGGATATGCGCGCACCACCTTGTTTTTGATGAGCTCCTCAAGTAGCGGCCGTGCGGTTTTCTCGTCTGTTTCCTTGGTAATCCATCTTAGTGCAAATGGGAGCATGTTGAAGTTTTCCCATATGTAGTCAAGCATCTTGTTTGCTTTTTCGTTTTTGGTTTTTTTCTTTGACACTAAGCCGAAGATGTTTCTTGTCTTGCCTTCTCTGACAAAGCCTAGGCCCTTTGCCGTTGTGACAAATGGTTCGCAGGCGTAAGTTTCTTTTACTGATAGGGAAAACGAGCCAATCGACCAAATGTTTGGAATGGATTTTCCTGCATGGATGGTGTATTGTTCAAGTGAATGACCGCTTAGATTTGCAATTGGAATTAGCCCGTTTTGTTTTACTGTTTTTTCAATAATTCTTCCGATGTCACTTGACTTGGTTCCTTCCTTTACAATTGCCATTGCGTTTTTCAGGGATTCTTCTGCAGTTCTCACTAACATGTCAAACTCTGAATCATAAGAAACGCTGACTGCAGTATCTGCAATGTATCCGTTTATCTGTACACCAAGATCAATTTTGACGAGGTCTGTATCGGTTAGGACTTTGGGATCATTTGGCTCTGCGGTGTAATGTGCTGCAATCTCATTTAGGCTGGTGTTTACCGGAAAAGCGCACTTGCCTCCGCGCACCCTGATTTCATTTTCTACTGACTCGCATATTTCGTAGAGCGTTTTTCCTACCCAGTTTTTGGTTCTTGCAATCTCTCTTACTTCTGACGCTATTTTTCCTGCCTTGATATAATCATCAATTTGCAATGGCTGGACTGATTTTGCATATTATTTAAAATCATGTGAAGCTTAAATTGGGGAGAAAAAGCTGCACACACAGCGGGATCGTGGTCTAGCTTGGTATGATTCGGGTTTTGGGTACCTGAGGTCGTCGGTTCAAATCCGGCCGATCCCATTTTCTTATTCCAATAATGACATGATTTTTTAATCAACAAATCCCAGACAGTCTAATTGGCTTACGATAAACGCGAACTGCTTCTAATTGGGGGCGTCTTGTTCTTCATGATAGGGTTGCTCGGAGCTGGACTGCCGCTGATTTACTCTATAATAATTGCAGTTGCCATTTACATTGGAATCAAAGTGTATGTGGGAAAACGAAAACAAATGCTTGCAAGACAACTTGGGCAAGGGTTGTGTGCTGACTGTGGCTCAAAAATAGAAGGTAACAAGTGCCCGAATTGCGATACCGCCTGGCGTAACGATAACTGATACGCACCGTTTTTTAACTAAAATGCCCCTTCCTAATACAGATGCATCTCACATTAACAACTAGCTCAACTTTTGCTCAAATAAGATCTAAAATCATAATAAAAATGACAGAAAAAGTGTAGGTAAACAAAAAAATGAACACGTTATCAATATTGGCAATATTTCTGATATTTGCATTTGCAGGGACTGCCTATGCATATGCTGAGGATTCAACTCAAAACGTAGTGATCAACGAAGTCGAAACGAATCCTCCTAACGATGATGCGAAAACTATCTCGGAATGGGTCGAACTGTATAATCCGACTGGACAGAACGTTGACATTGGGGGATGGAAAATTACTGCAAACACCGCAACAAAAAAGACCCTGACAATTCCAGCTGGCTCAATAATAAAACCTGGGCAGTTTCTAGTTTACTCTTATACGAATCTGTGGTTTGCCGATGTCTCAGAAAAAGTCCAGCTAAAGGACAAGTCTGGTCAAATAATCGATGAGACACCTGCAATGACTGATCAAAAAAACGACTTCTCGTCATGGCAGAGAAAATACGACGGCCTTGATACTAACGCATCAAATGACTGGATGTTCAGATCTACCTCTTCTGCTGGTTCCTCAAACGGATCCCCTGCAGCAGGATCTACTGCTGGCGGACAGGCGACCGTCTCTGTAGATATCGACAAGCGCTCATATCTTTTTGACGAAACTGTGCTGATCACCGGAAATGTTTCAAAGCGCGTCTCCCAAGAAAAGCCGTTCTTCTCTCAACAACAACTAATAATCACAGTCGACGGGCCTGGAAGCTTTTACAAAACTATTACACTGTATCCAGATCTTAATCTTGCATTTAAGACATCAGTCAAACTTGACAAAGCTCAGGGAGTGACTAAGGGAACATATGATGTCTCAGTATCGTATGGGAGCGAATATGACTCTGTGATGTTTTCTGTTGGTGACGAATTAGCTGCAAACCCAAACCAAGATATTTCTGAGCTGTCGATAACTGCCGATAAATCTGCGTACATTCCAGGTCAAACCGTATTGCTTTCCGCATCAACTACCAAAGTATTCCCACTTGAGGGGCTCAAACTATCCGTATATGATCCAAAAGGAACTCGAATTTACGCTGGCAGTCTCTATCCTACTAATGGCGCATTCTCAGCAAACGTGTTCATGACTACGGTGAACCCAGTCTATGGGACTCATCACGTTGTTGCCGACTATGGAACACAGCACTCTGAGACTGCATTTGAGCTTGTCCAAGACGCGAAAAATGCAGAGCAAATTACGCTTGTAACTGACAAAAAATACTATGGGCTCGGGGAGCCGATTATCATATCTGGTAGAAGTAGCAAACATGTTGTTGCACTAGACCTTGAAGTGTTGCAGACCGGTGCACCGTCTGGACAAGAAACAAAGAATGCTTTCAAAATGGCCGGTCAAGTAACACTTAAGGGCGATGGCACGTTTGAATTCAAAATTTCCTCACCTACACTAACACTTGGTGATTACAGAGTAACCGTTTCAAAAGAATTTGGCAAGTCTGTTGCATATTTCAACATAGTAGGGGATCCGACTGCATATTCTGAAACTGAAAATAAGAATTTCGTATCTACTGAACAGGCAACTTATGATATTGGCGACAAGCTAGTCATACTGGGGCATGTTATACCAAAAACAAGGAGCACCTACGAGGCAATTCCAGTATATGTGACAATAGCAACTGAAAATGGCAAGCCGCTTACCTTTATTGGGCAAGGCAAAACCGCCGGAAAGCCAAGCACAGATCCGCAAATAACCTCGTACTCATTTTCCGCAGTGCCTGACATAGCTGGCAATTACAGAATAGATGCAACTATCACAAAATCTGTATTCGTACCTGGTAACTATGTCATAACTGCCACATATGATGGAAAAGAAACATCGACAATGTTTGCCGTGATAGACTCGCTTGACGTAAACAACAAAAAACTCATCGCAAAAGTTGACAAGAGCGTCTATGGGTTGGGAGAAATAGTAAAACTTGATGGGTCAATCACAACTGGTCAGACTACTGTCCAAATTGTGCTTGCAAAGCCTGGCGGCAAGACAGTAAGTGGAGGAGCTAAAGTTGAGAACAATCGGTTCTCTTGGACTTGGCAAATTCCACAAAAGGAACTAGACCTCATCACTGATCCAAATTACCGTGGAGAAAGGCCAACTATTTTTGGAACCTATAAGATTTCAGTAAAATCATCATCTGAAACTTTGGACGTGTTTTTCAAAGTATCTGCAGATCCTGAACATGACACACTTAGCATAATTCCCCTTGAGGTAACTACTGACAAGCCAGTATACCGCGGAGGCGAAAAGCTCGTCATAAGCGGAAGTGCGGTAAAAAGACAGATGACAACTGGCAGCGAAGGCATAACCCTTGACCGCGTAAACGTTCAGGTAAAAACATCTTCTAACAAACTCGTCTATAACTCTGAACTTTACTTTGATAATGGCGGCAACTTCAAGACCACATACGACCTTCCGCTCACAGTGTTCAAAGATGGCACCTACAAAGTAATCGCGACATATCAAAAACTAATCGTCCAGACAACCTTTGAGGTGAAAAACAACACCCCGATAAGCGCTGATGAAAAGTTAACTCTCTCGCTGAATACTGATAAAGAAGAATATTCTCCAGGTGACACAATCCACATATCTGGCAGTCTGAATAAGGTGATATTTCTAGATCAACTGAACCTTGTAGTTTTACTTGAAGATAAAGACGGAATTAACTGTGGAACCCTGTACTGTGGGTTGGGTGGAAAACAAATCGACCTATCAAAGTACTATGATTCAGGTATTTACAAATATGATTACGTGATCCCACAATCTGCATCTCTTGGCAAGTATGTCGTAAAAGTGGATGCGCAGTTTGGCACGTTTACAAAAGCCTTCCAAGTGGTAGAGAAGAAAACACCAATAGAGGTGCAGCCCAAAAAAATATCTGAAAAGTTCAATAGAATAACTGACTCTAGTATACAAATTCCTCTGATGGGAAAGATCATTGAGGATCAAGCAGTATCGCCTAGTGCACTCCAAGGCTCGCTAGTTGTCAAGCGTGACGACGTATCAAAAATCAACCTGCATGTGTCAACTGAGGGAGGTCAGTGCATCATCGGACAGACATCTGACTGCATTGTGTCAAAATCGACTAGGACACTGAATTCCGATTATAGTGTTGTGCAAATCGACGGGACTGGCTTTAAAATATACTACTCGGGCCACGGTCCAATCTTGGAAAAATTCACAATCATGCCTGAGTCTGACTTGAATACGATCCAAGACTCCGTCTGGACAGTAGACATAGTAAAAGCGCAAGATCAGTATTCGAAATTTTATTTTGAAATAACATACGTTCCAACACAATAGAAAAATATTCGATAAAACCGTCTTGCTATGATGAACATCCAAGTATTCATGCTAAAGCAAGATGATCCAAAAAAGTGCACTGCTGCAAAACTGGTAAAATTTGGATTGGCAAGGGGAGTCACAAAAACACAGAGCAATACAATAATCTTAGATCCGTTTGCACAAAAAACAATTCTGAGACAAGATGCCACAATCGCTAAATCCATAACTGGAATCGACTGTTCATGGAATTTGGCAGAAAATGCTTTTACTAGAAAATTTTCAGGAATTCCACGTAAACTTCCGCCGCTGTTTGCAGGAAATCCTGTCAACTATTCGAAATTAAACAAATTGACTACTGTTGAGGCGATCGCAGGTGCTGCCTTCATCTTAGGCTATGTGCAACTTGCACTTGATCTGCTTGGAAAGTTCAACTGGGGGCATACATTTTACGAGCTAAACGCAGATCTGTTGAAGGATTACTCTGAGATCAAGTCCGAGCACGAGATTGAGCCGTTGCTAGTTGAATATGGGCTTGTTGATAAGAAATATTGACCGATTTACAAACATCGTATTTAGCGTAAAGATTTATGCAAATCCCATTTTCAGACGGTAGACGACATGGCTTCAGAAAGTTCAGACACTGGTCTTGCACGAAATCTAAACTTATTGGATGTGGTAATGGTCGGGGTTGCAGCCATGATTGGCGGTGCAATATTCGTACTCGTGGGGCCTGGAATGGCAGAAGCAGGGCCTGCTCTGATGATTGCTTTTCTGATAAATGGCGTAATTACGCTGTTTACGGCCCTTACGTATGCCGAGCTAAGCTCAGTCCTGCCTGATACTGGCGGGGGATACAGATGGGTTAGAGAAGGCCTTCCACGACCAAACTCTTTTCTAAGTGGCTGGATGTCCTGGTTTGCGCACACTATAGCTGGAAGCCTTTACGCTGTTGCGTTTGCGGCGTTTTTGGCACACCTGCTGACGACAACTAATCTGATTCAATCTTCACCATTGTTTGAAAAGGGGCTGGCCGCCCTTGCCATTATAATTTTCACGTTTATCAATGTCAGGGGCACGTCTCCGACAAGTAAGGTGGGAAACGCCATCACTATTACGCAAATCACAATAATTGGGGTGCTAATTGTCGCCGCGATTGTGGCGATGATATTTACAAATCCTTCCTGGCCTGATAATTTCACGAATTTTTTCCCAAAGGGAACTACCGGACTTGTAATAGCGATGGGTTTGACGTTTATTGCGTTTGAAGGATACGAAGTAATAGCACAGACTGGAAACGAACTAAAAAATCCAAAAAAGAACATACCTCGGGCAATTCTGATTTCACTTTTTGTCGTTATTGCAATTTACATCCTGTTTACTTTTTCTTTCATAGGCGGACTGTCATCTGAAACGCATGGACAACCTTCATGGCAATTCATAGGCGACCTCGGTGAAGTCGGAATCATTGAAGCTGCAAAAGACTTTCTGCCTTTTGGCGCCTTGATTGTTGTTGCAGGCGGATTGGTGTCCACCCTTGCTGCACTGAACGCGACCACCTATTCATCAAGCCGAGTCTCATATGCCATGGGGACTCATTACAACCTGCCGCACTTTTTTGGCAAGATACACGCAAAATACAAAACCCCTGCAATCTCGACAATTGCATCTGGCCTGATCATGCTGATCATGGCCCTTGCCCTTGATCTTACCGAAATTGCTTTTGCCGCAAGCGTGATGTTCTTATTTTTGTTTGCTCAAGTAAACTATGCCGCAATAACAATACGCAGGTTATATGGGAAAAAACTAGACTATAGTTTCAAAACCCCGTTCTTTCCCCTAATTCCTATACTTGGCGCCCTTTCTGCCGTGGGGCTTTCAGTTTACCTGTTGTTTACCCAGCCACAAAGTTGGATAATTGCAATTATCTGGATAGTGATTGGTTTTGCCATCTACAAGTTTTACACTGCAAAAAAGGAAATAGAGCATTACGCGCCTCTAATCTATAATCAGGGGCCGCAAGAAAGAAAGGGCTACAGGATCCTAGTGATATACCATCCAAAGCACGTTGTGAATCTTTTCAAAATAGCAAATGCCATATCTCAAGAAAAGGAGGGCGAAATCTCATTTCTCAATGTGACTCACATTCCAGTTCACTTGCCTCTTGCAGTGTCAAACAAGTTTGCCGAATCTGAAATTGAGTCATTTATCAACCTCAAAAAGTCAATACCTCAGTCAATACGTCACCGGTACCTCGTACGCATATCTCATGACGTCACAGAGGCAATCTTGGCAACAGTTGAGGAGCAAGGAATCAACATAGTGCTGGTTGATTTTGCGTTTCTGAGAACCAACAGGAAACTACTGTCACTATCTACATGCGATTTTGTTGGTGTGAGATTTGGGAAGAACTTTGATGAGGATCTTGCAAACGTGGTGGTCTCATACGATAAATCGCGGCACTCTGATCTGGGACTTAGAATAGCAAACGCAATGTCGCTTACATACAACAGCAAGGTGCGAGTAGTGCGAGGCGTAATGGAATCGCCGCAAACTGAACTTGAAATAATGAACCGAATAAACGAAATGATGTTTGATCTGGAAATGAAAAAAGTGCCGTTTGAAAAAGTCTACCCTAAAACAAAAAATGTGTCAATCGGCTTATTGGAGAACTTTGATAAAATAGAATCTGAAATAATCGTACTTGGCGCCGGAAACCAGGCGGACCAGGCATTTAGTCCAAAGACCCTTGAGATAGTTGACAAGTCTAAAAAATCGCTCTTCATTGTGCGTGACCATAGATTCTCAGAATTCCATGCAAGAACGTTCTGGAGAATTATGTCTTCACGGCTAAAGGAAAATAGGCACATCTACCGATTCTATGTGGATATAGTGCACATTGGGCACAGATTGCAGTCGCGACATTCGAAGGAAAAGTACGACGAGGAGTACTTTCATTCCAAACTAAAGTAATATTCAAATTAAATCAAAGTAATTCTAGTTTTGCGGGCTGGTGAACGAAACGCTGCGAAAGCAGAGGAAACTCCTCCCTCCATGCAGAAACATGATCTAGAGATAGATAGTCAGAAATGATTGGCAACGGAATAGAAACTAATCCTATCTGGAGCACCGTGATGGCAAAACCTGAGATTTCCAGTTAAAGGAATGAAAAATCTGCCCCATGTGGAGCAAAGCCAAACAGAACACATAGGATCTGCACCTTGTTCAGGTAGGCTGCAAAGCGGAATATCGTAAAAACAGAAGGAGGGTTACGGCCAGCACGCATTTTTTTACAATTTATGGTGACTATCGCAATCCTATCTTGATGTCTGCTTTTAGAATCTCAGTAGTTCCTGATGGTGCAGTGGTGTCAGTAAACCTAAGTTGCGCAGATGCGCCGATTTTGAGTCGATCGCCGTTTATCTCTTTTGGCATTTTTATTGTCGCAACAAACGTGTTTGTGTTTTTGCCAGTCTCTCTTAGCGATGTGGTCTTGGCATCAAATGCCTCGTTGTTTAAAGTGGCCCTGATTCCGTTTTCTGTACGAAATTCTACAAGCCTCAATGGAATGTTGTCTACGTTTCTTGAATCCAAATTGAAATCAGGATCGTAAATCTTCACTTGGAATGTTTGCCCGATTCTAATGTTTTTTGCAGATGTGGAAAAACTTGTGTTGTGTTTTGCGACTGCGATTGATTTTGAAATCGTCGTTGGATTTCCGGAATAATCTGACTCGTCACTGTACTTTATGACAAGCGTGTCTCCTTGCTGTAGCGGTCTTCCGTTGATCGTACTTGGTATGTTGAGGCGACCTACAAAAATTCCTGAATCTTGGCTCGTTTCAATTATCTTTGATGGTCCTTGTATTGAAATGCCGTTTATCGTAAATTCTAACAGCCCTGACGTTGAAATCTCGTCAATTCCGTGCTGGCTGGTGTTCAAATCGTCGTCGTAAACGTAAAAACTCAAAATCCCGCCTGGATTTATGCCTGCGCCAGCTGGAAACGCAATTACAAGAGCTATTCCTAATAGCGGCAGCATTTTTTCTTATCCATTTAGTATGTCTTGGATCTGTTCTCTCAGATCTGGCTTTTCAACATTACTCATGATAAATTCCAAGTCTGACCTGTTGTCCACATCCCACATTATCCTGCTTATTAGAACAAATGAAGTCGAAATGCCGCGAGACTTGCCAGTTGTCAAGTGTATTTTGTAGCTGTCCTCGTCGTAATGCGTCTCAATAACGTCTACCGGATTTCTTACCAGTGCATTTGTTCCATCAAATTTTCTTGACGGTACGACAAGCAATGACGTCCTCTTGGTTTGAAATTTTATCAGATTGGTAATGTCTTGAGGCTGCATTAGTGGAATGTCCTGTGGAAACACAACTGACGTGTCAAATCCGTTCTGGGCAAGATACCTGTCTGCAAGAGAAACTGCGTGATTTACTCCTTTTTCATTATCTTCGAAGATCTGTACGGCGTCAAATCTCTTGCCAATCTGAAATGCGCTTTCGTCCCTTGATACCAAAATAGACTTGGTTATCATCTTGGACTGTGATATCGATTCTAAAACACATTCTAACATTATCTTGCAAAGCTGCGTGGTCTTTTCTTGTGACAGCCCAAGTCTTGACTTGGCATTTGAAAACGTCTTGACAGGAATTATTGCTGCTACTTGCAATCTATACGCGCGCGTTCTTTAGAACAAAAGACGCAAGTGCGTCCTCGGAGATTTTGTTTGTCATTTTGATGCTTGTGTCGTATACTTTCATATCGAGATTTTGAATTTTCTTTGTAAGCAGTCTGTCCTTAGAGTCAATCACGATACTGCCACAAACGTCTGAATACATCTGGGCTATTCCGTATGGCGATACCTCGATTCCTGCAGCTTGCATGTATTCTGCGGCAGGGCCGCTAAATGCCTTGGTTCCAAGTATTGGGCTTACTGCGACAACCTTTCTTCTGTTTTTTGCAAGCTCTTTTCGTATTCCCTTGATTTGCAGCATTGGGCCGATGCTAGTCAGGGGATTGCCTGGCGCAATTACTACCATCTCAGAATCGTGAATTGCGTTTACTGCCTCTGGATTTGGGCGAGCCTTGTCGGCACCAATGTACTGGATGCCTTCGACTTTGTCCTTTCCTTTGTACTTTACCCAAAATTCTTGCAAGTGCATCTCTCCCTTGTTTGTGGTGATTCGTGTTTCTATGGTGTTATCTGTAACTGGCATTACTTTTGCCTCTACTGCAAATTTTTCGCACATCCATTTTGTGATGTCTGCAAGATTTTTTCCGTTCTTTAGCATGTTGGTTCTAATCAAATGTGTTGCCGCATCTCTGTCGCCAATCCTAAACCATGTCTCTTCGCCAAAAATTTCCATCTGTCTTAAGAATCCAAACGTGTCTTTTCTAATACCCCATCCCTTCTCGTAGTCCAGTATGTCTGCAAGGCCGTAAATTATGGTGTCAATGTCCGGGCAAACGTACAGGCCATATAGCCAGTAATTATCGCCAACATTGCATATTACATTTACATCTCTTGTCTGGGAAATGAGGCCTCTGACGAGTTTTACAGAACCGGTTCCACCAGCTAGTATTGTTATCATAAAAATCTGAAAACTCCTTTTTGTTTACATCCTTTGATCAATATTACCTTTTCAATACTGAACGTTTTTTAGTTAGATTTATTAGCGCGTTGGTCACAATGCCCCACGTGAAGGCTGGCGCATTTTTCGCATTAGCATTTTTGAGTATTCTAGTTATTGGAACCGTTTCTCCTGCTTGGGCAGCACAACTGAACTGGGACGCGAAGACTTTTGATTCTGCGACACAGCCGTCGTTCAAATTCCAAAGGACAATCTTCATAGAATATCCTGAAGGTGGACAAGTAGCTGACACTCTGAGGGGAAAAACTGACTCTATCTATTTCACTGCCGACTCTAGCACACAGGGAGTTCAGGCAATAATTGATAAAATTAACGAACAATTACAAAGTAAGCAAAGCACTGTTCGCGTAACTGATCTTAAAATCGAATATGATGCTGAACTTACTGGCAGAGGTGACAACGCTTCTGTGGATTACAAGCTGATTATTACTCCTACAATAGATGGATTTCTGATTCGTGAATACATGCCAGCAGCCGGCTCGTCTGCCGCATCTCCTGCACTCTTTGATGCCATGTGGCGAGGAATTAAAGTAGACGGTGCGTTCCAAGTATCGACTGCTGACTATGGTGATGTTGATGTTAACATGCCAATCTCATTTTTCACAAATGAATTTCCTGATGTTGCAGCTGCAATGGAAGGATCAGACGCAGGAAATATCCTGTCTATGAGTCTAATTGATGCATCTGATATTGGAAAGCAACCACTTGGAAACTGGCACTTTTTGTTTGACCCGACTGGCATATCTGCTGAGACAAGCAAATTCGGATTCTCCGGCGCGCGAGTCGTAGTGTCTTCATTTACGATGGGCGAGAGTAGCCTAAGGGAGGGACAACAAAGAGAGAAAGAATTCAATGGAGTATTTACTGCTGATAAAACTTACAACGTAAGATCTGTGCAAGCTGCAGACAATGCAAATGTCTTCCTTGCAGGATATGCATCACCTGACATGTTTGAAGGTCGTGAAGTGTTTGGCGTAAGCGCAACAGCTCCAACCGGTGCCGCACAAACATCAACTGGCTCATTCCCGATTCTCATAATCTATGGAATGGCAGGAATGGCCGCAGCTGGTGCAGTTGGATTCTTTGCTTGGAGTAACAAAAAGGCAAAGAAAGAATCCGAATACATCCAAACTGGAATTGACCCGAAATATCTGAGAGGTACAACAACAAGCGAGGCATCTGGCGGCTATCATACCAACAGAGGCGAGGCCGAACTTGCAACTGATGATGCAAGCTACAAACAACACGAAAGTGTCTATGAGCAGTCTCAAAAAGGCTCACTGCCAAAGGGATCTGAGCAACCAAAAGAAGAGCCAAAATCCAGTTCATCTAAAGGCTCAATGCCAAAAGGCTGGAAACCATCTTAATTTAATTACGTGAAGTAAGGCTTTTTGTTCGTAATTTAGCGACAAGTTTATTACTGAATTTGTAAAGAAAACGTTAAATACAAGAAATAAGGGGTTTGGTAAAAATGGTAAAAAGTAGTAAAAAAGATCGTTGCCCACGATGTGCTCAGGGCTCAGTTGTAACAGATACAAATACTGGGGAGAATTTTTGCGGAAAATGTGGCTATGTACTTAATGAAGAAAATGTAGAATCAGGACCTGAATGGCGTTCGTTTTCAAAAGAAGAGGGAGAGAACAGAACAAGAACTGGAACTCCAACCTCGTTGGCAATGCACGACATGGGGCTTGCAACTATAATCGGTCAGGCAGACAAGGATGCCACTGGCAAACCGCTGTCTTCGTCCATGCGAAGCACGATTGAAAGACTACGAACCTGGGATAGTAGAAGCCAAGTACACGAACCTGTGGACAGGAATTTTAGACAGGCATTTTCAGAACTGGATAGATTGAAGGATAAACTTGCAGTAGGCGATGCAGTTGTGGAGAAAGCGGCATACATTTACCGCAAAGCGCTTGAAAAAGGGCTAGTCAGGGGACGTTCGATTTCGGCTCTTATTGCATCTGCGCTGTATGCTGCATGCCGTGATACTGAAACCCCAAGAACGCTAAAGGACATTGGAAGTGCAAGCAATATCAAAAGAAAAGATATTGCACGCTGCTATCGATTGCTGCTAAGAGAACTGGGCTTGAAGATGCCTGTAGTTGATCCGATAAAGTGTGTTGCAAGAATAGCAAGCAAAGCGGAATTATCAGAAAAGACAAAACGAGAGGCGGCAAAAATTCTCAAAACCGCGGAAGAAAATAAAATTTCAGCAGGAAAGGATCCTATGGGGCTTGCAGCAGCTGCACTCTATGTTGCATGCGTGACTAACGGCGAAAACAAAACCCAACGCGATGTTGCGGAGGCAGCCGGTGTAACTGAGGTGACGATTCGAAATCGTTACAAGGGCCTAAAGCTGGCACTAAACCTCTAGCTTTTTCTGCCTGCGCTCCATTAGCAGCATGAATATTGATATCGTCCCTGTAATCATAAATAAAACCTCGATTGTCCCAAGTAGCGAATGTGAGAATGCCGTATACACTGGAATTTCATTAACGCTTGACACAAAATACCCGTATGAATAAATCAGATAGTTTGTAGACCAGTGAATTAAAGTCGAAGCCACAAAGCCGTACTTGTAGTAAACCCATCCAAGTATGACTCCGCTAATTGCGGCCTGTGCAAACTTTCCGTCGCTCCATGATTGGTCTGAAATTATGTGTGCCAGTCCGAAAAATACTCCTACAAATACGATGAGAATTATTGCCTTTTTTGGCTCGTTTATTGCCAAACTACTTGGATTCCATAATGATTTTACAAATAGTCTGGCCGAGCCTTTTTTTGAATACCATAAAAACAACGGAATTCCAATTAAGATCAGACGAAATACCGTCTCTTCTACGATGGGTGCCGTTGTAATGCCGAAGAACTGCAACAGGTCGTTTTCAAAAGGGGGCGGCGTGGTCTTTACGCCAAATCCTTGCTGTATGAGATCTGTTGCTCCTGATAGGACAATCAGTATGGAAAACCACTTGATTGTATGGACCAAATAATTCCCGCTTTGAATTCTGTATGAGCCTGCCATTACTGCGGATAGCACCTTTACAAAGTTCTTTTTTGGGCCGAGAACTGATATTGTAAATATTATCAGAAAAAACACCCATGCCACAATGAATAGATCCGCAATCTCAAATCCGCCAAACCCATCAAAGTGTCTGATGAATTCAAAACCCGGCCACGGATAACCGTAATCGATGTCTTTTCCTATGTGTGAATTAAAAAAAAGATACGCCCCTATTGGAAACGAAAAAACCATGAGGCCAAAAATCACCGATATTAGTGCAGAATAAGGGATTGCTATGCTTTGTAAAATTTTATGGGTTTCCAAACTCTAGTGAACTTCGATACTTGATTCGGCAAATCCAAGCTTTACCAATGTTTCTTTCATCGTATCCCGATGATCGCCTTGTAGGAAGATGTAGTCGTCTTTTGCTGTGCCGCCGCATGCATATTTTCTTTTTAGTTCACTAAGTGTTCCGTGCATGTCGTTAAGTTTTGAATTCAGGCCTTCAATCATGGTGCCCTTTTTCTTAAATCGTCTTTCTTCCAGTCTGATAATTATCTTGGTACTTTCTTTGTTAAGATCACCGCAGGCACACAAATCTTCAGGAAGTCCACACGTGTTACAAATTATCGCCATTGGTTACTAAACGTCCTGTCTTCATCCGCACTATTAAGCCTTATTGACTTAACTAGGTTTTTACAAAAGGCTTTGCAATACAAACTGTGTCAGCAGATCTAAGAAAACGGGCAGCAGAAATGTTACTCAAAGGAGCTACACTTCTTGCAGAGCCATGTCCGTACTGCAATGGTGTTAGAATAATGAAAGATGGAAATGCTCTGTGCGTCAATTGCGGAAAAGAACCAGATCTAAACAAAGTTGATCAAGGGACGATCTCTGAAAACCAGAATTCTGAAAAACCGTCATCTGTTCTGGTCTCACTAAAAAACAAACTTGAGGAACTGACAAAAGAACTAGAGTCTGAAAAAGATCACGAAAAACAGCAACAAATTCTAAAATCGATAAATTCCTTAATTGAAACCATGGGTAAACTCGAAAAATGACACAAAAGTTTTTATTTTAATGTCATAGCTTTTTGAATTATGAGCAGTAAGAAAAAAGGCGCGCCATTACCTGCATCCAGTGCCGGTCTTTTGCGTTTCTTTGAGGACGATACCAAAGGCTATCGTCTGGATCCAAAAATCGTAGTCTCTATACCTGTTGGATTAATCGTACTGTCATGGCTACTTGACATATTTCTCATAAAATGACCGAATCGTACGACGACGTATCGAAGATCCACAAGCGTTATTCACTCACGCTACTTAATCCGTCGTCATATTACCACTCATTACTCTTCTCAAATGTGTCTGCCGTGATTCTCTCTGCAATTGTAGTCTTTGTTTTTCTTGCCAGGGCGGAGGATGCAATATTTCGTTTGCCTGCAGTGGTTGTGATATTGCTTGCAACCCAGTACGTGGACTCTAGATTCATCAAAAACAAAGAATACTCCAAGTCACTACACATGTCGCTGTTTGGAAATCTTGCCTGGATTGGAGTTGTGATGGCAGGCATCATAGCATCGCTTGTTTTGTCAAAAGACCTTTCTGTGTTTTACATTGTGGAGGGCATGTTCATTTTTGCAAGCTTTAGGATTGGAATTCTTACCACCACTCTTGGCACAACGCTTCGACGCGCATGGCTACTTTGCTTTCTCCAGCCAATGGCAATGTATCTTGCGCTAATTCCGTCATCTATGTGGATGTCGTCTATCTTTGATCCTGTGGCGCTATCTGTCGGTGGGATATTTTTAGTGACTGCAAGCATCTGGTCAGTTGTAACTGACAGGGCAGGGCGACCTGCAATCCAAAGCACTCACAAAATGGTACAGGCATATCTTGCATCGCTGTCAAAAAATAATCCATCCGAAGTTGAATCTATACTTGAATCAATATCGAAGGACACTACGGTCCTTACCACACAAATAAGATTGCAAAACAAGGAAAAAAATAACGATTTCAGGCTGGTCCTTCCGGAAATCCATCCTGGACCATTTCACCCAATAGGTGGGAGCAACATCCCATATCAGATTTACAAAACCATGAATTCCTCAGCAATGGTCATGCACAGCGTGTCTGATCATTCATTGAACCTTCCTTCAAGAAAAGAGGTTGAAAACTATCTCAACAGTCTATCTGTCAACGTTATTCCTAATCACGGTCTTGTGTGCACTGAACCGATCACAGTACAGGTCAACAAATCACGTGTGGTCGGATTTCTATTTGAAAAATCTGCAATCTTATTCTTGTCTTTATCGCCGCACGGAATGGAAGACATTCCAATTTACGTGAAAACCGAAATAGAGCAATTTGCAAAAAATCGAAACTTTGAGCGAATCCTAATTGTTGACTGTCACAATGCTATGGGCGAAGAAATCTCAGAACCTGATTCTGGAGACATGCTAAAGGCAGCCAAGTCTGCACTTGACACGCTTATCACGAAGGAAAAATACCCGCTAGAGTTTGGATATGGGAACTCTGACCACATGAATCTGAATTCTCCTGACCTTGGGTTGGGCGGCGTCGGCGTACTGTGCCTTAAAATCAACGGTGCAAAATATTTTCTTGGCTGGGCTGATTCTAATAACATGGAAAACGGCGTGAGAGAATACATCGTGAACCATTTTGCAAAAAACAATCTCAATCTTTTGGAAATCTGCACCTCTGATACGCATTATAGTGCGACCCGGGTTAGGACTCGTCAGGGATACTATCAGTTTGGCAAGATTGCAAAATCTCAAGATATTGCAGAATGGTACCTAAAAGTTGCCCATGATGCAGAAAAAAATCTGGCCCCGGGCTCGTTTGAAATTTTGGAACACAAAGCAGATGTCAAAATAATGGGCTCAACAGTATATGAGGACTATTCCAGAGCAGTTGATAATTCGCTAAAGATAACAAAGGGATTTGCCATTGGAAGCTTTGTGTTTTTTATCGCTACTCTGTTCTTATAGTTTCGATGTCCTCTAAATTGCCATAAAACTCGTCTACAAACGACTCAAACTGGAATATTGGGACGATTGGGACGTTGTTGATAAAGCTGACCTTGTCCTGGTAAAGCGTAACTATGGCAGGAGCTGCGATGGCGCCCTTTGTTTTTGCGACATATTGTTTTGTACGCTCGACTTGTTTTAGCACTGCATTTTCAAGCGCAGATTGGCTGTGACGATTCCAGTGTTTGCAGTCAATTAGCATGGCAACTCCGAACTTTATTCCGATGACATCTATTTCCATGCGCGGATTTGTAAGAATGAGATTTTTAATAACGGCAAAGTCCTTTAGATCCAAAATCTGCGCTGTCAGGCCCTCAAAGTCCCTCCAGTCAAGATGTTTTGCAGCCTCGTCTATCTGGACTCCTTTTTCCAAAGCAAGAATCACTGCTCTGACCTTGTCGCTTTCATTAAACTCCATAATCTCGCCGTCAAACATGCCTATGTGGTTACGTGCCAATTCCTCTAGGATCTTTTTTGCCGTGTTTTGATCCGAGTTGATCACTATGGAAAAATCCTTTATTGATACTCCTCCAGGTATTATCCCGTCCAGTCCGTCAAGCCATAATTTCTGATTCAACAGAATTACTGCGGCAATTTAGAATTTTAAGTGTTACATACAAATAATATTAATTCCAAGTAAGCTTGGAGTAAACCTGACAACAAACCTTAGGAGATTTAAATTAGATTGGCTCCTAAACGACTTGTGAAGATTTTGCTGATTTTATTTTTGGTATCTTCGTTTGGAATCGCTTATGCAGAAAAGGGAACACACGTAAACGAAATTCAATTCATCCAGTATCTTGATGAGAGTAATGCACTAGAAGAAGTAAAAAACGGCAACTTGGATATGTATTATTCTAGAATCCCGTCGGAACTGTTGGAAACTCCGGAGTCCCGTCAGAACCTGGATGTGTTTTATGTAACTGGCGGCTCGTACAGCATTCTTGCAAATCCTGCAGATGGGGACAGGATCAACCCCTTTTCAAACCAAGAAATCAGATTTGCACTAAACTATCTGATTGACAGACAACTCGTGGTTGACGAACTGATGGGTGGCTATGGAATTCCAATGGTATCAAACTACGGCCCATACGATCCTGACTATCTGTCAATCCTGTCTGAAATAGAAAAATTTCATTTCCGATATAATCCTGAACACGCAAATGATGTCATAACGAAAGTTCTGAAGGAAAAAGGCGCACAAAAAACTGAAGGAAAATGGTATTATGGCGGTAAGCCGATAGAAATCACCATTTTTATCCGAAATGACGATCCTGTGAGAAACTCGATTGGGGAGGTCCTCTCGTCTGAGATGGAGCGTGTTGGTTTTGTGGTGCACAAGGACTTTGGGGATTTGAACAAGGCGTATGTTACAGTCTATGGCTCAAACCCGTCTGATCTAAAATGGAATCTCTACACTGAAGGCTGGGCTGGACGATCTGCATTTGTAAAATATGATTCCCTTGGACCTGCACAAATGTATGCCCCGTGGTTTTCAAACATGCCTGGATTTAACAACCCCTCTTACTGGAACTACAAAAATCCTCATCTTGACGATGTGACGCAAAAAATCTACTCTGGCAATTTCACTTCTGTAGATGAAAGAAAAAACCTGATTCAAGATGCTGTATCACACGGAGTCAAAGAATCCGTGCGAGTCTTCCTTGCAAGTAAAATTGATCCCTTTGTTACAAACAAAAGAATTAGCGGAGTCATAAACGATTTTGGCGGCGGCATAACAAACCGATTGACTCCAATCAACGCCAGATCCGATAACGATAATCTGAAAATCGGTGTAAAACAAATCTATCAAGGCGCATGGAATCCAATTGGAGGGCTGTCTGATGCCTACAGCAAAAATATCTGGGACCTGCTTTACGATCCTGGCATTTTCAAAAATCCCTACTCTGGGGAGAATTTTTCTGTAAGGGAAACATGGAAGGTTGAAACTGCTGGACCAAACGGCAGCCTTGACGTTCCACATGATGCGATGACATGGAATCCGATTCTACAAAGGTGGACAAATGTCGGCCCCGAAGTAAAGGCTACCAGCAAAGTTACATTTGACCTTACGTTTGGCAACTGGCACAGCGGCCAAAAGATGGACATGAATGACGTGCTGTATTCGATGTATTTTTCCTCTGAATGGGGCTCGCCGCAAACGGAAAATGACAAGACCTTTGACTCTGCATATTCTCCGCAGGCTAGCCAGTCACAAAAGACACTTGTCGGAATTCGGCCAATCGATGATCACACCGTCGAGGTGTATGTTAATTATTGGCATTTTGATGATTCTGAAATCGCAGAATGGGCAAGCGTCTGGCCCGTCGTGCCGTGGGAAATCACTGCTGCCATGGAGAAAGTTGTTCTTGACGGCAAGGCGTCGTTTTCAAGAACTGACGCTCAGGCAAAAAACCTGAACTGGCTTTCGTTAATAGTTCCGCGTGACGCATCACTAATAAAAGAAACACTTGGAGAATTCCAAAAAATAAAATACGTGCCTGCGGCACTTTTATCGTTTGATGGCAACTTGCAGTACTATGATTCGCGATACGAATCTGCAATGCAGTGGATAGCACACAAAAATCACGCCATCATAAGCAATGGCCCATTTTATCTGGAATCCTACTCTCCTGAGGCAAGGGCAATGACAGTGCGGTCCTTTGATGATCCCTCGTATCCAATTGGGGCTGGATATTGGGAAAAGTTTGAAAAAGTCAACCTGCCGAAAATTACGCAAATAGATATTCCGTCTCACGCGGTCTTGGGGCAACCGCTTGAAATATCAATCAGAACAAACGATGCTACGCAAATCTACTACTTTGTTAGCACTGGGACAGGGGATGAGGTGGACTCTGGTATACTAAACGTGGATAACGATGCTGCAAAAGTTATGCTTTCTGCGGAACAAACCCAAAAAATGATTCCCGGTGGAAATGATCTAAAGTTATACGCAATATCTGATCTGGTTCTGAAACCTGATATCTACACAACGAGTGTTTTTGCAATGTCTGCTGACTCTCAAAACCACACTGAGACAACTACACAAAACTCTTCAAAAACTGGGAAAACAGAGAATCTGGGACTGGCATCTCTAATCGCTGGAATCGCGTTGATTTGCATCATAGTGTATGTGAGAAAGTCCAGGACGCGCTTGCAAAGGCAATACTGATGATTCCTATGATCAAATTCTACTCAAGTCTTAAATCTAAATGATCAAAACTGTCATTGAGAAAAGATGCCTGACGAATCATGTAGAATGTGTGGGGGAGAACTGGCAAAATGCACCGTTTGTGCAGAATGCCGAAAGCCTGTGCGAATGATCTGTATTCAATGCGGTACTCGCACAAATGAACAGATACACGATTTCTGCTTTAGTTTTGGATTTGAATCAACCAAGCAAAATCCTGCCGCTAGAAATGGCATCTTTTTGGCACAGGCACTGGTTGCCTAATTCATGACAAATCATACCTAACCCTTAAGTAGTCTTTTTTGACCAACTGATCTTTGTGCGGTCTGTAGGTGTTGCATTATTTTTCTCTGTAATACTGCTTATTCCGTCATACGCGTATGGACAAACATCCCAAATTACTCTTCTTGACACGTTTGGGGATTACAAAAAAGGAGAACAGGCTTTCATATTTGGGCAAGTAAGCCAAGTCTCACCTGATCTCTCAGTCGTAGTCCAAATCATAAATCCGAACGGGGATCTTTGTCAAATTCAACAAGTAAAGCCGCTTTCAAACGGACATTTTATCACTGACACTGCTCCACTGTCTGGAAGAATCTGCGGTCTGACTGGAAATTATCAGGTCAAAGTCTTCTATGGCGAATTTACAAAAACAAGCGCCTTTCAATTACTAAATGAAAAATCCCAAGAAAAGTCAACACTTGACTATTATGATCAAGGAACAAGTCTAATTGAATCAAAAATAGCATCTACCAAAGAAATAACCAGTCAAAATCAAATCGCCGAGTTTGAAGACAATCTAAGCCAAATCATGTCTTCATCAAGTGATGCTGTCTTAAAACTAAAAAATATCTATGCTGATTTGCTGGCACTGTATTTTGACGAGTCTGATGCTCTGGATGTGGCGCCAAAGTTTCGACCAGCGATACAAACTGCGCTAGAGAGCACAAAGAGTCTAGTTGATACAAGCATACTTGATCTGACGGAAGCAAAAAAAATCGACAGGCAGATCTTTGAGGCCATGTTTTACTCGCAAATCGGTGATGACAAAAACACAATTGGAATTCTAAATGACGTCTATGTGCAAATCATAAACGCAGATCCTCAAAAAATCCCTACACAGCAATCGCTGACTTATGAGGAATTAAATTCACTTCTGCTTAATTTGATGACAAAATCAAATTCTGTTATGAGCAGGCCGCTGCAAGAACAACTTGGATTTATTTTTGCAAGGGGGACAGGCCCGATTTATTCTGAAGAACTAAATGATCTCGTGGACATGCTGACAAAGGCACGTACACTTGATGCTACCCTGAAGAGCAGTGATGCCCTGACTAGCATGATAAGAACCGAATGGGATGTCCTCCGAGAATCCCTAATTACAAAAGAAAGTCTGGAGAAATTCCTTGAACAAAAAGACAAGGTAGGCAAGCTGTATGCAGCAAACCTGCTTTTGCGCAACCTGGACAAAGTAGACAAATTTGTATCGTCAGATGATCAGCAATCTGAGCTTGCAACGTTAATTGAGCCAAAGCTAAATGATCTACTGTCACATCTTGGCGGTGCCACGTCTCCTGACGATATCCTATCTGTAAAGCAGGAAATACTTGATATGAAAAACGTGATAGAAATATCCTCTAGAATATCAAGCACAATAGAGTTCTCAAAAAAGAACAACGCCAACCCCCAGCTTGTGGATTCGTTTGAATCGCTTCTTACTCAGGTCAAAGACGCTGACTCATTAAACGAAATTCTTAACATCATCTCAGAATTTGACAGTACCATAAACGAACTACGTGAAAAGCGCAATCCGTTATCTGTGATGAAATTTGACTATGAAAAACTAAAGACAAAAGCGGAGCTGCAAGCTGATTACGAGAGTCTTGTCACCATCAACACTGCGCTCAAGGCAATAAACACAGCAATTGATCTTGAAAAGGGAACACCGACTACAAATAAAATTGATAAAATCGAGGTCTTACTTTCTTGGGCAAGCATAAATGAGTCCCAAGTAAAAGCAAAGCTTGACTCTTACACAAAGGATGCGTACAAAATACGCGCAGCCGACATTTTGCAGAGGGCAAAATCAATTGAGAATCTGGCCGAATTGGGAACAACACATAACAGATTCCTTCCAGGATATACTGATTTTACAAGTTCGCTGAAGGAACGACTTGGCACAGTAAGAAACCTTGTAATCAAAAATGACCTCGATGGGGCCGATAATCTTGTACGGGAACTGTCTGTCGAATGGCAACAGGTATCAAAAAAATACGCCGATGATCCCTTTGGCTCTGATGTTGGGTATACAGTAGATGAAATAAAGCGAATCGAATACCGAAAAAAACTAGAACAAATATCTAACTTTGCAACTCGATTCTATAATGCTGATTTTGCAGAACATTCTGAGGAGTTTGAGCAACTAAAACAAAATGCATATGATCTTGTGGACTATGGTAATTTCGTTGACGCTGATGTCAAAATTAAGGCGCTCAGGAACTTCCTTAGCGAAAACCTCGCTTTGAACAACAGGAAAATAATTTTTGACATTTCCTATGATCCTGAAAAAGAAATCTGGGTGATGAGCGGAGCGTTGGACAAGCAGGTCATGGGGGTAAGACAAAATCTCTATCTGACTGTGTATGACATGGACGGGAATACTCATAGCAATCTAAAGTTTAGCGACACGCGACAGGGTGAGCTGTTTACCCAGTGGTATGCCCCGATCGAGCCTGGGCTGTATGTTGTTACATTACAGTGGCAAGACGTACAGGCATCACAAATTGTAGATGTGCCGGAAAAATCATCTAGTACGTATGACTCTGATGACTTGAAAAATGCAGACCTGTCAAGAGAATTCGAGGAGCTCCAGTCGTTCATTGATACTTTTGGCTCCACTGGATATGATGCAAACGCAGGCAAATTCGATCCTGTCATATCTGAAATCAAAACTGCATTGCATAACAAGGATTTTTCATCTGCCGCTGCAAAACTTTCTGAGCTAAAAGGGCTAATTGAGCGATATCTGCCGACACGCGCACCAAATGCCGTAATTGAGGCATATGTTCAGGATGGCAAGTTGTACCTTTCTGGCGCAATACAAAAGACAATCGCGTTTAGCGAGGACATTTACGTGGACATATATGATCAAAAAGGAAACCGCGTGGATGAAATCCCACTCAAGGACAATGCGTCTGGATACTTTAACCAGATCATAAGCAAAACGTATCCTGCAGGAACGTACGTGGCGCAATTGGAATATCATAATTTGACAGTGTCTGACTTTTTCCGAGTGAACTAGCTTCCTTTTGCAGCGCTTTTCACCATGTTGAACAACTGGCGCACTGCAATCTTTGGGTGGTGAGTTGCAATCTTGATCATACTTGCAAGTCCGAATTCAGCTTTTATGAAATCAAGAAACTCTGCAACGCTTAGCTCCTTTATGATGTCAAGTTCCTTGTCCCATTCTTCGTCTGAAAGACCAATCCATCTGCTTTGAACCTTTGACGCTGAGTTTATTTTTGCAAGTATTGCCTTTTTCCATGTCTCTTCGTATGGGGCAATTGCCTTTTCTGACGTGTCGTTCATGGACACTGCCTTTGCGGCAATTTCCCCCGCAACTCTGCCAAAGCGTATTGCGTACCTTATTCCCTCAAGTACTAGGGGGTTTGCTTGCCCTGCAGAGTCTCCAACTAAAATGAGATTGTCGTAAACTGTTTTTCTTGACAGCCCGTCGTTTGGAATTAGTCCGTAATGGAATTCTATTGGAGTTATCTTGCCGAGAGATTTGATTGGTCCGAGTTTTTTCTCGATTATCTCCTTTAGCCTCTCTGTTGGGTCTACGTTGGATTCTGGCTTGCCAACTCCGACCCCAATCCTTACTGTGTTTTTTCCAAGGGGAAATATCCATGCATATCCTGCAGGAGAATATTTCTGCCCGACCATTAACCACCACGTCTCCGAGTCAACGTTTTCCACAACTGCTTCGTATTCCGCCCCTGCCCCAAACCTCTTCCACTGGGACACAAGGCCTAATGATTTTGCGACAACTGACTGGAAACCGCTTGCATCTATTACTATTTTTGAATTAAACCTGGTTTCTTCTTTTCCCGATGTTGCTATTACTCCAAGTATTTTTCCTCCCTGATCTTTGATGACATCAGTAACTACTGTATTGAGAAATATCCGTGCTCCCTGTTTTTGCGCTTTATCTGCCAGCCATCTGTATGTCTTTCTTACATCAAGTACTGCTGCCATTGGCTCATTGTTGTTTATTCTGACCTCGTTATTTGGTGAGCAAAATGCGTAGTTTTTGATTGGATTGTAGCAATCAGCTGGAATATCAAACTCCTTGACTGCATCGACCCACGTGACGCCGCTTGTTCTCACCGTTTGCGCAACAGTGTCTTCTTTTTCTAATAATGCCACACTTGCACCGTTTTTTGCGGCTGCGTATGCCGCAGATGATCCTGCAGGACCTGCCCCGACTATGACAATATCAAAACTAACTTCTTTTGTCATCTAACGTGATGATTTTTTCTGAATATTATAATCTGTAGTTTTTGACATTGAGGCAGCTTTATGCCGCTCGTTCACAGTATGAGTTTTTTAAAATCATTGTTTGTTTTGATGTGTTCAAAATCCACGTCTGCCCGTGCCTTGTACTTAAATGAATGATCAATCCTTATCGTATGCTTTAAAATCTCGAGCCCCTCTTTGACTTTTCCATGTCTTACTAGGCTTGAGGCTTTGTTGTAAAGTGCAGTTGCGTTGTCTGGTTTTATTTCTAGAACTTTATCAAAACATGCGATTGCTTCGTCATACTGCGCCAAATAATGCAATGCGAGCCCCTTGTTTATTAGCGCCAAAACGTTCTGAGGTTCTATCTCTGCGACTTTGTCATAAATTGAAACCGCATCGACGTATTTTCCTAACTTACCAAAAATGTTCCCTTTTTTGATTAGCGCATCGACGCGATCTGGAGTTAACTCTAAGACTTGGTTAAACAAAACTAGCGCTTTTTTTGAATTGCCAAGGTTTAGTTCAGTTATTCCATTATTGAAAATTTCATCCGCACTCATTACTTGAGAAGCGGCTTGCCACTTGCATCGTTTTTTCGCTCGGCGTCAAAGGTCGCCATGTGGTCTGAATCCCTGTGCATGTAACTGTATGATTCACTTGGCTTTTTCCTGCAGAATTTCTTGTGAACCGATTCTTCAATTTTGAGAGTTGCCTCATTTTCGTGGAACATCTTTTTTCCGCAGTCTTCGCATGTGATTTCAGCCATGCATATACTCAAATATCAAATGTATTTATTTTATACTCCATCATTCACGCAGTATATGGCAGAAATACAGATCGTGCCTCTGATTAGCTGGTCTGTGGTATCTGCCGTCTTGTTTGTAGTCGTAGGACTTGCTTACAGGATTTACATGAGGAAGAAAAGGGACGATGCTGACTTAGGTTCGATTTGACCTTGCAATTTCCTTGATGTATGCTAGAATACCTGTGTAATCCAAGTCGCCAAATCCTTTCTCGACGGCATCTTGGTATACCTGATTTGCCTTTTTCGCCATTGGAAGATCCAACCCAAAGGCTTGCGCTGCCTGATTTATCGTGTCTAAGTCTTTTTTGAGATTACTTAGGGTAAACGTTGGTTCAAACGAGTCTTTGATCATCTTGTAGGCTTTGGTCTCACTCATACCTGTTTTAAAATACGTGGAATTGAGGATCTGCAGAAACACTTCTGGCTCTATTGAGGCTCCTCTTGCAAGTGTAATCCCTTCTGACAATGCAAGTGAAAGCATAGCTATTTGCAGGTTCATTGCGAGCTTTACTGCATGCGCGGTTCCGTTTTCTCCAAGATAGAACACCTTGCTTGCAATAACGTCGAAAATCGCTCTGTGTTTTTCAAAGGTTTCCTTGTCTCCGCCCACCATCATTACAAGCTCGCCGTTTATTGCGACATTGGGGCCTCCCATGACTGGTGTATCTAGCATTGTAATTCCTTTTTTTGCATACTCGCTTGCTATTTCTTTTGATTCGATTGGGCTTATCGTGCTCATATCTGCAACAACCAATCCGTCATGTTTTCCACATGAGATGCAACTGTCACCAAAAGATATTCTCTTTACAGCATCTGCATTTTTTACGACAGTGAACACAATGTCCGAATTTTCTGCAACTTCTTTTGGGGTATCGACTATCTTCGCACCGTTTTCTTGTAACTGTTTGGTCTTACTCTTGGTCCTGTTAAATGCGGTGAGTTTGTATCCTGATTTTAAAATATGTAGACCTACTGCATTACCAAGTAATCCAGTCCCAATCAGTCCTATGCGCATGATGGCTTTTTTTAATTATTGATTATTTGTGTTGTGGTCTAACGTAACTCTTCTTTAGCTACCTGCCATTGCCCGCCAAGTCTTGACGATGTAAACGCGATATGTCCTATTACCTTGTCTCCTCTTCTCACCATTGCGTAGTCTTGTTTACTGATCTTCAGTATGCGCTCTCTAGTCTTGTATCCTCCCTCTATTACCTTGATCTTAAAGCGCTTACTTGCCTTGACTATGAGCTTTCTTGCAGTCTGTATGTCCCCAACCCAGGAAAACATTTCAAACGAGCCAAAATTTTGGGTAGATACTTCGTAGTTATACGATCTGGCCTCAAAATTCAGGTCGTCTTTTCTTGCCTCCTCATTGAGCCATTCTATCGCCTCTTTTCCATAGCCACTTTCAATACCAAACGTCTCGGAATTGCTTTTCATCACGATCTATGCACGCCGACCTATCATATTCAATGCGTTTGAAAAAAGTTAAATGCCAAGTCAAAGCATGTTAAACAATGCACAAATTTGCATTATTTTTCCTGCTAGCACTAACTGGCTCCGCCGTAACGGTACTATCAGAACCCGTCTTTGCTCAAGAAATGACCAATGACGCCGCTTCTGAGGAAACATCTGACGAAATGTCTACAACCGAGGAGGCAATGGGTGAGGATACAGGTGAACAAACCACTGACGAAACCGCTGACGAGGCAATGAACGAAGATACGACTGGCGAAGAAACCGGTGATGAAACCGCTGACTATCCTCCAATTATAGCAGAAACAACAATGATGGAGACTCATATTGATTCTCCACTAAAACAAATGTCGATGGGAGTAGACGTCCATCAAATCCAATGCAGTCCTGAATACAAGCTTGTATTCAAGGCAAGTAACTGGAATCCTGCATGTGTAAAAGAGTCAAGCTTCCAAACACTTTCAGCTTGGGGCTGGATAGCAAATCATGACCCTTCAGACGAGGAACTGGCAACAATGTTGGCAGATCATATTGCAAAATACCCAACCGAACAAGACACTGAACAAGACCAAGATGAAACACAAATGGAAGAAAACATGGATGTAAACGATGATACATCTAATATGAATGACACAGACACAGCTCAGCCAGAACCGCAATCTCACACAATCAATCTAAGTGAGAGTATGGAAATGGGTGCTCAATAACCCCACAAACAATTCGACAAATCTGTACACAATTTTTTAATTCATTGTAGATTAGTGTGGCACATGTTCGTATTCTAGAATGGAAGCAATAAACAAGAGGTGGCTAGGCTTTATCCTGCCAATCAACATTGCGGCAGAAGGATTACACACTGTGATCCCATTATTTGTCCTGTCTCTTGGCGGGGGAATTGGCGAGGTCTCAGTCATGATTGCACTTCATTATGGTGCAGCCGCCCTTGGCTCAATATTCTGGGGAAAGATACTTGACATTTATCATGCAAAAAAAGCAGTATTGCTAGTAACGTTTTCGATGATTCTACTTTGTTGCCTGTGGCTGTATAATACGACAAATATTGCGCCCCTTTATGCAATCGCGCCACTGTCTGGGTTTTTCCTTACTGCCAGAAGTCCAGTAACACAGATGCTTGTGATGGAAACAAGTCCCAATAACCAGTGGAGCAAATTTTTTGCAAGAGCATCAATACTATCTACACTTGGCAGTCTTGCAGCCATGCTAATTGGCGCTATCTGGAGCTTTTACTTTGATATCCGGCAATACTTTATGATCTGCGCATTATCTACGACGATATCAATTGCAATCAGTCTACAAATCTCAAAAACTAACTTTCACATTGAGCGAAATACTCTGGTGCACTCTATTCATGGAATGCAGCACATCTTTAGCCATTTTCGCATGCACAATCACTTTTTCTTCCCTAAAATCCCAGAATTGCATGACTTCAAACACATCTTAATGCTCTTCAAAGGAAAGGTATCTCACGAAATAGGATTTCTGTTTTTGACAAATTTTCTGTTTTACTTTGGAAGCAACATCTACTTTACGGCGTTGACTCCATTTTTGAAAAGCTTTGGGCTTTCTGACTCGACAGTTTTCTCAATGTATCTGATACAGTCTGGAACCATGGCTGGATTTTTCTTTTTGGCTCCGAAAATAATTACGAGAATTGGTGAAGAACGATCCACTATGATAGCGTATGTCCCAAGAATACTAGGAGTCCTAATTGCTGGATTCGTAGTTACTTTGTTTATTGGATATTGGTTGCTAGCAGCTGCAATTGCGTCTATGTGTCTGATGGTAGTAGGGTTTTCGATCTATAGCACATCTAACTCTGTATTGTTGTTTAAGACAATTCCAAAGGGATTCGAGGGCACATATCTTGGCGTTAATAGCTCAATGGTTGGGTTGGGTGTGTTTGGGGGTGCACTCACAGCGGGATTTGTCACAAAGACATTCAACTATCCTGCCACATTTTTGTTGTCAGCACTTGTCCTGTTTGGCTCAACTATGTTGTTTAGAATGTATCTGCAGCACAAGCTGTCTGGAAGAATTCTGTAAACTTGCAAAAACAAATGAGGGTTAGTCTGTCCGTGGAATCTTGCCTTTTACATCAAAGACTTGCTGTAGTTTTGCGTCTGAATTGGCATACTTTACGTTAAAGTCCTTGTTTAGGGATATCATCTGGACGCGACTTGTTGCCGAATTTTTGTAGTATGTGTCCCAAGCGTCTTTTGTCTTGCCCCCGCCTGCAAGGATCTGGTCCCTGACATTCTGTGCTGATTTTATCTTGTCCTGCTGATAATTGAACATTGACACATAGATGCCTTGTACCTCGATTGGCTTTTTTGCAACAAATTTTGCAAATGCGTTTTGGGGAGTAAATGGTTCCACGTCCTTATTCATTCTGTTCATCTCCTCGTTTAGCCTTGCATTTGCTATGTTTCTTGCTTCTTGTATTGCCTTGCTTTGTTGGGATTGAATTTTGCTCGCTTCCTGCATCTCAGCGAGAATTTTCTTCGATTGTTCTATCTTTTTGAGAATTTGCATCATTGTTGGATTGCTTTTTATTTTCTCAGTTGCCTTGATCTCGTCACTCTCAATTGCAAATATCTGCGTGGTGTTTAGTATTGCAAAAAGACTGATGATCATTCCGCAGAAAACAAGTTTGCGAGTCATTGAATAAATCCAACTGAATTTTTGTATTTAGCGTTTTGACACAAATTCTCAGCAATGCTTAAGTTCTGAACTCTGAGCACAAGCACAATTAAAAGTAACGACGGATCGAAAATTTACGTGATTACAATAGACTGTAGAGAAATTGAATCTTACAAGCACGAACTGGCAGTATTTGTGGCTGATTGGATTGGCGCAATACCGACAATGAAACTGCACGAATTCATGCTGTCTCCTATAGACGATGAACATCTTGACACGGAAAAAATAGTCAAGGGGATACGGGAATTTTTTGCGTCTCTTGGGGAAACTGCAAACTTTGCAGTGCTTCCAAAGGACGAAATAATATTGATAAAATCTCTATCTGGAAAATCCTTTGTGAGGGAAAAACCGTCAGAATCGCTGTTTACGTGCACTCACTGCGGCTATGTCACACAATACGAAGGATTGCTACAAACGCACATGAAACTACACTATCTGTGAGTCTTTTGTTAACACGAATTTCTTATATCTTACGAATCCCATTAGATGCTGTGGAAGACACAAAAAAAGACTCAAGCTCAGTTTCGTGTGAAATATGTCCGCTGGACCTGGTAGTGCAAAAACTAGCCAAAATATTCAAGCGCAAGTAACAATATTTTTAACTCAATTAGGATCTCTGCAATAAATTGGCATCCTCTATAGGACTAGTTTTTTCAAACTATTCGTATGTCTCATTAGCGGTTGCAATATTTGTGGGACTGCTAATGTTTCTGTCGTCCCTTTCAGAATACGTGTTTTTTACGCCGTCCTTTGTATTCTATGTTCCATATGACCGATTAATCGGGTTTATTCTGATTTTGAGCGTGTCTTTTCTATCTGGCTTGGTGATACCAATGAACGTGTATAGGATCAAAACTCTACAAAACAAGTCAAAACGAATCGGTGGCAGCTTTGTGGGTTCAATCATAGGTGCATCTGCTGGTGCCTGTAGTTGTGGCCCTATTGGATTTGCGATAATCTCAACCTTTGGTACAATTGGCGGTGTGGCCACCTCGCTTCTCACTACATATGAAATTCCATTGAGAATCCTGTCTACTGCCATCCTGCTCTACACGTATCACACCACTACCAAGTCCCTGTCGATTCACTGCAAAATTAACTAAAATAGAAAGATTGCCTGAATCATTAGAAGACAAGAAGCCACGAGATAGGACCGGGGAAACATGATTCAGGCATTCATTGACATCTGCTCATCGATCTTGAATATCAGACAATGTGTGTTGAGTTTGGACAAACTTCAAGTTAATATTCAGACACTGATTTTTTCAAAAATGGCTAGTGCGATCCTATTCGTGAATTTTTATTAGCTGAAAATCGCAAGAAAAGTAAACTTTTTCAAACCTGAAAATCTATGAATGGTTCACTACTTGCTAATTCCATGACGATAATGTTTATTCCTGCAAGGCCAGGTAAGCGAACCCTTCAGACGGATGACGACACTGAAGACAATAATTAGAATTTTAACTGTTTAAACGAATTTTCCGGAGTTTTAATATCTGAGAACTCATGTGGGTGGATTATCTTTGCTAGGATTTCGATCCCTGTTATGGTCCTAATGCTTGGTTTTGAAAAATAAGAGTTCGCATCAACTGCAAAGACTTGGTTGTCTCTTATTGCCCGTAAGTTTTTCCATCTTTGATTGCTTTGCAGAATCTCGGTACACTCTGACGCGGTTCTTTTTGTATCAAAACCGCATGGCATCATTACTATGATGTCTGGATCTGCTTTCTCTACCTCTCCAATTGTCATGCGCCTGGAATGTTCACCTGTCACGCTTATTGCGTTGACACCGCCTGCAATTTCTATCATCTGGGGAATCCAGTGTCCGGATGTAAAGAACGGCTCAATCCATTCTATGCATAATATCTTTTTTCTTTTGACATCTTTGGATTTTACAAAGTCGATTCTTTTCCTTAGTGATTCTATTAGTTTTTTTCCTTCCTTCTCTTTTCCAATTTTTTGTGCAATCTCTATGACACTATCTAGAATTTCTTCGATGGTGTGCGGATCAAGAACAATTACCTGAGGCCTTTGCTGCAAGATCTGAAGCGCCTTGTTTACCTCATTGGTATAAGCGGAGCAAACCGCACACGTTCCCTGCGCGACTATCAAATCCGGATTCGCTTCTCTGAGATTCTCTTCATCTACCGTGAAGATATCTTTCCCATTTTTTGCTAACTCTGACACTTTGTCGTCAATCTGTTTTGATGTCATCGTTTCTGGGTCAAAAACAGAATTAATTATTCTCAGTTTTGTTTTTGCTTGTTCAGGATAAGTGCACTCATGAGTAACGCCAACTAGATTCTTCTCAGCCCCGAGCTCATAAAGTAATTCTGTTGCACTTGGGAGAAACGAAACAATTCTTGTAGTCATGAAATAAATTCAAAATAGTGAGATTTTAACTAATTTTTGATCTATGTTAGGGTTTTACAATTGATTAATTTGGGCTGTTTAAACGAGTTTTATTCCATATTTGACGCATTTTAAGAGAACATTTGATCACACAAAAGCGAATTGAATTTAACCTTACTATTTACTATCTCCTTTTTCATTATCACAGCATTGATGTCACAAAGATATCGTCAGAAAATACATTATCGCGTTAAAGTAATCCCGATTAAGAGCATTCAGGTGTGGGACGAGGCTCAGGCACGTTCCCTTGACCGTGATGGCATACGTGAACTTGCTAAATCTATCAAAAACGAAGGGCTGCAGAACCCGCCAATGGTCCAAAAAGACGGACGCGGCCGCTTTCTTCTGATGTCGGGGCAAAGGAGACTTGCCGCCTTAAAACTTCTAAGGGCAAAAAAGATCCCAGTTCTGGTATTGACAAAAGGCTATGATCTCGAAAATGCAAAGGCTGCATCTGTGATTGAAAACCTTCATCGCAAAAATATGGCACCGAAAGACATGGCAAGCTCGTGTCGTTTTCTTGCCGAGAAAATGGGAGTAACTGGTGGTGCTCACTCCCTTGGAATTTCACGTAAAACTTTTAAAAAATATGTCGGTTTTGCAGCACTGCCTGATAAAATAAAGAACTTGGTTCCTGGAACCGTGTCTAGCAGTGTGGCAATCAGCCTTAATCAAATTGTTCCAAATGTGAATAAGGCCGTACTAATTGCAGAGAGAATTTCCGTATTAGATGCCCGCACGCAAAAAAGTTATCTCAGATTACTTGCAAAGCACCCTTCCACAAATCACCGTAAACTGCTAAAGAAAGCACGAATACTTGCAGTTAGAAGGACTGTTCCACTTACACTGTCATCATCATATGCGAAAAAACTTGAAAAAGAGTCCCAATATCGCGAGGAAGATCCAGAAAAATTGGCACGACAAATTGTCGTATCGTGGCTTTCAAAAAGAAGTCACAAGAAATAGTTTCTAATTTTAGAATTTCAAGACCCATCTTTTCTAAAACATTGAAGACAAGTCAGCTCTCAATCAATCATTTACACTAAATACTTGAAACTATTATTGCTCCTTATTGGGCCCAAATGCCAAAGACATAAGAAAATCAATTGAGCAAAACTGGAAAGAATACCTGTCGCGATACGGAAACCTATTCTCATCTGATTCTATTAGCGGATCTAGCCCTCCATCTGTCTTTGTAGGCTCGTATGGTTACCCTAAAGTCGGAGTGGGACCGATGGTCCCGCCAATTCATGGTGATACAAGTCTTTTAGATCTTCCTGAAAAATGGTCAGGAAAGACACTGGAAGACATTGTTAACTTCAGACTAAAACTAGTTCGAGGAATACAAAATATTTCAGTCGCACAACCGCAGGGGCGTTACATCGAGGGCCTTCAAGAACTCGCAATGTCATCAAATACGCCTGACGCTGACATTGTGTTTCAAAAGCACACCTCTCCAACCCTGACAATAGATGGTGAATCTGCACCATTTGGACCAATTGGCGAAGTAAAGACTGCAAAATTTTCCGGCATGTCTACGAACCAAACCATTGAAAAAACATACTATGACAAGGATCTAAAGGCAGGAGATGCGGTAGTGTCACTTTATGACAGCGGAATCGAAATTTCAAAAATCCAAAAATGTTTTAGCATTGGAATGTTTGGAAAAGAGCGAAAACTTGTACCTACACGATGGAGCATTACTGCAACGGATGATATGATATCAAAAAACATCGTTACAGAAATTTTGGACTATCAAACAATTGACAGCTACCAAGTTTTTACATATGCGCACTTGGGAAACGTTTTTTCAGTTTTTCTATTTCCACACCGATGGATTTTTGAAATGGAAGAGGCATGGTACACCGAAAAAGGAGAAATTGGATTTGGTGCAGACGCCGAGGATGCAAATGGAATTGATCACTATCCAAGCATAGCTGGAGCATATTTTGCAGCGAAGCTTGGCGTTGCAGAGTATCTGCGAGGAAAACAAAGACAGGCTGGCGTTCTTGTTCTGCGAGAAATAAGACCAGAATATGCAGTACCAGTTGGAGTGTGGCAGGTAAGAGAGGCAATCAGAAACGCGATGTCAAAAATCCCAGTCATGGCAGAGACCATAGATGACGGATTGAACCTGGCTTGCAAACACATGAGCATTAGTAAGAATGAATGGATTTCAAAAGGAACCATGTTGAAAATGCTAAAACAAAAGTCAATTGCAGACTATTTTTGACATTATCGATTGATAGTATGAATTCTTCCTAAGTCTTAAATGCAAAACAAGCCATAACTTATTCATGATTTGGACAAACGTCTACAACGATCAAGCAGAAACTTTACTTTCTTACACTGATTGGTTAAAGTCCAAACTACCCGTGGTGTAATTATGGCTCAAGGTACAGCACCACTCCCACCAGCGCCAGTATTGATGACCTGTTTTGGTCACTGTGGAATCGGCCTTGGGGCAGAATCGTACCGTAGGCTGCTGCTAGATGTAGGCGCAGACCCACTAAAACCTGTCTTAAAAGATAGTAAAGACGAATCTCGAATTCTAAAAAGATACGGTAGTACAATTTTACGTTTCCCTGGAACTTATACTGGAGGGGAAACTCCGTTAATCCCAAGGGCACTGCTAGTTGATCTTGACCCAAGAGCTGCTAATCTTATTTTACAATCATATCCTGATCTCTTTGCACTGCGCGACAAACACGTGATTCACGGAGCAGGCGGTGCTGCAAGAAACTGGGCAGAAGGACGTTATAGATTCAAAAACGAAATAACCCAAAAATGGGATTTTGCCAAACACCTATCGGCATTATCCCCTGAACCAGTACGGGGCTACGTGGTACCGTTTGCCATGGGCGGCGGAACCGGAAGCTCATTTGCATGCTCATTTATCGAGTTTATTCGAAGCAATACAAAAGAACACGCAACAATTGCGACACTTGGACTGCTTCCAGAGTTTGGCTGGGATCCTGTGATCTTAGAGGCGGCAGCAATTAACATTGTAATGAATCTTGAATACCAAATTAAATTCAGCGACTGTTCAATTCTATTTTCCAATAAACGATTACGGGAAATCGCACACAAGTTTGAAAAACGCGTAGAAAAGATTCCGTCTATTATCGATGATCTTCCAAAAGAACACGAAGTTGGGTGGAAGGACTACAAGGGAATGAATCTGATTGCGGCAAACGCCATATCCATGTATGTCTCATCATTTGCAAGAGAAACTGAGTGGGACATGTCTAACTATAGGACATGGCTTGCGACGAAACGACCCAAGTTTGCAATTCCATGGGCAATACCTGTCTTACCAGATGAAGATCAGTGGAGCCTTGACCAACTAACTGGCAACAAGCACAACACGATGGATTCAATCATTGAAAACATTAGCAAAAAGCAAGATGCCTTGCTGTTTGATGTTGATGAAACCGATGTTAGAGATCACGGCGGACCAAAGGACTCATGCTGTGCTCTGGTAAAAGTAAAGGGAGAATTTGACATCAAAGAAAGAGAAGTTCTCAAACGCGTAATCAAAGACAAATTCAACATCGAGGACTCGAGAATGATATTTGTCAAGATCCCAATTCTAGATAAAGAGCAGGCAAATGTCACAATACTTGTCAACACAAAGGCAATCGGTCCTAAGATTTTAGACATTGCACGAGAGGCAGAGGAATCTTGGGATGCATACAAAGACGAGTACGGCAAATGGGGACTAACCACCGAGGACTTTAAGCAAAGCCTGATGGATGTAGTGCACCAGTTTAGCTGAGACAGGTTTCGTAATTATGGCTGATTTCAATTTTTTAGAAGATTTGGCAAAAAAAGTCAAGTCTGAGCGAGTCAATCTGCATCAGGTAGATGAGGAACTCAAGTCAGTAAACATGCGGCTCCACGAATTACCGCTAAAAAAACCGACAGAATCTACATTTGCAAAAATGATAGGAGTCCAGTATGAAGACCAAATGGAGCAACTAGAAAAAATGAAACTTAATCTTGAATCACAAAAGGATCTGCTTGCAACGTCAATCAAAAAGGACACTAACACATTCATTGCCGAGATTAGCTCCCCAGAACTGATAATTCCGCTTGACCCAAAACCTGTATTCAGAGATGGAAATGTCTTGTTCCATTATAGGGACTCTGCAAAATTTCAGAATCTGTTTGAGTTTCTTGGGGAGTTGCTTGGCCTGAGCATTCCTATAGTTGTAAAAGATGTGTTGCTCTCCTCATCTGAAATAATAGTGAAGGTATCAAACGAATATGACGCAAAACAAAAATTCATCAGCGGCATAAATGAGATACAAAAAACTCTAACAATAAAGAGAAAACAATAACGCAAGAACCTGTAATCATTGCTTAGTTTTTATTCATTTGAGGTTAACAAACTGTATTGCAAAATAAAACTCTGCTTATTGCAATCGTAATCATTATCAGTCCTGTCTTGTTTGCGCTTGTCGTATATCCTGACACGTTTAGTCTGAGCTGGAACCAGGGGCGCGGAGGTTTTCTCTTTGCGATGGCATTCATTGTGGCAGAGCTAATTGGAGTTAAACTTCAAGTGTCTAAAAAAAGGGTACTTGCAACAATCCCGCTTGCTGGTGCTGCTATTGCATATCTTGTGATGCGAGAACACAGTCTGAAGGACTACCTAGTGCAGGTGGCTCCTCAGTTTAACGTACATCTTGTAGACTCGTGGACATGGATGTGGGATTTTGTTGTCATGGGCGTGTTTTTGATTGCAGTAGTAAGCATACTGTTTGGGAAGAAATGGATACGCATTGCCCCAGCTGGGCCCATCTTTCTTTGCGGAAGTGCTGCAATTCTCTCACTTGACGCATTCTTTCCATATGACACACTTGGACCGCTTCAATATGTGGTCCCGTATCTAGTAAAGGCAAACGTGTGGATAATCAATAGTTTGGATCTTGGCACCGCAATTGCTAAAGAAAATCTGATGCTGCTGAGAGGAGAACATGGGCCGATGGCACTACAGGTATTCTGGCCGTCAGCTGGGGTTCATAGCATTATAATCTACTCGCTTGTCATGATGGCGTTTTTGCTAAAGATGAACATTGAGCGAAAACGAAAGGCGGTGTATTTTGTCATTGGAATCCTTGGAACAATTGGGATAAACATGATTAGGATATTTTCACTGTCGATATTTGTGCTCAAGGTCTCTACTGATCCTGCCAAGTTCGAAGAGTTTCATGGTGTCGCAGGGGAAATAATGTTCCTGCCTTGGATTTTCATATTCCTGCTTATTGTAACGTCAATTGAAACAAAGCGAATGAAACGGCTTGCATCTTAAAAGAAATTAGTAAGCGAACTTTGCCCTTGCAGGTCTGATAGCTCTGAAATTTTCACTCCTAGCCTTCTAACGTTTTGTGTCTGTTCAGTCAGTACTTCCTCTAGCAACTGATGCGCTGTCTTTTTTAGCTCCTCAAGGCTAAATGTTGGATTTTTGAGCATTCTCGACTTTGTCTTGCTTGCTAAATCTGATTGTATGAATTGGATTCCTACTGATTTGAACATTTTTTTATTTTTCACTGCGGCCTCATACACGTCGACACATATTTCGTCAAGGCTACTTGCAAGGAAATCTAGTTCCTTTGAATCTTTTTTTAATGTGATTATCCTGCTGTATTGGATGGTTGGCTGTCTTTCAGCTACTGGGTCGTCATCTATGCCCCTTGCGGCATTATAGATGTAAATCGAAATCTTTCTACCAAACATTTTGTTTAGGGTAAAAATGTCAACTTTACGCAGCTCTTCGATTGTGTTTAGGTTTATTTCGCGAAGTTTTTCTTCGGTAACCTTGCCTATTCCTGGAATGTCGCTTACTTTAAGCGGTGACAAAAACGACTCTGTGTTCTGCGGCTCTATAACTGTCAATCCGTCTGGCTTCTTATGACTTGAAGCAATCTTTGAGACAATCTTATTTACTGATACGCCAACTGAGCAAGTCATTTTGATTTCGTTTCTTATTTGGTTTTTGAGCTGTTGGGCAAGATGACTTGCATTTTTGAAATTATTCTGTGTTCTTTTTGTCACATCTAGATATGCTTCGTCTCGTCCAACGTATTCGAAAACGCCTGCATAGTCTTTCATTATTTCCATTGCTTTTTCAGAAATATCTGAATAATATGGAAAATCTGCAGGCAAAAAGGTAGCATCCGGAATCTGTTTTAGGCGAGCTTTTGCAAATTTAATCGGCATACCTGACTTTACTCCGTATTTTCTTGCAATGTAGTTTGCAGTTGCTATCGCTCCACTATCTCCACCCCTATCTGAAAATATGCACACTGCGACAGGTTTTGTCCTCAGGTTGGGATTTCTGATCTCTTCACACTGGGCGTAAAAATAATCAAAATCCACGTGCAGCACAATCTTCTCTGACATGTGTTTGGTATGGGAAAAAATCCTTATTACAATATCGAATCATTCTAAGAATCTAAATATCGATACACGCATTGGCATTTGTGGTTTATCCGTTATCTGTCGATGAAAATGGCGTCAAAATGAAGCCTGAAAACATGGAAAAAGAAAAAATGTATTACTGTATCCACAATGAGAAGGTGGTTCTAGTCTACAAAGATGACCAGGAATTTCTAAACTGTTACGAAATCGAGGAAAAGGATTTAGTTGAATCTGTCAAAACCTGTTCTGATCCAGACGAAATTGAAAAAATTATTGAACGCTATGTTCAGCAAGAAAATATTAAACATTAAATAAACGCCGAAGGGCAGGAACAGCCTAAGGCCAAAACAAAATGAGCGAAGACATACCTACTGAAGCCGAAGAAATCTTTACAGAATCGCAAAAGCTCAAAGATAACACTGCAGTAGACGAAATAAAATCCACAGACGAAGAAGATTCGAGAAAGACACGTGACGTGATTTTTGTTGGGACAAAACCAATAATGACGTATGTCACAGCTACGCTTACACAGCTTTCAAACCAGTCGTTTGTGACGATAAAAGCAAGAGGTCAGAGAATTACACAAGCGGTCGACGTATCTCAAATGATTGTAAAACGAATGAACACGGTGGGCTACAAAATTAAAGACGTTCGCATTTCGTCCGATTCGCTTTTATCACAAGATGGAAAAACAAGAAACGTTTCCACCATAGAAATTGACATTACAAAAGAATAAGAAAATAGTTGTTCTGATTGGCGTTTCTGTAATAGTTGGACTCGTTCTAATTCAAGCGCTTAACTCGTGCTCGCTGAAGCAACTTTACACGATGTCGCAAATTGAAGAATACAAAAAATTGCAGGATCCGCAACAATGTGTGGTCTTGGTGGATAAAATAGTAAGTTTGAACAATGAATGTGAAACTGAATTTGATATTCTTGACTGTGGTTAGATTTTTGTCTGCAAGATAAATGATATTCCAAAATAAATTAGGATGATGTTGATTCCGATCATACCTATTTTGTATCTCTTGTTTGAAAGAAACACTTTCCCTCTTGAAGAAAGGAACGAAACCAAAACCAGCCATGCATAGTCCATCCAAATGTGTAGCCCGAACATTATCAAAATTCCCCACATCGACCACAACAAGAGCGCATCCGAAATAAGCTTAAACCCAATTGTAAACCACCATATCAGAAAAAATGGATTCAGCCCTGTCAGGAGTATGCCTGTAAGAAACGAACCGTATTTGGATTTGTGGTGTGTGATATCTTTTTTTAGTATTGATGCTATCTGTAGCCCTGCAAATCCGAAAATACTTAGGGCTCCCAAAACTCCAATTAGAATCCTAAATTGGGGCATTGCATCAAGTGACAAAATTCCAAGCCCGATTAAGATCACAAGCGGTAGTTCTACTAGTGTGTGCCCTAATGCTATCTTGAGTCCTGCCCTTGCACCCTGCCTTATGCCGTTTGCAACTGTTGCTACAAACAATGGCCCAGGCGACATGACTCCTGACGCTGAAATTATCACTACTGCAATGCCAAACTGGAAAAAGTCTTGCATGTGCTAGCCGTACATTGATTTCTTAATTGCACTTGTTTCCTTTTCCCTTTCCCTGATTTCTTTTTCTACAATTTCTGTCTGTTTTTGCATTAATGCAAGATCACACGATACTCCTGGCAAAAGCTTTGACATTGCCATACACAGACGTACGCTTGACTTGAAGTCTGGACCTGACTCATCTACGTCAACTAGGACAACTATTACGCTTTGATTGTTTAGCATTCCATCATTGAGTAATGCTCCTGGAACTCCTGGTATGGTGCCGTTTTGCAATACTGTCATTCCTGCCTGCTTGATCTTCTCTCTTGCCTCTGCGGTACTGCCTACTGCAATTACTTGATCCGCATGTTCTGCTGGCACTTTCATCGGTGCGCTACTGACAACCAGTGAACACTTGTGCTTTTTTGCCCATCTTAGCATCAGTCGTGCAATTGTTCTATGATGTGGCTCACCGATTGTCAAATACGAAGTAAAAACTCCTACCTTGAGATCCTTATTTACGAAAATACGGGTTGCATAGTTTGGTACCCCGTCTTTAATTATGGAAACCGTTGGAAAATCAAGCGAGTCGATAAATCCAACAAGCTCGTATGGCGCAGAGTGCATCAGTGATTCGCTTGCAATTGCGCTTGTGAACCCAATTGATGGAAACCCGTCAATGAGATATCCTCCTTCTAGGTCTATCGACTTGAGCTCCTTTACCCAAAGTCGTGGAAACATAGATGAACGTTCTAAATTAATACTGATATACTTTTACCAGAATCCTTCAGGATTTTAGGTAAACTTTCTGTGGTCAGAAAATCTCCTTTTGCGGCTCTTTTTGTATTTTGTTAGATCGAACTCTAATGATTTTGCAGATTCTCCCTTCAGAGTTAGCGTCCTTGGTATCATTACCTTGTCTTGTTCATGCAAACTCACAATCATGCTGTTTCCACCAAAGCGATTGTTTTGCACGTTTGCGGCCAATATTGGAATGCGGTTTTCTAGCGCCCTTACCTGCACGTACAAGTGCCATGGAGCAATTCCTCTCTTCACTATCCTTGAGGGGGAAAGCAGCACCTGTGCGCCTTTCTTTACCAATCTTTCTGCTACGTCTGAAAACACCATGTCATAGCAAATTATTATGCCGAATTTGCATGCAGTTTTGAATATCTTGGCATCTGTGCCTGGTTTGATTAGATCCTTTTCGTAGTCAAACGGGTGAATCTTTTCCTGAGCTCCGATGATTTCGCCAGTCGTGTCTATAACTGGGGATGAAATTATGTATCTGCTTTCTCTTTTCTCATAAAATGCGCCTGGAATGACAGTCATGGAATACTCTTTTGCAATTTTCTTGAATCTTGAAAACTCGACATCGTAGCTGGCGATCCTGTTCTCCTTTAGCCATTGCTCTGGAAGACAAACTATGTCTGTTTCCTGTTTTCCAAGTTTCTCTACTAGTTTGGCTGCGGCACCAATTCCAGCTTCGTTAGAGCCGTACGTACGGGTCTGAACTATGCCTATCTTTATCAAATGCATTTGTTTCGGCTTTGACCTAATTATACGTAAATGGGCACGATATGGTGCGTGAACAAATGGTTTTGTGCTGTGAGTGTAATGGCTTTCTATCTGGTATCTCAGGCGTGGTCTGGATGAAATGTCCCCACTACGACATTTTTCGTATCGTGTAAAAAAAACCCGTTCCAAACTAAACAAAACAGCATAATTTAGTCAACTAAACTTGTCAGTATTTGATTAACAAACCAGTTTCTGAAAGATAATCATTGGTTCATATCAAAAAGGTTGACATTTTTGGCTTCAAATCATTTGGTTTCACAAACAGTACTGTAAACTTTGAGCCCGGACTAGTATCTATCTCGGGCCCGAACGGATCTGGTAAAAGTAACATACTTGATGCGATAATTTTTGCACTAGGTGAAAACAGGCCGAAGATAATGAGGGTGGACAAACTACGATCTTTGATCCATGATATTGAAGGAACCCGACGCGGACCAAAGATGGCACGCGTGAGCCTTCAATTTGATAACTCAGACAGAAAGATCCCAGTTGATTCCAATTCTGTTGTTATAACAAGAGAGATGGATGAGCAGGGCGAAAACACATACTATCTAAATCAAAAGCAAACAAACCGCAACCAGATACTTGATCTTCTGGAAGTTGCAAATGCCAGCCTAAATCAACTTAATGCCGTACAGCAGGGAACTGTTACAAGAATTTCTGAATTCACTGCAGAGGAAAAAAGAACTGTAATTGAAGACCTGATCGGCCTGTCGTATTTTGATGAAAAAAAGTCAGAATCCATCAAACAGTTAGAGGATGCAGATAGGCGACTAGAGGTTGCCCTGGCAAGAATGGATGAAATCAAAAAGAGAATCGATGAGCTGGAAGTTGAAAGAAACCTAAAGCTAAGATACGAACTGATAAACCGCGAACTGGGACGACTACACGCAATTTCGGCATCAAACAAAATGAAGGTAATTCAGACTGAGAAACTGTCAAAGGAGCGTAGTATGAACTCGCTTGTATCTGAGACAAAGAAGCTTGACGAGGAGAGAACTGCGATCAAAAAGGAAATTTCGGAACTGGAGGCTCAAAAATCATCATTTATGGCAGAAGCAAATGCCTACAACCACGCAAAGGCTGCAATTGACTCCGAGCTTAGCGCTGCAATGCAGTTGTATGAAAGTGCCAACACTGAAACCCTGACAAAGACTAGGCGACTGAGCCAGATTCAGACACGTCTGCCTGAAATCGCAATCGAATTAGAGTCTCTTCATCAGGCAAGGCTTGCCATAGAATCGCAAATTACCGAGCAAAAAACACTGCTTGCACAAATCAGGGAAGAAAAGAACCAAGTATATCAAGAAGTAAAATTGATCGAATCTGAAAGCTCTCAGGTGTATAGGCAGCAAGCACAGGTCATTGCACAAAGAAAAGAGATCGACACAAAAATCCAGAGTCTCACAACAAAGCTGAATCAAGCTAAAGTGACATTTGGAAAAATAACTTCTGATATCCAAGACATCAAAACAAAGATTGACGGCAATAAACAAAGACATGCGGACATAATAGAAGAATCAAAAAAACTTGAATTGCTAAAAATAAGACTGGAATCGATTAGAACAAATCACAAGGACACAATTACTGAATTAAAATCAAGAATTTCAACTCAAACCACAAAGCATGCACGAATCGAAAATGATATTGACGAAATTTCACTTATTCTGGAGAAGGCAAGTAAGGCCGCAGCACAATATGATGCAAAAATCAAAGTCGTAAAAGGGATAATGCACGAAGACTATACCATTGCAAACCTCAAAGAGCACAGTGCAGAACTTGGAATCGAGGGACTAGTCTATGAGATGATATCCTGGGATAGACAATACGAGCGGGCAGTCTTGGCTGGCGCGTCTGATTGGATAAAGTCTTTCGTGGTTAAGGATTTTGCAACTCTTTTGAGCCTGGCAGAAGTTGCTCGAACAAGAAAGCTTCCTAAACTGAAAATAATTCCACTGGAGGCAATACCTAATTTCCGCCTGACTCTGCCAAACGACTCGTCTGTTGTAGGAGTGCTTTCCGATTTTGTAAAATGCGATGAAAAATACGCACCGCTTAAGACATTTTTGTTTGGAAATGTGGTTCTAGTCGATTCTAGGGATGCGGCAATTCGTGTCTCAAAGTCAGGCTACAAAACTGTGACTTTGGAAGGCGAATTCTTTGAAGCAAAGGCAAGTGCCGTAATCATTGACATCAACTCCAAGATTTCAAAGCTCACAAAAATCATCTCGATGAGTACCTCAGTTGACGGTCTTGTTCAATCGATAAACCTGCTAAAAAAGTACATCCAAAAGAAGAGATTTTCCCTAAAGAAAGTGGAGGGCATAATACAAAACTATCAGGGCCGACTCTCAATTTCAGAAACCGGCCTCTCGAACGCAGATATGAGTTACTCTGACCTGAAATTCAAGATAACCTCAATTGACAAGATGAAATCCCAGCTCGAAACAAGGATATCACAACTTGAGAGGCACGATGAGAGACTTCGCATGGATCTTGCAAAAGAAGAATCATATCTTGCGTCCCTTGAGGAAAGAATCTCGCTTGTACATGATAACTATGCTGACGGAGAAAACAGCCGTATTGCAAACGAGCTTAACCGACTCAATGAAAAGCGTACCTCCGTTATGGCAAGACAATCATCTATCATAAATGAACTTCGAGAGAAAGAGTCCCAGGTTGCCACCTTGTCTGCACAGGAACTTGGCGAGAAAACAAAGATGCGAAATCTACACGAAGAACAGTCATCACTTAATCACGAAAAACACGACATTGAATCAAGACTCAATGTACTGGTAAAAGAAAAAGAATCTGCAAATGAAAACCTGATAAAGCTGAGGGAAAAAGAACAAATTCTAATCTCCACGTCGGGCACATCTATATCAAAACTACAGGAATTCGATGAACTCTTGGGCAAGCTAAATGAGCGGGAACGATTCTTTATACGCGAAATTAACTCGCGTGAAAGACAATCCGATTCTCTCTCAAGGGACATTCGCGATATTGTGGAAAACGAGGTAAAAATCCAGAAGATTCTTGAAAAATACGGCTACGAAGAGATCACAGAGACGTTTGAAGTTGATCCAATTTTGCACTCACTTGAATCTGAGATGAACTCTCTTGCGTCAAAGCTTAACGCGAGTGCCCCCGAAACTTACCTTGAAATATCTCATGGATACCGCTCAATGTCTGACAGGAAGAACGAACTGGAAGAAGAACGAAACGCAATTGTCAAGTTTATCGAAGAAATTGACAAAGACAAGCGTCAGACATTCCTTGATGCGTTTGATAAAGTGGACAAGGAAATACGGGAAGCGTTTAACACCATGACTGGGGGACAGGCGTGGCTTGAACTGCAAAACGAGGACGACATTTTCAATTCCGGAATATCTTATCTTATCCAGTTCCCAAACAAACCAAAAAGAGAATCAACGTCAATTTCTGGCGGTGAAAAAACGCTTGCGGCGATTGTATTTGTATTGGCCCTGCAGAAACTCAAACCTTCTGTATTTTACCTGTTTGATGAGGTTGACGCACACTTGGATGCACCAAACGCTGAGAAGCTAGCCAAAATAATAGAGCAGCGCTCAAATGGTAGCCAGTTCATCATGGTGTCCCTCAAGGATTCTGTGGTACAGAAAGCCAAACTAATCTACGGTGTTTATCCAAAAAACGGTGTGTCGCACGTTGTAACATACAAGGACAAACGTATGCCCTCTATCACGAGCTAGTCGACAAATCCAATGCTGCAAAAAATAAGAAAAATGATTTTATTTTAGTTCCAATGGAATTGTTGATGTTCCCCAGGACTCCTTTACATTGAATGTGTACTGCTTTGCAGGGTCGTACTTGAACGGTACATAGCTTCCATATCCTATTGCTGGTCCAAACATGATGTTCATCTCTTTTGACATCCCTGGTCTTAGTACTATCTGACCGCTGGTAAAGTCGTTTGCTGCATACTTGTACGTGGTTTTACCGTCTGATATGTCGTAATTACATGCTGCAGGTCCTGTGCAATACAATGCAACATTGTCCTTTGATCCTGTGTTCTCAACTAGAAATTTTAGATTAAGGATGTCTATGTTGTTGCTTTTTTCAACTTTGGCCCCTGGATAGTAAAATGTCACAGGACCGACGATGTATTTTTTTGATTTTTGCTTAAAATCATTACCTGTCTGTGCTATTCTTAGGGCTTTTTCACATTCGTACTGCTCTCGTTCTGTTTCTTTTTGTTTACATGCTGATTTTTGCACTTCAAGTGGATCTGTTAGGGGCTTTACTTGTTGTACCGTAGCATTTGTTTGTGGTAGTTTTGTTGTTTGTACTTTTTTTGCTGTTGCTTGTTTTGGTTCTTTTTTTATTTTGTCTTGAACAATTTTCTTCGTGATGTCTTTTTTCTCAATTGATTTTGTCTTAATTTTTTCTATGTTTGTATTTTCTCCAAATGCCGCAGAGATTGTTATGATGCTAGATAACAATGCAAACGCAGTAACTATTGAAATTATCTTTACATTTGCATAATTTGGCAGTGTTTGTCGGTTTCTTAACTTCATTACTCTGTATTGGCCGACTTGGCATATAAACTAGTGATAATAAATAATTCTAGTGCCTAACTTACTCTAATCGCTTTTGGGATCTCGTTTAGACTGATATTTCTTAAAATTTTGGCCTCAAATTTTGAATCTTTGTCACTGTTAACTGCCTGGCCGCCGATAAATATTGGAATCTTCGACTTTTCCCGAATTTTTTTCACTAGCCTCTGGCCTGGCCTTATATTGTCTGTAAGAGTTATCGAAAGAAATACCATGTCTGGCTTGACTTTTTCGATAAATTTTACAACTGACTCATGTGGCTCAGAGGGAGAAAGATTGTACACCTTGAATCCCCTGCATCGCATGTATGATTCAAGAACGTTTACTCCTAAATTGTGCTGTTCCCCATCTGGAGTACAAATCACGATTTTCTTTTTTGATGAATGAATCATGTTTCTGTCCAAAATAATTTTTACAAGGCTGTGCGCGACATTACTGCATACGTGTTCATCGGCAACACTGATCTTATTTGATGCCCATTTTTTTCCTATGTTGTACATGACTGGGGTAAGAATTTTTTCAAAAAAGCTTGTCGTTCCAGACGTCGACCTGTAATCATCATAAAGTTTTATTACCGTCTCTATGTCTCCGTTAATCAAAAAGTTAAACAACTGCTCTCTTATTTTTGACAGCACTTCTTCTTTTTTCTGCCCGTCTGCAAATTCATCTGATGTTAAAAACGAAATTATTTTTGGATCGTTCTGATGTTCTGATGGGATGTCTTCCTTTGTCACGTTTGATGCCTTTCCTAGGTACTTTACGGTTTCTTGTCTTGACGTGTTGTTCTTTGAATCCCAAATGCTACGAACTAGGTAGAGGTATTTTTCACCCTTGACTGCCTTTGCTCGAATGTAAACCAATGAAAGATCTGTCCGCTCTTAAATTAATAAATAATGCTAATATTATACTCTAGTGCTAACTCTGGCAAAATAATATTTTACTAAATGCCGCTATTCTAATTTGGCAAAACACGCCACCTTTCTCCCATTTCCAACATCTTCTAGTTTGGGCTCGATTTGGCACTTTTCAAAGGCATATGGACATCTTGCATAAAATCTGCATCCGTGATGTGCTTCGATATCACGTGGTTCTTTGACTCGAACTATTTTTTCTTTATAGATGTTATTTGGGTCTGGTTCTGATATTGCGTCAAGTAATGCCTGCGTGTATGGGTGCTTGGGATGAAGCAAAACATCGTTAATTGGACCGCTCTCGACTATTTTTCCAAGATATACTATTGCAATCATGTGTCCAAAATATCTGGCAGTTGCCAAGTCGTGTGTGATGTAGACAAATGAAATGTTGTGTTTTTGACGCAAGCCTTCCATGAGTTCGAGAATTTCAGCTCTCACTGATACATCTAGCATAGATACTGGCTCATCAGCAATGATCAATTTTGGCTTCATTACAAGTGCCCTTGCTAGTACTACTCTCTGCCTTTGTCCACCTGATAGCATTGCTGGATATTTTTCCATAATTTCGTCTATAGGATCTAGCCTTACTTCGTGTAACGCCTTTCTGACTAATTCTTCACGTTGTTTTGAATCTGCAATTTTATGAATTTCGATTGGCTCTGAAATTATATCCTTTATTTTCATTCTTGGATTTATGGAATCGTATGGATCTTGGTAGACCATCTGGCAACCCATTCTGATTTTCTTTAGGTGTTCTTTTTTGTCAGTAATCTCAGTTCCGTCAAAGATTATTTTTCCTGCATCTGAGTTAATTGATTTTAAAATTAGTTTTGCGATGGTGGATTTGCCGGAACCTGATTCTCCGGCCAAAACAAAGATTTCTCCGCGTTTTACTGAAAATGAAATCCCGTCGACTGCTCTTACTGGCGAGGACTGTTTTCCTAACCAGTTTGTTTTGATAAAGTGCTTCTGCAAACCTTCAACAATTAAGATTTCGTCCAATGTGTCTGAATTGTGCCGTATCCTATATCAAGAATTGGGGCTCAATAAGCACGAGCAAATATTGCACTTACTGCACTTTTTTCATTACAGTATACGCATTTTCCAGTAGTGTCTTCGCTTCCAAATGGGATGACTCGGATGTCCGCCATGGTCTCCTCTTTGATTTTTTCTTCACAGGACGTCTTTCCACACCAGTGTGTGCTAATGAATGAGCCATTTTCGACTTCTGATTTGAACTTGCCATAGTCTGTTACACTCACCGTTTTCTCTTCAAGGATTTTTTTTGCTGCAACAAACATCTCGTCTTGAACCTGCTGTAGTATGGATTCGATGTCTGATTCTATTTTGTCAAGTGGCAAGTCTGATTTTTGCCTATTGTGGCGTCTGGCTACTGTGACTTTGCTTTTGTCAAGATCCTTTGGGCCTATTTCTATTCGCAGTGGAACCCCTTTTAGCTCCCAATCGTTGAACTTGAAGCCCGGTGTGAGTTCGTCTCTTCTGTCTACGTGTACGCGCAATCCTTTGCCTTGCAGCATTTTTTCAATTTCGTCTGCTTTTAGTATGACTCTGCCTGCATCTTTTTCTGAATAATAAATTGGCACAATGACTATCTGGATTGGGGCAACTCTTGGCGGTAGTACAAGTCCTTTGTCGTCTCCATGAACCATTATCATGGCACCAATCAATCTCCATGATACCCCCCACGATGTCTGCCACGCAAACGTCTCTACATTGTTTTTATCAAGGAACTTGACCTCAAACGGCTTTGAAAAATTTTGGCCAAGAAAATGAGACGTTCCCATTTGCAATGCCTTGCCGTCTGGCATTATGGACTCAATTGCCGTCGTGTATACTGCTCCGACGAATTTTTCTTTCTCGCTCTTCTTTCCTGTGATTACTGGGATTGCAAGTGTCTGCTCAACCGTGTTTTTATAAATCTCTAAAATGTCAAAGACCTCTTTCTCTGCTTCTTCACGTGTTGCATGCACTGTGTGACCTTCCTGCCACAAGAATTCAGATGTTCTAAGAAATGGCTTTGTTGCTTTGATTTCTGCCCTCAACGCAGTGTTCCAAAAATTGATCTTAAGTGGCAAGTCCCGCCAACTGTGAATCCATTTGGCGTACATCGAGTATGCCAGTGTCTCAGATGTGGGGCGTAACGCTAGCCTGTCTCCAATTTCAGCATCTCCGGAATGCGTTACCCAAAAAACCTCCGGATTGAATCCTGCAAAATGGTCTTTTTCTTTTGTGAGAAGTGACTCTGGAATGAGCACCGGCAAAAAGCCGTTTCTGTGTCCTGTTATCTTGAATTTTTCATCTAGTGTTTCCCTTATTGATTCCCAAATTGCGTATCCGTCCGGTCTGAGGACTATGAGTCCTTTTACTGGGGCATAGTCTGCAAGTTGTGCCTTTAAAACGACTTGTGTATACCATTCGCTAAAGTCTGCGCTTTTTGAAACTGTAATTCCGACACTTTCTTTACTCAATGCATATGTGACAAAAATTTTGACTAATGAGCTTTTCTTAGCAGTGAAGAACCCAAACGCAGTTGTGATATTCTGTCTGGTTGTTAGACTTGATTCTTCGCCTTAGTTTTCTTAAAATTTTGAATTTAAATTCAGTCTATTTTTTAAGTGAATCCCCTTTACAAAGCACTTTTCCCATCACTCTGCTTTGGAAATTGGGACAGACAAAACACTGGACAAACTGAATGTCTTGTTTTAAAACTGGGCACTCGACGTACTCTTGCTTCATTTTCTTTAGCATTTTTGGGCTGACGCCTTTGAGTTTGAGTTTTCCTTTATCGTCCATCATCCCGGACGCCTTTAGTTCGTCTTTGACCTCTTCTGGAAGTTTTTGCAGTTTTTCAGCTGTCTTTACTTCGACTTCATACTTGTGCTCAAGCTCGCCCATGTTTTGACAATTTTCCTACCGTGATTTATTACTATGGGTATGCGATCTGAAAACAAACTTCAACTTTTATATTGATAGATTTTTTCCAAAAATTGGAAACAATTGCTTGCAATTTTTGATGTAGAGGGAGTGCTCTTTGACGCAGAATATTTGCCGATTCTTGCAGAAAAGATAAACAAGGAAAAAGAAATCTGGGAAATAACCAGAAAGGGAATTCAAGGACTGATAAACTGGGAAGATGGGTTAAGAACTCGTGTTCATGCTTTGCGAGGATTAAGTTATGATACGTGTAAGCAAGTAGCCGACGACCTGCCAATAATGACTGGTGCAAAGGAGACATGCCGCGTGCTAAAAGCCGCTGGCTGGAAACTGCTTGCTGTTTCTGGAGGATTTACTATTATGACTGATAGGCTAAAAGAAGAATTGGGTCTTGACTACGTGTATTCTAACGAGCTTGTATTCAAGGACGGAAAACTCGATGACGTACAAATCCATGTTACTTCCGACAAAGCAAAATCGGCACGAGTAAAAATTGCAGAATGGCAGGAAAACAAGGACGATATAATAGTCACAGTCGACGGCGCAAATGACTTGACGCTTTTTGATATCTGCGGTCTTGGAATTGCGTTTAGGGCTCAAGACGTCGTAAAAGAAAGGGCAAATGTGATCATTGAAGAAAAAAACCTCTCAAACCTAATTGGCATAATAAACAAACACTACAAGACAAACTTACAGCTTCAAACTATCGCCTAACCTTACTAGATTTTAATAAAAGACACCACTGCGTAACACTGATGTCACTTGAAATAATTCCAGTTATCACGGATAAGGAAATTAAGCAAGGCGACGATCTGGTAAAGATTTTTACGTCCTCGTACAAGGGTCTGTTGGATGGCGACATTATAGTAATATCACAAAAAGTGATATCAAAGCAAGAGGGAAGACTAGTTGATCTAAGTGGCGTGATTCCATCTCTTCTTGCTGTTGGAATTGCGGCAGAATATGAAAAGGATCCTAGGCTAATCGAAGTTATTCTCTACGAAACAAGAAGGATAGTCCGGATGGAAAATCGCATTCTGATCACCGAAACAAAGCATGGTTTTATCTGCGCAAATGCAGGTGTTGATGAAAGCAACCTTCCTCATGGATTTGCAGCAATGCTTCCAGAAGACCCTGATAAATCCGCATCAAACTTTCATACTAAGCTAAAAGAAACGACTGGAAAAACGATCGCCGTTTTGATAGCCGATACGTTTGGCAGACCTTTCCGTGAAGGCCAAACAAATTGTGCAATCGGCGTGTCTGGAATGAAGCCAATCAATGATTATGCTGGAACAAAGGATACTTTTGGAAGGATATTGCGCATTACTGCCATTGCCGAAGTGGACGAGCTCTGCAGTGCTGCAGAGCTTGTAATGAAAAAAACTAAGAACTGCCCGTTTGCAATAATTCGCAATTTTGATTTTAATCCTTCCAATGATACAGTAAAACCGCTAATTCGATCAGAAAAGACTGATCTATTTAGGTAATATAGAAAAAAGATTATAATAATAACGAAAAAAATTTCCAATTGATTGAACTATCTAAAGACCGAACTGCACTGTCACAACACTTTTTCAAATTTTCATGTGGGTGAAGACGAGGCACCGTATGATTGTGATATCACAATATCTGAACAACTGGAAAGATCCCATGCCCTTGGTCTTGATGCGCTTTTTGTAACAAACCACAACACTTTGAATGGGTATAGGCAAATACTGGAATACAAAAACGATCACTCAAAATACAAACAGATCCAAATTTTGCCTGCAGAAGAAATCACAACTAACACTGGCGCACATGTAATCGCGTATGGGATATCAAAAGAAATCAGGGCAGGTCTTACGTTAGAAGAAATAATCGATGAAATCCGCAAGCAAGATGCCGTATCGTGCGCACCACATCCTTTTAGCTTGCTTGACGCTCTAAGAGAAAAGGCAAAGATGTGTGACTTGGTTGAGATTTTCAATAGCAATAACGTGGACGTGATATCAAACGCGCGCGCAACCAAGTTTTCACTGGACAATAACAAAATTGGCGTCGCCGGGAGTGACTCGCACGTTCTTTCAACACTTGGACGATGCGTAAATCTCGTTGAATCGGAAAACACCCTTGATGACGTATTGTATGCAATGAAGCATAATCGAATAACCATACAGAACACTGGATACGCACATGAAAAAGAAACACTTGAACACATCAAGTATAAAATCAATAACTCAAAGGACTATCTTGCAGAATACATACGCGAACATTATCCGAACTCTCAATGGATGTTTTCACTGTTGCTCAAAATGTATGATTTGAATCAAAACAGCTATCTCTGGTCGTTAATATACAAACTGTCAGTGTATCTGATGAAGCGAATATCAAAGAAAATTAATCTGCTTGATTATGACGTTTCACCGTTAAGAAATAGAAACATTGCAGATATGCTGCGAATGGCAATCTGATCTTTATACAAAAACGTGACTTGCTTATTTGTCGCAAGTATTTTTTTATAATGTAGCAAGTGGCTGTAGAAGTTTTATCGTCATCCACACTTGTGTGTATGCTCTTGCTGTAGGGGCTGCATATCTTGCAATCTGATTTGACAATCGGCATAATTTATCAGAAATCTGAATTTAGCTAAAACTAAGTTGAATAGATTTTAATATGACAAATGAGCCTCTGAGAAATGTCGATGAGTGCAACAACTAAAAAACTGGATGCGCGCGGATTGTTCTGCCCAGAGCCTGTATTTAGAACAAAAATCGAAGTTGAAAAAATGCAAGTGGGCGAAACGCTAACCGTTCTTGCAGATGATCCAAATGCTGAAGAAGACATATCGCGATGGGTCAAGCGAACCGGACATGAGCTCCTATCACTTCAAAAAAGGGATACTGAATTAGAATTTTCAATTAAAAAGGTGAAATAGTTAGTGGCAACCAAGGTCCTGACTGATGTAGACATACTAAACAGAATTGGGAATACTCCGCTTGTAAAACTAGAATCGTTATCAAATGGTAAGGTGAATTATTATGCAAAACTAGAAAGTCATAATCCGTTTGGCTCTGTCAAGGATAGGGCTGCATATTGGATGATTAAAGACGCTGAAGAAAAGGGTAGGCTAAAACGCGGAGAGACAATAATCATAGAGCCGACATCTGGAAATACCGGAATTGCGCTTACTGGCATTGCTAGCATTCTTGGATACAAAGTCGAAATAGTTATCCCAGAAAAGGCAAGCGAGGAAACAAAAAAGATAATCTCTGATCTTGGCGCTACGATTCACCAAACAAGCGATGATTTGTGCCCAAAGGTTGGCGCGGGAACTGACCAAAGCATTGCACTTGCTACCTCGATTGCGTCATCCCGACCTGACAAGTATTTCTCGCCTAATCAGTATTCAAATGAGGCAAATTATATGGGTCATTACAATGGAACTGGACCTGAAATCTGGAAACAAACCGAAGGAGAGATAACTCATTTCTTCACAGGAGTGGGAACTGGGGGCACTGTAACTGGAATCTCCGCTTTTCTCAAAGAACAAAATCCTAAAGTTAAAACAATTGCAGTCCAACCACAGCAAAATCACTTGATTCAAGGATTGCGTAACTTTCAAGAATCCGCAAAGCCTGATTTATTCCTAAGGCGCGAAAACGTAGTCGATGATTGGATAACAATAACAAACGAACAAGCGTTTGCTGCCGTCAAAGAAATATTCCAAAAAGAAAAACTACTCGTTAGCCCGTCGTCTGCCGCAGTTTATGCTGGAATGAAAAATTATCCTGTAAGTGAAGGGTGCGTGGTGGGAATTTTTGCAGATGATGGAAGGAAATTCAAGAGCCTATATGCACAGCAAAATATCTTCACAGAAAGAGATTTTGATAATGCCCTTAAAGAGGCAAAACACCTTTCAAATATTGTATATCTGTAACCTATGTCTGGATTTTACTAATCATCGTATTTAATGAAAATGGTTTTTCGAGAATTTCGACAGACTCTGGTATTATTCCGGGCGCTTTGAGTAGGGAATTTATGTCGTAGGCAGAGGCAAAAATAATTCTTTGATTTGGTCTTTTATCTAAAATTTCTTTTGCTACCTCGACTCCGCTCTTTTTAGGCATGTTGTTGTCTAACAAAACTACGTCAAATGGGTTTTTGTCTAATGATTCAAATTCTGTCTTTGTAAGTTCCTGCGTGTATTTCTCTAGACACTCTTGACCGTCTCTTGCAACAGTTACATTGTGTCCATTTTTCTCAAGTATTTTTGTGTACTGAGTAACGGTAAACGCATTGTCTTCTGCAACTAGTATGTTTAGAGTCATTTTCAATTTTTGATTCGTGGATTGATACATTAAGTAGAGTCTGTCTAAACCAGACGAACAATGTGTTAATTGGTCAGCGAATCGACAGTTTTTCTTTGTGTCAAAGGCAGCGAGAATTCAAACGTTGCTCCACCATCTTTGTTATTTCGTGCAGTGATTCTGCCTCCATGTGCTGAAACTATTCCTTTGCACAGGAATAAACCCAGCCCATTGCCACCTTGGTTCTCGCTTTCGTGGCCCTTTGTAACAAACTTGCCGAAAATGTTGGGCAAAACATCTTCTGGTATTCCTAGACCAGTATCACTTATTGTGACAATGAATTCATCTGCTTTTTTATTAATCAGCGTCTTTATCCTAATTGTACCGTTTTCTGTAAATTTGATTGAATTATTGATGATGTTTCGAAGTACCTGCTCGATCCGGTTTCTGTCTAATGCTATCTCGATGTCGTCATCAAGATCTTCTATGATTCTGATATTCTTGTCTAGTCCTGTCTTTAGCATCCTGGTTGTTTCCAAAATTAATTCGTTAACTCTTAATTTTTCTTGATACAGTGTTAGGCGATTACTCTCAATTCTAGTTACATCCAGCACGTCGTTTGCAAGATCTTGTAATTTTTTTGCAAGCGTGGTCACTCCATCCCAGGCTTCTTTTTGGTCAATGTCTCCTGATTGGGCAAGCTCTGCAAAGCCAAAGATTGGCTGAATGGGGCTTTTTAGTTCGTGAGATGCTATGCTTATGAAATCGTCTTTCATCTTGTCGAGATCCCGGAGTTTTTTATTTGCTGCCTGTAGTTCTAGTGTTTTTGATTCTATCTCTTTTTTTAGCTCAGCATTATTCTCATGCATGAAATGTCTAAGCGAAATTGCAATTATTCCAACTACTACCATGATTCCGATTTGCACTGTTAGCCATCCACGCTCATGATCCTCAATTGCGTTGATTGACTGTTCGTTGAGATCCTTGATCTCGTTTGACGCACTAGAAATCTTCTCTTTGAACTGCATTTCTTTTAATGCGATTTGTTTTAGCAGAAAATCGTTTTGAGCAGAACCCAGCGAATCCTTTGTTAGGTCTTCAAATTCGTTATGAGTCTGTTCTATGTCTAGAAACATCCTGTGAATTTGTTTAAAGTCGCTTCCGATTACATCTGTCAACGCCATGTTGTATCCTGTCTCTGCTAGCTTCTTTCCCTGCATGATGTTTGATTTTATGATGGTGTTACTTGACCAGAATTCTTCTTTTGCGATATCTGAGTCTGCTTCTGATAATTGCCCTGATTTGATCTTTTCAAAATTTACAATCTGGTTTGCCTGCTGATACTTGATTTCATCAAGAGTGCTCTGTAATGGCTCGTATTCCTGTGAAATGTTTATGATTTCTTTACTGACTTTGGACATCTGATATGTGCCAAACAGGATGGTAATTCCTAACAGTAGGATGATTATTCCAACCATTCCGCTGATCTTAAAGCTAGTCTTTCCGGCAAACATGTTATCGCCTTGAAAAACTGTTCATGGAATTTGGTATCTTCTGGGATTCTTTCTGTGAATGTCTGTTCGAACCGAACAGACTGACTAGAGTTTATTTTCAGTTAGATATCTGTCTACGTCGATTGCAGCCATGCATCCATATCCTGCGGCTGTAATTGCTTGCCTGTACCTGTGATCATGGACGTCTCCTGCGGCAAATACGCCTTCCACGTTTGTCTTGGTGTGATCTTTTAAAACAATGTATCCCTGAGAGTCAAGCTCTACCTGATTTTCAAAAATCCTGGTATTTGGAGTATGACCAATTGCGACAAATATTCCGCCAGCTGTAAGTGTTGTGATTTCTCCAGTCTTTACGTTTCTTAATATTGCTTTTTGGACCTTCTGATCGCCTTGTATGTCAGTTATCTCGCTGTTCCAATGAAACTGTATCTTTGGATTGGCCATGGCCCTTTCTTGCATTACCTTACTTGCTTTGAGCTCATCACGTCGGTGTATCATGTGCACCCTGCTGCCGAATTTTGTCAAAAACGTGCCCTCTTCAATGGCAGAATCTCCTCCGCCGACTACTATTATTTCCTGATTTCTAAAAAATGGTCCGTCACATGTTGCGCAATATGATACCCCCTTACCGCCAAATGTAGTCTCTCCAGGCAGCCCTAGCTTTTTCGGCGATGCACCAGTTGCAATAATTACTGCCTTGCATTCGTATTCCTCTGATGCAGTTAGTATCTTAAACGGTCTATGTCTAAAGTCTACGTCAATTACCTCGTCGTCAATTATAGTAGTTCCCATTCTCTCTGTCTGCTTTCTCATCGTGATCATAAGATCAGGGCCCATTATCCCGTCTGAAAATCCTGGATAATTTTCAACGTCTGTCGTATTCATCAATTGTCCTCCTGGCAAAATGCCGGATATTATCAAAGTGTCATGCCTTGCACGTGAGCAGTAAATTCCAGCAGTGTATCCTGCTGGGCCTGCCCCAATTATGACTACGTCGTATTTTGTTTTCTTTTTTTCCGGTTTGCTTGGACTCTCTCTTTCAACTAGTACTGAAGAACCAGCATCTGACATCATGAATATGAGTAAAAAATATCAACAATTTAAGTCATTCAAGGTAATCCAGTTTTTTAGAATTTCCGAATGTTTGCCGCAGAGTTTTCCAAATTCAATCTGCGAATACAAAAGATCGCGTTGCCAATGGGCGTTGTTTAATCTGCAGTCTAAAAGATCACAAAATGATTCGCCTGTAATGTAATAGAATAATGCCTGTAAGCAGTATCCCTCTATTATTTTTCCAAGGCGTGAATCGTGATATTCCAAGTATGTGCCTTGGTATTTTTTCTTGATGGATTCAATGTTTAGTCCTTGCCCGTAATTTGCCATTAATTCGATATAGTATTCACGCGGTTTCGCTGGTGCCTCGATTATCCCCGTGGTGGAAATGATGGATGGGTTTGCTCCAATCAACGCCCTTCCATGATATCTGTAATCTCCAGAATCAAAAGTGCAGGTAAGCTTGTTTGTGAAAACAAAATGGAAGTCTTCTGCAGTCAACTCATCACTTGGTACCAAACATGAAACTATTCTTTGAAACTCAAAGCCGTCATAAAGTACAATGTTCTCAACCTTGGATGTGTTCTGGAACGTCTGTTTTTCAAATTCTATTTCCTCATTGGTTGGGGCGTGCCTTTGAAATGGTTGGCGCATATTGAAAACCCTTGATGATGCAAGATCATACGCCGTATCCTCGGTTGCGTTTTTGAAAATATTTTCTCGTTTTATTGCCTTGACGTGAAATGTATTTTGTAAAAACTCTGCCAAGTTGCTGATGGCTATTTCTGGGACGGAAGGCTCGTCGTATAGAAAAATTCTTGACGCTCTCACAGGATTATTAGCTTCTGTTTAGTTCTTTTAGTTTTGCAGCCGTGATTTCCGCTGCTCTCTTTCCAGAAAACAACATTGAGCCAAATGTAGGTCCCATTCTTGCAAGGCCGTGCGTCTCGGTGACTGACATTCCAGCAATTACCAATCCTGGGTAAATTTCACCTGTGTACTCTACCACTTTATCCTCACCGTCTTCGACCCACATCGGATTCATTCCTTTCCATTCTACAAGCTTTCTGTCAACCAGTCTTTTTACTGCTACAGAGTCGTGACCTGATGCATCAATTACCATCTTTGCCTCCAGTGCTACTGGGTCTACACACGTGATGTTTCTTGGTAGGGCAGAAACTGGCATCCAGTTGACAACCAATCCTGACACTCTTCCGTATTTTAGAACCAGATCATCGAATTTAGTTAGATTGAGGAATTTTACTCCTGCATCACACGTGGCCGCTATTAGCTTTGACACCGCGTGGGGGCCTGCAGTAATGTATAGTCCGTCTGAGACTTTTTTGTACGGAATGCCTAACTCGTCCCATATCTTTTGTGCAGGTGCGCGCACCGTGACTGGATTCATCATGTATCCGCCAAGCCAGTAGCCTCCGCCAAGGTAGTTGTTCTGCTCGATAATCAAAACTTTGTAGCCCATAAGTGAGAGCTCGCGTCCTGCCGTAAGTCCGGCTGGGCCTGCCCCGATAATTATTACGTCTGATGTGATGTGATCTGTGAAAACTGAGAAGAACTCGTCTGCAATGGCTCTTGTTATTTGAGCTTCGCTGACATCTGTGAAAATTTTCGTCTTTTCTGCAACTGATGTGCTTTGCATGAATTTAGACTTGTTAGAACCAATTAATAGTTTATTGTCAGAAACATGATTTTCAGTATATGGTGAGAGAACCCACCATATACTGCCGGTATGGTTACTTTGCTATGAATTTGGTTGAAAATTCCAAGAAAAAAAGCTTACGCAGATCCGATTAGGCGACACTAACCTCTGATACATCCAATAATGTGGAAAATTATGACTCCCATCTAAGGTATTGTGACGAAAATACCTTCTTTCAAAAATTTATATCTAAATTTAAAAAAGCTTATGTGAATTTGAGTAGCACTGTAGTAAAACCGGCAAGGGACGGAAAACCCCCAAAAATCAACTGGGCAAGGGTAGAGGAGGCTGAAAATTTTGCAAAGACTGTCAAACTCTTCAGGCAGGGCAAAATAGACTCTGATTCTTTTAGGCGATTCCGTTTACAACATGGTGCGTATGGCACCAGGATGACTGACGATTACGCAATGGTGAGGATTAAGCTCCCTGCAGGAGAAATTTATCCAAACCAATTAGAAAGACTGGCACATCTTAGCGAGGCGTTCTCAATAGGAAGCGCACACGTATCGACAAGACAAAACATCCAGCTTCACTGGGTGATCTTAGAAGACGTATCTGAAATAATGCGCGGGCTGGCAGATGTTGGCCTTACGTCACGTGAGGCATGTGGGAATGCCGTTAGAAATGTAATGTGCAGTCCGCTTGCGGGCGTCTGTGACGCAGAAGAGTTTGATGCTACCCCGTATGCAATTGCAACTGCCAAGTTTTTCCTTAGAAATCCACTAAATCAGGCCTTGCCGCGAAAGTTCAAATTCAATTTCACGTGCTGCGAAAAACACGGAATGGTAAGAATGACTGACGTTGGACTAATTCCGCAAATAAGATCAATTGGCGGAAAATCTCAGCGTGGATTTAAGATTTTTCTTGGCGGTGGTCTTGGTAACAAGTCGTTTGTTGGACACCAGCTTGAAGACTTTACGCCAGAGGAAGACTTGTTGTACACCTCAATTGCGGTACTTAGAATATTTGACAGACTTGGAGACAGGAAGAACACTGCCAGAAACAGAATGAGGTATCTAGTTGATCAAATGGGCTGGGAACAATTCCAGAATCTGGTTTTCAAGGAAAGAGCAGTTGTCAGGGCAACCCAGTCAGTTGTGGTTACGCTAGACATCGACAACACGCCTGCAAAAATTTCAAATCCAATTCAAGTTTCTGGCTCTGATGGAAAATCAATACCAGATGGTTTTTCACGCTGGCGCAAAAACAACACCTATGAACAAAAGCAAAAGGGCTATCACTCTGTATCGTTGACACTTGAAGCAGGAGACATAACTGCAAGTCAACTCAGGGCACTAGCTGATGTCTGTAAGGAGTTTTCAGCAGAAGGCTACGGAAGAACCGGGTTTAACCAAGACGTGCTCATAAGGTGGGTACAAGAATCTGATTTGGTGCGACTCTATTCGCGATTATTGGAAATTGGGCTGGCAAACCCCGGCTCGCTTACCATGGCACATCCAGTCGGCTGCTCTGGCACAACATCATGTAACTTGGCACTTACAAATTCGCACAGGCTGGCAAAGGAAATCCAAAGAAAGTTCATTGACCTAAAACTGGACCAAGACGATGATCTTAGGGATTCTAATATCAAAATAAGCGGTTGCCCAAACTCATGTGGCCAACACGAAATTGCCACAGTTGGATTCTTTGGCGGCGGCGGAAGAAACGAAACCAAAGACATGTATCCTGTTTACCAACTATCGCTTGGCGGCAGGGCTGATGGGGAAACAATGCTTGGTGTCAACGTGCTTAGAGTTCCAGCAAAAAGGGTAATTCCGGCAATTTTGAAAATCATAGAAACATTCAAGGCAGATAAAAAGCCAAATGACACTCTCAAGTCTTGGATTCACAAAATTGTTACAGGCCATAGCGACACTAACGTAAAGTCTGTCACCGATATCAAAAAAATACTCTTGCCGCTAACTACTGTACCGTCCCTGGTAGATGACAAGGACTTTTATGCTGATTATGGAAGCGATTCAAGCTATCACACTAGAACTGGCAAGGGTGAATGCGCTGCTTGACTGGCAAGCCAGTGATAGATGCTGATTCTTTACGTTCGCTAATTCGTGATAACAGTGTCAGAGTAATTGATGTAAGGCGCAAAGAAGATTACAAAAAAGATCACATTCCAAAATCAGTTAATCTTCCGTTGGCAGATCTATTGTCTGATGACAGCCCAGAGCGGATTCTCAAGATGGCTCAATCTCTTGGAATAGATGATCAAACTCCAGTTGTCACATACGATGATACGTTTGGCGCACTGGCCTCAAGAGTTGCGTGGACACTCCAGTATCTTGGCCATGGGGACGTGTCATTGCTTGAAATGACATATAGTCAATGGAAAACACTGGGCCTTGAAACAGACGCAAACGAGCAGTCAATCGGGGCAAAAACTCACTCATTATCGCTCAGACCTGAAATCATGGCAACTGCAGATTATCTTGAGAAGGCAAAAGAAAACAAAAATGTAATCGTGCTTGATAATCGTGAGCGACTAAACTATTTGGAGCAACACATTCCGGGCGCGGTTAACATTCCGTATAGAACACTTGCGTCCGAAGACAAGATTCTGCGCCCAAAAGACGAATTGAAAAGACTACTCCAAAACAGAGGCATTCCGGACAATGCCGAAGTCATAACCTACTGCGGAAGTGTCGGTACCCTGTCCGGGCTTGCATACTATGCACTAAAGTCAATTGATCATCCAAACGTCAAACTGTATGTTCGCTCCTTTAAGGAATGGAAAAATCTTAACAAGCCAATTGTAAAGCAGGAAAATGCTGACTATTGGGACCTGTCTGCAGAATAAAACTATCCGCGCAGCTTTTGTGTTACAGTGACTTCTAGATTGTCAAAGAGTTTGAGGATCTTCTCTTTGTTTTCTTTTAGGTATTCCTTTCCTTTTTCATCAATTCTGACTTTGAGCAGTCTAATCTCTCGATGCTCTTCTAGAAACTGATCAATCATCAGACCGCCCAGTTTGGTCGGGTCAATAAACGAGTCAAAAGTTTTTGTCAGTTTTTCAGTATCCTCTTCAGCAATTACCATTTTTGTCGTTTGTATTGCCTGGCTTACTTCTTTTAGGCTCTTGATGGTGCTTGGAAGTCTTCTAGTTGATCCAAGCAGACTCTTCTTTTCGGCTCCAACTTTGTTTGCCAGTTCCGGAACCAAGTCGTAAGTATCAATTTTGTTCAGCCCCTGTCTTTTCTCACTTCTGATGATCATTCCTTTTTCTAATAATTTTTTTAGCGCCTCCTCGGTTTCGATTTTACTGATAAACGTAGTCCAGACTATTGCTCCGACTGTATGATATCCTTGCCTGATTGACTCTAAAACGACGACTTCTACAATTCTTTTGAATCCGTCCTCGATTCTTACGTTTGTAAAGTCCTTGTCTCTTACTGCCCGCTTTGCATTCTTTACGTCGATTTCAATTGAACGCTTTAGCGATTCCAGAGCATTTGGAACCTCGTTTAACATTGAAAGATAGCATGCCTTGTTGTACCATGCCATGCCATATGTTGGATCTGACTCTATTGCCTTTTCTACACAGTCAAGTGCCTTTCCGTAATTTTTTTGCTCATAATTGACAAGTGATTTTAGGTTCCACGCCTCGCTATTTGCTACGTCGATGTCTAGGACTTTGTCATAGGCCTGCAATGCCCCTGCATGGTCGTCTAGATGAAACTTGGAATATCCTAATTTTAAGAGCGTATCTGTATCTGTAGCATCGAGTCTCAATATCTGCTCGAAGACTTTTACTGCATCCTCCAGCTTTTCATCTGCCATGAGGTGGATGCCTTTCTTAAAGAGCTTATTTTTTTGGTAATCTGGATTTACAATGCTGGTTTCTTTCTTGTCTGCAACTTCTGGAAGGTTTTTGGCCGGATCGTCCATTTATCACTATGGCAGGTCTTTTGAATAAATACTATTCCTGATTTACTCGTCATAAAACAGACAAATGATAGAAAATACAAAAATAGTTCCACATTAATGGTTGTATATTGCCTAGCGACATGAAAAAATTAGAAATTCAAGGCTCGGCACCGTTTAAACAATCCGGAGTATATGAGGTTCAAATTTCAGTTTGCGGTGCCCAACCATCTGCCGAAGAAATCAAGAGCAAGAAATTCGGTTCTCTGTGGCAAGATATATTTCACTTACATGTAAAGGACAACGCATTTTCTCAAGTTTTGGGAAGTGACAATAATCCAATCCCTGCATCTGTCTTTGATCTGTCGTCTGTATGGATAGTAGTACGTGACCAATTCTCGTCATTATACTCTGTATTTGAGGTGCAAATCAGGCCTGCCGAAGACGTTTCTCCGCCAAAGCAAAGAAAAAGAGAGTCTGCACCAGAGCCAATTGAACCTGTCCAATCACATGATGATAAACGATATACTGTAAGAGAAGAACGCGGCCCTCCTGGACTTAGAGGTCCAACTGGAGACAAGGGTCCTACCGGTTCTCCTGGAGACAAAGGCGACAAGGGTCCGCCGGGAGATAAAGGAGACAAAGGCGACAAGGGCTCATCTGGACCGCCTGGAGACAAAGGCGACAAAGGCCCGATGGGTCCAACCGGAGACAAAGGCGACAAAGGCCCGCTGGGTCCAACCGGAGACAAAGGCGACAAGGGTCCAACCGGACCACTTGGCGATAAGGGCGATAGGGGGGTTACTGGCCCACCGGGAGACAAGGGCGATAAAGGCGACAAAGGATTAACTGGCGATAAAGGCGATAAAGGCGACAAAGGATCATCTGGTCCTGTTGGAGACAAAGGCGACAAGGGTCCGCTTGGCTTGCAAGGCGACAAGGGAGTTACTGGCCCGCCTGGACCTCAAGGCGACAAGGGAGTTACTGGCCCGCTTGGCTTGCAAGGCGACAAGGGTCCGACAGGTCCCTCTGGACCTCCTGGCGACAAGGGAATACCTGGCAGGCCTGGAGAACTAGGTCCACGCGGCCCACAGGGTCCTGTTGGAGACAAGGGTCCTCAAGGGCCACTGGGTCCTGTTGGCGACAAGGGGTTACGCGGCCCACAGGGTGAGGTTGGAGACAAGGGTCCTCAAGGCCCTCAGGGTCCTGCGGGAGAAAAAGGATTAACCGGAGTCCCAGGCCCACAAGGCGAACGCGGTCCGAGAGGCTCACAGGGTCCTGCAGGAGAAAAAGGATTGACAGGTCCGCAGGGTCAACAAGGCGACAAGGGTCCAACTGGCCCCCATGGCCCACAAGGCGAGATTGGTCCACAGGGACTGTCTGGAGAAAAAGGTCCTCAAGGCCCTCAGGGAATTCAAGGCCCACAAGGCGAACGCGGCCCACCCGGTCCAAGAGGTCCTTCGGGAGACAAGGGTCCGATTGGTCCACAGGGTCCTTCGGGAGACAAGGGTCCACGAGGTCCACCTGGCCCACCAGGACCGCCCGGTCAAGCTGGCATGTCTGATGAACAAAAAGCATTGTTTAGAGAATTGCTTGAAATTCTTACTGCAAAGAACATGATCACCACTGAAGAGCAAATAAAATTAATGAGTTATCTCTACTAGGTGCTTTGAGATGGTGCTAAAAAATTGAGCGAAACAAAATCTAAAATTGAGTTTAAGATGCTTGACTATGAAAGAGTCGGAAATGATTTTGTCGCGTTCAAGCTGGAGGATGGGACGCTTGTTAAAGTTAAAGTTGATCTAGACCGCGTTGGCATTGCAACAAATCACAAAAACCCCGATGGGACACCGCACTATGCTGTCAATACGTCGATAAAGATTACAGTGATCCCAAATGAGCGAACGTTCTCAGTTGAGAAAAACATTAACGATAAACATACGCCACCACCCGGGCAAATGTTTAGTTGAGAGAAATTTCATAAAAATAGTAAATTTACGTCAATTGTGATTGACGAAATTTTTTTTGCGTTGACGAATTTATCGTCGTCGCTTTTTAGCTGCAGTTTTCTTTGCGGCTTTGCGCTTTGGTGCTGCCTTTCGCTTAGGAGCTGCTTTTCTTTTTGGTGCTGCCTTTCGCTTTGGTGCTGCGCGTTTAGCTTTTGACTTACGTTTAGTAGCCATTACGTAAATTAGCGTTTACTATCTTTTCTATAGCTAAACTAAACAAAATTACACAAAGTGATTACAAATAGTAAACGATTTTTTTCCAAAATATTTTTTCAGATCGCAATTTTTTTCAATAAACACTTTCAGCTGATGGTCTTTTTCCTTGCAACCAACTTGTATGGTTGCAAATCGTGCACTTGTACTGTCTTCTACGTTTGTATGTTGCGTTTTGAGGAAGAAAAACAATCTCTTGCTTTGTTTTTGTCATGCAGAATTTGCACCACCTGTTTTCAGTTTCATGATCCATGTTGATCGCGTTTTAATTTTTTCACCGTGACTTTATTATTGTCAAGACGTCCTCGTCTTCTAAAACATGGTGAATGCTAACGCGTTGACCTGCAAACTTGACACTCTTGCCCCATACCAGCCCGTAACGAAATTCTTTTTTCATGCTGCGATGCAACTTGTTGCAGACATCCTCTATCGTGGAATCCCTTCTGATGATGAGCGGTTCCTTAAAGTCAGTTTCGCCCCCCTTTGGCCTCATGTATATTCTGATAAAGTCAAGCTTTTCGTAAATTTTCTCTTTCAGCAAGTCTACGTTTATTCCGGAATCTGCAGAGACTGGCACTACTTCTGATTTTATTTTTGTCTTTACGTTTTTTAGGAATTTCTCATCCACCAGATCAATTTTGTTGAGCACTGTGATGGACTGCGCATAATTTTTGTCCCCCGTGATATGGTCTACTAGCTGCTCGGCAGTAATGTCCTCGCGTATCAGTACCCTTGCACTTGTGATTCCGTAAACATGTAGGATTTCCTTGAGAAGTTTTTCGGTTAGCTTTGTAAGCTTTACTTGCTGTGCTATGGAGATTCCACCAATTGCCGCTTTTTCTATAACTATGTTCGGAGGCTTTTGGTCGAGTCTTATCCCTATGTTGTTAAGCTCAGTCCTGAGCACGTCTTCATGATATGGCTGAAAAACATCGAGTATGAGTAAAACCAAATCTGCGTTTCGCGCAACTGACAATATTCTTTTTCCTAGTCCCTTTCCCTTTGATGCGCCTTCAATGATTCCAGGCAAGTCCAGCACTTGAATTCTTGCTCCTCTGTAATCTAGAATTCCTGGAACCACTGTTAGAGTTGTGAATTGATATGCAGCTACTGCGGACCTTGATCCTGTTAGTTTGTTCAGTAGAGTTGATTTGCCGACGCTTGGCAGCCCGATGAATACGACTGTTGCATCTCCTGTCCTCCTTACATCGAATCCGTCGGAACTTATTCCGCTTTTTTTAGTTTGAACTTTTTCCTGCTCTCTTCTCAGCTTTGCAATTTTTGCTTTCAGCAAACCTACGTGGTGCTCAGTTGCCTTGTTTAGCTGAGTCTTTAATATCTCGTCTTGAATTGCTTTTATTTTTTCAGGAATTCCCATTTTTAATTACCAAATTTTACTTTTCTTAATAAAATCTTATTTTTCCTTGATTGATTATTATCTGGGAGTGTGCAAATGCCTCTGTGAAACGCAAGACGTTTGCAGTCGATATTGATGGAACCATAACAGAAAATGGAGGTGGCAGAATAAATCTTGATGCATTGAATTCACTGCGTTACATCCGAAAACTGGGCCATAATGTGATTTTTGTCTCAGGACGCTCGTCAATCGAGGGCTATCTTCTTGCTGTGTATGGCGGATTGAACACAATTGCAGTGGGTGAAAATGGTGGCTGTATCACGCATGGCGCAAACGACCACATTCTTCTTGGAAACAAGGAGAAATGCGTTGACGCATTACGTATGATCCGTTTGCAAATGAGCGATGTTGTAGAAAAGCCAGTATTCCCACGAATGACTGAGGTGGTACTTGAGCGAACATTTGACATTGAAAAGGCAAAGCGCATTGTAGAGCAAAACAACTTGGATGTAATGCTGTCTGACAGCCAATATGCAATTCACATAAATTCTGCTGGGATCAACAAGGCACGGGGTTTTGAAGAAGTCATGAAAAAACTCAACGTCTTGCACGAAGATGTAATCTCAATAGGTGATAGCGATACTGACATTCCGCTGTTTAAGATATCAAAGATTAGCATTGCAGTTGGCAACGCTTCGGATAACGTAAAATCCAATGCGACAATGTGCGTTTCTGCGCACGCTGGAGACGGCGTAATTGAGGCACTTGACAAAATTGCTCCGCGTCTTTTGGAGATATAGTAATGAGTTTTCGAATTCTTCTCGATGAGATACGGGTGAATCTTGCACAAGTCACAAAAAGATTGCAAATCCCGGACGTCCCGTTTACATTGGAGCCTGCAAAGTCCGGATTTGGCGACGTCACGTGCAACATTGCGTTTCTGGCATCAAAACACTTGAAGAAAAGCCCCTATAACATTTCAAAACTGATCTCTGACGAATACCAAAAAAATTTGGGCGAACTTGTTTCAAAAGTAGAGCCGCACCAATCTGGATATCTAAACTTTCATGCAAACAATGCGCCGCTAAACCGCCTCATAATAACTGCCGCGCAAAACAAAGACTATGGGACCATTGACATTGGAAAAAAATCCAAAGTTATAGTGGAACATACCAGCGTAAACCCAAACAAGGCATTGCATATTGGGCACGTTAGAAATGTCGTGATTGGGGACACCATCTCGCGCATTTTGGCAAAGGCAAACCACGACGTCGTTGTGCTCAATTACGTGGATGACTCTGGCCTCCAGGTGGCAGACATCATAGTCGGTTTTAAACACCTGGGATTTTCAGAAACCCCGTCGGCGGGACAAAAATTTGATAACTATTGTGGCGATGAGGTGTATGTCAAGACAACTGAGCAATATGCCACAAACAAAAATCTTGAGGAAATTAGAAACAACATACTAAAAGAATTAGAAGATGGTACGTCTGAGATTGCAAAGTTTGGGAAAAGCATAACGAATCGGGTTCTCGCCGAGCAGCTAAAGACATGCTGGAGATTAGGTGCGTATTACGACTGTCTCAACTTTGAATCTGAAATAGTCCGCTCGCATCTCTGGCCTGAAATATTTGACAGTCTAAAGCAAATGGGTCTCATAAAACACGAGTCGGAGGGAAAAAACGCCGGATGCTGGGTGATCCTGTCAAAAGATGAAGACAAGGTGCTGGTGCGAAGCAATGGCACTGCGACATACATTGCAAAAGACATTCCATACGCTGCATGGAAGCTTGAATTGGTTGATGACCCGTTTTACTATAAAAAATACGGCGTTCAAAAAAATGGCAAGGTCTTGTGGCAAACTACACTGGAAAAAAACACTGATCCGAAGCAGCATTTTAGAAGCAACACCGTGGTGACAGTTATTGACTCAAGACAAGCAAGATTGCAAAACATAATCACTGAACTGATCTCAAAGTTTGGCTCGTCGCAAAAATCATACCTGCACCTGGGATACGAGTCCGTTACGCTTAGCGCGGACGCTGCAAATGCTCTTGGCCTTGATACAAAAGGTAAAAACACCCAGATGTCTGGCAGAAAGGGCCTGTACATAAATGCCGATTCTGTACTTGACATGCTGGAACAAAAGACAATAGATGAAACCAGGAAAAGAAATCCAAGTCTTCCTGACGAACACCTATCTGAGATTGCAAACAAGGTTGCAGTGGCGACCCTCAGGTACGAGATGATAAAACAGGATCTCGACAAAATTATCACGTTTGATTATTCCAAGTCGCTCAGTTTGGAAGGGGACACTGCACCGTACATCCAATATGCATATGCTCGGGCGACGAGGATTCTTGAAAAGGCACAAGCGATGCCTGACTTTGACGCATCATACGAACTGCTTGATGGCGAATACGAGACAAATCTTGTAAAACTAATCGGAAAATTTGATCTAGCCGTTGAGGACGCGGCAAAGAATCTGTCCCCAAAAGTAATTGCAAAATACTGCTATAATCTGGCAGTTACGTTCAACGCGTTTTATGAACACGTCAAGGTTTTAGATTCCGATAATCCAAACACAATCAACGCAAGGCTTTGCCTTGTCTACTCTTTCAAGTCTTGTCTTGATGGCGCGTTGGACTTGCTTGGCATTGAAACCCCGACTCGAATGTAGTTGCACGTATGTTTACTTTAAACAAACTAGGGAATAATATCGATTAATTTTAGAAATTGTATCATGACCCAGTTGTACGTGCCTAGACTGTGTAATATGTGTGGATTTTGCAGCGAACCCGTGCCTGTTATTGACGGGACCGTCCTGTATGATGGTAAGTGGTATCATGAAAAATGTTGGATTGATTTGACTAAAAACAATGGTGGATATTATGGTAAAGGTAATTGTAATAGATGATGATGTGGATACCGTAGAGGTATTCTGCGAATATCTGGAGATTAAAGACATTAGCGTTATCGGGCGGGGACACAGCGGCAAAAAGGCAGTCGAGCTGTATGAGAGTCTACGACCTGACGTCGTTTTGCTTGATGTGATGATGCCTGACTATGATGGGTTTTACGGTCTGGAAAATATCAAAAAAATCAACCCCGAAGCCAAAGTGATAATGGTTACAGCTGATCTCACGTATGATACTGAGAAAAAGCTAAAAGAATTCAACGCGTCTGCAGTAATTTACAAGCCGTACGAAATTGACAGCGTCATTGAAACGATACACAAGGTCAATAACGGCATAGTGACAATTTCTCAATAACTGACAAACCCTATATGTGTGAAAGCATGTTACACAAAATATGCGAATACTGCTAGCCGACGACGAACCGGACCTGCTTGCTCAGTACACTACGATGCTTGAGGATCGGGGACACTTTGTCATGACTGCACCTGACGGTGAACTATGTGTGACTGCTTATGCAAAAGAATATGCGACAAGCCAGGAAAATCCGTTTGGCGCAGTGGTTCTGGACTACTCTATGCCAAACATGAATGGTCTTGACGCGGCAAAAGAGATACTTGCAATCAATCCGTCTCAGAGAATAATATTTGCATCTGCATATGTGCAGGAGACTCTGGTTGACTCTATTAAGAACCTCAAACAAATTGTGGAGCTTCTGCAAAAGCCCTTCAGCCTCCAAGACCTGATTGACACAATAGAGGACAAGAACATATACGATGAGCTTACAAAATTAAACGTCGACGTGCAAAACCTCAAGGATCTTAATCCAACGCACGCACAAATCCGAGACTATCTTGACGCACTGAGAAAAATTCAAAAGGCAAAAACCTTCTAAAATCTACAATTAGTTAGATTCTTATCTAAAAAATTTTTCACGAAATCATGAATACGATAAAAACCAACTCGTATGTTTTGTTCTTTTACAATGATTCTAAAAAATGGCTAAACAAAATCTCCAAGGAACAGGTTTTGCACACACATGTCGGAGTTATCAGGCACAGCGATGCCATTGGCAAGGAATATGGCTCAAGGCTACGTACCAACAAGGACAAGTACGTTTACCTTCTCAAACCGACAATTCACGACTTTGTGATGAAAAGCCAGCACGGTACGCAAATCGTGTATCCAAAGGACTTGGGATACATCATGGCAAGGGCTGGAATCCAAAGCGGCCAAACCATACTTGAAATTGGAACTGGGAGCGGGGCACTGACCACCTTTTTGGCAAGCATAGTAAAGCCGCGCGGACACGTGCACACGTTTGACGTGGAACCACAGTTCATGGAAATTGCCAAGAAAAACATCACCAAAGCGGGGATGATAAAATACGTGACAATGAACGAGCTTGACATCAAGACTGCCAAGAAGATGCCGCTGTCTGATGCCGACGTGGCAGTAGTTGATCTTGGCGACCCTTGGGTTGTTCTGCCGCAGGTGCGCAAAATGCTAAAAGGAAGCGGCGCGTTTATCGCTATCTGCCCAACAATGAACCAACTTGAAAAGCTGACAATGGGTCTGGTGGAAAACGAGTTTACAGACATCGAATGCACCGAGCACATCTTGCGAACCATTGATGCAAGGGAGGGAAAAACACGCCACTCGTTTAGGGGAATAGGGCACACGACCTATCTTGCGTTTGCAAGAAAGGCGTTCTATGACCGAAAAGAGAAAAAGGAAGCCCCTGCCGAGTAATCAGTGCTGTTTGGGCGTATCGTACAAACATAATCTAATAGTCTTTTTATCTGTCGTACTATTGATGTGCTTTGCCCTCGGAATCTAAAAAGTCAAGCAATGTCCTATCTCAGGTAAACAAGGCAAAACAAAATCTGAATAATTTTGGAATGATCAATCCTGAGAACCAGGTGACAAAAGAAGATCTTCAAAAGCTTAGCTTTGCAGGAGACATCAGTAAACTAAAGTCAATCAAAAGAGAAAAGATGCTAGAGGATCTCTCATGTCTTCTTAACGGCAAAATACGTGATTTGGAGCGCCAGGAGCAGGAGGAAAAATGGAAGGAAACAATGCTGCAGGAACTTAATCTGGCACTAAATGAAAAAATAATCCAGCTCGAGCAAGCAAATGCCGATTTGGCAGAAGAAAAAAAGCGCTCCGATGATCTAAATGGTCAGCTACAGGACGCACTCCAGAAACTGCGCCACTCCGAAGAACAACTTACATTGGAAAGAGACTGGCTTGTCGAACAAGTGGAGATAAAATCCCTAGAGGTAATTGAAACCATTAGGCAAATGATCAACACTGAAGGCAAGGACAAGGCACCTGCCAAATAGAAGAAAATCTCTTATCTAGTTTTTGTAATAATCGGAATGATGATTAACATTTTTGCTTTTGAGTCCACAATTTTTCTATTTTGTGACCCAGTTTGGTATGAATATCTCTTAAAGGTCAATAAAATCATTCCCGATATTATGTATTCTCAATAAATGTAAAGATCAAACAATAGATCGATCAATAATGTTGACAGATCCGTCCGTGAAACTAACACTAATGTAAGCGTGACTTATTAAAGTAGGAAGGTAGGAGAAAATAATGACTATATTAACTAAATTCGGAATAACATCAATACTATCTCTTGCATTGTTACTGTCTAGCACTGGCATCATAGTAGCAAACGCAATTCCAATGTCTGATTCTCCCGAAACAACTGCACAAGCAATTGGAATTACAGAAATTCCAGCACATGCAGTAAAAGTACGAGACATGATTGATAGCGAAACAAATCGTCATCCCGATTGGGTTGGCGTTATGTCTTGGAATGAAACTGATGCCAAGATCGACTATTTGGGTCCAGCAGACAAAAATCCATATCGAATAGATCATTCCAAATGGGCACATTCTCCACCAACAAACAATGCCGAAATTGGACAAACATCAGTAGTGTCGCCAATAACTGGGTTATCTAGCGGTACGAGCATGTTAACGACCATCTACAGACCGGTAAACGTGTTTGATTCTATCTATTGGCGATTATTTGGAGGCGGTAACTCTATTTACAAAATAGAGCAATCATACACCCTTACTGCATCAACCACGACTGATGTCAATCTATATCATTGGTTTAATGCACATAATTCTAACAACAAAAAATGGTTCCAAATATCAGCAATATATGATAAGGCAAAGTTTTGGAATCCAACATCGCAATGGTATGCGGGTTTTGACATGTGGGATATGACAAGTGCTACAAGCTGTGCTGAAGATTCAGCATTTCCAATACAGTCTCCAATGGCATTTACTACTGGAAGTACTGCAACCGCATACATTAGAGCAGATGGGACAATAGCAGGAAAATACTGGTTTGGTATAACTAGTGGAGCTACAGGTTCATCAGTTTCTGTAATAATTCCGGGAGATACTGGTACTACAATCGATATAGGAATGACAACCAGTTGTGGTAAACAATTCCCTAGTGGTACAGAAATTGAAGAAGTGACAACTACCAGTGGTGCAATATACTACTATGGGCAACCAACGTATACATACAAATTCTATCCAACATCAATAAGTAGCCCAACAACTTCGATATACTCGTACAACGGAAAAGGAGGAGTTGGTGGCAGTGTTACCGAATCTACAAATCCTGCATGGGTAAAGTACTCATGTACTGGTGCATTAACATGCCCATAAAACATTCTTTCTCTTTTTTATTAACAAATATCTATGAGATAATTAACAAAGTTGGTAGATCTTGATATCTAAAAATTATTTTGCCATTGGATTAATCTGTCTGATAATCGGTTGTGTAGTTTCTGTATGGGGGATACTAGCATATTTTGATTTGAACAAAGCAGAAAAAGAGTACAGAGATTTACCACAAAAATCTCCACCGGGTAGTAGTGCTCCTTATCCTGGAGATGATCTCTTTTGGCAACGCAGTAGCATGATCATAATTTTGTTTACAACAAGTGGAATATTCCTATTAAAATGGAAATTCATTAATAAACACAATTAAAAAATTAAGAAGGTATCGTAAGATCCATATGGTTTTCCGTCGTTTCTGGTTCCTTTAGACATGCCTGCTAAGTTATACGTACAATATCCTGCATAGAAGAAAATTTATCCATACTGTTTCAATTCCAAGTGTGGCTACACGACTACAACCGACAGTGATTAGGAAATTCATTCCCCCAAGAAAGCAGACATCTCGTAAGGGCGACAACGGAAAGGTACTTGTTGTTGGGGGAAGTTACATGTATCACGGCGCGCCAATTTTGGCATCTCTTGCGGCCCTGCGATCTGGCACTGATCTTGTGTATACGTGCGTCCCAAAAATCATCACTCCGTCTGTTCGTGCAATATCGCCAAATCTTATTGTCATTCCGATGGTGGATGCCAAGCTTACACGCGGCGCTGCAAACAAACTGCTTGGACAAACGCCAAGTGATTTGGATTCTGCAACAATAGGGATGGGACTCTCTATACCTGACGAGGAAGCGCTAAAACTGCTTGTAAAATCGCTTGCTTCGCAGGATGTGAGAATATCGCTTGACGCAAGCGCGCTTGTTAGCTACATTTTACCACATCTTCCTCAAAAAAATATCGTGCTGACTCCGCACGCAGGAGAATTTAAGAGAATGTCCGGAATCATGCCGCCGTCGTCGATAAAAGAAAGAATTGGGGTGGTTGAAAAATTTGCAAAAGAACACTCTGTGACAATACTTCTCAAAGGCAGCACGGATGTGATATCAAATGGAAATCAAACATATGTGAATCCAAAGAACCTCGCATCTATGACCGTTGGAGGCACAGGAGATGTGCTGTCTGGCATAGTTGTAGGACTGCTTGCACGTAATCGTAACCCCTTGGAGTCTGCGACTGCCGCGTCTTACATCAATGGAATGGCAGGCAAGATGGCGCAAAAAAAGAACGGACTGCACATTGTCGCAACTGACCTGATAGATAACATACCAGCAGTGATGAAACCGCTTGACCGATTGATAAAATGAACCAAACACTAAGACACGTTGACAAAAATATTCCATCTCTGATCCGCGACCTCCAAACTCTGATACAGCAGCCAAGCGTTTCTGCAAAGAATCAAGGAATTGAGGAATGTGCCAAACTTGTAAGCCGAATGCTAAAAAAATCTGGAATCTCGTCTGAAATACTTCGCCTAAAAAAAGGCGTGGCACCAATAGTCTTTGGGGAAGTAAAGTCAAAGAAAAACCCGAACAAAACGCTGCTGTTTTACAATCATTATGACGTCCAGCCTGTGGAGCCACTTGACCTGTGGGACGATGATCCGTTTAGTGGAAAGGTAAGGGGGAACAAGATTTTTGGCCGCGGCTCTGCCGATGACAAGGGTGAGCTCATAACTAGAATTAAGGCAGTGGAATCTTTTTTGAAAACAACTGGCGATGTCCCGTGCAACATCAAATTTGTAATAGAGGGCGAGGAGGAAGTTGGAAGTGCGCACATTGAGGAGTATCTGAAGCGATTCAGGAAAAAATTCTCATGCGATGGTGTAATCTGGGAATTTGGATATGTGGATTCTAAGAACAGGCCAGTCATTGGGCTTGGCATGAAGGGATTATTGTATGTGGAACTGTCAGTAAGGGAATCAATCCGTGATGCGCACTCTAGTCTTGCAGTGATTATGAAAAACCCCGCCTGGCGTCTGGTTGAGGCGCTAAAAACACTGCGTGACCCGTCTGGCAAAATACTCGTCAGGGATTGGTACCGTGAAGTAGTGCAATTTAGTAAAAGTGACTTGAAACTTCTAAACAAAGAACCATTTGATGAAGTCGCTTTCAAAGATGAATATGGCATCAAAGGGTTTGTGAACGGCAAAAGCGGACTTGAAATCAAAAAATCGCTTGCAGGAGATCCCACGTGTAACATAGCAGGACTCGTGTCTGGATACGCACTGGAGGGGGCAAAAACAGTTCTTCCGTCGTCGGCTCTTGCCAAAATTGATTTTAGACTTGTCCCAAAGATGGATCCGAAAAAGCAGTTTGCTAGGCTTCAAAAACACCTAAAACAAAATGGGTTCTCTGACATCAAAATCAAAATGTACCACGGTGAGGCGGCGGCAAGAACAAATCCGTCGGATCCGTTTGTTGCGCAAATTAAAGAGGCGGCAAAGGAATCATTTGGAGACTTCATAGTGAACGTCTCAAATGCCGGGACAGGACCCATGCACTCATTTGTAAGTGTGCTTGGGGCACCATGCGTTTCGATTGGTTCTACGTACATGTTTTCAAGAATTCACTCGCCAAACGAATTTGCAAGAATTGATCTTTTGAGGAAAACCACAAAATGCATGTGCCTGATCATGGACAAGTTTTCAAAACCGCTCTGATCGATCATGCGTAATTGCGCCAAAAAGACTTTAATGTGCAATAGAGGGGGTTGAAAATATGACTGCAATGTACATGCCTGGCGCAACCGCCGTGGGAATCACGTTCCATGACGGCGTGGTCATCGCGAGCGAAAAAAGAATCGCATATGGAAACTTTCTAGTAAGCAAAACAACCAAAAAGACATTCCCACTGACAGACAAGGTAGGGGCAGCATGTGCAGGATTAGTAGCAGACATGCAAATTCTTGCTTTGCAAATAAGGGCATTGACAAAAATCAGAAAAATGGAACTAAAACGCGACATTCCGCCAAACTCTGTCGCAAAAATGATATCAAATTTGATGTATGAACGCAGATTCTTTCCACTTCTCACACAGGTAATAGTTGCAGGAATAGTAGACAAGCCGGCAATCTATACGCTAGACCCGCTAGGCTCTGTACTGCCTGACGAATATGCGGCAGTTGGGACTGGTGCAGAGATGGCACTTGGTGTGCTGGATCCACAATTCAAGGAAGGAATGTCGGAAAAAGACGCAGTCGACCTTGCAATAAGGTCAATTAAAGCTGCAACCATGAGGGACTCGTTTAGCGGTGACGGAATCGACGTTCTTGTAATTACAAAACAAGGCATCAAAGAATTCACAGAGAAACTTTAGGCTGAAATCTAGTCTTTACTAACATTTCACTAACTTGTAATTTTGAATTGTACTGGAAATGATTCTTTATTGATCTAACCTGTGACTCTCAGATCTGTTGTAGGTCTGCTCCTGAACTGATACGTCTGTATCTTGTGAAATACATTATGTGAGCTTACAATAACGATAACTGTGATGCAAACGCCTACAAAGTTTCTAATCGTCATGTATGGATTTGGCTGACTTGCGATTACTGATTGTTCAAATACAACATGATAGTTATCAAACAACCAAAAGCCGAGTGTGACCCACGATAATACGCCAGCTAACAAATAACCGAGCCTTGTTTTGTTGTTTACAAAAATTATTGAACTGATGATGGTGACAAACCACAGCGCAGATACCGCGATCCATGAAATTTTGTATGTATCTTCCCTGTCGTCAAGCCAATAATAACTGGTTCCGACTATCAGCATTGCAACAAGTGATGCCATCAAAACCTTTTGGTTAATGACAAAGCTTACCCTGTTTTCTTTGGTCTCTTCGGTTGGGGGGTTTTTCCTAATCTCTTCTGTGGCAATGTGTATTGCCTCCATAACTGGTTTAAGCTTAATTGGAATTATCTTGATGATGGAATCGTCTTTCACTATGGTGTCGTGGACAAGGCTATCAATTAACGGTCTTGCAAGCGATGCTTTTACTGGAGTTACAAGATCAACCCAATACGATGATAATCTTGTAGTGAGAAACGGAATTTGAATGACAAATAAATTCTTGTTAAGATATGCTGAATAGACTCTCATCAGTCGTTCATAGGTTAATTTTTCTGGTCCTCCGATATCAAAAATTCTTCCTGCTGTCTCTGGATGCTCCATGCAGCCAATCAAATACTCAATCACGTCATCGACTGCAATTGGTTGAGCCAAAGACTTGACCCATCTGGGGCATACCATTATTCTTAATCTCTCGACTAAGTATCGTAGCATCGCATATGATCCTCCTCCTGCACCGATGATTAGTGATGCGCGTAACTGTGTCACCGGTATCTGTCCTGATGCTAAAATTTCTCCTACATCTCTTCTGCTTTTCATGTGTGGTGATAGCTCGAGGCTTTCATTTACCAACCCCCCAAGATAGATTATTCTTTTTACTCCGGCACTGGTCGCAGCCTTTAGAAAATTCTGAGCTTGCACCCTTTCTCTTAATGCAAATTCTTTCCAATGTTTTTTGTCTCCTTCCATCGAATGAACCAAGTAGTAAGCGATATCTATGCCGTTTAGCGCAGTTTCAAGTTCTTTCTCATTAAACAGATCTGCTTTTACAAATTCCACATTGCCTTTATTTTGTACCTCTCTCCTTGATATTGCCTTTACACTGTATCCTCTTTTTGTTAAAGACGACATCAGGCGGGATCCGATAAACCCTGTTGCACCAGTAACCATTATGTCGTATGGTTTTGTCTGATGTGATAACTGGTTGTTAGTCTCTCGTTCAGCTTTAATCAAAAACTTCACTTTTTTTGTTTATGAAGATTTGATTTGTCACAACTTTTCTTTTAAATAACATTTTATTTTGCACTGTGTCTTAATCTATTTCTGTAGTTATAAATCCGTGATATGATTATCATCTGACACTGATGAGTATTTGAGCCAAATTGCATCAATGAAAAAATCTGTCATGTGTAAGTGTGTGAATTTTTAATGTCCTATACAAATGTTATAATTATGATGTAGAAAATTACTACTCCTGTAACTGCTAGTGCGACTTTTATTTTGTCTGTTTTTTTCAACGTGGTAACTATTACGTGCCCGTGTATAACTAGTTCCTGTTTGCCTTTGTAACCGAACCTAGTCTTTTATCGATTTTTTAATTTCCCAATACATGTCAGAAATGTAGTGCAAGTTTTCAATGACCTGCCCTTTTGCCATTTCCGACAGTTCTTTACTGGATGCCAGTGCGCGCCCAACTGCAAGAACCTTTTTTTGTGATTCTTCGATTATGCATACAATCTGGCCTTTCTCAAATTCTGTAAACGCCTTAACACCTGGCCTCATGACATTTGCACCATTGCACATGAACTTCACTGCCCCCATGTCTACGGTGACACTTGGAAATTTTTCCAGTATTTTCGTATCTGTTAGAAATGGCAGGTAGTTCTCCCCTATTTTTAGCGCAGTTATACCTTCTCCAATTATTATTCTTGCCCCTTCATCCAACTCGTAAATTTTCAGATTTTTTATTTTTGGCAGCTCCATTTTCCACTGTGCGGTGATCTCCTTTAGGACGTCAGCAGTTTCAGTCTTTGAAATTAGATTTGATTTCAATCTCTTGATATTTCCTTACGAATGTCTAGTAGATCTCTGAGTATGGAGCTTGCAGTCTCGGTTCCGCCTGCCCCTTTGCCGATGATTGTCTGGGTTCCGGAGTGTTCCGATGTAAACGAGATTGCGTTCAGCGTGCCGTTGACACAAAGTGGATCGTCTGTGGATATTTCGCGTGGGCTGACAACTAGCTCCTTGTCGCACGATGCGATTAACTTAACTGCGCAGTTTTTCTTTGCGGCATCTTTGATGTCTTTTGTAGTCACGTTTCGTATGCCTGTTCTTTGTATGTCCGGCATTGTTACCTTCATTCCCATTATCCAATTTGCCAAAATCACAAGCTTTGCGGCTGCATCAAAGCCATCCAAATCAAGTGACTCGTCTGCCTCTACGTACCCTCTTGATTTTGCGTCCTTTAGCGCCTCGTCAAAACTCATGCCATGTTCCATGTTAGTCAAAATGTAATTTGTAGTGCCGTTTAGGATTCCTGCAAAAGACGTTATCTGTTCTCCTCGCAAGCTATTCTTTGCGTAATCCAAAATTGGCGTTCCTCCACCGACGGTTCCGCTGAATTTTAGCAATACTTGGTTGTATGTGGCAAGCTCCATCAGTGATGGAAACGCCAGTGCAAGCGGCCCCTTGTTGACCGATATAACATGCATTCCGTTTTTCATCGCAGATATGATGTGGGACATTCCTGGCTCTGCATCCTTGTAGTTGCTTGCGGTGGTTTCGATCAACACGTCTGCCTCTACATTATTTATGATGTCTAGTCCTGACAAGTTTTTCTTTGTCTTGTCGTAATTTTTTATAGAACCAAATTTTTTTTTGACCTCGACTAGTCTGTTCAGATCTAGTCCTGATGGATCTACTACTCCTCCCTTGCTGTCAAACGCTCCAACTATTCTTGGCTTGAGCCCATACTTTGCGTACAGGTCATCTGTCCTTGAAACCAACAATTTTGCCAAGCTTTGTGCCACTGTGCCAAACCCGCAAATAATTATGCGCAAGTCTATCTACTCCAGTTCTGCGAACAAATCAAAAGACATCTCATTTCCAATCGTCTTATTTTATTGCTATTTTATTAATGGTATTGGTAATCATGTTTGGCTAGTTTTATTGTCTGTTATTTTTTCTAATTTCAGTGAAATCGAATTTATGCAATACCTTGCAAACGTGGGCTTTGGACCATCGTCAAAAACATGCCCCAAATGTGAGCCACATTTTGCACACATTACTTCGGTTCTAGTCATGCCATAAGCGGTATCTGTTTCGTATTTTACGCTGTCTTTCTTTAGGGGCTCAAAGAAGCTAGGCCAGCCAGTGCCTGAGTCAAACTTGGTGTCTGAGCTGAACAGATCATTTCCGCAACAGGTGCATCTGTAGATTCCGTCATCCTTGCTGTACGTGTATTTTCCTGTGAATGGTGCCTCTGTTTCCTTTCTCCTGCACACGCCGAATTCCTCTGGGCTGAGGATCTGCTTCCATTCTTGGTCTGACTTTGAAGCTTCGTCCATGAAACCTTCATGTATGCAAAGTATTAGAGCGTTATTCCTGTTTTACTTGGCACTCTTTCTTTTTTCTTCAATTCTTTTTTCTGACTCGAATCTCTCAAGATCATACGTGTTAAGATCGACAAACTTGATGATCTTTGACAAGTTGGGATGCACCTTCTTTATGGCCAAAAACATTTTTTGCGCCACCTGCCTGTAGTCTATGTGCCCCTGCGGTATGGTTCTTAGCTCAATTAAGTGAGCTGCCTCACGCAAGTTTAATCTCATAAAAAACGGATAGTTGTATGCAAAGTTCACAACATACTGAGCTTGGTCTGGATATTTTGTACGCAATGAATCAAAGACGCGTTTTGAAGCGTCCATGCACTCCCTGTATTCTTTTTCGATTCCTAGTTCGTTGATTTCTTTTGGGGTGACGTAACCGTGGTCTGTTGTCAAAAGCTGCCTCTCAAGTGTGAGAATTCGATGCCTGTGCAAATCCCGAAACATGCCGAAATTGCCAATTATGTCAAATGTGTACTGTGTCATCTCAAAGGCACGCGGTAGCCTCTGTCTCCTGTTCTGCCTTAATTTTACAAACGTGTTTATGATTCTGATTTTTTCAAAATGGCTCATCTTTTTTACAACTGACAAAATGTCATGATACGGTGATCCTTGAGATTGTTCATACATTGCAGCTGCAACTATTTTGTTTATTGCGTCTGACTCTGGCTCTGATTCTGCCAAGTGCACCAGAGGCCCAGCCGCTTTTGTTTTGACTTTCTTTGCTAGGCTGAGGCCTGTCATTTGCAGTCTTTTGAGGTATTCCTGCATGGCAATCCCGTATTTGTCGTCTGAGCGCCTGACAAATGACTTGATTGTGGTGTCAAGCTCGTGCTTGATTTTTTGAGCAAGCGTTCTTTCCTCCTCGAGGCTGGATCCAAACAAAATTGTGAGCAAGTACTCAAATGCCCTGCCGTTTCCAGTGACGCCCACATTGGTAAGGGTAGATGCTGGGAGAAGTCCCCTTAGAATGTCAAGTGCCTTTGCCTTAGTTGATGCATTGTATATGAAAGTGGCAGATTTTACATCTGACTCGTTTTTTAGCTTTGTAAAAACTAATTCCTTTCCAGAAACAGAGTCTTTGAATTTAAAATTGGCAATTGGATCTTTTTGTCTGATGTGATCAATCATGGGCTGTATGTTTCTTGAATAAACGTCAAAATCCAAATCGCACGACTCTACGTACCTGTCTACAAATCTTGAATTCATTATTGTGGGATCCCTGTAAAACTTGTACATGTTGTTGATTTTTTTATCCCATGCCACATAGCGCGATGATTTTTCCAAATATGACATGCCTATTCTTCTGTCTTCGATTTTTTTTACTGCGATGTTTGATATTCCTTCAATTGCTATCTGTGCAATTCCGAGCTCTGCAACGGAGTCGTCCCCATATTCGATTAAGACCTTGTTGTAGAATTCCTCTCCGCGATTTTTGTTTATCAAAAACTCGTCTAAAAATATGCGCCTCATGCTTTTGTCAGTCCTGCTGTACCGTGACATGAGTGCACCGCGATCTACCTGCTGTGGTGTTATTATTGCAAACACTGAATCGTTGGCATTTGAAAAATGCTCCAAAAGAATTTTTTCCTCTGATGCACTAAACTCTCCTGTCAACAGATCCCAGACTTTGTGATTCTAAATAAACTATTTCCGATTTATCTGAATCAGATCTGGTCCTTTGGTCTTTGCCTTGGATTGCCATCTTAGCAACACTTCTTTCATTGCGTTTGCATCGCTCTCGTTTTCTGTATACATTAGCGTCGTAATCCAGCGGCCCTTTCCTGCTTGACCTCCAACCGAATTCATCCAAAAGTCTGTCGGCAGGTTTTTCATTGCCTCGCTGTTTGGATCCCGACTCAATTCTATCCAGCGCTTTGACACAAAGTGAAGGATTTGGTCTAATCCGTCTTTTTCTATCATGGAATGTGTTTTTTCGACTTTGCATTTTAAAATTGCGAAAACCGGTTTGTTAAATTGTTCTTACCAAAACTAGAAAGCTTGTTAACACTTCCTAGGTTATATGAAACGCTCAAGTTTCACCAATGAACAAGGACGAAATAGAGATTATCGGCAAGCAAGTCAAAGACATGTACGGCACCCACATGGGTAAAGTTATTGGAACAATAACTGACATTGACGGTTCCGTGCAGACTGTGGGCATTGATTGCGGTCTTGAAGGACTGCGACAAGTACCATTTGAACAACTCGTAGTTCAAGGCGAAGTCGTGATCTTTATACCAAAATGGAGACTCGATTCACAACGATTCCTGCGTGAGAAAGGACTCACACTAAGGCGTCTTAAGGCATTAATCGACATCGTTTCAGAAAACGATGACATGCGAGACGACGCAGAAATCATCCATGAAAAGTACAAGTCAAAACTGCTGACACTAGAGGAAGCCGAAAAACAAATCACATACAAGCTAACAGAACGACTAGACGAACTAAACGGCCAACTAAAATCAGTCAAGATTTTGCTATTTGACGCAAAGGTTCAATTCAAGAGCAACGAAATCTCTGAATCAAAATATGACCTCATAAAGACCAACACTGGTGAAATAATAGAGCATATTGATCATGAGAAAGCAGAGATTGTCAACATCCAAAGAAGAATGACTGACATGTCACTGGATGGCGCTCAAACACAGATAAACCAAAAAGAGCAAATAGAACAATCTGCGGTTTCATACCTTGTAACCAACGATGGGAAACAAGTCGAATCTCACACACCGCCTTCTTACCATGCAAACGAAGTAAAAGCTGAAGCACCGCATCCTGATCAGACAAACGTGCAAGTAAGCCAAGCTTCGGGACTGCATCATGTAGAACCCATTGGCGCATCTGCCAGCGCTCCTTCTCCGGCCGAATCAAATAGAGAGGAAACCTGGCGGTCACCTGTGGGCCAAAACACTGATCCTTCCGCACCTATAAAACCAAATCCTGACAAGAGCAGGACTGACTGGTTTGCCGGCATGGAAACTGCATAATTAGAGGGCACTACTCTTTTTTTATAATTTTTCAACATTTACAAATAACTAGCAAAAATAATACCTGTGGAATCTGAAAAGTTTTCCATCGGTCTTGGGAATAATGATGCCAAAACAAGAATTGACGCATCTGATAATTATGTTGAATTTTGGGCAAATCAGGCAAAGAACCTGACGTGGTTTGAGAAATGGCACACTCCCTTGGAATGGGAAATGCCTTTTGCCCGATGGTTTGTGGGTGGTAAGATAAATGCCTCGTATAATGCACTAGATGCCCATCTGGGCCAGCGGGACAAGCCTGCCATTTTATGGGAGGGTGAAAACGAGGAAAGGCGCACGATTACGTATGGAGACCTGTACTCTGAGGTTCAAAAAATCTCAAATGGACTAAAGTCACTTGGAATAACAAAAGGCGATAGGGTTACAATCTATCTTCCGATGGTGCCTGAATTAATCGTGGCAATGCTTGCATGTGCGAGAATTGGCGCAATACACACTGTGATATTCTCAGGCTTTAGCGCCGCGTCAATTCGGGACAGGGTTTTGGACTCTAAATCAAAGATAATCATCACGGCAGATGGCGGCTACAGGCGTGGGATGATTGTAAAACTAAAAGAAGTGGTTGATGCCGCAGTCGAGAATCTGGACTTTGTACAAAATGTAATCGTGTTAAGGCGGGCAAAAATCCCAATCCCAGAAAGCAAAAAGGACATAATGTGGGAGGATATTGTAAAAAACTCGCCTGCCGCATGCGATGCAGAATCCTTGGACAGCTCGCATCCTCTGTACATCCTGTATACGTCTGGCACAACAGGCAAACCAAAAGGCGTACTGCATGATACTGGTGGGTATCTGACCCATCTGCATTCGACCTTTAGATGGGCCTTTGACATAAAAGACTCTGACGTGTATTTTTGTACTGCCGATATCGGTTGGGTAACTGGACACAGCTATGTGGCGTATGGTCCGCTGTTATGTGGTGCGACGCAGGTGATGTATGAGGGGGCACCTGACTACCCGTCACCTTCTAGAATGTGGGATATCATACAACGATACCGTGTTACAATTTTTTACACTACGCCTACTGCGCTCCGAATGTTTATGAAATATGGCGACTCTCTCCCTAATTCGTTTGATCTGTCCTCGCTTCGATTGTTGGGCACTGTCGGAGAGCCGATAAACCCAGAGGTATGGAAGTGGTATTTTAGAATAATAGGAAAAAACAAATGCCCGATAATTGATACTTGGTGGCAAACAGAAACTGGGGGCATGATGCTGTCATCGCTTCCCGGCCTTGAAACGATTCCACTAAAGCCTGGCTCTGCAACGCTTCCGATTCCTGGAGTTGATATTGCAGTGGTTGACGGGACTGGAAACGAAATCCAACCTGACACAAAAGGATACCTTGTAATCCGAAAACCGTGGCCTGGGATGCTTTTGACCCTGTGGGGCGATGATGAAAAATACAAGTCGGTCTACTGGTCGAAATACCCTGACTTTTACTACACTGGTGACTATGCGATAAAGGACGGCGACGGATACTTTTGGCTGCTTGGCCGTGCAGACGACATTCTAAAGGTGGCAGGACACAGGATAGGCACCGCTGAACTTGAAAGCAGTTTGGTATCCCACAATGGAGTGGCAGAGGCAGCAGTGTGTGGAATTCCGCACGAAATTAAAGGTGAGGCAATAATTGCGTTTTTGGTACTAAAGGAAGGAACCCAAGTTTCAGAAACACTTCAAGGCGAAATCATATCTAAGGTACGATCAGATGTAGGGGCAATTGCGACTCCTCAGCAAATCTATTTCGTATCGAGGCTTCCAAAAACAAGAAGTGGCAAAATAATGAGGCGGCTGCTAAAAGCAATTGCCAGCAATGAAAAGACTGGAGACGTAAGCACACTTGAGGATGGCGCGGCGGTGAGCGAAATCCAATCTGCATTTGATGATCTAAAAAGCCAAATCTCATAAAGATGATGTGAAAGAAAAAATCCCGTGTGACCAGTTGATCTACTTTGATAGTTTCTTGTCAACTGCCGCCTTTATTTTGTCTAAGCTTGCCTTTGATTCGGCTTGGGCCTTTTTCATCGCGGCAGTGTAGTCTAGTCTTGCCTTGTCGATTATGGCTTTGGAGTCTGCATTGATCTTATCTGTCGGTATTCCTTTTGATATTGCGTTTCTTGCATCGGCTTGGGATTTTCCAACTGCTGCTGTAAAATCTGCCCTTGCTTTTTCGACTGCAATCTTGTATGTGGTCATGATTGACTTTACATCGAGTTTTGCCGCGCCTTTTACTTCTGCAAATGCATGGCTATGCGGTGCAACAAAAAGCAATACTGACAAGACAACCGCCGATATTACTAATGACTTCATTTCGTAAATTCTCGAAAAAAGCAATTAAAAAATTTTGCGTAACATTTGTACTATCCTGAGCGTTGATCTGGCGGTCTTCTTATGTCTGAATTGCTTTGGTTTTTGTCAGTTTCTCAGTTATTTCGAATTTTTGATCTCGTTTACTACCTCTATTACCTTGTCGACCTCAAACGGTTTTTGCAATATCCTGTCTGGATTCAAATAATCAAGCTTTTCCGAGGCGTCTTTTTGTAAATTGCCCGTTATTATGATGACGCTTGCCTTTGGGTCTATTTTCCGAATATTCTGCAATGCAAAAATTCCGTCGTATTCTGGCATTGCCAGGTCCACAAACGTGATGTCTGGGCTCTTCTCTTGATACAATTCCACGGCTTTTTTGCCGTTATTGCCTTTTCCTACTACCTCAACTTGGATTATTTTCAAATATTCTGAAAATAGCTCTAGTACGTCTTTATCGTCATCTATTACAATTGCGGTAAGCGTTCTGTTCATGCTTTTCTAATCTGTGTGCTTCTGCGGGTGTTTTTCATCTTTCACGTTTTTTGTTTTTTGATTCAAAGTTTTCATGCCTTCATCAATAACCACGCTTAAAACCGAAGAATAGCTCCAACCGCGACCTGATTTGGAAATGAACTCCGCTTGCAGGCGATGAATCTTTTCATCAATCTCTTTATCAATAGTAACAGTAACTCGTTTTTTTGCCATCTGCCAAAACCTTGTTGTAATTAACTTATTTAACATGTAAACTTCGATTCATCGAAGTTAAGCTGATATTGAACAAAGACAAGATGTATGTACTAAATGATCAACGTATATCTCTTCTATGCTAGTTTGAAGATAATCGCATATGCAAAGTAATAACCTTAAGGCATTAGTTGCAATCTCGATCGAAGTCGTTTTGATGAGAACAAGTGGCCCGCAATACTTCTTGACCATTTCGCGATTAGAGCGAGACTATGAATGTAAAATTACTGACTGCTTTGAGCATCCTGAATACCTAAAAAGCGTGCTAAAGGACGTCTACGAAAAATCCTATGTCCAAATACTAGACGACCTCGAAGACGAGCTTGGGGAGATTGCCTCCGAGAAAGAAATCAAAGATTTTCTGAATGTTTTAAGAAAATAAGACTACTCTTAAAAACAAGATTCTTCATGGAAGACCATGGATGTACTTTCACAACGGCAACAGGACTATGTTCGGCCTTATCTTGGAGAAGTGAGCAGATTTGTGGGCAAACGATGGAGCTTTGGAGTAATCTGGGAGTTGCGCAATAATAAAAAAATGAGATTTAATCAATTACTATCGTCACTTGCAGGCATCTCGCCGTCTACGCTTTCTTCTACGCTGAAAAGATTGGAAAAAAATGGGCTGATAACACGTACCAGATATGGAAAGACTCCCCCGTTCAAAGTGGAATATAGCATAACAAAGAAAGGAATCGATCTAATCGTTGCAAGCTCTCCGCTGATCAAGTGGGTAATGAAAAAAAGAGTTACCCATGTGTGATTTTTTCATAAATTGATCAAAAGGCCGATTTTACTCCTAGGATCTGAATGTCTTTTGCCAAAGATCAGGCTAACTCGTACGGTGTTTGTCATCTGGCCGTTCAGATTGTTTCAATTCCCGTTAATAGAGCAATTCTTGGGATTCCAATTCTTCGAGCTGTTCTTTAATTTCTTCTGGGGTCTCATGGCCATATGAAATCAAGATTCTATCCTTATCAAATATTTCATAATCTTGTATGTCCTGAATTTTATCGCCGTTGATGTAAAACTTTAGTGAGTCGTTATTATTATTACAAAATTCCCTCCCATCCTGAACCACAAGGCAATTCTGTGAAAGTCCTAGATTCATGGTGTCAAACAGATAACCAAGCGTTATCCCCTTTGAATGTCTGTGGATGGTATTGCCATCTGATCCCTCAAAATGAATCCAGGGGCTCATCAGTTGAAACTGGATGCTTGAAAAATCAAACTTGCTACCAAAAATTTTTACAAGTATTGACGTATGCTCGTGCGCGTCCCTCAAAACGGAATTTGGCGGTATTTCATGTGTGCCTGATTTGGCGTTCTGATTGGAGATAACTGGGATGTCTTTTGGAGATATTTTTGCTGTTCTCTCAAGTGATCCTGATTGCAAAGAATTCAGATACAACATAATCATGATGGCACACATTGCTATTCCAACAAGTGCTGCTATCCGGAACATTTTTTTCATAAATTAATTCAAGTATGAGTTTTTTGCTCTTAAGGCGTGCTATTCTTTTTTCTATAGGCAATCCATGGGGGGCATTTTAGAAGATGAGATTTGGAGTTTCAGTGAGATGATTTTTTAGATCTTGGCGTGTTTTGCATCAAAATCAACTGGCCATGTGGAAGATCTTTTCTGGTTTTATCTTCAAAATGATTCGTTTTTCGCCAGGTGCTCTGAATGGATATTTGTCTACTCCCAGGTATTTTTTTGCAAGCTTGTCTATGTGTTCGTTAGCGCCGTTTATGGTCTGCTCTACTACCCTTCCCCTGATGCTAACCGTATTGTAGGGATTGGTCTGATCAACTACTGACAGCGCCACTCGCGAATCACGTTCAAAGTTTTTCTGTTTTGTTCTTCCCTCTGCGGTATTAACTAGGAAGAATTTACCGTCATAGTCAATCCAGACTGGCGTTATCTGTGGGGATCCGTCACTCATCAACGATGCTATGAATGCGAAATTCTTTCCCTTGAAGAGGCTGATTGCCGAATCTGTGAGATCTCTGCTAATTTGCATGATTGTACCAAGACTCCGTAATTCTTAAGTCGTGCTACCGATCCGTTCTCAAGCAAACAATTTGATGGGTGTGGAAACACGAGATGATGGGTTTGCGGCATGGCACTTGGATTTTGATAGGACCTCTCTGTTCGAGCGTTTTGAGTAATCGCAGTATAATTCGGTCGCCTGACTGAATTATTGCTGTCTTGGATTTTTCACTATTTCTTACAGAAATAAGGTGGGAAAATGATTTTTTTAAAAATTTGATTAAATTGACTATGTGTGTAAAGCCAAATGATCCATGTTATATCCAACGAACGCGTATTTGTATGTGGCAATTATGATGGGAGTAAAACAGTTATCCGACCATGAAGAGACAAAAAGCATTACTTTCAGATTGCCGAAAAGAATCCTGGATCAGGTTGAGATGGAAGCGGGGCAAAACAACGTTTCTGAAAATGTCCTAGTGAGGCAAATCCTTACAAATTATGTAGATTGGTTTAGGCTCTCAAAAGGAATCGGGGTAATTCCAATCACAAAAGAATCCTTTCGACAACTAGGTGAGCACCTTGATGGCGCATCGATAAACCGTATCGTACAAGACATCTCATCTATGATCAAGAACTTTAGTACCATCAGATATGGGAAGTATGATCTTAGCACAACCCTTGACTCGCTCTCTATGTACGTACAGATGTCAAATTCACAGCTGGTTCACTTGAGAGAAGGAAACGAGCATCGATTTTTGATAAGCCACAATCTCGGAATTACGTGGTCTCTTGTCTTAGAACAGTTGGTCAAGGCAATATTTGGAGAGTTTATTGATAGTTCTCAAATCAAATTCAAAACATCTGATGATTCGATTATCGCATCTGTTACAATGACTTCTCTTGGCTGATCTTTGTTTTTATTTCGGTTCTAAAGAAAAAAATACTTGGCTTCAAATTCTATTTTGTTTTTCACGCGAACCATTGGATAGGTCAAGTAACACGAGCTGAAAGTTTCAGGGTATGACTATTCGCTGGAGTCCTGACCTTATTTTGACCATCAAAAATTTGACTTAAAAAGCATATGACTAGTAAATTTGACTCACTAGACTTTCACTTGATAAAAGTATCATAATTTAATATCGCTAGTACCATTGACGCTTAGATAATGAGATTTAACAAACCATTGGAGATCCGAGGAACAAGAGATAATTTTATCCCGTTTTACAAGAGCCTGGATCCTAACAGTAAATTGTACAAATCGATTACTGATACTATAGATCTGCTCAAGCAGGAACCTACTAGAGGGGATCATGTAGAACGTGATAAAATTCCAGATTATTACATCCAAAAATTCAAGGTCAAGACACTATTTAGAATCGAACTAGTCGATTATTGGCGACTACTGTATGCTATTCATGCCTTTGACGATATTGGCATCGGAATTCTTGTATTGGAAGCACTAGATCACAAAAAATACAGCGAGAGGTTTGGTTACAAGAACTAGCAAATCTGATAATAGTACAAATATGTTATATACTAGATTGTACTATTGTATGATGTGACAAGTAAGACTATCTTTGAAAATAAAGGACATGACCCACGCTTGGCAAGTATCGAAATGGTGGAAGACATTCTAAAAGAACATCACGAATTTGCATCAAAAAGTGCCCTGCAAAGAGCTTTGCCCAAAACGATACAAACTCAGACATTTAACAGGATTTTGAACTATCTGGAAAAGTCAAACAAGATCATATTTACCAAGAATCGTGCAGTTGTTTGGATATTTTCAGATGATCCAAAACTAAAGAAAGTATGGAAAGAATCAGTCCCGTTGTAACTTGTTTTTTCATAATTTACTTCAAGTGCAGTCTATTCACTCTTAAGCCGTGCTACTGATTATTTTACGCGAACCATTGAATAGGTGAATAAACACGAGCTAAAAGTTTCAGAGTATGACTATTGCAGATTAGGACTATCCTAAGAGATCTACTGCTCTTGTTTTATCACCCATTTCAATGGCTAATCTGTGCGATATTCCGTTCTCAGATACATAGTTAAAACAAAGCGTATTGCCCATCATTCCACCTGATGTTGGATCTAAATCAAACTGTTCTTCTAAAAATTGCTCATAGTTTTGAGATTCAAATATTGGTATGTCATATATGGCATGGATATTTGGATGATCAATTTCTTCATGAATTGCTCTCTCTAAAATTTGATACTTGGAAAAATCTCCCTCATGGAACGTAGGTTTGCAATTCATTGCTATGGGATCTGTAAAAATGGCTATGTATGGCTTTGGCAAATAAAGAAAAAACCAAAGTAAAATGGTTACTGAAATCACAACGATACTAAGAATAATAACGGTGAATACTATTTTCATTTTCTTTTTTTCCTAATTACAAAGACTGTCATAATCATCCCAATCACAATCAGAACTAAGATCCAGTGAAGATACGTATTCTGTTCTGGGTTGTAAGGTGTCATGAAGTTTTGTGGTGAGGTATTATTGCGGTGTATTATGTCAAATCCAATTTTTTGTGGATATGGACTTGGAGCCTGACCTGAAAAATAATAATACTGCCAAACATTTGAGTTTTGTATCGATTCATTAACCCATTCAATAAGTCGATCTTCTTTGATTGCATTATCCATCTGAATTTTTTTGGATTCCATGAATTGTGCACCTTTGTAGTCATAGTATGCTGCCCATCGGTCAACTTGGTCTTGCGGATAATGATCGCCTTCAATTACATCCATGCATGGGGCATCAGGCCAATCTATGTTTACAGTACACGATGCACTTACATCTTTTTCAGTCGTACCAAACAAGAATATCAAACTAATCGATAGAATTAAGAGTAAAAGAAATCTCATGAATTGAATTTTAGTTCAATGCTCTTAAGCCATACTACAGATTCTTTCTTAGGCGAACCATTGAATAGGTAAAGAAACACGAGCTAAAAGTTTCAGAGTATGACTATTCTATTAAGGATTTTAAAACGTTAACAAAATTGCAATCAATCAACATGTATGATTCCACGCATCCAGTCAAATCGTTTGTTTTCTTCGGTTTGACTGTATATCCAGATTGTTCCATTGCTTAGTAATTTCATTTGGAATGATTTACTGGGCTCAAGAGTCGTCCCATATTCAACACTATCCGTATGTTTGGTACGTTCTGACTCTCCAATTATTACGTGTGTGGTGTTGTCATTGTTGATAAAATTGATGTAATCGCCCCATCTTGCGTTAATTTCTGATGGTTCAAAGTTAATTTTTAGATCAGGATTTGACGCACCGTCTGAAATGACAATCTGAAATGTATTTGGGGGGTGGAATTCTTTTTTACCATGACAGTAATACTGACCTAAGACTTTGGGACCAAACTTGTAGGATTCGCCATATATAGCATGTATTCCGTCATATCTACAAGCTGGAAATTGATTGAAATCATTTGACTTCCAGTAGCTTATGACCGGATGGGGAATTCCAGATGGATGTGGACAGTGATGAGTTATACTGCTTTCCCAAATCGGTTTGTTGTACTTTTCATAATATACCGATAGATTAGGAAAAAGACACCAATCATAATATCCAAAAAGGGTCAAATCGAATGTGATCTTTTCTCCATCAGAATAATCGCTTTTTAGATTTGTAAGAATAATCTCAGAAAACTCGCCAAGGTTATTTTGGCTGACTGCTTTTTGTATTGCATACATCTTATCGCTGCGTTCTGCTGACGATAGAACCGTTTTTGTCAGATCTTCAATTACGATATCTGCCTGCGACAAATTAAAAAAGAAAAATCCAAATCCTGCAGTTACTGCAATTCCAACAAGTGCAATTATGACTAAGATTAATTTTTTCATTTTCTAATCATCCTAATTCCAACTATGGATAAAATTACGATTCCTCCATACAATACTAGTGACCAAAAAAGCCAGTATGGATCATTAATTGCTTCGTTAATTGGCAGATAGCCTGTTTCAATACTGATTCCTTTGCCCTCGATAGGAATCACACGTACATGTTCAAATGGAAACGGTCTGTTATGTAATGCTGCACCAAGTGAAATTGGCACATATGAAAACAAGTTTACCAATCCAAATACAAGCATGCCAATTCCAACTATCGCAAGTCTATTTTTCATTTTTTCAAAGATCTCCAAAATGATGTTTAAGGCTATACTTGATGATTTCAGGATAATCGCATTTGACCCCCTGTTTTGAAACTGCAGGTACATGCCATGTCATAAAGTAATCAACATTCTCTATTGTTGTAATGCCTAGGTATTGTACCACCTCCACAACCGTTCCCTCATAATTATAACAATGAGAAATAAACGTGTCAAATTTTTCTATAGTTATAGAATATTCAAATTCGTCATTTATCTCGTATTTGGTCGTTGTCTCGTTGCCAATATGATAATTTTTGTCTGCAAATGTAATTAGAGCTGTATCTCCTTTAATCAAAGTCATGTTTTTTATTGTAAAATAAGAGACACCTTTGTCTGTTGGATCAAAGTGCAGTTCTCCACTAATTCCATTATTGCCTATAACATACGATATACCATTTTTTTCATACATTCGTGGTTTTTCATAGCAAAAGCGATTCATTGACGGTGTAGTAAAACACTGCGAATCTTCTTTTTCATATGTTTTTTGAAATGTCATTGGATCATCTGAATACGTTTCGTGTTCTATAGTCAAATTATTCAGGGGAACCGAGTAGACATAGAAATTACGAATTGTAGTATAGTTTAATGAAATTAGCAATAGTGGCACAAGTATAGTGCTAATTACAAAGAGCTTGTTCACATTGTTCATTATTTAATTGATCAAAGCGTACAAAGCTCTTAAGCCGTACTACTGATTATTTTACGCGAACCATTGAATAGGTAAAGAAACACGAGCTAAAAGTTTCAGAGTATGACTATTTACTCTTAAGCCGTACTACGAAATCCTCTAATTACTTTTAAGCAAATATTGTTGATGATTAACAGTGAAAAGGGCAAAACTGGCAGTCATTGTAATATCATTTGCAACTGCAGTTGGACTGTTCTGGTTTTTTACAACCTCTTATGATTCTGCGCCAAGCGTAACAGAAAACCCATTTGGTATGGATGGAATGAACAGAATTGACTTGACTAATCCACAAATCCCAAGGGATTCCGAAGGAAGGATCGATTATGATGCGTTAATCCAGCTAGTGTCCAAACCACACTTTTCCAAGTTGCTCTCTGAGAGAAGTGTAAAACACCATCCTGATGATATTGTTTTGATGATTGGACCGCGCATTTCCATGTATGCCGAATACATCAGCTCATGCGGATATGTTATAGCGGATAATGGAGAAGACTATTGGCTAAAGAGTAGTTTGGATCATGACACTCTAACAGATGCAAAAATAATGGATGAGAATCCAGATCCATGTAGACCAAACACCAGTTCATGTTTTTGTCAAGCACAGACACACATGACAGAAAGTACGCTAAAGGAGTTGTCATATTTTGATCCTGTTCAGGAATCGGATGTTGCCAACACTGTTCTAGAATACATGACTCAAGGAAATCAGAATCTCACTCCAAAGTTTCTCATAGGAAAGTATAATCTAGATTTGGGTGACGGCGTAATTGCATTCTGTGGTGAATTTTGGGGTAAAAGTAGATTCAATTATTTTCAAGGAACAATTCGTGACAGCAAAGTTGTAGGATTTGGAATCGAAGATAGTCTTCCAAAATTGTGTGCGATAAACAAGGACGCTCAGTATTTTGGTAAAGTCTTAGGCGAAAATTAAAAATGAGAGTGTGATTGCATTTTATCGCTGATCTGAATTGTCAATATAAAACTCAAGCCGTACTACTGATTATCTCACGCGAACCATTGTTCTAGTGAATGACTGCGTCTCTCGGTGCTTTTATGCAACCGGCCAAGTGACGATTCTAGCCTGTCTTTTGAAAAACTTCGCTCTTCGGATAGATACCGAACTATCTCAGAATAGTTCACCGTATCAAACTTGATTTCTGATACGTCTGCTACCTTGGGGTTGAGAAAAATGTTTCTTATCTCGTTATAGTCTACTCGCTCCAGTTTTTCCTGAATCTGGGGGATGTCTTCTAGCTTTCCGTGCTCTTTTATCATTTTTAATGCAGTCTTTGGACCAATTCTGTCAAACCCGTCTGGGTTAAAGTCGGTCCCAATCAGAATGCCGATATCGACAAGCTGTTCCTTTGTTATGCCAAGCTCGTCAAGCATTTTTTGAGTGTCGATCATTTCTGGCTCTATTTCGATGTAGGTATTGCGGTTTGGAATCTTGCGTCTTCCACTGTTTGTAAAATTCCTGACAAGTCTTTTTGTTCCAAACAATAACGAATCATAGTCTTGACTTGCAGCCGCGTACGCAAGACCTGTTTTTGTCAGATGTGCCGCCGTTGCCTCGCCTTCCGATGGTGCCTGTATGTATGGTATGCCAAATAATTCCAAAAGGTGCTTTGCATCATCTACCATGCCGTCCTGCATTGCAGTGGTCTGCTGGGCAAATTTTCGCATGTCTTCTAGGTTTCTTTCGGCTACGGCCCTTTCGTATTTCACGGTGGCGTCTTTTTTGATCTGTTTCCTGCGCGCAATCTCTGCTGACTTGAGTGATGGGGACTTGCCGTCAAAGACGTAAACTGGTTTTATCCCAAGCGACAGAAAGTTGATGTTTCTATAGAACAGACCGCTTAGGTGACTTGTTATCCTGCCGTGGGAATCTGAAAGCGACGTGCCGTCGGGCCCCCTGATTATTGCCAAAAACTGGTACATTGTATTGTATGCGTCAACTGCAATTACTTTGGACGAAAATGCCTCTAGTCTTGTTTTTTCTTTTGTTAATAGTCCCTTTAGGTCTAAGCCCATTACACTGTCTTGTACAAATCTTGTTTTTGTACCTACTGCTGATTTGCTATATTAGGGGCAATCTGAAATGTAAATTGCCAGGTTAGCCAAGTGGTACGGCGGCCGCCTCGAGATCAACTCACAGGATAGCGGCTGTGCATCCGCACTCAGGGGTTCGAATCCCTTACCTGGCGCCTAATTTTTTATGTCAAAAATACCAAATTTAGCTTGTATGGTGACATAATTGATTCACGGATTAATTTTGTGCTTTTTTGCAATTAGATTTCTATGTGCACACACTTTATCCCTCTAGAACGTATTTGTATGGAAGAAAAATCTCTGATACCCATCTTGTTAGATGAAAACCTTTTTTGTATAATGCAAAAAGATCTGGAATTCTTGATCTTAAAGATTGCATGGAAGTCTTATTAATATGAATACTGTATTACTATATGAGGAATGAAATAATGGGCATCATCCGTGTTGGTGGAAGGGGAACTTCAAAAAGAATATCTGAAAAAGAGGAAGATAACTGGACTGGCTCTCCTTTTAAAAAATACTCTGATAAACAAAAGGAAGCCGCAAAAGACAGCTACATTACTACCGGCAGAGGCACTACAAAAATAAAATTTGGCGATATAAAAGAGACTGCCAATAGTGCATCATCTAAGGGAATGTGGGTAAGTACTGGCAGAGGCACTGGCAAAAGAAAGCTGTAACAAAAACGCAAATTACGTCAACAACAAATCGAGTATACATTAGTCTGTATTGAAAAATATTTGTTGTCTTGTTTTTATTTGAATGATCTTACCTTGCGGACAACTTTATTGTGATCATATGCTGCGGTGGTGGTAATATACAGTAAGTGGTTTCTACCTGCTGGCATGGTGACTCTTTTCACATTACCATACTCTGCTAGTACGTACTTACATGCTCCGAGTTTTCGCTCGAGCTGTTTTCTTACCTTCCACGATCGTGCTGCCGATTGCAAAGACATTATGCTTTCTTTTTTAGATAGAAGGATCTTTGCTTTTTTTGAACGCGCACTAAAAACAAGCTTTCCATTCATGTCACAAACTGTGACGACTCTGATTGAAGGACTAAGACGAATTAGTCTTTCTGCGGCCTTCTGAACTTCCATGACAGATTCACTCGTTGGTAATTGATAAAGATTTCCTGCATTGATTCAGAAGTGATATTGCAAAAAATCTATTTGATGCATCGATTAGTTTATCACAAAATCTGTTTTACATGGCCAAGTTCATAAAAACAATCTAATTCAATAATCGCCAATTTAGAAATGTCTGAGAAATAATCACTTACTAGATGTTTGTTTGGATTAAGAAATTCCGTCTTTAAAATACTTCGAATGTGATTCATTTTTTATTTTTATCATGATAGTTTGATTTATCTATGGTAGACGACATATCATGTTAGTGGTCACTGACGTTCTATCTGATATATCTAATTCATTATCTTCAAAATTCTTTGCAACCAGCACTTCATCTGAATTAATCATACAAGATTTTGCAGTAATAATGATCATAGCGTCAATTATGGCGTTAATCTCCTACAAGCTCAAGCAGCCAATGGTCATGGCGTATATCGTCGCAGGAATGATTATTGGCCCAAACACGCCTCCGTTTAGCCTAATCACTCATGTGGACATACTGAATGTGTTTGCAGAGATTGGAATAATTCTGCTTTTGTTTGTAATTGGCATGGAATTTCCAATTGAAAAGCTCAAAAATATTGGAAAAAAGGCAACTGTAATTGCAATTGCAGAGGCCTCTGGAACTTTTCTTGCAGGATTTGCGGTGTCTCAGGCACTTGGTTTTACATTCTACGACAGCCTATTTTTGGCGCTTGCTATTTCTGTGACGAGCACCGTGATAATCATGAAGGTACTAGAGGAGCTAGGTATGGTTAAAGACGAAGCAACCTACCTGATAGTTGGCATCGCGGTAATTGAAGACATTATCATAATATCACTTCTTGCAGTTTTACAATCTGCCGCATCAACTGGGGATCTGTCTGTAGTGGAAATCAGTGTCTCAATTGGATTAGTAATATCGTTCATAGTTGGAGCAATCGTGATTGGCTCCAAGGTAATCCCAAAGTGTGTTGATCTTGTTGGAAGAACTGGCCATGACGAATTGTTGATTATTGCAGTGCTCGGAGTCGCATTTGGTTTGTCGTTTATCGCGTTTAAACTGGATATCTCAGTTGCAACTGGTGCATTTTTTGCAGGTGTTCTTGTGGCTGAATCAAAAATGAGGATGGCGACTAAAATCATAGCCACTCCAATTAGGGACATGTTTGCAGCGTTGTTCTTCATCTCTGTTGGCGCATTGATGGACGTCAGGATGCTCCCACTGTTTATCGTACCTGCAATTATTCTGATACTGGTATCTTTTGCTGCCAAATTTATCACCGTGTGGATATCTGCTAGATCACAAGGGCTTGGGAAAATGACCTCGCTTAGGGCTGGAATAGGGCTATCTTCGTCTGGAGGTGAACTCGCACTTGTTGCGGCAAAGGGTGGTGCCGATGTGGGCGCAACAAGCTCCTTTGTTCTGCCGATGGTTGGAGCAATGACGATTATCACAACTTTCATTTCGCCATACGTGATAAAATATGGCTGGAAGTTCACAAAAAGACTGGAAAAAAAGTAAGACTGATTATTGTCAAACATACGATGATTCTGTTTGTGTAAAGAACTGGATTCTGTATCTGGTTTTACAAAAATCACATGTAGTACTGGACTGCTATCTTTTCTGCAATCTTGATGTCTTTTTGTATTTTCACTTTTTTTAACGCTTCCTCAAAGTGCTTCATTGTCACCTTGGCGTCATTGACCTGTTTTTCTGCTTCTTTTGGATCAGGATACTTGCCTAGGAACTCGTGTATTACGATTGACGCTGCAGTGTTTGCAATGGATGCGACATCTGCGCCGCTTAGTCCGTCTGACGCATCTGCAATTTTCTCTAAATCTACGTAATCCTGATTCTTGCTACCTGCAATGGTTGCTTCCTTGTCTATTGGAATTTCCTTCGTGCTTATCTCTAGGATTTTCTTTCTGCCCTCCTTGTCTGGCATTGGCACTAGTATGGTCCTGTCAAATCTGCCCGGTCTTAGGAGTGCAGGATCAATCATGTCTGCCCTGTTTGTAGCTGCAATCACGACTACTCCGTACAGTGTTTCTATTCCGTCCATCTCAGTTAAGAGCTGGCTGACAACTCTTTCGGTGACCGATGTGTCGCCACTCATGCCTCTAATTGATGCAATGGAATCGATTTCGTCAAAAAACACCACGCACGGTGATGACTGCCTTGCTCTTCTGAAAATCTCTCTGATTCCTCTTTCTGACTCTCCAAGCCATTTTGACAGCAGCTCTGGACCTCTGATTGAAATGAAATTGGCCTCGCTCTCTGTTGCCACTGCCTTTGCCAAGAGTGTCTTTCCAGTTCCGCTTGCACCGTGGAGCAAAATTCCGCGAGGTATTCTGTAGCCTAGATTTCTATAAAATGCAGGATACTTCATTGGCCACTCTACTGCTTCTTGCAATTCTTGCTTTACTGTTGTCAGGCCGCCTATGTCGTTCCAAGAAACATCTGGATTTTCGATGTACACTTCACGCATACCGGCTGGTATGATTTCGCGAAATGCATTGTTGTAATCATCTGCGTTTACTATTAGCTTGTCTAAAACCTCGGATGAAATTTTCTCATCTGCCAAGTTGATTTCAGGCAACAGTCTTCTCAGGCATTTCATCGCAGCCTCTTTACAGAGATATTCCAAGTCTGCCCCGACGTATCCGTGGCTAATTGACGCAAGTTTATCCAAATTAACGTCGTCTGCAAGAGGCATGTTTCTGGTGTGTATCAAAAGTATCTCATGTCTTCCTTTTTTCTGCGGAACCTTGATCTCAATTTCCCTGTCAAATCTACCTGGCCTCCTAAGCGCTGGATCCAATGAATTTGGCCTGTTTGTCGCAGCAATGACAATTACCTTGCCTCTTGCCTCAAGACCGTCCATGAGCGAAAGCATTTGCGAGACTACTCTTCTCTCCACCTCTCCTGTGACCTCATCACGTTTTGGTGCTATGGAGTCAATCTCATCAATGAATATGATCGTCGGGGACTTTTCCCTTGCCTCTTTGAAAATCTCTCGCAACCTTGCTTCGCTCTCTCCATAGAACTTGCCAATTATCTCGGGGCCCGAGATGCTGATAAAATGAGCATTACTTTCATTTGCCACTGCCTTTGCCAAGAGCGTCTTGCCTGTGCCTGGCACCCCGTACAGCAACACTCCCTTTGGCGCTTCAACTCCTAGTTTTTCAAAAATTTCTGGATGCCTCATTGGTAGCTCGACCATCTCTCTGACTTTTCGTATCTCGTCTGTCAGGCCGCCTATGTCCTCGTATGATATGTGCGGGATTCCCTGCAGTGACTCGCTTTTCTCACCAATGACAAACGTGGTCTTTTGAGTTACAATTACTGCATCTGCCGTTGGCGAGACGTCTATTACCTGAAAAGTTAACCTGCCGCCAAAGTATCGTACCATAACATAATCCCCAACTATGAGGGGCGTGTTCTCTAGCGACTCTGTGAGGTATCTTTCGTCAATTGAAGGAATCACCTCTAGTGGCGCTACGACAATTTTTTCGGCCGGCACCGCCCTTATCTTCCTGACCTCGACTTTGTCGCCTATTGCGATTCCAAGGTTGTTTCTTGTGACGCCGTCAATGCGTATTATTCCCTTTCCCTCATCTGACGGATAGAGGGGCAGACATTTTGCAACTGTCCTTTTCTTTCCTTTGATTTCAAGAACGTCGCCTGTCGCCGCGGCAACAGAGTCGGCAGAATCGTAATCAAGGCGAGCTATTCCCTTGCCGACATCGCGTGAATATGCTTCTAGAACTTTAAGCAAAGTAGAATTTTGGGTTATGCATTATTGCGCCTGATCTAAGCCTTATACCTTGTTATCAAATTCTTGAAAAATTTGTCGCCTTTGCAATTTTTGCTGAATTATAATTTTAATGACTCTCTTAGTCCCTTGTACCTGTTTCGGATCGTGACCTCGGTTACGCCTGCAGCAAGTGCGATTTCTTTTTGCGAAACATTTTCCTTGCACTTTATGCATGAAATGTACAGTGCTGCAGCTGCAAGCCCCATTGGATCTTTTCCGGCAGTGATCTGCATTGCGCTTGCATCTTCTAGAATTGTCAGTGCCCTTCGTTTTGTCTTTTCGTTTAGTCCCACCTTGCTTGCTATTTTGGACATGCAGCTAATTGGATCCACTACTGGCATTTTCAGCTCAAGCTCGTGCACTAGCAGTCTGTAGTTTCTTGAAACATCTTTCCTCTTTACGTTGATTGCTTCTGAAACATCGTTTAGTGTCCTTGGCGTCTCGACATCTCTGCATGCTGCGTATACTGCAGCTGCCAAAAGCCCCTCAATGGACCTGCCCCTTACCAAGCCTTTTGCAAGTGCTTTGCGGTAAATGTAGGCTGTCTTTTCAACCACTGCATCTGATAGTGCAAGTTTGTCCCTCAGTTTGTCCAGCTGCGTAAACGCGTGTCTGAAATTTTTGTCTGCCTGTACGTGAGCTTGACTTCTACTGTCCCACGTTCTTAGTCGGTTCATACTCATCTTCATGGATGATGAAAGCGGTTTTCCTGTGGCGTCCCTGTTCGTGTGGCTTATTATTGTCGCAAGCCCCATGTCGTGCATCGCAAGCGATGTGGGTGCTCCTGTTCTTGTCTTGTCATCGCGTTCGTCTTTTGAAAACAAGTGGCGTTCAGGACCTGAGTCGTCAATGCGCTCGACAATTACAAAACCGCAACTATTGCAAAATCTCTCACCAGTGATGTCGTCTGTCATCATCATTCCCTTGTTACAACGTCTACACTGTCCTTCTTTGTTCAAAGTTTGTACAACCATACTATGCCAGACACGCTCCAGAGGCCTGTCAGCTAATAATAACCAGTGCATTTTGCCGTCTGTTTTTGTGACTTGGATGTGCTAAAACATCTGATTTCTTCAAGCACTTGGGATATTTCCAACAATTACCGTTTCCGGGTTGGCGCAACCATCTGCCGATTATCTTTATGGCAGTTAGTCATTAGAACATTAATACCACGACATCGCATAATACTAACAAGTGACATTTAGAACAATAAACCCAACCACTGAGGATCTCATCGCAGAATATGATGTTGTTAGCAAGGAAAAAATATCTGAAACTGTAAAAAAATCAAAAACAGCATTTGCAGATTGGAAAAAGGACATCAAAAAACGAACCCACTTTACTCATATTCTTGCGCAAGAACTGAGAAAAAATAAAACCGAGCTTGCGTCTCTTGCAACAAAAGAAATGGGAAAGCCAATCAAGGAATCCCTATCTGAAGTTGAAAAATGTGCATGGGCAATGGAGTTCTATGCAGATAACAGCGATATTTTCCTACACGATGAGGCGATAAACACGGATGCGAGAAAAAGCATACTTTCTTTTGAGCCACTTGGGGTGATTGCCAGCATTATGCCGTGGAACTTTCCATACTGGCAGGCACTGCGATTTGCAGCCCCGTCACTTATGGCAGGAAACACCGTTGTCCTCAAACCTGCAAGTGCAACAATGCAGTGCGGTATTGCAATTGCAAACATGTTTCAAAAGGCAGGCTTTCAAGACGGCATATTTCAAACACTGGTTGGGGACTCTAGTATTGTCGAGCATCTGATTGACTCTGATATCAGCGCTGTTACGTTTACCGGTAGCACGTCTGTTGGAATCAAAGTAGGGCAAATGTCAGCATCAAATCTGAAAAAATGTGTACTTGAGCTTGGGGGAAGTGACCCGTTCATCGTGTGCAGTGATGCTGACATAGAAAAAGCATCCAGTGGCGCAGTAAAGGGCAGGTTCATCAACTGCGGGCAAAGCTGCATTGCGTCAAAAAGGTTCTTCGTTACAAAAAACGTGGCAAACGAATTCATCGAAAAATTTGTGCAAAAGACCGAAAGCCTCCGGGTAGGCGACCCAATGTCTGAGGAAACCGATATTGGCCCACTAGTCAACAGTGCCGGTTTGAACAAAATTGAGGAACTGGTAAACGATGCAGTTGAAAAAGGCGCAGAGGTGTTAACTGGTGGGAAACGACTTGGCAGCAAGGGTTATTTTTACAGCCCAACTGTGATTACCAAAATTTCTCCAGACATGCACATTGCGCATGAAGAAACGTTTGGACCCGTTGCACCAATCACAATAGTCGAAGACGAGGCAGAGGCGATACATCTTGCAAACGACTCTCAGTTTGGACTTGGCGCAAGCATCTGGACACGTGATCTTGAAAAGGCAGAACGCCTCTCGCGACGGGTTGAATCCGGCATAGTTACAATAAACAACGTGGTGATATCCGATCCTAGGGTGCCGTTTGGAGGAATCAAACACAGCGGGTTCGGCAGGGAGCTGTCTAGATACGGCATGATGGAGTTTGTCAACATAAAGTCGATTAGATTCTATGACAATCTAGTCAAGCAGCACTATGTGGAATGATGATGGCTGTATTTCGTGCCTGAAATTGCAACCGACGCAGATCTTATTTTAGAATTTTAAGACATTTGTCAATTTTAAACATGCCAAATGATCTTAAAATTCCAAAATAACGAAATCTGTGGACAGTAACGAAACTCTGCTGGAAATTGTAAAAAAATTACAAGAGGCTGAGATTGGTGATCCTGGAAGAATGTCTTACATGCTGCATTCTCTTGAAAAAGGGAAAAAACTTTACGAATCTGATAAAAAATATCTGAATGAAAAACATCTCCAGTTACAAAAAATCCAACTTGCCAAAGAAATTACTGAGAACCAAAACCCAAAGCCTTTGAGTGATGTTTTCGGGCATCATCCAGTCCTGATAAATCCTGTACACAAATGTGCATCCTGCAATGCTGAACTAAGCCTTGATGTGCGAACAGTACGATATCAAAACGCGTGGTTTCATGCGACGTGCTTTGGCTCTGCGTTAAAAACAGAACCTGTGATATCGCAAGCTGAAGATCTAACGCGCCTTGAAGCGCAACCACATACAGAAAAACTGCCGCTTGTTGAAGAACTACCAAGTATCAAAGAACACACACATGTCAAAGAATCACAAATAAAACCAGTTGAGCAAACAATCTATCCTAGGGCAAAACGGACAAAAGTCGATCCTGTCTTGGTCTTACTGGCTTCGACAATTTTTGCACTACTCGTAATTACTGCTTATAGCATGCTTTCGTATCTTAGCCTAATTGCAATTTTTGCCGCTGCTGCTATGGTTTTTTATCACATCCTGTCAAAAAAGGCACCAAAATCACAATACTCCTATGGGCGACGTGGGGCATCGTTTTATTCCGTAATTGTGATGATAATGCCGTTTGTACTTGGAACCATAATTGCGTATGATGGATATGCCAGTGGAATCATGGGTATAATCCAGACGATTTTTGTTTGGTGTCTGATGCTGTCGTTTTGGCAGACGATGCTATTTGTTCCACTTGCTATAAGGAGCGTTTCACTTGAGGGCTTGCTAAAAGAACCGCCCTCTTATCCAAAGATCAGCGTACTTGTCCCAGCGTATAATGAAGAAAAAGTCATTCGTACCACGATCGAATCGCTCCTTTCGACAGACTATCCTGAGAAGGAAATCATAGTGATTGACGATGGCAGCAAGGACCAGACATTGGAAATTGCGTTGCAGTATAAAGACAAAGTCAAAGTAATACACAAAGAAAACGGTGGAAAGGCATCCGCACTAAATATGGGGATGCTTTACGCAACTGGTCCGATAATTGTGATCTTGGATGCCGATACAATAATTGGCCACACTGCGCTAAAGCACATTGCAAAATCATTCTCAAACGAAAACATTGCAGCTGTCGCAGGCAATGTGAAAATACGAAACAGGATTAACTGTCTTACCTGGTGCCAGGCATTGGAATACTTGTCGGGCATACAAATCATGAGGCGTGGTCTTGACTACTTTGGCGCAATAACTATTGTTCCGGGGGCATTAGGTGCATTCAAGAAGAAAAAACTCGAAGAGGCAGGAGCGTATCACAATGATACACTAGTTGAGGATTTTGATGCAACCATGAAAGTATTGCGATCTGGAATGATCATAAGCGGAAGCAACATGGCAACTGCCTATACTCAGGCGCCACAGAAATTACGCGATTTTTACAAGCAGCGAAAGAGGTGGTACCGCGGAAATCTACAGGTGCTGCGGAGGCATTCTGATATTTTGCTTAATCCTAGGTTTGGCTATCTGCACAAGTTTTCATACCCGCTTATGGCAATTCACATGCTTGTGATTCCTGCAACAAGCTTGATGGTTTTGGTTTTTACGATTTATCAATTGTTCATTGGCAACTATACTTACGTGGCGTTTGTCCTTGGGATGTTCATAATAATGCAGTACTTGCTTTCGGCAATGGCAGTTAGGATGGACAAGGATGACAAGAAGATGATACTTTATTCGGTGTTTTTAGTAATTGGATACAAGCAGCTAACTGATATTTTGCAGCTAAAGGCAGTTGTTGAAGAACTCGTTGGACTAAAGGCAAAGTGGACTAGCGCGCAAAGAGTGCAACAATAATTGAACTACTGTCTGATTTCTTTAAACCCGATTGCAAGCACTCTGCTGTCTTCCTGCGGTGGCAGCTTGGTTATTTTGAATGCGGCATCTCTTGCCTTAACCCCATAGCCTGTGAATATGTCAATATGCTTGTCATTCCATTCACCAATGTCTGTTGCCCAATATGTCTTGGTGTTCCACGGTGACGGAATGTCTGGAATGCGAAGTAATGTGCCGTGAGAAATTATTCCTTCTTTCATATCTGTCTTACCTGCCGTAACTGCGACCATTATTGTCCGCTCATTTAGAGAACTCGTGGATAGTGGCAAGCAAACTCCTGAAAATGTCATTGCGCATTTTCCGTAATGGTAAAATCTAGTATTTTCTCCGTTTGGCGAAATAAAGTCATATGTCCAGCTCTGCAGTATCTTGTTCTCATTTGTCTCACCAGAGCCTTGTATTGCTATCTCTTTGAGAAATGTTGACCTGAACTGCTTTATGTAATATGTAGAATTGTTCTCGGCATAGTCAAAAGAGCCGTTTTTCTTTACCCCTTGCACATACGCTGCCACCAAAGGATCCTTTTGATAGTCTTTTTCTAGTGGAAGAAAATACCCTGTAATTTTCCATCCTGCTGATCCTGGATAGCATCTTTTGCTTATTGGATCTGCTATCTCTCTAACGGGGCATGATTTTCCCTTTACTTCGGAGCATAACCTGTCTCCGCAGATCTTCTTGCTGGGTATTGCGTCTGCAGTATGCACGAACGCTGGAATTAGTGACGCAAAAAGAGCAAATAATATGATTCCAAGTACCGCCTGTCTCATTTGCTTGTTATGGCTTTGACCGTATAAAAGCCTGATTCATCTATGTTCTGCATCGTTTGTTTGGCGTTCTTGCCGTTCTGCCACTGCCGATTTTTAGCTATATGGTTATAAAATTAAGAAAACACAGCAATAAATGATGCTTAAAACGAGTATGATTTTTTTGGCAATCTCATTTTTGGTTTTCATTCCAGCAATGTCATATCAGCAGCAAACTTCTGGATCAGTTGTAATTAACATAAAAAATGAAGGCGGTGACAGAGTGGCACCTGACAGCTTGTCTCTCAAAGTGTATCAGGATTTCTCAAGTACTCCGTTCAAGGAAATCCCACTGCTTACTGCCAATCCCTTCACCGTGGATTCTCTGCCTGTTGGTCATAGGTACAAGTTTGAATTGTACATGAACAACATGTACGGGGATGCCGCATTTGTTGATCTGCAAAAAAGCCAGGACAAAACCGAAATAATATTAAAAAACACTGGCGGCATACGCCTTTCTGTATTTTATGGCGATGGTGAGACTCCGCTTGCAAACGCGGGAGTTTGGATAAAATCCTTTGATGGAAAAAACTGGGGCTATTCTGAAACCGATGAAAATGGACACACTATTCGGGCATGGCTGTATCCGACAATAAGGGACACTGACTATTATTATGCCGAAATTTCTTTGGGACCTGGCCTGAAATACACTCACACCCCAATAAAATTACAGCCAAGTGTTGCTCAGGAATTCAAGGTTGTAACAAAATGGCCTACCGTAATAAACGACCTGATATCTATTGACGTATACAACACGACGACGACAAAAGTCTCAAAAGTAGACGGGGAGTTTGTTGCACAGCTGTATAACAGCAAGAAGACAAAACTTGCAGAATCGCCAGTATCCGATAAGGGCCTAGTGGGATTTGGCAAATTAAAAGTCGGCAACTATGCCTTGTACATAAAATCGAAATCTCCTGACGGTCAACTAGTCACTATTGCCTCAAAGCGATTGACAATATCTGGCTCTGAGAGTGCATTCAAAGTATACCTGCATAACCCTGAGCTGAATTCCGAATACCTGAACTGTAACTGTGTGGCATTTAGGCTAGATGACGTTCAGGACTACTTCCTAAATGGCGCCCAGATTGACATTATCAAGACTTTTGAGCAAAAGCAATCGAGCCTTACAATTGGCGTAATAGCAAACGTGTTTGGCGATGATCCAAACTTGGTGCCGCTAATCAAGACCATGCTTTCTGATGACAAAATTGATCTGGAGATTGCAAGCCACAGTTGGACGCATAGGGTGATGACTACTCTGACAAAAGACCAGCAGATGGACGATTTTGCCAAGTCTGACAAAAAAATTTATGATGTGCTGGGAGTCATGCCAACTACGTTTATTCCGCCAGAAAATCTATACAATGATGACACAGTTGCAATACTAAAGCAACATAATTACACGCACATCAGCTCTCACACGTCTACCTCGCCGACCCAATTGTTCAAAAAATCAAACTTTTACTATTTCCACGCCGACACGCAGACTTCGATACTTGACAGGCAGGAAGCAAGCTGGAAGGTCCAATCCATAGACAAGGTGTTAGATGGGATAAACGACAGTTTGTTCAATTATGGCTATGCGGTGGTGATGATGCATCCACACGAATTCTCTACGTATTCTGACGGCGTGTACAAAAACCAAGTCAACAAAACGCAGGTGCAGCAACTGGGGCTGCTAATTGACAAAATAAAAAGCCAGGGGACTAGGATAGTGACAATCGGTGAAATTGACTCGTTTGAAAAACTTGTGCCAGAAAAGCAGCCTGTTGTAACTGCACCAAAAGAGCCGCTGACATGTAACTGTGTTGCATTCAGGATGGACAACATTCAGGATTTCTATCTAAACGACGTGCAGATTGCAGCAATCGACAAATTTAGCGAAAAGGACGCCCCGCTTACAATCAGCGTGATAGGGCAATTCTTTGGAAGTGATCCAAAAACAGTTGAACCAATAAGGGAGAAAATCAAAAACGGGGCTCCGCTTATTCGAGTCATGAACCGGGGCTGGGAGTATGTTGATCATACTGCATTTGACCAGGAAAAACAGGCAGCCAGCATCAAAAAAACAAATGACAAAATATTTCAAACTTTACACGTAATGCCGACTGCGTTTACTCCCCCGATGGACTTGTTTAACAAGGACACCATTGCAGCTGCAAGCCAAAACAACATGCGCTACTTTAGCGCAAGTGTCACCCGTGATCCTCCTCCGTACCACGACTCGCTAAAGCATGTCCCAAGTACTGTGTTCTTTGCAAATTTGATAGACGATGACCCGTTTTACACTGGAACCATACACGAAAAAGCACTAGCCAAAATAAAATCACACATGGACAAGTACGGATACTCTGTAGTGAGCATGCAGTCGCAGGACTTTGCACTCAAAGACGAAAAATCGTCTAAAAACGAGGTTGATTCAAGCAAGCTCCAGTTCCTGGATGCACTGCTAGATGATTTGGCTGCAAACGGAATACGAATAGTCGCACTTGATGAAATTCCATCGATTCTGGAAGACAAGTCAATAACAATTCCAGACGGGATTAGAGAAGACACAGGTTCCTGGTCGCAAGGCGAGGTATCTGACTCTGATTTTGCAAAAGATCTAGAGTCGCTTGCAGAGCAAAATGTCCTGGAAATTCCAGACTCGCAAACTGGTGAGCAGAAAATTCCATCCTGGCTTAAAACCACCGCTGGCTGGTGGGCGGAAGGCAAAATAGGAAACGCCGATTTTATCAAAGGAGTCCAGTATTTGATAGACCGGGGAATAATTCGAGTCTAGCTTGGATATGATGATCCAGGACCGACGCTGTCTTCTGGCTTTACATCCTGATCCCACCTGCCTCTTACACCTTTGATTAAGAAAAATATTCCAAAGCCAATCAACCCAATTATCAGGCCGAAAAACAAGAGCCTATTCTGAAGCGCTATATTGCAGTCTATCTTGATTTGTTTGCCGTCAGAAAAGTCGTAACAGTCTCCGAACTCTTCTGCCTGAATTGCCGCATTATAGTACTCGTGACCAAAGATTCCAAATATCAAAAACCCCGCAAAAACAAGCGCAATCCCGACCATTGTAAATCGCGTGTCACTCATATCAGAAACCCACATCTCTATCTCAGTTATGTTGCTTTTCTATTCTTGCCTTGAGGTCTTTGAGCGAGTTTGCATAAAACGATTCCATAAATGACAAAGACTCCTCAAACTGTCTCCTGTCTGACTTTTCACTGATCAGAAATGAATTCCACAAAACATACGTGGCGTTTTTCCTAGATGTAATGGATATGGTTGCATGATATCCTCGCAGGGGAAGTCCGCTTGTTGCGATATATGACAGGTACTGCTCATCTTTCCAGCCTGTGACGTATTCGTCAACAATGCTGCCGTCTGCAAACCATAGTCTTCTTGCACTTCCAATCCCGTATTTTGTCTTTGAGAGAAACTCGGCCTTATTGATGTCTGCAATCCAGTCGGGGAGTCCGACTATGTTGCTGATTTCCTTCCAGACGTTCTTCCTTGACGCGTTAATCGTTACCGCTTGTAGTACCGTTCCACAATACTGTCCATTCCCGTCCTCTGTAAGTATTGTAGTTCCCATGCATTGAGGTGACGTGCATCGTTTTAAATTTGTAAACTTTAAACTAATCATTCGACACGTATACATTTAATCAATAGGTATCAAGAGCATGGTTTTTGGATGGAATAAAAAGAAAACAGAACAAGAAGAACCGGCCTTATCGTCCAAGGAGATTAAACTAGATAATATCGACGCAATACTTTCTGATCTAAAAATATCAAAGCAAAATCACCTCGTCAAGAACACCGCGCCGCTGTTTTCAAACATACAGGACGAGCTAAACTCCATTCTAAAGATAATCGATCATCTGTCAAATGACAGCCTGAAGATAGATGATATTGATAGCCAGCTAAAGATAATCGTAACAAGAAGCAAAACCGAAGTCATCACCATAATATCAAAAGAGGCAAAAGTCAAGATGCCGCAGATAGAAACATTTGATGACGTCAAAAAAGCAACGGAACTTGCGTCCCAAGCCTTAAAAAAAATAGGCGACGTGCTTGGAAAGAACAGCAGAGTGATTCACGTGTTTGCAAAAAAGTACGCGCTGGATCTAAAAGATCACCTTGCGGCAATCAACACCATCTACATGTCTGTGTCACGTTTGATAAGCAATTATGCGAAATTTGAGTCTGATGAATTGCTGATCAAAGAAAAGGCAGGCAAAATTGTCGACATGAATCAGACAATAAATGACAAAACTACCCAAATACCAAAACTGAAATCTGCACATGACGGCCTCGTTGCGTCTATAACTGCGCTCAGGAATCAGACTGATTCGCTAAAGTCAAGCCCTCAGCACGCAGAATACTTGGAAATAAAAAACCAAATCGAACAAAACAAAAAAGAAGAAAACAAACTGTACAAGGAAATAGATGAAGAGTTTTCCAAGATATCGCGCCCTCTTGGCAAGTACGTTTACGTGACGTCTCTTGAAAAACCGCTCAAAATTCTTCTGGAGGAACTGATTCAGGCGCCTGCAAAGACAATTACCACTCAAAACAAGGATTCGATAACCCTCATTTTGGAATCTTGCATGAAGGGAATGCTGTCTGGCGCGGTCTCGGTAAAGGAGGCAGACAAATCCGTAGAGCAAATCAATATCCTGATTCGCAAGCTCGGCTATTTTCTAGCCCGCAAGGACGAACTGATGCAGAAAGATCAAGGCCTTCAGAGCCGGCTTGGGGTTTTTGACATTGATGCATTTGATGAACTTGAGCAAAAGTTGCAAAAAACAATTACTGATAAAAACGACATAGAGTCAAAAATCAGGAAATTTGAATCCGAACTGGCCCGTGAAATAAACAGCCGTGCCGATGAAATCTCAAAATTGGGACGTGACTTACAAAGCATCTCGAATATCGAATACGTCATTTTGGTGTAGCGTATGGCTGAATCTCGCAGAAAAGTTATGCTGAAAAAAGATCCTAAGGATGGAATTCTGTCATACTGTAAGATGAAGCACCCAAATGAGGGAATATTGATACTAAAGGGCAAATCAAAAAAAGGCATCATAACAATAGAGAGCCTTGTAATTCCGCCGTTTTCATATGGCGGCCAAACATTTGCCGGATTCCCCCACTCGTTTTTGCCATTTGACTTGTCGTACGTGGGCATAGTTCACTCACACCCGACCGGCCCTGCGGATCCTTCTGTAACTGACATGCAGAACTTTTTTGGCCTAGTTTCGCTAATAGTCAAATCCCCATACGAGAACAATGAGGACATTTTTGCTTGGGATAGCGCAGGAAATCCACTTGAAATAATTTTTGAGAACTAGGGATTCAGAGAAAAACTGACAAAACTTTATAAGGTTTTTTCAAAGATTGATTGTATTGTACAGCTATAGAAACTACCTGATCTTTCTATTTGCATCGCTTGCAGTAAGCATTGGACTACAAATGATATTGCCGTTCCCGTACGGGTTGGCTGCAGCACTTGCGATTTTCATAATTTTGCCGCTTTTCATAAGGCGACGATACATGGGTCGAGTCAAAGGATACGGCGGGGATTCTGGCGGCGGTGGCGGATTCTTCGGGCTCAATCAGGAGGGAGGCGGAGGAGTAAAGTACGTCTGCCTTACGTGCAATCATAGGTTCAAGGGTGCAATGTGCCCTCGATGCGGCTCAAAAATGAAGCGCGCAGACTTTTAGCAGACATCATGACACTTGAGGATCTTAGGAAAAAGGCAATCTATCAGAACTCGATTGATACGTGGATTGTAACGTGTGAAGAAAAAAACATAGACTGGTACGAAACTGAGAACTACAAAAAATTTGTTGCGTATCTGCTAAAAAGCGGCCTTAATATGAAAAAATTCCCGCTCTGCATAAAGGAAACTGGGGGAATTTATGAGCGCGGAAAGGACAAGACAAAATTTGCCGAAATTCTGGCCCAGTACAACGAGCCAAACTCTGCGGCATACACGCTAAAGCTCAACGACCAAACCGTAAACATAATTCGAAGTTTTACGCTAGACTCCTAGCGTTTTATTTTGGATGTATCAAGTGAGTTCCCAACAAAAACAAAAGCAAGCCCTGTAATTGTAATCATTATTCCGGGGGGGATGACCCACCACCACAACCCGCGAGTCACTGCCCCGTGGGTACTTGCGTCATGAAGTATCTGCCCCCACGTTGGAAAGCTTGGGTCGCCCAGACCCAAAAAGCTCAGTCCTGCTTCAGTTGTGATTGCGGCTGGTACTGATATTGCGATGCTTGCAAGTGCGTACGGCATGATCTGCGGTATGATGTGCTTGAAGATTATCTTTGAGCTGCTCTGGCCCATAGTCTTTGATGCCTCGACAAACTGTCTGTTTTTAATTTGCAGTGCCATGCTCCTTGAAACCTTGGCAATCCCGACCCATCCAAAAATCATCAGAAAACCAATCATCAAAAATATGCTGTTGCTAATCGTCACTGCCAGAATGATTAGAAACGGAAGGGCTGGCAAGGCGTAAATTATGTCGTTAAACCGCATCATGGACTCGTCTGTCTTTCCTCCCTTGTATCCTGCAAAAACTCCGTAAACCAGTCCTGATGCGACCGATGCAACTGAGACAGTTGTTCCTATAAACAGCGCAAGCGGCGTTCCCCACAGCAGTCCTATTGCCAAGTCTCGCCTTTGCTCGTCTGTGCCAATCAAACCAAAGACCTTGCCGCCTATGATTAGCCTGGAGTCCTGTATCTTACTTTGAGCATCAGTCGTTGATATTTTCACTGTAAACGTGTATTTTCCCTTGAGCACCTCATGCGTGTTCGTCTTTGAGAAGACTGCCTCCTCTGCTGGCATGTTGTCAACTGAGAATTCAAATCTGTCTGATGCAAGCAAAATGTTTTTTCGTATGGATTCGTTTGTCGAAAAAATCTTGTCTGAAAACGTCGCACTTGACTTCAAGTCGGGAAGTGAATGCGACAGCAAATGCAGAGTCATCCCGTCAGGCCGCGTAACGTCAAATTCCAAAACGGGCGTTCCTTGGTATGTGGCAGCATACTGGTATATGAAGTCGCTTGGAAAGTAATCAGAGGAATATTCTGTTTCAAAGACCTGCGTTATTTTTCTTGCGTCCTCACCTGTCTGCACTGTTGTGTATGAATTCTCTAGCAATTGGTGCTCTGGAATTTTTTTCACAAGGAAGACGTTTACCCATGATGGGAGCGCGGATTTTGGAAATAGTGTCCAGCTGCCCGGGTTGTTCCACTGCCTGTATGTGTCTAGCGGAATGAAAACTATGGTAAATGCAGACACCAAAACCAAACAGAGCAAGATTCCAACTCCTGTCATCCCGACTCTGCTTTTTAGAATGCTGCTGCTAAGATCGTTTGGCAATCCCATGTTACACCGTCTTTATCCTTGGATCCAAGTACCCGTACAGCAGGTCTGATACAAATATGCTAGCTAGGAAAAATGCCGTCAGCACATATGTTGCGCCTATTATTACGGGCAGGTCCATTACGCTTATTGCCTCAAAGTACAGCCTGCCCATGCCTGGCCAGTCAAACACTGCCTCTGTGATGATTGCCCCGCCAAGTGAGCCTGAAAGGCTCAGTGCAAGCACGGTAATTATGGGCGGCGCGACGTTTTTGAGGGCGCTCTGAAAGACAATCTTCCTTTGCGCAATACCGATTGTTCTTTTGACCGTGACGAAATCTTCTCTCATCACGTTTACCATGAAATTGCGAACCAGGTACGCCCACGTTCCAAACCCAATTAGGATTATCGTGATCAGTGGAAGTGCCATGTGGTATAGCAGCGCAGGTATGTATCCCGGGTCATTTATCGGAATGAGCGGCGTTGCCCTTGCGGGAAACAAGTGAAGCGTAAATGAAAAAACAAAAATCATCAGCATTCCAATCCACCAGACTGGAAAGCTTCCACTAATCACGGCAAATGCCGATGTCGCTTTGTCTATTTTTGACCCAGTCTTACTTCCGGCAAGCGCTCCAAGAAATATGCCGATCATAGATATGATTATGGTGGCAGTGGTAAACAGCAGGACCGTCCTTGGCAGCTTCTCCAAGATGATGTCTGATACGCGCGAGGATCCTGAGTCGCTTGACAAAAACGTCGCGTGTCCAAAATCAAGTGTGATTATCTTGTACATGGAAAGCGCAATCCTGTTTGGCGAGTACCATGGAGAGTCAAGACCTAGTGCCTTGACTCTTTCGTCAATGCGATTCTGTATGAACCGGTCAAGCTCCTTTGTATCCTTGAAGCTGCTCATGAGGGACTTGTTTTCTGTAATCTCTGACCTGATCTGAATTGACACTCCTTTCTTTAGTATGATATCCATGTTGGAGCCGACAAGCATTATTGTCAGCAAGAGTGTTGTCATTAAGACACAGAACAGTATGATTCCGCGAGTGGCCAGATACCGCCTAAGTCCCATTGACCAGTTTTGAAAAATTAGCTTAAAATGTCTATTGCGAAATGCTTGGCGCGTTTATCTCAAGATACGAAAGAAGGCTGACCATTGCAAACGGTTTGTCAATTAGGCTCATGGTATCACTAATGCTGTCAAATTCCGAGCTTCTTGCAGGCAAATATGGGGACAGGAAGAATATTTTTTGTCGTGGATTGATTGAGAGAATTTTGTCCTCCAGGTTGATGTGCTCATCTAACTTGGCTGATTTTTCAAGAATGACAAAGTCGTATTTTTTGCCCTCGCTTACAAATCTGTCAACGCATGAAGCATTGTCTGACACAAAGTCTACGCCAAATCCTACTGATGAAAAAATTTTTTCATATAGTTTTGTAATTCGTGGGTTGTCTTCTAGTACCAGGGCGTTCATGGAAGGCATTGTTTAACCCCACCTGATGTAGTTTCTCGGTAAGAATGCCTGAACCCCCTCCATCTTTGCAGTCTGCAGTAGATCTCTGTCAAAGCTAACCAACGTGGAGCCTGTCAGCTTTGCCGTTGCCAAAATAAGATTGTCTGGAATGTGGCATTCGTAATACTTTTGTGATATCTTGTCTGACTCTGTAATTATTTCGTCTGTCTTGTCGATCATTATTGGCTGCTTGCAGTACTGGTAGACGTGCGTCATAGTTGTGATTGGATCTGAGCCTGTGATCTTTGCGACCTCTCCTAGCACCGTTTCTGGCATGACTAGTTTTGAGGATTGTTTTTTCATTTTCTTTGCAATGGGTCTTAGGACTCTGCCCTCTTGAATTTCCTTGATAAACACATTAGAGTCTAAAACTACGGTTTGTGCTTTTCCAATTTCCATAGTATAGGTTAGCCGTGGGTATAAAAGCGATTTTGCAATAACTGTATCATGTTACAAATTGTAACAATTGATTAAATATTTACAAAAGGCGTTTTCTGTGTGTCTGAAAACGACAAGCTGTCTCTTGCAGAAAGGCTAGATGTCGCAATTGAAAACCTCAGCGTCTGGCACCGAGTCACGCTGGTAATGGTGATAATCGGGCTGCTGTCACTATCTGTGATTATTTCCACGTCTCAGTATTACTTTCAGCAGGAAATCAACAAGCACGGGCGCATCACCGAAACACATGATGACAAAACAGGTGACGTGATACTCTCTTTCATTCCAAACGGTGAGCAGGTCTTTTCAAGTGAAAGCATAGTTGCGCTTTACTCGACGCAAATTTGGCTGATGGCAAGTAACGGGCTTGTTATCGGGCTGCTGTCGTTTTTGTTTTTGTGGATTACGTATAGGGGGCAGGCGTACAAAAAGGAACTAAAGACAATAGAAAACCAACTCATTCGCCAATCATACCTTGTAAACTTTGAAACCTCGATACCCGAAGGTGCGACAAGAATAGAAAAAATCCTAAACCATTCAAGCTTGGTGTTTCCTGAATTGCGCTCTTTGCTTGGGCGAGACAAGTCGGAGGGAAAAAAGCTTCCATACAAGACGAACCAGACAATAGGAAATGAAACTGCAGATATCATCGTGGCTACAAAGAAGGGCGATTTTATAGTCAAGTTCTTTGACGATGTGACGTTTAAGACACTGGAGCAATTTGCGCAATCCATTTCAAAATCCAACCGGAGAATATTCCGCGTTCTATGCGTTGCAAAAAACTATGACGAGGAACTGCAGTCAAACCAGCTTTCGTCGCTGATGCAAAAACTAGGCCTCAAATCTGACATGGATTTGATTTTTGAAGAAGAGCAGGGATACTCGATGCTGTGGATAAACTAGAGCGAACTGTCCTTAAAGTCTCTTAGTCCCAAAATGTATCTTACATCTGGCTCAAAGTTGACACATTTTAAAAAAGACGCTTTTCCTTTTTCGGTCACTCGGTACTCAAATTTTGCCTTTGGATTCTGACTTTCCCTGATTTCGACAAAGCCTTTTTTGTTAAAACTCTCCAAAATTGCCCTCAGTCGGTCCCTGTTAAGATCAGAGCCCGGCGTGCCGGTAGTTATCTGCCTCAAATTCATCCAAGTTCCGACCTTTGTCAGATATCCAAGTATTGCGATATTTGTGTCTCCGGGAGTCTGGTTGAATTTTCGCTCCAATTGATATCCCAATCAAAAGTCCATTGATATGCCTTATGTCTTGTATGAATAAATTTTTTCAACCAATGTAAAAATCAGAATCTATTCTAATGGGGTGCCCGTACCACGTGTAGTTGAGTGCCGGCACAATAAAAAAAGCAAAGAAGCTAGTTGAGGAAGGTAACGTGACGAAGATCGATAATGATCTGTACCAAGTGAGGTCCTCCTCTGATCCTGACAAATCCTATATGGTGACATCTGACTCGTGCGACTGTCTTGGGTTCAAAAACTTCTACAAATTCCACCACGGCAAAGGGCTCAAGGCCAACTGCTCGCATTTGGAGGCAGTCAAGATATACCTAGAGTCCACAAAATAACTAAATCTGTATGACCCTTGCATTAACCAAGTACTCCAAGGCGTTGACAAACTCTGTATCTGAAATCAGGCCGTCTGCCCACCATGACACGTTTGTCTTAATCCAGCTTGGGATGGTTTCTGATTGGCTACCATGTGTCTGGGAACTGATTATGTTTTCCTTTGACAGGTACTGTATTGTCTCGATGAACTCCCCGTCGGAAATGGTGCTGCTTGACCACAGCTTTGCCTCTGACTTTATCCATCCTGGGATATTGTGCTCTGGCGTGTTTTTCAAATCAAAGCTTGTGGTGGCTATCTGTGTTGGGAGGCCGTAAACTAATTTGAGGGTGTACTTGGCGCCGTCCAATTTGTCAGTATGTATTGTTTCATCAAGTGTCGCATCGTCGTTAAAGTGGCCTTTTATGGAATCAACTAGATTTGCCTTGTTGTAAACTAGGATTTGATACTCTACTTTTGCATAGTCGTCTGCCACCTTGCCTGTGACTGCAATGTCCTGTCCTCTGTTCCACGTGGTGTGGCCTATGGCAATTGGGAGCGCTGTCTCCGGCTGTGATTCTGGGGCTGTGGATACGACTATTTTTCCAATCATCCATGGGTGAATCTCACAGAAATAATAAAATGCAAAATGGCCCTCTAGGTCTGTTATCTGTGCGGACGCTGACTTTTGTGAATCGATGCTCCCAGTCTTAAAAAACAGCCCTGAATATTCTGGGGCCTTTGGGATCCCACTTGTAATGCTGTGCGTCTTGGAATCTTCGTTTACCCACGTTATGGTATCGCCTGGTTCCATTGGAAGTATGTCTGGATAAAATGCGTTTGCGACCTCATTGTCTGCCGAACCGCTCATGATTTTTACTTCCAAGTTTTTGCCCATCTGTCCAAAGGCTATTGGCTGACTGGAAAAAATTAGCAGCCCTATGACAAAAAAACCAACTAGCGTACTGTCTTTGAACAAGTGGACTCAAAGTCAGAATCATGCCGTGTGGTATTCTGAATTTGTCTGTTCGAAACAGACAAACTAGGATAAATTAGTAAAATCACGCGATGCTTGTGGGCCTGAACATTTTTCTGTAAAGCCAAAAAAGCCCGACCATCTCTACTTGCTCCATAAACAAAATCAAATGCACGCTTGCAAGCCAGTCTCCAGTTAGGTCGTTTAGTATGGCAAACGATATCGAAAAAACATATGTCATGTACCTTATGTGGGAAAATCCCGCAAACTCGCCATCGCCAGCGCCCGGCCCATTTAGCCTAAGTTGCGGCGTCTTGCCAGATTCGTGGCCAAATATGTTCTGAAATAACGCCTCTTTGTCCTCGTGATACGTCGTGTTTCCCTGGTTTACAAGTATGATGACTGTGCCAAAATAAACCATGAATCCCAACAACACCAAAATTATCAGACGCGCCGATTTTCCCCATATTGTCTTTCTAATCTGGTTCTTCAAAATAACGCCCAATCTGCCAAGCTTGTTTTTCTTAATCAGGTATAGCATAAGCACTGACACTGCAGTTGCAAACCCTAGGTTACCTAGCCAGTGTTCTGCAAAGTACTGGCTTGCAAGTAGCCTAAACGGAAGGAAGATTCCTGCAGAAACTCCCACTAGGATGCATTTTTCCTTAAGATCATTGAGATTCATTCACAATCCTCTTTAGACCTGTGCTCAGAACTTGTTCTTGAGTTCCTTTAGATATTTGACACTAACCCGATATGCCCTGATTGCCGAGTATATCTCAAAGAGGTCCTTGTAGGTGGGACTGAGCTTCTTCAAGTCCTCCCTGTTTATCCCAAAGTCCTCAATTGTCTGCCAAATGCTCTCAAGTGACACTCCTTCATCATCAACTAGTATTGAAGAAAGGTTCTTGATGATTCCCCTGCCAAGATAGACGCTTGTTACCCTCATGCGCCAGTTTCTTTAGCTTTGATTATATCTATCTCGGAACTTGATCGTATTTGGGAGTTCCAAATTGGAACTTGGGGTTTTGGTTGACTTTGCAAAATTTCTACTTGTACAGTTTCTTGGCGATGAGCCCCTTTACCTTGCTGCTGTTGATTTTTTCCTCGTGCTTCTTTGGCTTGGAATGGTTCTCAGTGCCGTTTAGATCTGCAATTTTCTCCATGCTGTCTCTTTTGGTGGATAGTTTCTCCAAGTATGCCTTTCTTGCCTCGTCCTGAGTGCCTCCGTTATCCAAGACTTGCTTCATGGCTAGTTTTGCATCTGTGATTATTCTGTTAGTATAGTTCATCTGGTTTGCAACGTCGTCCCGTATGCTGGGGTTTAGCTCTGCAAAATACCTGTTGTGCTTGTAATCTGAGAAACTTCCAGGGCCTGGCATCAGTTCAGTTATTGTCTGGTTGAGTCTCTGACTTGCGACATCTTTTTTCTCCTGCAGTGCTACCTTTTTTGCCTCTATGTCTAGGTGCTTTTGGAATACCTTGCTTTTCTCCTTTAGGAACCTCTCATAGTTTTTGATTTTCAGAGATTCGTACGGGTCTGATTTTTTCTGATCAGTAAAGTTGGACAATTCTGAATTATAATACAAGTCGCTAAACGTTGTCATCTGCTTTGATATCCTCAGTGACGTGTTTCCAAATCCTTTCTTTGCATCCTGCTTTGCAAAAACATTTACCGTGAAAATTCCTGGCACCGTTTGCTCAGGGAACTCTTGCCTGAACACTCCGTCTGAATCCGTTATGGCGGTGGCTGAATTTGCACCAAATGTGATTTTTACTTCCACGCCTGAAACCGGCCTTAACACGTTGTCTGTGACCGTGCCAAAAACGATCGGCTTTTGCCCTAGCTCAATTCGCTGTTGCTCTGTCTTGACATTTACGAGAAAGTCAAACTGGGCAGCAGACGCGCCAGTCCACGTACAAAATGCGATAAAAAACACCACTACTATGATTGCTGTCTGTCTCAATGTTGTGGATTGGATCAATATCTGTTAAGTTCGCATATCAAAATCAAAACAGTTCCAAATCAGTTATTTTTTAGTAATTCCAATTATATGACAATAATTTTGATTTCCTTGTTCTTCTTCATTTTCAAAAAATACCGTCGTTTTAGCAAACGATCTAAAAATCCGTCATCTGATCTCAAAACGCAAAAAAGATCGATAAAACAAAATGTTGATCTCAAAATTGCATCAAATTGAACGAAAGCTTTTAATCAGTGTAATTTTTACGATTAAAATGTTGCAATTAAAATTCTACACAGTTTTGATGACACTGCTGGTTATCAGCATGGTTGGTTCTCCAGCCTTTGGTCAAACTGCAGTTCCTGCAAAAACACATCCTCAAAACATTGTAAAGGCAGGGGATTTTGTAACCTTATCTGGAACTGGAATAGACCCAGACAATGACTTCCTAACCGTCCAATGGAAACAAGTGGGTGGCGAAGAAGTCAAACTCTCATCAACAACCGTCGCAGAGCCGACCTTTACTGCTCCAGACGTTGAAAACGGCCTAGTGAAAATTTTAACTTTTGAATTAACTGTTACTGATCCTTACGGTGCAACTGACAAAGACACACTGAAAATCACAGTCATGTCAAGAAACCAGCCACCAACTGCAGATGCAGGTAGTGATCAGACCGTGAACAAAAATGACCAAGTCACCCTTCAAGGCTCTGGCACAGACCCAGACGGAGACGCCCTGTACTACCACTGGTCACAAATTGACGGCCCAGTAATCGAACTATCTGATGTTAATGACCCGAACGCTTCCTTTGACACTTCTTCAATGACTCGAAGCTCCGGCGTATTGCGATTCCAACTGACTGTAACTGATGGTTATGGTGGACTAGCACGAGACAGTGTTGTAATCAAAGTCAACGCAGCAAAGACTACACTAATTACTGCAGATGCAGGTGATGACCAAACTGTTGACGAAGGAACAAACGTACAACTAGATGGCTCTTGTAATGATAAACTAAATAGAGAATTTTCCTACAAGTGGGTGCAAACACTTGGACCATTTGTGGAACTGTCCTCAACAACTGGCCCAGACCCAACGTTTACTGCACCTGAAATCGGAAACGGACAAATTGTTCCAACCGCATTTAGATTGACTTGTGCAGTCGGTGACGGCGGAGGATCATCAACTGATGTTGTAATTATCAGAGTTAAACCAGTTAACGACAGTCCTGTAGCAGATGCAGGTCCTGACAAGAATACTTTGTCAAACAGACTAGTGATACTTGCAGGTTCTGGCACAGACCCAGACGGGGATCCACTCAAGTATACATGGAAACAAACTGGCGGTGACGACGTAAAGGTACTCATGCCAAACCGCTCTGAACTAAAGTTCACAGCACCAGAGGTATCTGGCGGCGAATCAACCACTTTAGAATTTGAATTAACGGCAACTGACCCATATGGTGCAGAGGGAACCGACACAGTTACAATAACTGTCACCTCTGATAACGCAAGACCATCTGCAGACGCTGGCTCAGACCAGACTGTGGATGAGCAAACCGAGGTAACACTTGCTGGCTCTGCAGAAGACCCAGACAGTGAAGATATCACTTACACATGGAAACAAGTTGGCGGAGAAGCAGTAGAACTATCATCTACTGATGAACCACAACCAACATTCACAGCACCAGTAGTTGCCAATGGCAAAGTAAAGGTGCTGGTATTCGAACTAAGAGCAGCTGACGAAAACGGCCGCCCATCAAAGGACACAACCAAAGTATACGTGCTTCCAGTCAACTCTCCACCAGTAGTTGATGCAGGCGTTGACCAAACCGTGGATGTGGATGCAACAGTAATGCTTGCAGGCACTGCAACTGATGAGGATGGCGAGGCATTGACATACCTGTGGAGCCAAATCGGCGGACAGACAGTAGCCCTGTCATCCACGACAGACTTGGGTGTAACATTTGTGGCACCAAAGACTGAACTTGACACTACACTGACATTCCAATTAGTAGCTAACGACGGAACCATCGACAGTGCACCTGATACTGTTGATGTTGTTGTAAAGGGTCTTGCCACAAAGGCAATCACCGCATATGCTGGAAAGGATCAAACAGTCAATGAGCACACAGTTGTGACGCTATTTGGCTCTGGAAAGGATCCGCTAAAGCACAACCTCTCATACAGTTGGAGCCAATTGTCTGGCGAGGCGGTAGTCTTGTCATCAAACACATTGGCAAAGCCATCATTTGAGACACCAGATGTAGACAACGGCGAGACCAAGACATTGACATTTGAGCTAACTGTAAGTGACGGAACAGGTCGCAGCGCAAAGGATACTGTCAAGATAACAGTAGACCCACTTAACAGCGACCCAACTGCATATGCCAAAGTCAAAAGCACACGAGAACCAGTCTAAGCACGGTTCTAACCAATTCTAATTTTACCACCCTGCACTCACAAGTATGTTGATAAACCATCCAATCTGATGTAATGATGAACCTTTTTGGATGTTGAGAAATTCAAAGACGACGTTTACGTGATAACTGACCGCCTTGCAGTAAACCTGCAAAAGGACGACGTGCCAAAGCTAAACTTTGTCCGTCAAAGACTAATCGACCTTTACCAGCAAAACTTGGTAAAAATCAACCACTCCGTGCTGGAGTTGATTTGCGCTGCAAACCTGATATCAAATGGATACGTCGTGGACGTGGAAAAGCAGCTGACTGACTCGCTTGTATGTGACGTTTATGCAAAAAAAGACGACAAGATATCGATAATCGAGATAGAGACTGGATTTACTCCGCCTGAGCATGCACTGGATACCATTGACTACTATACTTCTAGAATCGTAAGCAAGGTTGCTCGTTACAGCAAGTACTGCGCCAAGTTTTCACTTGCCACACCTGTAATCGGGATGCTGCCAATACACAAGATCTTCCTAAACCCTTCTGCCCTGAGGCCTGAGAGCGAAATCAAGAAAGTAAAGTCGCTCTGCGACAGATTCTACCGGAACCCGCCAATAGCGTATGATGATATCGTAAACGCAAAGCTAAACTCTGTTTATCTGATAAATATCGACAAAAACTTTGCAAAGGAAATTGATCCGATGGCATACCATGATCTGACAATATCGATTTTGGCGAAAAGCGAAATCGACCTCTGAAAGTAGTCCTAAAATATGACAAACATGTATGAACCATTGGAAACATGATCTGCGGTAATTGTGAAAAGCATAGGCACTATGAGTGCATTGACTGCCAAAATGACCACAAAACTGAGTTGTGCAGCTGCGACTGTCATGTGGATTCTGAGATGCACGGACACGGGAAATAGTCCGATTTAATTTTAGCCCGAGATGGCAAATAACTGGAAAAAACACTTGTATGGTGTTTATTTGACTCAAAAATCGACACAAAAGCCTGGTTTTTCTATAATTCTTAACCTAAATCTCAGACCTATGGTCTGATCTCTGGTAAACTCAAGATTCATAAACAGAAAAAACAATTCAACGAAGATCATTGACGACCACAACTAGCTTTGGTACATTAGAATATGTTTTGGACAAGTTTTCCGGCACATGGAGCTGGAAGGTAACTGGAGAACGCGCAGTCGCCATGGTGTCAAGAATAATACCGCAAGCATGGTACGGCGATGGCGAGTTTGAGGCAATAGTTCCAGACGATCCGAAAAACGTCTTGCAGATAAAATGGATAATGGATAGGTACCCGCTTGAAATCCTCTCAAAGGCAACCTGGCAAAAAAAGCTCCCAGTCACTACAAAGCCTGAGCCAAAAAAGCCAAAGCGAATAGAAAAACTGCAGCTGGCAAACCCTGGAAAACAATTCAAGGGAAACCTGCTGAACTTTCAGAGGGAAGGCCTTGACTTTCTGATAAAATCGTCTGGAAACGCGTTGCTTGCCGACGAAATGGGTTTAGGAAAATGCATTGTCGGCACATCTGTGATCGAAACGATTGATGGTCAAGTGCAAATCCAGGATTTATGGGAACTCTCGACCATGATTGAACAAAACGGTGACGAGTCTTGGGGTAGACTTGCAACACCTATCATCGTATCTAGTTTTGACGGCGAAAAAATATCTGGAAAAAAAGTAGACAGAATATTTAGACAGAAAATAAATGAGAATCTAATCAAGGTCACACTTTGGGATGGCTCTAATGTGGAATGTACTGGGCGTCATAGGTTTCTTACTCCTGATGGATGGAAAACTGCAAGTGAATTAAGTGTAAAAGACAAAGTTGCGATTCCTGCGATAACTCCGCATGTTGGCAAAAGTGATCTTGATCCTGATGTTGCCACACTTATGGGATGGCAACTCGCAGAAGGTTACGAATATTTTGACAAAAATAAATACGCTAATGGGCGATTCTATAATTCTGATCCTGAAATATTATCGTTAATACGTGAATTGGCAAAAAAACAAAATATTGAGTTGCCAGTAGCAAAGAAAACCGATACCACATTTGTGATCTCCACTATAAAATTACGTCCTCTATTTTCTAAATGGGGATATGACTGGGGTAAAAAATCTGCAGAAAAAATAATCCCAAAATCAGTCTTAGAATCGTCATTAGACACACAAAAGGCATTTGTTGAAGCTCTATTTGATGCCGAAGGATATGTGGGAAAAACACATTGTGAACTTACGACTGCAAGCAAATCTATCGCATATGGATTGCGTGACATTCTTCGTCATTTTGGAGTCTGGCTTCACATTAGAATTGCAATGAAATGTGCAACTAATGGAACAAAAATCAAAAGACCGTACTATGTTTGTACATTTGGAGGAAATTCTGTAAACCGATTCGCTACCCAGTTTACTCTCAGAACAAAAAGTAAGCAGTTTGCTTTGGAATCATTAGCAAAAAAGTCTCATAACACTAACGTTGAAGGAGTCCCATCACAAAAAATAGTACAAAAAATCGCAGATCATGGAATATCTTTGCGCTCCCTTAATCTCTTTACTCCATACAAATACACCCAGGGAATGAGTAAAGGTCTAGCATATCTTGTCATAGATAAACTAGAATCTGCAAATCATCATGATCTAGCAAGTGAACTGAAAAAATTGTCATTAGAATCGATTCATTGGTGTCCAATCAAAACAGTTGAACAGAGAATGTTTTCCGGTTATGTTTATGATTTGTCTGTGCCTGAAACTCATAACTATGTTACAAATGGCATAATATCTCACAACACTGTCGAAACCCTGTCATACCTTGGAACCGAACAGGGAACATTTCCGGCGTTAATTGTTGCACCGCTTGTAACTCTGAACAACTGGCAGAGGGAAATTGAAAAGTTTTTGAAACTAAAAAGCAGAAACGGCAGGCTAATTGACGACAAGCCGCCAACCTCAACAATTATCCGAGTTGGAAAATCCGAAGACTTGGGAAAATATGATTTTTACATAATCAACTACGAGCTATTGTTCAAAAGATACAAGGACCTGGCCAAGCTTAACCTGAAAACAATCGTATGTGATGAGGTACAAAATCTTAGATCAAAAACAACTCAAAAGTATCATGCCATAAAAAAACTGTCTGCACTAGAATCTATAAAATACAGAATCGGTCTTTCCGGTACCCCAATTTACAATAGGGGCTCTGAAATCTGGCCGATAGTTGACATACTTCGCCCAGGACTGCTTGGCAGCTTTAAGGAATTTTGTGAATATTTCTGCTACATAAATGAAAAAGGAAAGGCAATCGTACTTGAAAACAAGCGAGAGTCGCTCCGAAACATGCTTCAAAAACACGTCATGCTAAGAAGGAAAAAAACAGACGTACTGCAAGAGCTCAAGGAAAAAATCAGGCACAAGGAGATAATCGATGCGGACATCAACTATTACAACAAGGAGCTTGAAAAAATCTGGAAAAAACTCGAAGACGACAGGAAGGCGGCACAAAACGCATTTGACGCGTCAACTGCATATCAGAGGGCCATCCAAAGCGAGCGACAAGTTGCAGGCGTTGCCAAGCTGCCACACGTGATTAATTTTGTTAAAAACATAATGGAAATTGAGGAAAGCGTAGTTGTCTTTTGCCACCACAAGGCAATCCACTCGCTGCTCCACCAGGCACTTGCCGAGTTCAAACCTGCATCAATTATCGGCGGTCAATCCGACAAGGAACGACAAAACAGCATTGACACATTCCAGAATGGCGAAACCAAACTGATGATTGCAGGGCTGCGCGCAGGAAACGTTGGAATTAATTTGACTCGCGCAAAATATGTGATATTTGCAGAGCTTGACTGGAGTCCTGCAATACACCTGCAAGCGGAGGACCGACTGCACAGGATTGGGCAAAAGAGCACAGTCTTTGCATACTATCTGATGGGCAATGGAACACTTGACGAACATGTTGCACGAGTTCTTGTAGACAAGAGCTACGAAATCGATGCAATAATGGACAACAAAGTAGAGTCGTTTGAAAACAAAGAAAAGGCAGAACTGATCCTGGCGCAAATACATGACAAGATACGCTCCATAACAGGCTAGGCTGCACCGTATCACCACTTTCACTATAGTTTCTATATGCAAAAGATCAAATACTGAGATCCTACAAAGAGTACTTCTTGAGAATAGATAGCTGCAGAAACTGTGGAAATGCCTTGGAGGTAAAAAAGTACTGCCAAGTATGCAGCCAGCCTATCCAGTTTATCTGCTCTCAATGTCCTCACTATGCAGACGATCCGATCCATTCTAGCTGCGAGCTAAGCCTTAACATCGGAAACCAGTCCCTAGCCTAGTGGCTTGTCTGGATTTTTTACGTTTTCAGCATAATGTATGGTTCTTTGCGGGAATGGAATTTCAATTCCTTCCTCATCGAGTGATTTTTTAATTACTCTGAGCAACACCGGCCCCACATTGTCCCATTCGTCTCGCGGAATCCATGCTAGCACCTTTAGATTTACGCTTGATTCGCCAAGGCTTTCAGTCTCGATGACCGGCTCTGGCTCGCGTAAGACGTATGGTTGTCTTTCTAGGGATTTTTTGATTACCTCAATTACATGATCAATGTCCTCGCCATATGCAATTCCAAGGGCGACATCGATTCTTCTGACCTCGCTTCCTGAAACGTTTCGTATTTCAGATGTGAATATTTTTTCGTTAGGGACACGCACGATTGAGCCGTCAAAAAGTTTTATTCTTGTGGAAAATATGGTGATTTCCATCAGTTTTCCATATACCTTGCTGTTGGTAATTTCGATTAAATCACCTATCTTGGCAGGTCTGTCAAATATCAGGAAAATTCCTGAGATGAGATTTGATACGACAGACTGGGTAGCAAAACCGATTATTACTCCAAATATCCCGCCTGCCACCATTAAGCCGCTCAGATCTATGCCCTGACTTGTAATTACAACTAAAACAGTAATCATTATGATTCCGTAATAGATTATTTTGTGAAAGTTCTTTGCAGTGTTTTCTGGAAGATTTGCCGAAACATATCTTTTGAATATGGTGCTGATTACCCGCGCAAGTATGATGCCTGCTACCATCATCAAAATTCCTATTATCAGTGAATCGATGAACACTTCTTTTCCCATCACGTTGACAGATGTCATGTTTCCAAAAAATTCAAAAACCATCAGCTAAACCCCCACTCCATGGAGAACTTGTAGTCTGTTTTTTTGACGTTTCTTGGAGCTAGTTCCCAGTTATCTGGCTTTGTAGCCTGTTTTTGCACGACTTCTATCACTTTCAGGCCGCTGCGATTTTTTATCATGACTCTGAGGTCATCCATCATCACGCTTTCGCCATTATAGTAAAGATCGTGATCTGATGCAGGAACTATGATCTTTCCAACAAGCGCAGACTCTCCCAGTTCGTTCTCCAGCGTGATTCTAAGACTTGAGTGTGCTAGAGTGGATAGTGTTTTTTTGTCAAAAAACGACGGAATTTTTGCATACTTGCACAATTTTCCTTCCTCTGGAGTTCCGTACAAACCAAATCTGGAATAGCTGGAGTCAAATGCAAAGCAGTCAATCATGTCTGCCTGTCCGTCATTGATAAAAAATACTCCTGTCTCTACGGGGAAAGGAACTGTTAGCTCTGTGGTGGAATTGCCGCTGATGAAAATCGGCTCCGCAAATCTGAGAAAGACAAAATCCGACTTGTATGCCGGTAGGCGGATTGGTAGTATTGGTGCTAACTCTATTTCAAGATCCTCTGCCTTGCAATGAATTATTTTTTTTGTAACTTTTACTCCTTGCTCGTTTCTGGAATACGAAAACTTGTCCCTGTCAATTTTGGAAAACTGTAATTCGTTTTTTAATATGCTTAGAGTTGTGTCGTTTTTTATGATCTGTTTTCCAAATTTAAAATCATTTGATTTTGAACTATTTGTAGATTCACTAATCCTGTTTATCCCTGCTGTCATTTGCCTATCTTATGAGTAGTTCTTCTTACCTATTTGATATATGTTCAATCCGTGCCTGTCTTCAAATTCTTTTTTCCGTTTTAACGCGATAATGCTCAGGGCCTCATTCTTTAACAGTTTGCTTGTTTTTGGTATTTTATCTGAATTTTTACCAAATTTGTGAATGATGTTGTTAATTAGACGCGCTTTATTCTTTGATTTTTTTGGTAACCCTGTCTTCGAAAAGCCTTCCTCAAAAAAGAACCTACTGCCCGTAAACGGTCTTAATTCATCAATCCATATTGCATTTTCGTTATATTTTGCCAAGAATGGTTTCTGTACCCAATTTGGATTTCTTCCTTGTAAGAATCTCATTGCGATAGCTTTCTTTCTTCCGACATCCACCACTCCTAGGACTTGGATCTTTCCTGGAGTTGCAGACATGCTTGGACCTCTAACTGTTCTACACAACCCACTTACTTGCTGGTATGCGTCACGAAATATCTCTTGAGCTTTCACAAGTGGCACTCCAAAGAAATGCTGTGCTCCGGTATCTCTTGCAACAAACATGTAATATGGAATGCAGCCCAAACTAACTTGTTTTTTCCACATGTCTGCCCAAATTTTTGGATCATCATTGATGTGTGCAAGAATTGGAGATTGAGTACGTATCTGCGCACCTGTTCTCCTGATGAGCCTGATGGCTACCTCTACTGCCTCCGTTGATAATTCTGCTGGATGGTTAAAGTGTGCCATGAATGCAAGATGAATTCTTTTTTTAGCAATCCTCTCAAACAGCCGTAGCATTTCATTAGAGTCGTCATCATTGAGAAATCTGTATGGCCAATATCCCAACGCTTTTGTTCCAATTCTAATTGTTTTTAGATTTGGGATGTCGGCGTCTACAAGGGAATTTACATATTCTGAAAATAATTTTGTCTTCATTATCATTGGGTCTCCACCAGTAAACAACACGTCTGTCACATCTGGATTCTCTTTTAGGTACTGAACTAACAGTTTTGATTCGTGCATTGCAAATTTCAATTCATTCATTCCAACAAATTGCGGCCATCTGAAACAGAATGTGCAGTATGCGTGACAAGTCTGACCCTGACTGGGGAAAAACAGTACCGTTTCCTTGTACTTGTGTTGCATTCCATATAATTTCGTTCCATCTTTGAGTTGTGGTATGTTGTATTCCATCTGACCTGCCGGATGGGGATTTAGCTGTAATCTGATCTTATTTGCAGTTGTTTGTACTGTTTTTTTATCTCCTTTTTCAATGGCCAAGAGCATTTCTTTAAAGTGTTGGGGCCGTAGCATTTCTTTTTGAGGAAACGTCAGGACAAACATTGGATCATTTGGGACGTTTTCCCAGTTGATGAGATTTTCTACGACATAGTTATTTACTTTGAACGGTAAAACATTGGCAACTACCTCCATCTCATCCTGTTTTTCAACAGAAATATTTTGTATCTGTGCGATCTCTCTAAAATTATTAATTCCATACGATTTGTACTTTGGAGGATCTGATTCACCCCACAAATCCTCAAATTTCTGCATGATGAATTATCTCGTCATAATTGTTAAGTGTTAAGAAATTTGTAATTAATTCTGACTAAATCATGATCACATGTGTTCATTTGTAATCATTAATTTCTTTTAGATGTGATCTGAGAATGTGATTAATTGTGATTTAGTATGTAGTGCTGTCTATTGTCTCTAATGTCATCGTGTATTTTATTGAGTCTAATGATCTAATTTTATGATTAAACACGCGCTTGAATTCCTCATCAGTTTTTGATTCAACTTTGATAATTATGTCGTACAAACCGTCAGTAGAACTGATCTCTTTAACAGAGTTGATTTTTTGGAGCTGTTCAATTGTTTTGTCTGTTTTGCCATCTAGGCAGCTTATCAAAACAAATGTGGTTGAATTTGATTCAGGCATCTGCTGCGATTCTTCTAGATGTGATTTTTCTATATTTTCTCTCATGGGATCACGTAACAAAGTCAAACGTATTGCGTATGTCAAAACACAAGCATGCCAATTTTTTTACAGCCATGCATTTTATGCACATTCGTTCTACAGTCTGCATGCATTTTGAGCAAGTTGTGTAGACTCCGGTCTGCCCACGACACAACTCGCACAATACCGTCCTATCTTTCATTGTAATGCCCTCTCATCATACCTGCAATCCAACAGAAGCTGACTTGTTTTCTGCAACTTGGTTAAAGTAGTCTGGTGATAGTTGTTAAACGTGTTCAAATTAATGATTAATTCTCAGCATTTTGTATTCAATTGTAATTGTTTGTTTACCAATTCTGATTTTATTTAAATAATTTAAAAAACTATTAACCATTAAATTCTTAGTTAAATGATCTATGTATGACAAATGATTACAAATCTGAAAAAACTGAAACCGTCACCGCTAGAATTAACAAGCAAACTCTTGACAAATTACGATCTTATGCAAAATCTGAAAACACCACGCTCAATTCGACAATAAATCAACTGCTATCCCACGCTGTTGATTGGGATATCGTTGCCGCCAAGACTAGCTGGATTCCAATTCCTAAAGACATCCTGATGTCGTATTTTGAAAAGCTTGACGATACGACGATAATGACAGTAGCTGAAGATAGCGGAAAGCACGTGCCAAGAGACATGCTTCTTGCAATGAGGGGTAAACTTGACATAAAAGAATGGATATCAATTCTAAGGAGCCGGGCAAAAGCCTCTGGATTTCATTATGCTGAGATTCTAGAGGACGATTATGTCAAATTCATCATGAAGCACGACATGGGGATGAAGTGGTCTATTTATTTTCAAACGTATTATATCTCCTCGTTTAGAATGCTAGGATGTGAAGCTGAGTTTAGTATCACAAACAACACTGTCTCTTACCTGATAAGTAGAAAGGACTACAATCCTGAATGACAATTAAATCCTACTATCCAACCCATGCTCCATGTTGATCCAATTTTTGTATTTTCATAATCTGTTTTCTTTTCCTAATCTGAAATTCAATTAACATTATGAAATTTCCAAGTATTAAATAAAAGATCGCCGAAAATAATGCCGTATGACCTGGTATAAATTTTAAAACTGTCATGGGTGATAATTTGAACATGATTGCAATCAATTCGAACTCTCCAAATGCTGATAATATCACGCCTATGGCAAATGTTAAAATTCCAATTTTTTGATATTGACTGTCTGTGTCTTGAATAATGTCTTTATGTATGATGCGCTTCATGATTTTCAATCTTCATCCTTGTTGTTAAATCTGGTCAAACTACTGATTTGCTTATAATCAAATGTAAACAAATGTGATTTTTTGTATGAAATTTTTACTTCCATTTCAATATTGTTTTATACGACGATCGCTACAGTCGGTAAGTCACAAAATGTTAAAAGATACAATATACTCATATGAAAAGAAAACTGACTCAATAAAAAATTCTATTGATGCTGACTTGATCACATTTTTTTTGGATGTGACATCGATTAGGATTCTTCATGTGATTACAGATCTGCCAAAATCAGTGTCCCAAATTTCCAAGGAAACAAAAATACCGCTTAATACGGTATACTATAAAATGAGAAAGCTTACTGGGCAAAAAATTATCAAAGTTTCTGGCAATATTAATAATCTGGGTAGAAGACACCTGCAATATCAAAGCAAATTAGGCTCATTTGCATCTCCACAATTAAACTGACATTTGGAATCAAAAGTATTTGTTTCTGTTTGTCCCGTATATGTAACTGCTTGATGAAATCGCATCTTAATTTGATCTAAACCACATCATTAATGCTTTTAAGCACTGGGAAATCCCCATTCTTGTATGGATTTCATGCTTGAAGAGGAAATGATTGACTTGCTGACACTGTGCCTTCAAAACCCGTCCTCTCCAGAAATACCCAAAACCAAAGAGCGGATCGTGGAAATCGGGCAGGAACTTTATGCAGACGGCGGAGTGGATGCACTAGAAAACATGTTTTTTGCACTAGAAAACCGTATCAAAGAGGAAATTGGAAAAGACCCATTGCCGCTCCGCTCGTTGTGGAATGGAAACACTGATCAGTGGTATTATTAAAAAAATCAGGGAAAGGTTACGCTGCCTTTCCTATTCTAAATATTGCCGTAGAACATGATGGACACGTTCCTTTTGTTGCCGGCTTGCCGTTTTTGAGAGTGACTGGTTTCATACCTGCCATCTCGCGTTTTGCTCTGCATTTTACGCAATAGCCTATCATAACGTCCTTAATTGACAGATCTGCTATTACTAGAATGCTGTAAACATTATTTCACACCAGAGTGGACTGCGATCCAATTTTTGACCTGTTTTTCCTTATAAGGTGTGTGTCATTCCAGTTCGACGTCTTTGGTTTCTCTACTTAGCATGGTTGGCACGATGACGATTATTGCGCCGATGATTATGTTTGCCCCAAGTGCAAGGGGAATCAAGCTTTTCTCTACATTTGACATTAGACTCAATGCAATCAACGGAGACCATGAGCCGAAAATTAATCCTGCATTATATGAAAAGCCTGCCGCACTATTTCTCACCTGAGTTGGAAACCTTTCAGAAAAGAATGCCGGAACTGGACCTGATGCAGTTGAGACGACAAAAGCAAACACTATGATGTATACGAAAACAAGACTTGTCTTGTTCAAAATCATACCCGCAAGCGGCACTGACACTACAATTGATATTGTGACGAAAACTAGTATTGCTTTTTTTCTTCCAACTCTTTGCGAAATCCATCCAGTGATTATCATTCCAATCCAAGATGACGCTGTTGCATAAATCATGATTCTTGCTACGTCCCCTTTGTCAAACTGGCCAAACTGCTGCAAATATGTGGGCAAAATGCTGATGGAGCCGTGATACATGTAAACTAGGCCCGTCATTATGACTGCGCACAAAAAGAATTCCTTTCGATATTTCTTGCCTAGGACTATGGTCTTTAGAGGCGATCTTTCAAGTGCGCCGTTTTTATTTTTTTCAATCCACATTGGAGATTCACTCATGCTGAGCCTCACAAACAATGCCACAAATCCGGGAACTATTCCAGTGAAAAACAGAACCCTCCAGCCAATCTCCTCAAACATGTGGCCTGGGAACATCATGGTAGTGATCTCAAATGCAATCGCTGCTAACAAAAATCCAAACGAAAAACCACTCTGCAAAAATCCTGACACTAGTCCCCTTTTTTGCTTTGGGACACTTTCCATTGTAATGACTGCCCCACTGCCCCACTCTCCACCTGCAAATATTCCCTGAATCAGACGAATCAATATCAAAAGAACTGGGGCCATGATTCCTATCGTGGCATACGTTGGGAGCAAGCCAATTGTGAATGTGGCAACTGAAAACCCGAGAATTGTGATCATCATTGATCTTTTTCTGCCAAACTTGTCGCCGTAAATCCCGAAAATCACGGATCCTAGTGGTCTCATTATCAAAGTAATGGTGTATGATGCAAATGTGGCCATTATGCTAAAGACTGGGTTATCCGATGGGAAGAACAACTGACTGATGGACGGGATTACAAGCAGCATCAAAACTATGTCGTATCCATCTAGTGACCATCCAAGAAAAGATCCAACTGCGATTTTCTTTTGAGCTACTGTTAAACTCAACAGAAATGATGAATACTTGCCATTATTTAGTCCCTAGAATTTTTAACTGACACAAAAAAATCAAAATGAGTGAAAATTGCATTAATCCTTACGCTTGTAGGCATTGCGTGTTATTTTGGAATTGTAGTATTTGTGGCTCCGCAAGAATATGCTGGCGTCCAGACCCTTGATCCGCATCCAAGCTTTACTGCAAAAATCAGTTCAAGCCACATCACCCTTGGGGACTCGTTTGATATCACAATTGACTCAAGCAACTCTGATGATGTGGCCGACATACAGATAGTGTCAATTGCGTTTCCAAGCGTGCCCCAAATTGGTGACCAAGTAAGAGTTGTTGGCTATGACTTTACCCAGTCTCCAAGATACGTGAAAACTGGGGATAAAATTGGCTACGATTACTCTGGGGGAACAAAATCTGTGTTTGCACAATATCCGTCAATTGAGGCATATAGCAGGCCTGTTAATCCTGGCACTCATCACTTAATCGAACTGAGAATAACTCCTGACACTGCAGGAAATTTTACTGTGTTTGCAAAGACTGTTGCAATTCCACACACTGGTGATTACTCTCACTATCCGCATTCTGGAATAAGGGACCATCAAAACGAGTACGTGGAGTCTTTCTCTGTAATAGTTTCCAAATAATTTAGATAAACCCGTCTGGGAACCATTGTGATTGAATTACTACCAAACCACGTCTGCGAAAAGTAATCGTGTATTTTTTCTTGGAAATGTTCTTGTCAGTGTTGGCATACTGATTGTGACTACTGGCGGCAGCTGGGACATATCAAATCACCTGCTAAACAAACCAGAAACGTTTTTTGCCCCTCCTCATTTTGTCCTTTATTCTGGTGTGGTGGTCGCACTGTTTGGGGCAGCCCTTGTGATGCTCAAAATGTCAGTACGCGAAATAAAATCAGAAAACAGTCTCTCAATAAAACTAGTTCAAATTGGAATTGCACTGCTCCTTGGAGCAGGTCCGTTTGACTTTGTTTGGCACTCTAGTTTTGGTTTAGATGGGCTGCTCAGCCCGCCCCACCTTGTACTGATTTGCGGCATGGCTCTTTCAAGCATCGGTGCGTTTCTATCTATTGCAAAAAACTCGGCAGACTTTGTTGGCAACTCTTATCCTGCCAAAAACGCTTTGACTGTTCTCAGCATCATACCGATGTGGCTGTCCATAACTGGCCTGTTTTTCTCGTTTTCATTGCCGTTCTCACAAACCGACTATTTTGATTTTAATCCAAATCCTGTCTTTGGAGCAGTTTTTGCGACAATCGCGTTTCCGTTTTTGATTTCACTGATGCTTTGTATGGCATATCTTGTAAGTGGCAGGAAATTTGGTTTTATCTCGACTGCCGGCGCTACGCTGATCATAATCAACATGACGACCTCAATTGTACCAAACCACTGGCTGCATCCCACCATTCCGTTTTACCTGCTTGCCATAATCCCAATAGTCCTATGTGATCTGGTGTTGTTTATGTCAAAAAACAAAATGCGCATATACTTTGCAGCTGGAATTTTTGGAATGCTTGGCTATTTCATATATTATCCGCTAATCACTCACGTGTATAACAAAATAGACACAAACCAAATAGTCTCTGCTAGCATTACATCAAAAATTTACTTTGAGATGGTTTTGTCAGTTTATCCATTCCTGGTGATACCGTGCATTGTAATGGGGCTAGTAGGCGCATGGGTGTGTCATAGGATTATCCACTCAATCAAACCTGGCAGTGTCAGCTCACAGTTATCTTGATCTCTGATCTTACTGCAAGGGCGCTTGCACTCTGTATGTTGTCCCAAAGAAATATCTGGGCAGTATAAGTTCCAGGTCTGTCTGTGACCCAAGACAGTGCAGGCGAAAAAGTCTGCTGCGCCTTAAACGATGCCTTTATCCACGACAGTTGAACTGGAACGTTGTTCTGATCCAATACTTGGACTATGTAGACAAAGTCTTGGTTTTGGCCCTGCATGTTTGTAATGTCAGCTGAAATCTGCACTTGCTGGTTAGTGTTGATGTTGGGCACTGATGCCTCCCCAAAGGCGTTTACCAGTCGCGCGTTTTTTAATTCCGCACGATTTGTCCCGTCTGACGCAAAGGCATGGGGTGTTGAGATTAAAACTAAAACACATATGCCAAAAATCAAAATTTTCTCTAGCACGCATGAATACTAATCTGTAGGATACTAAAGAGTTTGCCTGCCCAAATCCCCCTACAAATAACAAAAAACTGCTTTACGTCAGATCTATTCTGTAATAGTCCCATCTCTCTGGGTCGAACTTGGTTACAAATTCTGCCTTTTCGTGACCATCTACGCGTTTTTGAATTACGTCTCTTAGGGCAAAACTTGTCAGATACTTGTAGTTCATCGAGTGCGCCTGCATTGTAAAGAGGTGTCTCATCTCGCTTCCGCCTCGCAGTCCCCAGTAGCCCATCTTTAATGCGATTGGTTCCAAAAATACAGTGTTGTTCTTGCCGTAGTTCTCGTCTATTATTTCTGGACGCAGCATGTAGTTTTCTATCGGACCGCCTTTTGCAAAGCCAATTATCGGGCCGTCAGAACCGCCGAGTCTTAACGTATTGAGAATAGTCTTTGTGTCTTTCATAGTTCTCTCAAAGTGTTCTCTGTCAAATTGCAACGGCATCGGCAATTCGTTGTATATCTCAATTAATGTTTTTACAAAATTCGAGTCGTCCCTTATCTTCATTGATTCTATTTTTGGAACCAGCCTGATGTTTTCATACAGATAATCTGATTGGATTTTTATTTCCTGCTGTCGTAAATTCAAAAACCCTGTCACCGTATCCATAAAGTTTTTTCTCATGTGCTTTGGCAGTGCCCTGAGTACCGTCTCGCACATTTCCGCCTCGTCGTTTAACAAATCCTCAAAATACGCCACTGAGCGCTTTACTATGAATGACGGGTGCCACGCAAGTGCATGTGCATTCTTTTTTGCCATGTCCATTGCCTTGCCAAAGTCCCCAAGCGCATACCCGCTTACCCTGTCAATTATTGAAAGCAGCCAGCCCAATTTCATGAAATATTCCTGCATTTGCGGATTGTCTTTTGTTATGGGTGACTCGTTGAAGCATTCCTGGATTTGTTTTTCCGCATGCTCTCTTAGCTTGCCTGCCCACGGGTAAGTGGTGCGCAAAATCAGGGCCTTTATGATATTTAGATCCAATTCCGCGTCGTTACAAAGCTGCTTTACACTTCCGTCGTGCGTTAGAAATCTGATCACGTTGTCTTCGTGCGGCTTGTCTACGCTTTTCTGCGGATCAAAGTCGTGAAACAGCGCAGCTGCATAAAGATACTTGAAGTCGTCTGGGCGCACATTGTTCAGTATGCTCTTCCAATTTAGGACGATCATGGAAACGTACGTTACTTCAAGCTCGTGCGTTATGTTGTGATACCCGTAGTAGTCTTTCCCGAGTCCTTGGGATTCGAAGAGCTTTATGGTATAATCTAACATGCGGGTATAGCACGGCCTTTCCAGCCCACATGAAACTGACAGGTTAATGATTTCGTTTCTCAGAGTCTGTGGATTGGCAAACAATTGCAATAGTCTATCGATAATTATCTTAGTTTTAAATCTGTGGCTAATAATTCAAAGAGATTTTGTAAATTTTACAAAGTATTTTGTGATTTTTATACAAGAATTTCAAATTAAGAGGCCGCCTAAGATCTGGCATGTCAAGTGTTGTGTTTTTGATTGGGTCAAACAGCTTGCTATGCCGCGTGAACACACACATGGTATTCTAGTAAGCGATTTGTAATGTGTCATGAGCACAAAACAATCTCAAATCAAAATTAAATCCCCAAATAAATCCCAAATCAAATCAAAAATCATGAATCTTCTTGAAGAAGGTTCTGACAAAAACAAAATTTACGCAACAATCCAAAATGACTTTGACGTGTCAAAATCCGAGGTGAGGCTTGCGTGCAAGGAGGTAAAAATCGATCTGATGCTAAAGTTAAAGGTTCTGCAGTCCGGCGTGCTCGAAATGTGAGCGCAAAATAGCAAAATTCAAAACACTAATTTTTTTATCACAAAGGGAATGGACGAATCCCAAATAATCTCCTCACTGGTAGAGCAGCAAAGTGGATTGCAGTTTACAATGTTAGTTGGCGGGGCGAGTTATCCTGTGGAGTCACTAGACATCGTACATTCACAGATGCCTGTGACAAAGCCCACAATGCGCGGTGGCGTGTACTTTTCTAATCTGAAGGAATTTAAAATCAAGGCAAAATTTGCAGGCACTGCATTGTCGACGGTTCTTTCTAAAACAATGCTTGGGCCAAGCACCGACTTTGAAAAGATCAAGTTTCTGGCAGATGTGGAGTTGGGCGGCAAAAAACACGTTGCACTTTTTGCAAATCTGGCAAACTATGTGCAGCGTGCAGGCGGATTGGAGCTAAACCTCATCGTAGTAGGCGCAGAACTATCCGACTGATGCCTTGTAGTATGCGTCATACGTTTTTCTTTTTTCCGCATCTGACAGAATCTTGTATGCCTTGCTGATCTCAGCCAGCCTTTCAGCTGTTTTTTCGTCCTTTGATTTGTCTGGGTGTAGTTCCTTTACAAGCTGCCTGTACCTTGTCTTGATTTCCTTTTGGTCTGCCTCGTTTGACACCCCGAGCATGGCATAATAGTCTGGAAGACTTGATTCCTGCACCTGTCTTCTGAACTCTTCTGCCTCCTTGCTCTTTTTTGTTGACGAGATAAAGTCGTCCTCGTCTTCATTCCAGGGGGAGTGGTACTTTTCATAGTCCCTGTTTCTCTTGGACTCTAGGTCTTTTTCCTCATATCCTGTTTTTCTCCTAAGAATTATGTCGCGCGCAAGATACAAAAACAAACCAACTACTGCCGCTGCAAGTACTACGAGTGCCAATCTGACGTCTTGCACGTTGTAGTATTCTGAAATCTCTTCAGACCCTCGTGTTACTTGGCTGGCGTCTGGCTGCTGCGCTCCTGCAAATTCCGAGTATGACTGTAATAGTAAAAACACCGCAAAGGCGGATATGGTAAGAAGTTTCATTTGAGCTTGAGTTATTTTTAAAATTTTATTAATATTCCGTATTTCTAAACCAGCCTAAAGTCCTCTTTGACCGTGCTTAAAACAATGTTTGTCACAGTCTTGTCTACGTTTGGCTTTGAGGATATTGTCTTGACAAACTTGCTTAACTCCTCCCTGTTTTTGAACTTGGCAACAACTACTGTATCTGATTCCCCTGTTACGTCGTATACTGCACAAACGTTCTCAAGGCTTGATAACTCGTTTTCAACCTCTACCATCTTGCCTTTTTTTGTAAATATCTCAATTATTGCAGTGAGATCGTAGCCAAGCTTCTCATGGTCTATTATGGCCGTGTATCCTCTGACTATCTTTTCCTTTTCCATCTTTTTGATTCTAGTCAAAATCGTAACTGTGGACATGCCTAGCTTCAGTGCCATCTGCCTTGATGACAACCTTGCATCCACCAGCAGGTTTTTCAGAATTTTTATGTCAGTCTTGTCTAGCAACGATACGTACTAGCATTTTACAAATATTAAACCTTGCCGTATTTTTTTGAATATTTTTTTGTTTTATTGCTGATCTGGATTAAATTCATCCGTCCCGTATCATGCATTGGGAAAAACATGATTGAAAAGTATTTTGACATTAATCGCCTTTACGGAAAGATGCTTCGATACTATGTTGATAAAAAGCATTATTCAAAGGAAGAGGCCAACGCAATCGCACAGAAAATCATCCAAAAAGAGCGAAACAAGCGAATGTGCAAAAACACAAACTGCAAGCATTTGCTCAACGATCACGTGAGAAACTACGACTCGTGCCTTGTAGAGTCATGCATGTGTGAAAAGTTTACGCGCTGAGGTCTTCGCCTTCTATTTTTTGCACAAAGTCCCTAAGTGAGAACGGTTTTTGCAAAAAGTCTACCTTTTTCTTGAGCTGCTTTGTGTTGTCGCTTCCAGTCAACGCGTATGCTGACGCAAATATGATTTTCTGCCTCGGGTTGGCCTCAAGTATCTCCTCTGCCACCTCCGAGCCTGACTTTTTTGGCATGGACTGGTCTAACACAACTACGTCAAACGGGTTTTCATCAAGTGAGTCAAATTCCGTTCTCTTGAGCTCGTTGCGATATTTTTCAATGCATTCTGAGCCGTCCCTTGTTATTACGACCTTGTGTCCGTATTTTCTCAAAATTCTGTCGTACTGGGTTGCCGTGAACTGATTGTCCTCTGCGATGAGTATGTTCAAACTCATGCCTATGGTTTTGCTGTTTGGCGTTTTAACCCTAGTCTGTCCTATTCAAACAGACACTGATAACCTAGTATAGGAAGAACTCCAAGTGATAATGATGCCTGACGTTGATGATCTGGTGAGAAAAGGGAAGTCCTTGCTAGTCGAAGGAAACTTTGAAGATGCGTTGGCGTACTTTGAGCAAGCGCTTTTGTTAAGCCGAAACGATCCTGATGTCTGGAACCAAAAGGGCGCAGCGCTGCGAAGCCTTGGCCGGTACGATGAGGCGCTAGAGTGTTTTAACAAGTCACTTGAACTGGACCCTGCCGACAAGCACTCCTCGTAGATGATATTAAGAGCGGATGTCTTTGCTGTTGACAAAAGAATAGTTATTATCTCAATAAAACACTTTTGTAAATAAAGAATTGAATAACATTGAAAAGATTTTGAGCCAGGCATTTGACTTGTGTGAGGACGGCAATCTTGAAAAGGCAATAAGACTCTATGACCGTGTACTGAAGATAGACCCGAGTAATGTCAGCGCATTGATTGACAAGGGGGTGGCATTGCAGAATCTTGACAAACTAAAGCCTGCACTGCTCTGTTTTGAGAGCGCGCTTAGGATTGATCAGAAAAACATCACCGCGCTTGTCAACAAGGGCTCTGTGTTGCACGGACTGGGCGAATTCCAAAAAGCAATTATCGCGTACGATGAGGCCATCGCACTTGACAAAAAATGCACGATGGCCCTTGCCTACAAGGGACTCTCGCTTGGAGAGCTGGGCTCAGTTGAAGACGCGTTAAAGTATTTCAAAAAGGCGCTAAGGATAGACAAGGACTACGACATTGCGCTCATAAACAAGCAAATAGTGCAAAACTTGCTAAGGCAATCAAAGTCCTAATCTGACACTAACTGCAGGAATCTGGGATCGTTGCATAATTTTGCAAACGCCTTATGTCCCCTTGCCTTTATCTTGAATTGGAAAGACTCTCTTATCGCCCTGTTTAATGCGTCCAGAGAACTATCTGTGTCATTTAGCATTGCAAGGCTAGTTGATTTGTCAAATAACACGTCGCCGTTTCCAGAGTGTCCATCTAAAATAACATCGCAGCAAGATATTGCACCTTTGTAATCTCCTAGTGAATGCAGTATTCTCTCTTTGTGGTATAGCGTGATGGCATCCTTTGTGTTTTTCTCTAGTATGAGGTCACAATACTTGATGGCCTCTTCGTACCTTTTCGTCTTTCTTAGGGATGATATCTTGTTTATCAAAAGTGTCTTGTCGTCTGGAGTTATCAGCAGTGCCTCATCATAGCACAGTATTGCGCGCTCGTGATCCTTTAGCTTGCCAAGCGAGTACCCTTTGTTGTTTAAGGCAATCACTTGCTTTGGATTGATTGCAAGTACCACATCGTACAATGTTATGGCGTCGCGAAATCTTTTTTTCAGAAACAAGCGGTTTGCGTCTTCTAGCGTTTCTTCGACTGACATTTCAAATCATCTAAAACACTGTCACGTCGCCGGGTGCCGGCTCTCGCTTGTGTGATTCGTGATGCTCTACAAATTCCTTATGTGATGATTCTTGGTGTTCTCGCAGTTTTTCTATTGTCTCAAATACGTTGTTGCAAAGATAGCATTTTGGTTTGTATTCGTCAACAATTGGAAGTACCATGAATTGGCTTTGTCCTAAAACCTACTTAATCCTTCACACGCATGCCATGGGTAGCATGGTCGTTTTTTCTCACGACGTTCCATAGTGTTAAATATCGTCTGAAGACGCATACAGGTATGCAAAAATTGGGATTCTTAGCATCAGTGCTACTCTTAACGGCAGCGCTGATTGGACCAATTGGATTTTCATCTGCACAAACGGACGAAGGCTCAAACGCCACCGACACAAAAATAGAAAAAATGACTCAAAAGACGGAAGAAAAGAAACAAGCAATCCAATCAAAGGTGGATGATCTAGTGCTCAAGCTAAAGCAAAAGTCACTAAAACAGCAGCAAACCCTTGACGATATTCTTGAGAAAAGAACACAAAAGCTCCAGGAGCAAAAGACTGCAAAAGAAGGAAAGATGGCAGAAAGACGAGCAGAAGCAGAAAAGAACACTGCAGAAAAGAAAACAAGGGCAGAAAAGAAAATAACAAACACAAAAGCTGCCTTTGAAGAAAAGATGGCAAAACTAAGGGCTCAGTTCGAAGACAAAATGGCAAAAAAGACAGAAATGCAAGATAAAAAGATGGCAGAGAAAAGAGAAGCCTTGGCCAAAAAGATGGCCGCCATGGAACAAACCGCGCCAAAAGTCGCTCCGTCAAACAGTACGTCTACAAATCCATAATCAAAATCTAACGCGATTTTTTATTTTATGATATAATTTTGAATTGTCTTGCGTTATCCATTTATAGTAAAAACGCGATGTCATGGTGTGCAAAAAACTGGAATCCTGATGTCAGTTCTACTTTTGGCATCTCTAGTTGTAATCCCTCACAATTTGTCTTTTGCAGATTCTGCAGACTCAAAAACCAGTGTTGCGTCTTCAAAGCAGACGGCGTCAGAAAAAATACGGGAATTTGAGTCAATCCAGGAAGAAAAAGCAAAGGCGATTGAAGCAAAACAGAAAGCACTCCTAGTTGATCAGGTGAAAAAAAGCAAAGAGGTGATTGATAAGAAAAAGGTAAAGCAGCAGGAACTTGACTTGCAGCGAAAAGCACTGCAGGAACAAAAAGAGGCAGAAAGAAAGGAGGCACTCGCAAAAAAGCAGGAAAAGCTGGACGAAATTAACGCGATAAAGGAAAAAGCCAAGCGACAGGTCGAAGAAATGATGCAAAAAAGGCAACAAATGATTGATGCGCAAAAACAAGTGGACACAAAGGCCAAAATTGAAAAACAAAACGAAGAACTGGATCTCAAACTAAAAGAGACAAAACAGAAAACACTCCTTGACCAGCAGGCCCTGCAAAAAGAGCTGACAAAGAAGCGCCAGGAATCTGCAAAGGACATCAAGGAGAAAAGGCAAGCCCTTGAGGACAAGGCAAAGGAACGCATAAAGATGCTATATGAAAAGAAGGCAGAAAAAGCACAACAAGCTGCGCTTGCAAAGGCAAAGCCAAAACCTGCAAACGGTACTGCTAACTAGTCTGCTTAGTTTATTTTATATTTACAGATTAATCCACACAAGCCGTTGTTACGTGATTTAATCAGCGAGTCAAAAGCACTGGAGAGAGTTTTCTCTGGAGAAGAACTGTCGTACAATGACGGGCTGGAGCTGATGAGCAACGAGAACCTCTTCACCGTCGGAGCGACTGCTGATCTGGTGAGAAAGGAACTAGTCGGAGACAAGGTGACATTTGCCGCCTCTTACTACATGAACTATACCAATCTGTGTGCGGCCAGCTGCCAAATGTGCGCGTTTTATCGCAAGGGTGATGAGGCCGATGCGTACACCCTTAGTCCTGAGCAAATTGAGCAAAGGGTAGGACTTGCAAAACAGATGGGTGCAACCGAAGTTCACATTGTAGGTGGGTTTCATCCTACGCTGACACTTGACTATTATGAAAACATGATGAAGATAATCAAAAAACATCACCCTGAACTTACTGTCAAGGCGTTTACTGCTGCCGAAATATTCTTTTTATCAAAGCTTACAAAAAACTCTGTAAAGGAAATACTGTCTAGACTAAAGGAAGCCGGCCTTGACTCTATGCCTGGAGGCGGCGCAGAACTGTTCCATCCTGAGATACGAAGCCAGATAGTGCGAGGCAAGTGTTCAGGCCAGGAATGGCTTGACACGATAGAGCAGGCCCATAACCTGGGAATACGAAGCAACGCAACAATGCTTTACGGGCATATAGAAAAGCCGCATCACATAATTGATCATCTCATAAAGATTCGTGAACTGCAAAAAAAGACAGGCGGATTCATCACGTTTATCCCACTAAAGTTCAGTCTGGATAACACTGAACTTGAACAAAATGATCTTGTACGGCACGAGTGCTCGTCAATTTATGATCTGAAAATTATTGCAGTATCCAGATTGATGCTCGCCGGCGTACTCAACAACATTTCTGTTTACTGGGTCGCATTTGGGAAAAAACTAGCACAGGTTGCACTGTCAAACGGCGGGAGCGACCTTGTGGGAACTGCATTTTCTGAGGAAATATATCGTGCAGCCGGCAAGCCAACAAATTCGTCAGTAATGGAGCTAGCTACAATGGTGAAGGAAATAGGGAGGGAGCCAATCCAGCGAAACACTTTCTTTAAGACGCTAAGGACCTTCTGATTTTAGGTATCTGTTAACTGCGTCTACCTTAGAATCAATTGACTGATTTTTGTCTGCCCTGGAATCTATCTTGAGTATGACTTCGACTCGTTTTACGCCCATTCTGTGAACTGCATCTGTCATCATCTTTGATGCCTCGAATATTTTTTCAATCTTGTCTGACTCTAGAACTGTTCCCATCGGCGTCAGCCTGTACTTGACGTCTTTAAAGTCGCCAATTGCCTCGATTGCCCTTGCGACATAGATGCTGATGCTAGTGGAATCGGTGCCAAGCGGGTAGATGCTTATTTCCGCATGAATCATTGAACTTTTAGAAATTAATTTTGATTAAAATCTTTAGGCTTTTCGTCTTTTTCTACTGGTTTTGCGCCGCCTCTTTTCCTTCTTGCACCAAAACTGATCAGAACGAGCAAAAACCCGACACCTGCAACCATCCCAGCTAAATTCGAATAATTCCTGTTTTCCTGCTGTTTTGTCAAAAGCTCGTCTTCCTGGATTTGCGTCATGCCTTCGTGCCAAATCGGAATTGAGGAATTGAGATAAAATATGATGACTAGTCCTACTGACACCATCGATATCCCGCCAGCTAGTATTCTCTTGTCTACTAGTACCATGATAACTGTGGTGCGCGATTATTATTATACAAATCTACTAAAACTTGGCTTGGCTTATCTTGAGTTCGAATTTTGACACTAGGTCTCTCTCAGAGGCCATTGCAAAAAACCGCCTGATTGATTCCTCCCCCGGCTTTCCCATGTCTACTGTGACGTCGTTTACGTACATTGAGACGAATTTCTTGATTAGGTCAGCTGGCTTGCCTCTGCTGTACTGCATGGAATAATCAAGTGCATCCTCAAGGTGCTCCAATCCGTACTTTATGGAGTCGTGTAGGTATCTGTCGAACTTTGCGATGGTCTCTTGACCGAATTTGTCACTCATCACGTTTGTCCCAAGGGGAACAGGGAGGCCGTTTGTTGTCTTGTGCCACCATTCTCCTACATCAAGAATTTTTTGCAGCCCTTCATGCTTGTATGATAACTGGGTCTCATGTATGACAAGGCCAGCGTCCACCTTTCCGCTGTTTACTGCGTCTGGTATGTCGCTAAACTTCATTTCAACGTAATCGAATTTGCCAATCATTAGCTGGAGAAGTAAGAACGCCGATGTCATCTTTCCGGGAATCGCAATTTTGAGGTTTTTCAGCTGCTCTGGCTTGATGTCTTGTTTTGCAATTACGATTGGCCCGTATCCAATTCCAAAGCTTCCACCGCTGCGCAAAATAGTGTAGCCTGGAATGTATGCGCACGCATGAATTGATACTGCCGTGACGTCAAGCTCGTGATGCTGTGCCCTTTTGTTTAGATCCTCAATGTCTGCAATTACGTGTCTTATGGTAAACCCCTGCGATGGAATCTTTCCTGTCAGCATTCCATAGAACATGAACGCGTCATCAGAGTCAGGCGTGTGGCCTACAGAAATTTCCATGCTTGCTGTCTAAAATCTGGCTCTAAATAACGTATTCTAAATTTCTTGTTTTGCCAATTCTCTGATGATGTCTTTTTCCGTGACAAAGCCGATTATCTTGCGGCCGTTGGTTATTGCGACGCCGTGAATTCTGTACTCTAGCAGTATTTTTGCAATCCTTGGAAGACTTGTCTTTGCTGTGACTGTGATTATCTGCTTTGTCATCACGTCTGTTATCTTGCATTTTTTCCCATAGTCTTCAAAAACGCTTACCGGATCTTGCTCGTATCTGAACACTTTGCCCAAAAAGTTTCCAAAGGTAACGATTCCTACTGGCTCGTCTTGCGAGTTTTTGATCAGCAAGCGCGATACCTGGGTTGATATCATTTTTGCCAACCCGTCATAAAGACTGGCGTCATCGCCCACAAAAAAACTACCATAAGTCATTATGTCCTGAATTTTTTTCTCGTCTTTGATGTTTTCATAATAATGTTTTACCAGGTCGTGCTTTGTCATGATTCCCCTGATTCCGTTCTTGCCTTTGATTCCGATTGCGTTTGTCTTTTTTGTAAGCATGACTTCGGCACAATTTGGGATTGGTGCGTACTGATCAACTATGGCCAGTTCCTGCATTACACTTGATACTAGAATTGTTTTGGTGTTCTGGTTTTTTGAAACTAGTGCCTTACCAATGTCCCTTGCAGACAAAACCCAGCTCTGGGCGCCATTTGCGTCTACTATGAGTCCCGATATTCGGTTGTCGATGATTTTTTCAATTCCGTCATACGTGGTGGATTCTTTGCTAATCGAGATGGGCTCCCTGATGATGTCTTCCGCAGTTACCAAATAGCTGTGTCTTTTTTGCTGGCTTAACAATAACACTGAAAATTTGCCCGAAATCATATAGTGTAGCATGTTTGATTCACCCAAACAAAATTTTCAGTCCATACAATGAAAATAAAAATAGCTCCTGGTAAAAGGCAAACATGAAAACAATCTCGGCGTTTGAAAATGACATCAAACTGCAACTGGAGTTTTTGGATACGTTCAAACCACAAAAGACGGTTGATCCAAAAAATGCGCTGTTCTGCGGAAGTGGGGACTCGTTGGCGTCCTGCATGATGGCAGAATGCTTCTCTAATTACATGTCTCGCGCAATTGACCCCCTCGTACTGGCAAAAAACAGCAGCATCTCAAAAGGCAAACACGTCTACTTTGTTTCAGTATCTGGCAATACTGCATCAAACATCAAGGCCGCAAAAATGGTAAAAAAATCAACCGCCATTACAAAAAGCCGCACGAGCAAGCTTGCCAGGTCGTGCGCTGGAATAATTCCACTTGACTATGACGATTCTGGAATGATGACCTCTGGAAGCATCAGCTTTCTTGCCAGCATGCTGACTTGCATCTCACTTGTCCTTTGTTTTAAGATTAAAAATGCCGAAAAACTATTCTCATCTGCCAAATCTCAGGCAGGAAAAATACTGCTGAAAAACAAAATCTATTTTGTCGGAAATCAGTACACGTATCCGTTATGCATGTATGCCGCAGCCAAACTTCACGAAGTCTTGGGCATGGATGCACATTATGAGCAAATAGAACAGTTCTCGCACGCGGGTTTGTTTTCTGCCCGCACCGGTGATACGATAATAATGTTTGATGAAAAAAGCCGGCACCGTGAATACTTTATCTCGCAAATGGAAAAACTTGGAATGACTGTATACCGTCCGTCAATTGCATCTGGTGACAAAATTTCCCAAGTTATTTTCTACACCTTTGTGTCCCAAATTCTGGCGTTGAACGGCGCAAAAAGAAAACGCCTTGCAGACTGTTATTTTATCACCGAAAAGAAAATCCGAAATATCAGCTCATCAATGATTTACTAATTTTTACAAAAATCGCGTCAATTTTGCAGAAGATTTAATATGTGTTCTAGAAGGATTTCATTCAAATATGAAGTACAAGGCAACAGAGCAGATCCTAAAGATCATCAAGGATAAGAACCTGATCAGGAACTTTGGTGTAATCGCTCACGTGGATCACGGCAAGACAACCATGAGTGATAGCTTGCTTGGTTATGCTGGAATCATTGCACCGTCTGCTGCGGGGCGAGCACTTGCCCTGGACTCGATGAAGCTTGAGCAAGACAGACAGATGACTATAGTTCAGGCAAACGTTACTTTGCTTTACGAAAAAGCAGGGCAGGAATACGTCATAAACATGATTGATACTCCAGGCCACATTGACTTTACGGGAAGGGTAACTCGAAGCCTTAGGGCAATCGATGGCGCTGTGGTAGTATCTGACTCTGTAGAGGGAATCATGACTCAGACTGAAACCGTAACAAGACAAGCACTGGAGGAGCGAGTCCGACCCGTTTTGTATATCAACAAAATCGACCGACTCATAAAAGAGCTAAGGCTTACTCCAGAAAAAATGCAAGAATGGCTAGTAAACATCATTACCACTTTTAACGGATTAATTGACACATACGCAGAACCCGAATACAAGGAGAAATGGAAGGTCTCAATTCAGGACGGCAGCGTATCGTTTGGCTCTGCAAAAGACAGGTGGGGCTTTAACATTGATATCATGAAAGAGAAAGGAATTTCATTTAAGGACATTTTCACTGCATATTCAGAAGGCGGAAGCGTAGAAGATCTTGCAAAAAAGGCCCCGCTTGCAGAAGCAGTTCTGGGAATGGTCGTAAAACATCACCCACCACCACACATTGCACAAAAATACAGAATTCCAAAAATCTGGAAAGGTGATCTGGATTCTGATATAGGCAAGGCGCTTTTGAATTGTGACGATACTGGTCCTGCAGTTATGATGATTGTAAACATGGCAATGGATCCTGCAGCTGGTCCTGTCGCAATAGGTCGACTGTTTGCCGGAACACTTCGAGACGGACAAACCGTAAATCTCATTGATACTAAGCGAGAGGGAAAAATCCAATCTGTCAACTTTTTCATGGGCAACCAAAGAGAAATGGTCGGAGAACTTGGTGCCGGAAACATCCCTGCACTGCTTGGACTTACGGAAGCTAGGGCAGGACAAACACTTTCAACTGTAAAAGAAGTTGCACTGTTTGAGGGAATCAAGTATGTGTCAGAGCCTGTGGTCCAGATAGCAGTCGAGGCGAAGCATCCAAAGGACTTGCCAAAACTAGTCGAGGCATTGCGAAGAATTACAATTGAAGATCCAAACCTGGTTGTCAAAATCAACGAGGAAAGCGGAGAAACAGTAATTGCCGGAATGGGCGTCTTGCACCTTGAAATCGCGGCATCCCTAATTGCCGACGCAGGCGTTCAGGTAGTCACATCGCAGCCTTTGATTAATTATAGAGAAACCATTCTGAGTGGAACTGATGCCGTCATGGCAAAATCGCCAAACAGGCACAACAAGATTTTCATGAGAGTGGAGCCACTTGAGCCAGAAATTGCAGACATGATACGAAGCGGCCAGCTTTCGGAAATGAAGGACAAAAAAGAAGTGGCTACAATTTTGCGATCAAAGGGCTGGGACTCTGACGTATCAAAGAACATCATGAAATTTGATCCTCGTGGAAATGTTATGATTAACGGAACAAAAGGTGTCCAGTTTATCCAAGAATCAACTGACTCTATCCTGTCTGGATTTGAGGATGTGATGAAGGAGGGACCGCTTGCAAAAGAACAAGTGAGAAACTGCAAATTTACATTTACCCACTTTGTACCTCACGAGGACACTGCGCACAGAGGCCTCTCCCAACTGGGACCGGCGTCAAGACGCGCATGCATGGGTGCCATGCTAAAATCAAGCCCTATCCTGTTGGAGCCTCTTCTTGGAATCGAGGTTCGAGTTCCGCAAGACATGATCGGAAACGTTGCATCTGTCTTGTCTGGAAAAAGAGGCAAGGTACTTGATATGCAGCAAAAAGGAATCACAAGCATTGTTACTGGCGAAGTTCCAGCGTCTGAGACATTTGATTTGGCAGAAATAATGAGAGGCCAAACTGCCGGAAAGGCGATGTGGAACACCCACTTTAAGGCCTGGTCGCCAATTCCAAAATCAATTCAGGCAACACTGATTGCAGATATCAGAAAGAGAAAGGGTCTAAGTCCAGAACCGCCAACTGCAGACGAGTTCATCGACAAAGAGTAAAAATAGTCACCCCCCTTCTGGTGCGTAAAAATCTGCATGAGTATCTTTTGAGAATCAGTCAACGGAATTCCAAAAATCATGCATATAGAATTCTATATGCGTATTCTATATGCCTAGTTTGCAAATCCTATATGCCCAGATGATCAAACCTATAGGAATTCTATATGCGTGTCCTATATGCCTAGTTTGAGATTTTGTAGGTGTCAAAGGTATCAGTTCCAATGTGTGTCGTTTTGATGTGGGTTACTAAAATTGTACAAGATCCAATTTATCGCCATTTTGCATCAACGTGTATTTTTTAGTGCCAGAGCTTTTTACTGATATCATATCTATGGCATCAAAGAGGATTTTCTTTTCCGCATCCGTTTTGCACAAACCACTGTAGAAATACCAAGCTAGTCCATCAACCATCATTTCTTCAAGAAAGGCTTTTCGCCATTCTTTTCCAGTCATAATATCCTCAATTTCCTGTTGAGTTTTCTGCTCCGCGTATAAGGGATGTGGTAGTAACGATGCCAAAAGTTCCGTGATAGGGTAACTAGTAAATGAGAATTTACCTTTGGGAAGTTCTGCAGTTGTAGTTTTTGTGAGTATGCGTTCTAACTCCATTTCTGTTAATGCGTCAAAGAGAATTTTAAAATCCAATAGTGCTGACTCTGATTTTGCCCTCACTTCAGAAAAATATTTTGATAAATCTCTATTTGTCCTTCGTTCCCATTTCTTCAATCCTGATAGTTTCTCGACTTGGTCTTTAGTCAAAAAGCCGTTTCTTCGTAATTCAAGTCGTTGTTTCGCTTTATTCTGTAGTCGTTTCTTTTCATCTTGTGGTATTATTCGTAAATATTTGCGAATTTCATCATCCATTTCGTATGATCAATTATCAATATTTCTAATTTATATCATTTTATGAAAAGATTAGAAACACTCAGAAACACGCTACAGAAAATTGATGACGAGATTCTAGACCTAGACAAATTCCGTGACACTCCAACTTTACGTAAATTCAGGCGTCAGTTGCAAGGAGAAGCAAGCGAAATCAGGGCTAAAATCGCAAAACTGGCAGAAACTCAGGAGCAAAAGAATACAGAACACCAAAAGATCCTAGAAAGGGCAAGCAGAAACCGCAGTTCCAAGATGAGGCGAAATTGGAACTATCTACGAGCAATTCAGGCAAACTATTTTCCAAATCTTTCCTTGAAGGAAATCAGAAAACAGCATAAACTGCACAGGCAAGGTCTTGAATCATCAGTGTCAGACGTGGCTTGGAAAAACCCCAGCCCATGACTCCTTTTTTTCCAGTGTCAAAATCCAAGATCCTAGATAACATCAGAGTTATCAAACAGAACAGAAACCCAAACAATTCAAAACTGCGCAAAGTCGTTGCAATAGATACGGAGACTGAAAATGGCAATATTTTTCTCCTAGAGGATGATTCTGGAAGATTCCTAGATCAACACGATATCACGTTTGAAAATGTCGCAAGATTTCTTTTTCGATATGAGGGAACGTGGGTGTTTTGCTGGAATCTAGGCTATGATGCGATTTGTATTTTGAAACTGCTTCCAAGGCATATTTTGGACTCTTACAAGCACAACAGAAAATTAAAGTTCAGATATTCTGGATATGAGATCAACTATATTCCAAACAAGCAACTAACATTACGAAAAGGAAAACATTCTGTCTCATTATACGACATGGCACAATATTATGATAAAAAACCTCTTGCAAAGGCATTTTCTGAGAATTTCAATGAAATCTCCAAAGATTATCTGAAAATGAAGGAGTCAAGGCAGGACTTTACATTATCACATTACCTGCGACACAAAAAACAGATTCGTGAATATTGCAAAATGGACTGTATTCTGACAAGGAAACTAGCTGAAAAATGGCTTGAAACTTTTTACAATGCGTTTGGGTTCTATCCAAGAAACTGGGTCAGTTCTGGATATTTGGGTGAAAAAGTGCTCATAAACAACGATATCTTTGTGCCTAGATTCAACGAAGTTCCATATTTGGTTCAGGAACAGGCTTGGCTATCTTTCTACGGTGGACGGTTTGAACTGATCAAGCGCGGATTCATTGGCTATTGCTGTCTTTATGATATCAATTCTGCATATCCTTTTGCACTGACTCAACTGCCTGATCTGACAAGAGGAAAATGGATTACTTCCAATAACATTCATCCAAAAACCAAAGTCGGATTTTTTCACATCATAGCGGACATTAGTAATTCTGTCAAGGTATGTCCATTTCCGTTCCGAAACAAGAACAAGACCATAATCTACCCTTCGGGCAAATTTGAAACCTTTGTCACATTACATGAATTGTTGACAGTACAAAGAGATCCAAGAATCAAATACAAAATCTTGGAATCATACCAATTCATTCCAAACAAAAATTGTGGTTATCCATTCAGAGACTTTATTGGAATGATGTATGAGAAAAGGCTTGAATTAAAGAAACGGAATGATCCCCAGCAACAAGCACTCAAATTAATTCTAAATTCAATGTATGGGAAAACTGCACAGACTACAAATAATAGATTTGGAAACTTGTTCAATCCAGTAATTTCCTCATTTATCACAGGATTTGCAAGGGCACAACTGTACCAGTTTGTCAGGGATAATAATTTGGAAAAAAATATAGTTGCATTCGCTACAGACTCTGTTGCAATTCAAAAGAAAATTCCTGATCTGAATAGTGAAAAGTTAGGAGAAATGAAATTAGACAAGGAATCTAATGATGCATACTATCTCTCAAACGGCTATTATCGGTTTAATGGAATTTGGAAGAATCGTGGAATCGGTAATGATCCGAGCGAAAAGAATGTCGAGATTGAGCACAAGGACACCATAGAAAACAAGGACGGTCAGTTGTACATAGAGGTAGAAACCACTCAATTACAGCATCTGAAAAGTGCCATAATTCGCAATTTGCACAAGGACATAGGCAAGATTCGTACCTATCAAAGGAAGGTTTTCTTGAATTCAGATAGAAAACGACTCTGGAATAGGGATCTGGAACGCATTGACGATGGAATATGGTGCGATTCTGCTCCTATTAACATGAGTGTTGACGGTGAGATTATTTCTATACAATCGGAGTTTGAGTGGATTGATGATGAAAAGTATGTGCCAGAGAGCGATCTTTAAAAAAAACCAACGCTAATAGAAGTCATGTCACAAAGTTGGGTGCATCAATCTTGTCACGAAGTTTATAACTATTTGAAAACAATAGTGACACCAACATTACATATAGAAATCTTAGCCAATTCTAAATCTATTTGCACTATAGATGGAATCCAAATAACAAACCAACATACACTCACATTAGCAAACTATGATGAAGTTCATGATGAAGTACTACAAGCCTTAAAATATGTTGGTGCGATTCCATTAAATTTTTCTTTTATTGATAAAAATTCATTTAGTAAAGTTGAAAAATTAACAATTGCTGAAGATTTTGTGACATGGTACAACACACAGACATCGAAAAAAATGATATTCATTGATACCAACATTATGCTACACCGAATTTTTTCATCTCTAGAACTTGCATTAGGTAGTTCTTTAGCTAGTAAAGATTTTGAAATCCCTAGATTAACAATTTTAGAAATGGAGAGACAAGCAAATGCAAAAAACAACGAAGGAACATCCACAACTAACCACAAAGTTGGTCTAAAGAAAAGAAAAACATTGTTAGGATTTAGTGAACTATTATATCTTAAAAACAAAGGTGCTCAACACATGCCAGAACTGCCTTTGGAAACTTTAACTGGATTTAGTAATATTTCTGGAGATGGGTTTACTGACGCGTGGATTAGACGAGAAATTAAGGATCGGAGGTTTTTCTTAATGCGTGCAGGTTCTGCTACGTTTCAGCTTTTTTTTACAGCTGATATGGTCAACGCACTTTCAGCACTCGCTGAAGGGATTGATACTGTATACATTTCACCAGTACCGGAATGGGAAAAACATATTCAACAAATTAATTTGTCTCAAATCAGTCAATTGATTTGTTTTTTGGCTACATTACTTAATGACATAACAATAAACGTGAATTCGAACAAATCAAACATTAAAGGATTTTGGAGTGGAATAACTACGTCTAACATAATAAATCGAGATATTCTTGTTCAAGCAATACCTTAGCTAAAAATTTGTGGGAGATCTATGAAATGAGAATTTCATAACTACAGATTTGCCACATCTTTGCAATACTGTTCTGTATCTCCGATATCTTTTCTATTCTCAAATTCATTTTTTAATGCTGTAAAATGTCTTAACGTTTTCTTATTCAATTTTTGTCTGGTTTCTATTTCAACTCTTAAGGTTTTCCAATCCCTTACTATCATTTCACCGTACGTATCAAAGAACAACTCTTTGTTAATTAATCCATTCAATACTAGAACTGACACTTGATCTAACGAAGACAGTACGAGATCTACATTATCTTCCAAATCGTCAGTGTCAACGGCATTTTTAAAAACAATATCTAATTTTGCTTTTTTCAGTCTACAATATTCGTTATGAATCCGTGTCCTCGCTTTACGAACATCTGCCCTACTCAATAACTCAAAAACTTTTGTAAGAGTATCTTTTTGCAATTGTTTGTATTTGAAATGATTATTTGTTATTGCGATCATTATTGATGCAATTATTCCAAACCCAGCTAACGCCGCAGCTAATTTCTTATCATAAGATAACATATTTTCAGGCAATACGACAATAGAGATAGCAAAAAGAACGGCAAGTATGCCGACATTTCTCATATCTTTCTTAAACGCATCTCTAATCTTGGTAAATCCGTTTGAAAATTCTATGTGTGAGCTTTGTTTCTCTCTCATTTACAATCCAGTATTATCATCATCCTATAATTCAACTTGCCTACTGTTACTAAACTAAATAGTTACAATATTCTTTCTAGGTAGCAATCAAAAAATTATGAATTGTAATTTTTACTATGGTAATTTCCTGACACAATGACATTCCGTTTTCTTTTTTCAATCCATGTTTGAACTTATACGGTCTTTCAGACTGGAGTTTCCTTTCCAATACTTCCAAAAACCTACGAATCAAATCGGTATCCATCACCACATTTCCGTCTTTAGTATGGGTGTAATCCTTGAATCTGATTCCATTTCTGTCCAGAATTGAAAATTTGTAAACTGAATGCTCAACAAGCCACCTAAAAGGTTCAATCAGATCATACACCAAAGCCTGAAATGAGGTATCTGGTTTGTGATAGAATCCATAGTAAGGATCTAATCCTAAACCGTTGACAAACTTGGCAATCTCTCCTGCCAAAACGGTATAACCGTAATTCAAAAGGGCATTGATAATATCTGAGGCATAGCGCTTTGAATTGACAAGACCGCCGCCCCGCCTTGACTGAAAACTATGTCTTTCTGGAATTAATTTAGCATAGTTTAGAAAATAATACCTTCCACTTCCCGCCTCTATTTTGATCAATTCCTTAAGATTTGTCTTGGAATCAATTTGGGAATGATATTGCTCTAGTTTTGAAATCCCATCTAGTTCCGGATTTTCTAAAGACTTGAAAAAGTTGATTTGTGCTTGAATCTTTTCCTTTAGAATCCATTTTTGTAAATGCAAGACTTTGACAGGATCCCGAAAAGTGTCGTATTGATCCATTCGATATTTTATTGCAGTATTGGAAACCATTCCACCATTCATGAATGATACTGGATTGCCGTAAGTATCGGTTAGAATAACGTTGATGTTGTTTTGACTTAGTAATGAAATGGCTTCAGTTGAAACATAGCCTTTTCCAGAAATCACGATCTTCTCGTATGGGATTTTAGACACAAACCACTCTTCCTTTTCAGAGATTCCAGTTATGTCATTTTGACCGTTTTTTAGAATCAGATGATTGTCTTTTACGTTAATTGAGATTCCATAGCCACGAAGGAGTTTTACGTTGTAGTGATTTCGTTGTCCTTTTTCAGTCATTTTTGTTTATAGTTGGATATTTCTATCCAAGCTACATCACCGTATTTTTCTTGAGCTTTCTTGATGTATTCAATAACTTCAGTATTTTCTTTAATTAATTGTATGACCCACCCAAATGCTTGTTCTGCCATCGTTGACGTGAGTGTTCCTTGCTTGATCAAAATAGCTACGGTTTCTACTTCATTTAAAAAATTTTCAAGATCCCTTTCAGTGACGGAATTCTCGCCGTTTTGCAAAACTTTTTGTTTTAATCGAATCGCTTCAATGATTCTCTTTCCTTCGTCTGATCTGTAGATTGATTCATTCAACCTAAGTAAAAGATCCGCCTCTGTCGATTTTCTAAATAAATCGAATGAATCTTTAGCTATTTTGTTTGATTTTCGTGTTTGACGATCTGATAGAAATACGCCTAACAAAGCTACAGAGATTCCTACAATTGCAGCATAAATTTCCCAATCTGCCACGAAATAAGATTACTTTCAGTGTCTAAAAGATTTACGACAGCCCTGCAGATTTTTACGCGTAAAGTGGGGGGAGACTATTTTTATCGACAAAGAGTAAAAAGACAAGCCCCCTTCATTATGGTAATTCTGTAACTTGATTCATAAAACCAAACGATATGATTGTGAGGTTCCATCTAATATTTAGTAAAAGAATTTCCAATGCCGAATGAAAGTTGAAGTCGGTATTGATCCACGATTAACAGAAAAAATACTGCAATCTGATCTCTTGGGGTTCACAGAAAACCGCAGAGTAGTCTTTCTGATGTATATTTGACTGGAGTCGTTTTCACACAATCGTATTTTTCAAATTGAAGATGATCAAAACAATATAGATTTTGACAAAACTTGAATTTTTTACCATTGTTTATTGTCGGCAAAGATATTGAGTCGTGTTGACAGCGGTATAAGTTTCATGGATACTTCTATTCAACATTATTGATTAATGTCTGAGATAGTTGATGCAAACACCTTTCCGCTTTTAGTCAAGGCAACGTTAATCTTGGAAGACTCTATTTTAGATTCAACGAGTCCTTTTTTCTCTAGCCAAACAATGTGTTTTGCAAGTCTCGCGTAATTTAGATTGGCTTCAAGGGACAACTCCGTCTTGCCTTCAGCACCTTTATCTGCCATAATTTGCATGATACGTGATAGAACAGTCATACTTGGTTTAAAATCAGGTACTGGCTTCTTACTTTCAATGTTTTCTTGTTTTTTTATCATTCACTAACTTATTGTTAGTAAAGCTATTAAGCCACGCTGACATTTGAGTTATGTTCATTGACATGTGTGTTAGGATCATGGACGAACTTGTCACCATTATGGACAAAAATACGGTTGTTGAATCGACATTACGAAGAAGGTAAAACCACTATGAAGTAAAACTATTTTTGGTATGCCTCTGAACATCCATCTACTGTAAAGTTAATTTCTTAGATGGGATAATTGCGTTTATGCAAAACGAGCATCGACAAAGTTACGGCATCGTTTACAAATCATTGGTGTTTTTTCTTATTCTGTATATGCCCGTTCTGTACACTCACGAATTAGGGCATTCTTTGGTATGTGTGTTTGAAGGTGGCCATGTTGAAACTCTGTACGTATCATGGCTCGGCGAGGGTAACAGCAGCTGTGTGCCAGAACCAGATGATCAATTTCTGTACCATCTGTCTGGAGGGGCATTTGCCAGCATGTTATCTGCCATACTGCTAATCGTATGGAAAACAATTCCAAATTACGTCAAGATAGTTTCAATAACCTTTGCGGCAAGTCAGGGCATAAATGCGCTAATTGAGGCCTTTGTACACGTTAGTTACATCAATGATCATTTTATGCGCTACACCGTATTTAACGTGATTACTTTTGCGATATTTACTGGTCTTATGATTGCGTATATTCGGCAACACTACAAAACTCTCTGATTTTCAAAATAAATTTGACCCTGTTTGTGTAATGTTAGAAGTAAAATCCTACTATACTACATTATCAATTCTCTAGTTTCTTACTCTGCGGCACTTTCTTACTGCCTTTTAAAATATCCGTTGACAGATAAGTACACAATATTGATGGATCTGTCAATGAAACTAACACAAATGTAAGCGCAGCTTAATAGATTTACTAATGATATTTTTTCAATGACTAAAAATAACATCACAAATTATTTTGTAATGTCTGTACTGATATTCTCAGCTACTGGTATGTTACAAAATAATGCTTTTGCAGCACCGACGCTTGGAACCGCTAACAATTTCGCAGTCCTAGGCGGCACGACAGTAACCAATACTGGCGCAACTATCGTCATAGGCGATCTTGGTGTCAGTTCACCTGGCGTCGCATGCACTGGATTTGTTGGATGTACAACAACTGGATTGGGAACCGTATCTGGAACCATACAGGTAGGTACTCCGATTGCAAATCAGGCTCATGCTGACGCAGCAACTGCATATGGATCACTCATTGGAACCGCATGTACGGTCAATGAACCAGCTGTTGCAGACATAGGCGGACAAACACTTACACCTGGAGTCTATTGTTTCCCATCCTCAGCAGCCATAACTGGAAATCTTACTCTTAGTGGCAACGGAGTTTACATCTTCAAAATAGGAAGCACTCTTGTCACTGCAGCAAGTAACAGTAATGTAATACTGACAAATGGTGCCACAGCAAACAACGTCTTTTGGGCAGTGGGAAGTTCCGCAACTCTTGGAACTAACTCTATTCTCAAAGGAACCGTAATTGCTTACACCTCAATCACCTCAACTGCTGGAGCAGCAGTAGACGGTAGACTGCTTGCGATAAATGGTGCAGTCACACTAGATACCAACAGAATTACTATAGTTGGTCCTGGTACTGGCGATACAGGCGGACATAATGACGACGATTGTATTGGAGGACATGGTAATGGACACGGTAATGGACATGACAAAGACCACGATGGAAAAGACCATGATGGCAAAGACCACAATGGAAAAGACCATGATGGAAAAAACCACAACGACAAAGACAATCACGGTAAAGATGCAGGCAAAAAATCAGGCAAAAACTAAACCCCCCTCTTTTTTTAATTATGTTTGATTGAGTCATATTATTTAGCAACCCCTAAAAGTTAGTGTCGAACATACATCTTGTTGGCAACTGGCTCTGGCTGTGCTAAGTGCAGACTCGTTCACAATGGATTGGTAGAACCAATCTGCAAGTGTAGATGTCATGTGGGACTGGCCACAGATCGGATTGAACTTGCAGCAAAATACATCGTGGAAGGCTCTAAGAGATGACTGAATCTAGAATTCGGCTTTTATTTGTTAACTGACAATGTCACTAAAAATTTGGCTTTGTTATGGTTCCGCACCAAAGATCAAGAAGATGATCAAGGAATCGTGTGTTGTTCATTTTGGAGTCTTTACTTCGTGCGTCCTTTGAGTCTTTTACAAATCTCACAAAAGTTTTTACTTTTACGCTAATGGTTTTGTATTCTTTTCTGGGCAGGCTACAACCATTTGAGTATGCTATATAAGGATTGGTACGAATTCAGACACCTTTTTTCCGTTGCCGTGATATTCGCATTGCTACCTTAAATAGGATTGTCCCGTACAATTAATGGAGTAAGGTAGGAAATTATGACACAAATAAGAATTGAAAGCACAACATTGGATCAGGACTTTGAGCCTAGCATAAAAACTCTGTCACGCATTATGCAAACCCTGACTGATAATGGCTCTGGCGGCAAGACTCAGATATCACTTGATGCCAATCTAAATTACGCGAGACTTGCAAAACACATTGTTTGGCTAGAGAAAAAAGGACTCGTTGAATCTAAAATAGAGTCTTCCAAGATTAACGTTGCCTTGACTAGAAATGGCAAGGTATTTGCATCAATGATTTCAAAAGCGTAGATATCAATAAAACTGATAGATCTGTCCATAAAACTTACGACAATGTAAGCGCAGCTTAATAGATTTGTTAGTACTAAACTAATGTTGACAAACATCAAGCAATTTCTGATATTTTCTGTTTTGGTTACCGTGATTTCTGTTATAGCCTTTACTACTCAAAACGTAGTGGCATTAACTATTGATGGCAGAACTGCGTGTGAATCTGCACCTATCAATGGAGTTTGGGTTCCACTCGATAGAACCTGCACTGTTACGACTCTTGTGATTGGTTCTGTTGACGGATTAACTATTCCAACTGACGTGGTTCTAAATGCTATGGCAATAATTAACAGCGGTGTCATCACTAATAATGGCCAAGTTAACGTTGCATCTGGTGGTGTCATAACAACCTCTGGCAAGATTAACAATTATGGAATTATTGGTATTGATGATGGTACGATAACAAACAGCGGTCAATTTGTAAATATTGGCATCGTCGATTCGTCTGGAACAATTACAAATGGTCAGACGGGTGTCATGTTCATTATGGGCAGTATAATTAACGACGGTGTCATCACCTCGTCTGGAAATATAGCCGTAAACAGCACTGGCATACTAGTCAATAATGGCGCCATGATCAATACGCTGAATATGATTAACGACGGTGTCATCATTACGTCTGGTACATTTACCAACAGCGGCCCAGTTACAAATATCGGTGATATTTGGAGCTCAGGCCTCGTCGTTAATAATAATTCAATTATTAATCCTGGCAACATATACAATCTGTGCGGTGGAACAGTCACTGATTCCGGAACAATAGCCGTAAATGCGGTAATTGCCTGTGTAGACCTGCCTTAAGGAATATGTTTTTCTAATACAAAAATTGCTTCTGACTCCGAATTAATTCTATGACTGCCTGATCTCGTGCAACTTGGATCATAGGACTGGATAATGACACTAACTAAAATTTACAATATTAAATAACCATCCCACCCAAAATTGGCATGTCACAAGTTTGGCTAGGCAGAATCTATCTAAAAGAAGAGGGTGGATATGAAATTATTTTACGTGCCTTGGGCCATTACAGAAAAAGATTAAAGTCAATCGGAAAGTCCCCCGAACTAAAGGATGCGCCAATGTTTGCAACAATAGTTATCTCTGAGGCAAGCAAGATTGGGCCTCAAATCGACCCCGCAATATCAAAAATAAAAAATGCGCTGGAGCATCCAGAAATGCTATCTGAACTGCAGGCAGATGTTCCGTTGTATGAAAAAGCGCTAAATTGTTACGAATCTGACATCAAACGAGCGCAAAACGAAGAGTTCTATTCTAACCTGCTATCTGGAAATGATTACGTGGCCACTGATTACGATAACATCAAAACAGCGCTTGAAAAAATAAGCCAGTTCTCTTAGTCTGATTTTGAGTCTGCCGATTTTTTCCTTTCCAATGCATCAATTTTCTCAGCAAGATCCAATATTTTGTTTAGTGTCTCCTCATTCTGCAAATCAATTTTCTGTATTTTGTTTAGGATGGTATCGTGCTTTTCATCGTATTTTTTTATTCTATTCAAAGTCAAATCTTGAATGTCTGCAATTTTCTTTTGGCGATAGTAGACCCACCAGCTGATTATGCCACCTATTGCAGCTCCGCCCGCTATTCCAACGTATGTGCTTGACGCATTTGTCATGTCTATGCAGTCTTTGGTTATTTCAGGAATGCAACCAAACAAAAAAAGCAAGTCTTGAAACATGCTCATACTCTATGTCTGCTTTATAACATGTTTTCGCTCTTGAAAGGACTGAATCAAATACTGGAAAAATCTAATTCGGCATTATGGGAATAAAGACGGCATCCGAATACGTAAAGTTCTATGTCGGACTTGACATGCAGGGAAGCATTGGGCTTTTGAGCTTTGTAAATAATGAGCGGCTAGTCCTGAAGCATAAGCTTGAAAACAAAAACTTGGCAAAGGATCCAATTCTACACGGCCTTAGAATTCTAGACGACCTGACAAATGAAATACAAATCTTTGGCGAGGCCTCCGTTTTAGAAAAATATTCAAAATGAATCTGACTGATGTGCGGCTCGTAAATCTTTGTCAGCGAATCTTCTTATGTCTATAACGATTTTTGATGAATCTGTTGTGATATTGATCATGTGATAATGCATACTGCATCAGCCCATCATGGATCTTTTTTGGTACGCCAAAGTATTGGTATATGCCTCCCTGGCGGAACTCTATCTCAAGCGTCTGCGTCGCCTCGTCATATCCGACTGATTTTAGATCACTTGACTCAATACGCATCCTTTCCATCCCATGTTCTGTGTACTGTGTCCATAAAACCATACTGCGGTTCATGAAAAATTCCGAAATCAAGTTGTTCTGGATTAACCAAAACCATTTTCACCTAATTCACTAACAAATTGTTCTAAGTGTTTATCAGCCAGTCTTGGCAAATCAATCTTGGCGTGAATAAACTAATTGTATTGTTACTATCCTCAGTTCTCATCCTGACATCTTTTCACGCTGATGCAAATGCCGCAACCGTTCCAGATGCCCCGCCAGGACTTACAGTTACTGCCGTATCGCCAACACAGATCAACCTTTTCTGGTCTACCCCAAATGATGGCCAATCAAGTATCACCGGATACAAGATAGAATACCGCGTAGGCTCTGGTTCTTACTCCATCTTGGTTGCAAACACTGCCAGCACATCAACTACCTACTCGCACACTGGGCTGACGACTGATCAAACCTACACGTATCATGTATATGCAATCAACTCAATTGGGACAAGTGCATCTTCATCGGATGCATCTGCAACTCCAACGTCTACATCTACTGGGACAAACCCTGGAGCACCAACCGAACTTTCGGCTGTTCCTGCGTCTCCAACTCAAGTAAACCTGTCCTGGTCTGCCCCGTCAAACAACGGAGGATATCCAATCACTGGATACCGAATAGAGTACCGCGTCGGCTCAAGCTCTTACAATACTCTGGCATCAAACACTGCCAGCACATCAACTACATACTCGCACACTGGTCTGACCACCGGCCAAGTTTACATTTACCGCGTATTTGCAATTACCTCATTTGGAACTAGTATACTGTCATCCTCTGAGGCAGTGGCACAACCCCAATCGTCATCTGCACTAGCTGCCCCTGGCGCACCTACTGGCCTTGCGGCAATACCTGTCTCATCAACTCAAGTAAACCTGTCCTGGTCTCCACCGTCAAACAACGGCGGTGCTGCCGTCACTGGTTACAAAATTGAAGCTAAATCTGGCTCCGGCTCTTATTCTACTCTGGCATCAAACACTGCCAGCACATCAACTACATACTCGCACACTGGACTTGTGACTGGAACTGCTTACACGTACAAGGTTTCTGCTATCAACTCTGTCGGAACTGGTACTGCATCATCTGAAGTATCTGCAACCCCTACGTCTTCATCGTCGGCATCTGCTCCGAGCGCACCGACAAGCCTGACTGCGACTAGTGTCTCTTCAACTCAGAACAACCTATCATGGTCTGCCCCGTCAAACAACGGCGGCTATCCGATCACCGGATACAAAATAGAATACCGCATAGGCTCCGGCTCTTACTCTGTCTTGGTTGCAAACACTGCCAGCACATCAACTGCATACTCGCACACCGGATTAAGCGCTGGACAAACCTATGTTTACCGCGTTTCTGCAATTAATTCAATTGGAACCGGAAGCGCATCTGCAGAATCTTCTACTACTCCGTCTTCATCAAGCATCCCGAGTGCACCAACTGGATTTACTGCCACTACGGCGTCTCCAACTCAGATAAACCTGTCCTGGTCTCCACCGTCAAACAACGGCGGCACTGCCGTCACTGGTTACAAAATTGAGGCAAAGAAAGGCTCCGGCTCTTATGAAACACTGGTATCAAACACACAAAGTTCTGCAACGTCATTTGTCCACACTGGATTGACAAAAGGCACCATCTATTATTACCGCGTTTCTGCAATCAATTCAGCTGGAACTGGCCCTTCAAGCGATGCGTCTGCAACGCCTCAAGAAACAACAGCGCCTGCACTTACCGCGACAGCTGTGTCTCCAACTGCGATTACTTTGACATGGGTTCCGCCGTCACAAACATACAAGCAACAAATCACCGGCTACAAGATAGACGAAAAAATAGGCTCGGACTCATACAAGATCATAATTGAGAACACTGGTTCTACCGCAACGACCTATTCCATCACCGGACTTACAACTGGGAAATTACACACCTATGTTGTCTCAGCTTACTTTACTCTGGGCGGAAGCCCAATTTCAAACGAGGCATCTGCAACACCACTTGCCACCTCGACTCCACCGCAATCCCAGTCAAACACAAATCCTCCTGGAACGCCGACTGGCCTTGTCGCAACGGCAGCATCTCCAACAAAAATTAACCTGTCCTGGTCTGCCCCGTCAAACACTGGCGGCTCTTCCATAACTGGATATAAAATCGAGGTAAAGAAGAACCAGGGCCAATTTGAAACACTCACGTCTAGCACCCAAAACTCTACTACGAAATACTCGCATACCGGCCTAACAACTGGTGATGCCTATGCCTACAGAGTTTATGCGATTAACTCAGTTGGAATAAGTTCATCATCCTCTGAGGCATCTGCAACACCGTCTGCAGTTTCTGCACACGCGCCTAGTGCACCAATCCTTACTATCACTCACAATACAAATCAGGCAAATCTCTTGTGGTCTGCTCCCTCAAATGATGGCGGGGCACCAATCACCGGATACAAGATAGAATACAAAATTGGTTTTGGTTCCTACATGACTTTGATTAACAAGGCAACTGGCACTTCATATTCCCACACTGGATTGTTGGCAAACACCTATTCTTACAGGGTCTATGCGATCAACTCTGCTGGGGCAAGCTCCCCGTCAAACGAGATTTCCGTTGTGATTGCAGCACCAACAAAGCCCACGACGCCTACCATTCCAGAGGAGCCTGAGACTCCAGAAGAGCCTGAAACGCCTACTGAAGAGCCGGAAACCCCAAAAACACACATTCCTGGATTCCCAGACCCTTCACGAGACCCACAATATTACGTGGATAGATACCAAAACGAGCCTGAATTTACGGCATGGTTTGACAAAAACTTCCCAGGTGAATCAATCTATGATGTGGTGGGAGCAGTTGACCCTAACAAAAAGGAGATAATCACGACACACATTCCTGGATTCCCGGATCCTGCCAAGGACTCTGAATACTACATTTACCTATACAAAAACGAACCATCGTTCAAAACGTGGTTTGATGAAAACTTCAAAGGCCAAACAATCTATGCGCTATTCAAAGTACCGGAGCCGACTCTTGACACTACAAAATGTGGAGCTGGAACTCATCTTGATGGCGGGGTCTGCGTACTTGATGCGGCAAAAGGCGGCGGATGCCTCATTGCAACTGCAGCATATGGGACTGAACTATCCTCCCAAGTGCAGCAACTGCGAGAAGTACGCGACAACGTCTTACTAAACACTGAATCTGGAACCATTTTCATGACTGGGTTCAACCAGTTTTACTATTCGTTTAGCCCAACTGTGGCAGATTTGGAGCGACAGAGCCCTATTTTCAAAGAAATTGTAAAGATCACCATATCTCCAATGCTTTTTACACTGCAGATTCTCAATAATGTGGATTCTGAATCTGAAGTGGCATGGTATGGGCTGGGAATAATCCTGCTTAATGCCGGAATCTATCTTGGAATTCCAGCTTTTTCTATCTTGACCATAAAAAATGGATCAAAAATCAGAAACTTTGTGTCCAAAAGGCAATAAATCTACTTCAAAAAACGATCATTGGACAATTTTAGAACGAAAACAACTCGATCACAAAAATAAGAATCCAAAAACATGATCATGTGCGATGTCATTTTTACTGTCTCTGAAATTTCTTTGTCTGGTGATGTCATCTAAACTAGATCGCGATTTTTTACTTTGTTCAAAAACATTTTTGCAACATCTGACCGATCTTTTTTTGTAATTGATTTTATTTTTTCAAAACCAAATCAAAAAATTTGAAAATCAGCATGTTTAATAGCATACAAAAAACTTACAGGTATGGCTACAAAAGCAAAAGCAAAAAAATCATCTGCTAAATCCAAGAGCAAGAAAAAATAAAAGCGACCTTAAAAAAAGGTCCACCTTTTTTCATGCCTCACAAGTTATTTCATCTACAACAAATTTTTTAAAACAAAAAATGTAATGTAATAACTGTGAAAAAATCTGAACTAAAAAAACTGGTTTCAGAATACCAAAACCTAAAACTCCGCCTAAACAAGCCCAATTTTCAGCATACTGGTGCCTTGTTGGAAAAGCTTGGAGAAATAAAACATCGGTATTTTCATGAAACTGGAAATGACATAGAATCAGATTTAAAATCACGCGCTTTGCATGACTGCTGATTTATGGAAATACTGCCCGCTCTTTTGCAATGCCTGCTATTCCGTATGTGCATTCCAAAGAACAATACTTGCTGTCCGGCGGCATCCCATCTAGGCTTTTTCCGCACGACTTACAGTTGTCCATGAGTTTGTCCAGTACATTGATCTTATAAGATAATTTAATTTCAAAATAAACAGACAAGCATATCTCTTTCTGAATGACGCTAGTGCACAACGATAGGAACTTTCAAAAAGCTATGAAATTCAAAAATATTGGATGAAAATTTATCACGCGGTATTATTTGTGATAATTGCAATAATTGTCATCTACTACATAGTAAGCGCGTTTGTTTTGCAGCAGCAGGCAATCAACAAGCAGTCCGTCTATGTCCACCTCCTCCAAGACTGGAGGAGCTACCCAGGGAACATTGTATATGACATAACAAATGTCTGGTCGCAAACAAGTGAGCAGACCCTCAAGCCGGAAATAAGACTGGAGATGGCAAAAGAAACAAGCGTTGACGAAGTACGGTCAGTCCATGGAAAATCATACACACTGGTCCAGCATGATAACACCAACTGCCACGATGTATGGGAGCCACACTATGCGAGATTTGGAGCAGATGTGGTGCGTCATCAGATAGAATATCTCGCAGGAAAACAAAAGAATCCTGACCCGAACATTACGCTGTATGTGCCAGTCAAAAGTAAGCAAGATGACCAGGAACATGAAGACGAACTAAAAACTGGTTTTTCACAGTTCATCCCAATCTGCACTTCAAAAAATGTTTCCTCGTTTGATTACAGTGTAAGAATAAATGATAACTCTGTCGGCTTTGATGTTTATTTTGTGCCGTCCGTATCTGAGCAAGCAAACTATGATGAGCAAAACGGAAAATTCAAACACTATGAAGCAGAAGGATGCTTTGGAAAAAACTATGTGAGCTTTAGCGGTACATGCGACGGCGTGGATAAAGATTCTGGACTCTTGATTGTAATTCCAGATGATCTTACGCTTCCGTTGACAAAGATGGACATATACCTGTATGAAAAATGACATTTGGATAATAATTTTAATTGCAGTGTGTGGTGACTAGTACATGAAAGCAACATTTGGAGCAGGCTGTTTCTGGTGTGTGGAGGACATATTTAGAAAAACAAAAGGGGTTACATCAACTGCCGTAGGATACAGCGGAGGATGGCAAAAAAACCCGACATATGAAGACGTGTGCACCGATATGACTGGACATGCAGAAGTAGTGCAAGTAGAGTTTGATCCGTCTGTGTTGCCATACGAGAAACTATTGGACGTGTTTTGGCAATCTCATGATCCTACACTGCTTAACCGTCAGGGGCCAGATGTTGGCAAGCAGTACCGATCGGTGATATTTTGTCACGGTGAAGGCCAAGAAAAGATTGCAAGGCACTCAAAAGAAAATCTGGATACATCGGGCAAGCTCGGCAAAAAAATAGTCACTGAAATCAAACCTGCAGGTGAATTTTACAAGGCGGAGGAATACCATCAGCAGTATTATGCGAAATGCGGCCTTGGATAGATGATTTATTCGCGGCTTTTTTATACAAAAATGCGCTTACCTGATTTAGATAGATGGGATTAATGCCGTGCCAGACCATCCCAACCCATCTATCAACACAAAATACTGATAAATCATAAGTGATTCTTTTAAGCAAAAGTTCACCTCATTCGTGTATGAGTTTGGAATCTGTTGTAATTCTGCCGCCTTACTGGTTTGTGCCTGGAACATCTGACCCCATTCCACTAAAGGACAGAATTGAAAAGCTAGTGGAAATGCGCCAGAGAATCACCTCTGAAATAACATTCCTGCAGTCATTGCTCGCAAAACAAGGCAAATTCCGTTTAATTCCGAATGCTGGAAATTAAGCCATGTTTCCATTTTTGGAATTTCATAGTTAATTTATTATTTCATTTTTTAGACTTTATACACGTGAAGTGCAAAAACTGTGGGAAAGAGTTCCAAAATCGGGCGTCTGTTTTTTGTTCTACTGTGTGCGCTGTAAATCACGCTGAAAACGCTACTGCAAATTAGAATAACTTATCAAAAGGGCTTGGGCAATCTTTTGTATGAAATATTACGGTTTTGCGGTATTTGCGTTACTGTTTTTGTCAATGGCACATAATGTCTATGCTGACTCACAAATCATACTTGGTGACAAACAGAAAACAAAATCAATCGAGGTTGGAAAGCAAGTGCAAATCACCGCAGACCTGAGAAACAATCAGGACATTGAGCAAGATTTTGCATATATTGTACAAATACAGAACGAGGACGGTGTCACGATATCTCTTTCATGGCTGACTGGGAAACTGGTTCCGGCACAATCGTTTAGCCCAGCACTATCCTGGACTCCAAATTTGGCCGGAACATACACTGCAACAATATTTGTCTGGGAAAGCATCGACGATCCCTCTGCACTGTCTCCTACACTTACGTTGACATTAAACGTAGGACAATCTGTGTAGACCTTACCAAACCATGGAACTGCAATTTGAAAAAGAGTCAAGCGATGTTCGGGGAAAAATACTGATGCTCAGATACGGCGAGAAAAGGATCAATCTTGTGGAAACGAAAAAGGGGTTCTCACGCGGAGGGCATTATCACAGTTTTGAGTCAAAACACATTTTGATGTCTGGAATTATAGAATACAGGGAAAAAAATCTGCAAACAAATGTGGAAAACACACAAACTCATTCTGCACCTTTCGTTGTAGTTACGCCCCCGATGACACCTCACATGATTACTGCCGTTACTGACTCTGTCTTCGCTGAAGAATTTGAGCAAGACTATTCGGCAACCGACTATCCTGAATACCGAACGCTCATCACACAAAAGATGATCTGATGTTCTCTATCTGGGTGGAGCCAACGGAAAAAGATGCAAAATACCTACTGCAAATAATTTGCAGACTGGGGAAAAAATACGATTCTCCGACATTTAATCCGCACATCACCGTGTATAGCGGAGTGAAAAGCATATCTTCTGCAAAATCTGCCGTCAAAAACTGCAAGAACATGAGAAAATTTGCGGTAAATTCCACTGATCTGGAGTTTTCTGATAGTCTGTGGAAAACTGTATTTATCAATGTGGAAAAAAATCAAAAACTAAAACAAATCCATGCTGTCATAAGGAAAAGCATCCGACAAAGCCCTGAATATGCTTTAAACCCACACATAAGTCTGATATACAAAAAGATGGACGCATCTGAAAAACAGGTAATAATAGATGACTTGAAAATAAAACAAAAATTCACGTTTGACAAAATAACTATAATTGCATCGTCTAAGAATGTGGAAAAATGGGACGTAGTTGATCGTGTAACCTTACAATGAAATTGTTTCCGTGAATCCGTGTGGTGTATGTTTTGTTAAATTAATTCAAGTTTTTAGTTATTAAAATACTAGGTCTGTATAGGAAAACGGGAGAAACATGGCAATTCTGTCGCCAGATGAAGCTCAGTCTTTTGTTGAGAAGCTAATAGCTTCCGGTAGGGGTGATTATGGAAGACTGTTTCACATTTTAACTGCGCTAAAACAAGGAAGGGGCCTTTATGATTCTGATAAAAAATACTTGAATGCAAAGCTTGCAGCCGAAATAGGGGTTGCCCAAAAACCCGTAGTCGAGGAAAGCCTACTTGCAAAGGTCCAGAACCTGATAACTACCGGAAACGGCGACATTGGCAGGCTGCAATTCATCTTGGAGAGCATTCAGCAGGGAAAAACGCTTTATCGCTCAGACCTGACATATCTTGAAAAAAAGATCGGAGAAAAAGTCAACCTAAATGACTTGCACCAAGATGCTGACTCGAGCAAAACAATTGAAACACTCAAGTCGCAAGTGACACTTGCAAACCAAAAGATAACAAACCTCGAATCTATACTAAATGAGAAAGTCATCAAACTTGGAGATGCAAAACTCGATGCTGCCCCACAAAGACCAAAGTCAATACCTGGCGCAATGCCAAAAGGCTGGGTTGCACCAGCGCAACCAAATGAGTTGGAGCAAGTCAAAAGCCAAATCCTGCATGAACAAGAAAAACTAAATGAGAAAAAAACAGAGGCAGACGAGCTAAAAGTTGAACAATCAAAACTGATGCAAATAATTCTGAACAGGCAGGAATTTGAAAAACAAGTGAAAATAGAGCACGCACGACTTGAGAAGCAAATTGAGATGGAAAGAAAAAGTGTCTTGGAGCAAACGAAACTAGTCGAACAAATCAAATCCCAAGAGTCCGAACTGGAAAACGCAAAAAAAATACGCGACGAAATAGTTTTACATCTGCAACAAGAGCAAGCCCGCCTGTCCGACGATCTTCAAAACCAGAAAGACACACTAAATCACGTCAAAGAAGAATATCAGAAAATTTCGTCAGAGATTACAAAAGAAGAACAGGAAATCGTGCAAAAAGTCCAAAACGAACGTCAAAAGTTGGCAGAACAGGCAAAGGCTGCCAAGCGCATCCAATCTGAAAAAGAGCGCCTTGAAAATATCCGTGCTGAGTCTGAATCTATTTTACTTGCCACAAAATCTCAAGAGTCCGAGCTTGCGTCTCAGGTCAAAAAAGAGTCTGCCAAAGTAGCCCAGCAGGCAAAACTGCTCAAAAATATCACAAACTATGAAAAGTATCTGTTGTCGTCTAAAGAAAAGCAATCCCTCCTTACGAGCAAAATCGAAGAACAAAAGAAAAAAATCGCAAAAACCGTGTCCTCAATATCTAAAATAAATCAGGAAACTGAACTGTTGGATAAAATTATTCAGGAAAGAAAAGCACTGGAACAACAAATAGAGTCTACTGAATCCGAGCTAAATGCTATCCGCAAGGAAAAATCAAGTCTTGAGAAGCAGATAATGGAACAAAAGTCCTCAATATCTAGCGCAAAAAAACTTGAAACGCAAAAAATAAGGCAGTTAAAAAAACGTAAAAAAGAACTAGAGCAAGGAATAAAAAAAGAAGTAACTGGTCTGAAAAAAATCACAAACAAGCCCTAGCTTCTGAATGCTTTTTTGCAACATTGTGTGACTGATCAAGTATAGTTATTTGCAAAATTTTTCAATAATTGCACACTGTTCTGACTCTTATTGCAAATGATGTGCGATCAGAAATTCTCTCCTGACATTTCTATCAATTATATGGGGCGGATTTTTAGTTGCAAGAAATTGAATGCGTACAAAAAGGCAACATTGACTGAGATCGTAGAAGATCTAGTTAACATGCACCCGAGCATGAGGTTTGCCGCCATAATTGACCTAAAGGGGAATATCTTGGAATCGATAATGCAGAAAGGAAAGACCTCGCTGAAAACTCAAAAGGAAGAAGAGCATTTTTGCATTCAAGTTGCCCAAAGACGAAAAATGAGACAAGAGTTTGACAAAAGCCTAGGTAAAGTAAGATACGTTCAAGTTGAAAGGGAAAAGGTCACACAGATAGTAATTTACCCAAAAAGAAAGACAGTCTACTTCACATTAGAGCCTGAGCTTAGTGTGACCAAAAAAATGGCAGTAATTAACCGTGCCAAAAAAATCACGATGCATCTGTAAATATAATCTGTTTATTTCAAACAACCTCGACATTACAACGTACTTGTACGATGACATGGTATGGATATGCAACACATGATTCTCCTGCTTGGCGGAATCGTCGGACTGTCTGTTATCTTGCCATTGGTACTTGGAACCATGATTCCTTGACTCTCATAAGGTAAATATTGAAAAATACGCCCCAAATAACGGAATGAAAATACTCGTTGACGAAATGGATGATGGAATGGATGAAAAATTACGCAATCTTGGATATGAAGCATACTCTGTAAAAAAACTGCTTATGGAGGGAAAAAAACTCCGTACCGATTACTCCATAATTAATTATGCACGGGAAAACCAAATGATCCTAGTTACACGAGATACTGAAAGCGGTCAGGCGTGCGCAGAAAACAACCTGCCGTGCATACTGCTTGACAATAACGAAATTTTCAAAATTGTTGTTGAAAAACTCAAAAATCTGGCGTGAATCTAAGCTTTTATTCTTCATTGTTTTACAATGTCCATGGACAGCTGTGATACTCGTACTCGAGCGTACAAAAACGGCAAAACCTTTGATCAGTGTGTACAAGTTGCAGAGTCGCTAAACCCCGAATTTAAAAAAACAATAGAGCAAAACGGCAAAATCCTCTGGTCTGACATACTGGCGCAAGTTGATCATGATGAACTGATATACAAACTAACACTCAAGTATCTGCGACGCGACGGATATGACATCGGAAACTGGCAAATTCCCGAAGTGAAGAAATTTGCAACCTAGGACTCTATTTTACAGCTCCATCCACTGTTTCTAATTTTTCTTGCCATTATTATTGGCGTTATTATCAAAAGAGGAATCGATATTGCGATAAATATTGTTTGAAGCTGTGTGATTGCTAAAGTGAACGCGATTGCGCCCGATGCACTCACAAATAACGAAAGAAACGTTCCAGCGCATGTGGGACACGCAATAAACAATCCAGTTATGGCTGCAATTCCTCCTATTCCAGTATTCTTTTTCAAAATGGAAAATGCGTTTACCGCAATTGATGTGTTTAGCCCGACTAAATATGAAACAACTATCTGTAAAATCAGGTTTATCGGAATTATCTGCAGGCCTACCTGCTCTGTTATGTATACGATAAGTTTTGGTACGTAGCCTATTTCGCCACAGCATGGGGTTATGTGTGCAGATGGCACCTCGACGCCATAGTGCTTTGAAAAAATAACGTCTGGCTGGTATACTAAAATTCCTGACGTCAAGGCAAAAAATATTCCATACAGGACAAACGTGATTGCAAATATCTTTCTTGACTTAGAATTCCATGTGATTTGAGCTACTACTAGCCACAGACTGGTGTCGTTTTTGAGAATTTTCTGTCTGTGGTACTGATAAATGCCGTATGCAATTGCGCCAAGTGCAACAAGCAACATTACGTAAAATGCCGTCCCTAGCCTCTCTATTGCAGACACTGCGTCTGGCGTAACTGCGGCTCCGCCAAGCCTTGCATAAATCAAAAACAAGATGCCTATGCTTGCAAAACCAAGTGTGATCAAAAGCCTACCGTCGCGTCTGGTATCGTCTTTTGACATTATCATTGCCTGATTCGCGGTATGATTAAATCGTATCTTTTAAAATTCTAAAGAAGTTTGAGCACTTTGTTATGCACAACAAAGTGTTTTTTTGAACTCTTCTACGTTTCTTGTGAACTTGCATTCTTTGCATACATGCCAAGTTCTGTTCTTCAGTATCCTCAGTGTTGCGTCGTATCCAACTGAATACATTTTTCCGCCGCATGATGGACACGGGAGCGGTACGTCTATTTGCATATTCTAATTTTGTATTTTCTGCATTTAAGAGCCGCGTAGGACTGATAACTTGTTCATTTCTTTGGGAAATATGTTGTATCTTTATAAGAAATAAAGTTCAATGAGAGTCGTTGGACATAGATCAAAAAGAAGAGCCTGATTATTCCACTGCAAAAATTACACATGTTGGATTTATTGATCCATATGCGCTAGAAGGAATAGTGATTCTCCAATCTGATGACAAAAAAGAATTTCACATGCGCGCATTCTCTGGCGAAGTGGCGCGACACATCAAAAGCTTTGTTGAGGGAAAACGCGACAACTTGCCGACCATATACAACATGATTGAGCAGCTCTGCGAGGAAAACGAACTGTATCTGGTAAAAGTCAAAGTATATGAAAGTGGCAGCGTTCTGCGCGCAAATCTTTACTTTACTGGCAAAAAAGACATCGTTCTTAGGAACTATAGGGCGTCTGACGCTGTCGCATTGGGGGTGTTTTACAACATACCTATTCTTGTGAGAAAAACACTGCTAAAGAAAAGTCTTGAAGTCTAGGTTAGGATTTCTGCAAGTCTTGCTTCCTGACTTGCCTTCTTGATTTCCATTGCAATCCTTCTTCCAACTCCAAATGTCTCGCCATATTGGTATTTTGTGTACGGTGACGTGGTAGCAACAATTGGGTTTCCTGGAACCCTGAGTGATACGTCGTACACTACTAGTTCCAAGTCTTTTGTGATTACACTTTGTAGTGAAAACGGACCGATTATTCCTGGGGGATACACCTTTTTTACGCCGGCTACAAACTTGTCTCCCATTTTGAGTACTTTTTCTAACAATGACTCCCTTATGCTTGCAGGTGTGTGGCCTACCTCTATGTTCTGTATGTCTATGTTGATGTCAAGCTGTTGTTTTGCTGGAATTGCGTTATAGTCATGCACGTTTGTCTGCAGTCTGCGCTCTATTCCGATAAAGTCAACTTGGTCTGATATGGGTGTGTGGAAATAATTGAAATTCATGTATGTGCCAATTACCAATTCCTCAATGCTTGCCTTTTTTAGGTCGTCTCTTGCTATGATTCCTTTTTTGATCCTCTCCTCTGATTTTATTTTATAATCTGCATATGATGACACTGTGAAAAATGCGCGTTCTAACTTTCTTCCCTTTTCTTGGACCTTTACTATTGCAGGTCCGTCTATGTCTTTTGAAGATTTGAAAATCTTTGGATACCTGACGTTTGATTTTTCAAGCAGATAATACTGATTTTTCTTGTAGCTCCGCTCCTCTGCTTGGAACAGTGAGCGGTTTCCAAAAATTGGCACCTTGAACTTGTTCTCTATGGTCTCATATCCCAAGTATGCAGTTAGTGCCCTGTGGGGAACAATTATTGTATTTGTATCGATTAGGCGTTTTTGCATCTTTTGTGATGCCATATCTTTGAAGTTATTTACTACGATTATCTCGTCTGCAATTCTTTGAAATCTTCGATATGGAATGTCTCGACCCTTTTGGCAAATTACCACTGTTTTTAGTCCCTCATCTTTTGCCCCATCCATGACCTCTAGCGCAGAATGGCTTCCCAAGACCCCGATTCTCAAATCAGAATAATTATCTGCAATTTTGTGAATTTCTGCAGGCTTAATCATGGACAAATTGACTGCAAATCTTTGGTAATATAATCAAACTTCCTCGGTCTGACCGTAGATGCCAACTGAGGATGAACCTAGTGTTAATCGTGGAACCGTTCCATAACAGATTAAAATAATCACACTGCAAAATAATGCCAATGAAGCTTGTAATCGGAATTACCGGAAGCACCGGAGTAGTCTATGGAGTGAGGATTCTTGAGGCACTCAAAGAATGCGGAATTGAGACCCATCTGGTCATAACAGAATGGGCAAAAAAATGCCTGACGATGGAGACTGACTACAAGCTTGACGACGTAAAGAGCATGGCCGCCCAGTATTCTGATGACTCTAATTTGGCGTCTGGAATTTCAAGTGGCACATACAGAACAGATGGGATGATTGTGATCCCGTGCAGCATGAAGACATTGTCCAGTATAGCAAACGGTTACGACGAAACGCTAGTTGCAAGGGCAGCCGGAGTCACACTAAAGGAATCTCGAAAACTTGTTCTGGTGACGCGGGAAACCCCTCTTACAGCAATAAATCTTGAAAACATGCTAAAGCTAGCAAGGCTTGGGGTCGTGATATTGCCGCCAGTTCCTGGGTTCTATACAAAACCAAAATCAATCGAACAAATAATTGATCACACTGTTGGCAAATGCCTTGACCAGTTTGGCATTGAACATAATTTATACAAAAGATGGGGAACTTAGCTAGTATTGCCCAAGGTTCACATTGAAAAGATAATCAATGCCGAGCGACACCATGTCTTTGACATTGTGGCAAACTTTGAGAACTTTCAAAACATTCTGCCCAAGTATTTTCCATCAATCCGGATAAGGTCCGTTAGAGAAAACACCGCAATAGTGGAAGAGCATCTAAGACTTGGCAACAAGGAACTCATAATGATGACAAAACATGTTACGAAATACCCAGAAACACACGAGGTTTTTGTAATTGGTGGTGATGCAAAAGGCACTCACATCATAGAAAAATACGAAAAAACGGGCGAGTCTACAAAACTAGTAGTTGACGCCGATATCAAGATTGGTGGGATTTTGAAAGTCTTATCTGTCTTTTCTGGAAAAAAAATTAAAACTGAGTTTAACCAAATAATTGATGAATTTGCTAAATTGGCGGAGAACTAACTAGCTTTCTTTTGGCTCTTTCTTGTCTTTTTTGCTTTTCTTTTCTAGGTCTTTGAGTTCTTTCTCGGATTCTAATTTTCCTTTTTCAAATTCGCCTTTGGCTCTTCCAAGTGTTCTTGCTAGTTCTGGAATTTTCTTTGCACCAAATATCAGAATTGCTGCCGCTACGATTATGAAGACAATCTCAGTCATTCCAATTCCAGCATTGGCCATATTTTGTAATATCATTGATTACTAGTGTCCAAGATGAGATTTAAGTCTTCTACCTGTTTGCAAATCTGGATCTGATTTTAACAAAATGACTCTGATAGTTTCGGAAAATAATATTTTCAGAACCTGACAGATCTGTCAGTAAAACTAGCAAAAGTGTAAGCGCGCCTTATATCGCAGCACGGTGATAACTGCATTGTATGGGATTCTTAAAGTCATTAAAGAAAAGTGCTGAGAAAAGCGCTGAGCGCAGTGCCGAACTTGGCATGAAATATGGAAAAATAGGTGCCGCGCGAGGAATGGAACTTGGAAAAAAATACGGCAAAATAGGATTTGACAAAGGAGTGGAGCTTGGTAAGAAAGGCTTTGAAAAGGGCGTAGATATTAGCGTCGAACAAGGCATAGCTTGGCAAAAAAGACACAAAAAAAGTCTGAATGCACAAAAGAAAGCCATGAGATCCCCAAAGAAAACCGTAAAGAGAACACCAAAGAAATCTTTGAAAAAATCACAAAAGAAAAAATCAAAGAAATAAAAATTATTCCTAAATCGCGTTATTCAACAAAACATGGAAAACAAATCTGTATTAACTCTGTTGAGGCTTCTTGATTCTAAATTCTCGTCTTTCTATCACTATCATGCCTGCCAGATACAGTGCGATCATGGGTCCTGAAATAAACCACATTGTAACGCCGCTCCCGTCTGGAGTCACTACTGCACCAATAATCACCAGAATCACAATTGCATACCTGATGTTTCTGCGCCAGAATTTGGCATCCGTAATGCCTGACGCGGTTGCGGCATACATGATTAATGGAAGCTGAAACGCAACTCCAAAGGCAAGCAAAAATTGCAAAACAAACGATACAAAATCCATCACGTTCAAAAACGTAACAAGGCCTGACGCTTCCCCGTACTGGTATAGAAAATCAAGCATAAACGGTATTACTGTAAAATATGAGAATATCACACCTGACACAAAAAGAACCAGTGCTGGAATTGCTATTGAGCGGGTTGCTTTGACTTCGCTTTCCTTTAGCGCCGGCCTGATGAACGCGGTAAGCTCTCTTATGATAATTGGCATGGAAAGTACGACTCCTGCAATTGATGCGACATACATCTGTGCATAAAATGCCTGGCCTGGGGCTGTCTGAATCAGCTGAACGCTTTTTGGCACCAGTTCCTGACGCATGTGGTTTGTTATCTGTGCAGCAATATTGTTAATTGGCTCTGGAATCGGATAGTACAGCGTAATTCCGTTGTAGACAAAGTGATCCAGCCTACAAGTAAGGATGATTGTAATTATGATGATGACTGCAATTGCTATTCTTGTTACTCTTTTTCGCAGTTCTGCTAGGTGCTGAAAAATTCCATGTAGTTCTGACATCTGATGTTTTAATGAGCCAAATGTTCTAATTTATGTTACTGATCTTTAGCTGTGATTTCCGGGTATTGGCAATAGTTTTGCGTCTGGAAGTCCTGCTTTTTTTCGCTCTTCCTCTGTGAGACTTTCAAACTCTATTGAAATTGTTGCCTTGAGGTTGAATCGCCCCTCCAATTCTTTTGCAAACTGGCCTACTTCTTTTCCTGAATAGAATTCTTTAGAGCCCTCCAAAAATATGCGGGTTCCCTTGTCCCTCACGTCTCCACCGAACTTGTCTTTGATGAATTTTGTAGCTTCCTCAACTTCTTTTTTTAGAATGTTGTTGTGATACAGTACGATTCCCTTAGTTGGGGTGTAATCAATAGGCGTTCCCCTCTTGTACAGGAATACTCCGATAAATCTTGCATCCTCTTCTGGTTCCTTCACGCCTTTGATTTCCCAGTTTAGCACCTTGGCTTGATCATAATCATATTTCTGGATGTCGTCTGATGTTATCTTCCAGTATCTGTGGCGAGTCACTGCAATTCCTGAGTTTTGATGTCCTATAAAATCAATACTATGCCATGACGCAAGTTGGTTCTGTTTTGTCCTTGATTTATTTCTCAAATTGGCGCATCTGAAATTGAGATTATATTAGACCGATGACACGTCTTCTCATGCCGATGTTTGAGGTTCAGGTAATCATCGAAAACAAACCCGGAATCAGTGATCCTGAAGGCACCACAATCCTAAATGACCTTGTCCTAAAGGGAAGCTATTCCTCAGTCAAAAAAATACGATCGGCAAAAATGCTGAAATTCCAGATAAACACCGCCAACAAAAAAGCGGCACAGGAAACAGTTCAAAAACTCTGCAATGATCTTAGAATCTATAATCCGATGGTAAGCAAGGTCACGTTTACCGTAATCTAGTCGTCTTTTCCAATCGACTTTATCGTGCCGTCTATGAGCAGCTTGCTTCTCAAATGGGATGCCAAGTCTGTCTGCGTAATGACGCCTACCAGTTTTTCGTTTTCAAGCACGAGCAGCCTTCGGATGTTGTTGTTTAGCATTTTTTGCACAGCATCCTCGATTAGCGTAGTTGGCTCAACCCATCTGAACTTTGGTGACATTATCTCAGAGATTGGGACGTCGGATGCAAGTCTGTTCTTGACTACTATTTTTCTGACAAAGTCTGCCTCGCTTAGTATTCCAACTGGGTTCTGGCCTTCGGTTACGACAAGAAAGCTGATGTCCTTTTCCTGAAGTAGAGACGCTGCCTCCAAGCACGTTTTTTCCTTTGATATCGTGATCACGTGCTTGTTCATTATGTCTCGAACTTGGCCCATGATTCGTTTTGCGTAATTTCAAGATAAAAAAGGTTTGTTGTCATTCCTACTATGTTCTTGCGACCGACTAGAATCGTGATTTAATTAATTAATGGCGTCGTACAAATTACCGTGTGAAAGTCGGCATTGTCGTATTTCCCGGAAGTAATTGCGATCGCGACATGTACCATGTTTTACTTGACGTTTTCAAATTAGATGTGAAATATTTTTGGCACGAGGACCACCTTCCAAAGGATCTGGATGCCATTGTCCTGCCGGGCGGTTTTTCCTACGGTGACAGACTAAGAGCTGGAGCGATTGCTGCACACAGTCCAATAATATCTGATGTCAAAAAAATGGCAGACAAGGGAATGCCTGTTCTTGGCGTGTGCAATGGATTTCAAATATTGGTGGAATCTGAACTGCTGCCTGGAATACTGCTAAAAAATACGTCGCTTAACTTTATGTGCAAATGGACAGAACTCATAGTGAAAAACAACAAGACTCCGTTTACCAACAAGTTTGCACTAGATGAAAAAATCCCAATTCCAATCGCAAACGGGGAAGGACGCTACTATGTTGACAAGGCCACGCTTAGCACGCTAAAGAAGAACAACCAAATTGTGTTCAGGTATGGCGAGTCCGTGAACAATTCTGTATTTGACATTGCCGGAATCTGCAACAGGGAGGGAAATGTGGTCGGCATGATGCCTCACCCTGAGCGTGCAGTTGAGGCAGAAATCAACCCAAATGACTCCAAGCCAGCATCTATGATTTTCCAGTCTTTGATTACAACTGTTGGTGCAAGAAAATGAGTCTGCAGCCACAGGAACTAGACTATCTTTCAAAAAAAATCAATAGAAAACCAAACGACACCGAAATGCACATCGTTGCAGCTGAATGGTCTGAGCACTGCTCGTACAAGTCTTCAAAAAAACATCTCAAAATGCTCCCCATGTCTGGACCCAGAGTACTCAGGGAGAAGGGATTTGATTCCGGGGTCCTAGATGTCGGGGACGGATATGTGATAACTGTCCATATTGAGAGTCACAACCATCCGTCTGCAGTTGAACCATACGGCGGTGCGGCAACAGGGGTGGGCGGAGTGATTCGCGATATCTTGTCTGCAGGTACCAGACCTATCGCACTCCTTGACGGGCTTCGTTTTGGAAACATAGAGAAAGACTCGCAGGCAAGATGGCTGTTCAAAAACGCCGTGACTGGAATAGCCGACTATGGCAACTGCCTTGGCATCCCAACAATTGGCGGCGAAGTAGAGTTTGACGAATGCTATGCAAACTATGCTCTAGTTGATGTTGCATCAATTGGATTTGGCAAAAAAGAAAGACTGATCAAAAATCACGCCGATGTTGGCGACGTGGTGGTTTTGCTTGGCGGCTCGACTGGGCGAGATGGAATCGGGGGTGCCCAATTTGCATCTGACTCGCTTGAAACAGAAGACCGCTCGGCAGTGCAGATCCCAGACCCTTTCATTGAAAAATTAATCATCGAGGCAACCCTTGAGGCAAGAAATGAGGGCTGCATAAAGGCGCTAAAGGACCTAGGAGGCGGCGGCCTTTCATGCGCGATTTCAGAAACTGCTGACACGCTTGGAATTGGAATTGAGCTTGACGTAAACCGCGTCCATACCAGAGAATCAGACATGAATCCGAGGGAGATAATGACATCCGAATCCCAGGAGAGAATGCTGATTATTACAGATAAGAAAAAACTTGTAAAACTAGAATCAATCTGCAAAAAATTCCGAGTTACATGCTCTGTCATCGGCAAGGTCACATCTGACAAAATGATGAGAGTGAAAAACAACGACGACGTGGTTGCGTCAATTCTTGCTGAAATTGTTGCAAATGCGCCACTGCTTGACAGGCCATCAAAGGAGCCGAAATATCTTAAAGAACTGCAGAAAAAGAAGGAACCAAAACCTGCCTCTGACCTTTCCAAGGTTACCATGCGGCTCCTATCATGCCCAAACATTGCAAGCAAAATCTGGGTGTATGGACAATATGACCACGAAGTTGGGATACGAACCGTAGTGAAGCCTGGAATGGATTCTTCCGTACTTCGTCTGGATAATGGAAAATACTTGGCGGCAAAAATTGACGGAAACCCAAAACAGTGCTACATTGATCCAAAAAACGGTGCAATCGGATGCTTTGAAGAGGCATGCAGAAACGTGGTGTGCACGGGCGCTACTCCAATTGGAATGGTCGACCATCTGCAGTTTGGCAACCCCGAAAACCCGGAAATCTTTTGGACATTTTTAGAATCATTAAAGGGAATATCTGAATTTTCAAAACACTTTGACATACCGTGTGTCGGGGGAAAAGTAAGCCTGTACAACGAAACCCCTCAGGGACCAATCAAGCCGACCCCAATTATTGGCGTCTTGGGGCTGATTGACAAAAAACCACTGCACACACAAAAATCAGAACAAGGTGACATCCTGATTCTGGTTGGGACTACCAAAGACGAGCTTGGTGGCTCTGAATATTATGAGTACATTCACGAGTTTATTGGCGGAAAATGCCCAGTGGTTGACTTTGCCGAATCGAAACTCAACATGAAGTCAGTACTGCACATAATTGAAAGCGAATGGGCAAGAAACGTCCATGACTGCTCAAAGGGCGGCCTGGCAATTGCAGTGTCTGAGATTGCCATGACTAGTGGCATTGGGTGTGTGGTGTCAATTGACAACGTGCCGTCACCAAAATTGCCTGATGACAAGATTCTGTTTTCTGAGAGCCATTCTAGATACTTGTTATCTGTATCAAAATCAAACCTTGACGCGGTGCTTGGATATCTTAGGGAAAAGAATGTAACATTTGGAATAATTGGCAAGTTTGAGGGAAAAAGCATCGTGTTTTCCAAAAACAAAAATGTAATTGTAAAACTAAGCGTTGATAAAGCACATGACAAGTGGTTTAATTCACTGAAGGATTTGGTTTTGCATGGTTAAAGAAAATTGCGGAGTAGTTGGAATTTTCAGTAGGGACGGAACAAACGTAATCCCGATGGTGATTGACGCATTGCGTGCATTGCAGCACCGGGGCCAAGAGGCCTGGGGAATTGCAATCCCGAAAAAAGCACCAATCAAAAGACTGGGACTAGTATCTGGAGCGTCAGGCGAATTCCAAAAAATCACTGAAGAATACGCATCGCCTGCAGCGATAGGTCATGTGAGATATTCGACTGTTGGAAAAAGCAACCTCGAAAACGCCCAGCCGCTAAAGGTCAAGGATTTGTGCATTGCCCACAATGGAACAATAGCAAATGTTGCCGAACTTGCAAACCTAGTTGGCGGATGCACGTTTACGCCGCAAAATGCAAGCGATACTCTAGTTGCCGCTCAAAGACTCGTCTCACTCATGTCTACAAACGGCAAGCTTGGAAGCGCCCTGTCTATTCTAAAAAACGAGATGGCCGGCTCATACTGCTTTACCTTTGTGTCTGATGATAATGCAGTGTATGCGGCGCGTGATCCGCGCGGGTTTAGGCCGATGGTTTTGGGCTCAAAAGAAGAAGGGCAGGTAACAATAGTCGCATCCGAGTCGTCTGCAATAACTGCAATTGGCGCAAAACTTGTCCGTGATGTTGTCCCGGGTGAACTGCTAAAGTTTAGCAACACTGGAATGGAATCTGAAATGTTTTCAGAAGAAAAAAAGCACGCACACTGCTCATTTGAATTTACATATTTTGCGCACCCGACATCTAGAATGGAGGGAACAAACATCTATGTTGCAAGAAAAAGAATCGGCCAGTTTCTAGCTCGAAAATTCCCAATCAAGGATGCGGATTTGGTAATACCTGTCCCTGACTCTGCAAGGCCTGCGGCATTGGGTTATGCGCAGGAACTTGGAATACAGTTTGATGAAGGGTTGCTCAAAGACAGATATAGCAAAAAGGGGCCACTGCGAAGTTTTATTGAGCCCCACCAAAGCGACCGCGTCGAAATAAATCGCTGGATCATACCGATTACAGAAATTATTACTGGAATGCACGTGGTTGTAATTGATGACAGTCTTGTTCGCGGTACGAGCTCAAAGGCAATCATAAAGGCACTAAGGCGGGCCGGTGCCAAAAAAATCAGCATGCTCATCACGTATCCTCCAATCAAGTATCCGTGCTACGCGGGAATTGACTTTCCGTCACAAGACGAATTGGCAACTGGAGTAATTGGAGAAGGCGTTACCGACGAGCAAGTAATTGACAAGATACGACGTGACATTGGCGCTGACTTTTTGGGATACAATGATGCAGAAAACCTTGCAAACGCAGTCGGCATACCTCTTAACTCTATGTGCTTTACGTGTACCAGCGGAGACTATTCTACGCTAGGAATAAAGCCAGTATTCAAGACAAGAGAGGAAATGAAGGGCGAATAAAATGGAAATCGCGTTTGTCTTGGTAAAATGTGAGGTTGCTCACGAAATGGAGGTAATGCGGGACGTTCTAAAAATTGACGGGGTAAAAGAGGCGCACGGAACATATGGGATGTATGACATTTTCATCAAGGTCCAGGGGCAGAGCCACAAAATAGTGTCGGATATCATAACTAAGCAGATCCGCAAAATCCCAAACGTCGTGTCAACTAGTACGCTTTCGACCATCCCAGAACAGGGCGGAAAATAATTCATCTGATCTATTTTTTAAATTAGTCTGCATCTATCCGTTTGATGGTCTCTTCTTACAAGTTTTTAATAATAATTGGAATTGCAGCGATTGCTGGAATCGGGGGAATCATCGCACTGTCCTTATCGAAGGGAACTTTTTCATCGCAGGACTATGAGGTCGATGTGGACCCGTTCAAGGATCCGCAGAACCTGTTTGTCACTGCGCGTGTGATGGTTCAAAACATTGGCGCAAAGCCGCTAACTAACGTGATTGTAAATTACGGTGACGGCGACGTGCTAAACTTGGGAACCCTTGCTCCAGGGCAAAAAGTAATCCTGTCCCCGCCGTCTGAAAACTCGCTGCACCAAGTAAAGGTCACTGCAGATAATGAGATTTCAGTAACAAAAGAGTACCGCGTTCCTCCAAAGATTCCTGGAATGATGGGATCTTAGGTCCAAGACTTCTTGTCTTTTTTCCAGACTCTGACATCGTCGACATAGACCTGGTCCTCAAGATCAAAGACAGTGTGCCATTTTTTGTCGTGTGGAAGAAGCTTGTCTAGCTCATTTACGTTGTTTTTTGTAGGGAACTTGTTAGTCAGTGCGCCCCACTTCATGTTTGGGATCTTGGGCATGATGTCATTGATGTCTCTCATGATGCATGTAGGGAAAATTTCATTGATAAATTTTTGTTTTGGCGCATTAAACGTGGCTGGTATGGCTGCTTGAACTAGTTGCCTTTTTTGCTAAAATGCTGCCGAATCTTTACGATTGCAAGTATAGGCATGACAAAATACATTCCGACGTTTAGCAGGATTACCCCTATTCCATATCCTAGCATTTCTTGCTCTGAATCAATGTCTGCGTAATTTAGAATTGACAGGGTGGAAAGCATTGGAGATATGGTCATCTTTACAAATTCCTTGAAAATTGGGCTCTGTCGCTCCAAATCTGCCACAGTTGGGCTAAACGAATAGTAAAACTGGTTGAATCCTGCCATGAATGCAGTCCCGGATTGAGTGTCTAGCAACACGTTATCCCTCACTTCTCTGAGTGACTGTATCTGGGCGGACAGTTCAGTCCCATATGCTGCCGTTGCAATTAGGCACCCTTTGTTGGCATCTGGCGTTTGGCTGGGTTGCTCTGCAATTGGGGCGGGTTGCTCTGCCGCCGCCTTTGGAAGAATTCTAAATATCTTTTCTTCTGATAGGGACACGATGTAAAGTAGTCCGTCTGGACCTACCTCGATGTCTGTCACACAGCCAAAGCCCGTGCCAAATATGACCTCGTCCATCGACTCATCGATGTTGTGAACCTTGTCTGCTAGTTCAGGTGACTCAAATACAAGGCCTGTTCTGTTTGAATCAAGTTTGAATCTGTACAAATTGCCAGTATTGCAGTCTCCTACAAATATGCTGTCTGAGTAATCCTTTAGCTTCTCCGAATTTACAAAAGAAATCGCAGTCGGAGCAACCGGTCTTTGCCAGCTAAACTCTGGGTCGCTGTACACAAAATTTCCGTATTTTGGCAATGCGTCAATTTGTTCCTGGTTCTTTGCAGGCCCCATAATCTCAATCCACCCGCTGTTGAAGTTTTCTGGAACTAGGTTGATCTCGTCATACTCGTCATCTCCGTTTTCTGTATCCCAGAGATTTCCAGTAATTGGGTCAAACGCAATTCCAAAACTGTTCCTTATGCCCATCGCATAATAGTTTCCCGGCGGGTCAACTCGCAAAATCACACTTGTGTCGTTTTTCCACTCTGACATTCTGTTCTGTAGCTTGCCATAGTTGCCATTGTCTCCAATCACGGCGTACACCTGGCCGTTAAAGTTAGTCATCGCCCCGCCATTGTGATAAAAATTCTCGCCTGTTAGGGTCTTTACCAAAACTGGGTTGATCAGATTATTTCCGTCCCAGTTGTACTTGTAAATTCTGTTCTCGATTGCTTTTCCGCCGTCTACATCGGCTGCGGTGAAATACACGTAAACTGTGGAACCGATTGACGTGATTCCAAGCATCCCTCGCTCTCCGTCTTTTGCAACTGAAACATCCAAAACGGGTGCGTCCTGTAAGATGCCGTCTCTTACAAGTCGTACCTGGCCGTCATATCTTTGCAATACCAAAATGTCGTCTCCCACAAAAGTCATCGTAGTCGGGTTGTTTGGAATCCCTCTTACGAACACCTCGACTGCCAAATTCTCATCCTTTATTGTCTGCTCGTCTGACTGGGCAAACGCCGGCAAAGCTCCCAGCGACAAACACAGTATCAAAAGGAGGGCCAGCATGTTTTTTCTATTGATTGCTAAATTAAAAACCAATCCAAAATTGTTATAATGATAGGTCAATCATCAAAACTTGGAAAATACTTGAAGTTTGTAGGATCTGGAAAGGTAAAAGATGTCTATGATTTGGAAAATGGGGAATTACAATTCAAATTCAGTGATCGGGTGTCTGCATACGATGTAAAGTTTCATGATCCAATTCCTCTCAAAGGAGAGGTCCTGTGCAAGTTTGCGGAATTCTGGTTCAACAAATTGCCTGTGAAAAATCACTATGTCCGCACCGTCTCAAAAAACGAAATCATCGTCAAGAAAATGAGCATGATTCCAATGGAATGTGTGGTGCGGGGCTATTTCTATGGCAGCCTTATTTCCAGATGGAAAAGCGGAGAAATAAAATTGCCCTCTGGAACTGTAACCGAAGTTGCAGCCAAGCTGCCTCATCCGATATTTGATCCTACGACAAAGGCAGAGCATGACGAGCCCGTAACAAAGGACTCGGCTGTGGCGCGAGGACTGGTGACAAAACAAGAGTTTGAATGGCTTGAGTCAAAGTCAATTGAAATCTATGATCTGATGTCAAAGATTGCGGATTCTGCTGGATTCATTCTTGCCGACTTGAAGCTAGAGTTTGGAAAGTTAAATGACGAAATACTGCTTGGCGACTCTATTGGCCCTGATGAATACAGACTGTGGCCAAAGGACGCTTACGTGGTCGGGAAGATCCAAGAGTCATACGACAAACAAATCCTCCGCGACTGGCTTACTGCAAATGGATATCAAAAACAATTTGAGGACTCTAGAACGGAAGGCAAGGAACCAGTGGCCCCCTCAATACCTGGCGACATCATCGCCAAAATGTCGCAGCGGTACGTAGTTTCATACGAAAATCTTACTGGCAAGGCGCTTTAACTCGAATTTCAAATTCCCACTCATGTTCTAACTTTTTCAAAACCCCCTTCTGGGGAGTTTTACACCTGTTTGGCGGTAGGGGTTTCCAGATTTTCAAAAATTCATCCATTTCAAAACTTAGTTGTAGTGTTATCATGTTTATCGGTATGCTATCATGTTTATGATACTGATACGAGATTAGTAGTAGTAAAAGGAAATTTATTGGTTTTATTACGAAATTTGTGGTAATGTAAAAAAAATAGTGCGATTAGACAAAAAAATGTGATACGTTGATCTTTTAGCTAACCCAAATACAGAACGCTATCATGTCTACATTACTTGAAAAACCAATCAAAATTAGTCGTATAATGACAATCTCTGTCGAACACGCCCGTGCACTAGAAGACCCGGCACGAGCAAAAATTGTGGAAATCCTGTATCACAAAAGAATGACCGCTGAACAAATCACAAAGGAACTGCAGAAGACAGGGCACAACAAAGCAATCACAACAATTCGACACCACATTGACATTCTAAAAGAAGCAGGCCTGATTGAAATTGTAAAAATCGAAGAGGTGCGGGGAGCCGTTGCAAAGTTTTACGGAACATCTACCAAGTTTCTTGGGAATCATTCTTCAAAAGACTTTGACACCAAGTATTCTTCAATTATAGAAAACACATCTGCAAAAATCGAAAAGATTCTCGAAAGCATTGCAAAAAGACCTGCACTGCAAAAAAAGACAGACAAGCAGGGTTACGGCGAATTTCTTCTGATGGAAATTGTCAACCGCGCAACAGCAAAGGCTCTGGAAACAAAAGACTACACATTACAAAAAAAGATCAAGTGACCTCTATCACAAAGATCCCTTTTGTTTGAGGACTCTGCAGCATCTTTATCATTTTACGAGGAATGTCGTCTGATGCCTTGTCGCAATTTATCGCCAGCGTTCTTGGGCACAAAAATTTACTTTTCCTAATCACTATGTCGTGTGGGTGCTCTAGTATCAGATCCTGATTCCCGTTTCCAACAACTTGAAAAACTTCGTCGTTTACCTGAATTGAAAGTGTGACTTTAGATCGCTCATCTCTTAGTTTTTCCTTTAGTTTTTCTGGGATGTCTTTGCAACCGCACTGTGCAGAAACTCCGACGATGCAGTCCCCCTGTATTGTTAGATCAGGCTCGGTTGTGATCTCAATTGTTCTTGGGTGAAGTGCCCTGACATTTTCATGGCCGTAAAATGGAATCTCAAATCGCACGCTGCACCCATGACTAGACTTAAATTAAACTTTCAAAGCATTGAAAACTGAATTGCTTCCTTCTCAACAAGGTTATGACAGAGCTATTACAATATTTTCTCCAGATGGAAGACTATACCAGGTAGAATATGCAATTGAAACAGTACGACGTGGGGCAATTGCAGTTGGAATCAAAAGCAAAGACGGTGTCGTAATCGCAGTTGAAGAAAAACCACGCAAATTACAAATCTCAGAATCAGCACATAAAATATTTCAAATTGATGAGCACATTGGATTTGCGGCAGCAGGATACATCCCAGATGCAAGAAGCCAAGCAGATGCAGCAAGATTCTTTTCACAAAGCAACAGAATGATCTATGACGAACCAGTTGACGTGGAAACAGTAGCAAAACATCTTGCAGACCAATGCCAGCAATACACCCAGTTTGGCGGAGCAAGACCGTTTGGCGTTGCACTAATCATTGCAGGAGTTGACTCTAACGGCAATTCCTTATTCCTGACTGATCCTAGCGGAACATACATTGCATATGATGCAGTTGCGATTGGCGCAAATTCTGATCAGGCAAATGACTTTCTTGAAAAAAATTACAAAGCTGACATGTCACTTGACGATGCATCTGCGCTAGCCGTATCGTGCATTTACCTTGCAAGTGACCAAAAGAGCGGAACAGATCATATCAAGATGTCAAACGTAAAGTCATCCACAAAACAGTTTGACAAGGTAACGCAAGAACAGATTGCAAACTATGCGACAATTGCAAAACAGAAATTCCCAGTCCCGTCCTCATAAGTTTCTCAATATTGAAAATCTCAATCGCTATTCCAGACTCTGCTCTCAAGGATGAATCAACACAACTTGACAAGTCCCGTAAGGCTTCCTTAATTGCGCGTGCATGCGCAATTTTTAGAATTGACACAATATACCTGTACGAAGAAACTGGCGGAAGCGAGGCAGACAGATTTCTTCTGTCGCTGATCCTGCGCTATCTTGAAACTCCGCAGTACTTGCGAAAGGCACTCTTTCCAAAAATAGACGAGCTCAAGTATGCCGGCATACTGCACCCGCTGCAAATTCCCCATCACTCCCTTTTGGCAAATCCAAAGTATCTCAAAGTGGGCGACATCCGAGAAGGGGTGGTACTGCATCACAAGGGAAAAAAATTCCTCGACATTGGTACGTTTGATCCTGTGGTGTATTATGGGAAGGAACACGAAAAGAAGAGAATAACAGTACAAATCAAAACTGTAGTGCCAACAGTAACTGTCAAAGAAATTTCTGAAAACGAAGTAAAGCAGTACTGGGGATACAAAGTAAAGGAGCGATCAAACCTGCTAAAACTGCTAACAGAATGGAAGGGCGACTCTCTTCTGACATCGCGCAAAGGAAAAAATGCAACACAAAAGCACTTGGACTACTACGTTCAGTCTGAAAAGCCAATGCTTTTGGTTTTTGGAGGCCCAGATCGGGGAGTGTACGAAATGCTTGGCCAGAGGATTAACGATCTCTCAAATGCAAAGGTGCTCAACTTTTTCCCAAACCAGGCAACTGAAACCGTTAGGATGGAAGAGGCACTGATGGGCATCCTGTCGATTCTTAATTTTGCAAACTCAAATTAATGATCGTTTTCCAAGTGCACTAAATGACAAAATCCAAAAGTTTTCTCAAGTTGGTAATTCTGGTGGGGGCTGTCGGAATCGTAATTGGCGGAATCACGTTTTATCTTTCGCTTGCAAGTATAGTAAAACCGTAACATTCGTTACCCCTAGATATATAATGGGGTTAACGAGGTTTTCGATTATCCATGGGCCATAAGAAATACAGTCAGCCACGTCGTGGAAGTCTTGCGTACTCACCTAGAGGACGTGCCAAAAGCATGGAGGCAAGAATTCGAAACTGGCCTGAAACAAATTCAGAACAACCAAAACTCTTAGGCTATGCAGGATTCAAAGTAGGATGCATTCAAATTGTCAGCATCGACGATAGGGAAAAAACACCAAACCATGGCAAACAACTTGTAAGCCTTGGCACTGTTGTTGCAACTCCACCAATCTCAATAATTGGAATCAGGGGCTACCGTGACGATAACGACGGTGCACACGCAATGTTTGACGTGTACAGCAGTGACATGCCAAAAGAAGTATCACGATTATTTACAGTAAAACCAAAAGAAGGCGGCCTAGAACAAGCAGAAAAAATGCTTGGCAGGGTGAGCGAATTATTTGCAGTAGTTGCGGTATTTCCAAACACTGCCGGACTGGAGCAAAAGAAACCATATGTGTTTGAGGTCGCAGTAAAAGGCGGAGACACAAAGAAACAATTTGAATTTTTGAAAAATCTTTTCGGAAAACAGGTCAAAGTAGAAGAAGTATTCGAGATTGGCACAACTGTTGACGTGGCATCCATCACGAAAGGAAAAGGCATTGAAGGCCCAATCACCAGATGGGGTGTCAAGAAAAAGCAGCACAAGTCAAGAAAAAGCGTCAGAGCACTTGGATCACTTGGCCCAATTTCTCCAGCAAGCATCATGTACACTGTCCCACGTGCAGGACAGCGAGGCTTCCATCAAAGAGTTGAATACAATAAAAGAATTATGATAATGAGCAACACTGACAAAAATGAATTCAAGATAAACCCATCCGGCGGATTCAAACACTACGGCTTGGTAAATGGCGACTTTGTTGTTTTGAAAGGATCAGTTCCTGGAACATACAGGCGTCTTGTCAAGCTCAGAGCACAAATCAGAGACATTCCAACAAAGGTTCTCAAACCAAACATACTGGAGATTGTGATATGAAGGCCAAAACATTCTCGTTAACTGGAACAAAGCAGGAAGAAATTGAACTGCCCCCAGTGTTTCTGACTCCGTTTAGAAAAGACGTAATTCACAGAGCATTTGTCAATTTAGATTCTCACCACTATCAGTCTCAGGGACGACACCCAACTGCAGGTATGGATGTCGTTGCAATGTCAAACGACCCTCCAACCGGACACGGCAAGGCAAGAATTGCAAGAATCCGAGGCGGAGGACCAAGACAAGGCGAAGGTGCAGGTGTCTCACAAACAAGAGGCGGAAGACAGGCACACCCACCAACATCTGAGAAGGTAATCTACAAAAAACTAAACAAAAAAGAAAACAGATTTGCACTGTGTTCTGCAATCGCGGCTACTGCCTCAAAGGATATCGTAGAATCAAGAGGGCACATAGTTGAGAAAGTCGAGTCATTTCCACTAATCGTATCTGATGACATTGAAAACATCTCAAAGGCAAAAGACATGCTCAAAGTACTTGACGCATTACACCTGACTCCTGACATCAAGAGACTGGAAAGCCGCAAGGCCCGTTCTGGCAGAGCAGTCATCAGGGGAAGAAAAACAAAGGTTGGAAAAAGCATTCTCTTTGTAACCAAGGATGCAAAAAGTCTCTCAAAGGCATGCGGCGGATTCCTGGGAGTAGACGTTGTAAACGCAAATGACCTGTCAATCCTTGACTTGGCACCTGGCTCTCAGCCAATCAGACTAACAGTATACACAAAAGCTGCAATTGCAGAAATTGCAAAGATAAAATCAACACACCTTAGACTAATGGAGGTATTGCAATGAATACCATTCAAGCAACAAAAATCATCATAAGACCACACATCACTGAAAAAACTTTTGCGCTAATTGAAAAAGACAACAGAATCTGCTTTATCGTAGATGCTGATGCAGACAAAAAGACAATCAAAGAGGCAATCAAGATACTCTACGAAGAAGATGCACTTGATGTCAACACCGCAAAGACAATTTCTGGCAAAAAAGCATTTGTCAAATTTGAGTCAGTCGAAAAAGCAAGAGACCTTGCAACAAAGATAGGAATGCTATAATATGGACCGAAAAACTTCAATCATAAAGGTGTCAATACATGGTTAAAGAATTTGATTATAGGGGAATCCCAATAGCAGAACTACAGAACATGTCGCTTGAAAAATTATTTGAGATATTCCCGGCGCGATCCAGAAGATCACTTACCAGAGGTATCACCGACGGCAAGAGAAAGCTTATCGAGGAAATCAAACTTGACAAGGCTGGAAAGCTAAAGAACCCAATCAAGACTCACATCAGAGACTTGATAATCCTTCCATACATGGTCGGAGTTACAATTAGCGTATATTCAGGCAAGGAATTTGTCGCAGTTACAATTACCACCGCAATGATTGGACACCACATTGGGGAATATGTTAGAACTAACAAACGAGTCGTACATGGAGCACCAGGAGTCGGAGCATCAAGATCCAGCTTGTACGTGCCATTAAAGTGATTGACATGGGAAACTTTGATTACGCTTTCCAAAACTTTGACGCGACAAAACACGTCCGTGCCTCAATACGTGAGAAAGACGTTTCACACAAACACGCACGCGAAGTTGCCAAGGCAATCAAGGGTCTGACAATTGAAAAGGCACGCGATTACCTGCAAGACGTAGTTGCAGCAAAACGCGCAGTTCCATTTAGAAGATACAAAAACGAGGTTGGCCACAGATCTGACCCTGGCGTAATGTCTGGCCGTTATCCGGAAAAAACCGCAAGGGAGTTTATCAAACTATTAGACAATTTGGAAGCAAATGCCGAATACAAGGGAATGGATCTTGACAGACTCAAAATCGTCGGCGCAAACACCCACAAGGGAGTCATAGTAAAAAGATTCACACCACGTGCACAAGGCAGGGCAACTCCCAAAAACAACGTCCTAACACATATTGAGCTGGTAGCTCAGGAAGCTTAGAATTGACAGCAGTAAAAAACGTCATAAAAGACAACTACAACATGATGCTACTCAAGGACTACCTTAGAGAGGCAATCAAAGAGGCGGGATTCTCGCATGTTGAAATCTCAAAGACCCCGACTGGCACAAGAGTAGTCTTACACGTGACAAGACCTGGAATTGTAATTGGAAGAAAAGGATCTGGAATCAGAGACCTGACTGAAAAACTAGAAAAAGACTTTGGACTAAAGAGCCCGCAAATTGCAGTAAACGAAATTTCTCAACCAGAACTCACATCAAGCGTGATGTGCAACAGAGTTGCATCCCTGATTCAGCGCGGAACCGCATTTAGAAGGGCAACAATGTGGACGCTGCAGCAAATCATGAATGCCGGCGCAATGGGCGTACAAATCACGCTTTCTGGAAAATTAAGGGGCGACCGTTCAAGCTTTGAAAAACACTCTGCTGGAATACTGCCGCGCGCAGGACACCAAGCACAGATTATAGTGGACGAGGACATTACTCACATCCCGACTGCAATGGGATACATCGGAGTGAGAATCAGAATTGCCAAAAAAGACAGATTCATCCCAGAGTTTGAGCTAAAGGGAGTAAAAGACGAAAAGACGCTTGAACAAAAACAAAAGGAAGAAGCAGACGCAGCGGCACTGCTCTTGGCAAAAACTGAAAGTGAGGCAGTAAAAATCATCGCAGAAAAAATTGAGAATCTTGATCTTATGGAAGACGTAGAGGAGAAGCTCAAATAAAATGGCCCGATTAAAGATGAAGTCAATCAGAGAGCTAAACATTCCAGACCTCAAAGGGAAACTGGAACAGTCAAGAGTTGAGCTTGCAAAAATCAGAACAGAGGCCGCAAAAGGAACTCTGAGAAAGGAAAGCGGAAAAATCCGAGCACACAGAAAAGAAATTGCAAGGATGCTCACAAGAATAAACGAGGAAAAAACAAAATGATTACACTAGAAAATATCACAAACCACGAACTGATTGGACTTGACACCCAGATAGTAGAGTCGACAAATAATCAAATTGTCGGATTTAGCGGCAAGGTAGTGGATGAGACAAGATCAACATTTACCATTCAAACACAAACCGGCCTGAAAATGATTCCAAAGGAACACTCCAAGTGGAAGTTTACAATTAACGAAACCCAAAGCTGCGTAATTGACGGCTTGGAAATCTCAAAGCGACCAGAAGAACGACTAAAGGTGAAGAGAAATGGCTAAAGGACAAACAGAATCAAAACACGTGTATCACGGAATCGTCATGGACAACGGCGATGCACTAAGTGTCAGAGGAAAACTCTTCGAAGGCAAAGTAGTCAGTGCGAAGAATAAAAATACTGTAGTTATTCAAAGAGAATCTCCATTGTACATGTCAAAGACAAAACGATATGCAAGAAGCAAGAGCACGATTCATGCATACAAGCCGGCAAAACTTGAGATCAAAGAAGGCGACATGGTAGTTGCAGCAGAATGCAGACCAGTTGCAAAATCAGTTTCATTCGTTGTAGTGGAGGTCAAGTCCTAAAATGTCCGGCGGAAAAAGTCGTGCAGTATCTGCAAAGGGCGTACAGGAATTCCGTCCATACGTTACTAGAGTACTTCCACTTGGCGCAAGAGTCACGTGTGCAGACAACACCGGCGCTAAGATCCTAGAGATAATCATGGTAAAGAGGGCAAAGACTAGGCACTCGCAATATCCGGCAGCGGCAGTTGGCGACTTTGTAAACGTCGTAGTCAAAAAGGGCCCAGCAGAACTAAGAAAACAAATCTTTGGCGCAGTTATAATTAGACAAAAGTACCCAATTCGAAGACTAAATGGAATTCGCGTTTCATTTGAGGACAACGCAGCAGTGCTCGTTACTCCAGAAGGGGAAATCAAAGGGACTGACATAAAAGGACCAGTTGCAGCAGAGGCCTCTGAAAAATGGCCACGCGTTGCAAACCTGGCATCAATGGTGGTATAACAAAATGAAGCCAACAACAATCCGTAACCGAATGATTTACCAGGCGACTGCCGTTGTAAAAAGCAGACAGCTAAGCAGCCACCTCTCAAAAGAACTGCAAAAAAAATACAACAAGCGCAGCATCAGAATAATCGAAGGTGACACAATCCGCGTACTCCGAGGGGAATTCAGAGGAGTCACAGGCAAAATCACCAGCGTATCGACTCCAAGAAACGGAGTCTCAATAGAAGGAGTAAAAAAGGAAAAACTCAAGGGCGGAAACCTTGACGTCTTTATTCACCCATCAAACCTCATAGTTACCGAACTTAACACCGAAGACAAGTGGAGACAAAGCAAACTGGAAGGAAAGAAAACCAAGCCAGTCAAAGAAGCAAAACCAAAAGAAACCGCAAAACCTGCTCCAAAGAAAGAGGCAAAGGCACCTGCAAAGGAGTCAAAGCCAAAAGAAACCAAAGAATCAAAGCCAACCAAAACCGAAAAGAAAAAGGAGGAAAAATAATTGCCACGAATAGCAGGAAGTAAAAAACTAAAGCGTCAGATGTCTCCAATGTTTTGGGGAATCTCAAGAAAAGAACCACGATTCGTAGTTACAGTACGACCGGGTCCTCACTCTAAGCACATTTCAATTCCAACTGCAGTATTCCTGCGTGACACACTAAAGCTAGTGACCACTCTGCGAGAAGCAAAATATGCAATCTACGGGGGCAAGGTAAAAGTAGACGGCGTTGAGCGAAAATCACTGCACCACGGAATCGGACTCATGGACGTAGTAGAATTGGAGGGAATCCCTGATATCTATAGACTCGTACCGGGAAAGGGCCACATACTGACTCCTCTGAAAATCAAGAGCTCTGAAAAATCTGTCAAACTAGTCAAAGTTACAAGCAAACAAAATGTCCCGTCTGGAAAAACACAAATCGGATTCCACGATGGACGCTCGCTACTATCTGAAGAAAAAGTTTCAGTAGGAGATACATGCGTCATGCAAATCCCAGAACAAAAAATCAAAGAAGTCTTGAAGCTAGAAAAAGGAGCCAAGGTAATTGTCACTAAAGGAATTAACACCGGTCAGATAGCAGATGTCAAGGACATCAAAGAAGGCACTTTTGTTCTTCCAAAACGTGCACTGCTCTCATTTGGCCAAAGAGAAATCGAAATCCCTGCAGACCTAGTCATGGTTGTGGGCAAAAAGGAGCCAGTTGTTCAAGTAGCGTGATTATATGGCAAACAAAGATAGCATAATGAAAAAAATTAGACTAGAAAAAGTCGTCCTAAACATGGGCGTAGGTAAATCCGGCGACGCAATCGAGACTGCAAAAAAGGCACTTGATTCAATCTCTGGCAAAAAATCCTGCGCAAGAGATGCAAAGGGAACACAAAGAGACTGGGGAGTAAGAAAAGGTGAACCAATCGGAGTGGCAGTAACAGTTAGAGGCGAGGATGCAGGAAAATTACTGCAAAGACTAGTTGATGCAAAAGGCAAGAAGCTAAACGGCAGATCATTTGACGATTTTGGCAACGTTTCATTTGGAATTAGAGAGCACATCGACATTCCTGGAATAAAATACGATCCTCAAATTGGAATCTTGGGCCTGGAGGCAGCAGTAACTCTTGTCAGACCTGGATTTGGAATCAGATTTAGAAGCAGACACAAGGCAAGCGTTGGAAAGCACCACCGCATCAGCAGTGACGAAGCGAAAGAATTTTTATCACGTGAATTTGGAGTTGCGTTTGTATAATGAAAGATAGATCATACAAGTACACTGGCAGAAAAGAGCACAAGTTCGGCAAAGGCTCGCGCTGGTGCAAACGATGTGGCGATTACACAGCAGTAATTCAAAAATATGACTTGAACATCTGCAGACGATGCTTTAGGGAGGTTGCAAATTCTTTGGGATTTGCCAAATACCGGTGAGATAAATGCCAGCAACCAACATCGTAGCAAATTTGTTTAACACTCTGTATAACAACGAGGCAAGAAGAAAGAGCGAATGCATAATCCTGCCAACGTCAAAACTCGGAATTGAGGTGCTAAAGACGCTGCAAAAGCACAACTACATTGGCGAATTTGAGCACATCGATGACAAAAGAGGCGGAAAATTCAAGATTCAGCTACTTGCTCACATCACAAAATGCGGTGCAATCACACCAAGATTCAAGGTAAAAAAAGGCGAATTTGTTGACTGGGAACAGCAATATCTTCCGTCATACAACAAAGGAATGATGCTTGTAACTACAAACCAAGGCGTAATGTCGCACCACGAGGCTGCAAACAAAGGAATTGGAGGATTCTTAATCGGATATGTCTACTAAACAAGAAGAATTATTCCAAGCCACATTTGATGTTCCAGCTAAAGTAAAACTCACACTCAAAAAACACATGCTGCACGTAGAGGGCCCACTAGGCAAGACATACAAGAATTTCAAGAAAATCCCAGTCGGACTCGAAGTTAAGGATAACAAGGTAACAGTCACGGCAGTAAACTCGAGGAAAAAGTATCATGCAATTGCAAACACTGCACTTTCAATAATTCGAACCCTGTGCGAGGGAGTAGTAACTGGCTATACAATAAAGATGAAAATAGTCTATGCGCACTTTCCAATCACTGTCAAAACTAAAGACAAGCTTGTCCTAGTTGAGAACTTCCAAGGAGAACGTGCACCAAGAACTGCAAAAATCCACGGAACAACCAAAGTCACCTCAAAAGGAGACGAGGTGGTCGTATCAGGACCAGTGCTGCAACACGTAACACAAACTGCAGCAGAAATCCAATCAAATACCAAAGTCAAAAACAAAGATCACCGAGTCTTTCTTGATGGAATCTACCAATTCTACAAGGAAAAAGGCATCGAAAAATAATTTTTCAAATTTTCAGACTTAGTAAGGATTAAATCGCATACGCCTAAGACAAAACCTGTTGCCGCCCTAGCTCAGCGTGGTAGAGCGCCTGACTGTTAATCAGGGGGTCGTCAGTTCAAGTCTGACGGGCGGCGCATAATCTTTCTAAACTCGAGTTTTGAAACATTTGTTTTTGCATCTTGTAATTTATGATGTGCTGATCTGAGAGTTTAATTTTCAATCTTTCTAAATTCGAATTTAGAAATATAGATCGATGCAACCATTTGGTTTACTCTATTAGACCGTCTGGATCTAATATCTGATCGCACATTATGAATAATGCAGGAGGTTTACGATGGCCAGAATTAAAAGGGCCAACAGATATTGTGTTGACTGTGGGGCAAGACTGGTGTACTACCCACGCCTTTCAAACCCAAAAGCCCCAAACGAGCACCGAGTTTTGGTGTATGGGTGCCCTGACTGTACAGTTGACTTTGAAAAACCAAAGCTTTTCTCAATTCGACGAAACCAGGTTGACGATCCGCTGGAAACAGTAGAGATTGAGATAGTCGAAGCTAGGAAACTCCTGGAAAAAACACCCGTGGCATAGATCAAGCCTTGCATTATCTGGCCCGATAGAACTTTTTATCCAACCGTACCAAGAATTCTTCCGTGGAAGACGTAAAAAGTACTTGGGGCAATCGGTTCATAATTGCCGCAATACTTCAGGGCGGAATAGTAACAATGATGGCGCTAAGCATGGTTGGTGCCCAGGCTGTTTTTACCAAAGTTAACATGATTCAATTTTTGTCTCTGTCTTTTGAAGGACCTGCAAAATGGGTATTTCTTGGACTGATGTTTTATCTGATACTTATTGTTGCAATTGCAGTAACTGCCGTATTTTACAGCCATTTGGAAATTAACCTAAAGCGTAGCTTTTCCGGCAAATCAAAATTCTTAGCCTGGATTCACCTGATTGGAATGAATGTGGGCGGAACTGGCACAACACTGCTTATGGTATTTGCAGGACTTAGCGGCTCTGGAGTGATGGACATATTCACGACAGGGGAGATTGGCAAACCAAACCTTGCAGTAATGGACTCGTTTATTCCGCCAATCGGACTGTTCATTGGATTTCTTGCAATTGGGGTAATGTGCGGAGGCCTGGCGTACACGATGGCGTATCTGAGAAAGCCGTCCTCAATCCAATAATCTGGCCATTTTCTTCACATTGCAAAAAGTTTGGCGTGGTTTTATGGAAAAAAACCCTACCCTTTTGCCGCAAACTAGGGCAAAAGAATTGAGAATTTGCGCATAATCTCAGAATCCCTGATTATCCGATTTGTGTCAAGAACTGTAAAAATCTTGGATTTTTCTGATGATTTTTCACCCTAAATTCGGTTTTTGCTGGGGTTTAGCTTTTGTTCGGGGGACAAATAGTTTTGGCACCTTTACCTGGGTAATGGGGATGTTTTGGCACTTGCCTGCATTAGTTACGAACAAGTGTTAAACCCCCCTGAAAAACGGCTGATCCTGAAAAAATCATCGTTCTCACAATTGGGGGTTGACTATACGGGGGTTTAGCTTTTACGAACAAATTGCAATATTTGGCAAAAACTCAAAATAATTCAAATTAAAGAAGGTCTTGATTCGTAACACATGAAAAAGCAGCCAAAAAATCAGAAAATCAGAATAGCCCCAAAAAAGGAATATGATAATTTTAGAAAATACTTTGCTTTTTCCTGCGTTGACTTGGTGATATTTGATGGAAAGTCCGTCCTGCTGACAAAACGAACTAGGGACCCATACAAGGGATACTGGCACTTGCCTGGCAGCATGATACACAAAACTGAGAAAATGACTGACACGGTAAAGCGCTCTGCAAAAGAAGAGCTCGGCCTTGATGTAAAAATTGAAAAGTTTATCGGCGTCTACGAAAGCCTGGACAGGTTTCGCCACGATGTCTCAAATGGATTTGTCGTTTCAATAAAGGGCGGTCAACTAAAGACCGACCACCAAAGTAGCGATATTGGATTTTTTGCAAGACTGCCGAGCAGGATCATTCCGCATCATCGTATGCTGATAAAAGACGCCATGCGGATTGTCCGTGCCGACTCTTATGCCTGAAAAACCATATGTTTCTAAATTCGAATTTAGAAATATTCTGAAAAGATCAGTTAATTAACTGGGAATTAAAAAATTGAGCATGGCTGGTAAACTACTCGGACTAGTTGCAATAACTGTCCTCTTGTCTACAATATTGGTCATGGCACTATCATCTGAACAATATGCTGAAGCAAAGACTTCAAAAATGTCTCCAAAACACAAGTTCAGCAAATGGGCTCATAACAAAGTATGTGGCGACCAACTCTGTGAAGGAGACTCCTACTACAAAACACCACTTAAGATAGGAAAGAGCACACCGCACCGATAAGAAACAACAATTTTTTCATTTTTTGCACTTCTTTTCATGCTCTAGTGCAGCAAAATCTAATATTTCAAAATTCGAATTTAGAAATAGCAAAAAATGGTTACTTTAATTAATCCAACGGGCGTATGCATAGCATGTTGAGACTAGTTGCACTTGTAATGATAAGCGTACTGCTGTCGACTGCTATACTTGGAGCAGTAAGTTCAGGTCAGTTTGCAGACGCAGCAAAGGCATCTAACACGTCAAAAATGCTCAGGCACAAGTACTCACACTGGGTCGGAAACCAGGTATGTGGCGATGAACTGTGTCCTGGTAATCCCTACTTCAAATGGAACATGAAATACAGAACTCATGTATCCCCATACGACAGTTATGAGCATCAAGACTTGCTCAAAGTAAAGCACCAGTAATTCTGACAAAATACGCTAAAACACACCTGTTTCATGAGATGACATCTTACACAATAATTTAGAAACTAGTGCGAACTGCCTAAAATTTTAAAGATTTGCTTTTTCTCAAATATCGCGATACCGCATAATATGAGCAGCCTAAAATCAGGCTTATTTGTTCTGAAAATAGTTTTTCGGAAATTTGTCAGATTCCGCGCCAAAGTAAAATCATACCGACGCCTGTTAGTAGGAGAATCCCTGTACGGCCGATGTAATTTGCAGATTCGCTCAAATCACTAGGGTGCCGACTGGTGATTATTTATTAATTTTCTAACTGCTCAAACTCTGAGGTGGAAATTTATTTTGCCGCCATTATGGAATCTAGTGCTTTTGTTAGTTTATCAAAACCGTACTTGTTAATCATTGCAGATAGCTCTCTAGTTATCATTGCTGCCTCGACGTCGTTGACCGCTTCATTCTTTCTTGCTTCAAATTCTCTTTGCTCAACAACAGATGTGTCTGTTCTAAACATGTTCATTTCTTCTTCGTATTTTCTCTGTGCTTCCTTGATTTTCTCGATCTGGGACACTTTTTTCTGTAGTTGGGCGTTGACCAGTTTTACGAATTGATTTGCGTTTCGCGTGTCTTGTCCTGCCTCGATGAACTGATCCTTGACCCTCTCGGAACGATCCCTTTTGTCTAACTCCTCTTTAAAGAACAGTTTTCTTGTTCCTCCGCTTTCTATAACGTCCTCTAAATCGTCATTTGTAATATTCTTCTCAGTCACATCTCTTTTCGCTATGTGCTTTTCAACCATTAGATTCTCTAAAAATCGTGTGAGTAATATCATGTATTTTGTATTAATTGAACAAACGCCTCTGTAAATCCATGTTCCTAAATTCAATATTTTGTTAAATCTAATTCATCATGACTCTATTAAGAAATGCACGCCTGCTTACTGCGTGGAAGGACTAGAGGTAAAACTGCCAATTCCAAAAAGGTTTACAGATGCGCAGTTACGCATGCTTGAAGACTATTTTAGAGAGATGCCGATTGAGGAAATCCTAACCGGATTAAAGTTTGCAAAAAACAGGTGGTCTGCAAAGGACGCCGGAGTTCTAAAGGTCGGGAGAAAAAGCATTATACAAAAAGAAGTCCATTCCGTTACGAACGAGCAGGCGCAGTGGAGGCTGAAGAACTGGAAAATGATGATCTCAAATTATAGGCGACGCGGATACAGCTACCCGACAATATCTAGAATAAAGAAAATCCTTGTTGAAAAAAGTAAAAAGAAGTCTAAATGAGTGATTCTTTTTTCTGCAAAATTCCAGTTGGGATGTCGCTTGGTGGCTCTGGGATGATTGCCCTTGTCTGGCCTTCGATTACTGCCTGAGCCTCTTCCAAAATTGCAAGCGTGTCTGAGTTTGAACTGTATGTTGTGACTGTCGTATCTGATGCGCTCATAGAAGAGCCTGTCAGCACGTCTCCTAGCACTTGTGATAGGTTTTGCATTGATGATGTTGCCTCTGGCATTATTCCGCTCAGCGATGCGCCTAGTCCCTTGATTACTGACATGCATGGGCTTAGTGTTACCACGATGTCTCCAAGTTCTGACACTGTGTTTAGTCTGAGCTGAATCTGTTCTAACGCAAGTTTTGCACCGTTTACCATGTTGTGCATTTTTCTAATCTCGAGCAATTCCGTGGCATATGCCTTGGCATAATGCTGGTTGTTGGCTTTTTGAGCTGCGATTATTTTATTAAAAATGTAATCATTTTTCTGCTTTATTTTTCCCGCGATTCCGTCAAGTTTTACTATCTGAAGCTGGAGGTTTTTCTGCGCTACGTCTATCTTGTTTTTGAGTGGTACGTCTGGCTTTACTCTGTCTAGTATTTTCTGTGAGAGATTGTCCCCGCGTCCCATATCGTTCCATCTGTCACTTAGCGACCCCATTTTCCATTATTGATAGAAAAATTGATTTTAAACAAGTTTGTAACCACTGACCCTGTCACTCTGGTTACAAGATCATCCGGTTACAGCGTTATCCGAAGGTAAACGTGTAGATTTCAAATCCCGGGCTGTCCACTTGAATCTCTATTGTGTGCCGCCCAGAGTCTTTTGTCTTGGCAATGTTGTAGAGTCTTGACTCTGAAGTGTGAACCTTGCCGTCCTTGACATCTGAACCGGAATCTTCTTCTGATATTGGCTTTCCGTCAAGCAGTATGGTAAGCTCCGACTCTCCAGACGCTACAATGTTTACGTCTCTTGCAAAGTATGGCAGCTTGATTGCCCCTGAATCTGACACCAGTCTCATGCGGTCTGAAATGTTTTTCCAAACTCCGTCCAAGTAAAAGTGATTGCTTTCTAATTTATCTGGAATGACATATGTGACGTCGTTATTTGGATTAAATCCTTCTGAATTCCCAAGCAGATTTCTTCCGTGAGCAAAGTCATACCCGAAATATAATTCCGGGGTCCCGGCGCCATTTTCAAATTCTTCAATTTCTACAAGCGGCTGTACCGTATCCATTTTCAGTCCAAGTCTTGATGCTCGCTCATTTAGCAGGTCTTGGATTACTTTTTCAGTTTCTGCATACTCTCCCTCACCTATGTGATCATATCTGATGTACCCTTCGTCATCTGCAATGTATTTTCTTGGCCAGTAGTTGTTTGAGAACGCACTCCAGATCTCTTTGTCATTATCAAGCACTACTGGATACGTGATTCCGAATTTCTCAGTTGCCTGCTTTACATTGTTGATGTCTTTTTCAAATTCAAATTCTGGTGAATGTATTCCAACTATGACTAGTCCCTTGTCTGCGTACTTGTCGTTCCAAGCTACGATGTATGGGATTGTCCTCTGGCAGTTTATGCAGCTGTATGTCCAAATGTCATAGAGCACCACTTTGCCTTTGATCTGATCTTTGAGCTGCTCAGCATCCGTGTTGATGTATCCTGCAATCCCTTGCAGTTCTGGCGCTTTTTTGAACTGGCTTTTATCAATCGATAGCGTATCAGTGCCGGTGTTGTTTGGGGCTTCTAGCGAGGTAAAGTAGGCACTCAGCCCTCCTATTGCTCCTGCAATCACTATTCCCATGATTATTGCTGATTTAATTTCTGATCTCATTTTCTTACCCTAACAACAAGTCATTCAAGAACGGGAAACTTGCAATTCTGGCAAGCTGGTTTGTAAGCACCAAAATGCCCAGCATGATTATCAAGCTGCCCATGATTATGGAGTAATACTTCAAGTGCTTGCTTAGCGCCCGGATCAGTCTTGTGAACCTTGAGAAGAACACTCCCATTAGAATAAACGGAATTCCAAGTCCTAGGGAATATGCAAGCAACAACGTAAATGCCTGCCCTGGCGTGGTGGCAGCCAAGGTCAAGACGCTTCCAAGTATTGGGCCAATGCACGGCGTCCAGCACGTGGCAAATGCGAGCCCGAATACAAACGATAGCGGATAGCTGGCCTTGCCGCCTTTTGGCAAAAACTTCTTTTCAAAATTCAGCTTGTTTATCTTGATTGATAATAGCATGAATGTTCCAAACCCAATTATTATAATTCCGCCAACTTGGTTTAGTCCTGATATTAGACCCGATACCACACTTGATAGTACGCTGTTTAGTACAACGCCAAAAATAGAAAACACCACTGAAAACCCGAGGACAAAGAATATTGTGTTTAACAAAACGTTTAGCCGATTTGCGACCGTGATCACGCCGTTGTTTTTTTGAAGATCCGTGATCGTTGTTCCGGAAATATATGCTAAAAATGCAGGTATCACCGGCAGTATGCACGGTGCAAGAAATGAACCAAGGCCTGACACTGCTGCTATTGCGATGGTTATCTCCGACATGATACGTTGGATGTGATTTTTTTATTAAAGCATTCTTCCAGATTTGCTCCTATTTGGCAGATATTGCTTTTTATCTAACCGTTCCATGTGACATCCATGAATAAAAGATTCCTTGCAATTGGAATAGCGTTTGCAATCATAATTGCAATTGCAGTTTATGTCGGCTCGCCAATGTTTTTGGGCATGGACATGCGCAGATAACACTAGAAAATCTTAAACTTTCTTCCAGCTTTTTCAAAAACTTCTAGCGTGTATTCTATCTGCTTTTTGGAAATCCACGCCGTGACTGAGACTCTTATCCTTGCGCTGTTTTTTGGGACAGTCGGATATCTGATTGGCTGGGCAAACACCCCGCAATCAAATATGTATTTTCCAAAATCAAGTGTCTTTTTTTCATTTCCAACTATGATTGGAATTATATGTGTTGGAGATTTTATGTCGTAGCCGATTTCTTTTAGTCCCGAGGCAAGCAGTGCCGTGTTTTTCGCAAGTGCCGCCTGCCGTGTTTTCCTGTCCTGCCCCAGTCTGTCAAGTGACATCTTGACAAGAAATGATGGGAGTGCAGACGTATAGATGAATGATTTTGAGCGGTTTATGCACAAATCTACTATTGAATCGTCTGCCGCGACGTATCCTCCAAAGGAACCAAGTGCCTTGCTCAGGCTGCTTACGTATGCGTCAACTTTTTTGTCGACTCCAAAGAGATTTGCGGTGCCCCTGCCGTCATTGCCCACTGCAAAATCCCCATGCGCATCGTCTAAGATTAAAATCGCGTTGCTCTTCTCAGTGATCTCTGTCATCTGTCTGAGGTTGGCATAGTCGCCGTCCATGCTGAATATTCCCTCTGTGATTACGAATTTTCTCATCTTGGAATGTGCCTTGATTTTTTTTGCCAGGTCTTCCACGTCGTTGTGTTTGTAAACCTGCACCCTTGCGCCAGTAATCTTGCATGCCTCAATGATGCTTGCGTGGTTTAGCTCATCGCTTAGTATTAGATCTTTTTTTCCAACCAATGCGGAAATGACTCCTAGGTTTGCCATGTATCCTGTCGGAAACACTAGTGATGCTTTCTGTGATTTGTGTGCCGCCAGTTTTTTTTCAAGTCTTCTAAAAGAAACGTCGTTTCCAGAAACCAGGCGAGAGCTTGACTGCAGTTGGTTTACCTGGCTTTTCTTTACCTGTAGTCCCAAGTAGTCGTTTGAGCAAAGATTGATGAGAGTTTTTCCTCCGATCGTTATGCGTGATTCTTTGACATGGCCGTAGCGTAACTGCCTGTGGAGATCCTCTTTCTTTATTTCTCTTAAAAGATGGCTTACAAATTCGAGTTTAGGCTTCAAGATTTATTTTCTTAATCATTTCCAAGTCTTTTTCCATCTCGTTTCCGTCCATGGTCAGATAGCCAGAACTGATGATTCCGTTTGCACCGCTTAGGAGCAGTTCCTCGCCGCTATCTTTTAGGTGCACCTCGCGACCTCCGGAAATTTTGATTATTGCTTTTGGTAACGCGAATCGTGTGACTGCAAACATGCGTAAAATCTCTTCAAACGGCAGCGGCGTTTGCAATTCCAGCGGGGTTCCAGGCATTGCGACAAGCAGGTTTATCGTAACCTCCTCTGGAACCATCTTTGCTAAATCCAAAATCAGTTCTAATCTCTGACTCCGAGTTTCACCCATTCCTATTATTCCGCCCGTACACAGTTCAAGTCCTGCCTGGCGCGCTATCACAAGCGTGTCTATTCTGTCCTGGTACGTGTGGGTCGTGCAAATCTGCGGAAATTTTGATCTTGATGTTTCTAAATTGTGGTTGTATCTGCGTACCCCCAGTGCTTTTAGCTGTTTTGCCTGACTCATCGTAAGAAATCCTAAGCTGCATTCTATGCTGATTCCCACCTGGCGGTTGATCTGCCCAATTATGTCGCAAACCTTTTGAAAATCTGAATCCGACGGCTCTCTCCAAGCTGCGACAAGGCAATATGATTCTGCGCCTTCGTCTAATGCCTTTCTTGCCTTTTCTACTATCTCTTCTGCCGGAAGCAGCTGGTAGCTGTCAATTCCAGTATTGAAAAATGCGGATTGACCGCAAAATGAACAATCCTCACTGCAATAATTTTTCTTAATGTTTGCAAGCTGCTCCACGTCCACCTTGTCTCCGCCAAACCTGCGCGTTATCTTGTTTGCAGCATCTGAGAGAGTCCTTAGTTCTGACTCGGGTATGTTGATTAGTCCTTCTATGTCCGACTCGGAAAGATTGGTGCCGTCTAGGACCTTTTGCTGACAGTTTAAAATGAATTGATGATCAGGAATCATCAAACATTAGCGACTTTTCACGGTTAATTAAGATTTCAATGTTAACTGGTCGCACTGTGCACTGGTTTACCATTACTTTGCGATGTTTTTGATGGTGAGTATGGTTCTGTCTATTAGATAGTTCAACTCTGATTCTGAAATCGCAAGCGGTGGAACGAGCATGACTATGTTTCCAAGGCTTCTAAGGTAGATGCCGTTTTTCTTCGCCTCTTCAAAAATCACCTTATTCGTTGATTTTTTAAAGGAAATGGGAGTCTTTTTGTGCCTGTCCTGCACCAGTTCGATTCCCATGAGCATTCCCCTGTATCGTACGTCGCCTACCGTGTCTATGTCGAGAATTTCAGAGGTCCTTTCTTCAAACACCTTTGAGGTCTTTTGTATTTTTTTAATCAGGTTTGTTTTTTTGTACAGATTCAGGTTTTCGTTTGCAACTGCGCACGATAGCGGGTTTCCAGTAAACGTGTGGCCGTGGTAAATGTGCCTCATTTCTGAATAGTTTCCCAAAAACGAATCGTAGATGTTTTTTGTCATTAGCGTTGCAGCCATCGTGATGTATCCGCCAGTTAGCATTTTCCCATAAGCGACAATGTCTGGTTTGCTGTTCTGAGACACATATTCTACAAGTGATCCCAGTCTTCCAAAACCTGTTGCAATCTCGTCTAATATGAGCAAGACCCCGTGCTTTTTGCACAGTCTGCTTATTTTTTCTTGGAACCGGTCTTGGTAAATGTTTACTCCTCCTGCCATCTGTGCCCCGCTTTCCATGACAAACGCTGCAATCTTGTCGTTGCTTGAAAACAGTCTTTCAATTTTTTCTAATCTTTCCTTTTGGTATTCTGCCGGAGTTGTGTTGCCTGGCAGCCTGTAGCTGTTTGCAAAGGGGATCTGAATTGTTTTGTACAATTGGTTCTTGAATTTGGAAAAAAATCCCGGCACATATCCTACTGACATTGCCCCAAACGTGTCCCCATGGTATCCGTTTTGCAGGGTTGCAAACTGGGATTTGTTTTTCTCCCCCTCGTTTTGCCAGTACTGGAGGGCCATCTTGAATGACACCTCCATCGCAGTCGAGCCGTCGTCTGAATAAAATACCTTGTTCATGTATGGTGATATCTCTACGAGTCTTTTTGCAAGCAATTCCGCTTGATCATTTGTAAGATTGAACAGCGACGAGTGCACTATCTTTTCTGACTGCTTTTTTATTGCGTAAATTAGCTCTTTTTTAGAGTGGCCCCAAACGTTGCACCACATGCTTGCCACCCCGTCAAGAATCTTGTTCCCGTCTGAATCCACAAGCCACATTCCTTGCCCTTTTACAATCTTTGTAAAAGAACCCCATTCTGACATCTGCGTATATGGGTGCCAAACGTAGCTGCTGGACTTCATCACATGTATGACTGGATTTTGTATTAATAATCAATCTGTGAAAAGGTTAATCAAGCAACTAGCTGGATTTTTTCTGTTGAAGTCGTACTTTGTCACGGGGACTGACACCGGGATTGGAAAGACCTGTTTTACTGCAGGCCTTGCGTTTGCAATGAGAAACTTGGGAATCAACGTGGGCGTAATGAAGCCGTTTGCGACAGGCATTCCGCAAAAGACTGGGTACAAGTCCGAAGACGTAACAATTCTAGTCGAGGCATCCGGCGCAAAAGACGACGAAAGTGTGGTAAATCCGTATTTTTTCCCAATTCCTGCATCGCCATACATGGCGGCAAACAAGCTAAAATCTGTAATCGATGTCAGTCATGTGTTAGATAAATTTGAAAAATTGCAATCTCTTCATGACTCTGTTCTAGTTGAGGGCATCGGTGGAATCATGACGCCGATTCTCAAAGATTACTGTGTTGCCGACCTGATTAAGGACCTTAACCTTGAGGTTCTGATAGTGGCAAGCTCAAGAATTGGAACCGTGAACCATACTCTTCTGACATGTGACGCGTGCAGAAAGTACGGGCTCAAAACAAAGGGAATAGTCATTAACAATTTTGACGCTGCGGGTTATGCCGTGGATGATCTTGGAACTGACTTGGAAAATCTTAGCGGGATTGACGTGCTGTGCTCAATTCCTCACATTGATGGTTGCAACGCAGAGAAAATTTCCAAAATATTGGCAGAATCTGGTATGATTGGTGCGCTCTAGACCTTAAAGATTTTAAATTTTGACTGCGTTTTTGAGGAGCAGAAGGCGCTGATATCGTTTATTATGTTTGAAAACGAGCAGCCATTTTCAATTTCATATGTCTTGTACTCAAGGCCGAGACTTGTTTTCTGTATCAGCCAGATGTTTTCTTTTACTGGTTGTATGGTCTTTATTTTATCCAGTGACTCAAGAATCTTGTTGGCATTCTTTGTTTTTGGGAAAACTATGACAAGTGCGTCTTTTGGCGATGAAACAAGCGTTCGCACGTCTGGAATGACAATGTCTAATTCTACTGATTTAGGTGCTACCTTTCTCTGGCTTGTGATGAGGGCATTTGTAAGCAAATAATGCATCAGTGACTCTGCAAACGCCTCAAAGTTTTCATGCTGATCTCCGCCTAATTTGGCAATCCTTGGATGGCAGTTACTCACCACTTGCCTGATCAAACTGGCCGTGTTGTTTTTTGAAATCTCTGTCTGAATTTTTTGCTCTGAAATTGAGTTTATCTGCTCATAGAGCATTTCTTTGATTGGAGATGCCTCGCTCATAATCTTGTCAATGGTCCGTAACATTTCTTGTTTTGGATTTGAAATGCTAGTTTTGCATCTTGATCCGAGTTTTTTCTTCAAAACGTAGAAATTCCTAAATTCGCGGTGTGATTCTGAGAACTAGTGAAAAACGCCGAATGCAAAAGATGCTTGAACAAGTTTGATCAAAAAGACATTTACACGATTCAGCAGTTCCAATACAGAAAATCCCCATCATACGAGTGGACTGTGGAGTTCTTTGGAATCTTAAAGATCGACGAGTGGGAGTCGTTTTGCGAAAACTGTCTTCGCTATTATGGGCAAATATCAAGTGACGTGTGGGCAAAATATTGCAAAAAATAAAAAGTTGTTTTTAGTCTGATCTTGGAAATTACGCTGCAGCCTTTATGCTGACAAGCTTTTTAATTTCGTTTATCACATCGTCCAAGTCGTAAGGCTTGTACATCAGCGAAATCTCTTTCATCTGATCCAGTTTTTTCTTTGTCACATCTGTGATGTCTGCTGTCAAAATTAGGAATTTTGCATCTGGATTGTCCTTTCGTATGTTTTCCATCGCATAAAACCCGTCATAATATGGCATCATTAGATCAAGCACGACAATCTGCGGTTTGTGTTTTTCAAATAACTCGACTGCCTCTTTTCCGTCATGACCTATCCCTAAAACCGTAATGCCTGCTGATTTTGCCCACTCTTCAAATATCTCTGCCATGTCTTTGTCGTCTTCTACTATTATTATGGTGTCTTTTTTGATCATTTTACTTATTTTGGGACTAAAATCCAATTAACCATGTGTTTGTACAAAAAATTCACATATTTTCTCTTTATCCGTTATTGTGCTTCTTAAAACCTGTTTGTTCGATTAAAAAAACACATTTTTTTTAAAACAAGTTTTGCATCAAGTGCATGCGCAGGTTCATCATTAGAAAAGAGGATGCTGAATCTCCAGTACAAACCAAAGACATGGATCCTATGAGTTTTACGGAAAGAACTGTCTTTTTCAAAAAAGATCCAAATGCAAAAAATCAGCCTACTATAGAAGACCTAGATAAGGAAGATTTCAAGCCAAGCACTACTGTAGAATCAAAGCCTGCCAGTGTAGTAGAATCCGACCCGAAGACTAGTGAAACTAATGATGAGGACAATAAACCAAACTCTGCTGGTTCCCAGTCTCGAGACATAAAAAAATTATTTGATCAATCCTTGGGTGTCGTAAAAGAATTCCAAGAAAGCAAAATAAAACTAATGTACAAACATTTGGAGGAAGAACAACAGCTGACAAAGCACCTAAACGACACATTGCAGTCAAACCTCCTCACAATTTCTAAACTAGACGAAGAATTAGAGCAGCGCAAAAACCAACTCGAGGTAGAAGTGGAGGAAAAAACAAAGAAAATACTTGATTCAGAAAAGATGTCCGCAATAGGAGAACTGTCTGCAAGACTTGCACACGACATAAAAAATCCGCTTACGACAATCAAAAGCACAGTTAAACTGCTAAAAACATTCCAAGGCAAGCCGATAGACGAGTATGTTATGAAAAGATTTGAGATGATGGATGATTCTATTTTTAGGATAAGCCATCAAGTTGACGGCGTACTTGATTATATCAAAAAAACCCCACTGAAACTAGAGCCTGCGTCACTCATTGGCATCATTAAGGCATCCGTTCTACCTTTGACAATACCGAAAAATATCCAAATTAATTTGCCAAATACTGACATAAACCTAAAGTGCGATGCGATAAAAATGGAGGTAGTTTTTGGAAATATCATACTGAACTCCATTCAGGCAATCGATGAGAACCCTGGCAAGATCTATGTTCGCTATGTGGAGACATCGGATTACGTGATAATTGAGGTGGCAGACTCTGGCCCCGGAATCCCTGCTGAGAACTTGGATAAGATTTTCGATCCGCTGTTTACTACAAAGCAAAGGGGAACTGGTCTTGGGCTTTCAAGCTGTAAAAACATAATCGACCAACACGGCGGAGTGATAACTGTCAAAAATACTCCGACTACATTCACAATACGCATGCCTAACCTGCTTGCGAAAAAATAATTATTTTTCTTTTCTAAGATAACTGCTTATTTTTCTTGTGTTTTTATTAACTTGCAGATTCTTTCAGAATGCTCGTCATTAATTCCCAATCGCTTTAATTCCTGTTTTATCAACAAGGTGGGATCCGTAATTTCTGGGCTTTTTTGCTTCTTTATGATGAATTCCATCTCTTCTCTTAGTGATATTATCTGTCTTTTTGTTGTTATCATCTCATTTTTTGTTTTTTCGACTACTTTCTGTTCGTGTTCGAGTTTTTCGTTTAGTTTACTAAAATTTGATTCAAGGTTTGATATTATGGCCTTCAAGTCGCTTTCCGTTATGTGTTTTGGATTTATTTTTTCTAATTCTAATTTATTTTTTGGCGCTTCTCTAAAACAATTTAACTCGTCGGCAAATTTCTTCTCTTTCTCAAGCAAGGTTTTCACGTTTGCCATTTTCTGCGTGAGCGTGGCATTTACGAATTTTTGATATTGGTTGGTATCGAGGATTTGGTCGTGGAAATCTCTTGATTTCTGTAATACTTCCTCGTGTTTTGATATGATTTGTGGCTTGTTTGAAAAGAAGATTGATCTGTCAGTTACATCCGCTGCATCCTGAATCTCAATTTTAGACCCAGCTCCTGTGATGTGCGACCATTCATCCTCCGCTGAAGTACTCTGACCTGAAATTGGCTGTCCGTCCTTTGTGACTCGATTAATGTGCTTTACCAATGACGAATTTCGGAAATTCTACCTAATGTTTACTGTGATATTTAAAATGAACAAACAACATTGTATTTACTTTCTGGGTTCTAGGCGTGAATAGTATGACTTTGCCACCCCGTTTTGCAATTTTAACAGAATGAAAACATCTGCTTGAGTTATATCGCATAATGCTAGATATTGTTTGAACAAATCGAAAACATAAATCTAATTATAAAATCTTAAAGGAAATTTCTCGTGCCTGTTTTTCTCGATGAGCATTTTATTGATGCTGATTCACTAACCTTATTCAAAAATATCATAAACAAAGAATTTGAATCTCACATCTATACAAAAGAGATGTTTTTCAATTCCCAGCAACAAAAGTTATACTGTGTTTTGGATTCCCCAAACGAGAAGTCGATCAGGGATCATCACAGTAAATTTGGAATCAAGTGCGATTCAATCGTGCAAATACAGCAAGTTGCTCTTGGGAATCAGGCCGACACTGACAAACTCCAAGTCATAGGGGAACTGGCGGCAAGACTTGCACACGATTTACGAAACCCATTGTCGGTAATCAAGAATGTTGTAGAAATAATGGAAAGCAAACAACGACTCAAAATTGAAGAAAAAATCATCTGCTATGGCAGATTGCACAGGGCGATAAATCGTATATCACACCAAATAGATGAAGTACTTGACTTTGTCAGGCCTAGCAAGCTTACCGTAACAAATAATCTCTTAAACGAAATCATTATCTCGGCAATAGACAAAATAGCAAAGCCAGACGAGATAAAAATCAACCTTCCAAATAATTTTGTCTACGCGTCGTGCGATTTTATCAAATTCGAGGTGATGATTACAAATCTCATAATGAATGCGATTCAGGCTATGAACAACTCTGGCCAGGTGGATGTTAGACTTTCTGATGATGGAAATTATGCAACATTGCAGATAATTGATGGCGGCTGTGGAATACCCAAAGATGTCATGCCGCGAATATTTGAGCCGTTATTTACAACAAAACAGATAGGAACCGGTTTGGGGCTGGCAAGCTGTAAGGCGATAGTCGAACAACACAAAGGCGTGATCAGCGTTACAAGTACAATTGGAAAGGGCACGACCTTTACCATACGAATCCCAAAATCAAACGCGGCCGTGCCTGAACAAGGCGCATCTGTCGGCGCAATCCCCTCGCAAATTGCGATGCCAACCAAGTAATCCGATTTCTGCATTGGCAGTTACTTGTAAAAATGAAAATTTCCTACTCTCCTGGATATAGTATCAAGTATTCGTCGGGATTCTTTCTTGACTTTTTTGCGACCAGTGCGTCTTGATAGCGCTCAAAGTGCTCTATCATGTACAACTGGTTTCCGCGAGATCCGAACGGGTCTATGCCAACCAAATTGAATCCTGACTCTGGGGTGAATCGGGCTTTTTCCTCCTCATCTACCTCGTATGTCATGTTTGTTTCCCAATTGGCATAGTTTTAAAATTTGATACTCTGTGTACATTCATTGGATAACGTGCCTTCAAGGGACAAAATAAGAATTGGCGCAAACGTGTTGATAGTGCAAAAACAGGATCAGCGCACTGGAGCACTCACTGAAGGAAAAGTCAAGAGAATCCTCACATCGAGCAGCTTTCATCCCCATGGGATCAAAGTCGAGCTAGAGGGCGGCAAAATAGGGCGCGTTCAAAAACTATCTTGACTTGCATTGTCCACGGGTCTGGTCTTTGTCTTTGGCAGTTGGACGTCGGTTCCAAAATACTCAAATCTAGTGCAAATTCAACTTTATCGTGGAATAAATGAGTGTAAAAAAAGTAAATCTGTTTTCTAATTCAAAAATACGAAAAATAAACCCGAACTGGTTTACTGCCAAGGTTCGCATGACTGACGTCTCTGGCGTGATAAACTCAAAAGAACAGTACATCTATCATGTTTATTTTGAGAATGGCGCAAAAACCAAGCTGCACATGCATAACGGAAATCAAATACTGATTGTCACAAAAGGAAGCGGAACCTTGGAAACATTTTCAAAAATTGGAACTGGAAAGGATCATTTTGGCATCAAAAAAACCCAAAAAGTCAGCCTCAGTCTGGGCGACGTGGTGTATGTCAAAAGGGGCACGCTTCACACTCACGGCTCCGCAGGTAAAAGGGGCGTCTTCTCTCATATTGCAATTAACATCCTGCCTGCAAAAAACAAGGAATACGTCACAACTTGGTACGAGTCTGATTTTAAAACACTTGCAAGTGACATTGTAAAATAATCACGTTTTCAGGTTTTAATCCTGCATGATTTTTTCCCGGCATTCCAAAACTGTCTATGGCTTATAACTAGAATGCCTTACAGCAGTTTTGTTGGAATCGTCATCAATTGAAATACGACGAGCGTTTGGTTTTCTTTTCATATGTGTTTCAGTTGCAGTTGTGTCTGGCGCAGTTCTAAGCGAAGTAGTTTTTCAAAACAATCTTCCGTTCTATTACTACGGGATAGTTTGGGTTGGAAGCTTTGGGGTGATAGTTGGTGTCAGTTTCAGACAGTTTGCCAAGATCCTTCCGATGATTCGCCAGAGGATGAAGAACAGCGTAAAGTGGCCTCCGTACATCAGTGCGATAAATGGGCTCTGCTGGGCAGGGCCGTTTGTAGCGATTACCGCATTTCCGTCATTACTGCAATATCTGATACTTCTTGGAATTGGACTTGGGAATCTCTCGACTTATGTTATAATGAAGAGATTTAGCAATCAGGACAACAAAGAACAGATGATTGTGGGCTGCATTGCACTGGCCTCGATACCGATTGCAGTCTTCATAGACACGCAGCTAGTCGTATTGCAAGACATTGCAGTTTTGCTCTCCAGAATTTTAATTGCGGTATCTTATGCTGCCGGTGGGATTTACGCCAGAAAATAACCTAGTCGCAAAAGACGTACTTACGCTCGCCCCTGCTTTCAGGAGTGTTTTCGATACTTACTAGGACAAATTCTTTTTTGGCGTCCAAAAGACTTTGATCCGGCGAGCGTTTGTTCTCATGAATTTCCTCGTATTCCTCAAGTGAAAGCTTGTAGCGCTCGCCTATCTCCATCTCGAGATTCATGTTCTTTACAATTTCTTTATAGTCTGATTGCACGGTTCCGCTAAACACCATTGCACTGCTTCCGCTACCATATGAGCCAAATCCTATGCGCTTTCCTGCCAAGTCAACTCCCTTTTGGAATTCAAATTCTAGGCAGCTTCTAAATCCTAGGTACAGTGATGCAGTGTACAAGTTTCCAATCATTGTGGATGCGATAAGGGAACTTGCAAGCTTGTCTTCGTAGAACTGCCTGTATTCTTTTGTCTTTGTGAAAAGCTTGGTAAACTCGTGATCCTTTGTCATGTATTCCTCGTCTGCCAAAATTGATTCTATTGTACCACGTGGATCCTTTGGAACTGGTTCTTCCATTCCTGTCTGCTCTACAGTTCTCTTCCATCTTGGCAAGTTTCTCCATTCCCTTCTGAGCAGGTATGAGAGTGCCTTTTTACCCATGTTAGAATATGGCAAGTGCATGCAAAGATAATCGATGTGATCCAAAATTGTCTCGCCTTCGTTTATTTTGATTATTCCTGTGGATAGTGCCTTTTTCTTGTATGCCTCAAATGCCTTTTTGACCTGAATCAAGTATAGCAAATTAGAATACTGACCGTGAACGATCGGCGTCTCTTTTCCAAATGGTCTGTAGAAATCATACTCATTTTTAATCGAAGTTGATGTTGTTTTTGCGTCAAACTGGAGCAGTCTTGGCTTGTCGTTGAGCAGCATTGCAACAGCTCCCGCGCCTTGTGTGTATTCGCCAGTCGAGCCCATGTCGTATTTGGCAATGTCTGAAACCACTACTATTGCTGACTTTCCTTCCGCCTCTCCTGCCCTAATCCAGTTGGAATTGTCATACAGCGCGTAAGAGCCACTCACACACGCAAATTTGCACTCTATTCCGCCGCAGTGCTCAAAGGAGTCTGGACCGTACACCTGCTCGAGCATTCCAATAACATAGGAGTTTAGTGCCTTTGACTCGTCTAAGGATGATTCTGTCGCGACGTAAAGCCTGCCTACATCACTTGGGGCTACATTGTTTTTCTGCATTAGTTTGAGGCATGCGTTTGCAGCCAGGCATGCCGGGTCTTGATTGGTGTCTACTATTGCCATCTTGGATATTCCCAAACCCTGCTTTAGTTTTGCAGGATCAACGCCCCTTGCTACTGCAAAGTCTGCTGAATCAACAAAAAGCCTTGGAATATAGATGGCTATGTCATCTATGCCTGCCGCCATGAGCTTCCCTTCTCAAATTTGAATATAAGGTTTGTCAACCAAACCTATTCTACAAACGTGTAATGATGTACAATTTTGCGATATTTTCTGTTATCTGAATTTGTTTGATGAATTTTTTCCAACTATTGTTATGTGTAATGTAATTTTTAGTTATTTTGCCTAAATTGGAAACATGTCATGATTCTTTGAACCATCCTTTTTGTATGGCTGATCTGTCGGCTGGTTCCCCGACACCAGTAGCGTATCTCCAAATGACTGGCGCATTTGTGGACATCTTGACCTTTATTTTTATCAGGGCCTCTGTTTCGTTTGCAAGATTGCCACTTGAGTTTCCGTGGTTTTGGCAGAACTTGCACTTTGAGTCAAGCACGATTGGATCTGTGTCTGATAATGGGTACGCCTTGCATGCAAGCGGCCTCTGCTCGTAAATCCTGCATGGAAATCCGCCGTGCGGGGATTTTTTGCCAGACTCTGTGTCAAGAAACGGACAAGTGTTTCCGTTTTCCTCAATTCCCATCATCTGGTATGCGATGACATCTTCCGGTTCGTCAGGCTTGTACGATATTCCAATTCGGGGTAGAATTGTCACATCTAGGTTGTTTGCTTTGGCAAGGGCGTGGATTCTTTCTTTTTCCTCAGGCATGACAAGTACGCCAATTTTGCCGAATTTTTTTGAAGGATAATACTCGCGTTCTATGCAGCACTGGGAACAATCCTGAACGCAGCTAAAATCCACGCAATACGAACTGGCCCAAGTAATAAAATTCTAGTTGTTTTTCAGCTCTTCTGAATCTAGGACCTTGACGAAAACGTCGTATGGCTGGGCTCCCGGTATCTTTGCTATCTTGTTGTTTGCCCCGACCACTATGAATCCTGGAGTTCCTGTGAATCCTAGCGTCTTTGCATCATCTGCGCTCGCCTGAATCATCTTCATGTACCTCTCACTTGACGTACACTCTGCAAATGCATCTATGTCTAGTCCAAGTTCGTTGGCAAATTTGATCTGGTTCTCAGGAGACGCCCAGCCGTTGTTCTCGCCTGTCCAATGGTTATACAACGCATCGTGATACTCCCAGAACTTGTCTTGCTCGCCTGCGCAATGTGCCGCATGTGCCGCAGTGACAGAATCCTGGCCTATTATGGTAAAGTCCTTGAATAACATTTTCACCTTTCCAGTCTTTATGTAGTTGTCAAGAATCTGGTTTTCCGTCTCATGGAAGAACTTGTTGCAGAAAAAGCACTGGTAGTCTCCAAACTCTATTATTGTGATTGGCGCGCTTGGATCACCCAATAATGGTGACGCGTTCTCAGTCAGCACTGACATGTTTATGGTTTGAGGCTCGTTTTCAGCCTGCGCAGGTTTTGCATCCTCGTGTTCTGATGGTTTTATGTTCTCTACGCTAAATGGAGTTCCAGAATTCGTAGACATTGCGTAAAATACCCCGATTATCACGATTGCTGCAATTCCTGCACCTATTGCCAGTGATGGCGCGTGTATGTTCAACTAAAACCAGTCGAATTTGGATTAATTTAGTTCTTTATCTTGTGTGGACAAACTGCACACATTCACATTAATCTAAAACGAAATGGCGATCATAATCATTGCTTGGAAATATGTGGTCTGGAGATAAAATGTGGACCGTGACAGTCATCATAGCGCTATCCTCACTTGTAGTGCTTTCAATTTTTGTACTGTCCCCAATCACAAGCAAGGAGAGCACCGTTGAGCAGACAAAGACCGAATTGGATCACGCGATAAACAAAATTGAGGCACTTCGTGAGGAAACAAAACAAGGATCCATGTCGACTAATTCTAGCTTAAATCCGTAGAAAAGAGTGTAATGTAAATAAATCCCGAGCCTTTGAAAAAAACATGAAACGCGTTTTTGTGAACGGGTATGGCTCAATCGGAAACCGCATCGTGCAGTTCATCAAAGACGATCCTGAAATCAAGGTAATCGGAATAGGCAAGAATTCCCCGGATGACAAGGTAAACGACGCAGTATCCCGCGGGTTTGACGTTTATGTCCCTGAAAAAAATATCGGCTCTTTTAAGAATTACAATATCAAAGGAACGATTGAAAGCGCACTTGACAACTGTGATCTTGTAATTGATGCCACTCCTGGCGGCACCGGCTATGTCAACAAAAAACACCTCTATGAGCCAAAGGGCGTGATGGCAATATACCAGGGAGGCGAGTCTGTATCTGGAGATGAGCGCGTCTCTGACTTGCTGTTCAACTCTCGTGTGAACTACAAAGATGCGTCTGGCAAAAAACACGTCATGCAGGGAAGCTGCAACGTAACTGGGATGGGAAGAATACTACAACCGCTGCGCGAAAAATATCACTCCCTGCTGGTTCGATTTGATGCAGTCCTGGTGCGACGATGGGCAGACCTTGAGCAGACAAGCAAGTCTGTACCTGATACTGTAGAGTGGACCCCAAACCCGCACCATGGGGATGATGTGAAGCAATACATGGGAAAAGACACGCCGCTGTTTTTGCAAGTAATCAAAGTTCCTACCCGACAGATGCACCTTCATCTTATGACTGTTAGATTCAAAGACGCGGCTCCTGCACCTTCTGAGATTTTGGATCTTTTCAAAAACGAATACGGGGTAGCCACCCTGTGGACTGCCAAGGGAACAAAACAAATCCGTGACGCCGCCGAGTCCATGAGGTTTAGCTTCAAGGACACCAACATGATTCACATCCATGCAAACATGCTAGAATCAATTGGCGATACCATCAAGATGGCATACTCTGATGATCAAACTGGAATAGTAATCCCCGAAAACCACATCCTGATGCAGGCAATGCTGTTCCAAAAACCGTACGAGGAGGCATTTAGGCACACCGAAAGCCTGTTTCACATGGCTGAGAAAAAGAAAGAACTAGAAGAGTTCTTTGCCAAAAAATAACTGCAAATTATTTTATTCTCTCTCGCTCAATTTCAACAAAGATGTGCTCTCTGTTTGCCTTTGGAATTATCTCCATTATTTTTTGCTCGACTGCGTCAGTTACCAATTCTATCTTGTCAGTATCTAGGTTGTCTATTAGATTCACCTGAATTCCAATCAAAATATCCTCAGGCCCCAAGTGCATGGTTCTCATGGTTATGAGTCTGTTTACTTCTGGAATTTCTGTAATTGATTTGACTATCTTTTTGTATTCTCTTGGTGTGATTGATTCTCCAATGAGCAGCCCCCTGTTTTCTTTTGCCAAAAAGAACGCAAAAAACATCAAAAGAGTTCCAATCAAAAGCGAGCTTATTGCATCATAAACTGAATTTCCAGTCATGTCGGACAGGAAAATTCCTATAGCAGCTATTGCTATCCCAAGCAGTGCTGCAGAATCCTCTACAATGACTGTTAGGATCGTGGTGTCCTTACTTTCCTTGAACTCGTTGATCAGTGCTGCAAAAGTGATCTTTTCACCCCTGCCCTTGATTGTCTTTGTGAATTGTTTTAGTGCAATCCTAAGTGCGTTTGCCTCAAAGAAAAACGCAATTAGCAATATGATGTAGCTTACCTGTACGTTTTCAAGCTTGTAGTTTCCGTGGATCAAAGATGTTGCGCCCTGCTCTAGTGACAATATGCCAGATATTCCAAACAGCATTGTTGCGACAATGAATGACCAAAAGAAGAGATCTCTTCCATAGCCAAACTGGTGCTGGTAGCTTGCAGCTTTTGTGCTGGTCTTCATTCCAAACAAAAGCAAAACCTGATTGAACGTATCTGACGCAGAGTGGTATGCCTCTGCCCACATTGCCGCACTCCCTGTAAATATGGCTGCAATGAACTTGCTTATTGCGACGCCTAAATTTCCAAATAATGCAGCGTATACTGCTTTTTTAGAACCTACTGCCAACTATAGGTTACATTATTGTGTTTGGCTATATTAAACCAAAGGCTAGCCTTATCCCCTTGGAGGGATGGCAAACCTGTTTGCTGGATTGTTGTGATAGTCTACGGGCAGACTAGAGTCCTTCTGTCTGCCTGTCAGTATGCCTACTACGACATCGTCTTTTTTGATTATTCCTTTTTCGACTAGTTTCTTTATTCCAGCCGGCGTTGCACCTGATGCCATCTCGCAGTCAAACCCGTTTAGTCCAACTATTGACATGCCGTCAAGCATTTCTGAATCAGATACCTGCTCGACAACTCCGTTTGTAAATTCAAGCGCCCTTAATCCCTTTAGGATGTTTGCAGGCCTGCCAATTTGAATTGCGGTCGCCTTTGTCTTTGGGCGTATTCCTTTTTCATCCATGTTCTTGTAGTATCTTTTTATCAAATCAGTATCCGGCTTTCCTTTATTCCACCTGAGTTCTGAGCCCTCAAATTTTCCGTTGTACAAATCGTATAACGTGCTTGCACCATCCGAATTTATCGCGGCAATTCTTGGGACTTTTTTTATCCAGCCCCACTCGTATAGCTCCATCAGCGCCTTGCCGCAGCTTGAAATGTTTCCCAGTGCCCCTCCTGGATACACTATCCAGTCAGGTGCCTGCCAGTTCAGATATTCTATGGCACGATAAGGGATTGTTTTCTGCCCCTCGATTCTAAACGGGTTTACAGAGTTTACTGTATATCCGTCCTGGTTCTTTGCATCGTCTAGTGATTTTGCCAGCGCGTCATCGAAATTTCCCTGCACCTGAATTATCTGTGCTCCGAACTGGTATGCCTGGCTTAGCTTTCCTGGGGCTATCTGTCCTGCAGGAATATACACGTGGCAGTCCATGTCCTCGTTTGCTGCAAACATTGCAGCTGCAGCCGAAGTGTTTCCAGTTGACGCGCAGATTATCTTTCTTGCTCCGATTAGCTTTGCATGGGTAATGGCAGTTGACATCCCATTGTCCTTGAAAGAGCCACTCGGGTTGTATCCTTCTGGCTGGAGCCATAAATTATCGTGATTCACTCCGATGTACTCTGCAACCTTTGACATCTGGTAGGGCTTTGACTGCCTTCCCTCTGCCCCGTCAAGTGATACCAGATACTTTGAGCATTCCTCCTCGTTTCTGGTGTCTATCTGGCAAAAGTTGAGCAGGTCTCTAAATCGCCACACTCCGCTTTCGTTGAAAATGTTGCCTTGAGAGTTGCGTCTGGTATAGAATAATTCCTTTAGTTCTGATGATGGCGATTTTTTGTATTTTACGTCAAGGAGGTGACCTTTCTCACATTCTATGTTTCTTGACGTGATTGGGTACTCCAACCCGCAGGAAGGATCAATGCACTTGAGGTATGCGTTATCGTTCAATGCTTTGCAAATAAAATACCAGTTTAAATTTGAACCGATGATTTGCCAATCTCAATTAGGCCTAACCTTTTTGAATGGTCGCGTGCGAGTACAAGAAATGACCGTGTTTTCCAAGTATATTGACGGAATCCTACAACAAATATCTGACTCTGGTGCGATTTTGCAAAATCTAAAAGACAAGCCGGGAGATCTTGACGTGATAAAAAAAGAACTTGCCAAGATAACCGGACTCCTACAAGTGCTGGTAAACAAGATTGAGGCAAATCCTGAGGAGGCAACTGACTATCATTACTTTCTGTCGCCGTCCAAGTTTTACTTGGAAAATTATGACTTTTTTAGGGAAATTGAGACTGTGTCGCTTTTGTATTCTGATGACCCGATGCGGCTAAGGGGTATCAGGCTTTCAATCCTTGATGCGCTGGATGAAAAAAACTTAATTGGACACATCAGCGCGTTTATCCGAGGGCTGTAATTGGCTGAAAAAAAATGCGTAATTTGCGGATGCAAGGATCATAAAATATTTGGCTGCTCAAGGCACTGGTCAAAAAATTGCAGCTGTCACAGAACCTAGTCGCCCGGCTTGCAGGCATCGCACATGGTAAGGCTGAATGATTTTTTGGCCATGTCAATTGAGGAAAACCAGTGAAACCCATTATCATTACTTGCAAACTTGCCCTCTGTTATGAAATCGCATTTACTTTGGTGTATGGTTTTTGACGTGTCGTCAGAGAATACGATAAAGCCCAAGTTTGAGCCCTTGACTAGTTTGAATTGTTCCAGACTTTCAATTTTTGACAATTATGAAATGATGCAACTTGCGTATTTTAACTGGACTTCTTTGCACCCGAACGAACATGGAAGTTTATACAACACTTGCACTCTTTGTTGATGCACTCTGACTCGGTGTAGTGGCCACAAATGCCGCACTCACAATGTGTTTGCATAAGCATGATTACTTCATTCCCGAATATAACTAAAACTGCATATCTTTTGCTGATTTGGAGCTAAAATGATGTTATTTCTTTGACTTGGAGTGCTTTTCTGGCTTGGCTTCTTTTTTTGCTTTTGCCACCTTACCCTCTAATTCCTCAATCTCTGCTGCCTTTTTGTCAACCACCTTGATTATCTCTTGGATGAATTTGTCAAGATCGTCGTCTGCAACAGGCGGCTCTGCCTGTGCGGCTATCTCGGTTATGGCATTTGATATCTCGGAGCTTACCTGCTCGAAGCTTTCCGGATCCTCGTACGCCGCACTGTATAATGACTTGAGGTTGTTTACCTGGTTGAGAAGCTGATCAGTCAAAGTTATGTGGTAATCGGTGCCGCTAATCGAAATCTCCCTTGTAAGCATGACCTGTCTTTTTCGTATGCAGTCTTATAGTTTTCCCTCTTGGCGGGTCACAAAAATGAGATCAGAACGTGATGTATTCTAGCGCCACTGCGTCGCTGATAAGAGAGAAGTGCTTTGTGTTTACCACGTATCCGTTTTTGATGTCGTTTACTGACACCCATCTGTTTGTCGAGGTATAGTGGCTTCTTTCTTTGAGTTCTTTTTCGATTACGTCGATATCAAACTCGCCCTCCTCGATTTGCTGGGTTGCAAGGTGTTTTATTGTGACCAAAATTTTGTTTACCTTTACCCTGTTTCCGAACTTCCACTGTGATGGAGGGTGCTCGTCAGAGACCTCGATTATTTTGATCTTCATTTCCTTGTTTCCAAAGACGTTGTGGCTTACCAACATCCTTTCGTCAACAAATTGTTCAAAGCTCATGGATATAGTATGGTGAAAGGATAATTAAAGAATTGTCCCAGTCTGTGTCTGGTTGGCACTATTTTAGGCAGCTTTTGTATGTCTCGTCTTAAACGGCATCACATGATCCTTCAAGTCGAGTCTCTGGCGTTTTCCGTCAATCATGGAAAAAGTTTCGCCTTCATAACTGCAGACAAAGTCGTTGACTTGGTTAGTTTTATCCCAGACCTTGTAGAACTCCCTTAGTTCCCTTTTTTCGTACAGCCCTAGCCCGATTCTCTTTTTTGACAAGAACTTGAATGCAAATATGACCTTGCGAGTGCCGTAAATCTCAAACGTGTCTGTCCACTTTAGGCATCTTTGGATTTGGTCATATGGGACAGTCAGGGAGTTTGTCGTTCCTGATTTTGCCTCTATCGTAAATATGGTGCTGTGCTTGGTACTTACTACCAGAATGTCTGGCAGTCCAACGCTTGGCGATCCCAGCCTAAATGCCTTCCAGTCCTGCATTGCATTAAATCGCTTCACTAGGGTGTCTTCCCAGTTGTAGCCTCGCTGGCGTCTGGTTCTTGCAATTTTTTTGTTGTCCTTGGCTGGTGGATCTGGTTTTGTGGTTGTTTTAGACGATTTTAGCAAAAGTACCGACTTTACTGCTTTCAATGACTGTGGTTTGATTTGTTTCGTTATAGTGACTAGGTTATTGTATTATCCACAATTTTGTGAAGATCTGTTTGCTTGTAATTCCTTTTCGGTGCACATATCATGTCATGTGTTGCGATATCTGGTCTTTCCAAAATGAATTGTCTGCAACCTCTAAAACCAGTCTTGAAAACCGCTCGCTGTCCAGTCCTATTTGCAGGACGTTTTTCCCTTTTGTGACGCACCAGAACTCTTTTCCTCTGTTTGTGTAATACGTTCCCGCCTTGATTATGCCTGGGACATATGATCCGGGACACTTGAACTCCTTCCAAGTGGATGGTGGGGGGCCTGTGTCAATTGACGTGATGTGGGACAACGGAACTCTCATCGAGTTGTGAAACGCGAGGACCTTTTCCCACCACTTCATCTCTATTCTTAGAAAATTTTCTTCGATGCTTAGCTTCATTTGTCATTCCTTGACTGATTTGGTTTTATGAGTATCGTCATAATCATTCTTGATTAAATGCAAATTGCGGCGATTTGTCAAAACCGCAGCTTGAGATCTTGACTTTCTGGCCGACTGCTGGAGTTTTGGCGTGGAGTTCGCCCATGACTCTGACAGAGTTCTCAAATTCCACAATACAAAACATCTTGCCGTCCTTTGAGGAATATTCTACAAGCGTGCCTGGGTCGTTTATGGTGCGCCATACTGTATTGCCAAAGCAGTGAGTGCAGAACTCGCTTGCAGGCCAAATCACCTTTTGGCACCTTGGGCACTCTGAAATTACGAATCTTCCGTTCTTTAGCTCTGTTTCAAAAACACTCATGATTCCAATACCAAAACCGTCGATGATGTTGCAGCGGCAGACATGTTTTGTACAAGGCCGATTTTCGGATTTTCGGTTTGCCTTTTTCCTGCCCTTCCTTGCAACTGTTTCGTGATTTCAGAAATCTGTGCAATGCCTGTTGCGCCAAGTGGGTGACCAGAACCAATCAGCCCTCCCCGAGGATTGATTTTTTTATTATCTGTACTGTAAAGATCAGAGACAAGATGGCCTGCTTTTCCACTCTGTGCAATCCCGATGTCTTCTAGGACCATCAACTCGCACACTGTAAACGCATCGTGTATTTCTGCAACATCGATTCTTTCCGGGCTTGTCTTTGACATTGCAAATGCCTCATGAGCTGCAATTTTTGTTGATTCGATACTGGTAAGATCGTTTTTTGTAAAGCTTGCCGAAGTTGTCTTTTGCCCAATTCCAGAAATCCAAACCGGTGTGTCTGTGAATTTTCTTGCGGATTTTTCCGACGCTAATAAAATTGCGGAGCTTCCAGTGCACGGTCTTGAGCAGTCAAGCAGCCTGAGGTCGTCTGTTAGTTTTTTAGAGCTCATTATTTCCTCAACTGTGTATTTTTTAGGATTGTATGCAGTTGGGTTGTCTAGTGCATTCCTGTGGTTTTTTGCAGAAACATAAGCAAGCTGCTCATCAGTGGTGCCAAATTTTCGCTTGTGCGCCTTGGTAAACATTGATGCCCAAAATATCGGGTGTTTGAACTCACTGCGTGAGTCATCCCACTCTAGCACCTGCCCAGGACTGTCAAATCGCTCAGCACCAACTACTAGTGCCACGTCTGCCAGACCTGATGCGATATATGAAAAGGCTGAAACGGTCGCATTTGTGCCTGAATTGCAAAGGTTCTCCACGTTGTGGGAAATCTTTGGCGCGATTCCCGATAGTTCTGAAACTATTGGGGATAGGTACTTTTTGTTATCATTAGTGGACGTGAGAACTGCGTCAATGTCCTTCTGGCCAAGATTTGGCGTTTGCTCAAAAAGCAGCCTGACTGCTGACGTCATCGATGATTCTATCGGTATGTCGTCTGATGAGAATTTTGTGTCTGCGTATCCTACTATTCCTACTTTGTTCAATTTGTATCACTTAGCGTGGATGTCAACAAATCAAATGATTCGTCAGTGTTTCCTATTGGGTTGAATTGGATTATCGGGTGCGTTATGCCTGCATCGTAAATTTTGGCAAGCTGCTCTTTTGCCTGGCTTGGCAGTCCGCATATTGTAAGTGAATCTAGCATATGATCCGTTACAAGTTCGTGGTTTGCCTTGAATCCCGATTTCAGGTATTCGTCGTGGATTTGTGCTGTTTCATCTCTGAATCCGTTTTCGGCAAGAAACTTTCGGTAAATCTCTCCAACTGATACGTAAAACGCAACTGTCTTTCTTGCGCGCTCTTTTGCCTTTTTTTCGTCATTTGAAATGCATGTGATGAACTGGCATGCAACGTCTATCTTTCTCTTTGATTGCATTTTTGAAATCGTTTTCTTCATTTCTGATATTGGCCTTAGGTAAAATATTGCTCCGTCTGCAACCTTCCAGGTGAGTTCTACCATCTTTTGGTTTATTGCGGCAAGATAAATCGGTATGTCCTGTCGCGGTGGCCTTATCAGCAAAGTGAACCCTTTGAGGGAAAAAATTTCTCCCGCATAGTCTATTTTTTTTCCAGACAGTGCAAGCCGAATTACTTCCACGTATTCCTCCATGCGTCTTAGGGGCTTTTCAAATTTAGTGCCGTGCAGGTCTTGTACAATTGGCACACTGCTTGTGCCTAGCCCTAGAATCAGTCTTTTGTTTGATATGGTGTCTACTGTTGCAGCACCCATGGCAATTAGCACTGGGCTCCTAGAATAGATGTTGATAATTGACGAGCCGATCTTTGCAGTGTTTATTTTCTGTGAAACTGCGCTAAGCATTGCAAAGTTTTCCATGCCCCATGTCTCAGGAACCCACACTGCCTCAACTCTTCTCTTTGACAGCTTTTGCGCGCAATTCAAAAGATCCTCAATTGACAGGAGTGAGCCTAAACTGTATGATAGTTTCATGTCTTACTTGGCAAAACCTCTGTATTTTTTGAGCCGCAGGGTCTCAGAGCAGTCTTCCAAATCCTTGTGGGAGTCAATTGAAAACCAGAATGAATCTATGAATTTCATTCCATGCAGGTTTCCGTCTTTTGCGTATTTGAGAAATGTTGTTTTTTCAATTGCGCCACTTGCAGGCAGCTTTCCAACAATGCTTTTGTCCAGGTGATATATGCCTGCATTCATCCAGACGTTTTGCACTGATTTTTTCTCCCTGAACTCTGTTATCCTGTCGTCCTGTATGGTTACCGTGCCGTATTTGGTTTTTAATTCGACTAGGGCAATCGAGTTTTTCTTTTTGTACAGTTGTGTAATGTCGATGTTTGTGATGATGTCGCCGTTTAAAACTAGAAACGAGTTTCCGTGGATCATCTTTGCCGCTTTTTTGATTGCGCCTCCAGTCCCAAGGGGACTTTTTTCAAACGAAAATCTTACTTTGGCGCCAAAACTTGCCTTTCTCTCAAGAAAGTCTTCGATTTGCTTTGACTTGTATCCTGTGCATATGACTATGTCGTTTATGCCAAGTTTTCTGAGATGTCTTATTTGCCACTCTATGATTGGCTTGTTGTTTATTGGAATTAGCGGCTTTGGGACATAGTCTGTTAGTGGCTTTAGTCTGGTTCCTTTGCCACCTGCAAGAATGATTGCATCCACGACTCTCAGTTTGGTTTAGGTTTTTAAAATCTATGTCTTTGTGTATTAGGATTATGGGTACATGGAGCAAATGTCCTGTATTTTGCGGGAAAAATTTTTCCCCTCAACGTTTTCTACAGGGGTTTTGAGTTGCCAGAAAAGACACGCGTAAGGCTTTACGGCAGAAGAACAACAAGGGAGGAACTGACCCAAGAAATAACAAGCCTCCTTTTGGGAACTTCCCCTAGGCGTCCTTATCCGATGTCTGTTACAGAGATTGCAAAGACTCTGGGAATATCGCGTGAAACTACCTATCTGTACCTCAAACAAGCCAAAGACCTGCCAAGGACGAAAAACGGCAGAATCTGCCCACCAAAATCAGAAGACTGGGCTTTTCGAAATTTCAACAAGATGCACGACATCACAAAAGATCCGCTGGTATCTGAGTGGATGGATGATCTCGTAACTAGGAGAAGCGGCAACCCAATTGTAACTTGGAGGGCGCGAATTCGCGCCCTAGAGGCAGTGTGCAACACATGCAGGGTAAACCCGTCAGAACTGCTTGTGTCAAACAGGGCAACTGAGAAAATCCTAAGGGAGTTTGCGCATCAATGCAAGCAGGGAAAACAGGAAAAGGACTCACGCGGCAAAAGGTACAGCGCAAATATTTCTGGCATTGTGTACCATCGAGCGCAGGCGGTTCGCGACTTTTGCGGTTTTTACGACATGACTTGGAAGCGCGGAGTAAGGGGAGTAATGTCGCAAAAGACAATCAACCATGGGAACTACGCGGACATTCGGATTTCAAGCGAAGAGATGGAAATTGCGGATAGATTCATCAGGGAAAGATTTGGGCTTGACTCTGATGTGTATCGCTGGTTCTGGGTTGGTATAGAATCATGCGCAAGGTTTTCCGCATTGTATTCAATGACACTTGACTATACAAAACACGTCAGCAAAAAAACTGGAAAGACCACCTACATCATGACTGTATTTGAGTCAAAAACCAGAGATGTACGCGGCGGCAAATGGTACAAGTACATCACACGATCTGACGTGCAAAAAAGCATCGACCTTCTAAAGCAACGTGGCGGTACAAGAATCCACGAATACGATGAATCGCCTAGAGAATTTCAGAGTATGATCTCTAAATCTCTGTCCGAGGTTTATCGACATTTGGGTAAAACAAATGATTATTTTTTCAATCATCCAACTCATGTTTTACGGCACATTGGTGCTCATTATTGGCTGTCAAAGAAGGATTACAATTATGGTTTGGTGGCTGAGATAGGCGGATGGAACACGATAGACGAACTGAAGAAAAGCTACGGTTTGATTCCACCAGAAAAAATATTAGAAATTATAGAAGAATAACATTCAAAAAAGTTTGTCGATAATAAATAAAAATAGCGCCACTCTTTTGGGCATGAAAACATGATGCTTGCCATAACCATTTTTTAATTTTTACTATTCTGAATTATCTCTGAGAATTATTCATGTTTACAGTATCACTCAAAGTTGGTTTTGGTAACGCCTATTTTTCAGTAAAACCTAGTTATGAGAATTTACAAGATTCTTACAACTCTCTCTAAATATATCTGAATTTACAAAATTTGAATAGCTTTGTACTGGCGTAGTTAAAAAGAATAATGAAATATAAACAAAAGCGATAATCGTACTATAGAAAATCACACTGCTGAGCATGTTTGGATTCCTTTTTAGAACTTGTGTTATGTAAGATACAAAAAAGGAAATTCCAAGAATTGTAAAATAAAAACCATAATGCAGGTTTCGAAAATAAGTTTGAGATGTATCGAAAATATGTATCTCCAATAACAGAAGTTTATCCTTCTGACCGGTTTCATTACCTGTAATTCCTGATAACATCTGTCCAATCGTTTGTTCTTGAGATTGTTCTGCAACTATTGCAAAACCAAAAAACATTGAAGCTATTCCTATGAATATGGGAATTAAAAATGCCGATACTTTTTTCCCATGTTTAAAGACCATCCACCGATTTGCGGGGTCATTATCAAATTCTGTAATTTTATTTCTAAAAATATAGACGGCGACAATTGCCATAAGAAATGTAGCTAACGAATAAAATGAAAATTTATCCTGAACTGAAGAAATCAACATGGATTGACATTGTTGAATTAGAATGGGTTTCTCTAAAGTTGGGATTTCTGATAATGTCCCTTGCATATTTGTTAAATAATTTACATCGCGATTTACAAAGTCGATCGCCCTATGATTTGCAAAATAGGCACCAACATCAATACTTAGTGATATGACTGTTATCACAATAAGGAATGATAAAATTACAACATTTGCAATAGAATCAATTTTTTTATTCATTTTAGCTTCTCTTCTAATGCAGAAGTCAATTTTTCTATTATTAATTTTAGTTTTTGGTGTTCTTCTACGATCTGTTCGTATGTGGTTTTTGTATCTATTGCATTTCTTAAATCTGGAAGACAAGTCATCATGTATCGAAAAAGATCTGTTTCTGCACTAAATCTGTCCAACCACTGTGCGTGGGCATCTTTTGTTAGCATTGCAAATCCTTTTAGTTTGGCATGTAACTCCGACGCATTTTTTATATTTGGATCAATCAAGACATATCGAAATTTGTTCAACCAGTGTATGACTTGCATGGATTCACTTTCAGAAAGTACAATACTATCACTTTTGAGCAAATCTGCCCTCTCAAAAGCAGGTTTAATCAATTCTACTAACTCACCTAAGTGATAAGTGAAAAATTGCTCCCAATCTCTGAAAATGATTCCCCACTGCTCAATCTGTTCCGCATATTGTTCAAACAACGGTTTAATGTCCTCCTCTGTTTTCTTTTGCCAATATGCTTCTAGTGAACCCCATTTATCATCTGGAATGGTTATGATGAAATTCTTTTGTCTAAAAGCATTCATTAATGAATTGTAACACGGTCGATACACATTTTCAATTAAGAGTTTTTTGTCTTCATCACTCGTACGTTTTTTCTTTCCGTTTTCCAGTATGTAGACTATTAGTTGTTTACAACATTCTTCGTAATTATCTGGCGAAAACTCTTCTGTCTCTCTACCGTGTGTAAGAACTCCATGTGGAACGTTTTTTTCTATCAGTATCAATACTGGTATTCCATATCCTAAAGCATAGCCAATTTCTTGATTCACAGAAGAAGATTTTTCAGATATCGAGGTTAATATCGCTATAATATAATCCGATTTTCTGATTTGATTTCGAATTTTATCACCTATTAATACCTCATATTGTTTTGTGCTTTCTGCCATGTACCCAGATAAGTTGCTGGCATGTAGTAAATCGCGTAAAGTCAAAGCAAGTTTTTGATCTGATTCTACGAATTTATGGCTGATGAAAATTTCCATAATCCCTTTAAAATCACGTCTTGGTATATCTATGGTTTTACTTTCATGAATTGGATTCTGAAAAAAATTAGGTTTCATTTTTTCAACTGATTCTAAGAATAATTTGTCGTCATCTAATTTTTTTTTTCGATAGTTTTGGAGAAATTTTGTAGTTCTGACAATGAAATTTGATTCTGATTGACCTAATTCGAATGTTTTTGAACCATTTTTGATAAATATTTCTTCAATTCTGCTTCGATAATCCCCACATCTTTGCCTTCCACCATACTCCCAATCCCCCTCAGGATAATCTTGATCTACAGATAGTAAGTTTTCAAACGGTTTCCAATCATAAGATAGCATTTGTAGTTCAGGTTTTGAAAGAATTTCGTCAATTTTGATACATAATTCAAGATACATTCGGTTTGTTTCATTACTTGTCGTAATTGTGTAGCCTCTACCAAAGTGAATTTCCAACAATTGCATCAATAAATCATAGTAATTTCTAAGATGAAAAAGATCTCTCTCAAACTCTGTCATGATATTTTACTCAAGATTTTTCATTTTATCATTTCCTCTAATGTGTTTTTCAGACGTTCAATTTGATCTTTCAAAATATTGCGCTGTTCTGTGAGTTGTTGATGTGTATGTTTGGTATCTAATATTTTTATTAATTCTGGAATAATTTTTATGATTTCTTTGTAGATGTGTGGGCTTTCTCTTTTCCACTTATCCAATGTCTGAGAATAATCTTCTCCCCAAATCCTACCGAAATGATTTTTAAGGATTTGATATAACTCATCCTCATTTGAGAGAGTTTCATCAAAGATAACATCGCTACAATAGTGAAGCCAAGTACCCGGAGTCAGTTTCCTATCTGTAAAGTTGAATTGTCCGCTTTCATCAAGAAAGTTCAGATTTTGAAATATTGGCTTTAAAATGTCACCAAGTTTATCCTGTTTAGATTGAAATTGATTTCCGAAATCAACGTACATTTTATTCCATTTTTGTAATTCTACAGAGTAGTTTTCAAATAACTCTTTAATTTTTTCATCGGTTCTTAATCTCCTAGCAGGACTGATTTTTTCCCAGGGGTTATTGTGAATATATGTGATAAACTCACGACTCTTGTATGCATCAATCATTCCATCATAACACGGTTCGTAGACGTTTTTGATCATTTCTTTTCTTTCTTCCTCAGAGATTCGTCTACGTTTTCCATTTTTTTGAATATACTCAAGAATATTTTTACAAGGCTGGTCAAATTTTTCGCGTGTAAATTCTTCTGGTTCTCTACCATGAGTCAATACGCCGGTCAATATCTCTTTTTCAGCCATTATTATCACTGGCACTTTAACTCCTAAAGCATAGCCAACTTCTTGATTCACTGAAGCTGATTTTACGGATTCTGTAGTGAGTATGGCAATAAGATAATCGGATCTTAGTATTTCATTTTGTATTTTTTCGCTTATTGGTAATTCATACTCTCTCGTTCTTTCCGCAAGATAACCGTTGATATGATTGTCAAGTAAAATACTTTGAAGTTCAAGTGCTAATTCTTGATCATTTTTAACAAATTTGTGACTAATGAACACTCGAATTCCATCTGAAAAATTATCTCTTAGGACAGGCAAATCTAATGTATCATTGTTTATTTTTTTAGTTGTTGATGAATTCGAAACTGTTATTGGATCAGTGGCTTTTCCAAAAAATCCTGTCGTCAAAATTTCATTTAGACGTGATTTTTCAGAATATGGCACCCAATGGAATTCATCTAGACGTTCTTTGCCCTTTGATAAGGAAAAATAGATCGAATCTGGTGTGAGATTAAGATCAAATTCGACAGTGTTTTCAGTCACATAAATTCTGGGTCTTTCTTTTTTGCCCTCATCTTTCTTATTTTCTGCGATTACTCCCACTGATAGTTCTTGAGGTTTTATTTTTTCATTGTTAATGTCTAATGTTAGTTTTACATGCTTGTCTTTGACTTTACAACCTACAATACTCGCGTCATATATTGGAAGATAAATCTGAAAATTATTGTTAGATAATTGATGACTGGCATAATGAGTATTCCAAAAATGGTTTATTGCTTCGGTAATGTCTCTAAATGGAATTTCATTAGTACTCAAATCAATCTTTCTATATTCTTTAGAAAGCAGTGACGGGTGTAATGAAAAATATATTTGAAAAACTGGTTTGTTTATTCCAATAGAATTACTTGATTGTTCTCTTGATAAAAAATAAAGATCATCTGAAACAAAATTACCTACAAAACACAGTCTATATTTTTTTAATTCAAAATAAAGCCCATCTGGAATTTGAAGGGTGGAATTAACAATACTAATTTGATCTGTATTTGATTTTATTAAAATTTTAAGAAATTCAAGAAATCTATCGATTGGTAATGAAACATCTTCTAAGGTAAAACTTTCATATTCGATCAGCGTTCTATTTTCTTTTGATTCGTGAATATCGAGAGTGATCCTAACTGCGATTATTTTCCATTGTTCTGATTCTTTGTTTAGTGCGAACTGAAATTTTGCCGATTTGTACTGATTTAGACTAATTTTTTCTTTGATTTTATCGAGAATTTTTTCTTCCCACATAATACGCTCTAACTAATCATGGCATAAAAAATAGATGTCTATTATTATGGTGTGTAAGATGACTATAATCAATTAGTGATTTTGTTAGTAATTTGGTTTTTGAAAAAATTCAATATTTAATTGTACCAGTATTTCAGATTTTTTTAAGACTTTATTTTTTCTAAAAATAATTCATTTATTTTACAATAATTGTGGCTTCAGAACATTTGTGATGTTTACAATAGTAATGGTAAATGCCTTCTTTCTCAAATGTAAATTCAAATCTTTCATGAGGCTGTAATGTTTTATCAAAAAGCCCGTCGGGTTTTCCATCATCGACATCATTGTCTGTAGCAATTTTTTTTCTTGTACCACTGGTGATGGTATGAAATACCTCATCATTGTTCTGCCAAACAATTGGATGATCTTTGGAAGCGGTATATTCTCTAGGGTCGACATAAGGACTGTCGATATGTTTTGAAGCATATGGTGGAATTTGTATGTCGTATGACTTTGTAGAATTTGATTTATCCTGTGACGGTGATGAGTATCTGTGATCATGATTTTTTCTGTCATGGAATTGATAAATTATACTAACTATTGCGAGGATCCCAAGATAGACCGTAGAAACAGTAGTGGTTATTTTTTCTGGCAACATCACAATAAATAACAATCCAGATATCATTCCAGAACCAATCAAAAAAAGTAGCATCCTAGGATGTTCTGTAAGCCATTGCTTGATTCGATTTGCATCTCTGATGCCTTGTTTGAGCCATTGCTTGATTCGATTCTTACCTCTAATGCTGTACTTTACAGTCAAGGTAGCTGAAACCGTCATTGTGAACAATGATGATAAATTATGATTAAATTTCTGTAAGGCGTCCATATTTGGTTCAGCATTAGCTGAATCTTCTGCCATCTTGTATAATGCATCTCTTAATGAAGAAATTTTTTTATTATTGTCAGTGTTAATCATAGACATTAAAGATGTTAACAGTTTGCTAATTGAATTAGGGATATCAGCTAACTGCGAGGGAGTTAGATCCGTTTTCCACTTGTCAATAAATCTGGACAATCTCCCTAATGCTTCTATGGCATCATTTTTTGTTTCATTCGTTGATTCTACGACATATTTTTCTAATTTATCGTATGTATTATAAAATGCAAAAAATATTCTTTCCTGTTTTGTTAGATTAAATTTTAATGATTTTTTATCAAGAATTTTACTTATAGATAGGATGGCTATGCCAATAATCATTGAAATAATTACGGATAAAAAATCATCATCGCGTAATAAAACAAATCCAAGATAAATAATGGTCATTATTCCAAAGACATAGGTCATAGTGATCCTAGTTCTGATTTTCCTCTTTTTGTCTCTGCGTCCACTAAGAATCTGATACTTTCGTTCTAATTCATTCCCAAATTGCAATAGACATAACACCAATGATCAATTTAAAAGAGTTATTGCAAAACCTATGAATTAAAATTTGAAGACATGTATGAATACTGCTGAAGTTGTTATTGGGTTTAAGAACCCGATTAAGATTGGGATTTGAAAATTAGAAATTTTTAATGATTATTTTAGTTTAGACCAACAATTTAGAGAATTTAAATGACGATTTAAGAACAAACAGCAGTAAATTCTTGAATTAAGATCAATGGATCTAAAAAGGTGAAATCTCAAAACAAACTAAACGGAATATTAAAAATAAAATTGAATTTGATTATTGGGTAAAATCTCTAATAAAATAAAGATTAACATGTTGAAATTATTGGTAAATTAACACAATAGATTTAACTAATTATAAGCAAGAAATTTTGCAATATCTTCTGAAATTTTCATATTTGTTAATTCTTGAATCCACCACCATCTTCCATTAGGATTGATTTCTAAAAATATAAATTCGTCATTTGGGGTTCGAATTAAATCACATGCTCCAAAATTCAGATTAAACTCTTTCATGGTTTTTAATAGTTTTGTTGAAATTTCTTCAGTTAATTCGGATTTGACATATGGTGTTTTGGAAAAATCATCATAGTGTCTCCAATCGTGTTTAGTTTTAAGACTATTTTGCGAATGAATTTCGGCTGAATGAATTTTATCGCCAATTATTGTTACTCTAAATTCTGTTTTCTTAGGAATATATTCTTGAAACATAACAGGAGCATATTTCAAATTATCAGAATGTACCAAATCTTTTTTCGATAATTTTTCAGTAAAAATCATTTTCTTATGTGGTAACCCTTGTGAGCTTCCGAGAGTTTTAGCTATCATTTCTCCATTGCAGTCATCAAAAAATCTATTCATTTCTTCTGGATCATTTGTGACCAAGGTTCTGGGTGTTTTGAGGTTTATTTTAGATGCAATTTGTAACTGTTTTACCCTGTTACCAATTGATCCTATGGCTAAGGGGTGATTGACCCATGTCCCTCTAATTGTATTCCACATAGACATTATCCCCTCAGTCCATTCTTTTTCAACAAATTCTTTTGATTCTTCTAGAAGATCTGATTCATTTGTAATTTGTAGCGCATTAGAATTCCAAATAGATTTTATTGTTTCTAGATCAATTTGTTTTCCATTTACTTGCAACCATCCACAAAACCCACCTTTGATATTTTTGATTACAATTGAATCATTAACAGTTAATGAATCCATAAGAAAATACTCCTCGCCCATAAGATCAAGCTCTTTTTTAATACCTATTATGTGAGGATCTGTCGCTCTACCAATCAACAATACTGTTTGAGCTTTCATTAGGATGGAATTTTTTTATTATAATGCACACTTACAATTTTTGAAACGGTGTCTTCATTTGCAGCCTTTGCAGTTTCATCTTCACCACGGGTTACAAAATCGGCAATCGTAGAACTAATCTCTTCATTTGCACTCTCAGTAAGCCCTTCTTCGGATCTAGTTGTGTATTCAACAATTGATGAGTCAGTTTCTTCATTGGTGCTTTTTGAAAATCCTTCTTCAGATCCTGTTTGTTCTGCATGTTTTATAGTTTTTATAAAATTCCATAGGAATGGCTGACTGTATTCAGACATAGCACTACAAATATTGCTGATGACTATTATATAATATCTCTACTAATTTTGTTTTCATTTCTTCATTAACGCTTGCGGTGGCGACATCTTCACCACTAGTTGCGTGCTTCATCTTACCTTCGTCCTTTTGGAATGACCATAAAAATGGCGAGTATCTTCTATTCACATCATCGTATGTTAAATAATTGTATTTAACTTTATAATATCATGCGTACCACTTTGTGGATTTCATTAATTTTTCTCTTAATCATGGTTCCACTTATCGCATATTCGCAATCTGATGGCAATTTAGGAAACCCAACTCAAACAGATTATCTTGGATGGATCTTTGTACCCTTAGGAGCTTTGATTGGAGGCTTTTTAGGATATCTCATTAAGAGAACGTTTGTAAATCAAGATGTTAGATTTCAAGAACGAGTATCTCATGAACATTGGTTATTACAACAATTCAACAAGCTTGCAGAAGATTATTATTTTCCACTTGCAAAATTCTCGAAGGATACCTATACGAGCATAAATAGAGCATCTATCTCAACAGACCCAAAATCGATTAAAATCGCATATTATCATTTTGGTATATTTTTAAAAAAATACTTTGATTTTAAGCAATCCAAAGGCGCTAACTTTCTTTTTAGAGATCAAAAAATGGAAGATGCAGCTATTAAAAAATTTGGAGGTTTGCTTATAGGTGTTCCATTTGATGATTTGGAACTGAAGGATCTGAATAAAGAAATGTTTCACTCTAATGGAGATTTTGATGATACTTGTTTTACAAAAAGATTTTTTGTGATTTTTGAAAATTGGATTAAAACAAATCATTGTAACCTGAGTCGTTCCTTAGTAATTGAAAAATTAGGAAATCTATCTCGTATTCTTGATCGTGGATCTGAAGATACATCTCATCCAAAGTCTTATGAAAAAACCATTAAAGAGACTCCTACTGATCCTCTGTCTGCCGACGATGATTTTTGGATTATGGGGTTAAGTAAAAAATCTACTAGATCAGGTGAAAATTTGTTTGTATTTGGAAAAGGATTCACTAATCAATATATTAAATTTAATTTCTTTCTAGGTGATTTACGACCACATCTACAAGTCATAAACAAAACGAATAGTTACATAGAATTACATATTCCAAACGATATAAACGATGGAATTTACGATGTTCACGCAATATTTCACGTAGAACGTTGGTATCGATTGAATGAAGTAACTATTGGAATACCCTTACGAATCGTATCTACGTAGTGTTTTTTGTACAAATATTCTAAAATCTATTCCAGACTAGTCTAAGAAGGTCAAACAACTATTGATTAATTTCTAAATTTTCTCAAAGAAAACAATGCAAACTTTAATCAAAATACTCTTTAACAGAATCTGCTATAATTACAGAAGAATCCTCATTTTCTAAGGAATTTGTTTTAGCCAATGAGTATAACTTCTTGGTCATTTTGATACTTTTTATCAAATTTTTTTCTAAACTTTTTGCATTATTCTGTATTACATCTATTGAATGTTCTACCGGCTTTCCAGTTCTTTTATTCTCAGACAAACGATTAAGCCAATGATTTGCTCTTTTCAAAATCTCTCTTATTTTTTGTAATAATATCACAAAGTCATTTCCACCGTTAATGTAATTGGTAATCAAAATATGTGAGATTGCATCCACCTCGTATCTTCTCGTAGTTACAGCATTAGCATTTGCGTTATATTCCTCAGTGAGCAAACCTTTAGCCAAATCCAAATTATAGGCAAATTCATTTAATAACGCTACTAATTTGTTAATAATTTGTCTTTTTTCAATGGAAGTTAGAGTGAGTTCTTCTTCACGTATGAAATCAAAAACTGGACTGGTATTACGATCAGGATCTTTTTCAAAATCTACAAGCTCATTCTTTATTATTTTTTTAAATTCATTAATCATAGTAATATTAGTTGGATCGTAAGGATGAACTGTATATATTTTCATATCCGAAATTATTTTTTCATTCATCATATCATGTCTTGCTACCATTATTGTTTTCTTTGATAGTGCATGTCTTACACCTAATTCCCACATTACATTAGCATTGAAGAATGTAACATCTGCTAAAACGACGTCAGCTGTTTTTAAATTTTGTATTATGTCTTTGGTAAATGCACCACTTCGTAATATGGAACGCTTACAAACATAACCAAGCCTAGATTGTTCGATAGCAGGTGTAAAAAGTTGAACATATATTTCAGTCCACTGTGATTCAGCCACACCACCTAAATTGGAAAATGGCATTATGACGTAACATAATTTTTTCTTCTTGACCACACATAATAAGAAAAAAATAACTTAAAAAACTTGATCTCAGAATTCACTTTCGGACTGATAAATTCCTACCTTCTTAGATTCCTTAATTTTTCAATGAAAAAAGGTCAAATGATATGTTTCTGTCCATGCCTCTTTGAAATCATAGGGAAGCCAAATTTGAACCCAACCCAGATCACATATCTGGCATCTTGAATGTAGTGTCAAAGTCCTTTCCCTTACACTGGGGGGCATCTCTAGATTCTTCCTCTTACTGCCCAATAGATGATTCCACCAATGAAAGTAAGTGTTGTAAGTCAGATCTATGTGTCTATGGACGTATGATATCCAGTAACAAACACTTCTCCATAATTTCTGCATGTTTTTACTAGAATGTTCAACTGAGGCATCACAATTAGTAATTATTTTGGCTATTAACCCACACTGTGGTTGTAAAAAACACATTATGGTAAATCTGATGTCTATTCTCTGATCTTGTTAGATAACATATCTAATCTTGAACATGTCATAACATGCCAAATCAATCTCACTTTAGGCATAAACAACATGCCAAATCAATCTCACTTTAGGCATGGATTTGTTAACTTTATAAAAATTAACAAAAGTTTATGCCTAAAGTTCCAACTTTATGAGATTTTATTTAGTTTAGCTATGTTGTGACATAAAACAAAAATTAACATGGTGTCAATGCCTAAACTAAACATCGTCAAGTGGACGTTTTTGCTAATACACGCCCTAATACACGGTATTCGTGTATTAGCATGCCTATTACAAGGTTCTAAGCTATCTTTAAAATCTCTGTAATTGTGTAATTGGGAACCAACACGTACCGTTTGTTACCAAAATGGATTAAAATCACCAACGAGAAAACGATTGGAAAACTACAACGAAATAGTTTCGTAATAACATGAATGTTTTCCTTTTCTGTCAGTCTACGACGCAGATATGACAGTTTCTCGTCGGTACCATATACGTCAAAATCTTATTTAAGCTTGATCTTGATTTTCACGAAATCTCGCATCATCGGGGATCTTGATTTAATTACAGTTTTTGAAAATTGGAATCAGAAAGAATGACAAAATTTGGTGATAAAGTGACAAAGTACTGCGAATATTGCAAGACGCCGAAAAACTTCTCAGTATCTGAGATAACTGAACATGGTGAACTGTACGGCGTCTGTGAGACATGTCATATTAGTATGAGATTAAACTAGTCTTATTATGTGAGCACTGATAATTTCTTCGTTCGTCTTTAATATCACAAAATACTAAACCGATATCAGTGGACTGGGAATACCAAACAGTATCCCAACGACCACCGTCCTACTCGTTACTAAAAAGATCTAAAACTCCCAAGTTGGGCATTGGTGATAAAACTGAATTGTAAAAAAACGGCACTCAAGGCTTAAGGCCAATAACTGAAAGTACATTGACGACAGCCGCAAATGCCTGTTTTGGTATACTGCTATTTTGCTATTATTTTGTATGGTGTCTGAATCAAACATGTTGGGTAGAAAAAGTTAGACCTGATCTGAAAAGCGATCTTGCGTTTTACCTGTCATTTTTGATGTAAACTGGGTGGCAAATGGCAAGACCGTATGTGCAACATGCCTAGTTTAATTATTTTGAATCTGTATTTCGGAACTTTTCTTGTTTCGTAATTCTGTGTCTATTCTGTCCATATCTGACATGGTTGGCTCTGATTCGTTCATTTTGTGAAACATTCGTGTGGTCACAACCATGCTTTTGCGTATCTGCAAAATCGCATAATAGGAATGTGTTGTTCGAATCACGCACACAGCATTTAGAAAATATTGATAGTTATGACGCCAAAATAATACCCGACAAGCGTTAGTGCGATACTCCACATGCACGAGCCGCAAAATGTGTATGTGACAAACTTGACAGGCTTCATCCTGAGCAGTCCTGCGGGAATCGAAATTAGTTCCCTTAGCACCGGAACCATTCTTCCAAAGAATACTGCCTTGTCACCGTATCTTTCAAACCATTTCTCTATCTTTGCAAGTCGTTCGTCTGTGATTCTGGCATATTTTAGATATCTCAATAATGCGATACGCCCAAGCTTTATGCACACAAAATAGATTATCGTAGAGCCTATTGTTGCACCGGCCCCACCTGCCATGCCAAGCCCTACTACTTCAAGCAGGCTCATGTTGTTCTGAGATGCAAAGTATCCTGCCAGGGGAAAAATGGCAAATGTCGGAACTGGCGGAAAAACAGTCTCAATTATTGCGGCGACAAACACTCCTGCATACAAATACTGTGATACGAGTGAGCTTACCCATTGAACAAATGCTTGTATTTCTAGCAACTTTCGTTCTCAGTTAGGTAGTAGTGTAATTCTGTATAACACTCTGTACAGTATTCCTGATCATTGGTATGGGTGCATTCGTATGTTTTGTTTGTATCTTTATTGCATTTGGCGCAGACTGTCATGTTACTTTCGGATTTTTACTGCTCCAAGTCCGATGATGAATGCGCCTACTGCAATCAGGGGTGCTGATTCTGCAATTGCGTTTCTTCCTGTATTGACAGATTCTGCTGAAGGCGGCATTGATATTACAACTGCGCCTCCGATTATTATCAGAACTCCTGTCACCAAGAGCATTATCCCAAGTGGCTTTGATGACTCTTTTCTTGATATGAAGAATCCTATGATTGGCAATATCATTGCAGGACCGCCTAGCGCCATGCCTCTGATCTTATGGTCAAATTGCAAAAATCCCGTTCCTGTTCCTCCGCCTGCCGCAACATCTGCTCCGTATATCACAAGTAATGCTATTGAAATTCCTGTCATAATCAGGGCTGCTTTTATTGCCATGATTCGCAGTCAGTTTAATTAATTAATAACCGTAGTGTTTTCTAAAAATTCTTTGGCAATCTGATGATAAATGTAGTTGGGTTGTTCTTTGCGGCAATGCTTCCGCCGTGTTGCTCGATTATCTTTTTGCAAATTGACAAGCCAAGTCCTGTTCCTGTCTGCTTTGTTGTAAACAATGGATCAAATATTTTTGGCAGCACGTCTTGGGGTATTCCGGGCCCAGAGTCCTCAAATGCAATTATGGTACTTGCACCGTTATCTATGATTCTCACGTTGATCGTCCCGTTGTTTTCCATTGACTGAGCTGCATTGACTAACAGATTTGTGAAAACGGCCTCCATCTTTGTCATGTCCACGTTTATTTTCATTTCACTGTTCTCCACATTGATCTTGATGTTGCTTCCAAAGTTCCCATCAAGTACTGCCTGGTTGATCAGCTGTGTGATCTGGCATGTCTGCAGGTTAAGGTGTGTGGAGCGTCCATACTCTAATACGTCATCTACCTGGTGCGAAATTCTCTCTATTGCCCTGTGTAGTTTGCCATAGTAGACCATTTTTTCTTCGATTCGAAGCTTTTGCTTATTCTCCATTACCTCAACTACGTTTTTGATTGTGGATAGCGGGTTTCGCAAATCGTGCGCCATTCTTGATGCAAGCTCGCCAATTATGGCAAGCTTTTGTGATTTGATCAACTCTTCTGTCTTTTCGTTTACCTGCCTCTCAAGCTGATCCTTTTGCAGCTCTAACTCCTTTTCCTTTAGGACTACTTTTTCCAGGTTCTTTTTCAAATCAACCGATAACTTGCCGTTCTCTATTTTCTGCGCTTCGAGTTCCTGGTTCCGTTTTTCTAGTTCCTCGTTTCTAACGCTCAAATTCTCTGTGAGTCCTTGCAAAAATTCGATTTTTTCTTTCAGCCCGAGATTCATTCTCATTACCTCGTTGAATCTTGCATTGGATTGGTTTGCGAGTTCTTGCAGCTGGTTCCCCCTTTCCTCGACTTCGGTCTTTGCTTGGTTTAATTCTGTTATTGTCTTTCCTGTAAGTCCTGAAAATTTTTCAAAATAGGATGATTGCTCTGGCATTTCCAGTTTTTTATAATTTTTTACTTGGTATTATCCTGTGTTTGTAATGATCAAACAAACAAATTTGAAAATCACGTTCGATATCCGTGTCTAGCGGAGCATTGCAAATGCGCTCATTATAAAGTCGCCATAAATGAGCTGGACTGCAAAGCCCGCAGTTATGAATATCATGTACGGGATACCCGGTGTCACCCACGTGTCGCTCTTTTTGCAGAAGACTGCGTTTTCTGCATGTTGTAGTGCCAGATTCAGCTTTTTTTGGCTCCCGACTTTTCTCTCAATCGAAAAGCTGAACTTTGGATTTGCTGCCCTGTATCCTACAAACATTGCAATGGCCTTCTTTTTTGCAGACTCGTCAAAGCCATCAAAAATATTCTTCTTTGTTGCAAGCAGTATGGAATTTCGTGTCACGTTGACTACCATCGGTATTATAGACATTAGGACTGCATTTGTCAGGGTTGTAAACGGCGTAACTATGCTGTCAGTCAAGGTGAGGCTTGGCGCTAAAACTGCAAGCACGATCAATGCGAAAGCGTCAGCCCCTCCAAAGAGGCCAACCCGCCACACTATAAGGACAATTGGTGCTATTATCAACGAAATCCCGACTTTTGGCAGCTCTTGGCCCAAGTCCGTTCCAAGTAAAACTATGCCAATTCCCAGTGCCCCAAAAACTATCCAAATAATGTCGCTAATTTCCCTCTTCTTAATGTCTGACACAGTTGCAATTCCGAGCATTGCAAGTGAGAGTATAATCCTAATCTGGTCTAGGTATGCTAGTTCTGACATCGCCCTTTGAATTTATCCTGATTTGGAGTTTATTTAATGGCAAGCTTGAGTTTTTTGTTTAAACGGCGTTTAGCGTGATACTTGTTTTGTGATTTTCTTCATCGGCTCAACTGCCTTTGAGCGCTTCCAGAGGTGTTCACAAAGACTGTACATGTTGTTTGTCATCTCGACTGAATTGCTGTCCAGGACGGAATCACTGTCATCATTCATGTCCATCGTCTCGCTGAATCCGCCTGACATTACTACGTGTTTTTGATCCTCTACTATCATTCTGCTCTTTGACGGGAGTCTGCCTATCCTTATTTCGGTGGCGCCAAGTTTTCCGATGATCGAAAGTGTGCTTGGATTGTCACTGTCAGTGATTATTCTGATCTGCCCGCCGTTGTCCTTGCAAATTTTGATTTTTTCCGGTATTGCAGTGTGATACATTCGCAAAAGGTCTTTTTCAGTGGTGACTATGTATATTATTCCAGTGGACTCTTGCAGCATTTTTCCTACCTTGGAGTAAATGTTATGTCTTCCTTGAATTATTGAAACGGTCGGAGTGTCGCTTGTTGGCTGCTGTCGTGTTATGTCTTTTAGATCGACTGCAAGCTTGCTGGCAAGCTTTTTCATTGTAACAAATTCGTTTTCTTTGCGGCTGATGATGTTTGTCAGTGCTTCCTTTGGCTCAATTGGTTTGCAAATTATTGGATTGGTAAGCGTTGTGGTGATCAGTCCAGAGCTTCTTAATTTTTCAAGTGACCTGTATGCCTTACCTCTCTCAATTTCCAATTTTGCGGCAATGTTTCCAACTGAGAGTGGTCCAACCTGTAGCAATCCTATGTAGATTTTAGAATCTATTTCTTCAAGATCAAAATGCTTTAGCATTGTGATTAGTTCTTCTTTGTCCTGCAAATTACAAAACTGAATTGTAAATCTAGTATATTAGCTTGTAGGGTGTGAAATTTTTTCTCGTGGTGATTCCCGCTGTGAAATTATGCTGGAATGGGGCGTGCTCTGTCTTTTATTGAATTAATTAGTTCTAACAGTCCTTCTATTCCACTTGTGTCGGTTTCATCAACCAAATTAAAATGGCCGAGTTTTCTTTGCGGTTTTGATTCTTCCTTGCCGTACATTTTGAGATAAAGATTGTCAAGTTTTATCTCTGGCATTTTGTATTTTCCTTGAAAGTTATCAGGACCTAAAATGTTGTACATGATTGTTGGATGAATCAACGCAGTGTCTCCAAGTTCTAGGCCAATTATTGCGCGCAAATGTTGTTCAAACTGTGACGTCTTGCTTGATTGCAGGGTGTGGTGCCCAGAATTGTGGACGCGCGGAGCAATTTCGTTTATCAAAATATGATCCTGTTTTGTCACAAACATCTCTATTCCAAACACTCCTGCCCCGTGAAGTACCTGCATTGTTTTTTTTGCTATTGTTTCAGCTTCTGCTGAAATTTTTTCAGTCACCCTGGCAGGCGCAATTGTTATTTTCAAAATGTTGTTCTCATGTATGTTCTCGACAATAGGGTATGCTGCAATTTGACCCCTGGTGTTTCTTGCGGCAATGACCGATACTTCCATTTTAAAATCAACAAATTTTTCAAGCATTAGTGGTCTTCCAGAAAATTGATTAAATGCCTGCTCGATGTCGTTCTCTGATTTTATTTTAAAATTTCCACGTCCATCGTATGCATCTCTTCTTGCCTTGAGTAGTGCGGGGTATCCAAAATCTGATATTTTTTTCCTTAGATCACCAAGTGATATTATCTCAACAAAGTCTGTGACTGGAATGTCGTTGTCTCTGAGAAATGTTTTTTGTAAAAACTTGTCTTGGATTATTCTTAGAGTTTCAGGAGATGGATTGATTGTTGTTTTTGATTCTGCTGTTTTTAGAACTGTGCTGTCGCCTGACTCTATTTCATATGTTAGGATGTTCACCTTTGATGCAAGCTCCAAAATTGCATTCTTATCTTTAAAATCCCCAACAATTTGCTTTGCACCAACCTGTGCCGCAGAGCAGTTTGGTGTTGGATCAAGTACTATTACATCTGATATGTGCTCTGGCATTTTCTTTGCGGCCTCTGTCAACATCATGCCAAGCTGACCGCCGCCAATTATGCCCAAAATTTGCTTCAACATTATCTCAATTATGACTTGGACTAAAAATAGGTAATCGTCTATTTTATAATGTATTTACGACATGATGCCAAAAACAGCATTCTAGCAAATTTGCCGATTTACAAAAACATGCTTTCTTTTGTCGCTAATTTTTGATCATAAAACCTGGAACTAATTTGTCCATGATCGCGGGTTTTACAACATGGGTTGATTTTATCCACCGATATCGCGTCTAGATTCCTGTAAAAAATTAATAAAATTCCATTCTGTTCATATTCTGATTATAATGGATAGTTTGTACGATGCTGACAAACTTGTTGATTATACTGGGATGGATTGTGTGTGAGTGATACCAATTGAAAATACGTGCAAAGATGATACTAATTTTTGTCACAATGACAATCTGTTACGTGGTCGGCGCTTTTATTTCAATTGAGATAATTAGTGATCAATTTACAAATACAATTGGAGCATATTCTGTACAAGTGACAAAAACAACACTTGCCAGCATTTATGGCAGGATTGATGATAAAATTGACGACCTATCTGCACTAACAAGCGACAGCGATGTGTTGGATTCTGTAATTGAATCAAATCGTAGTTTTGACAAAATTGAAAACCGTGACGATTACATAAACAAAGTAGATTCAGATTGGAAGGAAAAAAAGAACCCTGAATTTGTTTCAAATATTTTATCTAACGATCTGTCAATGCACTTGAAAAAGAGGCAGAAACAAATAGGTGACGAATCTGACCGTCGGATTTATTCAGAAATTTTTATCACAAATCAATACGGTGTTACAATTGGCTCAACTGGAAGGACAAGTGATTATTTACAAAGTGATGAGGATTGGTATCAGAATACTGTAGTGGAAAAAGATCGTGCGTGGATAGGCAAACCCGAGTATGATGAAAGCGCCAAGTCTTATTCTTTAGATGTAGGTGTAAAGATTACTGATGATGCTGGTAACTTTCTTGGAGTGATAAAAGGTGTCTATGATCTTAATTCCATCAAAGAGGAACTAAATTCGCTTCAACAAAACATCCCGTATCGCAACACCCCGTACTTGGTAGATGAAAACGGTTATTCGATTCTAAGTACAATCACTGAGAACGAACCGCTGCCTGAAAGTGACTTGAATCTCAAAGAGTTTGGAACTAATCTTTCGGATCTAGAGCCTGTAAAGCAAGCGTTGATGCATGATTCCGGATTTTTAACGTGGTCTGATAATCGATTTACTACATACTCTGTCGTGCCAGAATCCAAGTATGACGAAAAGCTTGGATGGTCTTTACTACAAGATTTGGACAAAGATGAGGTGTTTGCACCGCTAACGAACTTGAACAATTCCATTATCATAGTGGGCATACTAGTTGTCGTGCTGTCTGCAGTCATGGGGGTTTATTTCTCAAGGACAATCTCAAAACCGCTTGAGTTGTTACGCTTGGCAACAGATGATCTAAGCAAAGGCAATCTTGATCACCAAATCCCAATCCAGTCAAACGATGAATTGGGCAAGCTGGCCGAGTCGTTTAACCTGATGATAAAAGATGTGAAAAGAAAACTGGACTTGGAAAAAGAACTAATTAAAACTCAGGAGAGAAACAAGGAAGAAAAATTCAGTGTTATTGGAGAACTTGCATCAAGAATTGCGCACGATCTAAGAAATCCTCTGTCCACGATTAGAAATTGCTGCGAATTGCTGTCACAATTACATGTCAATCAGGATGATAAATCAAAAAGATACATCTCCTTAATGAACAGATCAATAAATCGAATGACTAGCCAAATTGACGGCGTTTTAAACTATGTCAGGACGACTCCTCTTTCAAAGACTAAAGAGTCATGTCTTGATATGATAAAATTTGTTATTGAATCAAGTCATGTTCCTGAGAACGTCAAGGTGTCTCTGCCAGAAAATGACGCAATAGTTCTTTGCGATTCCCAAAAAATTGAAGTTGTGTTTTCAAATATCTTTAGAAATGCACTGCAGGCATTGGGTGATGCTCCTGGAACGATAAAGATTGACATCTTGGAACGTGCCGGCTTTACCATAATTGAATTTGAAGACTCTGGCTCTGGGATTTCTGAACAAAACTTGGCAAAAATCTTTGAGCCGCTTTTTACCACAAAGCAAGAGGGAACAGGACTGGGCTTGTCAAGCTGCAAAAACATTGTGGAGCAGCATGGGGGAAGGATAGAGGTGAAATTAAACCCGACTAGATTTCAGATCTATCTGCCGTCATTGATGCCGTAGGGTTTTCAGATATTGTTAAAAACAGCACTTTCTTTTGAGAATCATGCTTCCAAAAAAACCACTGGTTGGAATAATCATGGGCTCAAGCTCTGATAGCAAGGTAATGCACAATGCGGCAAAAACACTAGATGATTTTGGAATTTTGCACGAGGATCAAATCATATCTGCTCACAGGACTCCGACAAGGCTGGAAGAGTATGCAAAGCATGCAGAAAAAAATGGATTTAAAATAATAATTGCAGGTGCTGGTGGGTCTGCACACCTGCCTGGAATGGTCGCGTCTCACACCATAATTCCAGTAATCGCAGTGCCGATAATGGTGTATAATGACAAGTCAGAGAAAAAACAAGAACGATTCAAGTTCTCTGCATTTGGGGGCATGGATTCGCTTTTGTCAATAGTCGAGATGCCAACCGGGTCTCCTGTCGCTACTGTCGGCATCAACAAGGCCGCAAATGCCGGACTGTATGCAGTAAAGATTCTTGCAAACGAATTCCCAGAACTACAAAAGAAACTAAAAACATTCAAACAAAAACAGCATCAATCAGTACTTGACGAATCAGACGAGATGAAAAAAACTGGGCTTGTCAAGTTTGTACAAAAGAAATTCAAGTGACACTACGTCAGTATCTTGAATTGAATGTTCTTTGATTTTAGATGCGCGACAAGCTTTTGCGCGTGATCCTTTCCTTCCATTTCAAGGCTGAGTGTCACTCCTGCGGTTCCAGCATCAATGTTTGAGCTTAGTCTGTCGTGAACCACCTCTACGATGTTTACGCTCAGCGAGGCTATCTCGTCTACCACTTCTTTTAGCGCACCTGGCTTGTCTTTTAACAAAATGAAAATCCTGACCATTCTGCTCATCGCTGTGAGGCCTTTTGTCACTATCTGTCCTAAAAGATACATGTCCACGTTTCCGCCGCCTAAAATCGGGACAACTTTTTTGCCTTGTGCTGGTTTTGCATTAAGAAGATATGCGAGGGTAACTGCGCCTGCAGGTTCAACTACCATCTTTGCACGCTCCATTAGCAAAAACATCGTCTTGACTATCTGAGTGTCGTCGACAAGAACGATGTCGTCGATTAACTCATTAATTATCTTAAATGTCAATTTTCCTGGCATCTTTACTGATATTCCGTCTGCGATTGTTCGCTCGCCTTTTACTGCCTGCAGTCTTCCGGCCTTTACCGAGTTTTTCATTGCAGGAAATGCCTTTGACTCGACACCGATTACTTTGACTTTTGGATTTTTTGTCTTGACTGCAAGCAACACACCTGCAGCTAGCCCACCGCCTCCAATTGGCACGTAAATTTCATCTACGTCTGGCAAGTCTTCTAAAATTTCTAGCCCTATTGCCCCGTTTGCCGCAATTATTTTAGGATCATCAAATGCATGGATTATTTTTGCACTGGTTTTCTTTGAGATCTCTTGCGCCTTTGCCCACGCTTCATCATAGTTTATTCCCTCAAGTATGACCTTTGCACCGTATCCTCGCGTTGCAGCAACCTTGGCAGGTGATGCGGTAACTGGCATAACTATGGTGCACGGTATTTTTTCAAGCTTTGACGCAAATGCCACGCCCTGCGCATGGTTTCCGGCAGATGCCGCAATCACCCCGTTTTTCTTTTCCTCTTTTGTAAGTGATTTTATTTTTGCAAATGCCCCTCTGAGCTTAAACGAACCTGTCCTTTGCTGAAACTCTGCCTTGAGGTACACCTTTGAGCCAGACATTTTGCTAAACGTGTCCGTGTACAGCAGGGGAGTCTTTCGAATTATGTTGCCGTATGATTGTCTGATTTTGACAATTTCATCGTAGGTTAGATTCATTAGATTTGATCGCTGTCCCTCAACTATATTTAATTTCTCGTGTGAATGTGATTTGGAAAACCCGCTGGTTTTTGCTCGCGTATGTGCCGTTTCGATATATGCTTAAATAGAATAACTGCGATCTTACATATTCTGTCAAAGGGTCAGTTCTCCCCTAAGAACTAAGTCAAATTAGTTCCTGGCCCTTTGACAATGTTATTACGATTACTGAATTGCGGCAAATATAAGAATTTTCTAGGAAAGCGCTTTGATGATGTCGTCTAGAGATTTTGTAACGTATTCTTTTGTCTCTGCAGACATTCGTCTTGGATCGAAAATTGATTCCTTTGTCTTCTTTTTGATATAGTCAAGATCAAACGTGCAGAGGCACCCCTCCTCCCCGCCAATCAGTTTGCTCTCATCTAGTAACACGGACGTGGTCTGGTATGTTTCTACGAGCAAATTATCCAACTCTTTGAACAGCTCCTTCTTTCTTTCGGCCTTTGCCTTAAAGTCATAATCCGTCTTCCCGTTCATGTCATCGACTAGTTTTTCCCTCATCTGGTCGTTTTCAAAGAGCACCTCAAACATTTTTTGCTCGTCGATGTCTTTGAACCCGAGCGCCTCTAGTCTTTCCTTTATCAGGTTGTCTGTCATTTCGGCAAGCTCTTTTTCCTTGTCCATAGTACTGTCCAAAAGATCCGCCAGCTCTTTTTGGATTTTCTGGACCTCGATGCTTACCTTGTAGTACAGCAATGCGTGATACTGGAGCGACATGTGCCAGAGCAGGACATAGTTTCCGGCCTGCTTTTCAAGCTTGACAAATATTCTCCTTAGGTCCTCATCGCTTGTCATGGAAATGCCGCTTGTTTTCCAGTCTGGGAGGCCGTTCATTATCTTGCTGTATAGCGTCTTTACTCCCTCTGGATCAAAAGTTGTCTGCTCTGTTACAGTGGTATCGCCAAGCATCACCTTGACGCTTGCAGGCTTGGTAATCTGTTCTATGTTTTTTTGAAATATTTCGCTTATTTTCTGGGATTTTTCGCCCAGATTTTTCATAAATTCGTCTGTAGTGTTGCTTCCTAGGCGCACAAGTGAGCCTGTCCTTTGAGACTAAAAATCCTATGTTTGGGCATGCGTCTGCGGCCGTATTTCTTGCCAAGAAGCGAATCCTGTTGAGTTGCAGTTTTCTATTTTACCTACCAATGTTTTAAATACAAAACGTGCCTAACTGCCCTAGGAATGTCCGTTCACAGGATACTTTGCTTAAATTGCAGCGTAGAAGTCGTTCAATACTACGACGACACCTATAAGGGAAAAAGAGCAAAATGTCCTGTCTGCGAGACTAGTTTTCCATTAGAATAAGGAGTTGTTACGGGATGAGCGGAGAAAGTAACAAGATGAAAAATGACTCGACACAAAATCCGGCGGCTTTGCCAAAAACAAAACCTGATTACGGCATAATTGACATGATGCTAAGCCACGGAGAGTTAAGGGTGATAGACTCTGAAACACTGATCAAGGAAACCCAGAATCGAGTATGGCACGCACTAAAGAGCGGTTACGAGTATTCTCCAGTAGAAGACCAGTCTGACGCGTTTTTGCGAAAACACGTCTCATCTAGAATGAAAATGGTTGTTCTGTATGTTGACTTGGTTGGCTCTACAAATATCGCACTTGAGCTTCCCGAAGACAAGGTTGCAATCATCATCACCTGCTTTGCACAGGAGATGGCATCTACAATACGACACCACAATGGATTCGTGCTAAAGTTTGTAGGCGATGCAGTAATTGGGTACTTTGTCGCAGAAGAAAACCAGCTCCAGCCTGCAGACGACGCAGTGCTGTGTGCAAAGTCAATGGTATCTGTAATCCAAAAAGGAATCAACCCGATTTTGAATCAATACGATTATCCTGACTTGGCAATCAAAGTGGGGATTGACTATGGCGAAAACATGATAGTTCGATATGGCGCAGATGCCCAGAAATCACACGTTGACATCTTGGGCCCTACGATGAACATTGCTGCAAAAATCCAAAGCATGGCAAAACCGAACCAGATTCTTGTAGGTGATGATGTTTACACGAGGATTCACCCTTCGATGCAGTCTTCGTTTGAAAAAGTTGTCTGGAAGAACAACGAATGGAAGTACAGACGGTCTTCTGGAGAACTGTATCCGGTTCACGCATATCTGGATTAGACTGTAAATCTTTCTGGGCACTCTACGTGCTCGTAATGATGATCAGTGAATCTCTCACTTACCACGTAAATTACAATTTTGTGCAATTCGCTGTCCATGATGCTTTTTTTGCACTTTATGCAGTTTTTCAAATCCATCTTGGCTACAAGCTGGATGCGATCTCTGATCGCTATAAGGATCTGCGATCAGCTCAATTTGATTAAAACTGCCCCCGAATTTACAACCTAGTATATCAAACGCCTGATGCCAAAGCAAAAATACCTCGTTATTTCTAGCAACAATGTCATGAATCCAGTAGAAATGAAAATGTTCATGGAGATGCACGGTTATCCGGCAGGATTTAGCCTTAGCCCGTTTAATCTTACAAGATATCCGCCTGGGGCAAATACGCCGTTTTCAATGAATCCTGCAAAACTCAAAGAAAAGATAATCCGTGACAACGAAACATTCTCTGTAAAACTGCATGACTTTAACAAGATGTATCTTCAACAGGCCTCTAGCCTACTTGAGATGACCTCAAAAATGGTTCCGCCGGGACACCCGATGTATTCTCAAGCAAGACCGGAAGTAGTCGAAGGCGAAAACGAAAAGCTGCGCAAAGAAAACTCTGAGCTAAAAAGCCGCTTTGAGCAACTGGCAAAATCAAAAAAGCACGACTAGATTAGATATTTTTTATATTTTCTGAAAATCTTCTGTATTATTTCAAGTTCCTTGCCGTCTAGTGTATAGTTTGACTGGATCTTTTGAAGATACGTGCCAAGATGCAGCCTCTCGCCGCTCTCAAGGTAGTTGATGACCTCAGAATCAAGTAGCCGCCGAATCATCCGGACTGGATCAGAATCTGCACTCATCTGGTCTTGATTGCATCACAAACTCTTTTAACTTTTGACCTGTGTAATAATGGCATGAGCAAAACGCCAGAACAAAAGTGGAAAGAAGCCATCATATCGTACAGAAAAAACTGTCAAAAGATTATTGCAATTTCAAAATCAATTCGATATGCTGGAGTAATCAACGAATATGGGAGAACGCTTACTGGAATAATACAGCCCGGAATAAAACCAATTCTAAAACCGGAGGATGCAAAAAACGAGTTCTTTATCGTTTCAAATCTGATTACTCTAAGACACGTCCAATCGAAGGCGTTTGGCTCACTTGATCATATAGTACTGCAGCACAAAAAAGCGATAATTGTCTGCATCCCAAGTGGAACTATTGTGTATTATGTGTCGCTGAATCCAAGCGCAAAATCGCTTGATGGCATGATCAAAAAGATTAAGAGTGTAGTTTAGACTGGTGTGAATCCGTGGTAGCCTGACGTTTGTTGTTCCTTGTCGACAAATATTGGCTCAAACAATGATACCATGTATTCGTCTGGATCCAAAACTATTGCGTTTTTCCCGGATTCTCTGTCTATGATGTCTCTGTATATGGTAACGCCCTTTGACTTTAGCTCCTCGACTGCCGATTTTACATCGCCTACCAGAAATCCAATCACTATTCCGTTTTCAAGTGATGTTCCAAGATGCTTTGCAGTTAGAGATGCCGGATGCAGACTCAAAAGCGCACCTGACTGACCCAAGTCAACCCATGATCTTCTCTGGTTTTTTATTGGGAGCCCCATGATGTTGTGGTAAAACTCTACAGACTTGTCCAAGTCCTTAACTGCAAGGATGACATTTCCGACTCGTTTTATGTTCACGACTCTGTTATACAGTACATTGTTAAATGCTTTATTGTATTTCTATCATTGTTTCGGTTCGCTCTACACCGGGAATCATTTGGATTTTTGTTGTAATTTCCCGAATTTCCGATAAATCCTTGACATCGACAAATGCTACTGCGTCAAACTGGCCAGATACTGGAAACGAATTATACACAAAGTCCATCTTGCCAAGCTTTGCGGCGATGAGCTTCTTTGGGGATTTTACCAGGATTACTGCCTTTACCATCCCAGATTTACCTCCACTTCGATTAGAGTCTCCGTGCTGACAATTTCCTTTATTTTCTTAAAATCAATCACCATATTGTTTATCTCATCTATTGTTCCAGAGAGTAAAACGCAAATGTCTGCCCTGCCTGTGACTGGCATTATCTCTTTGAGCAGTTTTCGCTTTTTTCGCAGTGCCTCTAAGATTCGGTCCGTCTTGCCAGGCTTTATTGTGATGAGGCATACTGCGCGCATGCATGGTATAGTGGGTTTTTGCGGATAAAGGTTTAGTCTTCTACTTCTTGGGATCTTGCTTCTTCCAAGTATGCCTTTCTTGCCTCAAGTTCTGCTTCCTTGTCCTCTTCTAATTTTTCATCTATGATTACCAAGCCGTCGTCTGCTACAAAATCGTCTTTTGGTTTCTTTGATTTTTTCTTGGCATCCTTGGCTGGTTTTTCCTTGGCTGGTTTTTCCTTGGATGGTTTCTCCTTTTTTGGAGCTGCCTTTGAGGGTTTTTCCTTTTTAGATTTTGGTTCTTTTTTTGCCAAGTTAACTTTCTCATGAGGCTATTTTGATGTATTAAAACATTACTTCTCGTATCGTTCTTGGACATTATCTTTCATGATCACATGATCCTTGAATCATTCAAGATCCAGTTTTACTCAAACAAAATCATGTTAAATGAAAAAAATGTGCCAAGGGTGGGATTTTAGTGAATTATTATGTACCTCACCAAAAATCTGGCTCAAATTTAACTTCGTTCAAATTTCAATTATCGGTTTACAGAGTTTATTTAAAAATTTTGGACAACCTTAGTAGTCGACCACGTCATCTGTACACGTCACCTCTATGTGATATATCGTATATCTTTGCAGTGTCTTCTTCACGGAAAAACAGAATTCGGTAATCCCCAACTCGAATCCTGTAATGGTTGTCATATCCCTTTAGTTTCTTTATGTCAAGCCTGCATGCGGGCCACGTGGATTCAAGCTCATTTAGTGCAATTCTGATCCTCTTCTTTAAATCCTGAGGAAGATCATCAAGTTTGTCAGAAATCTCTTTTTTAATTAAAACTCTGATTGACAAACCTAGTGCTAGTTCAATGAATCTAACGGCAAGTACTCTGCCTTCTTTTTTGATTCAAAATTCTTTATTGCCTTGATTTCGTATTCGTCAGGGCTGTCTTCCTGTATCATGTTCTTTTCTATCATCTTTTGTAACTTGACAATCTTCATGTTAAGCAGCTTTATTTCCCGGTCGGTAGTTTGCTTGTATTTTTTGACATCCCTCATAATCTTATTGATCTCCTGTCGTGAAGTCATCCTGGTTTCCATGTGTGATGACTAATATGGTGTTAATTGACTAAAAAGGATTACGTAAATGTTTGACGTTTTGAAGCATTATTTCCAATTGGTACTATCCAAAAAAGACTTGAAAAACATTAGAATTGTTGGAAGATTCAATCTTTAGGTTGTATCATGATTTAAGATCTTTAGTGTGTTGCTGATATTCTAAAATTATCACATTCAAAACTGACTGTAGTTGGGCTCTATTTTTGTTATGGATATATTCCAAATATTGTAAAATATGCCCATTTACGCTCAAGTAATTTTAATCCAGTTTCAATATGTACACATACCGGAGAATCATTACTTGTTTTTATGATTAGTTGTAATCCCACTTTACACTGAATTTCGTCTATTGGGTTCCAGACTTGAACTGTTTTAGTGGAGATGAAATTTTATCCTGTTTTTCACTAGCATTCTTGCAAATGTCTTTTGCTGGATGTGGTGCATCGCAAGGATTGATGTGTTTAGTGAATTACGCGCTAACTGATTCTACACTGAATAGTAACATTAGTGATAACAACATGCAAAAATCACTAGTTTCAATATTGTTTAGTTATTTTGTTAACTCTTAAGCCATACTACTGATTATCTCTCAAGCAAACCTTTGGATGAGTAAAAAACGTGGCGTAAAGGTCGGGTTCAACACCTCCATTTGGCTTTTAATAATTATTCAGCAAAATTTTGTCTGAATCACATGTGATTTGTGTTGCATTGTTGGGGTACATCAAGAAAAAGGATGTGCCAAGGGTGGGACTTGAATCCACGACAGCTCGGTCTTCAGCCGAGTGCTCTCCCAGGCTGAGCTACCTTGGCGTCAATTTTTCTGTAAACTGGGGGGAATTAAAGTGTCTTTTGCTTTGAAAAATCTGCCGTCTATGGCTTCCAGACTATGTCCTTTGTTCCATTTCGCTTGTTGATGACACGCGCAAGCACAAACAAAAGATCTGATAATCGATTAAGGTACTTTTGACAGTGTGAGTTGATCTGCTCGTCTTTTGAGAGTGCCACTACATCTGTCTCAGCTCGTCTAGATATGGTTCTTGCCATGTGCAAATGCGCCGCGACTTGGTGGCCTCCTGGAAGTATGAAGTTTGTAAGTGGACTTAGCTCTGCCTCGAATCTGTCTATGTTTTTTTCTAAATTCTCAACCATCACATCTGTGACTCTGTTGTTTGGTTTTCCCAAATCGGGGTTGGACAGGTCAGAGCCGGCAACAAACAGTTCGTTTTGTATTCTTGTCAGTAACTCTCTGATATCTGCATCAACGTCATATGATAATACGATTCCAAGTGAAGAGTTTGTCTCATCTACTGCACCGTATGCGATTATTCGTAAATCTGATTTTAAAACGCGCTTGCCGCCCTGAAGACCAGTCGTTCCATCGTCTCCAGTTCTTGTGTATATTTTCAAGTAAGAAGATTTTCCGATTCGTAGTTATTATCTTGTTCGAATCGGATAAAATAATTCTGCAAATTAATTCTGTACTTTGTGCAATTTATTTATAGGCCGGAAAGGTATGATTGGCATGGCAAAAAAGGCTACATGCCCATACTGTGAATCAGAATTTGATAGCAACGATGATCTTTCAAAACACATTGATAGAATACACGGCGACTCTGGTTTGTTGGAAGGCTCTACAAAGAAATTCTAAATTCCAACTTAATCCAAATTATTTTATTAAATCGCTAAATTAGATAGGTTAATAGAATATTTGAAATGTGTTGCTGTGATTGATTGAAGACTTTTTAAAAACTGCCATGAAATTAAAGGCCGTCCCAAGACAGGGCTGGATAAACAAGCTTGGTCTTACGAACCCCGAATCTGTAGCAGACCACTGCTATTCAATGGCAGTTATGGCGATGGTCTTTTCAGACTTGAAAAAACTCGACACTGAAAAAATAATCAAAATGACTCTCTTGCACGATTTGGCAGAGGCGATGACTGGGGATCTCACACCTGATGACGTGTCTAGGACGGAAAAAGAAAAAATGGAAAACCGTGCAATGAAAAAAATTCTTGCCACCCTGCCAAAATCACTTAGGACATATTATGAAAAACTCTGGTTGGAGTATCAGCAAAACCGCACAAGCGAATCTCGACTCTTGCACCAAATCGACAAACTGGAGATGGCAATGCAGGCAAAATCCTACGGAAAGAAATTTACAAAAAAGCAGCTAAGACCATTTTTTGATTCTGCGAAAAGCGAAATCTCTGACCATGATCTCAAAAAGACATTCAAAAAAACTTTGTAAGATTTACAAAGACCAAATGCGTGGTTTTAGGTGTGTCTGAGCAAGAAAAAGACGAACTGATTCGTGCCCAAAACGAACTCATTGGGGTCTTGTTTGAGATAATAAAGAGACTTCAGGCAAACAATACCTTAGACGAGGAATATTTCAGAATCATCGCAGGCGATACAGTACGCGACACTGACAAAAAACGACTGGATGAAATTCTCACACAGAGAACAGAAAACGGCAAAATAGTTGCAAAACTTTTGGAAAAACTGCAGCCAAGTCAGTGACAGCTGCAGTCGTCATCGTTGTGATCTGAGAGTACGCGTAACTTCTTGCCACCCTGCTCAAATCTTGCCTGCACGTAGTGTGAGATGTTTGTTATTCGAACAATTGTGGGCTTGTGCTTCCAGCTGCCCTCGTTTTCAAACCATGACTCTATCTCATCAACGTCATAATATTCACCGCTTTCGAGGGTTCGGAGAAACACGTCTTTGATTAGCTGCTCGTCTTTGTCAGTGAGGCTCTTTTTGTCATACACCTGGGTCGTGATTTCGTTTAGACGAATTATCGTATTGTTTGACAGCGGCACAACTGTCGTGCCTTACATTGTCATATAAAATATCGCGTGACTAGGTTTTAATAATTAATTTTGCACAATGAGTCATGCAGTACTTTCAGGCATTAAAGATGGGACAAAAAAGAGTCCAGGCCTCAAGGGACTATCTAAACAAACTTACAAACAACAGGGCAATGCCTGCACTTGCGTTGCGAGACACGAAATCCGACGTATGGGATCCAGTGGGTGAAGAAAATTATTATGCAGTAGTTGACGAGTCAAGCGGATTTGTCCTAACTGACACCAGCGGATACATCATAGCTCTCTGCGACAAGGACGGGTTTTCAAAGACGTTAGTCCAAGGCGTAACACTGGAGCAAAAGGAACAGATTGTAAAGGAGTTTGAAAAGGATAACGTGCCGCAGTTCAAGGGCAAGGTAATTCTTCCGGTATAGGCAAAACAAGAAAACTAGAGGTAATGTCAACTATTGTGCATGCAAGAGATTTTAAATTCTGCTAGGTGGATACTCACAGAATGAAGTTTTCAGCCGAAGTTGAGGTAAAGGGACACCTGATTGATTCTATGATACTTACCAAGATATTTGACGTTGTAATGGACATGGGCGGCGAATTTGAGGTCCTTGAAATGCAGGTTGGCAAGAAGAAAAAGGATCCAAGCTATGCCAAGCTGCAAATCCAGGGAAAGACAAAAGACCACCTTGAAAAACTGCTCGAGCAGGTTTACCGGGCTGGCGCAATATCCACCAAAGGAAAGGCAGTGGTGCTCAAGGCAGCGCCAAAAGACAGGGTGATGCCAGATAACTTTTACAGCACGACAAATAACGCGACGCAGATCTTCCTTGGCGGAAAATGGATAGACGTAGAAAATACGATGATGGACAAGTGCATTCTAGTCAAAGGCAAAACCGCAATGTGTATTCCAATTAGGGATGTAAAAAAAGGCGACAAGATAGTCGTCGGAGAAACAGGTGTAAAGATAACGCCGCCTGAGCGTCCGCGTGACGGCGCCAACGTCTTTGAATTCATGGGGAGCAGTAGCTCAAGTGAGAGGCCGACGCAGCACATTGCAAAAAAGGTGGCTCAGGATATTTTCAAGACAAAAAAGGCCGGCGGAAAAATAATAATTGTCGGAGGTCCTGCAATAGTCCACACTGGGGCAGCTGACTCTGTTGCAGAATTAATCAGGATGGGGTATGTTGATGGGCTTTTGGCAGGAAACGCACTTGCAGTTCACGATGTGGAATATGCAACACTTGGAACGTCTCTTGGCATGAACGTCCATGATGGCTCGCTTGCAGTCAAGGGACACAGAAACCACATGGAGGCAATCAACTCCGTCTTCAAGTCTGGCTCCATTGCAAACATGGTAAAAACAAAAAAGCTCACAAGGGGAATAATGTATGAATGTGTAAGAAGAAAAGTCCCGTTTGTACTAGCTGGCTCCATCCGCGATGATGGTCCGCTACCCGATGTCATAACTGACATGGCTGTTGCACAGAAAAAATACAAAGAGGTTCTCAGGGGGGCAAAAATGGTCATCATGATATCTACGATGCTTCACTCAATAGCTACTGGAAACATGCTTCCAGCAAATGTCAAAGTAGTTGTAGTTGACATCAACCAGCCGACCGTAACAAAACTGATGGACCGTGGCACGTGGCAGGCACTTGGGATTGTATCTGATGTTGGGGCGTTTCTGCCTCTAGTTGCGCAGGAACTAAAGCATCTCAAACACTAAATCTGCTTTATCTCGCCCAGAACCTGGGGGTTTTCAAGTGCTGACGTATCGCCAATGTCTTCACCAATCAACTTTGCCCTGAGCAGACGCCTCATCACTTTCCCTGTTCGGGTTTTCGGCATGTCTGATATGGGAAGAACGATTCTTGGCCTGGCAATCTTGCCTATTTTCTCAGAGATGAATTCCTCGATTTCCGACTGGATTGTTTTTTGATCAGATTTGTCCTTTAGTACGACAAATAACGCAATTGCGTTTCCTGTAATCTTGTCTGGAATCGGGATTGCTGCCGCATCTGCAATTTTTTTATGCGTTATCGCCACCTGCTCGATTTCTACAGTACTCAGTCTGTGCCCTGAAACGTTGATGACATCGTCGACTCTGCCGTACATGTACCACAACCCATCGTCGTCAACCATCACATAGTCTCCGTGGAACCATGCGCCCTTGTGCTGGCTCCAGTAGCTCTGGATGTATCTTTCAGGATCGTTGAGCAAGCCCCTTGTCATGGTGGGCCATGGGGATTTTATGATGAGATATCCTTTTTTGTTTTTGACCGACTTTTGCATTTCGTCAATCACGTCAAGATCAAACCCTGGACACGGTATGCCTACTGTTGTCGGCTTTAGCTTCATTCCTGGGAACACTGAAAGCATCGCCCCCCCAATTTCTGTACCTCCTGCCAAGTTCATGATTGGGACTTTTTTGTTTCCAATTTTTTCGTAGAGCCACCACCACGATTCCTCATCAATTGGCTCGCCAGTTGTAGGAATTATTCTGATGTTGTCCAGGTTGAATTTTTTTCTTGGCTCAAGTCCGTCTTTTCTAAATATTCGAACGGCAGTCGGCGATATACCAAAAATTGTCACTTCGTATTTTTCAAGCATTTTCCATAGTTTGTCAGGAGTAGGCCAGTCAATTGCCCCGTCATAGATTATGGCAGTTGCGCCAATTTCCAAAAGGCCATAAACGTTCCACGTTTGACCTGTTATCCAGCCAATGTCTGCAGGCCAAAACAAAATGTCACTTGGCTTCATGTCTATCAGGTATGATGCCTGGTGGCCTGCATATACTGAAAAACCGCCGTGCGTATGGATTACTCCCTTTGGCTTGCCTGTTGTCCCCGAAGTATACAAAATAAACAGCGGATCCTCCGAATCCATCGATTCTGGCGTGTACGTGTCTGGCTGATTTTCCACGAGTCCAGCATAATCTAAAACAGAGTCTGAAAAATCATACCTGTCTACTCTTTTGTAGGGCACGACAATTAGTTTTTCAATTTTTGTATCCTGTATGGATTCTGGCAATGTCTTTTTTTGTGACACTGGGTTTCCCTTTCTTGCAAACCCGTCTGAGACAAAGAGAACTTTGGCATTGCAGTCCTGAAGCCTTATTTTTAGTGACTCTGTACTATATCCTGAGAAAATAACTGTCTGAACTGCGCCAATCTTTGCGCATGCCAAAATGGCAATTATTGCTTCAAAAATCATCGGCATGTATATTGCGACAACATCTCCTTTTTCAACGTCTATTGATTTTAGGGCGTTTGCAAGCTTGCTTACCTGAATCTCAAGCTGCGAGTATGTGACTACCTTTTCTGTTCCGTCTTCTGACACAAAGCAGTATGCAATTTTGTTTGGAGTTTTTCCTGCAAATTTTTCCACAGTTGAATTTATGATGTTAATCTTTCCGTCTGTGAACCATTTGGGCCACTGCTTTCCTTTTGAAAAGTCAGAAACTATTGTGTATTTCTTGTCCCACACTATTCCTATGTCGTCGTTTACCGCGTTCCAGAACCAGTTAGGATCTGCCTTTGATTTTTTGGCAAGATCTGCAAATGATGCCACGTTGTGTTTTTTCATGAACCGTATGATGTTTGCGTCTTCAATCTGCTCCTTAGTTGGTTTGAAAATAAAATCACTCACGTGACTCCTCAAAGTCTGTTTGGCATTAAATTGATTATGATATGTCGATTCCGAGTCGCCGTGCACAGGCGATCGCCGCCTTTCCGTCGTCTTCAGTAATGTTTGCATCCCTTAACTTGGCAGTCCATTCGGTTCCTGTCATGCGGGTGTTTTCAAAATAATACTCCCTTAGGGAATTTGCTACTGCTGTGCCTATTTCGTGCCTGATTTTGGCAGGGTCTGCCTTGCTTAGATGTGTAAATTCGGGCAATTTTGACATTATTTTGACAATTTCTGCCTCGTCTGACTCTAGAGGAGTGTCCATTTATGACGAGATTTTTTCTTTGAGTATTTTTAATGTCACGGTTGGATCTGCAGTCCCCTTTGTCTTTTGCATCACCTTTCCAACCAAATAGTTGATTGTCTGCGGGTTCTCCCTTGCCTGTTGTACTGCAGTTGGCTCCTGAGCCATTACGTCGGATATTATTTTTGCAAGCTCTCCCTCGTCTGATATCTTGGCAAGGCCTGTCTGTGAAACAATTTCTGACACTGATTTTCCGGTCCTTACTATTTCCTGCAGCGCGTTTTTTGCAGAGCTGCGAGTTATTTTGCCGCTGTTTATTATATCCACTAGGTCAGCCAGGTGCTTTGGAGTGAGCTTGCTCTGCTCTCTTTTTTCCCGAGTGTCGACTAGGCCCATCAAATCAGTTGTTATCATGTTTGCGATTTCTTTTGCATTGGACTCTGTGTGGGCCTGCTCGAAAAGATCAGAGTAATACTTGTCTGATGACAATACATCTGCCACCTGCACTGGTATGGAATATTTTGTAATGTAGCGCTCTTTTTTTGAACTGATGCTTTCTGGCATGCCATTTTTCCATTTTTCGATGGACGCTGAATCCAATACGACCCATGGAATGTCTCCCTCTAGAATGTACCTATAGTCCTCGTCCTCTTCTTTTGACCTTGACGATATGGTGATTTTTCGCTTGTCGTCCCAGTGCCTTGTCTCTTGGGCTATTGCGATTCCTCTTTCCGCAAGGCTTTGCTGTCTTGTCAATTCAAAGTGGATTGCTTTTTCCAAATCGTGGAACGAGCCGATGTTTTTTACCTCCACCCGTAACCCTCCCTCGATTGAGACGTTTGCGTCTGCGCGCATTGCGCCCTCTAGTGTTGGGTCTGACACGCCCAAATTTTCAAGCAAATCTGACAAGATGTTTAGAAATATTCTGACCTGCCGTGGGTTGTCAAAGTCAGGCTCTGTTACAATTTCGACTAGCGGCGTGCCTGCGCGGTTGTAGTCGACTAGCGTTATCTGGGTTCGCTCAGACGCTCCCTCATAAATCAGCCTTCCTGGGTCTTCCTCAAGCTGGATCCTCCGTATTCTGATTTCCTTTCCCTCAATTGCTACTCCTCCCTGATCACCGATGCTTGTAGGGCCGTACATGTTAAGCTGGGTAATCTGAAAGTTTTTTGGCAAATCTGGATAAAAGTAATTTTTCCTAAAAAAGCCAAGCCTCTTCGGGGTCTTGCAGTTTAGTGCCATCGCAATCATGCTTGCCTTTTCGACTGCCTTTTGGTTTAGTCTTGGCAGGGAGCCCGGCAGCCCCATGCAGACTGGGCAAAGGTTTGTGTTTGGCTCAAACTCCCTATAGTTTGCCTTGCATGAGCAAAACAGTTTGCTTTGAAGATTTGTCAGCTGGCAGTGGATCTCTAGACCTATCATAGTGGTGCCCCTGGAAGACTTGTTGTTTCCTGTAATGCGTATGCTGCCTGCAAGAGTGATTTTTCCTGCAACGCGTTTGCGTGAATCTGAACTCCGATTGGCAGGCCGTTGTGAATCTCAAATGGGACTGATATTGCCGGGACTCCAGTCAAGTTTGCAGTTACTGTGTTGATGTCTGCCATGTACATTGCAAGCGGGTCGTTGATTTTTTCCCCAAACTTAAACGGCAAAATCGGAACTGTTGGAGAAATTAGAAAATCAAATTTCTTAAATGCCTCTAGGACCTGCCTCTTTAATTTGCTCTTTACCTTGAGTGCCTTTAGCAGATATTTTCCTGCAAACCCTGCGGATGGTACAAAGCCCCCGATGATCATCCTCCTCGTTACCTCAGGTCCGAAATTTCTCCTTGCCTTTGATATGTATGACTTGAACTCGTACCCCTCCAAGTCCATTGGGTACCCGTATCGTATGTTGTCATATCGTGATAGGTTGCTCCCTGCTTCTGCAGTGGTCAGAACGTAATAGGTTGCAACTGTGTACTCTACCATGTCTAGCGACATTTCTTCGATTTTTGCGCCGAGTTTTTCAAACGAGTCGACTGCACGCCAGAATGCCGACTCTACGTTTTTGTCCAGCCCTGCGCCTTTACTCATTTCCTTTATGATGCCAATTTTTTTGCCTTGTATTCCTGAGTCTATTCCTGCAAGATAGTCCTGGTTCTGACTGTTAATTGTGGTGCTATCATTTGGGTCTTGACCTGCAATGTGGTTTAGAAGAAACGCCACGTCTTCGACTCTCCTTGCAATTGGGCCTATCTGCTCTATGCTGTTTGCATATGAGACAAGCCCGTATCGAGAAACTAGTCCGTATGTGGGTTTTAGTCCTACGACTGAGCAAAAGCTTGCCGGGTTTCTAACGGAACCTCCAGTGTCTGAGCCAAGTGATGCCGCACATTCTAGCGCTGAAACAGACGCCGCACTTCCTCCTGACGAGCCTCCTGGGACATAGTCTGCATTCCACGGGTTTTTGCTTGGGCCAAATGCGGAAAACTCTGTTGCAACGCCCATTGCAAATTCGTCAAGGTTTGCCTTTCCAATCAGTATGGCGTCTTGCGATTTTAGGTTTGATACGACAGTTGCGTCATATGGAGACACATAGTCAGCTAGCATCTTTGAGGCACATGTCGTCTTTCCGTTTTTTATCGATATGTTGTCCTTGATTGATATCGGCATCCCATAAAACGCGCCGACTTTTTCATTTGATTTTATTTTTTTGTCGATTGCTCTTGCCTGATCAAGTGCCTTTTCATTAATTGATATGAACGCGTGTATCTTTCCCTCGTGCTTTGTTATCTGGTCGAGTGTTTTTGCGATAAACTCCTCTGCAGTGGTATTTCCATTTTTTACGCTGCTGATGTACTCTAGGGCAGAAATTGCAAGACTCAAGTTAGTTCATCTTTGGAGCTCTGACAAAAGTTCCCTTGTAGTTTTTAAGATTGTCGATGAGTTTTGATTCAAACGGAATGAACTTGTCCTCTCGGAGTTCGCTTACTGCAACCTCTTGGACTGGAATTTCCTCCGATTCTATGTCTGCCTTGTCTAGGATATCAAAATAATTCATTATCTTTTGGATCCGCTCAAAATATTCATCGGGGCTATCGATATCGATTCTCATTAGTTTTGCAACGTGTTCTATGTCTTCTTTGGTTACCAAATGTATCACCTAGGGTGTAAGCCTGTCTACGTCTCTTGGATAAAATGTGGTGTCTCTTATGTTTTCAGTACCTGTAAGTGACATTATGAGCCTCTCAAGGCCGATTCCGCACCCTGCGTGAGGCGGGACTCCGTAATCAAATGCTCTCAAATGGTACTCAAAGGCGTCTGTCTTGAGGCCCTTGTTTTTCATTCTCTCTTCAAGCTCTGAGCGTTTCTCAACCCTCGTACTGCCTGATGATAACTCCAAGTCTCCAAACATCAAATCAAAAGACTCTGAAACCTTGGGGTCTTGCTTGCTTATTTTTACATAGAATGGCTTTGGTCCTGTTGGCCAGTCCTTGATAAAGTAAAATCCGCCCAGTCCAATCTTTTTCAAGTTTGACGGATACAGGTCATCCCCCCACTCCGTTTTTGCACCGGCCTTTTGCATCTTGTCGACTAGTTCCGAATATGTGTACTGTGGGATGGCACTTGGCATCTCTGGAACTATGAATCCCGAATCCGGATTTTCCTTTGCATAGTCTTGAACCGTTTTGATTACAATTTTTACTAATTGCTCTACTCTGCTCATTATGTCGGTATAATCGACGTATGCCTCTTCCATGTCTATTGAGATTGCCTCAGACAGGTGTCTGTTTGTTCTTGATGGCTCTGCTCGAAATATTGGTGCAATCTCAAAGACCTTCTCAAAGCTCATGGTCAGCTGTTCTTTGTACAACTGGGGGGACTGGGCCAAGAAAGCCTCCTTGTTGTAGTAAAATATTGGAAACAGTGCTGCACCTCCCTCAGTTGCAGTTGCAATCATTTTTGGAGTGTTTATTTCCAAAAACTTGTTGTCGTAAAAATAATCCCTGATTGATTTTAGAACAAGACTTCTTGCAGTGAATACGTGCTGGAGCGACTTTCGTTTAAGATCAATTGGTCGAACCTCCAGTCTGGTGTCTATGTTTTTGACAGTCTTTGCATATGGTTCAAAGGGCGCTATTTTTTCTACCTCCGAGAACACCTTGAGCTCTTTTGGTATGACCTCGACTCCGCGCGGGGCCTTTTCTGATGGTTTTACCGTGCCAATTATGCCAATTGATGAGTGTGCCTTGAGGTGAGATATTTTTTCACGAATGTCATCTGGACAGCTTCCTGCCTTTGCAAGCACCTGGATTTCGCCCTCCTTGTCCTTTAGCGCCATGAACGAAATGTTGCCATGCCCCCTTACGCTTAGAACCCATCCCATTATGGTAACGTCAGAATCCGCAAGTGTTGGTGATAACTGGCTGGAATAATGAGTCCTGCGCCATTTTTCAAGATCTGTTCCTATCATGCGATGTATTTTGCACAGTTTTGAGGTATTTATTTGAATGAAAAAGAGATTTTTACTGACCGTTTACGAATAGTTAACAAATTACGAGTTCTGTTTTGATACCTGTCTTTCGTCTTTGAACAAGACATCGTCAAGTGTTGTGATGTTAATCTCGTTTAGCGTTTTTTTCTTTATCTTGCCAACAAGTGTGATGTCGCGCTTGAAGAACAGGTTGACCGTCCAGTCCATCGCGACTCGGCACTTTTTCTCAAACGTTGGAAGCATTGTCAAATAGTATGTCTTCCAGATCACCCACGCTATGGTGCCAGACAGTTTGTATCCAAAGACTGATGCAATGCCGCTTCTTTTTCCAATCACTGCCATCATGCCTTTGCTCTCATAGTTGAACTCCTTGTCCTGTCCCCTCCCAGTAATGCCGACTCTCAGATTGTGAGACACAATTTTGCTTTCCCGCAATGCGTGCTGTGCAGTTGGCGGGTAGATGTTGCCCGTTTTTGTGTCAGTTATTGCAGCGCAGTCGCCTAACACAAACACGTTTTCGTATTTTGGAATTCTCAGGTGGCTGTCCACCGCTACCTTGCCTGCGGTGTGATCACAGTCAAGACTTGACACAACAGAGTCAATTGTGACGCCCGCAGTCCAGATCATCGTGCTGCATGGAATTGATTCGCCAGTTCCCAAAAACACAAAATCGTTTCCAGCATCGACTGCCTTTGTGTTTGCAATTATCCTGATTCCTGCCTTTTGCAATGATTCTGTCGCCTTTTTTGCAATGTCTGGATCAAGCTCTGGCAATATTCCGTCTTTTGCGGCAGACACTAGGACCATTTTGATACTGCTCTGAGAAATGTTTCGGTAAAAGTGTTTGGCGGATTCTTTTACAAAGTCATTTAACTCGCCAATTGTTTCCACTCCTGCAAATCCGCCGCCGACCACGACTAGCGTCATGAGTTTTTCTTGAACCTCCTTGTCGTCTTCTTGGTCAGCTATCTCCATCATGTGGATCATGTGGCTCTTTATTGCAATGGCATCTTGGATTGTCTTCATCGTAAAGGAATGCTTTTCAATTCTCTTGTTTCCAAAGTAGTTTGTCGTGCTGCCAAGTGCAATTACCAAATAATCATAATCGAGAATCTTTACCTTGCTATCAAACGTGCGCGTGATGGCAACAAGTTTGTTTTTCATGTCGATTGCAGATACCTTGGCTTGGTAGAATTTTTCATTTCTGCAAAACGTTCGCAGCGGAATTGAAATGTCGCTTGGATGTATTATTCCAGATGCAATCTCAGGCAGCATTGGCGTGAACAGGAAAAAATTGTCTTCGTTTACAAGGCTGATCTTTACGCTTTTGTTGTTTTTGAAGATTTTTTGCAGCTGCTGCAGCACTGAAATTCCAGCAAACCCTCCGCCCAGAATCAGGATCTTTTTTTGACTATTTGAGCTCAATTACTGTCCCTCTTTTTTGAATTACAAAATAACTGCGAAACTCTTTGCCGTCTCTTTGATGATAAAATGAAACCCTGTTTTTCTTTGTGACTAGTATGCCGAAAACTCTAAGGACGTTTCTAATCTGGATTATGCAGTATGTCAAAAGTCCACTTGGGGTGTGTCTTACGTAATACATTATGTGATTCTGGTGCTTTGGTGTAGCAAAAGGGCTAGTTTGTTTAGGAAAAACGGACGAATTTTGCGAGTTTATGCGTGGTTCTTTTTTTCGTGCGCTTGAAAAATTAATTAGCACTGCCTGCTTAGCCAAATCAATGGAAGAAGATTCTGACTTGGGCGAATTTGTAGAAGAATTCAAAAAAGTTATCGCCGACAGCCTTGAAATTCTGACTGATTTGGACTGCGATTTTGTCCAATCAAAGGAAGACGAGTTGACCCCGATTACCAACATTCAGGAGGTACACGAGGCGACTGACGATATCACTCATTTTGCCAGAATCAAAAAGGCAGAGTCTGATCTAGTCAGAAGAAAGTTCCAATAAACCACAAATTCTACTTGTATAGATTCTTCAGATACGTGTCCTCTGCAACTAGTTCGTTTATTCCTGCCAGTACGCCTGTAATTATGGAATCATTTAGGTTGAAGACTGGCTGGATTATTTTTCCGTCTTTGTCCTTGTAGATTATCTCAATCATGAGATCGTGTTCGTTTAGGCCCTTTTGCCTCGATATGATGCTGGCCTTGATGATGTTTTCTGCAGACATTCCTATCTCTTTTGAGTCACTCGATGTGAAAACAACCCTGTGCTTTTCGTTCTTCTTATGCTCGAGCACTAGCCTTCCTCCAAGATTTGGCAAATCCCATCCTGGATATCCTTCGACATAATCACATTGGTATTCCCTAAAGTCTGATTTTGTAAAATATTCCTCGGGATTGGCCGCGCATGAATCTTTTAGGTGCACTACCTGCTCTCGTATGTACTTCCACAGGTTGCTCTCGAATCTTTTTGCAGTGTAGAATTTTGTCAGAGTGGCAGCTATTCCTATTACTGGAATTACAAACAACGGTGCAGATGACAGGAGGTTCTTTCCCCATTCTCCAGTTCCTATTGTTACCTCGATGTTGTCAGGAGTGCCGTTCATTGAAATGTTTATGCTTCTTCGCATTCCAGTCGTGGTTCTGATAATTCCGTTCTTTCTTGCCTGGACAAAGCACCACGCCGGTGGATTTTCCTTGTCTTTTGATATGGCGATCTCAAAATTGTGCTCTTGCAAATACGTGGTAATCCTAGTTGAAAGGCGATTGATGTCTATGCGACAATCAAAAAACCGCTGCGTTTTTGCCATTTTATATGAAATTGCCGTAATTGCAGATAAGAAGACTAGTCTGAATGTTATGAACAAAATATTTCTGAATTTGTGAACATTGTCATCATGTCCAATTTTAAATATCATATCTAATCACGCTAGCACGTAAATGATGTCAGTTACAGAAAGCGAAATTTATGAAATTAAGGAGTTCATAGACTCTCTAAACTCTGAAAAGGAAAGTGCCGTAGTCGTTGAGGGAAAACGAGACTCGGCTGCTCTAAAAAAACTTGGATTTACTGAAAAAGTCTTGGAATTTCACAGGTTTGGAGGCCTGACAAAGTTTGCAGATTCTGTATCTGAGCATAAAAGTTTGATAATATTGTTTGATTCTGACAGAAAAGGCAAATACCTGACAAGAAGGGTTATCGAACAATTAGAGCGCCGAACCAGAATTGATTTGTCATACAAGAGAAAACTGGCTCAAATCACCAGGGGCAAAATTAGGGCAATTGAGGATCTTGATGCATACGAGCAGTTTCTGCACGTTGCAGGTTTTAACTACTAGTGTCAAAAAATCTTTTTTAAGTAATACTGTAATTAATAGCGAGTTGAAGTTCTTTGGTCGTAACGACAATACTTGTGACAAGTGTAAGGAGAAATTCAAGACTCATGAAGAACTAATCCACCATGCTCGGCATGACCATCATCAGGTCATTCCAAAATGCACCGAATGTGGGAAGGAATTCCTCCACGAAAAAGACAGGCTGCATCATGCAAAAGAAGAACGCCAGAAAAAGCTGTCAAGGCGTGGGATGGACTAAATTGTGATAGAAAATATCTGATAAAGTCATGCCAATTAAATAAAAAAAGAGAAAGATTTACTGTTTTGCCAGTGGTTTGAAGGTGTTTGCATCTTTGATTATTTGATCATAGATGGGATTGGCGTAGCTGAGTCCTTTGCATTCAAAGGTGAATGAGTCAATGTATGCAAATTTTGTTTTTGCACCGTATGTTTCCTCTGCATCAAATTCTGTGTATGGATAGTAATCCGATACCGTGCATCCCGAATAATGAAGGATTCTCACTGGAGTTGCGCCGCGTTGAAATGTGACATCAACGTCAAACTCTGATATTCCACTGGTTCCTCCCCGCACGTTGCCTGCTCCAAAGAGGTGTGTTTGGTCAACTACGTTGTAGAGTTGTAGGGTTTCGTCACCAACTATTTTCTCTAGGATGAATCTGGGTGTGGATAGTCGAGTATCAAATCCGGTGTTTGAAGTTGAAGTTGTGCCAACGCTTGTGGCAAGTTTGGTTCCAGTTGGAACACTCAGTGGTCTATACACTTTGAACGTGTCTACAATTTCATCTCCACTTTGGAAGTGAAATGTTGTAGTGAGCGCAATTTCATTTACGCTGTCAAGTCCAAGCAGTATTCGCGGCTCCTGCACTGCGGTTGCACTTGGTGCACTAATCGACACAAAAAGTGATGCAACTATTGCAAACACCATTGTTTTTTTGACATTTGGTTTTGTCATGTCATACGATACAAAATGGAAATAATATAACTCGAGTCATACGTGCATGCTTGGCTGATTGTGTGCATTTTTTGCACATTCTGTACGATCATGCATGTCTGAGGACGCCGATAACATTCAAGTGATTTGTGTTATGACGAGATGATCACAATTAAAAAATCAAAATAAAAAAACTAACTATGCCACAACCTGTGACATGGTTATCTGGATCTCATCAGCCTGATAAAAACAGGCTATGTGGACCTGCTCGGATGTCCGCAATCCGCATTTGATACATATTCTCTGTGTTGTCTGTCTGCAATTTGCGCACAAAAAATATTTTTCAATTTCGCCACCGCATCTCCTGCATGATTCATCAGGCATGTCATATTACACGACATTTGATGATTTAACTCGAGTTAAATGTGCAGAATATGAGTATAATGTGCAAGTGTTATCTAGTATAGGCCTAATGCTTCTTGTTTTATCTTGTCTGCAGCCTCTGTGTCCTTTAGCTTCTCAATAACGTACATGTAAATTCCGTATTTGAGAACCTTGAGCGATAATAGTGCGCATTTTATTCTTGCAGGTCCAAGTTCGGGAAGTCCGAGGCTTTCAAGGACGTTTTGTTTTGAGAGATTCTTAACATAGTCAAAATCCTTTCCCATGATTAACTCAGTTAACATTGATGCGCTTGCCTGGCTTATTGCGCAGCCTTTTCCGATGAATTTTACATCTGATATTTTGTTGTCTTTTACATTGATGTACATCTCAAGGTCGTCCCCACAAAGAGGATTGCTCTCATGCCTAAAAATATCTGGATTTTCTATCATTCCATAGTTTCGTGGGTTTCTGTAATAATCTAAAATTATTTCCCGAAAGATTTCATCGCTACTCAATGTTGACTCGTTATTATGTAGATCGTTGGGTTTTATTATGTTCTCTCTCATGGTTTGATCACGCCTTCACTTCGTCTTTTAGTTCTGCAAGTATCTGGTGTTTGTATTCGACAAGATTTTGATCCTCGGCAAGTCTTGGTCTTGGGTAGTCAATCACGAATTCTTTTTTGATGTTTGATGGCCGTTTTTTGAATACGACTACCTTGTTTCCTAGAATTATCGACTCGTCAATATTATGCGTGACAAAAAGTATGGTTTTCTTGGTCTTCTGCCATATTAGCTGTAATTCCACCAACAAAAGATCTCTTGTCTGTGCGTCTAATGCTGCAAACGGTTCGTCCATCAAAAGAATCTCAGGATCCATTGCAAGTGCCCTTGCAATTGCAACTCTTTGCTTCATGCCTCCGGACAATTGGTGGATGTATGCATTGGAAAAATCCTTGAGATTTACCATGGTGAGATAGTTCATTGCAATTTCACGTCTCTTGTTTTTTGGTATTCCTGCCATCTTTAATCCAAATTCGACATTTTCAATTACACTGAGCCACGGAAACAGTGCACCTTCTTGAAACACCATTGTTCTATCTGGCCCAGGATCTGAAATTGATTTGCCTCTAAGTGTGATTTTACCAGAATCGTATTTTTCAAGACCTGCAATTATTCTAAGAAATGTCGACTTGCCGCATCCTGACGGGCCAACAAGGCAGATGAAGTCCCCCTCATTTACACTAAGATTCACACCGTCTAATGTAAGCAATAATGTGTTGTCGTGAACAAAGTGCTTGACTATGTCCTTTACTTGAAGAATGGATTCTCTACTTGATGCTCTTTGGGGATTGATATCGTAGTCTTCTACTGTGCTCAACATTCTCATCTGAAGGTTTTTTGGAATATAACGCCACTCAAATGTGCATTATGCGCATTTTATACGCAAAAAATGCCAATTTGTGACTAACGATAAAATTAGTTTGAGAATGCTCCCATAAGCCGAATTAATTTTCAATGTTCTGATTCAAGCCCCACTTGGATCTCACTTTTTCTTCCAATTTGAGAAATATGAATCGGTCTGATAACAATCCTATTGCAAAAATGGTTATCATTGCAGTTATTACCTCTGCCATTATTTGCAGTTCTCTGCCAACTGATAGGATGTATCCCAAACCTACTAGTGTTGTTATCAGCATTTCAGCTCCTATCAAGGCATGCCATGCAAATGACCATGACTGTCTCATTCCAATAATTAGTGATGGTGTCGCTGCTGGGATCATGACGTTTTTGAATAAAGAAATCCCTCTTTTTGCACCCATATTTCTTCCAGCCTCAATGAACAATGTTGGAACATTGCGTATTCCACTGTATGTTGATGACATAACTGAGAATACTGAACTCATCACAACTACCCATAGAATTCCATAGTCGTCAAATCCAATTAATAAAATCGCAAATGGTATCCATGCAACGCTTGGAAACGTTTGGAAACCTACTGCAAATGAACTCATGGTTTTCCCAAAACCTTTGAATTTTACCATGGCAAGTCCAACAGCTGTTCCTATTCCCATCGAAATTGAGAACCCAATTAATAATCGCAGTAATGTCATCCCAATACCCGTTATCAGGGAATTATCTTCGATTAATTTGACTGTGATCGTTGCAACCATTAGGGGTGATGGTAAGGACACCTTTGGCCAAATGCCCAGAACAAATACGAATTGCCATATGCCGATAAAACTAGCTAAGAATAATGCAATGTTTGATAGGTCGTCAAGATCAACCTTTGTACGTTTTAGTCTGTTGATGATTTGTACAGTCTGATTATTTTGCACAATTAATCCCCAGCCGTAGTTCAATGATTTTGACGTTGTTTGGATTTATCATCTGATTTTTCCTACTTTGTACCTGTAGTTGATTTTGGTTTTGTCACTGTCTTTTTTGCATCAGCTGCTTTCTTGTCAGCTGCTTTCTTGTCAGCTGCTTTCTTGTCAGCTGCTTTCTTGTCAGCTGCTTTCTTGTCAGCTGCTTTCTTGTCAGCTGCTTTCTTGTCAGCTGCTTTCTTTTGGTCTATCTTTGCATCTGCTGTTTTAGTTGTGTCGGGTGTATTTTTAGCCGTGTTTTCTGACTTTTTAGCTGTGCCTGATAGCCCTTTCTCCTTTAAGACCTCATTCAGCAGAGTCAGATCATATATTCCTGACAAATCCGGAGTCACGTCGCCAAGCAATCCTACCTTAAACGCAGCATCTGCTGATTTGAAAAGCGAGGACTGTATTGGATCATATGTCACCTCAAACCTTGATGATGCATCCCTGAGTTCGTCTTCTGGCATCGTCTGACCTGTAAGTTTTTTGAATGCCGCATTGAAAGATTTTTGTGCATCGTTTGGATTGTTTTGAATCCACACTGTCTCGTCAACATGAGCTGCTAACAGTGCTTTTATGACGTCTGGGTGGTTTTGCAGATAATCGGTTCTAACTATTATGTGGGTGGTAACAAACTTACCTTCTGGCCACAATGTCCTTTCATCTACAAGGATTTTCCCATTTCCTTCCTTTACAAGCTTAGTTACCCATGGCTCAGGTATCCATGCTCCGTCAATTTTTTTGTTTATGAACAGCGTTACTATGTCTGGATTCTTTGCAGGAATTACTTCAACGGTTCCTCCTTTTTCTTTCATCTGGTATCCATTAGCAAGCAAATATGATCTCAAAGCTACATCTTGCGTGTTGCCAAGCTGTGGACTGGAGAATTTTTTACCCCCTAGGTCTTTTGCGGAGTTTATACCTACATCATTTCTTACTACGAATGCAGCTCCGCCACTTGATGCACCTGAAACAATTTTTAGTCCTTTTCCCTCAGATACAGTGTATCCATTAATTGCTGGATTTGGCCCAACATATGTTGCGTCAATTCTATTTGCAAATAATGCCTCTACTGCAGATGGTCCTGCATTAAATGTTAAAATTTTTAGTTCAATGTTGTCTTTTGCTAGTGCTTTTTGAAAATCGCCGTTTCCTCCAATAACTGCTGTTTCATGAGTTAGATTCGGAAAATATCCTAACCTTAAGACTTTTTTTTCGGGGGTTGCACCGTATGCAGAAGCTGTGGCAAAGGTAGCAACTAGAATAGCTGCTGCAATTGCGAATTTTATTTTTGGATTCATGAACACGGGTTTTCTATACTCGTTTATGACTGATTTCAAATACGCAAGATTTGACGCTTATGCGCAAATATCTCCTAAATTATAAAGCATGGTCGTTTTTTAGTATATGCCGTAAGTTCAAAATACACGCAATTCTTGCATATGTTGAAACTAATTGTTTGACGACATCATAAAAAAGAGAGTGGACTCAAAAAAGCCAAGGAAGGAAGGGCTGACATATGTAATCGAAAAATCCTATGGTTTTGACAAAGATGGGTGGGAACTAATTGCTCCATTTGTAGACGTTGTGAAAATCCATAGTGCACTACCTCTGTTCATATCAGACACAAGTTTAGGAAAAAAAATAAAATTTTATCATGATTTAGATGTGCTTGTTTCTACTGGAAGTACAAGTACAGAATTTGCGCTTGTAGAAAACGCTTTTGACAGATTTGTAAAAGAGGCGGCCAAGATAGGATTTGACATCATAGAGGTTAGTGAGAATATAGTTGACTTGAATTTTGAAAAAAAGAAAAAAATGGCAGACATTGTCAATTCCCAGGATCTCGAACTGCAGTGGAAAATAGGAAAACGAGACCCACGACACCAGCTATCTATAGAAGAAATGATTGCAAAAACAGAAGAGGCCATAAAGATTGGTTCAAAAAAAGTAATTCTAGAAGCGAATCAGGGATTAAACGTAGGAATCTATGATGAAAACGGCCTTGTAAAGTGGGGCACAGTAGCTACCATAACTAACAGTTACCCTCCAAATAATTTCATTTTTGAGGCGCCACTGGAATCTCAACCTGCTGCACTAATTGCAGAGTTTGGAGAGCGAGTTAATCTGGCTGAAATCAACATTGACAACGTAATCTCAATAGAATCCCAGCGAAGGGGAATTTTATCTAAAGCATCATTTAGTGCAGTAAACCTCAGAGAAGATCCTGAAGGTGGACCTGCAGCCAAATTCATTTACTATATCATTAAAACAAAAAATCCGATTGAACAAAGTGAATTAATCAATCTAAGCTATCTTCCACGAAGAACTGTTCAACATGCCGTAGAAGAACTAAAGCGCCAAGGTCTGATAATAGAAAGAAGTAGCCTCGATGATGCAAGAAAAAGAGTCTATCATCCTGTTCGCTCAGAATGGCTCTGATTTTTCAAACAGGCATGGGCTAAAAAATCATTTATTCATTTAGTAAAAAATTATACGTATTCCTTTTTAATGAGAAAAACGAAATATGTATCTGGGCAGGCAGGACGATCTCTTGCTGGAAATAAAATTTCAGCATCATGTGAACTTGTTTGCCTTACAAACATTGCACGCTCGATTTGGTAAAATATTTCATGAATAATCTGAATAAAATAGATTCTTTATCTAAAGCCAGCACTTATTATGTTTGTTGAAGACAGAATCGCCAAAAGATTTAGTTCCACAGTTTTTTGATAAAACTGCGCAAAGCTATGATGGTGTGGTAAATTGGACAACCTTTGGAAAAGACAGATACTGGAAAAGAGAAATTCTAAAGAAAATTCCACCCTCTGAAACCATACTTGACCTTGCTTGTGGCACTGGCATTCTTACATTTCAAATCGCAGAATTATTCCCAAAATCACAAATAACTGGAATAGATATCACGGAAAGCTATCTGAATGTGGCAAAAAGCAAGTTAAGGTCGCATCAGATGGTTTCTTTTCTTAAACAGGATGCGGAAAAACTAGATTTGCCGCAGAAATTTGACTGCATCGTATCGTCATATGTACCAAAATACTGCGATCCCCAAGTTCTCATAACTGCATGTATGAATCACTTAAACCCCGGCGGGAAAATAATCTTGCATGATTTTACATATCCAAAAAACAGCACTGTAAAATCATTATGGAATGCTTATTTTGTAATATTAAACATGGTTGGCCACTTTATACCACAATGGAAGAACGTATTTACGGATCTTCCAAAATTGATACGGACCACAAAATGGCTAGATGATTATGAATTTGCGATGAAAAAACAAGGTTTGGAAACACAACTGCAATCGCTAACCTGGAGCAGTTCAGCCATTCTGACAGGCATAAAGAAGGTCTAGCCGCATTTCCTCTGAAATCTGAAACCAAACTGAACCTTCTTGCATTATCTCATAATCGCGAGTGATCTTTTTTCCATCCGTACTCACGGTAATCACAATGGAGCGCCTATGTGCTATGACCTGATGTTTTTGCAATATGGTACCTATTCCCTCTTTTTTCTTCAAGAGTTCTGTCAGTATGTATTGTGGGATTACCTTTGAATCAAATCGTACAGTGGCGGCAACTATTGGAAATTGATCTGCAGATATGATTATTTTTCTTAGATATTCGGTTTTACCTATCGGTGTTTGCTCAATTACGTTAAAACTAACATTTCTTTTTAAAATATCTGCCACTGTTTGTTCCACATGACCTATAGGAGTATTCAAAATTGTTTCTGCTAGCAGTTCTAGGGTATTCGTATCATACTATACTCTGATCAATCAATTAAAGATGTCTTACCATTAGGTAGCACACAGTGCTTACAATAACTCCGATACTGACGCATTGCAGTATGATTTCTTTTCTATGTGTTTTTGAATGATCCATATCTAGTCGCTTTAGTTCCTTGTATTTCCTTGAAGTGACTATCAGCAAATAGCTCAGAGTGCTAGCTATTCCTGCCATGATTATGGTCTCAAGTGATATTGAGTTTGACTGAATTGCAGAGCCTGCAAGTACTGGCAACATGCCCCAAGATACAACAAATGTCAAATTATTGTGGAATCGCCCTTTGAATAATTCCAAGTTGTACGCAAAAAGGAAAAACGACTCTAAAATTCCAATCGGAATCAAAAGTGGCGAATCTAAAAATGAGTAATACAGGCCTATTGCAAATGCGCCACCCAATGAGACTGATGATATCACAATCAGTCTTCTTTTAGATAGAAATCCCCACGGCTTGGTCCTACTTCCTATGGAGTCAAGGCAGTGTGCGGATATTCCAAGTGCAAGAAAATACAAAATGCAGATTGCCACAAGTCTGTCTTGTGAAAAATCGGTGGTAAAAGAGCCCCAAGCAGCAAAAGATACCACCATTCCAGTGTATGGCAAAAACAAGATTCCAACACTAATTTTGAAATTTTTTGAGCCAAATTTTGGGACAAACCACTCGGCCGTCCTGTCTTTTTGCATAGTATCTCTATGCACTTTGTTCCTTATATTGTGGATTAAGTAAATTGTTTTTCCTAATTATTACTAAAAAATAAAGAAAAGATTGGAAGATTATTTACTTCCAATCAAAAAGATTACGCTTGCTGATGTGCTAACATCCTGGTCGGATGAAAACACTGGTGTTGCTGACATGGAGTCCATTGCTCCTTCCGCCTTTGCATAGTAGTATGGCATTGGTGGGGGGCTTGAAACACTATCCAAAATAACTGATTTTACACCAATTATTTCGTAGTCTAGTGGGGTCAATGCCTTACCTGCTCGCTCTCTTGCATTTTCAATTGCCTTTGACAACAAGTCGTCACTTAGACTCTTTTGTTTATCAGGAGACAGTGAAAAGAACACTGAATCTACTCTGTTGACGCCTTGATCTACTGCTGCGTCTATGATGCCTGATACCAAATCAAGTTTTGCTGTCTTTACCTTGATTATGTTTGAGACACTGTATCCGGTAAGCTTTTGCTTCCAGATTCCTGTCACTTTTTCTTGGTATGACTCATACACTGGGTAGATGCTAAACTGAGCAGTGCTTATCTCGGATTCGGTTATCCCTACTCCCTTGATTGCGGCTACTACCCCGTTCATCATTTCAGAGTTTGCATTGAGTGCTTCTTTGGCAGTTGGTTTTTGAACTTCCACTCCAAACTGAACATTCAACAAGTCTGGTTTTATTGTTGCAGATGCGGTTCCGCTCACTGAGATTGTTTTTTCTCGTGATGGGTATGGAGTCGGCTCTGTCTGTGCTTCTGCTAGGCTTCCAGATGGAATTGCACCAATAGCAAAGGCCATGACAAGAACGATTCCTGTCGCTGCTGCGATTGTCAATGTTTTGTTCATGGCATGATATGGGCATGTTGCGCTATAACCTTTGATTAAAATAGAATTTAATAGAAAATCTATTAAAGAAGCATCAAAATAGCCTTGTTTTATGGGAGATTCCGAAGATCCAATTGGGATTAATGACAAGATCGAAATTCTTTCAACTGATGATCAAAGAATAAAGGCAGTGGGCGAGCTTCTCAGCTCCGATTCAAGTAGAACAATTCTAAAACTGTTATTCAATGATCACATGACTGCAAATCAAATTGCACAAAAAACCGAAACATCCTTGCCACTAGTAATGTATCACCTAAAGAAAATGCAAGATGCTGGAATTGTAAGTGTCGCATCTACTGGAAAAAATACAAAATCCCACGACATGAAATATTACACTGTTGACAAGTTTGCAATCGTAATTCTGCCGTCGGGACTATCGGAAAAGGCAAAATCAAGCAAATCACTTCACAATTCTTTTAATCGAATTTACCGCTTTGCAACAATTGGTGGCGCCGCACTTGCAACCTGGTTTTCATCTCAGTTCATACAACACCAGCAGGCAGCAGTGTATGAATCACAACCAAATACCAATATGATGATGAAATCTGCACCAGAAATGGCGCAAAAATCATTATCCGCACCAGCGCCAGAAGTGCCGCAAGCTGCACAGGATGCGGGAATCCAAATGTACCAAGCTACAACAGGCGAACCTGCCACGGACATTTACCTGTCTATAATAATCACCTTGAGCGTGGTCGTTGTTGGACTGATCATAGAGAGAATAATTCGTGCACGTAGAAAATAACACTAAAAACTACACAAACACTACATAAAGCCATGGCACTTACAAACCGAGAAAAAGCAATAGTGGCAATATCAAACGCAATTTCGGTGTATTCAATATACACAAAAAACCCAGACATGCTGCCAAAAAACATGTCCCTGATTGACTTTATCCTAAAATCAACCCCAGAACCTCTCAAAAAAGAGATTTCAATTGACCTGATTGATGAAATTTTTGCGTATGTCTCTAAAACATCAGCCGAACTTTCATAAACCCAATAAATTAACAAAAATTAAACGATGACAACGATTGCAACGCTTGGCTCCCATTGCGCGCTCCAGGTTCTAAAGGGGGCAAAAGATGAGGGTCTCAAAACTCTTCTTGTCTGCGAAAAAAAACGTGAAAGCCTGTATCGCAGATTTGGTTTTATCGATAAATTAGTTCTAGTGGACTCGTTCCTAGATATTCTTGATTCAAAATATTCAAAGATTCTGGAAAAAAACGACACTGTCCTGATTCCACACGGCACACTCATTGCCCAAATGAGTACTGAACAAATTGAATCAATCAAGACGCCTGTATTTGGCAACAAGTGGATTCTCAGATGGGAGTCTGACAGAAACCTCAAAGAAAAACTAATGCGGGAGGCAGATCTTGACGTTCCAAAATCAATTCCAAATCCAAAAAACATCAAGCGGCTAACAATTGCCAAAAGACATGGTGCAGCTGGTGGGAAAGGATACTTTCTCACATCCAGTGAAAAAGACTATGTCAAAAAAAGAAACTACCTGATAAAAACAGGGCTTATCAAAGGTGACAAGGATCTGTATCTGCAAGAATACGTGATGGGAGTTTTGGCATATCTGCAATTTTTCTACTCTCCGCTAAAAGACGAATTAGAATTTTTTGGAGTTGACAAAAGACACGAGTCTGATATAGAAGGACTGGCAAGAATTCCGTCGCAACAACAAATGGACATGGATTACATTTCTTCTTTTAATGTGATAGGGAACAGTCCGATGGTTCTGCGAGAATCTTTACTTGATGCAGTATATGGAATGGGTGAGAGATTTGTCAAAGCATCAAAGAGACTAGTCAAACCTGGGATGAATGGGCCGTTTTGCATAGAGGGCGTATATGATCAGGATGGCAAATTTTGGACATTTGAGTTCTCAGCACGCATAGTTGCAGGAACGAACATCTACATGGACGGCTCACCATATTCCACATTGCTGTACGATGTCCCGATGAGTATGGGCAGAAGAATAGCTAGAGAAGTAAAAGCCGCGACAAAACAAAAGAAACTAGATAAAATTACTACCTAAAATGGACTAGTTTTGTTCTAGAGAACAGCACTGCCATCGCAGAAACAATTCCCATTATCGCTAACACTCCAAACGGGAACTCTGGTATTACACTTGTTCCGATGATTTCGATTTCTTCAGTTGCGATTGGAATTGCAAATGAAATGTTTGTCACATCATCAGTGTGTGTTATGGTGTAGTCAGTTTCAGCTCCGTCAAGCAGTATGATGAATTCGTCATTTTCTGCACTGATCAATTCCGATGGAAACGATAGCTCAAATGTGGAGTCAGCCACGTTTGTTGTCCCGATCAAAAGTGACGGCAATTCTTTATCTACGTCCATGGAGATTACCTCGCCATCAAAACTGTACGCCATACTGAATGTCCTGTCGTCTACCTGGAGGTCATAATTCCCAGATTCTGCAAACGATAGTGGGATTATGGACAAAACTGCAATTGCGCTCACAACAAAAAGGTAATTTTTCAACATGTGTCTTTGGACCTATGTGAATATAGATTTTTCAGTGTCTTGGCTCAGTTTGTCTCTACTATGACTGCTGCTTTCTCAGAATTATCCAATTCTTGTTGTACTGCGTTTAAGATATGCGACACGGACGTTAGACTTGAAAAGTCTACTAGCTTCAGATTATTCAGGAGGTACACCTGCGGCGCAATGTCACTATTCCTTGATTCCAAAAAGTCATCTAATTCTTCTAGGATTGATATTTTTCCACCTTGGAATATTTTTGCATTTTTGTGGGACAGTTTCATTCTGCCAAACCTGTCAAGCACCAATACGTGGTGCCTGTTTTTCTTGGAAAACAGTTTCTTTTCTGAAACATGCCCCGTGAACACAAAATAATGGTCTGTCTCAAAGCTTAGCTCCACTAAATCCCTGCCGATCTCCATCATTTCGCTTGCCCTGATGAGTGCCTCATCAAGCGTAAAGATGTTCTTTGCATTCTCCGTACTGTCAAGCTCCACATTCCCCGTTGCAGATACTCTCAGTAATGCCTTTTCTGAAATGTATTCGCTGTTTATTAGAATTGATTCTGGTACAGCTCCTCTGTCAATCATGATTGCGTGGATTTTTTTGTGCATTTCTGATATCTGCTCAGGTGTTGGATTTGATATTGTATGTTCTATTTCTTCTTGAATCATTGATGATGCAACACCGATTGACGATATCACTTCTGCGTGTTCCGCTTTTTTGTACGGTACTCCAAGCTGCTTTGCAACAAAAGGAACTAGCACTGATGCTCCTCCGCCCCCACCTATTATCTGGGTTTTTACCTTTTCCATTTTGAATTCTTTTAGGATTTTTGAAATTGCCTTTGTTATCTCAAATGATGCTGTCTGGATTACAGACATTGCTGCCTCAGGGCCTGTTACTTTAAGCTCACGACCTAGTAATTCCATTGCAATTTTTGCAGAAGATTGGTTTGCAAACGAATAGTCTTCTTTTTCTATCATGCCAAGTGCATTTGCAGCGCACGTGTTTGTGATTGCAAATGTCTCATCATCGCATTTTATTGCAACATATGACTCGATATCGTTCTCTTTTGGCTTTATTGTGACGATTTTTCCTTTTTTCAAAATGTCTGGGTCTGCAAAACACGCATACCTTAAACCTGCAATGTGTGCACTTCGTGGACCCACCTTCCAAACCCGTCCGTCCTTTATCTTTATCATGCTGCCTCCAGCCACACCCAAAATACGGACATCCATGGAACGGATGCATGTTGGGTGGTCTTTTATGGTAACATAGCGAATCTCGGGTTTGCCATTTTTTATAATGCAAATGTTGGTGCTGGTGCCGCCAACTTCTACAAATATCCCGTTTGTAACCTTTAGATACAGTAAGGCACCTGCAACACTGGCAGCTGGTCCTGACAGGATGGTCAAAATGGGTTTTGTTCTAAAAGTGTCCATGTTTGTGACACCGCCGTCTCCTTTCATTATCATTAGAGGCGCAGTGACTCCTGCGTTTCGAATTGCCTCTTCTACAAAATTTGCAACCTCGAATGTTTTTGGAAGAACACTTGCATTGATTGCTGCAGTGAGAGTCCTGATTTCAAGACCATAAATACCAGAAATTTCATGTGATGCCGTAGCTGGAATGTTTTCATTCATGGCATTTTTCATTACAAACATTTCGTTTGAGGGATCGTCTACTCCAAATGCCTCTGTCGCAACAATCACCTTGACTCCTTTATTCTTCAGTGAATTAATTGCGCTTTGCACCTCTTTTTCTGAAATTAGGTGGGACGTATCAAGAAAAACATGTTCTGTCTTTAAGCTTTGATCAGAATTGAACATGGCGTCATGGAGGTTGGTTCTTTTTATGACGTCTCCTTTTTCAGGAGCCACACCCATTGCAATTATTCCGACCTTTGCAGTGTCAGATTCAAGCAGCGCGTTAATTGCCTGAGTTGTACTGTGCGCGATTAATTCAATTTCAACTAATTCAATTTTTGATTCACTAACTAGGTTGGATAGTGCAAGTACGATTCCTTCTGATACGCCTTTTTGGGCCTTGTGTGTGGTAGGAGTGGTTGATTTGCCAATGAGCTGCCCGGTTTTGATATCTATTGCAATTGCCTTTGTGAACGTGCCGCCAACATCGATTCCTATTCTAATGCGCCGTGGACTCATCAATTTCCCTTCTTGATTTACGCATCGTGGCTATTTTTTCTTCTCTTTTCGGCTTCAAAACAAGCACGTATGACGCAGCTACTAGGTATATTCCAAGCATGATCATTTGCGCAATAATTGTCTCAAGCGTAGGATAAATTCCAGTCATCTTTGCCATGTTGATGTCCAGTCTCGGTATGGTGCCAAGAAGGCTGGTAAATGGCAGTATGTCAAGTGTCTGCAGTTCTCTTACGGCGTTACCTAGAAATGCGATTGAAAGATATGCGCCTACGCCCATCGTAAGGCCAAAAAGCATTTTAAGTGGAAGTCTCTTCCCTATCTTTCTTGTTAAGAAATAAACCCCAAGCAGGGTTGCAATTCCTGCAACAAATCCAAGTCCGACATACGTCTCCATGTATTTTGCAAATCCAAACATTGCCTCGTAAAACAACACTGTTTCAAATCCCTCTCTGTACACCGTGAAAAATGCCAGCATTACAAACACTGCTGTGCCGCCAGTGGTTGATGCCTGCCAGACTTTAGCCTTGACAAACTCCATCCATTTCTTGTGCTCTATTTTGTTTAGGATCCAAAAACTCACATAAAATAATACTGCAGTTGCAGATAGTGCCGCAATTGCCTCAATCAGCTCTCTGTTTGCACCAGATATTCTGATCAGATATGATGCGATAAACCATGTTACTGCGGTTGCTATGATTGCCAAAATTATTCCATAGTGTACAAAGCGTTTGAATTTCGTATTTCTTGATGCCTCAAGGTAAGTAAGAATCGCACCAAGAATCAAAACAGACTCCAATCCTTCTCTGAAAATAACTGCAAACGATGATGTAAATGCAATTGTTGGTGCAAGTTGGCCAGTTCCGGTGACCAGTCTTTCTGATTCGTCAAGGCTCCGTTTTACTGCAATTGCTGCTTGTTCTATTTTATCATAATCCGCATTCTGATTTATCAGGCTCCTAAGCTCGGCAAACTGAAGCTCAACTTGAAGTGTAAAGTCAGGATCAATTGTTCGCAGTGGGATTTCCACATGCTCATAGCTGTCCAAGTATGCTGTTCTTGCAGATACAAATGCTGCCTGGGTATTGCCTTCCTTGTACTGATTTAGCATGGTCTGGAGGGTAACTCGAATAAAGTCAATCTGGCTTCGTACACCTGACTTTTGATCTTCTGTGGCCGAACCCATTTCTTTTGTTACTTTTTTAGGCTCAGCGTCAGATGTTAGTCGGGCGTCATGCGATAGCCCAGAAATCATTTTTTCTGTATTGTCAAGGTCTGCAAGTATTGGATCTTTGATAAATGACTGTATTTCATCATATGACTTTTTTTCCTGTACCATCTCTCGCAGTTTCTCTCTCATGTTTAACTCCATTTTGTGCAAGAGATTCTCGTCTACCTTGCCAATGTCTGCCTCAAGATACTCAAAGTTGTCAAGATATGCAGCAATGACGTGTTCCTCTGCCTTTGAATAGTCCCCGTTCTTGATTTCAGACAATGTCTGATCATAATGTTGTCGTATCATGGCATACAAGTCGTCTTGATCAGACGACGCGGAGTCAGTTCCAGTAAGATCACGTTGTATTGTGGTGATTAGTTTTCCAACTGGCACAAAGTCTTGCTTTTTGGCAATCTTGTCTTTTAATTCGTCAAAAAATGAGTTAATCTCGCCAGTTTGCCTTTCGTCAAACGACGAATCGGCATTAAAGAGCTGAATTGCCTTCTCAACAATGGATGCAGGTATCTGATGATATTCACTGTCGTCTTTTGAAATGGCAATCTGGTAATTCTCATCTGCTACGGTCAATAAATCAGACACCACAAACGGAGTATGCTGTGATTTTGGAAATTTGGCAGCTTGTTGTTCTGCTGCTTCAATATCTTTCAATATTTCACTTGATGGATCTTTGTTTTCTATTTTGGAATGTATGTCAAGAAGCATCAGATGCAGGTCATTTGCCTGCTCGACATTTGCCTCTCTAAGTGAACCAATCTGCTGACTGTAAAAATCAGTGGTGAATTTGGAATACTTGGAAGCTTGATCATAATCATTATCAGACAGACTTGCCTTTGCAAGGCCGATTCCAATCTGTACTATTTCACTCGTGGATTGGACGGTGTGGTCATCTGCAGTCTGTGCAAAAGATGTTTGGCTGACTGACAAAATAACAAACAGTGCAACCAGTGGCACCACATATCGATGGTTCAATGTCGGTTAGGATTAGCTAACTGTATTTAAAGCAGGGATCTATTCTAAGAATCTAGAATGAGAATGGGAAAATCTAATTCGACTGCAGATTTAACGTCGGGTTTGTTCCACCTACTATGATCTCTGCTTTTTTAATTCTGCTTTTGTAATACTTGATTTTTTTCCCGGCGTTTGAGATTTCAAATTTGTCCACATAGACAAGTGTCAGGACCTCAAGGTTTGACAATATTTTGTATACTGTGGAGATTGACATCTTTTGCTCGTCTGCAATTTTTTGCGCATCTTTTGCCTTGGTCGTGATGGAAAACAGTACGGATCTAGAGTAAACATTTGTCAGCGTTTCTATGATTTGCTGCGTCACATCGTATTGGCTGAGCTGAAAAACGGTATTTTTTTTCATAATGCATCCCATTCAATTAGTTTGGAGCCAGAACGAGGGTTGGCTCTGGCTTTTTGATGCTGATGTCTGCCTTGCTTATTCTGCTTCGATATACTTTGAATTTTCTACCTTTGTCAGATATCATCCAGCGTTCTACTCGAATCAATGTCAAATTTTCCAGATCTGAGAGTTTTTTGTAAACTGAGCTTAGTGGAATCTTGTATTTGTCTGAGACTTCTGCTGCAGTGCGGCCCTGTTTGATTAGTGAAAACAAAATAGTTCTTGATTCCGCGTCTGCTAACGCCTCAATCACTTTTTGTGTTACATCGTATTTCTTTAATTGTGGAAGTGTAAATCTTCGACCCAAGACACTGTTCTACCTTGTCTTGTTATTTAAATAAAATGTTATCCTTCTCATTCTATAAAATGAGAACACGCTATGGCAAACTCTAATCATCAAACTGGATTACTGTAGTTTTGCCTGTTTTACTCTATCTGGACGTAGTTTTTCCCACAACGCGCCAAGAATCAATCCGACAGACAACCAAAATGCCGAGACTCCGATCAAAGACACTGCCCTAAATCCGTTTACTAGGTCCATTGGAGCAGTCACTGCATCTGGATTTTGCGGCATTACTGCAAATGCTATTGCCATAAACGCAGCATATCCTAAAACCGCCACAAATTTTTTGCTTTTGAGTCTCTTGAAGACCTGATAAAATCCAAGCACCCCAAGTCCTGAAATTGCGATAAACGAAACATATAGCATCTGCCTTAGGACTATTGTCTCTGGGTCGCCAACGGTTGGAGGGTTTGCCGGGTATTTTGCAAATGGTATCAGATACAATGTAATCCACATTATTGCTGCAAGGGCTAGTGATTTTTTGGCAAAACTTTTTCCAGGCAAGATGTTTCTTGAATACCCAAAGACGATTCCAAACAGTGATCCTACTGCGGTGCCAAGTATCGCGCCTGCCAACAGCTGTCCTCCTTTTTGCCATGCTCTGTATGAATAATATTCTGCCCAAAACTGTGGCGTGTCTTTTGCCTCACCTGAGGCAAACATGTGCTGGTTTTCAATCCCAATTGCTTTGTCCAAATATGGTTCAACGAGTACCAAATTCACCAAACCGTGGATGGTTCCAGCGGCGCATCCAGATAACAAAATAATTATAATAAAAAGAGACGTCCTCATGACGAATCACTAGTGGCAGGGAAATCCTGCTGCGTGTCGCATGTCATGGGTCAGTTCATGTATGTACATGTCTGCATACGCTTGTTCGCCAAAGACAATGCTGAATAATTGTCCTTGATCAAAGCCTACTTCAAATATTCCAAATGCAAAAATTGTAGCTAATACAAGTAGTGCAATCTTTGGAACACTCGACTTTGAGATTGTAATCTCTTTTGAGTATGACATGAAATCTGGGCGTGAACGAATGTATTTAAATTCTTGGACAATTCATCCAATATTTAACTAAAAATGAATTCTCGACAGCAAGTACAAACACTGCAAAACATTGTGTCACGAAAAGGATCAAGTAAGGTTCTGACGTTTTCAGTACCGCACGTGTTCAAGGCCTTGCAGATGTTATTTGAGAATGAATATGTGAGCAGATCAAGTTTTTGTCAGCACCTGCACATGGGCGAAGGGGCAGTCAAGACTATGATCATGCACCTAAAGGAAGAGCTCATGGCAGAATCAACAAAATCTGGAACATTTCTTACTACAAAGGGAAAAGACCTCATAAAAAATCTCACAGAGATAGTTTTTGCAGAATGTGATATCAAAAAATGTCACATCGCACAGGGAAAATTCAATCACGCAGTTATTCTAAGAAACTATTCGTTTGCAACAAAGACTGGAGTCGAGCAACGCGATTACACCATACTGTATGGGGCATCTGGGGCTACGACGCTTCTTTACAAGGATGACAAGTTTGTTTTTCCTAATGAAACCGTTGAATGCCTCCTAAATGATCAAAAAACTAGAAACTTGCTGATAAACGAACTGCACCCAAAAAATGGCGACATGATAATAATTGCGTCTGCAAGTGACCCATTCGTTGCAGAGATTGCAGCAAAAAATTCTGCACTGTGGACGCTTGCCACACATACCAAGCAGTAAACTATTTGAAGAGTATGCCGCGTGTGAGTTTGTGGCAAAATATTATCTTCTTGCAATTCCAGTAATAATCGGAATAATTGGCGGAATATTTGCAGCGACATATTTCGGAAACCAGAACAATTCCAAAAATTCCGATACTTTTACAATACAGCAACTAGTCGAAAACGGTTCCCCCTACGAAGGAAACCCGTCTGCCCAAATCACCATAGTCGAGTGGGGCGATTACCAATGCACGTTTTGCCATCTGTTTCATGACTCTAGCATGGGTATAATCAAGGACGAGTATGTAAAATCAGGCAAAGTAAACTTTGTCTTCAGAGACTTTCCATTAAACGGTCCAGACTCTGTTCTTGCAGCAGAGGCATCCCACTGTGCAAAAGACCAAGGAAAATTCTGGGAATATCATGATGAGGTGTACAATAATTGGGACGGTGAAAACACTGGATGGGTGAACAAAGACTCGCTAAACAAATTTGCCCAGACAGTAGGGTTGAATGTTGATCAGTTCAAGTCCTGCCTTGATTCTGCAAAATATGAGCAAGACGTCATTGACACGTATGCATTTGGGCAAAAGATTGGAATTGATGCAACGCCGTCGTTTCTCATCATAAAAGATGGCAAGATTGTCAAGATTACTGGAAACCAGCCAATCGACGTGTTTAGAAAAACGCTTGACGGCATGTAGTTATCTCTCAAATTGATGCAAGCCATTTGCAACCTGACTGTCGTATTTTGGATTAGAATCAAGCAGTCCTCGCAGTATCATGTTCTTGATGCAGTATGCTATGTATTCCGGTTCAACTCCGCCATACTTTACTGCCTTTTTTGACACGTCCTGGAATAACGTCTCATTGTCCATTTTCATTGTTTGGCACATGTTGACTCGCAACAACATGCCGAGCTGAACCAGCTTGTACATCGGAATATCTTTTCCTTCCAAATAGATTTGCGATATGAGATCCTCCATGTGGTAGAATCCCTGGGCAGTTATCCTGTATCTGAATAGTTTTGGATAGTCTTCTAATTCTATGCAGTACGGCAGCATATTTTTTTCCACGTACAGCAAAACATGGATTGATTAATTATTACTGCGGCACTTTATGACAAAAGAGGATTCCGTTTTGGAATTGCAGTAATTGCCCAAACTTCTTAATACTGAATCTATAGAAGTCAAATAATGGGTAAAATTACGATTGAAAAGCAGGATTCTGTCAAACTCTACAAAATAAAAAAAACACTTGATGAGCTTTCGCGCATATCTGGCAGGGGAACTGAATTAATTTCAGTATACGTGCCAAAAGGAAAGCAACTTCACCTAGTCATAAACACACTAAGGGAGGAACAGGGAACTGCAGACAACATCAAGTCTGATCTCACAAGAACCCATGTGGTAGATTCCTTATCAAGAGTGCAGCAGAGGCTGAAGCTGTACAAAAACACCCCAGACCACGGCCTTGTGATATTTTGCGGCGCCGTCCCACCAGAAGGCGGCGGGCCAATTGGAAGCGAAGTAATCAAGGTGTGGGAAATAGAGCCCCCAAAGGATCTCACCACATTCCTATACCGATGCGATGATCATTTTCATGTAGATATTCTAAAGGATATGCTAAAGGACGACAACCTGATTGGATTTTTGGCAATTGATACAAAGGATACTGGGTGGGGCCTTCTTTATGGAAATAAAATTGAGGTGCTGAGGGAAACAAGCTCAGGCGTTGCAGGAAAGCACAGGCAGGGAGGCCAGTCCGCAAGGAGATTTGAGAGGTTGCGAGAAATGGAACTTACGTATTACTATAACAGAATTGCAGAAGTGACAAAGGAATTTTTTATCGACATTTACCCAATAAAGGGACTGGTGGTGTCAGGACCAGGCCCAACAAAAGAAGATTTTCTAAAATCAAATTATCTTGAATACCGACTGCAGAACATGGTGATTGCGGTTCTGGACACATCATATTCTGGTTCGGAGGGAATTCGTGAAGCGTTTGTAAAGGCAAGCGACGTCTTGTCAGACTTTAGACTGTCCGAAGAAAAAATCCTAGTTGAAAAATTATTCCGTGAAGTGAATTCTCATTCAGGCAAGGGCATGTATGGACTTCAAGACGTAATAAAATATCTAAAAAACAATGTGGTTGAAACCCTGCTGATTACCGATGATACAAACCTGTACAGACTGGAAGTAAAGTGCAATAGGTGCCAAAACATCCAGGAAGAAATCACAGACAGGCTAAAGCTGATTCCGCGAAAAACCGAACTTCTAAACAAGCCTTGCCCAAGCTGCAAAAGCACAGACCAAGAGGCAATATCTCAGGACCTGGTGGATTATCTGTCATTACTTGCAGCTCAGGTGGGAACAAAAGTAGAAGTGATTTCCGGTGTCACCGAATACGGTGCAATGTTATCTAGCCTTGGAAAGGTCGGAGCAATACTCAGATACAACCCGAACCAGTAACCTATCTTATTGCAGCACTATCTTGCGTTGCAGTCATCACATTGCCGTCTTGCGTGTTAATTATTCTATTTTTGATGCTCGCTCCTTCGATTTTTTTAACTAGGAAGTTAAGTGAGAATGGTTTTTGAATTATCTGAATTGTTTCGTCTTTTAGGTCCTGAAGTTTTTGCATTATTCCCTGCCCGTATGCCGAAAGGAAGATCAGTCTCTGTGTTGGCCTGTATTCTAGAATTTCTCTTGCAGTGTCTGCACCTGTTTTCCTTGGCATGTCGTGGTCCAATAAAACCAAGTCAAATGGAGGCGCCCTGCTTTTTCTGAACAACTCGTCATATTTTGCCTCATTTAGATAATAGTCCACACACTCCACACCATCTTTTGCCATCGTAACTTTGTGGTTTCGTTTTTCAAGTGCGATTTTGTATTGCTTTGCGGTAAATTCGTTGTCTTCTGCAATCAATATGTCAAGTGGCATGAAAACATCTAGTGAAAATATGTGTTTTAAGACTAGTTTTTTTGTTTCAAACAAACATAATCAAGCGATCACATGGAATGAAAATTACAAGTGTTCACGAATTTGTTTTGCCAGTGTTTTTAGTTCGTCATCTGAAAGAATTGTCCTTTTTGTCCAGATGGCCCCAGCATCATTATACCTTGGAATGATGTGTACGTGGACGTGCGGTATGATCTGCTTTGCAGCTCTGCCATTGTTTTGGGCAAGACTAAACGCGTCTGCCTTTGTTGCAGCAAGTATCTTACTTGCAATACGAGGTATCTTGGAAAAAAGATCCCCTACTTTTTCAGGGTCCATGTCTGTGATTTTCTCATAGTGTTTTTTTGGCACAACCAGAGAATGGCCGTTGTCTATTGGATACTTGTCTAAAAACGCCACAAGATCCGAATCCTCATAGATAAAGTGTCCATCTCTTTTTCCAGACACAATGTCGCAAAATATGCAGTGCATGATTACAACTATTCCAAACAATTTATTATATTATCGATCATTTGCAAATTCTAAAAATCGCATCATCCAAAATTTGCACCATTCATGCAATATTGAGATTAGTATCGATTGGTTAATTAGTCCTAATTTTAGAGTGTGAGTGTTTCATGGGCAAAAAAGACAGAGAGGATAAAGAAGAGCGTCGTGAAAGTTTTGTAGATAGGCAGTCAAGACAAAAACGAAAGAACATGCTAATTGGAATAGCTGTCTTGGCAGGAATCGTGGCAATTATCGCATTTGCAAGTTTTCACTTTATAACAAAAACCCAGTCAAGCCCACTTAATGCCCCCGTAGGAGCAGGAAATCTTGGAGACGAACACGAGCATGCTTCATTACTTGTCAGAATATTTGGAGACAAATTCGACTTTTCACAGCAGATATACCAAGTAAAAAGCCCGTACATTCACTTTGAAGGAGAAGATGGCAATACCATCCACAGACACGCATCAAATATCAAACTGGGCTATCTGTTTGATACAATAAAAGTAGGTCTTACCAACGAGTGCTTTACATTCCCAGACAAAAAGCCAGAACACAACTTCTGCACAAATGAAGACTATTCACTAAAGTTCTATGTTAACCATGAAAAAGTAGATGGCATCAGAGACTATGTATTAAAAGACGATGACCGCATACTAATTTCATACGGCAACGAGAATCAAACTGCAATAAATGCACAACTGCTGGAACTTGACGGCCAACTAATCAAGAAATAGTTCCATCGTTTGAAAATTGTAAATATTCTAATATAGCAAAACCAATCTAGTCATCATAATATGAACAATCAGGATATTTCCAGTAGAAATGTGGTTGAGGGTACATCAAGGGCACCTCACAGGGCAATGTACAAGGCGATGGGGCTAACAGACGACGATCTTAGCAAGAAATTCATCGGAGTATCACATACTGGAAACGAGGCTACCCCGTGTAACATTCATCTTGGAAGGCTGGCACAAAAAGCAAAGGAAGGAGTTTTTGACACAGGTGCAACCCCCAGAGAATTTAGCACCATTGCAGTAAGCGATGGAATTGCAATGGGGCATGAGGGCATGAAATCATCCCTTGTCAGCAGAGAAGTCATTGCAGATTCAATTGAACTAATGGTAAGAGCACATCAGTATGACGGTCTTGTGGGAATCGCAGGATGCGACAAAAGCTTGCCAGGTACTATGATGGCAATGGCAAGACTGAACCTTCCGTCAATCTTCGTTTATGGTGGAACTATAATGCCGGGCTACTTTAACGGTAAACAGCTGACAGTTCAAGACGTATACGAGGCAGTAGGCGCATTTGATGCAGGCCAGTTATCACTTGAAGCATTAAAGAACATTGAAAACTATGCGTGTCCAACTGCAGGGTCCTGCGGTGGAATGTTTACCGCAAATACGATGGCATCAATTTCTGAAGCATTGGGCATATCACTACCGGGCAGTGCGAGTCCACCGGCAGAAGACGAAAGAAGAGAGAAAATGGTATATGACACAGGAGTTGCAGCTACAAAACTTTTAGAATCAAACATCAAGCCAAGGGACATTTTGACATTTGAGGCATTTGAAAACGCCATAACAATGCTAAATGCGATTGGAGGATCTACAAATGCAATACTACACCTTCTGGCAATATCATACGAAGCCAAAGTAAAGCTCACGTATGATGATTTTGAACGAGTCAGGAAAAAAGTTCCCCACATTGCTGACCTAAAGCCTGGCGGAATGTACGTGATGAATGATTTGGACAAGGTAGGCGGCGTACCGTTAATGCTAAAAAAACTCATGGATAGAAAACTCCTTCACGAAGACGTCATTACAGTAACCGGAAAAACAATGAAGCAAAACCTCGACGCAATAACAATTCCGCCTCCGGCAAACGCCGACATAGTTAGACCGGTTGGAACTCCGCTCCACAAGGTGGGAACTGCAGTCATACTCAGAGGCTCACTTGCCCCAGATGGCGCAGTTGTAAAAATTGCAGGAGTAAAGATTGACAAGTTCACCGGAAAGGCCAAGGTCTTTGATAGAGAGGAAGACGCGTTTGACGCGGTATCAAAAAATGAGATCAAAGAAGGTGACGTAGTAGTGATTAGATATGAGGGTCCAAAAGGTGGCCCCGGAATGCGAGAAATGCTGGCAGTGACTGCTGCAATAGTCGGACAAGGATTGGGTGAAAAAGTCGCACTGGTTACCGATGGCAGGTTCTCAGGTGCAACTCGCGGATTCATGATAGGACATGTTGCACCAGAGGCGTATGTAGGAGGAAACATCGCGCTTGTCAAAAACGGGGACAGAATCATAATCGATACTGAGACAAACATAATTGATCTTGACGTCCCAAAAGACGAACTAGACCAAAGAAGAAAAGAATGGAGGCCAAGAAAGCCAAATTACGAGACAGGCGCGCTTGCAAAATATGCGTCACTTGTAGGATCCGCGGCGCAGGGTGCAATCACCAGCCCCATTTGGCAATAATTAGAAAAACTAGTTGTGAATGTTGCATACAAAGACAATCTTACCGTCAATCTTTTTTGCCGTAAGGCCTAGTCCTTCACACAATTCTTTGTTGCATACATGGCATGCTGCCTCACTTACCGTACTGTGTAAGTGGATTTCGGGTTTTGCAAAGTGTAGATCATAGTATAGAGTGTGGGTTTTTGGCTTTGTTGCTAGGATCTGACTCATGGGTATAATACGTCAAGATCGCATATAAAGGTACCGTACTATACCGTAATTATTACAATAATGTGTCAAATCTAGGCTCAAAATAGGCAATTTTTGAAAATATCATTTTAATTTCAACCAAAGGCTAAAACTTGTCTAAAAGTAATAAATATCCCACGGCTGTCTTGATTGACATGGGTGGCCTTCTTTGGAAATTCCAGTCCTACAATAATACCCCTAGACCTATCTGGCTCACAGTTTGAAATCTATTCTAAGATAGAAAAGAATTATTCGCATACGTTTCTGTTTGAATCCCTTACTGGTCCTGAAGAGCTTGCAGAAACATCGCTGATTGGATTTGATCCAGACGTTGTTTTGCAAGGATATGAAGACCGAATTGTTCTGCAATATGGGGACGGCTCAACTAAAACCATTCCGACAACAGATCCGATAGCGGAGATAAAAAACTTGATTGGCCATACAAGCGATACCTCGTTTAGATATCTTGGCGGCGCAGTTGGCATAATCAATTATGACGCAATAAAATTGTACGAAAAAATCTCAATCAAAAACAATCAAGCACCTCTGATGGAGTTTGGGATTTATCAGGATGGCATATTGTATGACAACAAGACAAAAAAACTGCTCTACTTTTATTATAATAAAAACCGAGTCAACGACATAAAACTGTCCGAACAAAATTTTGGTAAATTAGAACTCTCGGATATCTCTGTAAACATGGATGAAAAGAAATTTTCAGAAATTGTCAGCAAGGCAAAAAAGTACATCCACGACGGCGATATTTTCCAAGTGGTTCTATCAAGAAGGTTCAATTTTGGAATCAAAGGGAATCATCTGAGAATTTACAAGGAACTGCGTGCGCTAAACCCATCCCCATACCTGTATCACATGAAATTTGGACAAAAAACATTCATCGGATCTAGCCCTGAAATGCTAGTCCGAGTAACGGGACGCGAGGTGGAAACATTCCCAATTGCAGGCACAAGAAAAATTACTGAAGATGAAGGAAAAAACGAGATGCTAAGACAAGAACTCTTAAACGATGAAAAAGAGCTCGCCGAACATACAATGCTAGTTGATCTTGGAAGAAACGACATAGGTAGGGTTTGCAAATATGGGAGCGTACACGTGACAGAATTGATGCAGGTAAAACGATTCTCACACGTACAGCACATCGTATCACACGTGATAGGCACGCTTGATTCAAAACACGACATGTTTACAGCATTTGAGGCGGTATTTCCAGCAGGAACTGTAACTGGCGCACCAAAGGTAAGGGCAATGGAGATAATCAATGAACTTGAGACTGATGTGCGAGGTCAATATGCTGGAGCAATAGGTTACTTTTCAAATAACGGCTGCTGCGATTTTGCAATTGCGATACGTAGCATATTCATTGATGGCGAATCAGGTTTTGCACAAAGCGGCGCAGGAATTGTATCTGACTCCATACCAGAAAACGAATTCAAGGAAACGGAGCACAAAGTTGGTGCCATGATTGCAGCATTAAAGGAGTCTACAAAATGAAATTTCTAATTCTTGACAACTATGATTCGTTTGTGTATAATATTGCTCAAGTGTTAGGAGAGCTTGGAGTAGAATCAGACGTGATTAGAAATGACAAAATAACATTAGAACAAATACAAAAAAACAATTATGATGCAATAGTAATATCGCCTGGACCTGGCACCCCAGAAGACAAAAAGTATTTTGGAATCTGTTCGGACGTAATTAGAAAACTTGGGCCAACAACCCCTATTCTCGGAGTTTGTCTTGGGCACCAGGGAATAATCCACGAATTTGGAGGCAAAGTAGTCAATGCCGGAAATGTCAGACATGGAAAAACAAGCCAGATTAAACATTCGGATGAATCAATTTTCCACGGCGTAAACAATCCGTTTAGAGCAACAAGGTATCATTCATTGGTGGGTGACAAGACAATCATTCCTGACGTTCTCAAGATTACTGCTGTGGCAGAGGATGATGGGGAGGTGATGGGTGTGAGTCACAGGGACTATCTGATTGAGGGAGTGCAATTTCATCCAGAATCAATTTTGACCAGCGAAGGGAAAAAAATATTTCAAAATTTCATCAACATGATAAAGAAATGATCACAAAGTACACCGAAGTTCTACAAAGAGGCCAAGACTTGACATTAGACGAAATGTCAGATGCGATGAATGATCTGCTAAGTGATAAAATTTCAGACTCTGAAAAGGCAGAATTTTTGAAAAACCTCTCAAAAAAGGGAGAAACAGACGAGGAGCTTTTTGCCATGCTAAACGAGATAGACAGGTATGGAATTCACATTAATCCTGCGTGTAATGGCACGATCATAGATGTCTGTGGAACTGGTGGAGACAAATTACAAACTTTTAACATCTCAACTACTGCGGCATTTGTTATTGCAGCGTCGGGTGGAATAGTTGCAAAGCACGGCAACCGATCAGTTTCTGGAATTTCCGGAAGCGCAGACATTTTTGAGTATTTTGGATATGACCTAACAGCGCCACCTGAAAAAATCACGAAAATCATAGAAAAGTTTGGAATTGGATTTATGTTTGCACAAAAGTTTCATCCGTCGATGAAAAATGTTGCAAATGCAAGAAAAATGATAGGCGTAAGAACCGCATTTAACCTGCTTGGACCATTATGCAATCCAGCACAAGTGAAAAACCAACTAATTGGCGTATTTTCAGAAGACTATCTTGAGAGAACAATCAAGATTTTGAAAAAACGAGGAGCGCAAAACATCATGACTGTTCATTCAAATGATGGATTGGATGAGCTGTCGACTACTGCAAAAAATAAGGTCTGTTTTTTAAAAAATGGCAAGGTTGAAAACATGATAGTTGATCCAGAAGAATTCCGTCTGCACAAATCATCAATTAAAGATATTCAGATTTCTTCAAAGGATCAAGCGATTCAAGCGTTTTTATCGGTGCTAAATGGCACAGCAAGTCGTTCAATGATTGAAATCACAATTCTCAATGCAGCAGGCGGATTGATGGTATCCAACATTGCAGAAAACTTTGCAGATGCAATAGATATTGCCACACAGACAATAAAAAATGAAAAGGCATACTCCCTTCTAACCGATTTTGTGAAATCGTGCGGAAACATTGAAAAATTAAAAGAGGCAGAATCATGAGCAACGTTTTAAAAAAACTGGTAAAGAATTCTCAGACTGCAATAAATGACGGAATTTATGAAATTACAGAACAATTGCCTAATTCAGGCATGGATCTTGCAGATTTGATCAGAGGCAACAAGCATGCGTCACTCATAACCGAAGTAAAGTTTGCGTCTCCATCGTTAGGCGAAATCAGAAAAGTCTCAGACCCTGTTGCCATTGCCGAGGCGATGATACGGGGAGGGTCAATTGGACTATCCGTCCTGACTCAACCATACATGTTTAGCGGTTCGCCAAAGTACTTTATGGACATCAGGCGTCAAGTCAAGGTTCCAATGTTGATGAAAGATATCGTCATTGACAAAATCCAAATTGATGCTGCAAAAAAAATCGGTGCAGACTATATGTTGCTCATACAATCGCTTTTTGACATGGGCCACCTGCGAGAAATTGACGAATTCATATCGTACGGACATAAAAAAGGCCTAAAGGTACTAGTCGAGGCACACACAGAGTCAGAATTTACAAATTCATTAAAAACAGACGCGGACATCGTTGGCATCAATAACAGAAACCTGGATACGCTTGAAATCGACATAAACACAACAAAAAAACTACTGGAAAACCAGAAAAAATCAAAAATAACATTGTCTGAGAGCGGAATTGTGTCACCTGAAGATGTCCAGTTCTTGAAAAAATGTGGGGCAGATGCATTTTTGATTGGCTCAAGCATAATGAAAAGCGATAATATTGAAGAAAATGTCAGGAAATTGGTAAACGCAATATGAGACCGAGATTTCCAAAAGACGGCAGGTTTGGCGAGTTTGGTGGAAAATACATTCCAGAGACACTAGTTCCAGCAATTGAAGAGCTAGAAGAGAATTACCTAAAGATAAAAAACGATAAGACCTTCAAAAAAGAACTAAACTATTACCTAACAGAGTATGCCGGGCGCCCGACACCACTTTACTTTGCAAAAAATCTCACTGAAAAAATAGGCGGCGCAAAAATCTACCTAAAAAGAGAAGATCTTCTCCACGGTGGGGCGCACAAAATCAACAACACGCTTGGCCAGGCACTGCTTGCTAAAAGAATGAAGAAAAAGCGAATCATAGCCGAAACTGGTGCGGGTCAGCACGGGGTTGCAACTGCAATGGCCTGTGCATGCCTAGGACTGTCATCTGAGGTGTACATGGGGTACAAAGATACCATAAGGCAAAAGCTAAACGTATATCGAATGAATCTCTTGGGAAGCAAGGTTCATCCAGTAAAATCAGGCTCGCAGACGCTAAAGGATGCCATCAACGAGGCAATAAGGGACTGGATTACAAACGTAAAGGACACATACTATTTGCTCGGTTCGGCAGTTGGTCCGCACCCATATCCGGTAATGGTTCGAGACTTCCAGTCAGTGATTGGTACGGAAATAATTCAGCAGATGAAAAAAATAAACAAGAAAAACCCAGATACCGTAATTGCGTGCGTTGGGGGAGGATCCAATGCAATCGGAACATTTTATCCGCTAATTGACAGCAATACCGAAATCGTCGGAGTAGAGGCGGCAGGAAAAGGATTGAAGACAGAGTATCACTCTGCCACACTCAGTGCAGGCTCAAAGGGAGTGCTACACGGGATGATGACCTACCTGCTACAGGACAAAGAAGGACAGATAAAAGAAACTCACAGCATATCTGCAGGACTTGACTATCCGGGTGTCGGCCCAGAGCATGCATTTCTAAAAGACGCAAACCGTGTAAAGTATCGCAGTGCTACAGACAAGGAAGTCATTGATGCATTTTTGCTACTGACAAGAACCGAGGGAATAATTCCCGCACTTGAATCATCACATGCGATTGCAGAGGCAGTAAAAATTGCAAAATCAAAACCAAAATCAGAATCAATAGTAGTCACACTATCAGGTAGGGGTGACAAGGACGTCGAAGTAGTTGAGGAATATGTCAGGAACATCAAGAATTCAAAATAAATTTTTAGAACTTGATTCTAAAAATGAAAAAGCTCTAATTGCGTACACCATGGTAGGGTATCCAAACGAAAAGGACACCCTCACAGTAATTCGCGGACTGATAAAAGGCGGAGCAGACATAATTGAACTCGGATTTCCATTTTCAGACCCTCTGGCAGACGGCCTAGTGATACAAAATGCAAGTACAGTATCACTTGAAAAGGGGACCAACCTAAAGCAGTTTTTCAACTTGGTAAAAATGATCAGGCAGGAAAGCAACATCCCACTAGTACTGATGACGTACACAAACATCCTGTACCATCAAAACTATGAAGCATTCTTCAAGGAAATAAGAAACGCCGGAATTGACGGGGTAATTACTCCAGATATGACGATTGAGGAATCCAAGGACTACCTAAAGGCTGCCAGAACCCACTCAGTAGATACAATATTCCTAGTCTCTCCAAACACCGACAAAAAAAGACTGGAAAAAATAATCCGACATACAACTGGCTTTCTATACCTAGTGGCAGTGTATGGGACGACAGGCGTTCAAAATAAGATTCAGCAATACACCATCGATGCGCTCAGAAATACGAAAAAAGCAGCAAATCACAAAATTCCAGTCGGCATAGGATTTGGCATTTCGACTCCGGATGACGCCAAGTATTTCATAAAACATGGGGCAGATGCGGTGATAGTTGGCAGCGCATTGATAAAACTGGTTGAAAAAACACCGTCTTCAAAGATTGAAAAAACAGTCGCGGAGTTTACAAGACATCTAAAAAATACGACAAAGAAAAGCTAGGCCTTATTTTTCGAATATTTTATTTTCATATAGAGCAGTGTCAAATTAAAAATCAGTATTGCTATGTTGACTCCGATTATTATTTTATCAGCAATCTCAATTCCATAAAAAATCCACAAAACAGATCCTGTTGAAATCAAAAGCATCAGATAGTATGATACATCAGAAAGGCTTTTTGTTTTATAGCCACGAATGATTTGAGGAATCCATCCGACAGTGACCAATACTGAGGCAATAGTTCCAAGAACAATTACCCAAATTCCCTCAAAAAACACTTCTTTCAGACCAAATAATTGGTATTATAATTTTGTCATCGTCTAAAGAATTAAAAATACCGATTTCCATTTGTAAATGTGCAGACAAAGTTCATTTTTGTAACCGGAGGAGTGATGTCTGGACTCGGCAAGGGCGTGATGACGTCATCTATTGCCAAACTATTGCAGTTATCAAATCAAAAGGTTTCCTGCGTAAAGATAGACCCCTATCTGAATTATGATGCAGGAACGATGAATCCTATCGCACATGGCGAAGTCTTTGTCACAGAAGACGGCGGCGAATGCGACATGGATATCGGCAATTATGAGCGATTTTTGAACCAAAACATACCAAAGACCCACAACATAACAACTGCCCAGATTTACTCAGCAGTAATAGAGGCAGAGAGACGTGGAGAATACCTTGGAGCATGCGTCCAAATAATCCCGCATGTCACAGACGAAATCAAGCGACGAATTAGGAAAATCGCCGAAGATGAAAAGCTTGACATTCTAGTTGTCGAATGTGGCGGAACCGTAGGGGATATTGAAAGCCTACCATTCCTAGAGGCATTAAGGCAGCTAAGACTTGAGGAAGGCTCACAAAATGTAATATTTGTACACGTGACACTCACGCCGTCACTTGACGTCGTAGGTGAGCAAAAAACAAAACCAACACAGCACAGCGTGCAGGAATTAAGGAGAATAGGCATCCAGCCAGACATTATAGCTGCACGATGCTCTAGTCCCTTACACGAATCAACTAAAAAGAAAATATCCATGTTTACAAATGTGACGACTCGCGACGTATTTTCGTGCCATGACGTGCCATCAATTTTCATGGTTCCGCAAATTCTGTATGATCAGGGAATAGTAGACACAATATTTACAAAGTTTGGCAAGTTTGGACTTGTCAACACATCTGCAAACTGGGACAAGTGGAGTTCCATAGTCAACTCGCTTCAAAATGCAAACGGCGATATCAAAATCGCAATGGTTGGAAAATACGTCACACTTGCAGACAGCTACGTCAGTGTAAACCACGCTCTAAAGCACGCAGGTGCAAAAATTGGAAAGATGGTTTCGATTGACTGGATTGACTCCGAAACAATCAACGGAAATGTAGACAACCTATCAAAGTATGACGGAGTGCTGGTACCTGGGGGATTTGGCTCAAGAGGCGCTGAGGGAATAATTAAAACTGCAAATTACACCAGAGAGAAAAACATACCGTATCTTGGAATTTGCTTTGGGTTTCAGCTTGCCGCAGTTGCCTTTGGAAGACATGTATGCGATTTCAAAGATGCAAATTCGACTGAGCTTGACCCAAACACAACAAACCCAGTAGTTGACTTGCTGCCTGAGCAGAAAACTGTATCAAACATGGGAGGCTCGTTGAGACTAGGGGCACACGAAATCATAGTAAAAGGCAATACCCTTGCACACAAGACGTATAATTCAGATAAAGTGGTTCGACGACACCGACACAGATATGAAATCAACAAAAAATACATGGATGTTTTTGAAAAGAACGGAATGATTTTCTCAGCAGAAAGCGACAATGCAAAAAGAATGGAAATGCTAGAAATTCCCTCTCACAAATTCTATTTTGGCGTACAATTCCATCCTGAATTTAACAGCAGACCTGGCTACCCAGAAGAGGCATTTGAAGCATTTATCAGTGCGGCAGCAAAGTGATCAGCCATGTATATTGCGTTAATAGACATCGAATTAAAAGAGAACACTGAAGACGAATTCAAGGCATGGGTTACAGAATCAAACAAGATCCTGCTAAAACTTCCAGGATTTGTTAGCAGAAGACTAGTGAAATCAGACGATGGGAAACACGGTTTGATAGTAGAATTTACTGACAAGGAATCTCATGCAAGGACACATCAGACAAAAGAGCACGATGAAATCCGCAAGCAGCTAATGGGTTTTCTCAAAAAACCCCCATTACCGAACTTTTATCACGTGATTTCTCAATAAGAAAATCGACATTATCTTTTGCAGACGATGCTAGTAGTCCTTTATCGCTTTTAGTAACTTAGCGTCAGAGAATATAATTTGCTCAGGATAGCAGTTGAGCATTTTCCCATTGTTAATTTTTGTAAAGTTCCAGTTTTTGCACACTGTATCGTATTCCAGATTACTATTGTCAAACTTCCAATCAAAGCCATTTCCTACTGCATCGATAGGATAATGATGGCCGCGAATTAGCGTTATGGTATCGTTTTGATAATTGGCAGTTACTTTGGCATACAATGCGTTTGGATAAAGATACAAAACGTGTGGATGACTAGTTATTGCGTCAAACTCCGCCTGTGTCACGTACTCGTTGTGTACGACAATTACTTTTTTGTATTTAGCTAGAACTTTTGGATTGGTATCTATTCCGACATCGGTAATGGTATGATATCCGAGTAAATTCAAGACCTTTATCGCATTAGAAGAGCTAGAGTATCCATGAGGAGAAGTGTATTTGATTTGTTTTGTCAAACATTTTGTGTCGCACTCGCCGCGATAGTATGTGTAAAATCCAGGTTCATTGTATGCGGATTTAGTAAAAATCGGAACTATGACAACTGCGTCCTTCTCACTTACCATTAGTTTTTTGTATTTTTCAGTTTGATTCGAGCGCAGTTCAAACTGTATATCCCTGGGGGTCTTCTTGCCGTCGACGGTTATGAAGTCTTTTTTGTAGGCAAACGTCCTAAAAAGCGGAGAATGTCCTGAAAATTCGTGTTCCTTGTAGTCATTTATGTTGAATTTTGATTTTGAGGAAATTTTGATAGAGCCGTCTTTGAGTCCCGACTTTATTTTGTTAAAAAACACATCGTCTGAAAGTTCCCCAAAATTCCATTTTTTTGTGTCATCTTTTAGTGAGGTTGGGATTTTAGACGGGCCGTCAACTAGTGTTATCTTGATTTTTTCTTTTGCACTAATCCATAACAAAGAGGATTCAAGTTGCTCGGTAGGAATTTTGTCATTTGCCCACCACCTAAGGTTTTGAATTATCCAGTACGGGACATGGGTCTCTGCAAATGCGACGGAGCTAAAAGCAACAGGCAGTAAAAGTAACACTGACACTGCAGAAATCAGTGTAAAATTAGACATGGTCAATTAGAAATCTCATATATTTTCTGTCTTGCGTCACGTATAGAGATTTTCTTTTTGACATAGCCTTTGTCTAATAGGTGTCTTAGTGCGAGGCGCACCGTCCTATCCGGAAGCAGGGTCTTGGCTGCAAGCTCTTTCTGTGTCAGTATTCCTTCATATTCTAGGGTCTTTAGCAGCAGTTTTGAGCTTGGCGGCATGTTGAGTAGATCCTCAGCAAGTTTTACCTTCTTTGTGAGTGCAGATACTGCTGACGAGTCTTTTTTCATCTTTATGATTCTGGCAGGGGGGTCCGATTTTGCGCACTCCAGAGTGTTTACTATTTTGAACCTGTCGATGCCGTCAAGAATTACCTCGCAGTACAATCTTGCAGATATGTCATCAATTTCCACCACGCTAGTATCCGGCACTATTAGCGGCCGTCTTGTGATGTCAAGTGAGTTTACCGAAACAATTCCAAATACTGGTGAGTCTTGGAATATCATCGGGCCACCAGCTGACATGGAATATGCAGAAGAGCCAATTGGCGTCGATATGATTATTCCGTCACTACTGTCATGCCAAACCTCCTCCTGGTTTACTCGGAGTATGTGTTCCATCAGCATTGCGCTTTTTGATGGAAATACTGCCACATCGTTTAGTACGGAAGATACAGGCTTTCCATCTATTTTGACTCCAAGTCTTGTAAATTCGCTTGTCTCATAGTCTTGTTTTTTTATTCGGTTAACATAGGAGGAAAATTCCTTTAGATCAATTTGTGCCAAAAATCCGCTCGTCTCAGACTCGCTCACGCCCAGGATTGGGATTTGAGGATCTTGTGTCTTGTGAAAGTAATTTCTAACTCCCTTGTCCCCACCAGTGACAATTATGCAGTCAACGTCTTTTCGCGACTTGTTGCCAACATACGTGGACGCTATGCCATAATCATCAAGAACAGTCTTTATGGTTTTTACTGCAAGGTCAGATGGCGTAGAGCCTGAAATTCCAATATGCACATAGAGACAACTATCAATTACAATAAAAGCTTAGACATCTGTGAACTTCATCATATTATAATAATACGAGGCGTTTGTTTGAACTTCGCCCTTTGACGGAACCTTGTCAAGGCCAATTTGTTTTGATTCTAATGCTGCCTGCGCCGCACCTCCTGCAAAGCTAAACGCCCAAAGTATGTCTTTTTCCTTTAACAGAGTACAACAGAATGCCGCGGTAAAAATGTCGCCAACTCCTGACGTGTCATTGATATCCATGTTTGGCAGCTGAATAGAATACAGTCTATTTTTTGACAAAAGCGAGACATCGCGTTTGTTTGTATACAAAACATGTTCAACACCTCGCTTTTGTAAATCAAGCGCACCCTCCACACCTGTCAGTCCAGTTAGACTCTGAATTTCGGTCGGGTCTGACTTTATTGCTGTGATTTTTGTCAAATCAAGTTCCGTTCTACCAAGAGATATTTTGTTTTGAGAATCAGTTCGCCTCAGAAATCCCTGTGGGTCTAAAAATGTCATATCGGAATTTTTCTTAATTTTATCCAAAGTTTCTTTTGATATCTCGTCAAACACCGGGCTGACAAGTACGCCGTCAGCATCCGAATCGCAGTAAGGAATTTTTTCGCAGACATGCTCAAGCCAGAGAGTTCTCTCAGTGTCTTTTACTTCCAAGGTAAATTTTGTTGTAGGCATATCAGATAACGCGTTGTCGAATTTTATTTTATTTTTCTGCAATTCACTTGTAAATGCAAAATCATGTCCAAATTTTGTAAACAGCTCAACGTCAAAACCGAGTCTTCGCGCGGTAAGGCCGCAGTAACACGCAGGTCCTCCAGGTCGTTCGTATGAATCGGTGCCAATTTTTATTTGATCTATTGTACAATGCGAAAATATTCCAAGCTTCATTTTATGGGGTTTTTATCATGCGGATTTAGTTTTTTGCTTTTTTAAACACGATTTACAAAGTATATGCCCTTTTTCAACCACCAGCTCGACATTTGAGGTAAGGCAAACGTGGCACAGTCCCCGCATAGCATATGTAGCACGCACTAGCATAAATCCAGATTGAATTTTTAGGAAAAAGAGATATTCAGACACCTTTGAAAAAAGCCATGCGGTTTCCTAGTTCTCTTACGCTTGACAAAAAACTGGTCACTTTGGCCATATTTGTGTCGCTCATCGGAATTGGCGTAACGGTAACCCTGTCATTTCATTATTCAAACATCATACTTGAGGAAAGGATAATGGACCAGTTGCTCAGCGAATCAACGATTAGGGGAGACTCGGTTAGAAGCTTGCTCAACTCAAGATTGCAGCAAATACAAGTAATTGGAACAGACCCCATGATAAGAAACCTCATCAATGAGCTAAACGCTGTCGACGATGAACAGGCATTGAACAAGATGATATTGGAAAAAAGAGTTGACTTTCTCATCCAGATTCAAGCATTTGAAACAACCATTGGTGGTGCAAATGATCTTGAAAATGTTGAAATCGTAGGTAAAAACGGCAAGGACTTGTTTCTACTTATCAATGCTAAAAATAAAAAGAATTTTTTGACAGATGAAAAGTTTGTAAAAGAAGTAAAGGAATCATTTGCAGAGATAGTGCAGGGAAAGGACGGTAAACGAAAACTTGTTACTGTGACTCCGATTTTTGACAAACCCAAAAGCGGAGAACCGATTGGAATAGCAGTTGTCACCACAAACATGCAATCAATTGATCAAATCATGCTAAACAGATTCGGACTTGGAAAGACAGGTGAGGCATATCTTGTAAATAAAAACAAACTGATGATCACAGAATCAAGATTTATTGAAAGTGCGCCGTTCCACCAAACAGTAGACACGCCTCCAATTAACGAATGTCTTGACAACAAGAAAAACTTTCACGGTCAATATCTTGACTACCGACAGGAGCTCATTCTTGGAAGCTCAAACTGCATGTCCGACTTGGGCCTGGTCCTTCTCGTAGAAATTGATGATGACGAAGTCTTTCAGCCAATCAAAAACCTGCAGGAAAAGGTCATAGTCCTAGGAATTGTCATGACAGTGGTAGTGGGTGCAGCTGCGTTCTTTTTGTCAAAATTGATTTCAAGGCCAATAATCAAGCTTCGAAACGCGGCAAACAAAATTGCAGGGGGGGATTTTGACGTCAGAACAAACATCACAACGAGGGACGAAATCGGCGAACTATCGCACTCTTTTGATCAGATGGCTGAAAAAATCCAAGACTCATTAATCAAAATCACAGAACGTGAAGACATAATCAAGCAGCAGAAGAACATACTTCTACAATTTTCAGAATATAGTTCCAATTACTGCGTATGTTTTGTCGACATTGTCAGTTCCACCAAGATTACTGCCAAGCTATCAGACCTTGAGACAAGCAAGTTTTATTCAACATTTCTCAATTCGATGGCAACAATAGTCACGCAGCATGGTGGTGTTGTGGTAAAAAACATAGGAGACGCACTTTTGTACTATTTCCCAAAGACAGATACCGACGAAATGGGGCCTTTTGATGAGATGCTAAAATGCTCCATGGATATGCTAAAATCGAGAATTAAAATAAACGAGAGATTAACGGCTGAAAAACTTCCAGAGGTAAGTTACAGAATAAGCGCAACATTTGGACCAGTCAGAGTAGCAATAGTGGCAACTTCCACAATCGACGACATATTTGGGGCAACAGTAAACACGTGTGCAAAAATAAACTCACTTGCAAATCCAAACTCCCTAGTCATAGGAGAATCACTTTACAACAAGGTAAAGGGGATAGACGGATACATTTTCGAAAAGATTACCGATTATAACATTGACTCTGAAAACAAATTTGGCGTCTATTTGGTAAAACAAAAGACAGATTGATCTTGCAAAACAATCACTTTATCGGATTCAGACATAGCAAAAACGCACCAAGAATATAAAGAGGCAATTTGCAGGATTTTCATGCCACTAAAGCGTGCAAGTAGAGGAAGACGAAAGGGCGGAAAAGGCTCATCAGATCGAATCCAGTGCACAAACTGTGGTGCCACAGTACCAAAAGACAAGGCAAAGAAGGTCACATCAAGACTAAGCCTAGTTGAACATTCCCTTGCAAAAGAACTAAGAGCCCAGGGAGCATACATAGCATCACCATCAGTTCTAAAGTGGTACTGCATATCTTGCGCAATTCACTTTGGCATACTGAAAATCAGATCAGCATCATCAAGAAGACAAACAGGAAGACTGCGTTAATCCTGAATGTTTTTTGAAGTGACAATAATTCTCTGAATAAATGTTATCGCTGCAATAATTATCACTATTACTACGGCATAGGGCATAAAGCCAATCATGCCAATTAATGCAATAACAAGCAGCCTCTCTGCCCGCTCGCCAATTCCAATCCCCTGAAGTTTCACTCCCAATGATTCTGCCCTGGAACGAGAATAGCTTACAAGTAAAGACAGAGTGATTGCCAAAAATACCAAGTAGGGTTCGGTAAAATTGCCAACTAAGATTCCCAAAAATATTGAGACTTCGGCTATTTTATCAAATACGGAATCAAGAAACCCACCCTTCCTCGAAGTTTTTTTAGTAAACCTGGCTACTTGGCCATCAACAACATCAAAAAACCCAGACACCAGCAAGAGAACGCCTCCGGCAATTGCAGCATAATGCGGATGCTGCACATTTAGCCCGTAAGCAATAGACGCCAAAAATGCAAATCCAAGTCCGACTGAGGTCCAAAAATTTGGCGAAAGTCCAGTAGATGCAAAGCCCTTGCCAAGTTTTTCAAGATGAGGTTTTAATGACTCTCTAAAGTTGTTTAGCATTTATGTTTCCTAATTATACAAAATGATTCTATTTAATATTCATAGCAATCATTGTCGAGATAAGTTTTGCCGCAATTGACGCAGTTGCACCTGTATCATATGTTGGGTTTAATTCCACCACGTCAAGGCATGCTATTTTGTGCCCTTCCATGGCATACACCATGTCAAATAACTCACGGGACGTGATTCCAACCGCTTCTGGGTTTCCAACCCCGGGGGCAAATGCCGGGTCAAGCACGTCAAGGTCCACACTTACGTATGTTTTTTTGAAAGTAGACAGCATATCGTTTACAAGTTTTGGGCCTTTTCCGTCTCGGATTTCTTTCTCTGTGATTGTTTTGATTTTGTGCTCTTTGAGAAATGCAAGTTCTTCACCTACAAAAGAGCGCGCTCCGACATGAATGATGTTTTCGGCGCCATTTTTTTCCACTACCCGTCTAAGGTATGCTGCGTGGCTGAGTTTTACCCCTGCATATTCAGACCTAAGATCAAAGTGGGCATCAAATACAATGTATCCAGTATCTTTTGGAAATGCGGTGTATGTACCATATGTTAAGGAATGTTCGCCGCCAAGAATTATCAAAAGCTTGTCTTTTTTGATCAGTTCTCCAGTTAGCTTGTTGACCATTTCAGTCATCTCTTCAACGTTTACAGTATGGTGTATGTTTCCAAGATCCTGAATGTTTACAGATGCCAAGTCGATTTGAAACTGCGGATGGAAAATCTCAATGTTGTTAAATGCATCACGTATTGCGTCAGGCCCAAATCTGGTCCCAGGCTTGTATGAATGAGTAGAGTCAAACGGTATCCCATATACGATTGCCGCAGGATCATTGTCCTCGCTTGGACTAATTATCAGGGGGGATTTGCTCAGATACAGATCACGATAACTCAATTTTTCTCATAGACACTCAAAATCACTAGAAAATAAATTATTGGAAAGTCAGGAATCAGGTAACAATTTTGCAGCAGGCTGGTACTTTGTGTAGTCATCTATCTGTGTGAGCCCTTCCACTTTGTTTATCAGATCTAATGAGTTAAACGGCTTTTGAATCAGCCCGATGTTTGGACCCTTAAAGTCCATCTTTGTTAGAACTTCGTCGCCAAATGCGGTAATGAACAAGATTTTTTGGTTTGGCGTGATGCTTAGAATTTCTCTGGCAGTTTCAAAGCCGTTCTTTTTTGGCATTTCATAATCCAGTATTACTGCATCATACGGGTTTGTCTGCTCATTTTTCCTTGCCTTTACTTCGTTTGCATATGCAGTCAGGCATTCAAGGCCATCATTTGTTATTACAACGGTATGGCCTCTTGATTCGAATATTTTCTGATAAAGCAAGGCATACGCTTGACTGTCCTCTGCAACCAAGATCATCATTACGAGTGTTTTATGAGGAATTTCTTATTCTGTTTTGACTTGTTTGTTTCAAACAAACACAACTATACCATTATCTGTGGTCGCTTTGTCATGTAGCGAGACAAATTTAGCCTTGTGAACGGTTTCTCCTTTGTTTGTTCCCTAATGTCTGCAACAAAATCATCAAACGGTATCTCTTTTACATTGCCCAAAATCCTGTCTCGGACGGAAAGATTTGGCTGATTTACTTCTTTTTCCCCAATCACAATACTATACCTAATCCACTCTGTTTCAGATTCGCGTATTCTTTTGCCAATGCTCTCATTTCTATCATCGATGTCTACTCGAATGTCTTGTTTAGTTAGCCTGTCTGCTAGCGCCTCACAGTGTTGTAGGAATTCTTCTTTTAGCGGTATGATTCGCACCTGTGTGGGGGCAAGCCATAATGGAAGGCTTGCTTTGCGCCCTTCTTTTTGATCCAGCGCAGCCTTTTCAAGAAGGACGTAGATTACGCGCTCGATGGCACCGCTAGGCGAATTGTGCAGGATTATCGGATGGTGAGGAACATTGTTTTCGTCAAAATATTTGATTCCATACCTCATGCCGTTTTCAACATCAATTTGATCAGTTGATAATGCAGACGCCTTTCCAAGACTGTCCACATAATTGAATTCCCATTTCAGTACAAAGTAAAAGAATCTCTCTTTCCACATCTCAACAAGCACTGGCTTGCCTAGCTTTTTTACAAGATTTTGAATTACAGACTTGTTTGCATTGTAAAATTCTTCCGTAAATCGAATCGCCATCTCATAGTCAGACTCGTTGATTCCTACCTGTTTGAGAACGTTTCTGGATAGTTCAAATCGCTTTGTCATTTCCTCAACTGCTTGTGGGATGTCTGTGCAAAATGCATGGCAGTCAGGCATTGTGAATGCGCGTAGTCGTCGAAGGCCAACAAGTTCGCCTGACTGTTCTCGTCTAAAGCTGTATCTTGTAAGCTCGTACAGCTTTAGAGGCATGTTACGATAAGATATTTGAAAATCGTTTGCCATGAGGAACTGCCCAAAACACGCTGCGAATCTGAGGAACAGCTGTTTTCCTTCCGTATTGATGTTGTACTGGCGTGCAGGGAATCGGTTAAAGTAGCTCTCCATGCTCGGATGATGCGAGTCATACATGATTGGGGTTTCCACCTCTAGCCCGCCATACTCTTTTACTTGATCATTTACGAATCGCTCAAGAAGTGATTTGATAAGCCTGCCGTTTGGATAAAATCTCATGTTGCCAGAGTCAGATGCCGGCTCATAGTCTGCAATTGCCATTTTTTTCATCAGTTTGACGTGTGGTGGAGGCTCATCGACTGCCCTTTTCTTTGCAGACTCGTACTTTGACAATATTTCTAATTTTTCGTGTTTTGCAAAATTAAACTTGCCAACTTCGTGCATCTCTCCCTCAGGTGTCATGATGTACCAGAACGACTGGATTTTTGACTCTGACTTGAGTGCGTCAGACGTATGTCCTTCATCATGGGAATGGTCATCATGAGAGCATGACTCTACGGCAGATTCGTTGATAATTGTTTTTGAGCTCTCTGCCAACGGGTGACCCTTTACCTTAACATTGTAAGATTTAGTCCATCCAAACGGAGCATGGGACACATCGTAACCTTCTGCAAGTGATTCCATTTCTTTTAGCAAGCTAAGTGCCAAACTGGGGGATGCAAGATTTGAGCTAAGATGGGCATACGGATACAGCAGTAGCTTTTTACACCCAACTTTTTCCATCGAGGAAGTTATTTCACCAATTGCCTTTTTTGCAGTCTGAGAGTCATCTCCTTGTTCCATGGCAACGAAAGCAACTACCACTTCGTCCAGTTTTTTTGGCTCTGGAGTTATGTCCTCGGCAGATTTGATTTCCTTTTTTGTTGGCGTGTATTCTATGCTATCGCAGTGTAACTGTAATATGCGCACAGATTCAAGCAAATGGCGTTATTGAATTAAATGTTTTGTGAAAACATCTAAGGCCCATCCAAAAAGTAAACCCTTGGTACATCATGTCAAATTAAGCGAAATGATCGCCTCAAGTGAATTACGAAAGATTATCAGGCATATTTGTGGCTAAAGTTGGCACTAGCATGAACGTATTTTAATTGAACAACACAGGTGCTTTTATCATATTTTTACATACTACAGAAATGGGCCAAATTCAGGAAAGCCAAATTGTATGCAATGGTTTTGGCGAGTGTGCAGAAATAAAAAAATCGCTCATCAAGAACATACTTGTTCCATACGACAATTCGGACCGTTCGTTTCATGCCTTCGAATTTGCATTAGATCTTGCAAAAAAGTATCATGCAGATATTACGTTACTTGCGGTAACCAATAGTGGCGCGATTTCAAGCTCTTTTCTCAATTTTTCAGACAAGGATCTTCAAGACGACAGAAAAAATCTGGAGAGACTAAACAAGTCATTTAGAATACTAAACAATACTGCAATAAAATTGGGCATTAAAATTCACACCGAAATTAAGATATCATCAAACACCGCAGACACGATACTTTCGTTTATCGGCAGCACCAAGATGGACTTGGTGGTCATAGGTACGCGGAGCAAAAGCGGCCCTGTCTACGTGAGTTCAGACGGGATAGCAGTAACCATAGCTCAAAGATCCCAGGTTCCAGTAATAGTTACAAAATAATTCCATCTTGAAACATCAGTTATCAATTATGAGTAAAATTCAAGTATTTTGAATGCCATACCACGGTGCAGAATAAGAAATCTTTCGAGATTTCACTACCATTTCTGCTCAAAGGCTTGGGACGACCCATTCCTCAAGCTTTTGATTTGTCGGAATAAAATCACCGATGAAAAGAAAATTTCTACCAGATTTGATTTTTTAGTGCGGCATCCTGGTTGTCGACATACAGATTGTTAAATTCGGATTCTTTTGGAAGTCTAAGTTTGATGGTGGTTCCCCTTCCAAACGTACTCACAACCCCTATGTGTCCACCGTGTTCTTTTACTATGCTCCTGCAGCTTACCAGACCAAGCCCGGTTCCAGTTTGCTTTGTTGTAAAAAACGGCTCAAATAATTTATCAGACAGATTTGCAGGTATGCCGCATCCCGAATCTCGAACCTGAATTTCCACGTATTTTGGATCCGCATCGTCAGATATCATAATGTCGATTGAACCATCATTTCCGCCAATTGCCTGGATGGCATTAGTCAACAGGTTTACAAAAACAATCTCAATTTTTTCATAGTCACAATAAATGGTAGAACCTACAAGTGGCGGATGAATATCGATATTGCTTGGAATTTCCATTCTCTCAAGCACGTCAGATAGGATGTTTGCAACTACGTGTTTTTTCCTGTCAAGTGTGGGCGGTTTTACAAAACCAAGAACGTCGTCAATTTGATGCGACATTCTTGCAACGGCACGATCAAGCCGTGACCATTGCGCCTTTGACTTTTCATCAAGATGCCTGTCCAGGTTTATGCGTAAAATTTGTGACGAGTTTTTGATAATGGACAGCGGATTGTTCAAATCATGCGCCGCCCTTGCCGTAAAATTGCCTATTAACGACACCCGCTCAAGATTTAGCAGTTCGTCTGTTTTTTGTTTAACTTCTTCTTGCAGTATTTCTCGATTGCGAAGCAGTTCATTTTGTGTATTTTTTAGCTCTTTTATGGTGTTTTGCAGTTGTATGTTCAGATTTGCCGTATTGTCCTTTTCGGATTTTAATTCCTTTATTTTTTGTGCCAAAAGTTTTACGAGTTCCTCAGTAGGGACTTCCTTTATGAAAAAATACGGATTGATTCCAGACATTTAGAAAATGTTCAATTGGTAGAACTAAGAAGATTTGTCTGTTTTTTGCAAACGAATGAATTTTTGTACACCACGCACCAAAAAATGGAATTTTCAGTTATTTTTCCAGCTCTTGGTTTAGGTAAATAATTGAGCGCAAGATTATCCCGGACAATCCAAGATTATTTAGGACAAAGGTTGCAGCCCGTTCTAAAGCGTTTTCTCCCCTAAAACCCTCATCATATATCATTTCAACTTGGCCTTTGTCCGTATCAACAAGGGAGGTGATTAGAGAATAAGGTCCAAGCTTTTCGTCTGTCTTTTCCACAAACTGGCGCAATTCGATTAGGTTTATGGTAAATCCCTGCTCGACAAATCCACCGGAAAGCAGCTGAAACGTCTTGTCAGGCTGACGGCTTATTCTATTTGGGTTTACGTTATCAGTTATTTTCAAGCCTGTAAAATCATCATCGTTGATTTTTAAGAGTTTATTGTTACGGCTCAATCAATCCAAGACTGGGCCACACGAATGAATTATTCGAAATGAAATGCCCAATCACGGGCAAGAAGCAAGTCAGCTGTTTTTTGTGTTACGCATATGGCAGTGCCGGAAGTCTTTTTGCCCAACAGTACCAAGTCGTCAGGACAGACGACATCTCGTGGTTCAATGCCATCATTTTGTTGTTGTATTGGGGTTGCATGCATGTTCTCAATTTCTTCTGGATGGAAAGTTACTTCTATGGTGTCTTCGTTAATTGTCCCAAATACGTGAACTAGTGGTTGTCCTACTTTGGTCGGAGTGTATTTGCCAATGTATAGTCCAGGCGTTTCATCATCTTCAGTTAGTGTAAGATCAGTTTTCTCATCATCAACTGTTATTGATACTTCTAGGACAGAGGCAAGTCCGGTGATGCCGTTTTCCTCGTCGTGTTCTTCATCATCATGCTCATGTTCTGCCTCATCATCATGTTCTGATTCTGTCATGGCATCATCTGCCATTTCGTCGTGTTCCGGTTCAGCCATGGTTTGATTGGAATTATCAGAAAGCTCCTCATCAGCCATGTCGTCCATGGCGGTCTCATCAACTGGTGCCGGAGTAATCATTACAGTTATTGCATTTTCTTTACCTACAGTTGGCGGCTCACTTTGCCAGCCAACTTCAACCTCATAATTACCAACAACCTGGTGTGTATGTGCAGATGCACTGCCCACCAAACCGAAAAATAAAGCAAATACAGCTAAAACTGCGATTTTTTTATGCAACAAAAAATAGTATTTTGCATTTCTTAATTAAGTAATTGGTACAAACGTCAAACTTTATGAAAAATTGAGACAACCTGATCAATGTTAAGCAATGCTAATCTACTTGAAATTGATGATTTTTACTGCGAATCACGCCCAATTATTCACTAGTTGGAAGTTGGCCGGAAGCTTGGCAACTACCATACCCAAGACAGGCTTTCGGTCAACTGTTTTGTGCAATACGAACATTTGACGGCAACAGATTTCATCTAGTCGTTTTATAATTTTTACAGTTTTTGGCTTGCTAATATCAAGATAATGTTGTATAAACTTGGAATGAGCGCATTAATTTAATTTTATAAGCGATGAACGCGTATTTGTCACATGAGTTTTCGAAAATGCATCCATTGCGGCAGGGAATATGAAAACGTCTTCAACAAGAGGGTCTGCTCCATACAATGTGCACTTGAAATCACCAGTTGACTTTTTGTTTATCTGAATCATGCCTGCTTTGAGTTGCAAACCAATTTTTGATGTTTCATAAATAATAATAATGCCAAGTTTCCAATCAATGAGAAATGGGTTTGTTCAAAAAAAAGGCAGTTGAAAATGAAACAAAGTGCAAAAACTGCGGCCTAGAACTGCATGACGCAGAGCGTCTAAAAAGACACGTGAAAAAAGCACACGGGCATTTGCCTGCAAAGAAAATGGATCCAAACAATGCCGAAGGCGGCCTCTGGTAGAGATTATCCCTGACTTATATTCCAGTGAAAAACCTGCTCAAACATGCTTAGTAAAATAATTGCAAAACTGAGATCTTGCTCTTGTGGCAAGAAATCACCTGACGCAAACACCGTCAACGAGTCTGAGAAAAAGAAATCAGAATAAAGGTAAGAATCAGAGGATTAGATTCTAAACGCCCTTTTTACACCTATTGCCATCATGGCCACATAATTTCTTAATATACTTGGTTTAGCCTATATGACTCATGAAATACTGCCATGATTGTCTAACTCCAATTAACCGCAATTCGTCAGAGGAGTATTGCTCTTTTTGTAAAAGAGACAGGGCAATTAAGAAAAACAGCTCCCTAGCCTAAACCAAATTTTTGATGCAATCCCATATTCTAACACCTGTAAAAACCAAGAAAATTCTAATTTTACATCTGTTTCAATTTTCATCTTGAACGATTAGAAAAACAAAAGTCAGGATAAATAAAAAACGCTAAAACTTGCTAAATCTTGCTCGTTCTATGTCACGGTCTTCTTTGGTTTCCTTTTTCCATTCTTTATAGTGCTCCTTGCATAGTACGGAGTGTTTTCCAGAAGACTTTACCCGCAATCCTGCGCTTTCCACTTTTGAGGTGTTAATTGAGCGGGCCCCGTCATTGCTGCAACCGTCAACGTTGCATTTTGCCCCTTTTGAAACAATTCCCATGTTGATATGCTCAATTAATCATATTTATAGTTGAAACAGGGTGGGAGACAAACAGTGCCCGCATTCTGTAGGATTGCCGTCATTGGCAAGACTGACTGATCTCATGTTTGTTCATAGTAAACTAACTATTGGATAAAATTACGAATTTTGTTAAAAATTTATTGAAAACTCCCAATCCTAGACCATCACAAATAATCTACGACGACGGGGTGGCAGATATCGTAAATACCGACATCATAAAGCTGCAAAAAAACAGCAGCCTTCAAGACGTCATAGTCCATCTCTCAATGAACAAGATAAGCAAGATTTTCGTTTATGATGGTGCAAAACCCGTTGGAGTAATCACTGACAAGGACATCATAAGATTCCTGTACATTGACAAAAGCGGCAGAAACCTAAACCAAATCCAGGCCACAGAAATGATGAACAACGTTTGCTTTGTAGACAAAGGATTGACGTGTCAGCAAGCGGCCCAACTGATGCTACTCAACAAGATAAGCACGCTTGGAGTTGGAAGTAAAGAGAACCTGGCAGGCATAGTGACAAAATCGGATCTCATAAAATACTACATAACAAGGCAGCATGACACTAGCAAAGTATCAGACTACATGACAATTAGTTACTTTTCTGCAGGAATAAACGACAAGGTGTATGAGCTGATAAAAAAAATGATAGCCTTTGACATATCTCGCGTAGTTATAACAGATGACGATAAAAAACCAGTTGGGATAATCACCACAGGAGATCTGTTCAATTTGACAATAGCTACAAACAAGATGAGCATAGTCCAGTCAAGCATTGCCAATTACTTGGAAAAAGACGGACTGTGGTCAGAAACAGGATTTGTCGGCTCCCAGCTTGCAGGTGAGATAATGACGCCCGGAATAATTACGACAAGCCCATATACTGACATGGCAAATGCCGCAAAGGTAATTCTGGAAAAAAGAATAGACAGCCTTGGGATAAGCGATGAAAATGACACTTTGCTTGGAATCATCAGTAAGAGAAACATACTGCTTGCACTGGCAAAAGATATGTGATTTTCTGACTATTGTAAATCGGGCAACAGAAAATCCAGTTTATGACCTTTTGTTTGTTTCAAACACACTAGTGCATAATTCCGCTTATTAGTGAAAATTTACAGTAATGAGCGAAGACGATTACGAGCCCATCATAATGATAGTAGACGATGCATCCTTTATGAGAAAAGCCTTGAGAAAAATAATCGAGTCTGCAAAACTTACCACCAAAATCATCGAGGCTGCTGATGGGATAGAGGCAGTAATGAAGTACAAAGAATATCGTCCGCATCTGGTTACGATGGACGTATTGATGCCAAAGGCAGACGGAATACAAGCATTACGCGCTATTAAAAAAATAGACCCAGAAGCTCGTGTAATCATGATTTCGTCTAGCGGAAAAAGCTACATAGTCCAGGATGCGATGAAGCTTGGTGCGTTAGATTACGTCTTAAAACCATTCGACCATGCAAGAATGAACCTGATTCTTAGCAGATATGCAAGAGTCTGAGCAAATTACAGAATAATTGATTTTTCTAACTGGTTTTCTTTTTTTCCGGCGAGTCCTTTGACGTTAAAGCGCGTAGCTGGGTTTCAAAGGTTTTTTGCATTTTCTTTAGATCATCCACACGCAGTTGTTGCTTGCCCAAGTGCTCATTGACAAGTTTGATGTATTCGCTTGTTTCCTCCGCGGTACGACACAGTTCGCCCATTTGCTCGTAAACTACGTCGCTGATAGCTTTTGGGTCAGCATACAAATCCTGCAGGAAAATTATTCTCTTTGATGATAGTGTGTCCTCAAACTCGGCTATTTTAGGGCCCTTTTCAGTAATGTGCTTGTCAAATTCACCGGCACGCGCTAACCGTTTAAATCGCTCCTTTGTTTTACGATCTAAATATCGTCTGGCCAATGCACGTATTTCAGAATTATCATATACTAAGTAGCGTTTGTAAAATAAACGCAAACAGTTTTTTCACTCACAAGGCTGAAGAATCGCCTTGCATCATTCGTTTATAAATGGAATAATTTTGCACTAAAACATGGGCGGATCAAAGAAGAAATCTCCAGCACAAATGGACAAGTCTCAGACTGACGACAAGAAAGAGTCCAAGGGCAAAAAAGACAAGAAGCAGGAGAAGACAGAGAAGAAAGCCGAAATCACAGTAATAGTAAATGAGGATCAAGCGCTAAAATTAATCAAGTCAAACAACTACATCACAGTTCAAGAGCTTGCAAAACAAACAGGTGTCAAGATTTCTGCTGCAAACGCATGCCTCGTAGGCCTGACAAAAAAAGGTACAGTCAAAAGAGCCGGCGGATTTGCAGGCCACTGGATTTATCAGTTAACTGCCTGAGAAACTGCAATCACGTCTCCTACCTTTGCATCATTTAGTGCATTTATCTCAGAAGTGATTTTTCCAATCGGAGTCATGGATTTTGTCAGTACTACATCAGATAAGAAAAAGCAGATGCTACCGCCTGCTGGGGAAAACGCAATGTCGCCTTTTTTGAATTCCTTTCTCTGCCGTTCAACCCCAGAATTGATCGTGGTCTCAAAATAGACAATGTTTTGCCCAAGAAAGTGAACGTTGCCGTCAAGTGGCAGTGATCGCAATATTGAGCTGACAGTTTTTGGTGACAGATGACGTTTTAGCTCACATGTTAGCTTGGATTTGCCCTTAATTTCGACAATTAGCTGAAAACTCGATACAGAGCCAGCACTCATCCCAGTCGGTTTGGCGTATGAATATATAACCGTATTAGAGAATTTTTTCAGTTGTCAGATCCTGAAGAAGCCGAAGTTGAGATTACCGAAGAGGTTGAAGAAGAACCAGAGTTTGCAAGACCTATTGGTACAGAAGAGGTTGCAGAAGACACCTCGATGGAAGACGCAGTAGCTGCATACAAAAAAATCTTTGAAACCAAAGAGCTCACAGACGACGAACGAGTCGAGCTGGACAAAAAAGTAAAGGAGATGGAGCAACGCGAGATAGTCGATACTGACCCAGTTCACGATGCAGTAGAAATCCCGCTTGCTGGAAAAGGCAAGATAGCAATCGGCCCACCGACGCTAACAAGGTTTGAGAAGGCAAGAATCCTTGGTGCACGAGCACTACAATTATCGCTAGGAGCACCGCCATTCATAACAATCCCAGCAACGGCACGAACGTCGCTAGACATAGCACTAAAAGAGCTCGAAGATCGAGTAATTCCAATTGTCATTAGAAGAAAATTACCAAACGGTGACTACCAGAATATTCCAATTGACTTTTTCAATTAATGGACGAATCGTCGACAAAACTTAAAAGAACTACATTTTTTGAAAAAATGGAATGATCAGCATGGAAGAGACAAAGCAAAACACAGAGACCCAAAAGCAGACTGATCAACCGCATGTATTTTACGTAAGAAACGAACCGATAATGCCGGCGGCACTTGACGTCTTTATGCTAATCAACAAACACGGAAAGGGGTTGCTAAAGGCAAAGGGAAACACAATTCCAAGTGCAGTTGCAATTGCAAACATCATCGTGGAAAAAATGCTCCACAATTCAGTATCCATAGAACGCATAACACTGGATAGCGAAAACACGGACGCGTTTGGAAAGAGAATGTTATCCACAATAGAGATTTCTATTATTAAAAACTAGTAAACGCTACCAGGACCTTTTAGAAGCATGTTTTCACATTCTTTGCACACTGCTTCATCAATGTTTGATTCCAAATTGTGGTGAATCTCGCAAATCAAAAGACTTGATTTTATGTAATTGCAAAGACTGATGAATTTTGCAAGGCTTGATGGAGTGTATGCCATATCGGATGCAAGGCTATCGCTCAATGTGTTTATCAGTTGAGACACCTGTTCGTCAGCTAAGAGTTTTTGAATTAGTTTTGGATCACCGCGCGTTCCACGAATGTAGTTGCTTATTGCAGCTTGTGTTACCCCGAGCATTTTTGAGATTTCGTCCTCCCTGATTTCGTGCTCCTCAGCAAGCTTTTTTGCTAAAATTGCACGTAGTGCCGGAATCAATGTTTTTGATTCGATTTCTGCAGGAAGTAACACGATGGCAAATCGGGCTACAATCTATTTAAAGTTAACAACGCACAAAATCAAATCACATCAAGCAAATTAATTTTGCACAGATAATAGCTGAAGCTAACTTTACTACTCAAAACTTAATTTGTTTACCATACAAAAAAAAATGTGAGCCAGATCATCAGTCAAGCTTATCAAATCATTGAAAAAGCAGTTTCAGAAAGCAATGCAGATTGCTTGTCGCTATCAGGCGGTTTGGATAGCACCATTTTGGCATACCTGATAAAGGACAAAAAAATTAACACCGTATCAATAATAGCAAAAGACTTTCTTGCAAACGATCTGACATATTGCCAACTTGCTGCAAACAGATTCGATCTTCCGCTAAACATCGTATTCTGCGAAACAGATGAGATTTATTCCGGAATTGAAGAAACCATAAAAATTCTAAAAAACTTTAACGACATTGAAATACGAAACAATGTTGTGATGTATCTCGCATTGTCTGCTGCAAAAAAGATGGGATGTTGCAAAGTGATGACGGGAGACGGGGCAGATGAGATATTTGCAGGATATAACTTCCTGTTAAACAAAAGCGCAGCTGAACTTGAATTGGACCTAAAAAGAATCAGCAAGATCATGCACTTTCCATCACAGAAGATAGGAAAGGCACTTGGGATAGACGTAGAGTCCCCATTTTGCAGTAAAGAGATCCTAGAGTTTGCAAAAACAGTGCCTGTGGATCTCATGGTACACGATGAGGGTGGCAAAAAATTTGGCAAGTGGATTCTGAGAAAAGCGTTCGAAGACAAGATCCCAAAGGCAATCACATGGAGACAAAAGTCCCCAATGCAGGATGGGGCTGGAACTCAAGGCCTTACAGAATTCTTCGATAGCGCAATCCCAGATGCATTATTCAGTGAAAAAGTAAAGAAAATCAAAGACCGCGACGGGGTTACAATTAGGACCAAGGAATCGCTCCAATATTATGAAATTTATCGCAAGTATAACGCAGTGCCAGAATCCAACGAGTCAGAAATCACATGCCAAGACTGCAAATATGGTATCGAGGATGACTCAAAGTTTTGCAGAATGTGTGGAAGGTTCCCACTCTAGGCGTTTTTCTTCCACTTTTTTGGTTTCTTTTTGAAGATTCGCCTGCACCCGTTACAGCAGAAAAAGTATTTCTTTTCTTCATATTCGTACACCACAGCTAGGCTTTCATCCATTTCAATTCCGCATACGGGATCCACGGGCATAACTAGGCCTAACAAATTTTCTATTTATACATAATGCAAGTCAGTGTGATCAGTAGGACGCTTCAATTATTATTGATTTTAGATCATCGACTGTTTTTGCAAGCATTATTTGCGGCCGCAGTTTTGTTGCATGCATTATTCCCTTGGTAAAGCGCATGGCCTGTTGTCGGATGTTTGAAAATTTGATGTTGTAATTTATTGCAAAATCCGCGTATTTCAAAAACATTTCAATCCTATGTTTTGCCGAATACTCTTGGTAAGTGCCAGATTTGAGATAGTCATTTATCTGTCTGAACAAAAATGGATTTCCCATGGCTCCCCTGCCAACCATCACGTAGTCGCATCCTGTCTCATCAATCATCGCCTTTGCAAGCTCTGGACTAGTAACATCACCGTTGCCTACAATTGGAATGTCGACTAGTTCCTTTAGATCCTTAATCAGAGTCCAGTCCGACTTGCCCGAATACCCCTGGCGAACGGTCCTGGCATGAAGCGTTATCATTTTGATTCCCTCCTTTTGCGCCACCTTTGCTATGTCCTTGAACAAAAACTGGTCATTTACACCGGCACGCATCTTGAGTGTCACGGGTTTTTCCACAGACGAGACTAGCGTTTTGAGGATCTTTTGCGTCAGTTCCATGTTTTGAAGCAGTGCTCCGCCTGCCATCTGTTCTGTGATGTGAGGCGCCGGACAGCCCATGTTGTAGTCAATCACGTCAAAAAACGGCTCTACTATTTTTGCGGCTTTTCCCAACGCTTCAAGATCCGAGCCAAAAAGCTGCACCGATAACGGCCTTTCTTTTTCAGAGTATTCGATGAACTCACTTATCTCTTTGTTTTCTATTTGTAGCTGTTTTTCCTTTGCAATTATGGCATGTATGCTGGTTAGCTCAGTCACAACTAGGCCTGCGCCCATCTCCTTGCAGAGCAATCGTAGTGCAGGATCGCTTACCCCTGCCATCGGAGCTAGAAATATTCGACTGGTGAACTTGGGTAAGTCGCTCACAGGATGTGAAAAATTTCAATAATATATAAAATGAATCAGGTTATCCGTTCAGCTCAAACATACTATAAAAGATAGTCAGATCATCTGCAGAAAAAACGTTGAACGTCACTAGACATCGTGGAATGGCATTTTGGCATCACACCGCACTTGCTACTTTTGCACTAATCACAATAGCGTTGACATGGACAATTATGAGTGCTGGATTTTCGTCAAGTGAGGCAGTAAAGGACGTCTTGGAAAAATCAGTGACAAAATCATCAATTGCGATAAAAGTCATCGGGAAAATGGTTGGAACTGCCCAAGTAGCAGAAAACAAAATCATGACTACTGCAACTCCGGTTACTGTTACATCCGATAGCGATGTCAATCTAACTCCAGAACACACTCATGTCACATACAAGATAGTCAAGGACTCAAGTCATGTAATCACGTATGACAACATCTATTCTGGCGCACTAATCGGAGAGGAATACAACTCGGTAAACGATGCGATGAAGGCTGCAAAGGAAAAAGGACTCATAAAAGTAAACCCGCTAACTGACTCGGAAAGGCCAGACACTACTACTGCTTTCTTTTACTGGGTAATCAATCAAAATTCAGACATCTACTTACAGAACAATGAGATTGCAAATCTAGTCGTAGTGTATTCTGATAACGACAGGCCGTCAACTAGCGAGTACATAAAAGTTCAAGTCTTTGACAGGGAGGGCGTCATTTTAGAATTGGAAAGAACCATTCCAAACATCTCAAGCTCGATTCTTGACCTTGGCGGAAAAGTAAAGACAAAGACCTAGGACGTTAGTTTTTTTAGCAACGCGTAAAACTCGTCTTTTTGCAGCGGAGGAATTTTCATAATTTCCAAATTTTCCTCAACATGCGTTTGCGTTTTCTGCCCAACAAGGGGGGCTAAAACGCCAGGAGTTGAGCGGATAAACTGGAGACATTTGAGGGACGGCTTGAGATCAACATAGTCAGGCAGCACTCCTGGGGCAAGCAACTTGCCCTGCATTAGTGGAACGCTTGTGAAAACGCCTACACCGTTACTTTGCGCTGCATCAAGAATAGAAACGTCTGCACCGTTTGAGGGCTGATTTTTTAGCATCAGTGCCTGATCAAGATACAGATTGTATGGCAGCTGAATGAACCTGAACCCGTGATCTTCCCCGCCTATCTCTTTGGCAATCTGCAGCACGTCTAGAATGGAAAGATACTGCGGATTGTCCTTTGCAACCCTAAAGCATTCCCATGTTGCCATTCCATAGTACCTGATTTTTCCTTCCTTTCGTTTTTGCTCGTATAAGGAAATTACATCTTTGAGGTTTTTGATAAACTGCTCTTTTGAAATGTCTTGGATTTGTCCCTCAATGGAGTTATGAAGGTAAATCAGGTCAATGCATTCCAGTCCGAGGTTTTTGAGACTTCGGTTTAGCTGGTCCTCAAGGTATGGGACGGTCATGCAGTGATACCCAGACGAAATGTCATTTGGTTGTACGATTCCAGGCTTTGCGTATTCTCTTTGCACGTATGCCCAAAAGTCTTCTTTGATGTCCCCGTCGTTTGTCACATAGCCATTTTTCGTGCTTATGAATATTGAATCGCGCGTAATTTTCCCATCCCGAATTAAATCAGATATCGCAGTTCCAACTGCACGCTCTGCCTTTTGTGCGCGGTAGTTTATCGCGGTGTCTATTACGTTGATTCCCGCAAGAACTGATTTTTTTATTGCGTCAATTACCAAAAGATCTGTCTGAGAGTCGGGGGTGCCAAGGTATGTGCCGATTCCAACGTTTGACAAAGTAAGATTCTGCGCTGTTCTGTAATTGTCAGGTATTGGACCATATTTTGCTGCGAACTTTTTTGTTCCCTCAGGTGTCGCATATCCCGAAATCATGTGGTAAATCTAAGATTGTGCGATTTAATTGTTGTTTGTCATGATGCCGACAAGAAACCCGATTACAAAAAGCGAGCCAGTTATTCTGCTAAAAAGCAGAGTAGACTTCATCACCGGAACAAACTTGGCTTCATCGTCAAAGTATCTGCGCAGGCTTAGTCCGGATTTTGTCATGAGTGGAATTGTTGCAAACGACATCAGGCAGAAAATTGGAAACAGGTGCAGTGTGACGCCGGCAAGAATTATTCCGTAGCTGACAAGCGGGAATGCCCAGAAAACATTTGACGCTCTTTTTTTGCCAAGCATTATGACAAGCGTCTTTCTTCCCTTTTGCTTGTCTGCGTCAAGATCAGGAAATGACGTGATGTACAAGACAAGTGAGGATAGTGCGCCGACAACTATTCCGCCAAGTATGCTAGAGGGCGTGATTTGCTGCGTCTGTATAAAGTAGGTACCAAGTACTATCATGGTGCCCTTTATTCCGACAAATATTTCGCCTAGTCCAGAATCAACTATTTTTGTAGAATAAAAGTAGATTGACAGAATTGCAAAGCCAAGGATTACTGCGATAATCCAGCCATAAATTACAATAAAGTAGAGTCCTGCAAGGGAACCAAGAATCAAAAATGCGACACCTGCCCTATACACATGAGACGGCTTGAGTAGGCCTTCGGGCAGAACGCCTGTTCCGCCGCTAAATTTTGTTCGTTTTGTTATGGTATCGATGCCGCGCTTGTAATCCCAGAAATCGTTTAGAAGATCAACACTTGCGTGCAAAGAGATTACGCCTGCCATCGTAATGACAGAATGCACCACGTCCAGTCTACCAGTATGCCAGTACGACATGGCAAGTCCAAGGGATACAGCAATTACAGATGCCAGAAGAAACTTGATTCGGATTACGCGCAACCAGACAGAGATGTTCATATCAAATTATTGCAGGCGCCTATACTAAAGACTCGTCGCTAACATCAAGCGGCTTTCGTCCCATAAAGCCAACATCTTTTTCGTGCCAGAATTTAATCTCTTTTTCACCCTCCTTCCAGCAAAGCCAGACCTCCTCATCAAATCTCTTTGATGGAAAGTCAAGCAGTCCCTCCTCGACGCTCTTTAGAACAACGCCTGTGTTTTCCAGGTCCTCGATTGCCTCATAAAATCTTGTGATAGCAGAATTAAGATTTTGCTTTAGTGCCACATAGATTGCAAAACTAAATGACGTAGACATTTGCGCGTTCATTTCGGCCTCTAGTTTTATGATCTCCTGTTTTTTCTTTTGCAGGTTTTTGAATTTTTCAATCACCTGTGGAAGCACAGCGTTAGCAGTCGCGATAGTGAAATACGAAAACATGATTTGACTGTGAATCGATGCCATTAAAAGCATTTTTGTCATTCCAGATGCAAATTTTATTACCCGTCAATTTTACTGAGAAACATGAGCGAAGAAGAGCTAATCGAACAGTTAATCAACCAGACATTGGACGGCGCCCTACAGACAATCCCCGTATACATGGCAGAAATAGAGCAAAACAAATCAGAACTACAAGTAGAAAATACAAAAGAGTTTGCATATGGGGTGATAATGGGGATGGCACTTGGAATGGCAGGAGCTGCGATTGCAGCCATAAGAAACGGAATGCCGTCGGAGGAGGATCAGATCAAGGTTCGCGATATGGTTTATTCCAAAATTCCACAGATAAGAGAAAGGATCTTCAGTTGATACAATTCACAGAAAAAGAAAAAGCATTTCTAACGTCAATTGAGGAGGCCAGAATTGCCACTGCCGGAAAAATGTTTCCACATGTAAAACCAGTATCGTTTATTTTCCAGGACGACTCGTTTTATATTGCAACTGATTACAAAACAAAAACTTACAAAAACATCAAGGTAGATCCCCGTGCCGCAATCACAGTTGACATTTACAATCCTGGCAAGCACAAGGCAGTGCTGGCACAGGGAGACGTAAAGATAATTGAAGACGGGCCAGAATTTAAAAAAATATACGCAAAATTTTTTGAGAAATTTGCATGGGTAAAAAAAGACCCGTGGAATGAGAAAGAGGCGCCGTTTCTCAGGCTCATCCCAAAGCACAAGACGTCGTGGGGCCTAACGTAAGATTTTTCAAACGGCTTGTTTCGAAACTACGCATGGCAGACAAGATAAAGTGCTCCCACATTCTGGTAGAAAAGCAGGGTCAAGCGCTTGCAATTCTAGAGAGACTCAAGAAAGGAGAGAAATTCGCAGAACTTGCAAAAGAACTATCGCTTGACTCGGGAAGCGGCAAGCGGGGAGGAGAACTAGGATATTTTGGCCGAGGAAAGATGGTAAAGCCATTTGAGGCAGCCGCGTTTAAGCTTGCAGTTGGCGAAATTTCAGAGCCGATAAAGACAGAGTACGGATATCACATAATCAAGAGATATTCCTAGTGTCAGAAATACGCGTCAAGTGCAGACTTTGGCATTCCGTTTTGTTTTTGTAAATCCTTTGTAAGCTTGTCCCCCATGCCTTGAGCTGCCTTGATTTTTCGCTGTCCCACCCAATAATAGGCCTCGTCTATCGTATCCTTTGCTATCAAGACAAATAATTTTCCAACAGATTTGCGCCCAGTCCTTCCCTTTCGCTGCACGAATCTAATCGAGCTTGGGACGTTATCAAAAAATATCACATTGTTTACCTCAGAGATGTCAAGCCCTTCCTCTCCGACACGAGTTGCAATTAACACTTGGTATGTTCCTTCTCGGAATTTTTGCACGGTTTCGATTTGCTCTTTTTGTTTTAGCCCAGTCTCTCCTGCTTTTCCAATTAGAAAGCCAGCAGATATTCCCATTTCGACTAGCTTTTGGTGTATTATATCGACAGAGTCACGATAGCTTGTAAACACGATTGCTTTTCCCTGAATCAGTCGGATTATTTCTGCAAGCTTTACTATTTTGCTGTGCTCGATTCCCTTTTCTTGGGCGTCTTTTGCGTATGCAAGCGCTCTCAAAAAGTTCGAGTCATTTTCAAAAAGATCTTTTATTCCTGCGCCCTTTTTCTCCTTGGTCCTGTCACAGAATCTAAGAAACGATGTTATTCCGTGCGATTCCAAAATGTTTAGCGCATAGTGCAGTCTGATTGCAGTAAAAAGCGGCATTGCAGCTCTTCTGTTTTGACGCAGGACAAAATCACGCGCCCGTAAAAGCTGCGACAGCGACACATTGCCAGACAATCTCAGACCGCATCGCTGCAGTTCGTTGTGCCTTACTGCAAGTGCCTTTCTCAAATAAAACTGGACTTCTTTCATTTCATGTGGCAGTTCTACCTTTATCCACTCGGTGTCTGTATTTTGGATGTATGGCATCACGTCAGGGCTTGTTTCGTTTCGTTCAGCAACGCTTGCAACTCGAAGAGTGGTGATGATTTCAGTTGCCTTTTCCTTTTCACTTGGAAGCGTGGCAGTCATGCCCATTATTCTTGCGTTTGAAACTGCAAATCGATGAGCAATTGAGGAATATGCGTAATCGCCAACGGTTCTGTGCGCCTCATCAAATATTACCAAAACAAACTGGTCTGTGGACACTATGCCCCGGTCTAGATCATTTTTTGTTATTTCAGGTGTTGCACAGATTACGCTGTTTGCCCAAAGTTTTTTTCTTTTTGCAACAGTATCCTCTCCGGTAAGCAGTGCAATGTCTTCGATGGTAAGATTATTTTTTAAAAATTCATAGTGCTGGTTTGCCAAGACCCGTGTTGGTGCCATGAATAAAATTCCGCCAGTTCCCTTTGACAGATATTCTGCAATTACCTGTAATGCGACAGTTGTCTTGCCAAGGCCGGTTGGCAAGACGACAAGACAGTTTTCTGACGCTGCCTGTTTTGCAAGTGAGATTTGGTATTCGCGTGCTTCAACAGTGTTAGGCTTGATGTATCGTTGTTGAATGTAATCAGACAATTGCTGTTTTAGTAATATCTGATCTGTTCATTTTATACTTTCGAGTGATGAATAGTAGCTTGTTGCTTAATTCTTGATCAAGTGATGCGATAATAGATCCCGTTAGATCAGAACCATCTAAATAGGAAATAATTGTTGATCCCATCATGGGCAATTTTGAGCGTCCAAGCTGGGACGAGTATTTCATGCTGCAGGCAGAGCTTGCCAAGCTTCGCTCAAACTGCATGACACGACAGGTTGGAGCAGTAATAGTACGAAACAACAGGCAGATTGCCACAGGATACAACGGGACGCCTCCTGGCGTAAAAAACTGCTTTGAGGGAGGATGCAAAAGATGCACGCTCCGAATGGAAGGAAAAATAGAGTCAGGCGCATCACTTGACAGATGCCTGTGCAATCACGCAGAGGCAAACGCAATCATGCACTGTGCCATAATGGGAATAGAGGCAGGCTCAAAGGGCGCCATACTTTACACCACGTTTGTCCCGTGCCTAGAATGCACCAAAATGGCAATAACGATTGGAATTAAGAAAATAATCTGCCTTGACACTTATCCTGAAACAGATTATGATTTGATCAAAGAGGCAGGAATCGAAGTTGTAACGCTAGACAAAAACGCGATAAAGCGATGGGCTGGCGCACTTTTGGATAAATAAGTCAAAATGTCATCTCAAGAATCTCAAATATCACTTCCACCATCACTCCTTGTATCTGCAACATACGACAGTCAGAAAAAAGCCGCCGTTCTAAAATTCTATGATCCTGAATCTCAAAAAATAATCTTGTGGGCAGATGAGATAGGTCACAAGCCATACTGTTACTCAAAACTAAATCCAGATGAGCTTGGATTTATCTCATCAAGGAAAGACGTGCTGAGAGTCGATCAAATAAAACGCAAGGATTTATTGCGTGACCAAGAAATTTTGGTTTCAAAAATAATAGTTGATGATCCACTTGCCATCGGAGGAACGCAGACAGACAAGAGCATCAGAAACATCATCGAGACGTGGGAGTCAGACATCAAGTATTATGAGAATTATTTGTATGACCGAGAATTAATCGTCGGAAAATTTTACAAAACAGAAAATGGAAAAATATCTCCGCATAATTTTGAACTGACAGACGATGTAAATTTGGCGCTAAAGAGTTTACTTCTTGATGCAAGCACCACAAAGGGAATTGTAAATTCAAAAGAATTCCAAGACTATGTGACGCAGTGGGCAGAGCTTCTAAACCAGCCGGTTCCAAAAATAAAAAGAGTTAGCTTTGATATCGAAGTTGAATCAGAAATAGGAAGAATTCCAGACCCAAAGATTGCAGAAAAAAGGGTAACTGCTGTGGGATTTGAGGATTCAGACGGCCTAAAGCAGGTGTTTGTCTTGAGAAAAAACGGCTCAATTGACGGAAAAAGCGAGATTCCAAGCGATGTAAAGGTCGTATTTTACGCAGAAAACGAGGAAAAAAAGATGATAGAGGACGCGTTTCGATTTATTGCAGAATATCCTTTTGTGATAACATACAACGGCGATGACTTTGATATGCCGTACTTGTACAACAGAGCAGAAAGACTGGGGATAAAAAATTCTGAAAACCCGTTTTACATGATGCGTGATTCAGCCACGCTAAAGCAGGGAGTGCATATTGACTTGTACCGCACCATGTCAAATAGATCATTTCAGATTTACGCATTTAGTCACAAGTATACTGATTTTTCATTGAACAGCGTGTCACTAGCTCTGCTAGGTGAATCAAAAATTGATTATGGAGTAGAACTTGACAGACTAGAAAACTACCAGCTTGCACATTATTGCTATAACGACGCAAGACTCACGTACAAACTCACAAGCTTTAACAATGATTTGTTGATGAACCTGCTGGTAGTAATATCCAGAATTGCAAGGATGCCAATTGACGACATTGCGCGGATGGGGGTGTCACAGTGGATAAGGAGCCTCCTGTATTACGAACACAGGCATAGAAACGCACTCATTCCGAGGAGAGAGGAGATAGATGCAAAATCACAGGGGGTCTTAAACGACGCTGTAATCAAAGACAAAAAATACCGCGGTGGACTGGTAGTTGACCCAACGGAGGGAATTCACTTTAACGTCACAGTCATGGACTTTGCAAGTCTGTATCCAAGCATCATAAAAGTAAGAAACCTCTCATATGAAACAGTACGATGCCCGCATGAAGAATGCAAGAAAAATACCATCCCAGATACAAACCACTGGGTCTGCACAAAATACAACGGAATCACGTCATTATTGATTGGTTCGCTAAGGGACCTTCGAGTAAACTATTACAAGAGCCTGTCAAAAAAGGCAAAGACTGATGAACAAAGACAGCTATACACAGTAGTCAGTCAAGCGCTCAAGGTCATTTTGAATGCAAGCTACGGGGTAATGGGTGCCGAAATCTTCCCACTTTACTTCCTGCCAGCTGCAGAGGCGACAACTGCAATTGGCAGATACATCATTATGGAGACTATCAAAAAATGCCAGGCAAACGGAATTGAAGTACTGTATGGCGATAGCGTACTGCCAGATACCCCGATTACGATTCGCAGAAAGGACGGCAATGTAGACGTGGTACCAATAGAGTCACTCATGCCAAAAACTGTTCACGGTGCAAGATATGACAAATTTGGCGATATCAAGGTATTATCAGAGAAAGGATTTACCAAGATCAAATACATCTACAGGCACAAGGTAAAGAAAAGTGGTTATCGAATTCTCACAAGAAAAGGGTTTGTAGAATGTACAGAGGATCACAGCCTAGTAGTAAACGGAAAAGAAGTCAGGCCGTCAGATCTGAAAATCGGCGACGAAATAAATCTAGTTCCATTCAAGGCAGTATCCAAAGTTATTGTAAATCCGGATTTGGGATGGCTGTTTGGAATTTTCATTGCAGAAGGGACTTGTGGCACATACAATTATGAAAAGAACGTAAAGAATTCGTGGAGGATAGTAAATCAGGATAAAAAAATTCTGCAAAAAGCACAAAAAATAATGCAGAGTCATTTAGGATTGGAAACTACAATTATCGACATACGCAAAAGTTCAGCCACGTATGGATTGATTCCAAAGGGCGACGGCAAACTGCTTGTGGATTATTTCAGGTTTCTTTGCTACCGTAGAGATGAAAAGGCAGTTCCGCAGATAATACTGAATGCAGACGTTGCCGCAAAGAACGCATTCCTCAATGGAATGCTGGATGGAGACGGCAACACGGATAAAAACGGGCTAACAACACTTGATCAGATTCACAAATCAGTTCTATCCGGAATAATATCCATACTAGAACAATTAGAAATTGAGTATTCACTACAAATTAGAAAGGACAAGCAAAACGTTTGCAGAGTCAGAATAATCAAAGACAAAAAAGATTCCCGCATAAAGCAATCAAATGTCATCAAGAAAATCGAGATTTTTTCAATAAACGGACACGTGTATGACTTGGAAACAAAAAACCATCATTTTTGCGGAGGATTAGGAAATGTCTTGCTCCACAATACAGATTCATTGTTTATCAAAAATACGACGCAGGAGCAGATTCACAAAGTAATCGAGGACACAAAAATAGAACAAGGAGTAGACTTGGAGGTGGACAAAGACTACAGATATGTTGTATTGAGTAACAGGAAAAAGAACTATCTTGGGGTGACAAAAGACGGCAAGGTAGATGTCAAGGGACTGACTGGAAAGAAATCACACACCCCTCCATTTATCCGAACTTTATTCTATGAATTACTAGACGTATTATCCAAAGTTCAGACTGCATCTGATTTCGAGAATGCAAAAAAGCAAATCAGTGAAAAAATCACAGCGTGTGCAACCAAGGTAAAGGAAAAGAAAATCCCAATTGCAGAGCTTGCATTTAATGTGATGTTAAGCAAATCACTATCCGAATATGACAAGACCATCCCACAGCACATTCGCGCTGCAAAACTACTGGAACAAACCAGGGAGATAAAGCGGGGGGACATCATATCGTACGTAAAAACAATCAACAAGCCGGGAGTAAAGCCAGTCGAGATGGCGCGTCCAGACGAGATAGATTCGGCAAAGTACATGGAGTTTATGGAAAGCACGCTAGACCAGATAACATCGTCGATGGACCTTGACTTTGACACAATGATTGGCAAGCCAAAACAAACTGGCCTTGATCAGTTCTTCTGGAGCTAACCCTAAAAACAATAAATAGCGCAAAAAATTACTTTGTTAAAGTCTTGTTTATAATAAATTACAAAAATTATGAGGAGATATCTGGGGATAAATCTGCAAAACTTGCCTCAATTGCGGACAAAGTTGCAAAAAAATACAAGATAAAAATCGCAGTTGCCCCACCACACCACCTGTTATCTGGAATCAAAAATTATTCTGGGCCTATTTTGTCCCAGCATGTGGATAATGCAAAAATCGGAAGCACCACGGGATTTGTCATTCCAGAACTGCTAAAGAAATCAAACATCAGCGGATCACTGATCAACCACAGCGAGCACAGGATTCCAAGCAAGGACATCATAGAACTAGTAGAAAGACTGCAAAAACTGAAAATGATCACAGTTGTTTGCGTCAAAGACGTTGCAGAGGCTGCAAAATTCGCAAAGCTAAACCCGACATACATTGCAATAGAGCCGCCTGAGCTGATCGGATCAGGAAAGGCAGTATCCACTGAAAAACCCGAACTTATCACAAAGGCAGTACAGGCAGTAAGGAATGCAAAAAACAGCACAATGCTACTGTGCGGCGCGGGAATTGTCAGCGGACAGGATGTCAGAAAGGCAATAGATCTTGGCTCAAAGGGCATACTAGTGGCAAGCGGCATAGTAAAGGCAAAGAACTGGAATGCGATTGTCGAGGAATTTGCAAAGGGAATGCTTAAAACACGTTCAAAGCGATAGAAAAATCCGGTGATAAGAAAATGAAAATGGTTTACTTCTTTGACGAGGGAGACGGCAAGAACAAGAAACTTCTTGGCGGAAAAGGCGCAGGGCTAGCAGAAATGACAAGACTCAAGCTGCCGGTGCCACCAGGATTTACAATTACAACAGACGTTTGCAAGTTATACTATCAAAACAACAAGACGCTTCCAAAGAGCCTTTGGGCAGAGATAAAAAAGAACATCGCAAGACTGGAAAAAAAGACAGGTAAGAAATGGAATTCCAACGCCAACCCACTCCTAGTATCAGTCCGATCAGGTGCAGCACTGTCAATGCCGGGAATGATGGACACCATCCTAAACCTAGGGCTAAACGATGTCGCAGTTGAGGCACTATCCAAAAAGACAAGCAATCCAAGATTTGCGTGGGACTCTTATCGCAGATTCATCCAGCTATTTGGCAAAGTAGTGTTTGGCGTAAACGACAAAAAGTTTGACGAGATCCTAGAGGAGGCAAAGAAAAAGCAGGGAGTTCACCTAGATAGCGACCTAAACGAGCAGTCACTAAGACAAGTCGTTTCACAGTACAAAGACGTCTGCCAAAAACACACGGGAAGACCATTTCCGACAAGTCCAGACGAGCAATTGGAGTTATCGGTAAAGGCAGTCTTTAACAGCTGGATGGGCGAGCGTGCAATAGTTTATCGTGAAAAGAACCACATCACACGCGACATTGCAGACGGAACTGCGGTAAACGTGGTTACAATGGTATTTGGAAACATGGGAAATGACAGCGCAACAGGCGTCGTATTTACAAGAAACCCAGGCGACGGCACAAACAAGATTTTTGGCGAATATCTGGTAAACGCACAAGGCGAGGACGTAGTGGCAGGCGTCAGGACTGGCAAGCCAGTTGATGAAATGAAAACAGAAATGCCAAAAAGCTACAAGCTGCTGGCAGATACTTGCAAAAGACTAGAAAAACACTACAAAGAGCCACAAGATATCGAGTTTACAATAGAACAAGGAAAATTCTACTTGCTCCAGACGAGGTCTGCAAAGATGAACGCGACTGGAATGATCAAGACGTCAGTAGACATGGTAAAAGAGAAACTAATCAACAAAGACAGAGCATTGTTACGATTACAGCCTGACCAACTAGAGCAACTACTCCACAAGACAATCAATTACGAAAAGGCAAAAGAATTCAAAAAAGTAGTCAGAGGAATTGCAGCATCACCAGGCGCAGCAAGCGGCATCGCAGTATTTGACGTAAAACACGCAGTTGCAATGGGCGAGAATGGTGCCAAGGTAATTTTAGTCAGAGAGGAAACAAAGCCCGAAGACGTCCCAGCGTTTTTTGCATCAGTTGGAATTTTGACAAGCAGGGGCGGAAAGACATCCCATGCCGCAGTCGTAGCACGCGGAATGGGCAAGCCGTGCATCGTCGGATGTTCTGATTTGAAAATAAATCTGGAAACAAAGCAGGCAAGCGTTGGCAATTTGGTCATTCATGACGGCGACGCAATTACAATTGACGGAAGCATTGGCGACGTATATCTTGGAGAAGTGCCGACAATTGAGCCGCAAATAACTGACGATTTCAGAACTGTTCTTGAATGGGCGCAAAATACAAAGAGAATCGGAATCCGCGCAAACGCCGACACTCCTGATGGGGCACAGCTTGCAAGAAAATACGGAGCAAAGGGAATCGGGCTGTGCAGAACCGAAAGAATGTTCAATGCTGCAGACAGGCTTGGGCTATTCGTAAAACTAATCATGGCAAAGTCAGTCGAGGAAAGAAAGGAGCACCTGCTCAAACTGCAAGAATTGCAAAAAAGCGACTTTATGCAGATTCTAAAAACGATGGAAGGATACAAGGTAACAATCAGACTGCTTGACCCACCACTGCACGAGTTCCTCCCAAACCCTGAAGAACTCATCAACAGAATCCACAAACTGGAAAAACTTGGAAACTCGCCAGAACTCGAAGAGACAAGAGTGATTCTGGCTCGCGCACGCGAACTAGCAGAGATAAACCCAATGATGGGCCACAGAGGAGTTCGAGTAGGCATAACGTATCCAGAAATATATGAAATGCAGATAAGATCAGTCTTTGAGGCGGCAGCAGAGCTTGCAAAGCAAAAGGTAAACGCATATCCACAGATCATGATTCCACAGGTAGGAAGCATTGCAGAACTAAACTACATCAAGAGAATCTACGACAGAGTCAAGAAAGAGTCAGAGGCAAAGCACGGAATAAAACTTTCAATAAACTTTGGAACCATGTTAGAAGTTGTCAGAGGCTGCCTTACGTCAAATGAGCTTGCAGACACTGCAGAGTTTTTCAGCTTTGGAACAAACGACCTGACACAGGCAGTATTTAGCTTTTCAAGAGAAGATGCAGAGGGAAAGTTCCTTCCAGAATACATAGAAAAAGAGGTGCTTGAGAGAAACCCGTTCCAGACAATAGACGTAAACGGGGTCGGAAGCCTTGTGAAAATCGCAATTGCAAACGGAAAGATGGTAAAGCCAAATATCGAAATCGGAGTCTGTGGGGAGCATGGCGGTGATCCAAACTCTGTCAAATTCTTCCACAACATCGGGGTATCGTATGTAAGTGCATCACCGCACAGGATTCCAATTGCAATTGTCGCAGCAGCACAGGCAGAAATATCTGGGAAAAACGCGCCAAAACCAACAAAGAAAGTACCAAGTAAGAAAAAAACGCTTAAGAAAAAGTCACGTAAGTGATTCTACTTTCCGTTCTAGCTGCGATAGCGTGAACGGTTTTTCCAAAACTACTATCTTGTCCACAAGGTCATCTGTTTCGTCCTCAAGTGCCCATCTCTGATAGCCCGTGATGAACAGGATTTTTTGTTTTGGGTTTTTTGCCAAGATCTCCTTTGCAGCCTTTGCTCCTGTCTTTTTTGGCATGTTGTGATCTAAAAGCACCAAGTCAAACGGAGATTCGTCAAGTGAGTCAAATTCTGTTTTTTTGAGCCGCTCTTTGTATTTTTTTAAACAGTCCAGGCCATCTGGCGTAGTGATTACGGTATGGCCTTTTTTCTCAAGCAGTATCTTGTACTGGTTTGCAACAAACTTGTTGTCCTCGGCAACTAGAATAATCATTTTAGCTAGTGTAATTTTTTCTTGTGCTTGAAGACTAGTATGTTTTATTCGAACAACATACTGATGAATCATACGCAAGCCTTTTTTTACTAAGAGCAGACCTTATTCTAGGTTCATTCGGCAAGCCGAGACTAGGACCACCAAGACCATAACCAAATCAGTGAGGATATCTCAAGTCGGCCATGTCTGCGGTATCCTCACTTTTTCAATTAATCTAGACTGAGCCTGAAAATCAGAGCATGGAAATATCCTATTTTACTATCTTTACGCCGTTCCAAAACGCCACATAATCCTTGATTTGTTTTGCGGCATCTGAGGGCTCAGGATAATACCAGGCACAGTCATTGTTTGTTTTTCCATTTACCGTCACAGAGTAATAGCTTGCAATGCCTTTCCAGCTGCAAGTTGTTTTTGTGTCTGATTTTTTAAAAAACTCTTTCTTTATCGCGTCGTGAGGAAAGTACTGGTTGCCCTCAACAACTATGGTGTTTTCGCTTTCTGCCAATACGGATTCATTCCACACTGCTTTCATGGATTGGTTTGAGGCCTGAGAAGTAAATCCCTATCGATTTATGATCGTGGCAAACCGTCTGTACGGCAAGGCGCAAGCCAGATGAGTCAGACCAGATTAGTTTGTAGAAAATAAGATCAATGCAAAGTATTTTTGCTTGTCTTGCCAGATCTTTTTTATTTTAAACCCGCTTTTGTTTGCAATCTGTTTTATCTGAGGCAGTGTGTATTTGTGCGAGTATTCGGTGCGAATCGATTCGCCTTTTTCAAGTTTTATTTGTAAATCGACATTTTCCAGATATACCTGCTGCCTAACTGTTGACTCTAGATGCATTTCAATCCGGCCTTCCCGCGCATTAAAAAATGCGCGATGCTCGAATTTTTGCAAATCGAAGTTGCCTCCAAGTTCGGCATTTATTCTGCTTAGCAAATTAAGATTGAAGTCTCTTGTGACGCCCTTGGAATCATCATATGCCTTCTCTAGGACGTGCGTGTCTTTTACCAAGTCTATGCCGAGAAGGAATAGATCGTCTTTTTTCATGCAGCCCCTTATGCCGTTTAGGAACTCCAGTCCAGCGGCATGATCAAAATTGCCAAAGCTTGATCCAAAAAATACGATTATTTTCTTATCCTCTAGATGTTTTAGTAATTTTAATCCGGCCTCATACTGATCAATTATCCCAGTGATGTGGAGATTGGTAAATTCGTCCTGAAGTCGCTCAGAGCTCTCCTGTACAATATCGGAAATATCTATTGGATAATACCTCACATGGCTGTGATTTTCCAGCAGTGATTCAAACAAATGTCGGGTCTTAATAGAAGAGCCGCTTCCAAGCTCCACGACGGAGCTGTGTTCTGAGAAATATTTCGGCATTTCATGTTTTATTGAAGAGAGTATCTCGAGTTCTTTTTTTGTCAGATAGTATTCGTCAAGATCACATATCTCTTCAAAAAGCCTAGATCCGTTGGCATCATAGAAGTATTTTGACGGAATGAATTTCTTCTTTCTGGTAAGGCCGTAGGTGACTTCAGCAGCAAAGTCGTCTTGTTGTGGGTTTAATGATTTTATCAGGACGCAGTTTGGCCCGACGGATTTTGTCTCATAGTTAATTGAATTAATGCTGATTCTGTCTTTCATTTTCATTGATTCTGTTGCGATGCCTATGTCATGATGACTTTTGAATGCTTCGTATCAAAGCGCTTTTGTAAAACAAACATTGAAAACAAAACCAATAGCAACGAATGAGTCGAAAGTCCCGAAGTGAGTCAAGGATAAGAATAAATGATTAGGCTCAGAAGAAATTGCACAAAAATGCTGTCTATTGTTTCACTTGTGGACGAATTTACGGAAATGCGGCAACGCACATTAGATTTGATAGAGACGTTAGAGTACGACGACTTTGTTGTCCAGACAGCACCATATGTCAGCCCACCGAAATGGCACCTAGGCCACGTTAGCTGGCTTTTTGAGATGCTTCTAAAGCAGACAGATGAGAGATACGAGTATTATTCAGAAGAGTTTTTGCGCTATCTCAATTCGTATTACAACAGATTTGGAGAGCAGATGGACAAGGCAGACAGGGGAACAGTGTCAAGACCGACAGTAAAACAGATTTTAGAGTACTATGATTTTATCACCAAAAGGATTACCGATTTAATTCAAAAAAACTCGCTGTCTGAGGAGGACAGGCAGCGTTTTGAGCTTGGAATTAACCACGAATACCAGCATCAGGAACTTTTAGTGTATGATTTGCAACACATCCTTGCAGATCAGTACAAACCCAAAATAAAAAACCGACCCCCGAAAAAAGCGCAAGTAAAACAAGAGCAGGTTCGCATCGACGGAGGACTGTACAATTTAGGATACGCAGGCAAAGACTTTTGTTATGACGTTGAACTGCCAGAACACAAGGTTTACCTAAATGATTTTAAAATTGATGCACATCCTGTTACCGCGGGCCAGTATCTGGAATTTGTCGAGGCGGGAGGGTATTTGGAATACAAGTACTGGCTATCAGACGGATGGAAGGCAGTCAAACAAAACAATTGGAAGGCGCCAATGTACTGGCAGAAAATTGATGACATATGGCACGTGACTGATTTTATCGGAGTTCGAAAAATAAACCCAGACGAACCTGTTTGCAATGTCAGTTTCTACGAATCAGACGCATACTGCAAGTGGGCCGGAAAAAGACTGCCGACAGAGGCAGAATGGGAAAAGGCCGCGTGCTGGAACGAGGATAGAAAAGCAAAAACAATTTTCCCATGGGGAAATGACAAGCCCACAACAGAACATGCAAACCTGTTGGAGTCACACCTCTGGGGTGCAAGCGAGATAGGCTCCTACCCGATGGGAAAAAGCCACTATGGCTGCCATCAAATGATTGGAGATGTCTGGGAGTGGACGTCGTCTGAGTTTGTAGGATACCCAGGATTCAAATCAGGATTTGAGGAATATAACGACAAGTGGTTTACAAACCAAAAAGTTCTACGCGGAGGATCTTTTGCAACACCAAATAGATCAATTCGTGCAAGCTACAGGAATTTCTTTCACCTGGATGAAAGATGGATGTTTTCCGGTTTTAGATGCGTTGAGGATGTATAGAGTTCAGAGTACAGTGTGTAGCCCAGCATAATATCGCAATAGTTTTGAGTAAAATTCATAGCACAACTCCAATTACACATGTTATGCTTCCACGCCTAGACAACATCAAGCAGCAGAGAGCAAAGCTTGGGATAACCCAAAAAGATCTTGCAAAGATGACAGGAGTTAGCACGTCAATGATAAACCAGATAGAGTCAGGCCGAAGTCAGCCAAGTTATGAGACTGCAAAAAGAATGTTCGATAGTTTGGCGACATTAGAGGGAAGGGCAGACCCAAACAAGGCAGGAGACATTTGCAGCAAAGAGATAGTCAAGCTAAAACCCACAGATTCGTTGCACGACGCCATAACAAAGATGCAGAAAATGTCAATCAGTCAGATTCCAATTTTTAGTAAAACAGAACCAGTCGGGATAATTACGGAGGATGGGGTAGTAAAACACCTGGCAGACAGCGATGAATCATCGTGGAAAAAGATAAGGCTTGCAGACGTAATGGAGGCAAGGCCGCCAATCGTTGATCATCAGACTCCTGCAAAAACGCTAGTTCCGCTTATTCGATACTCAAAATGCATCCTAGTGGCAAAGGCTGGAAAAATAGTCGGAATAATTACTGCGTCAGATACGTTGAAGATGTTAGAATGATATCAACCTGAAATTATTTAGTAAAATACGTAATCACGTGCGGCCGCCACATGTAGTAGAGAACTATCCCGTTTAGTATCACTCCTCCAATTCCAAACACGTTGCCCACCATCATCGATGATGCACCCATTACAATATTGATTAGTGAGAAAACAATTACGATTGTCCTGCCCCATTTTTTGCCCGAAAACAAGGCGCTTGCAATTAGAAACGAGAACGCTGCAAGAATCATCAAAACCGCCGTAATCGCACCGCCAACTACAGATGTTACATCCCCAAAATACGAATAATCCCCAATCATGCTTGACATTACCATAACCATTACGGCAAAGACAGCCAGAATTATTCCTAAAATTATTTGGAGCATTCCAAGCACGGTTATGCCAGTAGGCGTTCCAATGTTTGTGATTTGTGAGAATCTGGGCTTTCCGCATCCCGAACAAAAGTTCTCATCTACTGCAAACTCTTTCCCACAGGATGGGCAAAACGTCACACAGTATGAGTGTATGTCTGAGATAAAACACTTGCTGGGGCAAAAAAATTGGCACAACTGCAATTGGTAGATTTGTCGAATCTACCAATTTTCTTATTATTAACGGCAAGCAATTATGATTAGCCAGATCAGTGAGAAACGTCATCATGTATGTGCTTAGTTATCCCGTTTCTCATCTTTTTTTATGCTTGTACCAGAATTATTATTTAATCAAGATTTGTTTGATAGGGATTGAGAAAGATCGGATACGGTGTGATCGCATTTGCATTTGTTATGTACATGCCTCTTGTTTTTGCGCAAGACGCTAGAAGTAATGACCCCATACCCATTGACAGGACAACGGTAGAGCAAATCTCAAGTGATGGAACTGTACGAATAGAGATAGAAAGCAACTTACCAAAGACTGGAGACACGCTTTCAATGTCTGTGAAATTTTTTGATGCCGCCACAAACGGGCCTATAAGCAACGTCAATTACGACATAGTTGCCATGCAAGACGGTGAAATCATACTTTCAGAAGTAGGCGCGTTTGCAAAAAGCGGGACAAATCAACACATGACATCCTCATTGAGCAATGACTCCCAAGTAGAGGTCATGACAGTACTTCACGGAATGGGAGAGAATCCGCCCTTTTCAGGTCCAATCGGGGATACCGTCGAAGTGAAAATCGTGCCTGAGTTCGGCAGCATTGTGGTAATGATTCTGACTTTGGCAACAATAACAGGCACCATCTTGCCAAGAATCACACATAAAATAAAATAGAAAAAGAGAGTTTTTACTTTTTAGGCGCTTCCACTTTTTCAGGATGGAATGTTATTTCTACTGGAGTCTTCAGTATTTTTCCAACTATGTGCACTAGGGGCTGTCCTTTTGCATCAGGTGTGAATTCACCGTGATACGTCCCCTTTGTCTTTTTGTCTTCAACTAGTTTGAGGAATGTCTTCTTTCCATTTAGCGTGACATCGACCTCAAGTGTCTTTCCTAGTCCCGATATTCCAGTGGCCTTTGCGCCATGACTATGTGTTGCGGTTGTTTTTTCGTCATGCGTGTGTTCCTCAGGCTTAGTTGGTTTTGAGATACTTGCCTTGGCATCTTTGGATTTTGAGTCCATTGATTTTGCATCCATGGAATCATGATCCGTGTGAGTGTCCTTTGAGATCTTTTTGTCAGACGGCGCTTGTGTGACAGTGACATCTATTGCGTTTTTCTTTCCAACTATTGGAGGCTCTACCTTCCAGCCAACTTCAACGTTATAGTCGCCAACAGTCTGAGCTTTGTGTGCGTATGCATTACCGATTAATCCAACAGATAGTGCAAAGACGGCCAAAACTGCGATTTTGTGATTCATCAATGAATAACGTGTGATTTTATTAAATAATACTTATGGTAGAACAGTCAAAGAAAAATAAAGAGAAGAGTTGATTTTCCCTAAGGGTACGTGTAAGAGGTTGGTGCTCCACTATTGGTACTGTTTCTTGGCACGTGATCCTGAATCGGACCAAATCCAGTTACAGTTCTAAGTGCATCGGTGATTTCTTCTAAGACATTCCAGATGTCAAAGGTGTTGTCCCGAATTGAACCAATTGCCTTCCTTATGTTAGACGGATGAGTGTTTTCTGTGACTCCAGCTGACGCGCCAGGCCAATAAATACTGGTCATATTTTCCATGCTAAATGAGCTAGCAAGAGAATATGTCTTGTTATAGGTAGTATCTCCGCCTACACACGCTGCTTTGTTGGCAGCCAAGCCTTCACAAACAGACACTCTTGTAATGCCGCTTGCAACAACGCTTCCATCGGTCCAAAGATTAATTGGAATTGTTCCGACTCCAGTGTCATTGAAGATGTTCATCTGCCCATAAACATGATACAGTGTACGCCCCTGTTCTGTATAGTATTGTCTCACACCTTGTCTGTATTGCCCAGGTGACCCACTGTCTGGAAAGGCAGTGCTGATCGCTGAAAGCGATGCCTTTATCTCACTATCAACATAGCCTGCACCTGGTGCACAGTTAGCAGGATTTGGTGATGCTGCCGTACAACCACTCAGTGCTGGGACGTGCTTATCGGCTCCAACAAGAACGCTATCACGATAAAAGTAGGTGTCTACAAACATCTGATTTGTTCCAGCAGTAGTTTGGGCTTTGCCAAGATTCGCTACTGGGATACTGGATAGCTTGTGTGTGACTGTCATTTCCAAGTTGTGTTCTTCATCAGTAAACGATGGCTCATGAGTCTGGCCCAATACGACCCGTATTGTGTTGTTTACATTTCCGCCAGCCTTGAATTCAAAGTTTGCGTGTGCAAATGCATCATGCGTAGTTGCAAAAAGTAAAACTGCTCCCATTAGCGCAGTTGCAACTAATGTCGTTGAACTGTTTATTTTTACCATTGGAATATTGAAAAAAGTTGAATATTAAAGAAAATTGGTAGAAGATGAAAATTAGTTTTATGATTCTACTAGAAATATTATATGCCAATCTTCGTCCAAAATCTCAAATGAAAAACATTGACTTCAAACTAGTGATCGCGATAATCTCGACATCGGCAGCTCTTGGCGGAGTTTCATTCCACTATGCAACAGCAAATCACGGCTTTGAGGGTGGTGCAGTAGCAGGCACGATGCCCAGTGCAACTACGGTAGTACTTGCAGGACAGGTCATGAGACCTGGAGATTATTTTCCCCTTGCAGACTTTAGCCCAAACTACGTGGCAGGACATTTGCTTGTCAGAATTCCCTGCGATTCCAATGGAGCACCACTTGTTACTCCAGTTGCAGGACATGTAGATGAACTAGCAAGCAGAACATACGTGGAACCGGCACAGCTAAACTATATTGCACATGCGTCAAACCCAGGAAACACGTGCGTCTATCACTCACACATTCCGGCAGTAGACATAACAGGTGTAGGAGCTCCAGGTGCACCAAGAATAACGGACATTGGATTACTCAATCAGGGACAGAAGAACGTGGTATTTCGAACAGGAAATGTAATGTCGTTTACACTGCTCAAGGTTCTAGGCGATATCAATCCACCGAATCAATACGGTCCTTCAGGAACAATGCCGGCACCATATAACGTAGCTCCGACATTCCCTGCGACAAACCTAGCTAACCCAAGCATACCAGTAGATCACGCACATTAAACGCGGATCTTTTTTATTTTTATTTCATAATTATTTTTCAAGATAGGATCATTTGTAATTTTATTTTATTTTGTTTTGTACTTCTACTACAAACCTTATCAGCGTATGAACGATGTTCTTGTTGAGAAAAGGCAGATGGACACACTTAGGTTATCTAGGAGTAGAAAGTTTTCAGTGTTTTCAATAACAGGATTATTCTTAATTTCATGTGTTATGGGTTCAAATTTGCTTTTATCGCAGACATATGCTGAAACAACGGTGAAGAATTGTCACGGATGTGTAAACAACACAAGCACTCAGGTTCTCACTATTTTTAATTTCCAAACAGAGGACAATCCATTTCTTGCTGGAAACGCGACATTTTTGATAATGCCAAACCCTTACGCATACGCAACAAACGCTACAGATTACTTGGATCTTACCACTTGGTTTAATTTTGTAGTGTCAGATGGCGACAGATTTGACAGCGACCCGACCCCCGGCATCATTGAGCTTAAGGAAGTCAACAATGGAACGTATAGCATAATGCAGATCAAAAGTAGTCCAGGGTTTGGCATGTCATCATATCCTGTAGGTTCAGATGAGATTTTTGGCACCACTGGGTTCGCATACACCACCGGCACTTTTGTGAATTTTACTGGAAGTGATGTTCACACGATAGAGCCACCAAACATAAGCGACCAAGCATTGAACAAGATGGCGACGCAGGGCGGAGCCAAGATCAAAGGAGTTTCAATGTCATCCTCAAACGATTTGCCCCCAGCCAAGATGGTAAATGCAGATCAGAAACGAACCATTACTCCTCCAGATCCTGTCATGTTTACATCGACGTTTGCAGGCAACACTTCACCTAGCACTTTGTTTACTACGCTTGGAATACCAACTTATGCTGCACCAAAAGATACTACAACATCTGGCACCGCGTCTTTTGTCCCTCCACTCTTTGTAGCACCAACCACGGGCGGAGGCAATTTCATAATGTCACCAGTCATCGACGAGATCACACCAGGCTCCAACGTAGTTTTGAGATTTGATCAAATAGACCAAGGGACTACTCACCAGCTACTAGACACAATTGATCTACAGTTTAACACTCAGGCAACAAATGTTGGAATTAGCGTCCAGATGGACACTAGCAACCCGTCTGGGATACCGATCCCATCGGGAAACGTGGCATTGTATTTGGACGTAGAGGGAAATGGAAGTGTGGACCTAAGCGACCCCAATATCTATTCGAGTGATCCAGTACTTCACTTTAACTTGGAAAAATCAGGCTCCTCCTGCCCAGACGGGGTAGTAGTCTATCTTGAAGACGGGGGGCACTGGCACGAAGTAACGCCAGCTGCGACACTTGATTCTACTGGTACACACACTTGTTCATACAGCATAGAGGTCGAACACTTTTCATCATATCTGATAGGAACAAGCTCGTCGGGAGGACATGATCATGATTCTGATAGTCATGCATCACACAGTTCGTCGGATCATTCAACACACTCAACACACAGTCATGCAATGGGTGCAATGGGTCATGAAGGCCACGAGAGCGCAATCACGCAGATAACAAGGGATCTCAACATATTTGAAATAGAATACGACTTGTCGCAAGGGATTGCCAGAATCACAGTTGGAAGTACTGGTAATCTTGACGATTTGGAAGTTCAGGTTTATTCAGAAATTGGCGGATTTAGAATGGCAAAAATGGCAAACGTGCAGCAAACAGAACTAGCCTCAGATGGGATGAAAAGATATGTCTTTGAGGCAACACTAGAAAAGAATGAGACGTTTTTCAGAGTATCAGTAGAGGACAGCAGGTATAACTTGAACCAATCAGTAAAAATTGAAGGGCAGACAGGCAGAATCACTCCGTGGTTTGCAAACATTCACGATGGGACGAATCATGAAAACATGGATCACGATGCCATGACTCCTGCAGGATACGAACCCGGAGACAAAATTCCAGAATACGAGGTAAAATTCAACGGAGACAGGAAAATTGTAAATTACAAAGACAATGAATTTGCAATTACATACGAAATGATGGGCGGCATCACAGGTGTAGAGGTAGATGAGGAGTCAAAGTCTGCCAAATTCTTGTTAGACTATGTAGCTGGAGGAGATCTGCTTCTGCAGATTCCTCGCTCACTAGTAGATGCAGATAATGATAACTTTACAGTGCTTCTCGAGTCATCACCAGAAAGACAAATTGATTACGAAATTGTTTCATCTACGGTCGATTATTATACACTAAAGGTAAACTTGCCTGCAGATGCAAAGACGCTCACCATCATTGGAACGAAGGTAGTTCCAGAATTCGGCATATTTTCAACTCTTGTGCTAGTTATATCGATTGTAAGCATCATCATCATTTTAAAAACCCAGAAACACATTCTGCAGACTGGTACATTTGGCAAATCTACCAAAATCGCTTAATTGGTTGAAGCACGACACATACTAGCGAGAATCAGTCTATGGCTGTCTTCATAAACGTTCTCGCGTCTTTTTTTCCACTTTGGCACTTATACCAGTTTGCTTAAATTTTTCGAATACAAAATCACATCATATGTCAATATACACGCAGATTACGGAGAAAAAATCGACCCTGTTTAGCGTCGTAATGTTTTCAGTAATGGGCATACTCATAGCGCCAATCATACTTCCGAACCTGTTCCACGGAGCACACACTTTGCACATAATGCTTCATGTGGGCGGCATGATTGCGGCCGTATTTTTGACAGTAGTGTCTTCAATGGCATATGCCAAAATCAGAACAAAACGACTTTTGTTCACATTTATCGCGTTTTCCTTTTTCATTGCAGCCGAGGCAATCTCACTAGTTGATGTCACTTGGCCTTACAAGTTTTATGCAGGCCAGCTTCCGTTCTCGGAACTTGAGCACATACTAATTATAGGGATGTTGGGCATATTCACACTAGCAATATTTAGAAATGATTAGAATGGACAGAGTGACTCAATTGATTCAGGTAATAGAAAAAAATCCAGGAATCCAGTTTTCAGAAATTATGCGAGAGACTGGAATGAAAAATGGCGTCCTCAGTCACTATACCAGAAAGCTTGAAGAAAGTGGGACAGTGCAGGTCGAAAGAACGCCGCGAGTTACCAGATTTTACCCACTTGGAATAAACAAAGAAGAGTCAATCCTGATTAAAAACCTCAGACAGGAGACTCCAAAAAACATCCTAGTCGTGTTGTTAGAACAAGGCAGTCTTACATTTAACGAAATTTCAGATAAAGTTAAGAGATCGCCTGCAACAGTTTCAATTAATCTTACACAGCTAATTCAAGACGAAGTAATCGAAAGCAAGTTTGCAAACACAAAAAGAATATTTCAAATCATAAACAAGGATCTGGTGCAAAGCGCAATTAACAAGTACCGCCCAGACGTGATGGACAGGTCCGCAGACCGCGTAGCCGACATATTTTCATCACTTTAACCCATCTCATCGCAGAATAAACAACAGGTGTGTAAAAGTAATCGTGTTCGCAATTTATCTTATTATCAGCCATGATAATTTGCAAATTGGTTATAACTTGATCTAGCATTTAGTCTGCATGGCTAACAAAATAGAGAGGATATTATCGCCACTTGACGGATCCTCAAACTCACTGAGAGGCTTGCAGAACGCAATCATGTTTGCAAAGCAGTTTAATGCAGAAATTACAGGTTTGTATGTAGTCAACATTCCAGCTGCTGCCGCAATCAGAATCAGCCCAGAGATGAGGAAAAAAGAAATCCGGTATGCAGAATCAATAATTGACGAGGCCACAAAAATGGCTTCAAGGAACGGAGTTTCATTCAGACCGAAAATAGAAACTGGCGAGCCAGGAGATAAAATTGTCAAAACAGCAAACACGGGACGCTTTGATTTGGTAGTAATAGGTTCCAGAGGAAGAGGTGCCGCAAAAGAGATGTTCCTTGGAAGTACGTCAAATTACGTATTACACAAAGCAAGAGTGCCAGTGGTTATGGTAAAGTAAATTATTTTGTAATTTACCAATTCAGTTTTTTATATTTCAGTTAACATCAAATAGAATTTAGTGATTTTTTGGGTGTGAGCAAAGCTCTGCCAATACTCCAGAGAGAGATTTCGGATGAATGAAAGTAATTTTTGTTCCCTCTGAGCCGTCTCGGATTTTTCCCAAAAACTGGATTCCGCAGCCTTCCATTCTTTGGAATTCATGCTCTATGTCATTAGTCGCAAGCGCCATGTGGTGCAGTCCTTCGCCTTTTTTATCCAAAAACTTCCTAATTGGCGAGTCATCACGAGTTGGCTCCATTAGCTCGATTCTTCCGTTTTCTAGTTTCAGTATGGCAAGCTTTACTCCTTCTGATTCCACAGTCTCAAAGATCACAGTATCCACCCCAAGTGCCTGTTGGTACTGTTTTGCTGCAGACTCTACGTTGTTTACCGCAATCGCAATGTGATCAATTTTCATTAGAATACTTCCTTTGGACGGTACACTCCAAACACCTCTCGGAAGGTATTGCTTATCTCGCCAGTTGTGGCGTATGCTTTTACAGAGTCCAAAATAAATGGCATGAGGTTCTCGTCTTTTTCTGCAGCTGATTTCATTTTTGATAGGACGAGTTCGACTTTTTTGTTGTCACGCTCTGAGCGCAGTTTCTTTAGTGCCTGTTTCTGCTTTATTTCCACAGTATCGTCAATTCGGAGCAGGTCCTGCTTTGACTTTGCCTCCTCTGAGAACTTGTTTACGCCGACAAGTATTCTTTGGTTTGAATCCACCTCTTTTTTGAGCCTGTACGCGTTTTGTCTGATTTCGGATTGGAAGAATCCCTTTTCAATTGCCTTCAGTGCCCCGCCCATTTTTTCCACCTGCTTTAGATATTTCCAGACGCCTGCCTCTATCTCATCACATAGATATTCCAGATAATGCGAGCCTGCAAGTGGGTCTACTGTTTTTGTCACTCCTGACTCGTATGCAACAATTTGCTGTGTCCTAAGTGCAATTTTGGCAGATTCTGCAGTAGGCAACGCAAGCGCCTCATCACGCGAATTGGTGTGAAGGGACTGCGTTCCGCCGAGCACTGCCGCCATAGTCTGTATTGACACACGCACAATGTTGTTGTCTGGCTGTTGCGCAGTTAACGATTCACCGCTTGTTTGTGTATGGAATTTTAGCTGAATTGATTTTGGATCCTTTGCGTGGAATTTTTCTTTTAGAATTTTTGCGTAGACTTTTCTTGCCACTCGGAACTTGGCAATTTCCTCAAAGAATTCTATTGTGCAGCAGAAAAAGAACGACAGTCGCGGTGCAAAGTCATCAATCTTCAGTCCCCTGTCAAGACAGGTCTGGATGTACGCGATTGCGTTTGCGATTGTAAACGCAACTTCTTGTGTTGCAGTAGAGCCAGCTTCTCTCATATGATATCCGGATATTGATATTGGGTACCACTGCGGAACATGTTTTGCACAGTATGCAATCATGTCACCAATTAGTCTCATTGATGGGAGTGGAGGGTAGATGTAGGTGTTTCTTGCAATGTATTCTTTGAGTATATCGTTTTGAGTAGTACCCCTAAGATCCACGCTTTTGAATCCCTGTGATTCGCCTACTGCGATATAGTAAGCCAAAAGCGTAGACGCAGTAGAATTGATTGTCATAGACGTGCTTACTTTGCCTAGCGGTATCCCGTCAAATGCAGTCATCATGTCTTTGAGTGACGCAATTGATACGCCGACTTTTCCGACCTCGCCTTCGGCTTGTTGTGAATCTGGGTCATGACCTATCTGTGTTGGCAAGTCAAATGCCATGGACAGTCCAGTCTGGCCCTTCTCAAGCATGAACTTGAATCGCTCGTTTGTCTGCTTTGCGTCGCCAAACCCAGAATACTGGCGCATGGTCCATAGTCTTTCTCGGTACATTTCGGCGTGAATTCCACGCGTATACGGATACTTGCCAGGCTCTTCTTTTGCCAACTTTTTAGTCTGATTGTAAACGCGCTTTACTGGAAAATTAGAGTCCGTTAAAATTTCTGGTTTTTTCTCTTTCTTTTCCATGAATATCACTTCAGAATGGAGCTAGATATCTTGTCTGCTGCTTCAAACGGGTCAATTTGCCTCAATTGGAGTTTTTTTAAGTATTTTGAATAATTCTTATCAGATTCCAAGACAGAATCAAGTTTGTGTCGTACATTATTTAAAATAATATCCTTTAGTTCGATTTCAAGTCGTGCCACGTCGTGTTCCTTCTTGGATTTTTTCCTAGTAGCCATCAGTTCCTTTAGTTTTTTTGCAAATTCGTCAATTCCTTTGTTTTTCGTAGTAGAGGTTTGCAGTATGATTGGATTTCTTTCAGTCATGCCAATGAACTCAAGCACCGCCTGATACAGCTGGGACGCGCCATCAAGATCAGATTTGTTTATCAGATAAATGTCGCCGATTTCTGTTAGTCCTGCCTTTATTGTCTGGATGCTATCTCCGGTATTTGGGTTAAACACGACAACTGTAATATCTGCAATGTTTGCAATTTCCACCTCAGTCTGACCTGCCCCAACGCTTTCAATTATGATTGGATTAAACCCAGCATATTCTAGAATCCTAATGCTGTTTCTAATGGAATGAGACACGGCGCCGGTTGCTCCACGGGATGCTATGCTCCTAATGTATGTCCCAGAGTCAGTTGATTCAGTCATACGTACCCTGTCGCCCAAAATGGCGCCGCCCGTAACGTGGCTAGTTGGATCAATTGCGAGCACCGCTGGATTTAGTTTTAGTTTTTTTAATGCAATAGACGTCTTGTTGATAAGTGAGCTTTTGCCTGCGCCTGCAGGGCCCGTAATTCCAATTATTGTTGAAGATCCGGATTGCTTGAATATCTTTTTGACTAGTTTTCGTGCCTCTTTTTCGTCGTTTTCTATTATCGATATCGCCTTTGCGATTGCGCCACGTTTACCTTTTTTTAGATCAGATAAAAGTTCCAACAAAGTCAGGTCACCACTCTACAATAAATTCTTGTTGCAATAAATGAGATGCACCATCAGATGCCACAGAATCATGGCTCGCTAAATATCAAATTGCCTGACGGGTCACCAGAGTCATGAATGTCAGTTTTTATTCCAATTTTTCCAAACTCGGAATTCTCAACTACCAGTGTCACAGGCATTGTTTTCCAGCCATACTTTGGTACGTCGTCAAATTGAACTTGGGTTGTAAAGTTAGAGCCACTAAAAGTTTTCTGAAAGCTTGTCTCCATTCCCTGGATTTCCAAAACCACAGTGCTAGTCTTTTGAGTTGAGTCATCAAACTTTATCTCAACGTATTTTTTGTCTTTGTAAAATGTCGCGTCAAGATAGAACAAGCCAGAATATTTTTCAGAGTTTTGCATGTTTTGAACGATGGAGATTCCGATTCCAAACGCAATAATTGTAAAAACTACAGCCAGTGTGATTTTTTTATTCATCATAATCAGGCAAATTCCAGCCGCAGTCTTTGCAAGAGATTCGTATGGATTCTGATTCGCTCAAGGGTTTGATCAAGGGTTCTTTCCGTTCCAGGAGTAGGATTATTCTTGAAAAATTGTTTTATTTCCTTTTCCATGGATGCGTCTGCCACCCCGGAGATGCTTGCAACTATTCGGTTTAGAAGCGGGCTTCCGACTCCCACCTTTTTGTGCAAAGGTTTCCAGTTCTTCTTGAGCCATGGCCAGAAAATCTTTTTCCCATAACGGTTTCCAGCCACCCTAATTATCGGAACATGCATGTTTTGTGAGCGCACGTCTTTTGTCTGCGAGAAATTGAGCGTATTTAGCAATAGTCTTTCGTCTTTAAAGTTGCAAAGCGCCCCAAGGAATCGAAGCTTCTCCTCCTGTGTTTTTACAGTTTTGTACAAGCCAAGCATCTTTTGATATGTTTTAGAGTCTCCACTCCATGCAACTACAGAAAATACCGCGTCTTGAATGTCTGGACTTAGCGACTGAGGGTTTTTCAGATACGCGTCAAATCTTTTTTGTGCTTCTGCGATTATTTCCTCATTGTCAAGCTTGCCAAGCGCGCCAATCATGAATCCACGAAGCAAGGCATTTGTATGCGGCTCGCCTTTTTTTGCATCCCAACCAATTTTTGCAAAAATCGTTTTGAGGAAATCATGAGTGATTTCCTTAATTTCATAATTGAACTGCTCTTCAATTGTTCTGTTGTATAGCGCATACAGATTTCCTGCAACGTTTGATTGCGTGATATAGTCATCTTCATTTTCATACGATTTTGAAAAATCAAGATAGCTTTTTGCAGCATCATCTCCTGAAACACACAATGCAAAGAGGTCGTTTTGCAGCGCCCACCTATCCACGTGTGAGATGGACTTTTCCAAAACCAAGTTCTTTAAACCATCTAGAAGATCAGATGAATACTTGACACGATAAAATCCCGGTCTTCCAGAATTTATCAGGACGTCGGATGAGCCAACTTGGATTGTGTCGCGTTGCTTTGTCACAAGCTTGTTCTTTGTTGTCTTGCCCTGTATGACAGATACTGGGATGTGCCAGAGTCCTTTTTCTTTTCCCTTTTGCTCGAGGACAAATCGTTTTTGAGTCAACGTAAGAGTGGAGTTTTGTCGTTTTACGTCAACCATCGGGAATCCGACCTGCTTGATCCATGAGTTTATCATAGTTCGAACAGGCATCTTTGCCTCCGTGCCTATTTCATTCCACAAATCATCGCCCTTTGCGTTCTTGTACGCAAATTTCTTCAGATACACACGCAAGCCTGCACGAAAGTTCTTTTCTGTGACAAAACTTTCAAGCATTCTCAAGACGCATCCTCCCTTGTCATACGATATGGCATCAAAAATTTCGCGGATTTCAGAAGGCTTGTTTACTTTGACATCGATTGGGTGCGAAGAGTGCAACGAATCAAGTCCCATTGCAACATTCATAGTGTCCTCTAGGAACTGATCCCAAAGTTTCCACGATGGGTAGAACTTGTCGACAAACTTTGTTGCCATAAATGTCGCAAATGATTCGTTTAGCCACAGGTCATTCCACCATTCCATGGTGACAAGATTGCCAAACCACTGGTGAGCCAGTTCGTGCGAAACTACTTCTGCGATGTATTGCTTTGTTTGCGTTGACGATGTTTTTGGATCATACAGCAAAATTGTCTCTCTAAATGTGATTGCTCCCCAATTTTCCATCGCACCGGATGCAAAGTCCGGCACGGCAATTAGATCAAGCTTTGGAAGAGGGTATTTGATTCCAAAATAATTTTCATACGAGGTAACAAGCTTTTTGCACAAGTCAAGCGCAAACTTTCCTTTTCTGCTGTTGCCCTTTGTCGTAACTATTCGGTATTTCACCTTGCCTTGCTTGCTTGATAGATATTCAAACTCGCCCACTCCAAGATACAAAAGATATGTCGACATGATTGGGGTTTTTGCAAACTTGTAGACTGTTTTTTTGCCAGCGTTTTTCTTTGATGTGACATTCATGTTTGAAATTGCAGTGTGATTTTTTTCTGTGACAAGTGTGATGCCAAATGTTGCCTTTGCCGCAGGCTCGTCCCAGCACGGAAATGCGCGTCGCGCGTCTGCAGCCTCAAACTGGGTTGTTGCGAGGTATTTTGTGCTTCCATTTTTGTCCTTGTACTGGCTTCGATAGAATCCGACAAGCCTGTCGTTTAGGATTCCAGTATAATCGATAAGGATTTGAGCAGTACCTGAAATTTTTCTTGGGATTAGGATTGTGAGGGATTCGTTTTTTTCATCCAGTTTTGTCTTTGCGTTAAATTTCTTGTTATTTGATATTACGTGGCAGGATTTTATTTTAAGTTCTGCAGAATCAAGCAGAATAACATTTGTTGGTTTTGATATTTTGATGTCGATTACTTCTTTTCCAGAAAACGTAAAATCGTCAAGGTTTGGTTCAAATGTCAGGTCGTAATGCACTGGAGATACCTGCATGAGTTTGATAAATCGACTGCCTTTATGTATATTTAGGATTGATTTTTTCTTGAGAACAAGATCAGTTTTAATTAGTATGATCTAAAAATCACATAATATCATGTTAAAAATCGAGGCAGTAATCAGAAGCACCAGACTACAGCAAGTAAAACACGAGCTGGAACAAATTGGGGTCTTGGCATTCTCTACATTTAGGATCGAGATGTCCGGACTTGCCCACGGGCAAACAACTGGCGGAAGGCCGGGTGCGTTTAAGACAAGTGCGTTAATTCCCAAAACAAAAATCGAAATAATCTGCAAAGACAAAGACTTGGATGCCATAACCAACGCGATTTCCAAGGGGGCAAAGACAGGGCAGGTTGGAGACGGCATAGTTTATGCCTGTCCACTAGTACGCTTGACGAAAATAAAAAACGGCAAGTTAAACGAGCAGGCAGTCTAAGGTTAAGTTTTAAAATACACAGTACCATTGATTAATCAATGAAGCAGAAACTAGCGCCAAGACGAATCAAAATTCTAGTGGCAAAATTGGGTCTTGACGGACACGATAGAGGCGCACTAGTTTTGTGTAGGGCGTTTAGAGATGCAGGGATGGAGGTCATTTATTCAGGCCTTTTTGCCACGCCTGAGCGCGTTGCGCAAATTGCAGAGGACGAAGACGTCGACGCAGTTGCCCTGAGCCTTCTCAATGGCGCCCACAATACGCTGTTCCCAAGAGTAGTAAAGGAATTGCACAAAAAAGGAATCAAAGACGTGCTAGTATTGGGCGGGGGAGTAATCCCGGAAGAAGACAGGCAGGGACTAGAAAAATCAGGAGTTTCAGGAGTATTTGGTCCTGGAACGCCATTATCTACAATAATTGATCATATCAATGCAGGCGTTTCGAAACTAAGAAAGCTCTAGTTATTCTTTAGAATCAGGCCACATCATTTGTCGCATTTTTTTGCCGACTTGTTCTATTTGATGTGAGTCAAGCTGCTTCATGTATCGGTCAAACGCATTTTTGCCATTCTTGTGATATTCCGAAATCCATTCCTCGTTGAATGTTCCGTCCTGGATCATGTCTAGAACTTTTTTCATTTTTGCCTTTACATCCTTATCCATTACCAGTGGGCCCCTGGTCAGTCCACCATACCTTGCAGTTTCGCTGACCCGTCTCCACATTCCGTTGATTCCATAGCGCTGGATCATATCTACAATTAGTTTTAGCTCGTGCAGCACCTCAAAGTATGCAATTTCTGGTTGGTATCCTGCCTCAACTAGTGTCTCAAATGCGTTTGTAACCATTGATGCACATCCACCACATAGGTCAGCTTGTTCTCCAAACCAGTCAGTCTCAACCTCTTCTTTGAATGTTGTTTGGATTAGTCCGGCCCTTGCAGAGCCAATTCCTTTTGCTATTCCAAGTGTTCTATTCCATGCAGAGCCCGTTTTGTCTTGGTACACTGCAACAATTGCAGGGGTTCCAAATCCATCAAGGTATGTTTCACGGACCTTCGAGCCCGGACCCTTTGGAGCAACCATGATTATGTCCACGTTGTCTGGCGCCTTTATCCATTCCCAGTGAATCGCAGCTGCGTGTGAAAATGATAACGCCTTTCCTGCTGAAAGATTTGGTTCAATCTCATCTCGGTAAACTTTGGCCTGTATCATATCGGGAATCAAGACATGAACAATGTCTGCTTTTTTGGTAGCCTCTGCAACTGACATCACAAGATGGCCGTCATTTTTGGCCTTGTTCCAGGTTGGGCTCCCTTCCTTTAGTCCGACTATTACTTTTAATCCAGAATCTTTGAGATTATTTGCCTGTGCATCGCCTTGGATGCCATAGCCTATTACTGCAATTGTTTGATTTTTTATAGGATCTAAATTGATATCCGAATCCTTCCATGTCTTTGCCATATCTAGACCTAAAAACACTCGAAATAAAAACCATCATCAAATGGAGATAACCTTGTTACATCCAAGGCACCTTACCTGTACGTCCTGCCCCTCCAGTCGTTCAAACTTTTTTGAGCCGCATTTTGGGCAAATAGGACACGCTCTAAGGCCTTTCACAAAGACAGTTAGATTGACTAATAATTATAGGATTTTGTCATTGTATGAGTTTGGTTTTTGGTTTTTTGATTATTTTTTCTGGCTGTTTTGCCTTTGTAAGTTTCGTAGATGACTTGTCTGATTTTTTGGCAGAGTCGCTTACCGGCGGCTTTTTATCAGTCTTGGAGGCGGGTGGCAGTGGCTTTTGAACAATCTTTGCAGATGATTTTTGATCAGCAGTGGATGTTTGCGACAATGATTTTGTTTTTGACACGTCAGACGCATTGTATGATTTCTGATCAGCATTAGCAGAAACTGGTGGCAGCTGCCTTGTTTGTGATACATCTGATGGAGATGCCCCGTTAGACTGGACGTAACAAGTTCTCAAGAACGGTTCGTATTTTTCTCGCATCTTGCCCAGATCCAGAACCTCGTTTGATTTGATGAGTTTTTCATCGGCATATTGCTCCCAGGTTCCGCGGTATGCGCCTGCCGCGTTTTGAGACTTCCAGTCATCATATGCTTTTTGTTTTAGAGTAGAATATTTTTGATCAATGTTATCTAACATTTTTTGTGCACTGATGCATTCTTCTGATTGAATGAATTGTACTCTTGGCTCAGGATTTGTGGGTTTTGGAGTATCCGCGGGTTGTGGCTTTTCATTTGCTTTGCATGTTTTGTATATTGATTCCATTTTTTGCTGCAGTTGTTGATAATTGACAAACTCTTGCGAGCCTTCAAACTTGCTTTTTGCATAAACGTCCCACTCATCCTTGGTTTGCCCAGAATCGTATGACATCTTCCATTCAGAGTACAGTCTTTCTTTTAGCGCGCTGATCTTTTGACTTGCATCATTTAGTATGGGTTGCATGCGTGCCGCGTCTGGGCACGATTGGTTTTGTGAAACATCGGACTGGGTAGACTGAGATACAGACGAATTTGATTGAATGTAACAGGTGCGTAAAACAGGCTCATACTTTTGTCTTGCCAGATTTAATTCGGTAACTTGGGACGAGTTTATGAACTCGTTTGCATATTGATCCCATGTTCCAGGATATGCTCCTTGTGCATTTTTGGACTTCCAGTCATCGTATGCTTTTTGTTTTAGAGCAGAATATTTTTGATCAATGCTGTCTATCATTTTTTGAGCGTTAACGCATTCTTCTGATTGAGTAAACTGCACTCTAGACTCTGAAGACTTGGATTGAGAATCATTTGTGCAGGATGCCATAACAGAGTTGTACTTTTCTTGGGTTTGTCGGTATTCTTGCATTTCCTGTGAACTTTCCAGTTTTTTGGAATAAACGTTCCAGTCATCCTTGGTCTGCCCAGAAGAATATTGTGATTTCCATTCGGCATACAGTTTCTCTTTTAATGCACCCGCTTTTCGCGATGCGTCATCAATTATTTTTTTTAATAATTCAAGATTAGCCGTACAATTTTTTATGTCAGGATTATTTGCAGGGGTAGATTTTGATTGAACTTGCAGTCTTGCCTCTTTTGATTTTAGATCTGTTTTGTCGTCTGCAAATGCAGCACTTGTGATCACACCAGACAGCAGAACGAAAACTGCAAGGCTTGCTAAAATCTTTGGGTTCATTTAATGAGGCTCTGATCATATGAATAAAAAGAGTTCCGCATGATTTTTCACTTGATTTGCCCGCTGCCCAAAAGCCTGATTGTTTGAGATTCGGGCTTGAGGATAATGCAAGTGTCGCCCTTGTTATACACAACTGGTTTGTCAAGTGCGAGTTTTAACGGATTAATTGAGGCAAATTTGGCAGCTTTGATTTGAAGGCCGATGTTTACAAGGCACATTTGGTTTTGTGCAATATCGCCTTTGTAAAAAGGGCTCTTTACAAAGTCAATTTCAATTTCAGTGGATATTTGCTCTGTCGAAGGCATGCATAGGATATCTCCGCGACTCACTTGATCCGGTGTGACGCCTTTTACTGCAAGACCCACCCGTCCGGGAGACACGGCCTCACCTACAGGGTCATCGTGCATTTGAATCGATTTTATCATCACGTCGATTCCTGCAGGAAGTAGTTTGAGATTGTCATACTGTTTTATTTTTCCCTGTTCCACCTTGCCCAAGATTACGGTTCCGACTCCCTTTACGTCAAAGCAGTGATCAATGACCACCCGTGCCGCTCCCTCCTTTGAGATCTGCTCAAACTTGTCAAGCTCCTCTTTGATCTTATCGGGCTCGGTTTTGATGTAATTTTCCAGTACCGTATTTTTTATCATTGTATTTAGCATGTTTTCATCAACATCGTACGTGTGGGATATGACTCCGTGTTTTTTCTTTAGCATGTCTAGCGCAATTATTTGCTCACCTACAAATTTGTCAAGCTTGTTTACGTAAAATACAACATATTCTGCCAAGTTGATTGTCTGCAAAAGCGGCTGGACTTTTTCTGGAAACCCGTTTGGCGCAGTATATGTCCTGATTGCGCCGAGTTCTTTTTTGTCATACATGGTCATATCAGTAGCAGTTCCTTTTTTTCCAAACTGCGAAGCTATTTCCTGATCACCCAATACGACAAAATTTACGGATTTCATAATGAGTGTCAAATTTGTAGTATAATTAGAACATAACGCCAGTTTAGAGCAGATTTGAAGCAATATTAAAAAAATAAACGATTCTCAACGACAAGTTCCAAGGACAGATCCGTCAATTAAACTGACAGAAATGTTAGTTCGTCTTATATTCTGGTAAGAAGATATGAGTTTATAGTGACATTGTACAGCCATCAAAAAATACACAACAGGCTCAATTTTGTATTCTGGAGATATTTTTTTGAGCATATTTGAAGAGGAACTCATTTCATCATTATTAGAATTCGATTTGGAGGAAACGGATGCAATACTTTACGTCACGTTATTGCAGATGGGTCCAACCACTGTCAACTCACTGTCATTAAAGCTGGACACAGACAAAAGTAGAGTATATAGATCACTACACAAGATGCAAAATTTAGGAATTGTAAGCACTACTTTTTCCAACCCAACAATCTGCGAAGCGTTTAATCCAAAAGAGGCACTTTCTAGATTGATACAGAAAAAAAGCGAGCAAGTAATTGTAATGCGCAAATTGTTGCAAAAAATAACCGCAGATGTAGGCAATCTCAAAAAACTAGATAATCCAAAGCCAGAACTTTCTTCATTTTGCATAATTCAGGGACGTCCAAATATTTATTCTCGAATTGGCAAGCTTGTTCGAGATTCTGATGGAATTGTATACATTGTTGTTCCACATTCAGACGTACTTCGAATGAATTACACTGCACTTCCCGAGATTATTCAGACATGCCGGAACAATGGGGGCAACGTGATATTGATCATTGATTCTGCTAAGGAAGCAACATCGCTAGAAAACGACCTTAATGTATCGGAGGTAAGAATGACAAAGATCCCATCAAAGGGAAGAATCATCGTGTCATCGGATTCGCTCATAATGTCAGGCAACATTGCAGATTCCATGAAATTCAATGACGAGTCAGACGCCGCATTTTACACCAATTCACGTGGGATAATCGACAACATGCTAAGATTATGCGAACACTTGCATAGCTGTTCAGAAGAAATCCGCATGCCATCCATCAAAGCAACTCAATTCAAAGCATAATCATCAAAAACAACAGACGCCAGGATCATTATTTGGGCGACGGCGTCGTATTTTTAAAAATAATAAAATGTTAAAACGAGTTCAGTGTCATTGCATAACTTACAAATCGGTGGTTTTTTGGGACTACTCTTTTTTGCACATATTTAGGCACTGGTTTTCCGTCCACACCACAATATCCAAGAGGCTTTTCAATCAAGCCTGCCTCAAATGCGTATTTTAAAACCTCATCATGCTGACTGTAATAATTTGTGATTTTTCGTTTCACTGTTTTTTGCAAAACATTGCCAAATTTTTTCATCGTAACAGAATCTGCAGGAATGGACGCTCCAAAAAAATAAACCGCATCAACTATTCCAGATTTGGACTTGAGATTTGCAAGTGTGTGGACTATCACCTCCGATCCTAAAGAATGCCCCATTAATCGAATTTTTAGGTCTGGAAACTTTTTCTTGATATCAGTTATGAATTTTGCAAGATTGTGGCCATTGTTTCTTGCTATGATCCGCCCAACATTTGTTGCTTTTTTCTCGCAGGACTTGTACTGGACTCCTTTTGTATTAGAGTCATAGCTGAAACCGACCACAGGATGTACGTATCCCAATTGTTTCAGGCGGCTTTGGGCAATTGAGAATTTTGTCATTGCTCCAGACTTGTTGTTTCGCAGCCCATGAATCATTATTGTTATTTCCGGAATATTTCCAAGTGTTTCAAAAAACTTCTTTGGATACAGATCATATGTCTTGTTTTTTAGTTTCCTGCCAGAACCTAGATCATAAAACCCACGAGTAGAGATTCTAGGAGTCCTACTTTGTTTCAAATTTTTCTTTTCGTTTTTTGATGTCTTCTTCTTCAATTTTGGCAAAGACTGGCGTGATATCGCCTAATTTATGAGACGGATTTACCGCAATTTTGGAAATTTCATCCCACTGTTTTTCAGATACAGTGCCAGATAGTCCGATTTGCTGCCAGATTTTTTCAGAAGATTTCGGTAAGAATGGATACAGTGCTATTGCAATAGAGCGGACTGCGTTTACTGACAGAAACACACAGGTGTTTGTTCCAGGACCTTTTTTCCAAGGCTCCTTGTGTTGGAAGTACTGGTTAAAGTATGTAGAAAACTCCATGATTCTTTTCAGTGCACGGTCAAGGTGGTTTTGGTTTATCAGTACTGATAACTCTGATGCAAAGATCATAATTTTTGCCTCGGCGTCTTTGTCTTTGTCATCATAGTCGTCAGGCGACGGAATAACACCGTCAAACGCTTTCTTTGTAAATCCCAGTGCGCGGTTCACCAAGTTTCCAAGATTTCCAATTAATTCAGAATTAATTCGCACTGCAAAGTCATCCCAATCAAAGTTTAGATCATCTTGTGAGTACGGGTTTATCGATACCAGATAGAATCGCAGGTAATCCGCAGGATAAAACTCCAAAAATTCCTTCAGACCGATGTACCAGTTCCTGCTCTTTGAGATCTTTTTTGATTGTAGTGTGAGGTGTCCACGTGTTGGGATAAAATCGGGCAGTTTGTATTCCTGATCAATTCCAAGACGCATTGCAGGTAAAAACAAGTAGTGATGATACACAATGTCTTTTCCAATAAAATGATAAATGTCAGCAGAATTCCAAAACTCTTTTCCATCAATACCCCTATCGTTTAGGAATTTTAGTGCAGTTGAGATGTATGCAAGATGATTATCAAACCACCCATAGAAGACTTTTGATTCATCTCCCGGCACCGGCACTCCCCATGATATGTCACGTGTTATGTCCCAATCCACCAGTCCAGATGTTATCCAGTTCTGAACGTATTTTTTTACGTCTTTTTGAAGGTTTTGGTTTTCGTCAAGCCATTTGTATAATGCATCGCCAAAAGTTTTCAGCTTGAAAAAATAGTGTGTTGTCTTTTCTTTTACTGGCACTGCACCGCAGATTGCGCACTTGGGGCTTTCGATTTCCTCAGGGACTCGTCCACATTTTTCGCACAGATCAGAATATTGGTCATCTGCTTTGCAATACGGGCACGTGCCTGTAACATACCTATCAGGTAGGAATTTGTTGTCGTTTTTGCAGTAAAACTGGATTATTTCAGACTTGTAAATGTGACCGTTTTTCACTAGTTTGTTAAAGACATACCTGACAAACTCAATATTTTCAGCCGAGCTTGTGCGGTAAAAAAAATCAAACCCAATATCAAATGCAGTAAAATCATCATAATCGCGCTTGTTCCAGTGTGCAACGTACTCCTGCGGGGTTTTCTTTTCTTTTTCGGATTGAATCATAATCGGGGTTCCAAAGTCGTCTGATGCGCAGATGTAGTATGCCTCAACGTCATTCATCTTGAGGAATCTAGTGGTCACATCTGCCGGAAGATATGTAGATGCCACATGACCTAGGTGAATTTCACCGTTTGCGTACGGAAGTGCACTTGTGATGATTGCTCTTTTTCTCAACGTATGAAATTTCGGTATTGTGGGTTAAGAAGCTTTACCAGTTCTCTCTGTATGCAAGCTGTTTTTTGTTTAGAGAATCTATTTTGACGTCAAACGCCTTTAGGGCATCGATTGCAATTTGAGTGTCAATTTCGTTTGGAACCGTGATCACCTTGTTTCCGATTTTTTTGTGGTTCTTGATTATGTACAGAATTGAGAGAATTTGATTTGAAAACGATTGGGCCATGACCTCTGGTGGGTGCCCCTCGGCTGCAACCAGATTTGCCAGTCGTCCTTTTCCAATCAGGTAGATTTTCTTGCCGTTTTTAAGCACGCATTCGTCAAGGTTTGGCCTTACTTCTTTTGTGGCTTTTGATTGGTTTAGTAAAAAGTCACTGTCAATTTCAACATCAAAATGCCCAACGTTTCCAACTACCGCACCGCTCTTCATTGAAAGCAGGTGTTCTTTTCTAATGACGTCCCTCATTCCGGTGCACGTGACAAAAATGTCCCCGACTTTTGCAGCCTCCGACATGGTCATTACCTCAAAGCCGTCCATGTGTGCCTCCAGTCCCTTTACGGCATCAATTTCGGTCACTATTACCTTTGAGCCCATACCTCTGCATCGCTCTGCCACGCCCCTTCCAACCCAGCCATATCCTGCAACTACTACTCGTTTTGACGCAAAAAGCAAATTCATTGCACGTAGGTATCCGTCAATGGTGGATTGGCCTGTTCCGTACCTATTATCAAACATGTGTTTTGTGTATGCCTCGTTTACAACGATGACTGGGTATCGCAGCTTTCCTTTCTTCTCTATTGCCTTTATTCTTGTGACACCGGCAGTCGTTTCTTCTGTTGCACCAAGAATTTTCATGGTCTTGTATCTTTTATCGAAATGAGCCTTTACGTTCATGTCTGCACCATCGTCTGTCAGTATGATTGGTTTGTGGTCAAGCACCTGGTCAATGCACCAGTCGTATTCTTGTGTGGTTTCATTTCCCCAAGCATAGATGTGAATTCCTTCAGATGCCAAAAATGCCGCAATGTCATCCTGTGTCGTAAGCGGGTTTCCGGCACACGCTACAACGTTTGCTCCAAGCTCTTTTGCGCCCATCAGTAGTACGGATGTCTCCTTTGTGATGTGAAGACAGAATCCAATTGTAAGGCCTTTTAGCGGCTGTGATTTCTTTAATCGGTTAATGGTATTGTTTAGAATTTGCATGTGATCCCTTGCCCATTCGTAGGAAGTCTTTCCTTGTTCTGCCAATTCAGGATCCTTTACTTTGCTCAACGTTGTACCGCAAGATTCAGTACTAAAAAATCTTATCATATTTTGATAAATTCGAGGCCATACATCCGTAATCTAAATAACCACCAACTGTTGACTTTGGTATAATGGCCTGGAAAAAAGTAGCGGAAAAAGGAGCAATTGCAAGCGGCAAGGGACGAGAGTTCCAAGTAGATGAGAAAAAAATTGCAATTTTCAACCAGGACGGATATCACGGAATTGACGCAATATGCGTGCATCAGGACGCATCGATTGCGTCAGGCGCACTAGACGGAGACATCGTAGAGTGCCCATTGCACTTTTGGCACTATAACATCAAGACTGGAGAGCTCAAGGACTATCTCAAAGGAGTCAAGCTTCAAACTTACAAGGTAGAGGCAAGAAACGACGGAATCTACATAGATATCTAACAATACAATTTTTAATCAACATTTCAAACAAGTTCCAGTGAATAAGCAGATTCTAGACGAGATCATCAACCAAGATTATGCTAAAATTCAAAGCAACATAGAGTCGTTTCTAAGAGAAAACATTTCAAAGGCGGGGGCAAGCGGGTTGGTTTTTGGCCTAAGCGGCGGGATAGACTCGGCAGTAGTCGCACACATTTGCGCAAGATCATTTAAAGAGAGATCACTTGCTCTGCTAATGCCAGACAGCAGGGTTTCACCAAAAGAGGAGACGGAGGACGCATTGCAGATAGTCGACAAACTAGGACTAGATTACAAGCTAATTGACATCAGTCAGATTCATTCACAGTTTGCAAACATTTTAGAGCCTGAAGAAAAGTCACTTGGGAACATACGTGCGAGAATTCGTGCTACTCTTTTGTATTATCATGCAAATTTGAAAAACTATCTAGTAATAGGATCAAGCGACAAATCAGAGCAGCTAATCGGATATTTTACAAAGTTTGGAGACGGTAGTGCAGATGTCTTGCCAATCGCATCATTGTACAAGACCCAAATCAGACTGCTGGCAAAACACCTAGGTGTGAAAGAATCCATAATTGAGAAAAAGAGCAGCCCACACCTTTGGAAGGGACACATTGCCGAAGAAGAAATCGGCGCGTCATATGAAGAGGTCGACTCAGTCCTGTACTGCATGACAGACAAGAGCATGTCGCTTGACAATATCCAAAAAGCAACACAGATTGACAAGGACAAAATCGAAAAAATCCATCAACTATACAAAAAAAGTGAACATAAGAGAATAATGCCATCAAGACTGCAAGGTTAGTGAAAAATGAAGATTCTCGATACGCTTAGCACAACGGAGCAAGAAATTTCATCAAAAAACATCAGAATCTATCTTTGCGGCGTTACAGTATACGACGAGTCGCACATAGGTCATGCTCGAACAATCGTAGTGTTTGATACGCTTAGACGATACCTAGAATCAAAGGGAAGTTCGGTGAATTTTGTCCAAAACTTTACAGATGTTGACGACAAGATAATCAACAGGGCAAACGCCGAGGGAATATCTGCACTTGAGGTCAGCACCAGATACATTGATCACTACTTTGAGGATTTTGATAGACTAAACATCAAGCGGGCAACTACATACCCAAAGGCAACAGAGCACATAGAAGACATGATAAAACTGGTTAAAAATTTAATTGATTTGGGATTTGCATACGTCTCAAAAAACGGAGTGTACTATAGTGTGTCAAAGTTTTCAGAATACGGCAAGCTCTCAAAAAAGAAGACAGACGATCTGATATCAGGGGCAAGAATTGGAATCGATGAGACAAAAAACGATCCCCTAGACTTTGCGTTGTGGAAATTTGCAGACACAGACCCGATGTGGCCAAGCCCCTGGGGCAATGGCAGACCCGGCTGGCACATAGAGTGCTCCGCCATGAGTCTCAGGTACCTGGGAGAAGAGTTTGAGGTTCACGGCGGCGGGAGGGACCTGATATTTCCCCACCATGAAAACGAGATTGCCCAGTCAGAGGCATTTACCAAAAAACCCCTTGCAAAAACATGGATGCATGTGGGAATGGTCACCATAAACGGAGAAAAGATGTCAAAGTCACTTGGGAACATAAAATCAGTAAGGCATGTTTTGGAGAACTGGGGCCCAAACGTAATTCGATTATTTTGCCTCTCAGGGCACTACTCAAAGCCCATCGACTATTCAGAAGACCTCCTAAAGGAGAACCTCGTCAAGTGGCGCCAAGTCGAAACAGCGTACTATGAGATGGTGATGGCAGACGGAACTGGAGACACGGCAGAAATTTTGCACCTAGTCAGAGAATGCAGCCAGGAGTTTGATTCGGCACTTGAAAGCGACTTTAACACGTCTTTGGCAGTGGGTGCCTTTTTCAAACTAGTCAAAGGAGTAAACCGCATCGCAGCATCAGAATCAATGTCAAGATCGATTGCAGATATCGGCTTGCCAGAATTCGAGAGAATGTCAGAGATTCTTGGCCTATCAGTACAGAGGGTAACAGAGCAGGAAAAACAGTCAATCACAGAATTATTAAAAAAACGTGAAACGCTCCGCGAGCAGAAACAATACCAGGAGGCAGACAAAATTCGTGATCAGGTTTTGCAGATGAACGTCGTTCTTTTGGATCACAAAAACAAAACAGTATGGATGAAGAAAGAAAAAATCCTAGCAGACACTAGCTAGACTTTTTAGTTGACGCCGAGACCAGCGATACAACGTCTCGGTCTCTTAGCTGATACGTGGTTGGAAGTCGCAAATTATATCGAATGTCTTTTGCATATAGCAGTCCCTTTGTCAAATCACTGTGAATTTCTTTTGCAAGGTCTGCAACAGTCGCACCGTCCTTTAGCAAAATCAGATCAGGTAGAACTCGACCCTTTCTGTCAGAGAGTTTTTCCTCGTCAGCCACAGGATAGATGGCATTCATTTTCAACAATTTGAACACGGTGACATTGATTGCAAACTGGACTCCCGTTCTCATGTACTCGCCCATGATTTCCCTTGTGATAAAATCAAGCGCTGTTTTTTGCTTCTGGCTCAGTTCGTCGGGTTTGACAATATTGAACTGCTCAGAGCCCGGGGAGTATTTTATGAGCCCCTTTTGCTCCGCCCTTCTCAACGACAGTTCGCTATCTGCGCTTGCAGGCACCACTATTGTATCATTATAACGCTCACGGAGCCTTGCAAAATTCTTGTCTGCTCCCTCCACATCAATTTTGTTTGCGACAATTAGTGTCGGTTTTGAAATTTTGCGCAGGATTGTCGCAAACTTTTTGCTGTCCTGAAAGTCAATATCGTCAAATTCCTTGTCTTCGATTCCCGCCATGTGTAATGCCTCCTTTACGTGTGAATTATTCACGCCTATGCCGCGATACAGATCGGCAATTGCCACAATTTTGTCAGTTCCAGTATGAACCACCTTTGAGACTTTGTCTCGGTTTCCTTCCAGTATTTTCAGATACCACATGATTAGCTCCTCTTCAATGTCTGCAAAGTCAGATATTGGATCACCTGTTCCAGATTCCGAGATTTTGCCAGACGAGTCAATACCTCCTGATACATCAACTACGTGCAGTATTGCGTCTGCTTGCGCGGCAACTGAGAGAAACTGGTTGCCAAGTCCCTTTCCCTGCCACGCATCCTTGATCAGTCCCGGAAGGTCAATTAGCTCAATTGGAATGTAGCGCCATCCATCAACACACTTTGAGTTTTTGGGGTTATCAAAGACATTGAACTCCTGATGAACACATAACGAGATTGCGTTTGTAAGGCTTGATTCGGGCTTTTTTGTTGTAAACGGATAAGTAGAAATTTCAGAGGACGAAAGTGTTGCAGAGTTAAAAAAAGTCGTCTTGCCAGTATTTGTCTTGCCGATAATCCCAATCTTTATTGGCACAGATACAAATTGCGTTTTTAGCTATTTATCTCTGCCTAATGAGCATGATCGTTTTGCGGCCTTGCTTTGAGTTTTTCACAAGTGTTTTTGAGCTCTGCAATCGACCACGATATTTCATCTAGCTCTTCTTGTGTGAGCTCGCCGTCCCATTTGTCCAAAGTTATTTTTGATATTTGACACGCATGATACAAAACATTCCAGTACGGATGATGTTCTGCAGTTGTACATGCAAGCTCAGAAACATCATCCAGTCCACTTTGCGCCCTAGATAATGAGCTCATCTGCTCTCCAAAGAGGCGCACTATGTTTGATTCAACATCAGACTGTGTTTTTATCATGAGATTTTTTTCTTCATATGATTTGATTAGTTCCTGTAATGATTTGAAAAAATCATCAAAAGTGGCATCGGTCATTAGAACAACCGCTGATGCTCAGCAAGCATGCATCTGTTGAACACTATTTTTATTCCAGCCTTTCGTGCCATTTCCTCTGCCTCGGGGTTATGAATTCCCTCTTGAAGCCAGATAACTTTTGGTTTCTTTTTTATCGCTTCCTGCACGACAGGAACGACTTGGTCTGATGGCCTAAACACGTCAACTATATCGATTGATTGATCAACATCTTGCAAGGATTGGAAGCATTTTTTCTCCAGTATCTCGTCAGCAGTTGGATTCACCGGCATTACGTTGTATCCTTGCATGAGCAAGTATTTTGGCACGTAATGCGCCGCCTTGTCGGCATTTTTTGACATTCCGACTACTGCCACGTTCTTTAATGACAAGATTTGTCTGATCTCATCGTCAGTATACGAGTCCACTTCCATGACATAACTATACATAAAACGAATTATAATTTATCGGAAAATTCTTTATAGTGACCATATCAACCCGTATCGTGGAAGAGGAACCAAAAGACGTCATTGTCTTAGGCGCAATCAAAAAGGGTGCCAAAAAATTTGACAAAATAAAAAACAAGACGGGGCTTGAGCCAGAAGAACTAAACAAGATTTTAGAAAAACTCGAAGAGCGCGGCATGATCAAAGTCGATAAGAAAAAAGGGCTTTTCGGCGGAGAGAAAATTGAGCTCCAAATCACAGACAAGGGCTCAAATGAGCTAGATCACAGAGTACACGAGATGAAGCAAAACTGGGATCAGATGGTTCAGATGTACAAGTCAGGCGACAAGAAAAAACTTGAAGGATTCATGGAGTCCAACAAATCAATGCTGCCGATGATGATGTTCTTTGGAATAATGGACATGATGATGTTCTCGATGATGTTCTCCATGATGGGCTCGCAAATGCACGACTATGTTCCGCAAGACCAAATTCCACCAGGTGCAGAAAACCAGCCAAGCGACATGGGAGACGGCGGCGCAGACGCAGGTGGAGACATGGGCGGAGACGGCGGTGGCGGCTTTGACATCGACATTGGCTTTTAATTTTCCAAATGCCGTGCAAAACTAGCAAATTTTAAAAATTTTAAATCATCCCACAATCCAAGCTTTATTGTTCTATGTCATATGCATCTCATGAGAATGTCGGACTGATCAAGGTATTGCAACTTCTCAAGGCTCACCATTCAGAGTATCTCTCAGGCGAGGACCTAAGCGAGGTGCTGAAGATAAGCAGAGTTGCAGTCTGGAAGCACATAAAAAAAATTCAGACGCTTGGATACGAGATAGAATCAAAACAGAACCTAGGATACAGGCTTACAAAAATTACCGACCTGATGTTACCGTGGGAAATCACGGACGGTCTCAAGACAAAGACGCTTGGAAGAAAAATATATTATTTTGACAAGATAGACTCTACTCAAAGTTTTGCAGCTACAGTGGCAAGCAACAAATCAGAGGATGGGGCAATCATAATTTCTGAAACGCAGGATTCCGGAAAGGGGCGGCTTGGGCGCAACTGGGTATCGCCAAGGGGCGGAATTTGGCTTTCGGTCATACTGCATCCAAGATTCGATGTCGCAAAGATCACCCTAGTGCCATTGGTTGCATCGATTGCACTGTCATCGGCAATTCAAAAAGTATTGGATGTGAAAACAGAGCTCAAATGGCCAAACGACGTAACGCTAAAGGGGAAAAAAATTGCAGGCATGATAATTGACGCATCAATAGAGTCAAGCCACATAGAGAGTCTGATTCTTGGAGTCGGAATAAATTTTAAAGTAAACCCAGACGAAATTGAGAAAAAGATAACGAAAAAAGAAAACTTTTACGGAGTTGCAACCCTTGTGAACCAAAACAACAAGACAAAACCTGCAAAACTCGTGCAGGTATTTTTAGAAGAATTTGAAAAAATCCTAAACTCGTTAAGCGTGGGCAACATAAGCAAGATCATCAAAGAATGGACTGCAAATTCATCAACCATAGGCAAGACAATTACAGTATCAACCTCAAACGGGAAGATAACTGGGAAAGCACTGAAACTCGATACAGATGGCGGGCTGATAATAATGCAGAAATCAAAACCAGTCAAAATTATGGCAGGCGATGTTTCCTACTAGTTATTTTTTGGATTTTTTTACGCGTGTCTTTTTTTCAGTCTGATCAGATTCTTGGGAGTCAATTATGGACGCCTCAGCCTTGATTATGTCCTTTAGATCCACCTGAATCGAGAGCAGTGAGGACACAATCTGTTCAAGCTGTCTTGCATACTCGTCATATGCGGCGTTTAGCGCAGTCTTTTTTTCATCAGATTTTCTCAGATACTCGTTTAAGCGAAGCGCGTTTGTCGTGTTTATCATTTCAGGCATCACTGGTTCCGGTGGACCGAGTCTAGATAGGTCATCCTGAATCTGCAGGATTCTGGTCTTTAGTTCGTTCAAATTATTACCAAGGCCAAGCATACCGGATATCATGAAAATATGTGTTATAATCATTTTTGTGGTTTTTATGTTATTTGTACAGGTAGTTCCGACGTTTGCAGATGAAAAGTCGGACAAGGCAAACGCAATGTACTCAGATGCCGCAAAATACTTTGCAAAGGGCAAATATAGCGAGGCAATAACGCTGTACGACAAGATACTGCAGAGCTACCCCGACAATGCAGCAGTCCTGAAAATGAAGGGGGTTGCGGAAAGCAATCTCGGCTACCACCAGAAATCGCTCATTAATTTTTACAGAGTGTATCAAAAAAATCCAAAAGATGCAACAGCATTATTGGGATTGGGTGTCGGGTTTGGCAATTTCGGGGAATATTTGGAGGCAAAAAAATATTTTGACACGGCGTACAGTCTTTATCCAAACTACACTGTTGCAAAAAACTACAAAGAATTTGCAGACAAGACAATCAAAAAGTACCCATACAAGCCAACCGAAAAACCAGATAAAACAGAAAAGATGGACGTCAAGTCATTTGAGAGTTATGTCAGAAAGATTTCTTCGGCAGTGGCAAAAGAAAAACGCTACATCGAGTATCCAAACCCGAGCTTTGATGTAATCAAAAAGTTTCTACGAGATTATGAAAAATGGAACTTTGAGCAGCAGATAAAGACAGGCTCCAGCGTGTTCCCAGACCCGACTGTGACCCTAAACAATGACACGTATGTTCTAAACTACAAAATTTATGTAAACAAACAGCCCACAGGTTTGCCACTAAACCACGTTAGCACGTTAAACAATTCCACCAAGTATTGGGAATCGCAGACATTTAGTTCAAACAAAGGAAAGGCAGTAGTCAAGTTTGCATCTGCAAGCACGCAGGCAGAGGCAAGCGTTTGGGTCACATGGACAGTACGAAAACTCGGAGAAGGCGTATTGGGCCATGCGCATGTCGGAAAGGGAGTAGTCGAAGTGGCACTTGGCGACTACAACTGCGACGGAAGCTTCCAACTATACGACGTGAACAGCGTTGAGCAAATAATGCGGCACGAGCTTGGCCATGCAATAGGACTAGGCCATTCAACTGACACGAGCAGCATCATGTACCCATCCATGAAGCCAAAATACGCGTATTGCCTACTGAACTAGACTGTCGTTTCGCAGTTCTTCCACTAGCGTTTTTGTCTTTGTTGCTGCCCGCGTAATCATCTCAAAATACGAACGCGTTTCAGCATCAAGAAACTTCCCAAGCCGTCTTGAGAGGATTTCATTTGCGTTTGAAATCACACAGATTGGATCCACCAGATCATTTACCAAGTCAGTTTTTCTTTTTTGATACAGGTTTCTCCTTGCAGATGTCGCATTGTCAGCCCTTGACAAATTTTCGCAATGAATTCCGTTGTACCCCATCATTGGCTCTTCACTCTTTTGACTCGTTGCGGGACCATGACTTCAATTACTTTTGATTTGTTCCACAGCAGCGTACAAAGACTGTACATGTTGTTGACCATCTCAAGAGAATTCGTGTGCATTACAGAGTCGCCCTCATCATTCAAGTCCATAGAGCCATTTAGCGAGCCAGACATTATCAGTTGCTTGTTTTCCTCGACAACCATTCTACTCTTTGACGGGAGTTTTCCCAATCTAATCTCAGATGGGTTCAGTCTACTGATAAACGACAGTTCTTTTTCACTTACAACTTCAGTCAGAATTCTCACCTCAACGCCATTTTCTTTGATCAGTTGGATTCTTTCTGGAATTGTCGTGTGATACATTCTCATCAGATCTTCCTGAGGAGCCACGATGTACACCGTTCCTGTTGCCTTTTGCAAGATTTTTCCTATTCTTGAATAAATGTTGGAGCGTCCCTGAATTATGAGAAATGATGATATTTCCTGCACGTCGCAGTTCTTGACAATCTCACTAATGTCCTGAGATATTTTCTCAGACAGGCTCTTCATTGTGATGATTTCGTCCTGCTTTCTATCAAGAATTGTGTTTAATGCTTCGATTGGCTCTATTGCAGAGCACAGCGTCGGATTTGAGAACGTGGTCGATACTACGCCCAGGTTCCTAAGCTTACTCAAGGAGCGGTACGTCTTGCCCCTATCAATTCCAAGTCTTGACGACAGAGTTCCTACAGATACTGGACCGGTTTGGAGCAGTCCCATGTATACTTTGGAGTCAATGTCTTCAAACCCAAAGTACGACAGCGATTCTATAATTTGTTGTGTGTTCATTTTAATCCCCAAATCCAAGATTAATGAATGAAATAATAGATATTGTTTGTTCAAAACAGACAGACAATCATCTAATACTAATTTTAGATCGCGTCCAAAATTCCCTGAAAGTTATATAATCACCGTTTTTGAAAGATAAGCGATTTGGAAATCACAATCGAGCCATGGAAAAAGCTCATCATACACGAAGTAATAGAGTACAATTTCGACGACTGGGTAACACAGATTGCCTTTGGAAGCAAAACTGGCGGAGGCGCAATTCCAAGCATAAACTGGGTCAACGGAATCGTCTTTCAGTCGTTTAATTTTCCCGACACAAACATAATAGTTGAGGAAAAGATCAAGGGAGTTCTTCACTGGTCATCAGTGATGTTTGCAGTCAAGGAAAAATATGAAAAACAGATCATAAAGGATAACGCCACAATAAATTTAGTAGACGTCAGTGTCAACGAGATTTTCAAGGAACTCTCCGAACAACTAAAAACTCACTCAAAATACGCAAAATAGTTATTTCAAACTAAAAACACTAAACTATATCTACGCAAATTTGTTTGCGATGATTTGAAAATCAATAGACAAAAATCAGATTATCTCATCTGCGTTGCGCGTGTTTTTAGTTTTAATTCTATAAAATGAGAATGAGGGTTAGCTTGACCTACATACAAACAATCATAGAAATCAAGCAGAACCCATAATAAGCAAAAGCGCGTAACCATACCCGTAATGTCCTCTTCATCACAAATCAGATGCCCTTCATGCGCAAAAAACGCAATGCAGACAGACGTGACTACTGGCGAGACGTTTTGCCGAAACTGCGGTTACGTGGCAGCAGAGAAAATCGAGGAATCAGGTCCGGAGTGGAGAGCATTTTCAAATGACGAGTCAGACAGAAGCCGAGTCGGTGCAGGAACGTCGCTTACGATGCACGACATGGGCCTATCAACAGTGATCGGATCCGCAGACAAGGATGCTACTGGAAAGCCGCTCTCAGCATCGATGAAAAGTTCAATTGAAAGGCTCAGAACATGGGACAGCCGAACTCAGACGCATTCGTCTGCAGACAGGAACCTAAGGCAGGCCCTAAGCGAACTTGACAAGATGAAGGACAAGATGGCCCTTGCAGAATCAGTTGTCGAAAAGGCAGCCTACATCTACAGAAAGGCAATGGAAAAGAAACTCGTAAGAGGCAGATCAATCCACGGATTGATCGCAGCATGCCTGTACGCCGCATGTAGGAATACAGAGACCCCAAGAACTTTGGACGACGTAGCAGAAAGCATCAACATAAGAAGAAAGGACGTTGCCAGGTGCTACAGATTGATCTACAAAGAGCTCGACCTCAAAATGCCGGTTGCGGACCCGACAAAGGGAATCTCAAGAATCGCAAGTACTGCAAACCTCAGCGAAAAAACAAAGCGACGCGCAATGGAAATACTAAACAAGGCTAAAAAAATCGGAATGGTTGCAGGAAAGGATCCGATGGGAATTGCCGCGGCAGCCCTATACTTGGCATGCATTTCAAACGGCGAGATCAGGTCACAGAAAGACATCTCAATTGCAGCAGGCGTCACAGAAGTCACAATCAGAAACAGGTGCGTTGGGCTCAAAACTCTCCTAGACTAGGAATCTTTCCAATTTTTATTGTGTAAAAATTTAAGGGGCAATCACAGAGAAAAAACATGTCAGAAGAAATCAAGTGGTCAGACTGGCTAGATTACAGTCAAGAACAGATTGCAATGACGCCAGAATTGCCAGGAGTCTACATGATGCATGCTGCAATGAAAATTTTGCACATTGGGGGCACGGACAACCTAAGGAAGAGCATCGCAGAGTCGCTATCCACAACATGCGTATGCGATGCAAAGAGATTCCGTTATTTTGCAACCCAGTCACACAGTGAAATTAAGGAAAAGTTGCTCGAAGAGTACAAGAAAAAGCACGACGGCAAAATGCCATTATGCATGTAGGAATTTATCAGAACAACATGCATTTTTGCAGCAAACTTGCAGTGCAACGATGTTTGTACTAATCACACACACATAAGAATAGTAACTGTTTTACTTACAAGTAAGCAGGTCTGTTGGACCAGTGCCATAATTTATCTCCCTTGCCAGACCGATGGTATCCCCCAGGTCCTTCAGCACCATTCAAAAATTAAATTTCAATCACCAGAGATTCTACGCACAACATAAAATCAAAAACGCCATGTACAAAACTTTGTACAAAGAGATGAGTTTTGGCTAACTAGCCTCAGTTATAATAAAAAAGTAGAAAACAGGCTCAATTGGAACCAAGGTGGTTGACATGAGCGATACAAAGCGTAACGAGGCCGACAAGGCGCATGACAAGCTTTTACACATAGGAGAGCTCACGTCGAGGATTACTCACGACATGAGAAATCCACTAACAGTAATCATAAACTATTCAACCATGATTCAAAAAAACTCAAGAAATAAGCTTGACAAAAAATCACTTGATCAGCTGGCACTGATTGAAAGCGAGGCAAGAAAAATGTACCATCAAATTGAAGACGTCCTAAACTACGTCAAGCTTCCTCCGCTAAAACTGCAGGATTATTCACTGCACGATATTCTGAAAAAAGTGATAGAGAACATTCAAGTGCCTGACGACGTCGAGATACACCTGCCAAAAAGCAATCCCCAGATAATATGCGACATTGACAAACTTGAGATTGTTTTTGTCAACCTAATCACAAACGCAATTGAAGCAATCAATGGAGTAGGGTCGATCAACATCTATGCAAAGACCACGCCAAACAACATAATTATCGAAATTGAGGACTCTGGGCCAGGCATCACAGATGAAGATCTTGAAAAAGTGTTTGAGCCGTTATTTACGACAAAGCAGAGCGGAACTGGGCTTGGATTGTCAAGCTGTAAAAACATCATAGAACGACACAGGGGAGAGATATCTGTGAAAAACAATCCGACTACTTTTACCATAAGTCTGCCAAGGAGTACAGACACCTAGCTTTTGCGTTTGTAGAAATAAACTGCGACCCCTATTGCCACCAATATCGAAATGACGTAAAGATAAGTAGGAGTGTTCAGAGGTGACTCAGATTTTTCCTTTGGGTTCTCAAATCCAGATATTACAATGGCATCTTGCGTCGCAGAGCCTACGTCAAATGCCACGTGCCAGTTTCCAGTCTCATCTATGCTCTGGATGAACGGGACCTGCTCGCCATTTACCGTGACATCAAATTTTTCGCCATCAGACGTCTTTGGGAATTCAAAGTTCACGTATGTGGGAATCTTAAACGAGTTTATTCCAGACATGGATAGTTTCGTGCCTGTTTCGTCAAACCCGTCCACGGTGAACGCAGCCGTAGAATCATACCTAAAGTTGAATCGCTCTCCATCTCGGATTGCATATAGCGGAACAATCGTCTCATCCCCAATGTTAAAGCAGCTGTAATAATTCACATCGGGTGCGACTGTAGGATCAGGATAAATTGAAAATTCAACTATTTGGCCGGGTTCGATTTTTTCTATTTTTTCTACGTTGATGCCAGTATCCATAAACTTGTTATTTGCCCCATGAATTGCAGCATACACCTTTACATCATATTCAGTGAGGTTTCCGCTATTTGTTATTCTCCCAGTCAGGTGTCCATCATCGTGGCGAACCAGCGTCTTATCGTACATCACGTGCACCTCTGATGGAGGCGGCGCGATACTTTGCCGGAACGTAACTGTTGGTGTTTCCAAAATTACGTTTTTGTCAGTCACTTCTGGAACACGAATCTTAAACGGCATGTCTTTTCCCGACGCAACCGACGGAATATCTTGGCTGACTGAAATTGTTTTGCCGCCACTGATCATTGTCAAGCTCAGGTGCGACTCTATTGGATATGCCTCGGTGTTTTGCACCACGCCGACTATTGTGTAAATTCCATTAGAGTCAAAATAGCTGGCAAACTCACTGTCAGGAACCACGACGTCCCCAGACGCCATGGCAAACGTGATTCCAACTAGAAAAACAAACAACGGTAAAGCAACTTGCACGTTATATCTCATGTCTGAAGGGAAGGCAGTCCTATGAATATTCTTTTATTATTTTCAGTGCTGAAAACGGAAACTTGGAAAAATCAAGTTCCTTTTCTGCTGAAACGAGCAAAACTTCCTTGCCCATTGGAAAACTCATCACGAGTACTTTGTCCCGGTACGACATTGCAAATCGGACTGGGCCGAGCTCCTCATCGAATTCCTGTCGCATCTTTACTCGCAGCGCAAGTTCCAGGTACAGCATTTCGTCCTTTTTCTTGTCCTCAAGGGTTTTCTTGCCTTCAACCATTCCGCCTGCAATAAGGTGCCCCTTGTCATTTATCAGGCCCACAAAGCGCACTTTTGGGTCTAGTTTTCGGATTGTTTCGCACATTATTTCTTTGTCCATGGTTAATCTCGCTACGACCGTTACTCGGTGTGCTTTATTAGTAAATCGATCTATTTATTGCGATCTTTTGTATGTAATTATTGTTGTCACAAGACGCCAAATCCCCGCTAGAGCAATACAAGCACGTCTCATTATTTTGGACCGACCTGCTACACCTAATGTCAGGCAAGCCAATTGCCCTTTCGTCAGTAGGCCCTATGAGGAACTACGCAAACGACCTAAAAAAGGTCGTAACTGAGATAATAGACTCGTACGAGGACATGGTTGAGTTCAACCAGAGACTGGCAGAATACTACAAGCAGCTAAGCGAAACGTGGGCTGACGCGCAAAAAAAGGTTGACGCCAAGTCACCGAGCATACCGCAGGATGTGGAAAACCTTGAGGCATACAAAAGAGTGTGGATTGATATTTTTGAAAACGACTTTACAGGCTTGTTCGACTCTGAAAAGTTCGGACAGAATTATGGCAAGATGGTTTCGGCAGAATTGGAACTAACAAAGCACTGGGAAAACATCCTAAATGTCATACTACAGTCAATGAAATTGCCCACACGAAAGGAGATTGACGAGATGTATAAGGAGATGCATGATCTTAGAAGGCGAGTATCCAAGCTAGAAAAGAAGGAGGATGTAAAAAATGCAGCATGAGTCGATAGACCCAAGACTAGTTGAAGAGTTTTTGAGCTTTACAAAAAACGTAACAGAGGCGCCGAAGTTTGTTCCTGCTCCAGACGAGATAACGCTAGAGTCCACGCCCTTTGATGTCGTATACGAGGAAGACAAGGTTCGCCTCTTGCACTTTAGGCCGCTTGTTGAAAAACAGGTCAAGGTGCCCCTAGTCATCAGCTATGCAATCATAAACAGATATCACATCTTAGACATCCAGTCCAAGAAAAGCTGGGTAAGAAAACTCCTCGAAGAGGGAATCAACGTATACATGATAGACTGGGGATCCCCGACAAATATTGACAAGTACCTGGACTTTGACGATTATGTAAATTCGTACTTGGACAGCTGTGTAGACTATGTAAGAAAAGAGTCCGGCGTAGACAGTGTTTCCCTGCAAGGTTATTGTACCGGCGGAACGCTTGCCACCATTTATGCATCGCTTCACCCACACAAAGTGAAAAACCTAATTGCCACAGCGCCGGTGATTGACGGTTGGAAGGACACTACTGTCGTAAGCAACGTGACAAAGCACGTAGACGTTGACAAGATTGTCGACACGATAGGCAACATGCCTCCCGAGTTCATGTATTATTGTTTTTCAATCCTAAAGCCATTTGAGCAAGGGCTTGAAAAGTATTACAAGTTTTTCAAAAACATCAACGACAAGGAGTTCGTGGATAACTTCCTCAGGGTGGAAAAATGGCTAAATGACACGCCTCCAATCCCAGGAGAGCTGTTCAGGCAGTGGATAAAAGACGTCTATCAGGAAAATCTGCTAGTCCAAAACAAGATGTTTGTGGGCGGAAAGCAGATAGACCTCAAAAAGATAACAATGCCCCTGTTCATCCAAGTCGCAGTTGGAGACCACCTGGTTTCGCCAGAGTGCAGCATGCCACTGTATTACGCAGTTGGCAGCGAAGACAAGTCGCTTAGGATTTATCCGACAGGCCACGTAGGCATGATTGCAAGCTCATTTTCACAGAAAAAGGTCCTTCCAGAAATGTGCGAGTGGCTTAAAGAAAGATCAAAATAAAAAAGAGAAAGATTAGATTTTAGTTTCTTGTTGGTGTGAACGCTGATATCCAGTATCGCATGATGTTTTTGTTCATGTCTGCGAAAGATTTTGCGTTGTCGTTGAATGTTTTGACGTTTTGTTTTGTTGCATCAATTGCTGCTAAGAATACTTGATTCTGAACAGAGTATGATTTTACAACTTCTTCGTTTGTGTCTCTAATTGCTTTTAGTGCTGCTTCTGGAACGGTTGTGTTTATTCCGGCTTTGTTTGCAAATTCCTGCTGTAGTGTTACTACTGATTTGATGTTGTTCTCAAATGCTTGGAGCCATTCTTGCTGTAGGTCAGTAATTGATTGGTGATAGCTTGGAATTGTCTTTTCTACGCCGTTGAAGAATTTGTCTACATTCTGTATGTACAATGCAAAGATATCTTTTGGTTGTTCTGTGCTACTCATATTTCCACCTCCTATTTTTTCTTTTTATCAATCGGGAGAACAATCACTTGGACTAGATCTCCCTCATTGAGTTTCAATGCGTCACGTTCTGCTTCTGGAATTGATATTCTGCCGTTGCTTCCAATGGTTGTCTTAAATGCGCCCCATCCCATGAAACCTTGCATCATGTTTCCAACGTTAAACATCTGCTCCATTGCGTTTTTTTGCAGTGAGGCCATGTTGTTGGTAAAGCTTGTCTGAGTTTCAGAGACTTTGGATGTCATTTCTTTCAGGGTTTGAAGTGGATCGAATTTTTGGTTATTTTCCATTTGTGATGAAAATGCCTTCATGAATTCAACTTGGGCTTTTCCACCCTTTTGCATCCAGTCTTGGAACATTGCAGTATAATCGTATTGGTTGTTATTACCACTCATTGGTTATAGGTGGTAAATAGAGGTATTTATAGTTATTCATTGGATTTCAGAAAGTCAAGCACGAGTTTTGCAAAATTCTCAGGATCCTCAACGTATGGCGTATGGCCGCAGTTTTCCATTTGGTAGAATCTACAGTCGCGTATTGCCCTGACGAATTTTTCTGCATACTTTACCGGTATGACAGGATCAAGCTCCCCCCACACCACAAGTGTTGGAACCATTATTTTCTCAAGTCTTGTCGTTATTTCAGGTGCGTTTTTCAGTCCTAGAAGTGTTGACATGAATGCGAATTTTGCATTTGGCAGCCTCATCCTTTGAACAAAGTCATCAACGATGTTCTGGTTTACGTCTTTCTTATTACCAGTCATCATAGCAAATGCATTCTTTGCCGTGTTTTGGTCAGGATATAGCGCAGCCATGATGTATGCATCAAGTGCCGGTGTTGACTGTTTCATTGCGCCTGCAGGAGACACTAGGATCAGTTTGTCCACAGTTTGCTGATTTGCAGCTGTGTATTCTATTGCAATCTGGCCGCCAAGCGAGGAGCCCATTATTGCAGTTCTGTCCAGCCCAAGTGTCCCCACAAAAGACGAGACAAACTGTGCAAAAAAGTCTGCAGTGTAATCGGTATTTGGTTTGTCGCTATATCCAAACCCAATCAGATCCGGAACTATCACCGTGTAATGTTTTCCAAAATACGAGAGTATCGATTCCCATCTTTCCGCAGATGCGCCAAGACCGTGAATTAGGACGAGATTCTTTTTTGATGAGCCAGTCGTGATGTAGCGAATCTTGTTCCCATCAATATTGACAAATTCTTCTCGCATTGAATTACCGACAACTCAATAATCGACATAGATAAGTTTTAGCATCATGTTTGATCGCATTATACAAGTGAATCAAATATTTACACTATTCGCAGAAAACCGACGGATCTAGATCTTTATCACGTGGTTTTTGATTAAATACGCAATTCCGTTCAGAAATTCATCGTCCGAAATCGAACCCCCTGACCACGAGCAAGAATTCGCCTTGATCCATTTTGGGATCTCCCCTGAAGGCATCCCGTCAGGGCTTTGATTTATTTTAATTACATTTCGATGCACGAGGTATTCGACTCCGCTCTGGAACTCATTACCAGATATGGAATTATCACACCACCACTTTGCGACATTTTTTATCCAGTGCGGAACTGCGGGAGACTGTTTTGCAATTATCGCAATCGGGATTTGGGCCTTTGCGAGATCGTTTCCGTCCAGGTTTTCAAATTTTATCGTAATGCTGCCAGATGCATCTTTTGGTACTGAGATTGGAATTTCGTTCCATTTGTCCCTAGAATCAGTACTGGTGCCATGTGTTTTGAAGACAGTCGTGCCGCCAGACACCAAAGAAAAGTCGTACTGCACTGAGACTGTTTTTCCCTGCAAGAACACATCGTATATTTTGAAAGAAACGCCCGCGTTGTCGCCTGGAGAAAGATGTCTCGGATCAGTAGTCAGCGTAATTTTGTACTGCACGTTCTCAGTTGTCGCCGAAAGAAGAAAATCGTCAGATTTTGGAAACAGTGCAAAGTCAATCGTGTCAGGCTTTTTGTTTTGCTCGCCGTATAGACGGAGCAGTTCAGCGCGATACAGCAAGATGTGGATGATGCGGTTATCAGGCTGAAAGTCATCCACAGCTATTGTCTGATTTGACAAGAGAATGCCGTTTACAGACACAGAGTACTCTGATACCTGGAGCGAGCCAAGTGTCTTTGGAATAAACACCTCCTCATGGATTACGGAGGTTTGGTTTATGTTGGAAATTGACCACTCAAATGGCATTGAGAATTTTATCGCCTTTTCTTTTGAGCCATATTTCACGTCAGATAGTAGGTCATAATACGTTACAACTTTGATCTGCTGTTTTCCAAAGTACTCGTCATTTACCAGATATGTCACAGCCTCGGGGAATGATATTCCGGCGTCAAAGTGCACAGGTGCGCGCGTCTTTGCAGAATAGCCATCTGCCGAAAGAATGTCAATTGAAAACTTGTACAGGCCGCCAAGCTTGAAGATTTTTCCCTGCGCCTCAACTGTGTTTTTCTGCACTCCGATTAGGGTGTCAAAAAATCCCGCGTTGTTTTTTTCATCAGACGTTACTGCGTCGTTCTCTGTTGGAATTAGATCAAACGTGAGTGCCCCGTTGCCTGTCTGATAGTTTCCTTCAAAGAGCACCATGTTGTTTTTGATGGTTTTAACATGGTACGTCACATCCCGAACGGTGATTCCAGTGTCAGTATCAAACATCGAAAAGGTAACTTGTCTGCGGCCCGTCGAGTTGTCAACAATTGAGCTTACCTCCATCGCGACTTTTTTGTCTCCAAGCATTTGGGGTGGAAGCGTTTCGAATCCAACGCCATGGCCAAATGCAGCATGCAGTGAACTTAGAAAAACAACCAGAAATAAAATCCCAAACAATACGTGACTTGGCTTCATCACACCAGACATCAAAGCACAATCATATAAAACAAGTTCAGATTTTTTGCGCAGATGCATAAAATGAAAAAAGAGGATTAACCCAACGCTCGCGAATGTTTGTGAGTGTGAGGCCTTTCTCCTGGGAACTTTCTTCTCATGTGTGCAGAAGGTCTTCCGTAGAGCAGCTCTAAGAACCATGCTTCGTGTTCGATTTCTTCTCGCAGGATGTCTTTTGCAACATCATATGTTGCAGGATCTTTGCCGTGTGTCATTTGGCATATCTTGTTCCAGTTCACGATTGCCCCCTGCTCAGCCTTGAGACATTTCTCAAGTATTGCCTTGATGTCAGTCTTGTTTGTAGGCAGCTGCAGGAACTCGCATCCTGACATTTTGATAAATGCCATTGCGTCGTTTGGCAGGCTCCCTCCAAGTTCGTATATCCTTGAAAGGCAGGATTCAAAGTGGCTCAGATCCTCCAGTCGTGCATCTTCGATTATGCCCTTAATTCCCTCACCCTCCATTCCGGTGCAGTGCATTCGGAGGTTTGTAAAGTAGTAGTAGGCAGTGAATTCTACCGATGCGTTGTAGATTAGAAGTCGTATGAGTTCGTCGATGTCGACGCCGTTTTGTTTTAGAACGCTTACGCCGACCACGTTTGGTTCGGTTTGTTTAACCATGAATCGTACAAAAGATTAGAAAATAAAAAGCAACTGGTTTGCGGATTTTTTATTTGTCAGATTCGTAGAACACGATGATAAAACGCAAAAACGTGAGAGAGGTACGAGACGAAGTCCTCATCAGATGCAACCAGCGGGGTTTTTCTTATTTAGCTAGTGCTTTGTTTAGTGCGGCTTTTGCATCGGTCTTTATTTTCATGTACGCCGCTTTTGCGTCAGATTTTTGCTTTTGAGTGGAGTTTGGATCATTTGCAATTTTTTCGTATTCGACGCGCGCATCGTTTACCGCTTTTCCATACACATCCCTAGGATCCATCTTGCCGACGGGTTGGCCGTCGTTGCTTTTGGCTGCGCTTAGCTGGGCTTGTTTTTCAGCCATCAATTTTTGTCTTGCCGCAAGCGCATCTTGCTTTGCCTTTTCGTTTAGTTTTATGGCCTCGTCTCTTGCAGCCTTTGCCTTTGCACTGTCTTCTTTTCCAGACTTTTTAGCTAGATCTTCCCTTGCCTGTTGCACTTTCTTCTCAAAGTCACTTTGCTGTTCCTTCAGTACGGTGCCAGGTTTTGTGCTAGTGGACGGAGTAGTTTGCTGAGGCGTTGTCGAATATCCTGCAGGTGGAGCAGATGTTGACAGAGGGGTTGCAGACGCCTCGTTTGATCTCGGGCTTGCGCCAAGACCAAAGATAGCTGAGACTACGTATGTGTGCGATTTTCCAGTTATCAGGCCATTAATCACGTATGGGTTGACGCCGGTGTTCTCAACTATTGTTTTGAAGCTAGTTCCCCCTATTTTTTCTTCGACTTTGTAGCCGTTTATCCTCTGCTGGTATGTTTGTGATGGCGCACTCCATGACAGGCTGATTTGTGTCGGAGATGTTGCGATGGCAGTAAGTGTTGGGGTAAGCGTTTCTTTTGGAGTTGCAGATGCGTCGCCTGACGTGCCAGTGCCGACAGAGTTGATTGCAGACACTTTGTAATAGTACACAGTGCCAGCAGTCAGGCCGGTGTGAGAGTATACAGTTGATGTGTTTGCGGTGTTTGCTACAAGTGTTTCAAATGATCCCGTGCCTTTTTTTACTTCAATCTTGTATCCAGTTATTGCGGCACCGCCGTTTGACGGGGCAGTCCATGAGAGGTTTATCTGGGTTGCAGACGCAGCAGTCGCTGTAAGGCTGGGTGAACCGGGTGCAGTTACGGTAGATGGCTGCGACGTGGCAGTCGGAGTGGCAGACGCCTCAGAAGACGCAGTACCTGTGCCAACAGAGTTGACTGCAGATATTTTGTAAGTGTAAGCGGTGTCAGCAGCAAGGCCGGTGTGAGAATACGTAGTAGATGTGCTTGCAGTGTTTGCTACAAGAACAGAATAAGAGCCGGAGCCAGCCTTGTACTCGATTTTGTATCCAGTTATTGCGGCACCGCCGTTTGACGGGGCAGTCCATGAGAGGTTTATCTGGGTTGCAGACGCAGCAGTCGCTGTAAGGCCAGTTGGTGCGCTAGGAACCGTTGGGGCAGACGTAGTCGTTGGAGTAGCAGAGACCTCAGACGAGGCAGTGCTCGTACCAATGGAACTGATTGCAGATATTTTGTAAGTGTAAGACGAGCCAGTTGTCAGGCCTGTGTGAGAATAAGAGGTCGTGGTGTTGGCAGTGTTTGAAACAAGCGGCAGGTAGGAGCCGGTTCCCTTTTTGTATTCTATTTTATAGCCGGTAATAGGGTATCCTCCGTTGTTTGACGGGGCAGTCCATGAGAGATCAATTTTTGTTGCAGATGTGGCGATTGCCGATGGACTAGTTGGTGCTCCAGGTACAGTCGACATGGCTACAGATTTAGGCTGAATCGATACCTCAGATGAGGGATTGCCAGTTGCAAATGACGTTATTGCATAAACTCTGTAAAGGTAGAGTTGCCCAGCAGTTATGCCAGTGTGGGAGTAGGAAGTGGTTGTGCTTGCAGTGTTTGCCACAAGATCAGAGTACTGATCAGAGCCGACCCGGTATTGAATTTTGTATCCGGTTATCGAGTATCCTCCGTTGTTTGACGGGGCAGTCCATGACAGGTTTATCTGGGTTGGGGAAATAGCAGTAGCCGCAAGACCAGTCGGCATGCCAGGTGCCACTGCGGCAGATGAGGACGACGGTGTGACAGACACCTCGCTTGACGCAGTGCTTGTACCAATCGAGTTTACTGCGGATATTTTGTAAGTGTAAACGGTGCCGGCAGTAAGGCCGGTGTGAGAATATGTCGTGACGGATCCAGTGTTTTCTACAAGAGTGGAGTAAAATGATCCAGCCTTGTACTCGATTTTGTATCCAGTTATTGCAGAGCCGCCGTCGCTTGCAGGCACACTCCAAAACAGATTGACTTGTGTCGGAGACACCGCAACTGCGGCAAGGCCCGTCGGAATGCCAGGCACTGTCGCAATTGCAGACGCGGGCACGTTTGCGACAAAAACAAGCACCAATGCGATTATTGAAATTGACACAATTGGCGTCCTTTCTAAGTATGATTTACGAGTGCTTGAAAACACAGTGAGACTTTGCATCAGTGTTTTTAGGAGTTGCTGATAAATTCATAGTGTCTTTTGAGTCAAATAAGATAATCTCAAGTTGCTGTTCTCACACATCAGTAATGAAACACGGTGTCGCCGATTGTCTTTTTCCAGTCTGCGCGGACACCCGGCTTTCCCCTTAGCTTTTCAACATAGTTAAACGCAGAAAGGCCCGCAGCTGCCCCGTCCCCGCACGCCGATATGACCTGCTTGTATGGGATGTACGTGGCATCGCCTGCGGCAAATATTGCAGGGTGTGCTGTTTTCCCCCCGTCAGTGACCTCGATTTCCCCAGAGGCGTTGAGTTTTACCAGGTGTTTTACAAAGTCCAGGTTTATTTTTGAGCCCATCTCGATGAAGAGGCCGTCAACTGCTACCGTTTTTTCTGCGCCGGAATTATCAAGCAGTGTGATTTGCTGCAGGTAGTTTGTCCCAGATATTGATTTGATTGAGGTGTTTGGGACAAGTTCGACGTTTTCCTTTTTCTTGATTGACTCAATCATGTCTTTGTCTCCGCCTAGCCCCCCGCCCTTGTAAATCACATATACCTTTGATGCCATGCGCGAAAGCAAAATTCCAGACTCCAGCAGGTATCCCCCGACACCAACAGTCGCAGTGGTTCTGCCCTGGTAGAAGGGGGCATCACACTTGGTACAATAGTGCACCCCCCTGTTTGAAAACGCATTTTCGTTCTCAAGTCCCAAGTTGTTCGGAACCTTGCCAGGTGCAAGTATGACAGACTTTGCAAGGTATTCTGAACGCGCCGTCTTTATTTTCAGTCCGTTCTCAGTTTCATCTATGTAGTCTACAGTATCAAACGCAATTTCGCCCTTTAGCATCAGGTACTGGTTTTCCATGGTTTTTGCAAGAAGTGATCCGCTTGACATCATCATCCCAGGATAATTTTCAAGCTTTGGAATTAGATTCATCTGGCCACCAAGATCCTTTGATATGACAAGACACGATATTCTCTGTCTTGCTACAAATATTCCGGCAGACAGTCCAGCAGGTCCTGCACCAACAACAACTACGTCGTATTCTTGGACCAATTATGTCACAGATATTAGCGAGGTCAGGTTGTTTATTCCGTCTATGTTATGCAAGTGAACGTCAATCGTGTTTTTTATTTCCTGCATACTCTCAGACTCTAGAACGATTAATACATCGTAAATCCCATAAACGGATCTTACCGCTTTTACGGCAGGCGCTTTTTTTGCTTGATCAATTATATTTTTTTGTAGTTTGTAATCCACGTTTAGTAAAACGTACGCTTCATTCATGAAGTCAGTATTCGGATATAATTTAAAAAGGTTGGTTAGATTTTGATATTTTCAGATTATGAAATTTTCAGATTATGAAACGTCGCTGAAAATTTGAACGACAGTGTTTGCAAGTTTTTCAATGTCCACAGTCGGTTCGGCAGATATCAAAAGCACAAACTTACTTACAGGAAACGGAAAGCTCACAAGCACCAGTTTGTCGCGCCTTGCCGCAAGATAGTTGATTGGGCCAAGCGTCTTGTCAAATTCTTTTCGAAGCGTCAGTCTTGATACAAACTCCATAAAGTCGTGTAACTTGCTTTCACTCCCTTCCAGCGGCTCAAGTCCTTCCTTGAATCCACCTGCGACAAGTTTTCCGTTTTCGTCAATTATGCCCGCAAAACGGACATCTTTTTCGCCAGTGAGGCTCTTGCACTTTGATTCATAGAAAGCGTATTGTGATGTCAACGCATGCGTTATTTGCACCCGAGATAAAAAACTTGACATTATCACATGCCAAGACAGATAGTAGTGCAAAATCACCGATCTTTGAATTCGTAATACCGCATAGTCAGAATAACGGGTGTTTGGAACCATTTTTTTCTTATTTTATCATCTCATCATCTTTCATTTCATTAGACAAAGAATCATTTTGTGCTAATTTGAAATCTTGCCACATTGGAATGAGATATGGACAATAGTTTCCATCCTGCTTAATTAAAAAATGCGCCAGTATTATTCAGTGGCAAACGTCACAGTAGAAATCGACAATCCCGAAATGATCGCCCAAAAGATAGCGGAGCTTGTTCAGGAAATCGAGTCCCTAGAGAAGATCAACAGATTCCTTGAAGAAAAAATATCGCATCTAACACACGTTGAGGAGTCTTCTGATCAGTGGATAAAGATTGAAGATCGAGATACGGTGTCCACCGTAATTTTGGCATACTCTGACCCAATAACAGCAAAAATTCTCGAGTCAATCAAGGAAAAACCGCTAACCATATCTGAGATAATAGAACGCACGAATCTGCCACAAACTACCACATATAGAAAGATCAACGAGCTGATTCAAAGCAAGATAATACAGAGTGCTGGACTATTTCTCAACAAGGACAACAAGCGTGTTCACAGTTTTGCAACAGTCATCAAGCATGTAAGAGTGTATTTTGAAGAAAATGAGGTCATTATGTTTGTAAACGTGAAAAAAAATTCATTCCCATAAATGGAATTAATAATTTTGTAAATATGAAAAAAATCATTTCCACAAATGGAATTAATAAATTTCCAAATCGTGGAAATCGTTGAATATGGTTTTTAGATTCACAGTGTAACATACAGTATGAAAATACTTGTAATCGAAAACGACAGATATCTAATTGAAATATTTAGGGAGTTTTTCGATCTTTGCGGACATGAATGTGAAGTTGCAACCAATAGGGAGACCGCAATTTTGCTGCTCTTCTCATCCGAGCCAGACATCATAATTGCAGATTTACCGCTGCCGGGCTTTGACTGTCACAGGTTTGTTTCAAATTTAGCAGATAATCACATTGACAAAAGCAGAGTGATTGTCATGTCAGACAACGACCTAAGTATCGGCGACAGAGTGGCCCTAAACAGGTTTGGCATCGTACCGATTTCCAAAATCGAGCTTCCGCTAAAGTCATTTAGAAAAAACATTCCGGGTGTAAGAAAAACAGTCATCACCCAGAAATGATTGCAACTGTAAATCATTTTGATTTCACATAATCAGAGTTGCACAAAAAATATTTCATCTAGAGAATGTTTGAGTCAAATTCAGTCGTGTAATTTATCAGATGCAAGAAAATTCGCTTTTGATAAAAATCAACATGCCTAGTTTACACTAGGTGTTGATTAAATGATTAATCATCGCGTATAGTCTCTATGTAATGTGGCTAACCAGTGCTTTGGTCTATTAGTAATGGCAGGCTCACCACTCGCCGAAGCTTGTGATCTACACCTCCATCCTATCAACGCAGTCTTCTGCTGCCGACCTCCATCATACGAAGGGTTATTTTGTCTCAGGAAAGGTTTCGCGCTTAGATGCTTTCAGCGCTTAGCCTAGATGGCTTAGCTGCCCGGCCTGCCTTGTCAGACAACCGGTAAACCAGTGGCCACGCTGCTCTGTTCCTCTCGTACTCGGAGCAACTTCCCCTCAAATAACCACGCTTCCATCAGGCAGAGACCGACCTGTCTCACGACGGTCTAAACCCAGCTCATGTTCCCTTTTAATAGGCGAGCAGCCTCACCCTTGGCCCCTGCTGCAGGACCAGGATAGGAAAAGCCGACATCGAGGTACCAAACCGCGG
>CAYVBR010000016.1:0-35486 GCA_964449865.1 uncultured Candidatus Nitrosotenuis sp.
GCGATTGCGTCGTTGTGCTTGCCAAGTATTGACAGATCCAGGCCTTTTTGGTAGTGTGCATCATAGAATTCAGGATTGATTTTGATTGCGGTGTCAAAGCAAGCGATTGCGTCGTTGTGCTTGCCAAGTATTGACATGATAAGGCCTTTTTGGTAGTGTGCATTAAGCTTATTTTGATCATTTTTGATTAACGTATCAAAATTCAGTAATGCATCATCGTGTTTTCTTAATATGCAGAAAACAAGGCCTTTTTGGTAGTATGCATCATAGAATTCAGGATTGATTTTGATTGCGGTGTCAAAGCACGCGATTGCATTTTCTAACATATTTAGTTTCATCAAAGAGATTCCTTTGTGATAGAAAGCGGCAAAATGTGCCGGATTGATAGACAACAACTTATCAAAAATTATAATCGCATCACTTTCTTTTGACAATATAGAAAGAGTCTTTCCTTTTTCAAGTAATGCATTTGTGTTATGACTGTCGAGTAGAAGAAGTTCATCAAAACGCGATAGGGCATCGTTATGTTGTAGAATTTTATTTAATAACAAACCTTCGTCAAAGAGTGAACTAGAATGATTGGGATCTTTTTCTAATACCAACTCATATACGTTTATTGCGTCATTTGTTTTATCCAAATTGGAAAGAGTTCTAGCTTTCTGATATAACGAATTCAAATTATCTGGTGCTATTTCTAAAATCTTATTGTAACAATCTAATGCAGAACTATAATTCCCAATAGACGACAACAATAATCCTTTATTGTAGATTGCATCAATAAACTGTGGATCAAGTCTTATGGCATTCTCATAATTAATGATAGACCCATCATAATCCCCTAAGGCTTGTAATGAGATACCTTTGTCACAAAGAGCATTAGTAAATTGTGGGCTAATTGCTAAGGTCTTGTCGTAAAGAGCTATAGCCTCGTCGTGCTTTCCAAGAGTTGCCAGTGCTACACCCTTGTTATAGAGTGCAGATACATTGACGGGGTTAATTGTGAGTGATTTATCAAAATATGATATTGCATCACTTGTTAGTCCAATTTCAAATAGGATCTTTGCCTTGAGGTATAATGCATCAAAATAGTTTGAATCAATTTGTAATGCATTGTCACAAAAACCAAGTGCATCCTCATATTTGCGAAGAGTGAATAATACAAGCGATTTATGATATAATGCAAGAATATGATTTGGATATAATTCTATGATATGATCACAAAAACCAAGTGCATCCTCATATTTGCGAAGAGCAAATAATACAAGCGATTTATGATATAATGCAAGAATATGATTTGGATTTTCTTTTAACACATATTCCAAATTCGATTGTGATTCGGCATAATTTCCAATGTAATAAAATGAGATTCCTTTACTGAGTATCGCATACAAATTATCAGGATATATTGAAAGGGCTTTATCGAAATAGACGATGGCTTCAACATGTTTAGAAAGTGTTGCTAATTCTACCCCTTTGTTATAAATTGCATCAAAGTAATTCGGGCTAATTGCTAAGGTCTTGTCGTAAAGAGCTATAGCCTCGTCATGCTTTCCAAGAGTTGCCAGTGCTACACCCTTGTTGTAGAGTGCAGATACATTGACGGGGTTAATTGTGAGTGATTTATCATAGACTGCTAATGACTCATCTATTCTACCTAATTGGTATAATGAATTTCCTTTATTGGTAAGTATGTGATCATTTTGGTTGATGGATAGGGCCTTGTCAAAGTAGGTGAGGGCGTCGTTGTGGGAGTTGAGCTTGGCATATAGGAGACCCTTTTGGTGCAGTGCCTCTATGTTGTGTGGATTTATTGTCAGAGCCTTGTCGAAATAATTCAAAGCATCAGTGTGGGAGTTGAGCTGTGCAAGTGAGATTGCTTTGCCAAGCAATGTGTCAAAGTGGTGTTGGTTGATGGACAGGGCCTTGTCAAAGTAGGTGAGGGCGTCGTTGTGGGAGTTGAGCTGTGCAAGTGAGATTGCTTTGCCAAGCAAGGTGTCAAAGTGGTTTTGGTTGATGGACAGGGCCTTGTCAAAGTAGGTGAGGGCGTCGTTGTGGGAGTTTAATCTAGATAAGGAAAACGCTTTGTTAAGTATGCTGTCATGATGTGTTGGATCAATTTTTAGCGTCTTGTTAAAACAATCCAGTGCTTCTTCATCATAACCGAGTAATGACAACGTGCGTCCTTTGTTAGATAAAGCGTCAAAGTGATTTGGGGACACTTCTAATGTTTTATTGTAAAATGAAATTGCCAAATCATGTATGCCAAGACCGGATAGGCAAACTGCTTTGCTGTATAGAGACGTCAGATTAATTGGATTTTTCTCCAATATTCTATCAAAGTATTCTATTGCTTGCTCAAATTCGCGTAATGACAACAGCACCTGCCCCTTGCGTAGTATTGCATCCTCAAAGCTGGGATCAATCTGAATAACTTTGTCCAAGCATTCAAGGGCTTCAGCATTTTTTCCTAATTTTAAAAGCGAGAATCCCTTATGGTACAGTGCAAGACCGTGTTTTTGATTAAATTCTAGGGATTTATCATAGTATGATATTGCGATCTGATGTTTGCCAAGACTTGCTAAACAGAACCCCTTGTTAAAGAGAACATCACTGTGATGAGGATCAGTTTCAAGCGATTTATCAAAACATGCTAATGCCTCATCATATTTTTTTATTGCAGTTAACGCTAGTCCTTTATTGAAGATAGCCTCAAAGACCTGTGAGTCATTTTCTAATACGCTATCATAAAGAGTGATAGCATCTTTATGGTTACCAAGCTTTGATGTAGCTATTCCCTTGTTAATTAATGACGGAATATGATTTGGCTCAATGCTGAGTGCCTTATTAAAATGAAAAATTGCTTCTTTGTAATTTTGGAGATTTAACAGCGCCAGTCCCTTTTTGTATAAACCATCGAAATAGTTTGGATCTATTTCTAAGGTTTGCTCATAACACGATAACGCTTCATCATGTTTTGATAGTAATGTAAGTGAATCGCCCTTGCAGTGTAAGGCGCCAAAATAATTCGGATCAATCTCAAGTACTTTATCATACAGAGCGATAGCATCTTTATGATTACCAAGCTTTGATGTAGCGATTCCCTTGTTGACTAGGGAGTTTATATTGTTTGGATCTACTTTTAGTAACTTATCGTAAGAACTGATTGCCTTTGTATATTGATTGTCACAATAATAAAAATTCCCAATAAGTAATTCTAGGTTTTTATCTTGCTTTGATTGTTGCTTTGGCAATCTGCCTTGCAGTTTTTCTCTTACTTTTAGCATACTGAGAATTTTTGATTTGTTTTCAGACGACACTACAACAGACTCATTCGTGTTTAATTCTGTTCCTAAACCCTGACTTTCAATTAATCGTTTGATGAGACCATTTATGATATGTAGCTGATTTTGTGTAACGTCGTATGAAGACTCCATAACATTACTTTGTTTCAGAGATTTTTTCTAATATCGTAGTATTTGTTCAAAAAACCCAAACACTGTCTTATATGATTTTTTTAGTCCAGAACATATTGTTTGAAAGTAGGAATAATCCTAGTGTTATTAATAGCATATTCTGCAACTATCAGCGTATCATATGCTGAAGAATTCGATATTAGGTTAATTCCTTCAAAAATTGTTGAAAATTCCGATGTAGTAATGCAGGTCTTTATTTCTGATGGGACTAACATCGTACCGACAAAAATAACTGATCTAACGGTAACGTCGCTCGATTCTTCAATTCTTCACATAGAAAAAGTAAAAGAAAGTGACTCTAGCTTTATCACTGAAGTCTATGTAAAGACTGGCAAACCGGGAACCACTACCATTTATCTAGCTGCACCAGGATTTACTTCAAAAGAAATTCCAGTCACAGTCTACGGTAACAAAAACACAGCATCTAAACTTCTTGTAAAAATTACTCCAGACATATTTACCACAAGTGGTATCAATGAAGGATACATTTCAGTTGAGCTCGCAGATGATGATGATTTTCCGGTTATTGCAAAAGAAGATACGGTGATTTCTCTTAGTACCGCAGATAGAGAAATCGTTGATTTAGTAAATTCAAACATGGTAATTAAGAAAGGAGATTATTTTACATATGGTAAATTTCATATCAAGAAGTCAGGAGAATCTGTAATTTATGCAACTGCGCAAGGGATAGAAACTCAAAGCAGTTCAGTAACAGTCAAAGAGGATGAAGATTTAACCATAAAATCATACATTTATCCAAAAACACTATCCATACATGACGCTCCCAAAGGATTCATCATTGCGCAGCTGCAAGATTCAGGCGGGAGACCAGTAATCGCTCAAAAAGATATTACTGTTTTTTATCAAGTCGTTGATTCTGATTATTCAGAATCTACAAACATTAGTAATAATTACAAACAAAAAACATCAGGCTACTTTCAGATAAACAAGGGATCTTACTGGGGATTTACACAGTACTCGCCACCACAGGGAATAGAAGATACCTACAAAGTATCAATTTCATCAGAGGATCCACTTGTTTTTGAGTCAGAGGAAGTTGAAGCACAAGACTTGGAATTACTGGATGACAAATTAGTTCAATTTGAAACGGTGCCAATTCTGACAACTGGTAAATCAGAGCTAATTGGAGTTATTCATTTAGAAGACGAGGATGGAAATCCAGTCATTGCAAAAAAGGACTTGACCATAAAAATCGATTCGTCGGATACGGATTCAATTTCAGTTAATGATGTCATCATATCTCGTGGCGATCAGGCTGCCCTGGTTTATGGTAAAATAAGTCACAGTGTACCTTCAGATTTACAACTAAGGCCCATAGTAAATGAAGGTGAGTTTACATCTATAGAATCATTTGGTCCTGACACAAATTCACTAGAATTGACAGTAGAGCCTCTCATATCAGAGGTATTAGCTGGAAGCAACTTTCCCCTTGTATTTTATTTGAAAGATGGGGACGAGGTTACCAGCTTTTCAGAAAGCGACGATGTTTTCATGTCTCCAAATGATTACATTCAGATTCAACCAAAAAAAATATTGTCAAAAGACAACTTAGTTTTAGTTGATGCTAAATCAGTAAAAAAAGGAATAGTTGATCTAAATTTTGAGGTCGGTGATTTTAAGGCAAGTCCCATAATTGACAATCTATCATCAGAACAAGCAAGCATAGTTTTGGATCACTCTAAAACAATTTTTTCTGGAACAAATGATATGTTTGCAGTCCAAATTCTTAATTCAGCGGGACAGCCAACATTTGCAAATGAGGATGTAGAAATCAACGTTATTGTAAAAGATCAAGCATTATTTGAAATGCCATCTAAAGTAATCATAGAGAAGGGCAAATATTATAGCCTATTTGATGTTGCACCAAAAGGAAGTGGTGAGACTGAGGTTTCACTGTTAGCAAAAGAAATGCCTTTAGCTACTGAAAAGATATCAGTTACAAGTGCTACGCCTGTGCTTCTAATTGCTGGCCCATCAAGCATTAATGCTACAGATACTCTCGTTGCAACACTTTCTGCAAATGCAAATTCCAAGGCTCTTGTAGGAATGAATGTAAGGTGGGAAGTAAGCGGCGGATATGTACAAATTTCAGATAGTACAACTGGTTCAACCGGAGAGGCAGCAATCATGATTACACCGCAGAAAAACCCACTGGTTATAACAGCAACTGTAAGCGGACAGTGGTATTCTTCTGCAACAATTTCAAAAACAGTTAGCGTGAACAATTTAGAGACTACAGATACTGCAGATGTAACAGAAAATGAATCATACAAACCATTTGAAGTATATGGAATAGATCCCGTCATGATCATAATTCCAAGTGCGATAGGAGTAGTCGGTTTTCTGCTAAAAAAGAATGGTCAGTTGAAAATAAAAAAATAAAATTTTAAGATTGTAACTAGTCCAAAATTTTGTCTATTCGGGAAAAGAAAAAAATCGTATGTTCAATTTGAACATCGAATTGATTATCAGATCTGATTTTATCTTATGGTTAGAGGTTGTGATCAAGTTAGCTAATCTAAATTTTAATCATAAAATCAAGAAAAGTTGGAGCAAGATCCTAAACAAAAGTGAAAAAAGAGATAGAAGTTTGCTATTTCACTCATTGTTAAGTGGAGACGACATAACACTAGATGTTTGTTCTTTTGAGGAAGTACTCCCTTATTCGTTATTGTCAGTTCCAATCTCAGCAATAACATCCAACGACAATGTTTGGATAGCAACATCAATGCTATCAAGAATTTCCGACATCACCGATAATTTGGTAGTAGTTGAGGATGAATTTCCGATTGGAACGATTAGTCCTTATGAAATTATGCGCGGATTAAGGAAAAATCCCACACCGCGTTTCTTGCAAGAAAACGTTACCAGAATCATGAATGTTGATTTTTACATTGACTCGCGAAACATCAACCTGATCGATGTTTTAAACCGAATGAATAAAACAAAAAACCCTTTTACCATAATAGAAAACGGAAAACAGAATTTCTCCCAGTTCTCAATAAAACAGATTCTCGAGATAGGTGCCCTTTGCAAGACAGACATAACGGTATCCATGTTTTCCAAAAAGAAAATTCCCACGTTCAAAAAAGAGGACAGAATTAGAAATGTTGTTGAATTATTGTCAGAAAACAATAACAAACTCATCTTGCTTGAAAATGAAGTTTCGTTTGTAAGTCATAAAATGGTACTTGATAAAATAAAAGATCTAAACAATACTCAAAATGAAAACATTTTAGATCTAAGTGCAAGTACATTCAAAACAATTACCCCAACTTTAATCTCTGAAAAACTAACGCTTGCAGAAATTTGTAAAATTATGCAGAGTATGGAGAATCCATATGTCATGACATCAGATTGTGTCATAACTCCATACGACATACTAGAAGTTCTCTGCAAGGAGATGTGATCTTGACTAACAATACTACAACAAGAAAGTCAATGAACCGACTAAAGAAACATTTGGACTTGATGAAACAGGAACTAAACAAGACAGACAAGCAGATCAAACAACTTGAAAATAAAAATGCCACAGAGTGGGAAGGCCTTGACAAAGTAGACGGAAAAACCATTGATGATCTGAAGCAACATGAAAATGAGATTATAAAAGAGATAGCCAGTATTCAAAAAGAAATCAAGAAATCGAGATCAAAAAGTTTGCTAATAGCAGAACTTTCAGTTCTTCCTGTCGTATTCTTGTTGATTTTCATGTCTGGCGTTATGGATAATCTGCTTGACTCATCGCCTGAAAGTCAAACTGGGCAGATGAAGACTAGATACTTTACAGAAAATTTGAAAGGCGATACAGTAGATACGTGGAAATCGTGGAGACTAACTGGGGCAACACTTGCTGTAAATATTTTGAAATCTCCAAGAGTAACTGACCAGCAGTTAGATGTAATTCATAATGCCATAGCTTCTGAGAAAACAGTCGAGCTTGATGATTCCATAGTACATAAAGGACCAAAGGGGACCACGTCTGTTTATTATCAAGGATGGGCCGGCGCGTTAAAAAGTGCTACAAATGAGAATACAAAGTACCACGTCCCAACCAATTTTGATTTTATCAATTCATCAGGCGGGGAGGGAGACATAATCATAACACTTTCCAACATTAAAGATAGTGATGGATACACAGGATATACGAAATCAGTAACAGAGGAAAATGAGATTTTAAAATCATTCATAACAATCTACGACATATCAAATCTGACAGACGAGCAGCTTGCCACAATTGTACGACATGAGTTTGGTCACGCATTAGGTCTTGGACACTCAACTGCAACTGAGGATCTCATGGCGCCTACAATAGACATGACAATTCCATACATTTCTGAATGTAATGTAGACGCAATAGTTGATCTGTATAACGCAAATGAAGGCAGCCAAACTATCTGCAAAAAATAATTAAAATCCGTTCTCGTTTAGTATTAATCCAAGTAATGCAGCACGTGTGAATTTACCATATTCTGCTTGCTTGAAATATTTCGCCTGCTCTGTATTGTCCACATCGGTGGAAATTTCATCTATCCTTGGCAGAGGGTGCATTATGATAGCATTTTCTTTCATTTTATGAATCACATCTAGTCCGATTTTGTAGCTTCCTCTTACCTTTTGGTATTCTTCCTCATCGGGAAATCTTTCTTTTTGAATTCTAGTAACATATATGACATCAAGCTCATCGATGTATTCTTCCAAGTTGGTTGATTCTTTTAATGAGAGTTTCTTTTGAATTTCATAGACGGAGTCGGATCTGATTTTTAGAGATTCCGGAGATATCAGTCTTATATCGACATCGTAGTTTGCAAGTGCGTAAAGTAATGAATAGACAGTTCTTCCATATTTGAGATCTCCAATTATTCCGATTTTAAGACCGTCAATTTTGTTTTTTTCTTTTTTAATCGTGTAAAGATCTTGTATTGCTTGAGTAGGATGCTCTTCTGTCCCGCTACCTGCGTTAATTACTGGTTTTGAGGAAATTTCTGCTGCAAATCTGCTAGAGCCGTCAAGAGAATGCCTTAGCGCCAAAATATCAGAGTATATCGACATCATTCGCAAAGTATCTGCAAGGCTTTCTCCCTTTTTTGTTGATGATGATGAAACATCGGAAATTCCAATTGAGGTTCCTCCTATCAGTGCCATTGCTGCCTGAAAGCTAAGTCTGGTACGGGTGCTTGGTTCAAAGAACAGATATCCCAAGGTCTTGCCTCGTCCAAGTTCTCTTCGTTCGTTTGGATCCATTTGGATTATCTTGTCTGTTGCGGCAAAGATTTTTTCAAACTGCGGTTTTTCCAAATCTTTCACAGAAATGATATCTTTATGATAAAATTCGTTCATTTCTTTCAATGATATATACTGGTCAGTATACAAAGTATTCTGATGCAGGAATCAAACCTGATTGTTAGACGCATAAAGGACGGTACCGTAATTGATCACATTGAGGGCGGAAGAGGCCTAAAGGTGCTTGAAGCACTCGGTATAGACGGAAAGGACGGCAACGTAATCACCATAGCACTAAATGTTCCAAGCGGGAAATTCAGTAAAAAAGACATCATAAAAGTAGAAAACAAGTTCCTTCAAGACTTTGATACGAACAAGCTTGCAGTCATATCTCCAAAGGCCACAATCAATATTATCAAGGACTACAAACTGGTAGAGAAAAGGCGCGTCTTTTTGCCAAATAAAATTGAGAAGATTTTCCGTTGCTCAAATCCCGACTGCATAACAAACAGTAACGAGGATATCGAATCAACCATGGACGTAATAGACAAGACAGGCCTTGTTTTGAAGTGCAAGTATTGCACAAGAATTCTTGACGTGAATCAGTTAAAGTACTGTTAAAAAATTTAAAACAAATTTTTTTGGGAATTTATTGTCCCAGTATAATGAACATCATGACTATTCCGTAGATTGCGATTGACTCGACCATACCTACGAAGATGAATACTTTTGACTGTAATGCTGGATTTTCGCTAATTACAGCTAAACCTGCAGAACCTACGTAGCCAAGTCCAATTCCAGCACCAAATGCTGCAAGACCAAATGCAAGACCAGCACCTAGTATTTTTAGTGAGCCAGAATCGCTTGATGTAGGAGCAGCTTCTTGTGCAAACGCAAAACCCGTAACTGCTGAAAGTGAGACTATTGCTGTCAAAAGCAATAATGCGAAAGGTTTCATTTTCAATTACGCTCCAAAATTTCCATTATTTAAATCATGGTGTATTTTTTTGAATTTTTTCCAAAGTTTTACTTTTGAATGATTTCAATTCATTTTTTACCGATACTACTTGGTTGTCAAACTCTGCTTCAAGTGATCTGCTTGCGTCATCGATCAATTTTTTGATATTTTCTTTTGCCATTACTTTCTCTTCTCCATTGAGGCCTTTACTTTTTTTAATCTTGCGAATTCTTCCCTTTCCCTTTCCTCAAGCGTAGATAAAATGAATTTTATGCGTAATCGGTACTGCGGAATAATGACGTTTTCTAGCGCATTTAGTAGTTTCTGCGTCTTTTCAAGTGCCTTAGCCAAAGCAAAGATGGAATTTTCGTATTCTGCAGCCTTGCATATTTTTGGGAGCAGTGCCTTGATTTGTTTTGCTGCTCTGTCTATTGAGGAGTTAGTATCGGCAAAACCATAAGGCATTGATTTTGTGTCCTTTTCTGTAACGTTTAGGGTTGGAATCGATACGTCAACAATTCGCCTTATTTTTGTATCAACCTCCATCACGGCAGGGGTGGATTGTGCAACAGAGTCAACGGTGGATGTTCCAAGTGACAGGTATGCGTCGTTTACGGATTTATAGACGTCTTGGAGCGGATCCCAGATTCCGCCTCTTGCCTTGTTTGCTTCAGTAATCATTTCTTCAATATTTTTGAGCAAAACTTTTCTTTTATCGTCGAGAATTTTTTGTACCATTACGGCAACTTGACTTGAACGTTTGTATTTTAGCAGTTCAATCTTTGTTGCCGCGACATTTTGTCCAAACGACATTTAGTTATCGTTCCTTGTAATATTGATCAATAAATTTGTCTTTTACTTTGGTTAGTTCGTTCTTTGGCAATAATGACACAACCTTCCATTGCAGCGAAAGTGTTTCCTCAATTGTTCTGTTTTCATCTACCGCCTGAGTCAGAAAGTCTTTTTCAAATGAATCGCCAACCTCAAGATATTTGAGGTCGACTCCAGTGAGGCCTGCTTTTCCTACAATTCCTGCCAGTGCACGAACTTCTTGTGATCTTGAATAAGCGTCATAATTCTGGTTTGAAACTTCTTGATGATCTGCCCTTGTTCTTCCCTCGCCAATGCCGTCCTTCATAATTCTGCTAAGGCTCATGAGAATGTTGACTGGCGGATAAACTCCTTGTCTGAACAGATCCCGTCCAAGAACGATTTGTCCTTCGGTGATGTATCCAGTAAGATCAGGAATTGGATGAGTGATATCGTCTGAGGGCATTGTTAAAATTGGCATCTGTGTTACGCTTCCCTTTCTTCCATGTAATCTTCCCGCCCTTTCATAAATTGTTGAAAGGTCGGTGTACAGGTATCCAGGATATCCTTTTCTTCCCGGTACTTCTTCTCTTGCAGCGCTGATTTCTCTTAATGCCTCCGCATAGTTTGTCATGTCTGTAAGAATTACTAGCACATGCATACCAAGATCATATGCGAGATATTCTGCCACTGTTAATGCAACACGCGGCGTGATTATTCTTTCAATTGCAGGATCATCTGCTAGATTCAAAAACAATACACTTCGTTTTAGTGCACCTGATTCCTCAAGACTTCGCTTGAAATATTCTGCTTCGGAGTATTGTACTCCAATTGCTGCAAACACGACTGCAAATTCATCGGTTGTTCCAACTACTGATGCTTGTCTTGCGATTTGTGCTGCCAGAATGTTGTGTGACATACCAGAGCCTGAAAAAATCGGAAGCTTTTGGCCTCTGACTAGGGTTAACATTCCATCGATGACAGAAACTCCAGTTTGGATAAAGTCCCTTGGGTATTCTCGTTGTTCTGGGTTCATTGGTTCTCCGTTTATGTCTAAGAATTTAGAGGCAATTGGATCTGGCAGTCCGTCAATTGGTCTGCCAAGGCCATCAAACACTCTTCCCAAGACTTCTTCTGATACTGGCATTTCCATCACTTTACCCATAAATTTGGCACTTGTGCCAGAAACTGAAAGGCCGGTTGTTCCTTCAAAGACTTGGACGATTGCTTTTCCATTGCCCACTTCAAGTACCTTTCCTAATCTTCTTTCTCCGGCAGTGGTTTGAATTTCAACTAGCTCATCAAATGCTGCACTGTCTACCCCGTCTACTACGACTAGCGGGCCTTTAATTTCTGCAATTTTGCTGTATTGCACTCCGCCTTGTGTACTCAATTTGTAACTTTAACTCCAATTCTTTTGAATTCATCGATAATTGTTGCTTCAATTTGGTCTAGTTTTGTAATTTGATCATCAGGAATTTCCATTCTTGCTTTCAGTAATGTTGCAATTACTGGCATTGCTCTAATGTCTGCAAGCGATACGCCGTCCTTTAGTGCCTTTTGTCCCTGTCTGTAAAATTCAACAAGTAATTTCAACAGTTTGAGTTGTTTTTGTGGACTGCAGTATGTGTCTACATCGTCAAAAGAATTTTGCTGTAAGATTCCGATTTTGATCATTCTTGCCACTTCTAAAATCAGCTTTTCCTCATCTGGAAGTGCTTCTGGACCTAGCAGTCGGACAATTTCTTTTAGTGTATCTTCTCTTTGTAAAATTCCATATGCCTCACTTCGTAGCTCAAACCATTCTTTGCTTACGTTGTCTCCCCACCACTTGCCTATATCTGCCAGATATCCAGAATAGCTGTTCATCCAGTTAATTGATGGATAGTGTCTTGAATATGCCAATTTTGCATCTAATGCCCAGAAAGTTTTGATAAATCTCATGGTGTGTGTTGTGACTGGTTCGGTAAAGTCTCCACCTGACGGGGAAACTGCACCAACTAGTGTTACAGAGCCGTCACGGTCTGGACTTCCAAGCGCTCTGACCCGTCCTGCTCTTTCGTAAAATTCTGCCAATCGTGATGCCAAATATGACGGATAGCCTTCTTCTGCTGGCATTTCTTCCAGTCTGCCGCTCATTTCTCTTAGCGCTTCTGCCCATCTGCTTGTAGAGTCTGCTACAAGGACTACATCTTTTCCCATGTCTCTATAATATTCTGCAATTGTAACCCCAGTGTAGATGCTTGCTTCCCTTGCGGCTACTGGCATATTGCTTGTGTTCGCGACAAGGACTGTCCTGTCCATGAGTGGTTTTCCAGTACGCGGATCTTTGAGGTGTGGGAATTCTACTAGCACTTCGGTCATTTCGTTTCCTCGCTCTCCGCATCCAATGTAAACTACAACTTGAGAGTCAGCCCATTTTGCAATTTGGTGCAATGTGACTGTCTTTCCTGTGCCAAATGCTCCAGGAATTGATCCTGTACCCCCTTTTGCAATTGGGAAAAATGTGTCAATTACGCGTTGCCCTGTGAGAAGTGGAACTGTTGGATCGTATCTGCTCTTGTAAGGTCGTGGTTTTCTTACTGGCCACATATGATACATCTTAATTGGAATTTTACTTTCATTTGTTGTTGCAAGTTCTGTTTCTAGATCATAGTCACCTTCGCTTACAATCTTGGTTATTTTTCCTCCTGGATGATCCGGTGGAACCATTATGCTGTGATCAATCAAGTCGGTTTCTTTTACAGAGCCGATAACGCTTCCTGGTTTTACTTCGTCACCAGTTTTGACAAGAGGCTTGAACTTGTATTTTTTTGTCATGTCAACTGGAGTTGTCGTGATTCCTCTTCCGATAAAGGATCCTGATTTAGCCGCAAGATCTTTTAGCGGTCTTTGGATTCCGTCATAAATTTGCCCGATGATTCCAGGTCCAAGTAACACGCTTAGTGGGTTACCAGTTCCAATGACCGGCTCTCCTGGTTTTAATCCGCTAGTTGATTCGTAAACTTGAATGAATGCGGTGTCTCCTGTAAGACGAATTACTTCGCCGATAAGTTTTGCATTGCCAACAGATACTGTCTCGTACATTTTTGCATCAGACATTCCATCGGCTCTAACTGCTGGCCCACTGACCCAAATAATTTTGCCTTTTGCTGCCATACCCGTTTACCTACCGAATTTTGATGCAATATCTTTCCTTATTAAAGGCTTCAGGCGTTCGAGTCTTGCATCGATTGTATTATCAAATTTCATAGTACCATCTTTTGATTGGATTTTGATTCCTCCAAGACAGTCTATAACATCATTTGATAGTGTAGCGCCAGGAAATTTTGGCAGTAGTGTTTGCACGACGGATTTATCTTTGGAATTTGTTTGAATTACAACGTCATTGGTTCCTATAGTTCGAATTGATTCTTCCAACATTGATGAGATTAATTTAGAGTAATCGCTGTTGCGATCTGCATCTTTAATTTTCTTTATTGCATTATCGAAAACTTTTTCGATCGATTCTTCAATCAGCACTAGCTGTTTGTTTCTAGAATCTAGATCGGCATTGCCAATAATTTGCTTCTCAAGCTTTTCTGCCTCTTTTCTGCCCTCAGATAGAATTCTGTCGTATTCTTGCTCAAGTGAGGCGTGAGAGTTTGACAGAGCGTCTTGAGACGACTTGAGTGCTTCTTTTAGGTTTGAAAGGATCTGTTCTTCCGTGTTATGAATGATTTTTTCTACAGTTCGCTCTAGTGCAGAATCAGAACCCATTATTTTGGGCTCAAATCCTAATAGATTTTAATGTTTGGAAAGATTTTAAACTCCTCTCAAAAACGATAGATTGTCTTGGTAGTTGCAGATCTGAAACTTGGGAGTATAATCTTGCCTAGGACCGAATCTCCTCAGGCCGTATCCCGACTTGCCGAATTTGAGTGGTTTCATAAAATAGAAACAGAAAATGATTTGGTGACACCAGAAATTGACGACTTGCTACTAAGGGCTCAAAAAATGTACCAGTCAATTGACGATGTGGTAAAGGGTCTGCAAATTCCACTCCAGGTTGGAATTTTAGAAATCCTGTTCAAGGGAACTGTGATCAAAAAGAAGCAGTATGAGTTAGACGAAGTTGAAACAATTGTTTCCGACTTGGAGAAAAAAGGCCCAAGCATAATAGAAAATGCCGCAAAATTACTTGATGATCACGCAGCAACTCAGCGTTCCATTGAGGAATATTCCACAGTCAAGGAAACACTCGGTATTGTAAAAAAGCTAAACGTGGATCTTGGCGGATTTGGCCTAATGAAGTATTTCTACACAAATCTTTTCGTGATAAATTCCACCGAATATGACGAAATTTCGCGTACATTGGAAGGAATTGTAATTTACAAGTATGAACTTGAATCAAAAGACAAGGTTGCAATCTTGGTAATTTCCGACGCAGTCGATTCAGATAAAGTTCTCAAGGTTCTGCGCACATTCAACGCAAACCCGTTTGTAATCCCGCAGGGACTTCCCCAAACGCCAAGCCAGGCATACTCACTCATAGAGTCAAAGCTTGTAGATCTGACAAAAACAGAGAAATCCCTTTCAGGAGAAATTGCCAAAATTAAAAAATCAATCCGTCGCGATATTTTATCACTCCATGAGAGCGCATTTATCGCAAAAGAAGTTCTTGAGACTCTGCGCAAGCCGGGCGGAACAAAAAGATTTGCAGTAATTCAGGGGTATATTCCAAAGAGAATGGAGTCCAAGTTCAAAGAAGTCACAAAGCAGTGGATGTCAGTTACAGAAGACGTCACGGATCCAAAGATGCTTCAAAACGCACCAACCCTGTTTGACAACAAGAGATGGATTAGGACTTTTGAGGTAATTACACAAAGTCAGGGAATTCCAAAGCGAGGCGAGGCAGACCCAACCCCAATGATTTCACTCATGTGGCCGATATTTTACGGAATAATGTTTGCCGATTTGGGACACGGGCTCTTGCTCATGGGTCTTGGCTTGCTATTCAAAGTAAAGGGACAGGGCATCCTCTCAAAGTGGGGAATGTTAATTGCCATCTCCGGCGCATCTGCTGCAGTTGCAGGTGTTGGTTCTGGAGAGGTCTTCGGATTCCACATGGTACATATCGGACCAATAGAATCGCTCCTAGAAGGACCACTAAAGCCAGTGTCTTGGCTAGTTGGAGTAATAAGTGTCGGTGAACTGACATTTGAGCAGGTAATTACGATTCTCAAAGTTTCAATATTTTTGGGTGTGATTCATTTGGTTTGGGCATTCATACTCCGTATTAAGAGATTAATCAAAGAAGGGCACAAGACCATGATGATTACAGAAGCGATACCAAACCTGACTCTGTACGGTGGAATTGTTGTCATAATGATGTGCGCAATCGGCTCCAGTTATGATGTAATGAACATGTACTCTCGTGCACATGATGAGGTTGTCCCGTGGGTAACCATATTCTTGGGAGATTGGGCTCGAGTCTGGGTAATTACGAGAATCGCAGGTGTGATTGTAATTGGCTCCATGGCAACAATGATGGTAGGTGGAATTTTACACGCAAAGCATCATCCCGAAGACGGCGGTAGTGCAGCTAATGTTGTAATGGAGGTATTCCTTGGAAAAACAGTGGAATGTCTTGCACATACGATTAGCTATGCACGAATTGGCATCATGTTACTGGTGCACGCCGCATTATTGCTTACAGTAAACAATGCATACCAATCACTTGGAGGCGCTTCGTCTCCTGCCGCAATGGCAATGATAATTGGCGGAAATCTTGGGATCATGATGATCGAGGGATTAATTGTGTACATCCAGTCACTCAGACTTCACCTGTACGAGTTCTTTACAAAGTGGTATGACGGAGGGGCACAACCGTTCAGACAAGTTGTCCCAGAAATGTTGTACAATCAGCTAATTTGGAAACGCAAGTAATCAGACAACAGGTAGTTCTGGTTTATTTCCCCATTCTCCCCAGGAACCCAAGTATACTTTGACATTTTTGAATCCAAGATTCCTCAGAGCCAGAAAAGAGTTTGCGGCCCGATATGCACCTTGGCAATAGGTTACAATTTCAGCATCTTTTGGAAATTTGTATAGTTCAGAGAGTGTGTCTTTGTCTTTGATTGTCCCGTCATCAGATAAGTTGAGATTCCAATCTATGTTAACTGCGTTTGGAATGTGGCCGCTTCTTGCTGCCCTGATCACCATCCCAGCATATTCCTCCTTTGATCTTGCGTCAATGATTGTGAGTCTGCCCAAATTTTCTTGGATGTATTCAAATCCAGTAATGATATCTGGGTTTATCTTGCCAGAGAATTTTGTTGGTGTAAACCCATTTGATTTTGTCTCAAGCGGACGGTTTTCTGCCTTCCATTTTTTTATTCCACCATCAAGCATGAATGCCTGATCGTGTGAAAAATACAGTAAAAGCCAGACTCCTCGCGCTGCAAGCATACCAGAAACATCGTCATAGAATATCGCCTTTGTGGATTCGGTAATTCCTACAAATGAGAGAATTTTTTTGCTTTGCTCGTTAAACGACTGCAGGCCCTCCTTTGATGTGTCAAACCAGTGGAATGCGAAAAGGTCCAAATTTACGGCTCCAGGAAGATGCCCTTGTGAGTATTCCTTGTATGATCTAGTGTCAATTAATACTAGATTTGGGTTGCCGATCTCTTTTGCAAGATCTGTTGTGGTAATTAGCACGACTCAATTGCAATAAGGAAATGTAAATTCATTATCATTTATGATAAAAACAAAAAGAAGAGAAAAGTTTAGGTTTTCTATTCGTTTACGTATGCTCTTTCTCCGTGTTGTGCTAGGTCGAGTCCGATTTCCTCCTCTTTTGGAGTAACTCTTATTCCACCTGGCCAAACGGCATCCATCACTTTGAGTATGACGATAGTAACTCCAAAGGAGTATCCTACTGACATCAAAGCTCCGATGATGTTCATAGCTTGTTGTTCATAGCCTTCTGGTGTTCCAGTCCATGCACCGATACCGACTCCGGTATCCCAAATGTGTGGACTAGCTAATGTTCCAGTCAAGATTGCGCCGGTGAATCCGCCCATTCCGTGTACTCCCCATACATCGAGTGCGTCATCCCATTTGCGTGAGTTCTTGAATGCAACACAACCATAACAGACTGTTCCTGCTGCAATTCCAATTATTATTGATGCCATTGGTCCTACAAAACCTGATGCTGGTGTAATAGCTACTAGACCAGCTACAGCTCCTGAGGCGGCTCCAACAACGCTTGGTTTGCCAGTGTGAGCCCAAGCCATTAATGCCCAAGTAATAGCAGCCATACCGGTTGCGGTATTTGTCACAACCCATGCGCTAACAGCAACTCCGTCCGCTAGAAGTTCACTTCCTGCGTTGAATCCGAACCAACCAAACCAGAGTATGCCGACACCAAGTACGACCATTGGAATGTTGTGTGGCTCCATTGGAACCTTGCCATATCCAAGTCTTCTTCCTAGAATCAGTGCTCCTGCTAGAGCTGAGAATCCGGAAGTGATGTGTACGACAGTACCTCCTGCAAAGTCAAGTGCAAACGACGGTGCTAGATCTTTATTGAGGTCTATTGACCCGCCTCCGATGAATCCTCCGCCCCAAACCCAATGTGCTATTGGATCGTAAACGAAGGTTGCCCATAGAAGGATAAAGACTACAAACGCGCTGAACTTCATTCGGTCAATTATTCCACCAATGATTAGAGCTGGTGTGATAATTGCGAAAGTTGCTTGGAACATCGCGAATAACTGGTGTGGAACTGTTCCAGGCCAGCCTACACTGCAATGTTCTTCTGGACTGACAACATAACCGCCTCTGCTGCTAAATCCTACCTGGTCAGTACATGCACCTAGTGCGCCTAGTGGTGCATAGTTTGAGACCTTGTTGAATCCAACATAATCTAATGCACCCATGAATTTGTTTGTATCAGATGTGTTTGGACCAAAGGCAAGTGAATAGCCCCAGAGAACCCATTGTACTGAGATTAAGCCCATTACGATGAGGGTCATTCCGAGGACGTTGACCATGTTCTTTGATCGTGCCAAACCTCCGTAGAAGAAAGCAACACCTGGAGTCATAAAGAGGACTAGTGATGTTGCAGTCAATATCCACGCGGTATCGCCAGAGTCAATTTTGCATGGTAACATGCCACCTTCTCCGTTGTCATACCAACATTCGTTAGTATTGCCTGTGTAAATTCCGCTTGTTCCTTTGACGTATCCGTCCATGCCGTCGCCCACTTGTTGAGCAAAGGCCTGAGACAGTGCGCCTGCAGATGTTGCGGCAACTGCTACCACAAGTAATAGAGCATACTTGTGATTCCTTGTCTTCATTGCAGGTTTGAAAGTTGAAAATTATATAAGCATAAAGAAGTTTCGAGCACGAAAAACGTAAATTGTTAAATATTGAGTTTTTAGGATAATAACATAGAATCATGAAATTATGTCACATAATAGGAGGGAAGGAATTCTGAAAGACATTCCAAGACTTGCAATTTTTGAGACATTCAAGACAAAACGAGAAGAGCTTACAGGAGAGGCACAGAGACAAAGAGCAATAATTGTAAATTTGGCAACGCAGACTAATCCTTCCCAAATGACCAGAACTGCAATTGCGCAAAAAATTGCACAGGAAAACGGAACCATCTGGAAGAACATTTACTCTGGAATATTTCGCGATCTTGATGAGATACTAATCCCGATGGGAATTGCAATCGAGGCGGGAAGACTGCCGCTCAAACGAGGACCAAAAGCATTACAAGAAAAAGGAATTCCATACTATCAGCTTACCGAAAAAGGCCTCTTGGTTTCACTTGCACTTGATGAAATTATTGGTAGGGAGAAGATTTTAGAGAGATTTTTTAAAGAAACCAAAAACATTGATAAGAATTTTCAAGAAGAAATTGAGACTTTGCTAAAATTTGTTCCACGATTTACCTATTCGCTTTTCAAGGGTTATGTCAGGGCATATTGCGAGGGCAGATTAGACAATCCATTGCCCCTGGACCAAGCGCGATTCATAGAGGAATCAGACGAAATTATCCGGATTCAAAAGGAATTCCTTGAGAGTTTTGTTAACATGGGGAAAACAGAAAAGGAAAAAACTCTAAATTTTCTAAAAAGTGTCAACTAATTTTGCAAATTTTCCCCAAACATTAAAATCCGCTAGACAAACGGCAAAATTATGGGTTCACAGAAGGTTTTTTCTTCAGTAAAATCGTTTAGCCAAAGAGGAAGACTACTGACAAGAACGGAACTGCAGACCCTGGCGGAATCTCGCGACTTGGAAGAACTTCTGACAAGAATAAAGAACACCAAATATGCCGATGCAGTATCAAAAATCCAAAAGCCATTTACTGCAGGAAAAATAGAATCTGCCCTAAGAAGCGAACTTGCTGACATTCATTATTCCATTGCAAAGTCTGCTGGCCAATCTGACGTTTTGGATGCATACTATTTGAAATTTGTAATATCAAACTTGAAGCTAATCTTAAAGGGAAAGGCCCTTGGCAAATCCCAAGAGGAAATAGAGCCGAATCTGAACCTGCATGCAGAAGAACTGATAAACCAACGAGACATAATCCTGAAAGCTTTAGTTGCAAAGGACTTGGAAGAGGCGGTAGCAAGCCTCGGCGGAATAGAGTTTGGGGACGAAGTGGCAAAGGCAGTAACGATATACAATGACAAAAAGAACATCCAAGTTTTTGATGTGTTCTTGGACAAGATTTTGTACCAACAACTTGGAAGGGCAATCAGAAACTCTCGTGACAGAGACTTGATGCGACTTGCAGGAATGGATATTGATTTTTACAACATACTTAGTATCATCAGAGGAAAGTTTTGGGGTCTTGACGAAGAGCAGATAAAAAATCTCATTGTAACGCACACCCCAAGCATACCAAAGGATCTTCTTGGAAAAATGATGTCTGCTGATTCTGTAAAAAGCATATTTGATGAGATTGCGACTACGCGATACAGAGAACTGGTACCGCAGACGGAAAATGAACTTGAGGCGATCTCTGAATTTGAGCATGCGTTTGAGATGGCAATCTACAAGGCAGTGAATAGATCGTTTTCCAAGATGTTTAGCTTCTCAACAATTGTCGGGATAACAAAGCTGACTACATATGAGGTAAGAAACATTGCAGCAATTGCGTTTGCAGTCGAACAAAAAATTTCTTCACAGACGACAATGTCAAGGCTGATAATAGAATCAGAAGAATAGCCCCGTGTAATTATTATATAGTAAAACTGCTGTACGTTCAACAATGATCAAGATTCACAGGAAAAAGCAAGATATCACAACGGAGGCATTGGTCAATACGGTTTGGGTTAGCACCTTTCTTGCATTAATTCTTACAATTCCACCGCTTGGAATATTTTTAGGAATTTACTTTACGACGGCAAATCTTGTGGTCGGGGCAGTAGTTGGATTTGGCATACACTTTGTGACACTTGCCTTCTCAGATAGAATTTCAAAGAGGTTGACGGAGATTCTGAGCTAAATATGGGAGAGAAATCCTCATGATGGGCGATAGGGACTACAGAAAAACAGTAACTACGGCGATAGACGCCATTACAAAAGAGGTAGAACCACAAGTAACAGATCCAAACGATAGCAAGACAATTTTTCTGCATGAGGTGATACGTTGTATGCGAAGATCTTATTTTGACAGGTTCGACAGAGAGGAGCAAGAAAACAAGACTTTTGGAAACTTGTTTGGCGGATTAATTAGAAAATTACCTTATGGTTCCAAGGTAGGCCAGTTTTCCATTGACGAACTAAGTCTCAAGGGGCAGCCAGACATGATAGTAGATGACGTTGTGATTATCTTCAAGACGGTTCCAGTTTCTCCCGAGATTCCATTTGCAAGCGATGTTTTGCATCTAAATGCATGTTTGTGGATTTTTAACAAATCCGAAGGGGTCATAATCTACATTACAGACGACGGAAAAGAATCATCATTTGCGCTAATCAGGGAGAAAAAAATGTTTGAAGAGGTAATACGAAGAGTGCGCGTTTTTAGTAATCTGATAAGCGACAAAAAGACTCCAATCTTAGAGCCATCTACAGAATGTTCGACCTGTCAGTATTACGAGCGCTGTTTCATACAGAAACATGAGGGAAAACAATTCTCAATTTCAGAGCTACTTGGAGTTAAGAAAGACAAGTAAAAAGAATGAAAGATCTTTTGATCTTTTAGTTTATTCGGCTGATTCTGGATGACCCTTGCCACGTAATGCAAATAATACTACTGCAAAGGCAATGCCAACGCCAATCGCTGAGCCATATGCTGCTAATGCTGCTTCTGCCATTTGCTTGCATTCGTATTCTGAATCATATATAATTTCTCCAAAATTTTTGCCATACAGACAAATTATCATAATTTTATGATTCTATGATACAGTAAGCTTGGATTTCAGCTCAGTAAAAGTAGAATCAAGCTCTTCCATTTCGGTGTTGAATAGATCAACCATTTCCTTTAGCAGAACCTTTTGCTGTTGGGCCTCTCTGCTTTCCCCTCTTAGTCGGTCTATTACTTTTTCAAGATTTGGTATTCTTTGGTTTAGGAGGCCAGTCAGATCAAGTAAGAATGATTCAAAACCTTTTAGATCATTTGAAATTGTCGAATCTGCTTTTTTGAGATTCTCTGTATCTTCTTCGTCGACAAATTCGCTCAGTCTGCCCCTTAGGACACGCAACTTTGTTTCTGTTTCTGAAAATTTATCCAAGTCACTGTTCATGGAAAATGACGGGCTGTCTATTTTATCAGTCTCTAGCTCCAATCTACCAAGTTCAGTACTCAGGTAATTCGTCATTTTTTTGACCAGCTGTCCCTGTTTGTGTGCTTCTTCTTGCTGTTGTGTTACTTCATCTTTTAGCCTTTGAAGACTGATGACCTCAACGTTAAGGGTCCTAGTTATTTCCAATAGGGATTCTGCTGCATGAATCAGATTATTGATAGAGTACGAGCTAAGTAACATTCTGTTATTTTCGGCCCAAAAAACATACTAAATCTATGTTTGTTTATACTGAACGATCGTTATCTTGTGAACTCAAACGGCGTGATGTTTTCATGACCGCTTGTCATTGAACTCAAATTATAGTAGGCCTCTCCCTTAACGGTCCATTTCGCAGTATTGTTTGCTAGCGCTGACCAGAGTTCTGGCGTATTACCTGTGTTTTTTATTGTTATTTTCTCGCCTATTATTTGTGGGCTGTTGCTTAGGATGGTAAAGTAGTTTGACACGTCAACCATTCCCTCCGGCCTTTGTCCAATTTCCTCAGTCGTTATTCTTACTCCGTTTTCATATAATTCGTATTTGATTAGCTGTAAAATGATAGACTTGTAGTTGAGATCGGTTACTTTGAAGTCAACTTGTATGGTTGCTTGTTCGTCTGTAACCTCCACGACAGACAGATTTGCAAGCTCAATTTGAAGAGGAATTACCTGGATTGGGGCAGGCGACAACGTGCCCAGGCCATCCTTTGATATGTCGTTGATGAACTGTGAGCCTGAGAATGCAATAAGTCCTATTATTCCAGCTATTACTGCTCCAACTAGTGCAAGAATAAGTCTAGAGTTCAACGATAATTTTTGCTGTTTTTGTCTATCTAAACGTTAAGATGAAATGCTTATAGGAATAATTTTTTTGTAAATATTAATGCAGTATTTTCAGGCAGTCAGAATTGGGAAGGAACGGTCAAGCAAATCCCAAATGCTTCTCTTCAAGCTTGGGGGATTTGCAATGTTGACACTGACTACAAAAAAGAAGGATGGGCAGTTTCTTCCAATTGGAGAAGAAAATCTGGTTGCAGTAATTCATACCGCCGATGGATTCGTTACCATACTAGTTGACGCTGAAGGATACACAAAGGCGCAGTCAAAGGCACTTGAAAAAGATGCCGCAATGGAAATTTTCAAAAAAGCCAGAGAATCGGGAATAGAAGAGTATGTTGGTGAAAAAGTGGAAATTTGGACAGAGCAATATCCAACCGTACAAAACGAGCTAAAATAATTTCTAGAGTACTATTTCAGTTCCTACTGGTGAGCCCCTGATTGCCTTTTCCAGAACAGAAATGTCTGCCTTTAGTACACGCGTCTTGATTTTAGAGCGCTCAATCACTTTGAGTGCCACTATATCCATTAGGTCATAACCGCCTGCGTGCGAGTCCTCGTGCACTAAAATATTACGCAGGTTTCTTAGTTCGATTCTCTTGAACTTTTTTGCTTTGGGGTTTTTTCTTGGGTCTGAATCGTAAATTCCATCTACATCTGTTGCGTTTAGAAATTCTGATGCCTGTACCTTTTCAGCAATAAGAGCGGCAGTTCCGTTTGTGCTTTGTCCTGGATGCAGTCCTCCTGCCACAACAATTAACCCGCTGTCTACTGCGTGCCTTGTCTCGGTAAGTGTGGTTGGCGGATGCGGGTAGGCCTTGTCCTTTAACGCGTAAATTAGAAGTTTTGCGTTAAGCCTAGAGACCTCAATTCCCAGCTCGTCAAGGGTTGATTCATCTGCGCCAGAAGATCGGGCATGTGAGATATAGTGCCGCGCAATTTTACCGCCACCCGCTATTATTATTGGCTGACAAATTTTGCTAATTTTAACAAGAAAGGTAGCATAATCCTTGAGCAATTTTTCGTTGTTTTCTATTCCAAAGATTCGTCCGGAAAGCTTGATTACAATTCTTCTTTTTGCCATCTAATCACCAAGAATCGATTTTGCTGCAATTTCAACTTTTTTTCTGTATTGCGCATGGGTGTAAATTCGTATAATGTTCATGGATCCTGCTATTGAAGAAACCATAGGTATTTTTGAAAACGGTATTTCTTTAATTGATTTTGTCGATCCCTCCGTTACCAGTATGATTGACTTTGATTTTTCTTTAGATGGGGTTAGTGGCAGAGACGAGGTGGTGGTTGTGTCCACAAATATCTCGTTTACGCTAACTTTGGACTTTTTTGCAATATCTTGTTTTATTTTGGTTTCCTGGAATTTGGTGAATTTTTTGTTTGTTAATTGTTCATAGACGCATTTCAACAGCCTGCGGTTTTGGTAGTCCTCTGCAAATCGCTTTGCCCTTTTTAGATCATTTGTAGGTGTTGGCAAGGAAAGAATTTGCGCTACAACAAATTCGTCTGTCAGTTTGACGTATTCATCTAGATTTAGCGAGGTAAAGTTCAGCTGATTGTCTGCAAGTCTGATTGATTCTAACATCATCACCTCTGCTGACCTGACAGTTTTGTGAAAGTAGACTGCCTTGAACATTTGGTATCTTGATAGCACCATGGACTCAAATGAATACAGTGCCGACCTGTCAAGTGCAAGTCTGCTTTTGTATACGTCTAGAGACTGTATGATTCTTTGGTGATCTATTTTTGCATGTTCGGCTCCTGTAAAATAACCGTCTCGCTGCAGGTAATCCATCATATCCGCACTAAGCGAACCTGAGACAATTTCGTTGACAAATCTGTATTTTGCATCACCAAAGGCAAGCTTTGTTATGAATTTTTTATCAAATCCCGATTTTGAGAGTGTATCTCCAATTTCAGATTTTAGAATAATTTCTTTCCCCATCTCCTCATGTGAGATTTTTCTTTTTTCCTGTAGAACCTCCTCAAACAGATGCGAAAACGGCCCATGCCCCACATCATGAAGTAGTGCAGCAAGTCGGATATTTTGTATTTGATCTAAATTCAGTAATCCTTTTTCCTTTAGTGCGTTTGCTGCTTGACCTGCAATATGCATCACTCCAAGTGAATGCTCAAATCTAGAATGCTGTGCACTGGGATATGTAAGATGAGCTCCCGAAAGCTGCCGTATTCTTCGTAACCTCTGAAAGATTGGTGAATCTATTATCCTTAGCTCCGTTTCATAGACTCGAATAAAGTTGTGAATTGGATCTACGATATCAAGAAACGGCTTCATAGTTTTACAATCTTTTTTGCAAGTATTTTCATTATGGACTGATGGACTTCTTCTTTCGGACGGGAAGCATCAACTAGTTTCCAGCCTAGCTTATTTGCAAGGTTTCTGTAGGTTTTTGATATTTGTTCTAGGAATTTTCTGTCCTTTTCGAATTTGTCCCGTTTTGATTTTTTACGATTAAAGGATTCCTTTTGGGAAACGTCAAGAACTATTACCAAGTCAGCCTTCGGGAGGCCAGCATCCAGGTTTTGAAGCCATTTCAAATTAAGCTGATTCACAACACCATAAACAAGATTAGATTGATAATATCGGTTCATGATTAGAACAGAGTTTTCAGAATGCGCCTTTTTGATTTCTTGGAGTTTTTCCCATCTGTTTGCAGCCAAAAGACAGTGAATTACTTGTGGCGGAAATTTTCTTTTTCCATGTAGAAAATTGTCAATTTCTTTTCCAAGCGGAGTGGTATAGTCAGGAAAGCTAAAAATTTTTGTCTTTAATTTTCTCGCTTTTAGTGCTTTTGCTAAAAGCTCAGACTGTGTTTTTTTTCCTGCCTGATCGCTTCCTTCAATTACGATAATCAATTGTAATGAGATGAAAACCCAGTAATTAAAAATCTATCAAGTCTTAGTTAAATCAGTTATCGCATACACAGGCATGATTTTTAGAAAATCACCGTATTTTTAAAATTCCAAGATGGGTGAATTTTTGATTCTAGACAAATTTCCTAACTTTGTAGATTACGACAATAGGGGCTACCAAGTACATTCCCATATTCAATAAAATCAAGGATATTCCATATCCTAATACTTCAATTTCTGAATCTATGTCTGCGTAGTTTAGAATTGAAATAGAAGAAATCATTGGAGTTATGGTAATTCGTACAGCTTCCCTGAACATTGGACTTTCTCTTTCCCAATCAGCAATTGTTGGCGAAAATGAGTAATAGAATTGGTTAAACGCGGCCATGAAATTAGAGCCAGATTTGGTTTGCAATAGTTTTCCGTCTCTTAATTCCCTTAACTGTTGTATTTGAGGAGCCAGTTCTGAGCCATATGTAGCAGTTGCAATCAAGCAGCCTCCATCATTTTCCTTTTTTTGAATATTCTGGCTTTCTGTATTTTGGGCATTCTGGCTTTCCTGCTTTTGAGGAGAATTAGCATTAAGATTGTCCAAAACCGGCTTGAGTTTTTGGTATTGGTCGCTTGGAATCATCGTGCCATACTTTTGAGAAACATTCCACCAAAATGAATCGTCAGAGTGCTTTATCGCCATCAAGATGAACGCATCTTTGAAAATTATTTGCTCTGGATAACAGTTAAGCATCAGACCATTTTTTATTTCGATCATTTGCCAGTTGAAGCACTCATTATCATATTCATATGAGGAATTATCAAATTCCCATTCAAACCCATTTGTTATGATCTGTTCAGGGTAATTGTGTCCTCTGATTAGCTTAATCTTGTTTGAATCTTGGTCATATTGTACTTCTGCATACAACGCGTTAGGATACAGATAGATTACATTAGGATGAGTGGTTATTGCGTCAAATTCTTTTTTTGTGACATATTCGTTGTGTAGGACTATCACTTTGTCATATGAATCAAGTATTGTTGGATCTCTATCCACATCTACATCGGTTATTATTGGATATCCAAGAATCTTTAAAATTTGATATGAGATATCAGATGAATTGTAATTGCCATCTCCTATTTGTCGGATCTGTACTTCAAGACATTTTTCATCACATAGTTTGTGATAATGGTAGTAAAATCCATTTTCAGAATATGCGCTCTGAGTAAAAATTGGATAAATTACTACTGCGTTTTCTTCATTTTTTAACAAGTCATACAAATTAGAGTAATCTGTTCTTGGTTGAACTGATACTTTGGTATAGAATCCTTTTTCTGAATCATAATATTTTTGATCAACAAAAATTCTAAAAATGTATTTGTCATTGTCGACTTCAGTCATACTTTGTCCAAACGCAAAAATTTCAAAACTTGAAAAAACAATTAAAAGTGCCACAAATACAAAAGTTATTTTCATAATAATCGAATTTTTGCATGCCGTTTCAATATATTAGATTTGAGCACATTATCTAGACTAAGAACAATATGACAAAGCCGCCAAAACTTATAACTGAAAAACCCAAATTAAGCATAATTGGGCATAGTACGATACATGGCAGATGAGATGATGAAGGAGATAGGAAACAAATCACGTGAATTTTACGAATTCGTACTTCCTCCAATAGACATGTACCTTGAGGACAACCATCTTGTTGCAATAATTGATTTACCCGGATTTGAAAAAAAAGACATCAAGATCACCTTGCACAGGAACATACTGTCAATTAGAGCGGAAAAGCACGAGCAGCCGAAAGAAAACAGTGTTTGCAAGCAGCGACCTAGTATGATTGATAAAAAAATCCTTCTTCCTGCCCGCATAAAAGAGGGAGAGGATGCGATCAGTTCTGCAAAATTTGCCCAAGGCGTACTGACAGTTAGGATTCCAATTTCTCAAAAAGGAAAACAGATTTCAATAGAATGACTAGTACTTCCTAAAAACAGCAAATATCCCCATAACAATCAGCGAGCCAATCATTCCAAATAATCCGTATGTTTGGTTTGAGGAATAGATGAATGCAGAGCCAACAAACATTGATGATGCAAGAATACTGCCAGAGAGTAAAGTGTTGTTTTTTGGCTTTGTGTTTAGCTGAAATGACCTGTTTTCCTCCAAGAATTTTTTTAGCTCAGGTGCAATTGAAATTGTAGCGTCAATTGATTTTGCAAAACGGACAAATGAGTATTTCAATTCCTCGATATAGGCATCCTTGATTAGATGCTCTTCTTCTAAGATATTTTTCAATATATTTACAAACTTGAAGTCTACCCTATGTGTCTTGTAGATCCCTTCAATGATTGAACTCATTCTGAGGTACAGCGCAAGATTTTTTGGAAGCATAAATGGAAAACGACTCATTGTTCTATTTGCAAGCTCCATGAGTGCTCTTACTTCCATTTCGTCTGGTTTTCTTCCATGCATTGTGCGAATTGACATGTCTATTCCTTGCTCTATCACTGAGCGGTTAAAATCAGGAGTTAGCATCCCAAGATCATTCATTGCGTTTACTGTTCTTGTTGGATCTTTTTCCACTAAGGCAAGATACAGTCGGATCAGTCTCATCCGCGTTTCATTGTCAATTCTTCCAACCATTCCAAAATCATACAAAATGAGTGAGCCGTCATCTGCAATCGAAATGTTTCCAGGGTGTGGATCGGCATGAAATATAGAGTCGCGTAAAAGCATCGTAAAGAACACCTTATGCACATCAATTACAATTTTTTGCCTATCAATTCCTTTTTTATCTAGATCCTCAATGTTAGTGATTTTGATTCCAGGAATGTATTCCATTGTGAGGACATTTTTTGAGGAATGGTCATCATAAACTTCTGGTATTATCACATTGTTGTATCGGGTAAGGTTTTTTTTGATGGTCTTAAGATTTTTTGCTTCTATTGTATAGTCAAGCTCTTCATGTATTGTTTCTATGAATTGTTTTAGCATCGATTGTGCAGAAAAGCGAAGATTCGGATCTACGAATTTCATTGCAAGAGGTAATACTTTTTTTAGAATCTTGATATCTTGTTCAATTATCCTTTCAATTCCTGGTCGTTTGACTTTTACTATGACATTTTTTTGTTCTATTTTTGCAAGATACACCTGCCCAAGGGACGCGCCAGATATTGCCGTCTTGTCAATTGAGGAAAACATCTGGTCTAGCGGACCCAGATCATTTTCAATAATTGGCCTTATCTGTTCAAATGATGCTGCTGGAACATCGTCTTGCAATTTTGCAAGCTCTTCCATGTATGGTTGCGGTAAGATATCTGCCCTAGATGATAACCACTGACCAAGCTTTATGTAAACTGGCCCAAGCGACACAAAAGCATCAAGAACTTTTCTTGCATTGTTCTGGAATTTTTCATTGTCAATATTTTTCCCCTCTCGGCGAACCCATTCTCTTCTGTCCTTCCGTAATGAAATGATTATTGGAATTAATTTGCCGAGTACCTTAATTGTTCTAAAAATAGTTATGATTGATTACCTCACTCGTTTTTGATTCTTTTGGCAATTCTGTATCCAACGTAACCTATTGCTAGAGATGATATCACTCCTGCAGCTGCAGAAATCTGTCTGTCTTTTTTTGTTCTTTTGCTGTTTTTATAGACGTGTGAAGCTACTTTTGCACCGCCTAATAATCCACTTGTCAGTCCAACTAGTACTTCTGGTGCATCAAGTATCAGATGCCCAAGTGGATTTTTTCTTGGGTCTACTCTATCCATGTGGACCAAGTATTTGTCGTCATATTCTCTTATGTGTAAATTTCCATAGCGATACTGTTTGATTGCGCCATTTTTGTGACCAAGTAGAGTTTCTTCTGCCTTTTCAAGCATAAACGGTCTTAGTTCTTTGGGGACTTTGATTTCATCCCAAGTCATGATCCGAAATTCTGTTAATTGCTTATAATTCTAGTGGGTTTTAGATTGTAACCTGCTCTTTCTTCTTTTTGATTTTTTTGAAAATTATTACACCTATAATTATCACAATCGCCAATCCAACTATACTTGGCATGTAATCAGATATCGTGGGAGTCGGGACCGCTGTCGTATCTTTTAGAAATACTGTGGTATCATAGTCAAACAAATGTTCAATTCGTGAATCATCTTTGTATCGTAGTGTGATTTTGATTTTATGCTCACCAAACTTTGGCTCCCCGTTAAACTCTATTGGAATGTTAAACGGTACTGGTGAATCAGTTTCGATTTCATCTATGAATTGTGTTGTTTTTTTGATGTTGGAATTACCCAGTGGCTCCAGGGTTACAAATCCAAACAAGGCATTAGTGTTGCCCTCGTTGATGATTTCGCCTATTACAGTTTGCTTTCCTGAGAGATCAATCACAGTGACATCATAAATTTTTAGATCAATTAATCCATTAATGTAAAAGTCTACATTTTGTGTTGTTTCAACCTTATCTCCATGAGCATTAAAGTAGGTTATTTCCATTGGAGTGTGCAATGTCTCAGTGTGCACATTTTCTGGAATGTATACCTGAAACGAAATATATTTTGCTGATTTCGGTTCAATTGTTCCAACATCCCAGCTATTTTGATCAAAGACTACATTTTCAACATTGGTAAGTGACACTTGGGTTGAAGATATGGTATTTTGTGTGTTGCCTAAAATGATTTTTACGTTAGAGATTGGTGCGGTTCCAGAATTCGATATCTCTATGGTTACTTTGTTGTTTTTGATAGAAGTTAGAAATGGATCAACTGCTTTTAGATTAAGAGTGCTGTCTCCAGTTACTTTGAACTCGAAATCAAAAAACTCGTTTCTTTGACCAGATTCACGGAGTCTTGAATAATCAACCTTTACTGTTCCTGGATATTGTTGGATTGGGATATGCGAGTCAAGATTGACAAAAAATGTCAAGGAGAAGTTATCTCCTGCCACTGATTCGCTATCGCTATCTGCCACAATGAGTGCGCCTTTTCCATCTGCCGAACTAAATCCCTGAGGAAGCTGCAGCTGCCCCTTTATTCCAGTTATATCCTGGGTCCCCACATTTGCAAATACTATAGTAAATGGAACATTTTTGTCGCCTGGTGCCACCTCGATTTTCTGTTCTAGCGTTCCAAAATAGGCGTCAAGGATTTTTACAGCTCCGAATTCACGCTTGAATGGAGATTCGTTTGAGCTAACCTGACCAAATGCAGTCAATCCTACAAACTGACCTAATACTAGTACTGAAAACAAAACAAACAATTTACAATGACTCATACCTTGATCTCCATTTCATGCGGCAAATCCTCGCCTTCAAACGCACGACCATCCCTAATTGTAATAACTCTATCCACTTCACCAAACTGATGTCTATCATGTGTAACAATAATGAAAGTTTGATTGAGTTTTTTTGCCATTGACTTCATTAGTTGTACAATGGTTTCTGCAGTAATTGAGTCCAAGTTTCCTGTTGGCTCATCAGCTAAAACTATAGTAGGATTATTTATCAGACCCCTTGCTATTGCTGCTCTTTGCGCTTGTCCTCCGGAAATTTTATTTGCACGCTTGTTCATTTGGCTTTCAAGTCCTACCGCCTTTAACAAGTTTTTAGCTTCAGTCATAACGTTTTGATTTGAGTGTTGGATATTTCTTGGCAGTAAAACATTTTCCAAAACAGTAAGATCAGTCAGGAGATTAGAAAATTGGAATATGAACCCAAGCTTTGAATTTCTAAATGACGAAACTTGGTTGTCACCTAGAGTTGTTGCATTTATGCCATCGATTAATACCTGTCCGCTTGTTGGTTTGTCAAGTAAACCTATCATGTTTAGTAGAGTAGATTTGCCAGAGCCTGAACTTCCAACAATCAATACAAATTCTCCTTTCTTTATGGAAAACGACACGTCAGCTAATGCGCTAACCTTGGTATCACCCTCACCATAAGTTTTGTTCAAATTTTTAACTTCCAGAACACTAGACAGAGCGCATCGCCTCCACCGGTTGAAGCTTTGTAGCCTTGAATGCAGGATAAATTGAGGCAATGACTGCAAGTCCGAATGCCATTATCGCGGTTTGTGTTATCTTGGACCAGTCATAACTTACCTGTAACGGGAGGCTTCCCTGAAATGACATTTTAGTTTCCTTTGCATAAAATGTGTAGCTTAGGCCAAATGCCGTCCCAACTCCTGCTCCTATTACGCCTATAATCATGCCTTGGAATAGGAAAATTATGAGAATGTCTTTCCTTTTTGCTCCAATAGCCCTCATGATACCTACTTCACGGGTCTTGCTTGATACTAGCATTATTTGGATTGTTACTACTGCAAAAGCAGATGACATCATTCCAAAATAGCCAATCATGTTGATCATTGCAATTCCTGATCTGAATCCACTCAAAGTTTGTTCTGCGGATTCTTCTATTGTTTCTGCCTTAAAGTCGTCATTTGGAAAGGAACGTAAAAAGAGATCTTTCACATCGCTAGCTTTTGTCGGATCGTTTAGTTTGACAAGAATCTGACCTGTTTCTTTTTTGCGATCCAGCATATCTCGTAATGTATCAATATGTACAACAACATCAGAGTCAAACCCTTGTCCCCCAGGCGATGTTGCTATGCCAGTTACAATGAATCGTTTTATCGTGTCCTCACCATGTCTGTTTATTATTTTTAGTTGTAAATTATCCCCAACATGTACACCACCAAGATCACGAGCTACAATGGAGCCAACAACAATTGAATTTCTGGAAAATACGTACTGCCCATCACTTACCGTTTCGTGTACTGTTGATACTTTAACATCTTGAAATGGGTTCACGCCAACAACTGGAACCTGAAAATCTTGGATTATTTTTCCAGACTTGGTTACGTTGATTGACGCTGAAGAAGACAGCCGGGGGGCAGCAGCCTCCACATATGGTATCCTTTCAAACCAGTTTACCAGAAAAACATCGGATTTTTCTGTAATAACGTCTTCTCTGTTTGTCACAAGCACATCTCCAAACCTATATCCAGACAAATCACGAATTATCGCATCGTATAATCCCTGAAATATTACAAAATTAACATGAATGACCAAAATTCCTATGGATACTGCCATGATTGCGCCAAGCAAGCTTCCTTTTTTGTTTGCAAGCATTCTAGTTGCCAGCTGAATCCTGTAATCCAATGATAATACAGAATTAGTCTGATATTTAATGTATTATCTACATATTTTGAATATAATAGACACTTTTAGAGAAAAATAGTATCCTTTAATAAGAAATAAATGCCTAAAAATATCAAATTGGACAAATTAGACCTAAAAATATTGGGCTCATTACTTGACAACTGCAGAGAATCAGATAGGCAAATAGGCAGCAGAATAGGGATTTCGGGGACTGCGGTAAAGTCCAGAATTGAAAAGATGATTAGAAGCAAAACGATTGAAAATTTTACATTAAAGATAGAGCCGTCCGTATTAGGTTACAATTTAATCTACATTGTAACGACAGGTCAAGATACAGATGAAATTCTAAAACAGGTAAAACTGATCGGTGAGCCGTTTTTCATGGTTCCTTGTGTTGGCGGAATTACAGTTTGCGGTATTGTGGTAAAAGAAAGTGTACAACAAAAAATAGAAATCATGAAAAACCTCATGAAAGACGTAAGAGTTCTCAGTATTTTCGAAGCTGTCAGTCCCGGCGTGAGATCAGATTTGATAAGAACGGATCTTGAAATAATAAATCAACTCATGAGAAATCCGAGAATGAGAATTGAAGATCTTGCCAGGTCTACCAAATTATCCACAAAAACAGTTGCAAGATCGTTAAAAAAATTACAAAATGATGAGGCAATCCAGTTTACTCTAGTTTTTAATCCTGCGAAATTTGATCAATACATACCGTTTGCTGTGCTGGCATGGATTGACGGAAACCTAAATGAAAATCTAGCCAGATTGAAAAAGGAATTTTCAGACTATTTTTTGCAAAAGCCATTTATTGCAAAAAATCAGATTGTATTATTTTTGTATAGCAACAACATATTTGAGCTTGACAACATAACACAGAAGGTAAGAATGGTCAAAGGAGTGTCCACGGCAGATTTGTTTATTCCAAAAAAGATAGAGCTGCCACAGCAATGGATTAAGGATACCATCAAGAGTTCAAAATCTTCTGGAAAGCTACACTTGATGTACCAGACAAATTAAAATAGCAATCAATTAAAAAATTACTAGTTGAAGAAAAAAACGATCTATGAGGGCAAGATTCTAGGTTTGAATATATATGATTTAACGATAAATGGTAGAAAAGTGAGACGGGAGGTAATCGAACACCGCGGAGCAGCGGCAATACTTGGCTTTGATGAAAAGGGCAAGGTGATTTTAGTAAAGCAGCACCGGTTTCCTCACGGATACATACTTGAGATTCCTGCAGGCACGCTTGAGAAGGGCGAAAAGCCAGAAAAATGTGCATTTCGTGAAATACAGGAGGAAACTGGCTATAAGGCAAAGAATATGATTCATCTTATCACGTATTACCCATCTGTCGGTTACAATAAGGAGGCAATACACTGCTTTGTGGCAAAGGGATTAGAGAAAGTCAGCGGTCAGACATTAGATGAAGATGAGATCATGTCAGTAGTAAAAATGGATATGAAAAAATTACTTGGCATGATAAAAAACGGCAAAATAATTGACTCGAAAACAATTTGTGCCGTTTTGACCTATGCGCTAAAAAACAAATACAAATAATGTATTGTATTTTATCCCATATCTACTACAGTATTTGTAATATTTGGTACTTGTCTTTCAACCGTTAATGCGGCACCAGTAGCTAGTACCACTTCAACTCGTACCTTATCTAGTGATGCTGGTCTTTCTTCTACAGAACCTGATGGGTTGTAACCATGTGCAATTGCAAGTACAGCATGCTCGCCTTGATCTAAAATAGAATTCTGAGGACTGGTTGTTACTGTCCAATAGATGATTGCCTTGGTGGATGTTGGTTCTGCGCCTGTGATCGGATGTTTGTTTGTAAATGTACTTGAGCATCCTGTTTCTGATTGTGCAGTTGTAAAGGCTGCAGACAAGCTAGTTTTAGTGGCACTAGTGATAGCACACGTGTAAATATTATCATATTGAATTGAATTACTAAGATATTTTATTGAGGTAGACGTGGTTCCTAAATTAATAGCGTCTCCTCCAGATACAACTTTGAATGGTACAGATGTTACGTTTAATCTAGGCGTTGTACTACACCCTCCTGCAGAAGTTATGCAACCAAAACCAGTGACTTTGCCTGAAATTTCAATGCTGCTACTTGCTTCACTCAAACCTGTTGAAATGGTTGTCTTTGCCTTTTGTGTTGTAGAAAAACCCATGTTGAGAACGACAAAAGCTAAGGCTGCTGCTACAATTACAAATGCAATCATAACAATTGCAGACTCGACGCCTATGACTCCTTTATGGCCTCTGCGAGCAGCACATAGTTTCATGTTTTATGTTTAGTAGTGC